>NZ_BOQP01000021.1 GCF_018332715.1 Winogradskya consettensis | reverse complement strand
CTCTCGGGCGACCGCTTACCGTTACCTTGCCGAAGGCATCGCGGTTCTGGCCGCCCGCCGGCCCGACTTGCACGAGGCGTTGCGGCGGGCCGCCGCCGACGGCTGGGCGTTCGTCATCCTGGACGGCAAACTCTTCGACTGCGACCGGGTCACCGAAACCGTGTCCAGCGTCAAAGGCGACAGCATCGATGCTTGGTACTCGGGAAAGCACCACGACTTCGGCGCGAACATCCAAGCAATCATGCTCCCGAACGGCCTACCGATCTGGACCGCCGAGGCCATGCCCGGGCATTTGCATGACCTGACCTGCGCCCGGAACCTTCATATCACCGCCGCATTGAACTGGGCTGCCGCCGAACTCGACCTGCCCACCCTGGCCGACTCCGGCTACGAAGGCGCAGGCCACGGCATCAAAACCCCGGTCAAGCAACCCGCCGACGGCAAACCCCTCGCCCTCGCCAACCGCAGCGTCAACCGGCTACTACGCGGCCTGCGCTGGCAAGGCGAACGCGGCTTCGCCATCCTGGTCGGACGTTGGAAAACGTTGCGGCACACCACCATCAGCCCCCGCAAAATCGGCGACGTCATCGCGGCAGCGCTGCACCTCACCCATTTCGAATACCGCTACCTCAACGAATCTTGCTGAGATCACGTCAGTGGACGGTGACGCCGTGTGTTGCATTCGTGGGAGCCGGCCGAAGGTCATCCGACTTGGGTTCAGGTGTGCACTTTTATTGCGCCGAATCCCTGAATGGCGCAATGAATGTGAGCGCCGGTTGTCGAGCGCACTGTAATCATGCCTCAGCTTATTAGGAGGGTTGTTCGGGGCCTGCCTTGAGCTACAGATCGCCGCAGGTGGACGGCCGGATCTCCCCGTCCTGAACAATCCTCCCTGAATGCACGGCTCACCCATGGCCGTCGATGATGATTTCGGCCGTTGTGCGTGAGGCTCGAAGAAGATTCTCTTGTGTGTATGCGTGGCGTCATCGGGGTGGTGCCCCGAGCGGGGTCAGGTGTTGGTGGGCAAGCATGCGGCTGCGTACTTCACCTGCCAGCGGTTGATGAAACGGGTCCAGTCGAACAGGTCACCGGCGGCACGCCTGCGGTCACGCTCGGCGTCGGCGTCAGCGTCGGCCTGCGTGGCGTTCGCTGCACGGAACAACGCACGTGCTGCCTCGATCCACCCGAGGTTGCCGTCCGGCGTCCGCGCCTCGGGAGAGTCGCGTCGCAGCCGGGCGGTATGGCCCAAGGCTTTCCCGAACGCGCGCCGGACCCGGTGCTCACGGCGGAACACTTCGGTTGCCGCGGAATAGTTCCGGCGCCGCGTGGGGTCACGTAGCCAGGCCAATTCGACTACCGTGAAAATTTCCAGCTGCGCGTATTCCATCCCTTAATTCTTCTCAGGGATTCGCATGATCGTAAGGGGGAGGCGTGCCATTGCGGGGTTGAGATAGATCATAGGAGCGTGAATGGCAGATGGTGAGTATTCAGTAGGTTGGAAAATGGTGGCGACCATTGTCAGACTGTGACGGTGCTCCGAACGACAGAGACAGAGAGGCTCCCTCGGTGGGGGCCTGGAATCCACAGTAGCCAGGAAGTGGAAGACCGCTCGCAGTCGACCTCGACCGGGACAGAACACAGGCCTCCGTGTTCAAGTCGCCTACCGGCTCGACGGCACCCTGGCCTGGATATCCGACGCGATCAACGGAGCGCGCCACGACACGTACGCGTTGAAACATTCCGGAATTCTGGTCACGGCCGGCCCCTGAAAACCTTCCCCGAAACCATCAGCACCGTCATCGCACGCCACTTGTGCAAGATCGCCTGTGAATAACCCTCAAGGTATAGGTTTTGGACGAGGTAACTGACTGTGAGCATCGTGGCTGTCAGGTTCAGGACGATGACCGGAATCTGAGCGTCCGCCGGGGTCAGAGAGTTCAGGCGTCGCGCAGGTCTCCCAGCCCCGGTGTGTCGTCAGGCAGCCCGGCCAAGCATGCGACGACGAGGCCGGGGTCGCCGTAGCCGTGCCTGATGATCCCGTCCACCAGCCGGACCACGTCGGGCGGGGACAGGCGGTGGGCGTCGCGGGTCAGGGAGCGCAGGATCGCCTCGGTGTTCGGTTCGCGGTCGCCGGGTTCGAGGTCCGGGGCGCGCCAGCCGAAACGGGCGACCGTGCGGACAGCTCGTTCGTAGGCCGTGAGCAGGGCAGCCGGCTCGTCGGCGAGGCTTGAGGCCAGGAACATCCGGATCAGGCTGGCGGCGACCGGTTCCAGCTCGCCCGGACCCTGGATGACGACGCTCAGGACGGTGTCCGGGAGCCGCCGCAGCAGCGGATCGAGGGCGCTGCGCAACATGTCGTCGGAGAGGGCGCCGCTGAGCCGCATAGAGTTCAGGGCCGGCGCCAGCTCGAAGTAGTCGCTGAAGACGCCACCGGGAGCCCATCCGGCTTCCTCACTGTCCGGGGCGAAGTTGTGGGACCAGAGCATGCCCCCATCGCATTCCTCGCCGGGGTTGAGGATGAGGTCGCGGCGGGAGTCCGTGGTCCATTCGCGGGAGACGGTGATGGTGGCGACGGTGTCCAGCCAGATGCCGCTGGGGACGGCGGCTCGCCATTGCAGAGAGGTGTCGCGCAGCCAGGCGGCAGGGTCTTTCGCGTGTTGGAAGAGTTCGGATGCGGGGAGCGGGCCGCCGCAGGCCAGGGTGAGGAGCATCAGGTTGAACGAATATGTGGCCATCCAGTGGTCGATGCGTTTGTCGATGGGCTGGTAGCGGCGTTCGGTGTACTGGGGGCGGGTGACCGCCGTGCGTAAGCGGTCCACCAGCCATTCCCGGGTCTGTGCGGGGTCCGGCCGGCGCAGGAGTTCGGTGATGAAGGGCAGGATCGTTGCGCGGGTGGTCAGCGGGGTGAAGCCGAGCAGCGACTGCAGCAGGTCGTCGTCGTTGGCCGGGCCTATGTGCAGGCTGCGGGCCTGGGAGCGGGCGGCCGCATCGCGGACCGCCTGGACCACGAGCCGGGCGATCAGATATTCGCCGAAGGTGGCGTGCAGGAATTCGTACGTCTGCAGGGTGCGGTCGTCCTGCCTGGCCTGGGCTCGCTGGATGAAGAAGAAGCGGCCGACCATCTCCTGGCCGGCGGTGAGCGGCGTGCGGAAGTCCTCGGTGCGGGCCGGGGTGGCGGGGTGCAGGCCCAGGCCGGCGAGGTCGCGGTCGAGTTCTTCCGTGGTGGCCCAGAGGCGGAGGCGGTGGAACATGGCGAAGGCGACGACCGAGAGGCGCAGGAGCTCGGCGTCGATCAGGGCGGGCAGGTGGGATTCGGCGAGGCCGGGGTGGAGGCGGCGGACCTCGCGGCGGGCGAATTCGCTGAGGAGGCGTTCGTACAGTTGGCCGGTGTCGAGGTTTTCCTCGTCCGGCAACCGGTGGCCGCTGGCGTCGTAGAGGGCGAGCATCAGCAGCAGTAGGGGCTGGGCGGCGAGGTCGGGGAAGCGGTGCAGGGCGGCGAGGGGGACCGGGCGGCGGTCCGGGTTGATGCTGTTCCAGATTTCGAGCCAGCGGGCTACCTGGGCGTCGTCGAAGGCTTCGAGGCGGACGGCGAGGGCGCCGGTGGGGAGGCGGGCGCGGTCGGCCACGGCGACGCGGCTGGTGACCATGACGGCTACCGGGCGGCCCAGGGTGGACTCGCGTTCCTGGAAGGCTGCGACGCGGTGGAGGTAGTCGGACTGGTGGATGCCGGTGACCTGGAGGAGCTCGTCGAAGCCGTCGAGCAGCAGGACGGGCATCGCGCCGTCGGCGTCGCGGGTGAGGTCGGCCCAGGAGACGGTTTCGCCGATGGTCGTACGCAACGCCTGCTCGATCTGGTCCTGGATCTCCGCTTCCGCGCGCACATCACGCAGGGCGACCCGGACGACCAGGTAGTCGGCGGCGGGCAGGCGGGCGGCGAGGATCCGGGTGAGCGACGACTTGCCCGCGCCGGGATGCCCGAGCAGGACCATCGGCGCCTCGGCGGCCTGCGGGGTGGTCAGGTAGGTGGCCAGGAACCCGGCGAAGTCGCCACGCGGATCGGCGGTGTCCCACCAGCTCTCCTCGGCGGGCCGGGCTCCGGGCCCGGCGGGCCGCACCCGGAAACGCGGATCTATGTACGCCGTGGCGAGGCTGGGAATGAGTACGTCACCCGCGTCACCGCCCAGGATCGGCCGGTCCAGCACCGCACGGTACGCCGTGGCGAGCGCCGCCCGTTGCCGCTGCGGCCCGCGCTGCGAGGTGGTCTCGTGCAACGCGACTTCGAGGGCTTCCAGGCCCCGCGCGGTGGCCCGGTCCTCCAGCTGGCGCAGCCAGAACCCGAACTCCGGGATCTCCAGCGCGAGCCGCCGCACCGACTCGTCGTACCGCGCGGCGGCACGCTCAGGCGCCCGTTCCAGCGACTGGGCCACCGTCCGTTGGGTGGTCTCGTCGGCGTCGGCGAGGATGGCCAGTCCGTTGAGGAACACCTGGGCCTTCGTCCTCGTCAGGGCGAACCACGCCGTCAGCTCGGCGAGCAACTGGTCGTAGCCCCGCTCGGGCGCCGGCACCGGAATCGGGGAGTCCTTCAGGAAACCGACGAGGTTGGTGGCGGCCACGGGCGAGGAGACGACGCCGCTCAGGCGTAGCTGCTCGTCGCGGGTGAACTCGGGGGAGCCCAGTCCGGCTTCGGTGAGACAGACGTCGAGGGCCTCGAAGAACGCGGTGACGACGAGGACGCCGTGGGCGGCCTGCAGGCGTACGGTGCGGTCGTAACGGCCCAGGCCGCGTACTGAATCGGAGAGTTTGGCGGCCACCTGGTGGCCGAGCCGGATCGCCTCGGCCTTGGCGTCGAAGAGGCTGAGCGCGACGTCGCTGCCGCCCGCGGTCGCCACGCTGAGCGCGCCGCCGAGCAGGTTGTCGGCGATCGTGATCAGGGGGCCGGAACCGCCCAGCAGCTTGACGGCGTCGGTGTAGGTCAACCCTTTCGGCACGCACCCACTATGGACTCAGTCGCGGGCACGGGCCAAACTGTCGACCCGTTTGAGGGCGTCCGGGAAGCGGTAGGGCCCGGCCATCGCCGTGACCAGGGCGGCGGCGTCGGCCAGGTCGAAGCCTGCGGCCGTCACGAACAGCGGTTTCGTCGTCGCCGTGCCGCGCAGGACCGGCACCGCGTGGGTCGCCCGGTGGAACTCGGTCTTCGCGACGCCGATCACCGGCAGGCCGGTCGCCTCGTGGACGTGGGCGCCGAGGCCCGGGGCTCCGGCCGGGTCCAGGTCGACGTAGCCGTCGACGATCAGCAGGTCCACCGGGGTCGTGGTGGCGAGCACCGCGGCCAGCGCAGGCAGCTCGCGCAGGTAGAACTGGCCGGGCTGGTAGTCCGCGACGGTGTCCAGCCAGGCGGTGCGCTCCTCCACCAGGTCGTCGAACCGGGTGGAGGAGGACACCACGAGAGCCGCGCGGGCGCCACCGGCCGGCGGGTAGTGCACGTCGACTGCCCCGAAGCGTTGGGTCACCGGGACAGTGTGCCCAAGCCTCAGGCGTCGATCGAGGCGAGGGCTTCCTTGATGAGGTCGGCCACCTCACGCGGGTGCGAGAGCATGACCAGGTGCGAGGAGTCGATCTCGATGGCCTTCACGCCGGCCCGGTTGTAACCGAACCGCTCGACGTCGGGGTTGATGGTGTGGTCGGAGCTGGAGACGATGCCCCACGCGGGCTTCGTCTTCCACGCGGCTACGGGGGCCGGCTCGGCGAACGCGGCACCGGCGAGGGGGCGCTGCGAGACCGCGAGGATCCGCGACAGGGCGGGGTCCACGTCGGCCGCGAAGATGTGCGGGAACTTCTCCACGTCGACGGAGACGTCGGTGCCGTCCTCGCCGCCCGGGTTCGGGAACGGGGTGTAGACCAGCGCCGCAGCGAGGTCCGAGTCGGGGAAGCCGCCCTGGAGCTGGCCGAGGCTCTCGCCCTCGTCGAGGGCGTACCCGGCGAGGTAGACCAGGCCCTTCACGTTCTCCTCGGCGCCGGCGACGGTGATGACCGCGCCGCCGTACGAGTGACCGACCAGCAGGACCGGGCCCTTGATGCTGCGCACGACCGAGGCGACATAGGCGGCGTCGCCGACGAGGCTGCGGTTCGGGACGGCCGGGGCGACGACGGGGATGCCCGCGTCGAGCAGCTCGGGGATGAGCGCGGCGTAGCTTGACGCGTCGGCGAAGGCGCCGTGCACGAGTACGACAGTGGTGGACATGGTGCTCCTTACGAGAGGGCGTCGGCCAGGAAACGGCCGGCCTGAACGGTTGCCGAGCGGGCCGCGTGGGTGTCGCGGAGCGCGTCGGCGGTGACGAAGTCGTGGATGGTGCCCTGATAGCGCACGGCGGTCACGGGGACGCCGGCGCTGCGCAACTTGGCCGCGTACGCCTCGCCCTCGTCGCGCAGCACGTCGGCCTCGGCGACGATGACCAGCGCCGGGGGCAGACCGGCGAGCTGCTCCGCGGTGGCACGCAACGGTGAGCACGTGATCTCCGCACGGGCGGCGTCACCCGGGGCGTACTGGTCCCAGAACCGGCGCATGGCGTCGCGGGTCAGCCCGTAGCCGGTGGCGAACTCGCCGTACGAACCGGTCCCGAACGCAGCATCCGTGACCGGGTAGAACAGCACCTGCGCGGCGAGCGTCGGCCCGGACCGCTGCTTGGCCATCAGCGTGACCGCGGCGGCCATCGCGCCGCCCGCCGAGTCACCCGCGATCGCGATGCGTGCCGGGTCGAGTCCGTGCCCGCCGCCGTGCGCCGCGACCCATTCGAGCGCGGCGTAACACTCCTCGACGGCGACCGGGTAGCGGGCCTCGGGGGAGCGGGTGTATCTGACGAACACCACCGCGGCGCGGGCACGGGTGGCCAGCTCACGGACAAGCCGATCATGGGTACGCGCATCGCCGGAGACCCAGCCCTCGCCGTGCAGGTAGACGATCACGGGCAGGATCGCGCCGGCGTCGTCCGGGCGTACCAGGCGGATCCGGACCGTGCCCGAAGGCCCGCCCGCGACCGTGAATTCCTCGGCGCTCTTCTCGGGGAGCGACCGGCGCCCATTCTCGACGCGAGTCTCGTCGGCGAACCGCGCCGCCGCCGGCTCGAGCACCGGCTTGGCGTCCTGCATGCTGGGTCCTTCGCTCGACCGTTGATGTCAGCGAAATCCTCGCGGGCCGGCTACCGCCCCGTCGTCCGTCGAACGACTGCAGGGTCCAGAACCGCCGGCAGCTGTGCGCGGCGGCTGATCCCGAGAATGGGGTACGCCCTGCTCAGATGCGTTCCCACGGTACGTGCCGACAACCCCAGCCGGGCCGCGATCTGCGGGTTCGTCAGCCCCTGCGCGGCGAGCTGCGCCACCTGACGCTGCTGCGGGGTGAGATGGTCGGCGGGCGTCGTCCCCCGCGGCGGCGGCGAGGCGGCGGCGAGCTCCGCCTCGGCCCGGTCCCGCCATGCGGCCACCCCGGCCGCGTCGAAGACATCCCGCGCCGCGCTCAGCAACGGCCGCGACTCCGCCGGCCGGTGCCGCCGGCGCAACCACTGCGCGTAGTCCATCCGGGCGAGCGCCCGCTCGAACCCCCACTGGTCGCTGCCCGGGTCCGCCAGCGACAGCCGGAAGAACGTCTCCGCGTCCGCCCCCGGACCGGCCAGCAGCGCGCGGGCCCTGTTCCAGATCGCCGTCGTCCGCACCGAGCGCAGCGCCCGCACCCGGGACCCGGCCGCCTCCACGATCGGCGCTACCTCCGCCTCGCGTCCCAGCACGACCGCCACCTGGGCGAGATCGGCCAGAGCCAGATCCGAGACCCGGAAATGCAGAGGCTGACCGTACGCGTCGAAGCTGCGCCGGAGCCGATGGAACGCCAGCCCGTACTGCCCCCCGATCCCGGCGACGAGCCCCTGGGCCCGATCGAGGCGCAACTCGTACAGCGCGTGCCGCGACGGCACCAACGCCTCCCGGGCCTGCCGGAACAGCTCGTCGTGCCCGGCCTCCCCGCGCAGCACGGCGACCGAGGCGAGCGTGGCCAGCGCCCCGGCACGCACATCCCCGAAGACCTCACCGCCGTGCTCGCGACCGGCCGTCACGTCGAGCACCTTCGCCGCGCACCGGCGGGCCTCATCGAGGTCCCCGGCGTCGAAGTGCGCCCACGCCAGACCGCCCAGCGCCACCGGATGATGCACCCCGGTCACGGGTGCCAGCTCGTACGCCCGCCGCAGCTGAACCAGGGCCAGCGCCGTCTCGTGCCGCGCCTGCGCCATCGTGCCGAGCGCCACCGCCCGCGGATAGGGACCGGTCCGGTCTCCCCGGCCCGGCCGCTCCGGTTCGTGCAGGGTGCGCTGGGCGACGCCGCCGCGGTCCTCGTCCTCCACGATCGCCCGGCCCCAGACCTTCATGAACTCCGAGGCCGCGGGCAGCTCGTCGCGCACCGCCTGGCGGGACTGCTCGTCACCACGCAACCAGACCGCCCGCAGCCGCATCGGCAGGTCGGAGCGGTTGTCCGCCGGCATCCGGCGGCCCCAGGCCGCATCCCCCGCGAGGTACGCGTGCCTGGCCGCGCGATCGTGGCGCTGCTGGGCCGCATCCGGGTCGGCACTGCGCGCTGCTGCCATGGACAGCGCGTACGTCGCTGCCCTCAGGCGGCCCGCGCGGCTCAACTCGTTCCCGGCGTTCTCGAGAATCGCCGCGCTGCGGTCGTCGGCCGAGGGATCCGCTCGCGCTGTATGCCAGGCCCACGCCGCGGTGCCGTCGGCGATCACGCTGCCCGAAGCGATCACGCTGCCCGGGGCGGGTTCTGTGGGGGCCGGCCCTGTGGGGGCCGGCTTTGCGGCAGCCGGCTTTGCGGCAGCCGGCTTTGCGGCAGCCGGCTTTGCGGCAGCCGGCTTTGCGGCAGCGGGCTTTGCGGCAGCGGGCTTTGTCGGGGCGGGGTGGGGGAGGAGGGCGGCGAGCTGGTGGCGGGCGTCGCGGCTCTGGGCGAGGCCGGCGCGTTCGATGACGGCGGCGCGGATGACGGGGTGGATGAAGAGGTGCCGGGATCCAGGGCGCAGTACGCCGTCGGCGACCAGCCAGGACCACACATCGGGCAGGACCAGGACGTTGAGCGCGGTGGTGACCTGCGGCCCGGGGGTCTCCGTCGCGAACGCCGCCAGCAGGGCCGCCCGCAGCCGGACCGGATCGAGACCCTCGACCATCGGCGCGAGGGCCCGGCGCAGGCGCAGCGGCACCGGCAGCTCGGTGCTCGTGGCGTCGAGCTCGGACTCGGGCGGCAGGGCACGGGCCAGCTCGGTGAGCGCGAGCGGGTTGCCGGCGGCCTGGGCGAGGACCAGCCGGGCACCGGCATGCCCCCGGACCCCCGGCAGCCCGGCAAGCAACCGCTCGGACTCGCCATGACCGAGGCGGTCCACCCCGACGGTACGCATCGGCGGGCAGGCCGGCGCCGTCACCGAACTGGCCAGCACGGCGATCCGGTCCTGCCCGGTGAGCGCCGCACGCGACAACTCGTCGAGCCGGTCCAGGTCATCGACGCAGAACAGATACCGCGAGCTGTCCAGCAAGCGCCGCGCCAGCGAACAGACCGCCGCGTGCAAGGGCGCCGGCGCAGCATCGGGCCCGTCAACGCCGAAGAGCCGCGCAAACGCCGCCGACTCCGCCGCCGGCAACGCCCGGACTTCTCCCTCCACCGGAGTCAGCAACCGCTGCAACCCGGCCCCGGGCAGCGCCTCATCCCCGGCCAGCGCCCTGGTGGCCAGCACCCGCACCCCACCGGCCGCATGCCGCCGCACCGCCTCGGCCAGCACCGCCGACCGCCCCGTCCCCCGAGCCCCCCGCACCAGCACGGACTCACCCCCACCGAGCAGCCCGGCAACGGCGTCCAAGGGCTCGGCCCGCCCCACCAGCGACACGTTCACGCCGCCCCCGGCCCACACACATCGCGCCCCGGCACCAACCCAGCGGACGGTTGAGACTCATCGCCGATCTGCGTCCCAGCGGATGATGGGGGCTCAGCGGCAGGCGGCATCCCGGCGGATGGTTGAGGCCCGGCGGATGGTTGGGGCTCACCCGCAGATTGCGTCTCGGCGCAGGGTTGAGGCTGGACGGATGGTTGGGGCTCACCCGCAGGCTGCGATTCGGCGGGAGGCTGAGGCCTCGCGGAGGCTTGCGGCGCGGCGGAAGGCTGACGCTGAGGTCGAGGCTCAGGCTCACGCTCAGGTCGAGATTGAGGTCTCGCGGAAGGCTGAGGCTGAGGGCGAGGTCGAGGGTCCGGCGCGGTGGTGAAAGCGGCGGTGAGGTGGTCGATCATCTGGCCGAGGGCGGCGCCTGCGGCCGGGGTCCAGCGCAGGGCGTCGAGGACTGCGAAGTCGTGCACCGTGCCGAGGTAGCGCACGGCGGTGACGGCCACTCCCGATGCGCGCAGGCGGGCGCCGAAGCGTTCGGCGCGGTCGCGGGTGACGTCGGCCTCGGCGGTGATCAGCAGCGTCGGCGGGAGGCCTTCCAGAGCGGTTGCCGCGAGGGGGTCCGCAGTCGGGTCGGCGCGGGGCGAATACTCCTGCCAGAGGCGCTGGACGTCGGCCAGGCGCAGGGCGGCGCCGGTCGCGAACTCGGTCGCGGAGGGGTCGCCGGGCAGGGGGCGGCCGAGCGGATAGAGCAGCACCTGGGTGAGCAGCGGCGGGTGACCGTTCGCGGCGGTGTCCCGGTCGGCGAGGGCGACGGCGAGGGCCATCGTGGCGCCGGCGCAGTCGCCGACCAGGGCGATCCTGGTGAGGTCGCCGGTGGCGGGCAGGCCGTTCGCGCGGATCCACGCCAGCGTGGCGGTGAGCTGCTCGACCGCGCCCGGGTGGCGGGCCTCGGGGACCCGGAGGTAGTCGGGGACGACCACGATCGCGCCGGTCACGCCGGACAATGCCACGGCGAGGCGGTGGTGGGTGTCGTAGCCGCCGACGACCCAGCCGCCGCCGTGGGCGTACATGACGATGGGTAGTGGTCCTGATCCGGCCGTGAGAGGCACGAGAACATGGACCCGCAGCGGGCCCCGGGGGGTCGGGATCGTCACCTCGTGGCGGGTGAGGCCGGGCGGATCATCCGGGGGAGCCTGCATCAGATCGAGGGCGAGCCGTGCGTCGTGCGGGCCGATCGCATAGAGATAGGGCGGATGTAGGGCGCCGACCACCAGCCGCCGGGCCGCTTCATCCAACTCAGTCACTCGCACCACAATGATTGTGCCGCGCCCACCTGTCGTCCGTCAGTCGACTGCATCACTGCTTCCCGGCCGTAAGCAGCTTACCCGCCGAAAGGGACGCAGCTCACTCGCGGCGACGGTCGTCAGCCGTGGAAGGTTCGCCGGCGCGGCGGCGGTCGGCGGTGGCGAGGAGGTCGCTGAGCTGGGTGCGGTTGGCGACGCCGAGGTCGGGGAAGACGCGGTAGAGGTGGGAGCCGACGGTGCGCGGGGACAGGAAGAGCCGGGCGCCGATCTCGCGGTTGGTCATGCCGTCGGCGGCGAGCCGGACGATCTGCTCCTGCTGGGCACTGAGCGTGGCGAACGGATCCGCACCCGGGGTAGTCGTCATCCCGGTCCGCAACTCAGCGTGAACCCGGGCGGCCCACCCCGCGGCCCCGAGTCGTTCGAACGTGTCCAGCGCATCGACCAGCACGTCCTGGGCCGGGCGTGGCTGCTGGGCCCGACGCAACCGGTCGGCGCGTTCGGTGGCGAGGACCGCGCGTTCGAACGGCCACCGCCGGGCGTCCGAGGTGTCGAGCAGCGATGCCATCCGCTCGGCCCCGGCTGCGGGATCCTCGTCGAGCAGCGCAGCGGCCAGGTCGAGCCGCCGCCGGGCGCGGCCGCTGAGCCATCGCCCCTCCCACCGCTCGCGCAGTTCCGCGGTGATCCTGGCGGCGTGGTCGAGCCGTCCGGTCTGCCGGGCGGCGGCGATCAGGTCGGGCAGGGCGAGCAGCCGCCACGGATGACCGATGGCACAGGCCAGGGCCAGCATCCGGTACGCCTCGTCGTGCTCGCCCGCCGCCGCCGCTGCCGTCCCCTGCGCCCACCGCAACCGCAGGCCCAGCGCGGGGATGTCGAGCGGGTTGAACTTCCCGTGCCCCAGCAGCTCCCCGGCCCGCTCGGGGCGCCCCCTCCCGTACGCGATGACGGCCAGTTGCAGATGCGCCCCGCCCCGGATGAGTTCGGCCTCGGCCGCGACGGGTGACGACATCAGCGGCACGAACCACCGCTCGGCCTCCACCCACCGGCCCGTGTCGACCAGCGCCCAGCCCGCCGCGCCCGGCGCCGCGAGGAACACCCCGGCCGCGGTGCTCTCGACGACGGCCTCGGTCGCGGGGGTCAGCAACCGCACGGCGTGCTCGGGTTCGTCCAGCAGCGCGGCGGCCGCGCCGACCAGTGCGCCCAGGTTGGCGTCCTCGCTCGGCAGGATCCCGAGCGTCGCGGCCCGGGTCTGCTCGTCCGGGGAGACCACTGCCCGGGGGAAAAGCAGCTGGGGAACAGGCTCCGTGACCGTGCCGAGGGCCGCGCGCAGCCGTTCGCGCAGCGGACCGTCGCCGAGCAGGAAGACCGGAAAGCCCGCGGTGCTGGCGGCGCCCAGGAGCTCGCGGCTTCCCTCGGCCAGGTCCAGCGCCGGCACGAGCAGCTCGGCGGCCACGTCCGGTCGCCCGGCCATGGTCTCCAGCCAGGAATGGAAGCTCATCAGCGGGATCTCGACCGCCGGCATCGGCGCGTCCACCAGCGCTTCCCTCGTCCGGTGCAGGATCTCCCGCGCCCAGCGCAGCCGCCCCGCCGCCCCCGCCCTCCCGGCGGCGGCGAGCAGCACCCCGGGCCGATCCGCCGCGGGCAGCAGCAGCGACGCCTGCTCGAGCAGACTGATCGCGGTGACCGTGCCGGCGCCGTCCAGCAGCCCCGCGGCGTCGATCAGCTCCGCCGCCAGCCCCGGGTCGAGGCTGTCGGCGGCGGCCGCGCGATGCCACAGCGCCCGCCGCGGGTCAGGGGTGGCCGCCGCGAGCGCCCGGTGGGCCTGCCGTTGCGCCTCGGGGCCGGCCGCCTCCAGCACGGCCCGCTCGACCAGCGGATGCCGGAACCGCACGGTCGCGTCGGTCACCGTGATCAGCCCGGCCTCCTCGGCGGGTTGCCAGGCCGCGAGCGTCACCGCCGGCTCGGCCCGCGAGATCACCGCGAAGTTCCGCTCACCCGCGGCGGCCAGGGTCAGGGCCAGCAAGGACAATTCCGGCAGCTCGCGTACGCGCCGGGCGTACACCTGCGCGACCCCGTCACCGTCGCCGGGCAGGTCGGCCCAGTCGCCGTACTCCCGCAGAGCCAGGGGATTGCCCGCCGCCCGCCGCAGGATCTCCAGGCGCCCGGAGCCGCTCGGCGCCCCCGGTAGCCCGTCGAACAGCCGCTCCGACTCCCGCTCCGACAGCGGCGGCACCGTCACCTGGTGCACCAGCTCGGCCAGCTCGACCGGTACCCGCTCGGTGCGGCTCGCGAAGAGCGCCACCACCGGCACGTGCCCCCACGACACCACCGAGGCCAGGGTGAGCAGCAGGTCGAGGCTGGGCGCGTCGACCCGGTCCACGTCATCGACGACCAGGACCATGCTCGCGTTCGTGGCCAGCTGGGCGCAGATGGCGCAGACGGCCGTGCGGAGGGCGAGCAGGGCGACGTCCTGCTCGGCGCCCCGCAGCGCGGAGCGCACGGCCTGCCGCTGCCCTTCGGGCAGCTCGTCCAGGTCGGCTCGTTCCAGCAGCGGGCGCAGGGCGGAGTAGGGAGCGGCGGCGCCCTTGCCCTCGCCGCTGGTCCGCACGAGCGGATACCCGAGGTCGACCGCCCGCCCGGCAAAACTCTCGATCAGCGACGACTTCCCGATCCCCGCCGGCCCGACCAGCATCGCCACCGTCGCCTCCGGCCGCGCCGGGTCGAGCAGTGCTGCCAGCTCGCCCCAGACGCCACCCCGGCCGACCAGCCCGGGGGCATCCCGGTCGAGTTCCATGCCCCCATTGGATCACACGCGATTCACGCAGACCGAGGTCAGACGGCGACCACCGGATGCCGCACCACAGCGTCGAAGAGATACCCGAGGGTGTTGTATGCGGCCACCTCCGGCTGGCTGTTCCCGTGCACGTCGGTGGCCCGCGCGAGCAACTCGTGCTCGCCCGCCTCCGGCCGCCAGTCGAGCTCCCACCGCTGCCACGCCGCGCCCTCACTGCCACCCACCGGCCGCGCCCGCCGCCACTGTGCGCCACCGTCCGTACTCACCTCGACGTGCCTGATGGCACCACCCGCCGACCACGACCGTCCCCGCAGCCGCGTGGTGCGCCCCGCGGTGAACTGCGCACCCCGGTCGACCTCGAACGCGCTCTTGACGACCTGCCGGTCGAACGGCTTCCCTTCGACGGGAAAGCCGGGCCCGAAAAGCCGGTAGAACTGGGTGTTCCAGGGGGAGAACAGCGGTTCGTCGGCGACCTCGATGCTGCCCAGCCATTTGATCGACGAGATACCGATCCAGTGCGGCACGATCAGGCGGGCGGGCGCACCGTGATCGGGTGGCAGCGGTTCACCATTCATCTCGTACGCGACGAGCACGTCCCGCAGTGCCTTCCGCACCGGCAACGGCCGCCGCACCGGGCCCAGGTCGACGCCCCCGGTGACATAGTTCGGGTCGAGCCCGGCCGGCATGACGTCAACGGCGTTGCTCCCGAGCCCGGCGTGCCGCAGCAGCGTCGACAGCCGTACCCCACGCCACCGCGCGACCCCGACGGCGCCGAGCTGCCACGCCGTACCCGACACCGTCTGCCCCTGCTGGCTGCTGAAGAAGCTCCGCCCGTTGCCCGCGCACTCCACGGCGGCCGTGAGCGTGACGGCGGGCAGGCGCACCAGGTCTGCGTACGTGTAATCGACCGGTCCCCGCCTCAGCCCGGCGCCGGTGACCTGAAGTCGCCAGGAGTCGCGGTCGATGATCGGGGTGCTGGTGTGGTTGCGCACGAAGAACCGGTCGATCGGGACGTGGTAGCCCTGCCCGGCCATCGCTGACCAGCGCATCTCGGCATTGGTGCCGAACACGGTGAACAGGTCCGGAGGCAGCGGCTTCACGATCGGCCCTGCCGCTGCTTGCCCAGGGCTTTCCACGGCTGCCGCGCCGGCCATGCCCGCACTGACAGCGGCCGTGAGTTTCAGCAGGTCACGCCGGGAGAAACCGCGCGCCTCACCCGCCTGCCACTGGCGTAGGCGGCGCAGGTCATAGGTGCTCTCGTCCATCGACGCACTCCTCTGTCCGGGTGCACCGCATGCTAGCCCTATCGGCGCGGTAGGAAAACCCGATGCCGGGTTTGCCGGAATCCCGCAGGGGAACTCGATCCGTTGTGTGCAACTTGGTTGTGTGCAATTAAATTGTGCACAACTTAATTGCACACAACCTAATGGTGCACAACTCAACGCTGGGACAGCACAAACGAGGGGGAGAGCGATGAAGTTCGGGTACAAGCTGGCCGCGGAGGGTTTCGGCCCCAAGGAGCTCATCCGGCAGGCCGTCCGCGCGGAGCAGGCCGGGTTCGACTTCGTGGAGATCAGCGACCACTACCACCCGTGGCTGGACGTGCAGGGACACTCGCCGTTCGCGTGGACGGTGCTCGGCGCGATCGCCGCGAAGACCGACCGGATCGGGCTCGCGACCGGGGTCACCTGCCCGACCGTGCGCTACCACCCGGCGATCATCGCCCAGGCCGCGGCGACACTGGCCATCGTCTCCGACAATCGGTTCACGCTCGGGGTCGGGTCGGGGGAGCGCCTCAACGAGCACGTCGTCGGTCAGGGATTCCCGAGCGTGCGGGGTCGCCAGGAGCGCCTGCGTGAGGCGCTGGAGATCATCAAGCTGCTGTGGCAGGGCGGCTACCAGTCGTACGAGGGCAAGCACCTGCAGCTCGAGGACGCCCGCGTCTTCGACCTGCCGGACGAGCTTCCCGTGATCGCCGTCGCCGCGGGTGGGCGCAACGCCGCCGAGATGGCCGCTGAGCTGGGTGACGGCCTGTTCGCCACCGAGCCGCGCGCCGACCTCGTGGAAAGCTACCGGGGTGCCGGTGGCGCCGGGCCGCTCTACGCCGAGGTGCCGATGGCCTGGGCCGAAACCGCTGAGGCGGGCGTGGCCGCGGCGTTCGAGACGACCCGCTGGGCGCTGACCGGCTGGAAGGTCATGAGCGAGCTCCCCAACCCCGTCAACTTCGAGGCCGCCTCGCAGACCGTCCGCAAGGAGGACATCAGCGAGCACTTCGCGACCGGCCCGGACGCGGAACCGTATGTCGCCGCGGTGCGCGACTACGTCACGGCCGGCTTCGACCACATCGTCCTGCAGAACGCCGGCCCGGACCCGGACGGCTTCCTCGACTTCTTCCAGAAAGATCTCGGCGACAAGCTGCGTGCCCTCTGAATCTGCCCCCAAGGTTAGATAATCACTTCCTGGCCGTACATACAAGACTTGTCATTCCGGTACGCGGACAGCACGCTTTCTCTCATGCGATGGGATCCCGTGACGACGGTCAGGAATGCGCTCTGGATCGGCGGTGGTCAGTGGTCGGGAAAGTCCACGGTCGCCGGAATCATCGCCGATCGGCACGGCCTCACCCATTACCATTACGATTATCATGATGCGCGCGGCCACCAGGATCGCCGGGTGGCCGCGCGACTGCGCCGCGGTGAATCGCCCGGTGATCCGCACCCCGACCGTGTCTGGGTCACCCCGAGTCCCCAGGAAATGGCATCAACGGTCCTGGCCGGTTTCCCGGAACGTTTCGAGTGGGTCCTGGATGACCTGCGTGCGCTCGGCACGCCGCGTCCGGTCATCGTGGACGGGTGGGGTATCCGCCCGGAGCTGGTGGTGCGGGTCGCCGGCTCTCCGCGGCAGATGGTCGTTCTGGTGCCGACCGAGGAATTCCGGCGCCATCAGCTCGCCGTTCTCCCGCGTGCGGGCACCTTCAACGCTCGGGTGAGCGACCCGGTAAAGGCTCAGCGTAACCGTGTCGCGCGCGACGGCCTGATCATTCAGGACGTGACCGAAAATGCGAAGCTTTCAGGCGTGATCATTATTGAGGTCGACGGGAGCCGGGGCGTTGAGGCGACAGCGGAAATGGTCGCTGATCATTTTTCGCCGTTCCTGGCGTGAGTGTCGTGGCGTGAGTGTCCTGGGCTGAGCGGTCAGGCGGGCTGCCACAACTCGATGCGGTTGCCCTCGGGGTCGGTGACCCAGCCGAATCGGCCGACGCCGTCCATGTCCTGTGTCTCCTGCGCGACGTCCGCGCCCTTGCCGCGCAGCTGGGCGAGCATCGCGTCGAGGTCGCGGACCCGGAAGTTGAGCATGGTCTGCTGGGCCGGGGATCCGAAGTAGTCGCTGTCGGACGGGAACGGCGCGAACACCGTCGGGCCGGCTTCCTGCTGCCACGTGCCGTTCTCGTCGGCGTCCAGGCCGAGAAAGTCGCGATACCAGGAGCTGAGGGCGTCCGGGTCGGCGGCGCGCAGGAAGTATCCACCTATACCGAGTACCCGTTCCATGTCGCTATCCTGCCAGGCCGTGCCGGTCATCGGCGGGAGCGGGAGCCCGGCGGCGGCCGAGTCGCTGGCCGGGCAGTTCGACATAGCGATAGGTCAGCTCGCAGATGCCGAACAGCAGCGTCAGATAGGCGACGACGGCAAGCGCCTGCACAGGCACGGAGAGGTCGCGGGGGAGTGCGGGTGCGAGCAGCTGGATCAGGACGTAGTGCACGAGGTAGACGGAGTAGCTGATCACTCCCGCGTGGGCCAGCCAGCGTGGTGTGCGCCGGCGCCGGGTTGCCATGCCGAGGGCGAAGGATCCCGCGAAGACGAGCAACGTGATGACGGACCGCGTCATGTATCGCGGGGTCAGGGCGTGCAGCGACGTGAGCTCCGCGAACCAGTTGACGAGCAGCGCCGTGGCCACGACCGTGCCCGTGACGATCACCGGCCACCAACCGGTCTGCCCGTGGTCCGCGCGGTAGATGGTTGTCCCGGTGAACATCACGGCCAGGATGAGCAGGCCGTCCCAGGAATGCGCGGGATCCATGTTCGCCACGAGCAGCGTGCCGGCCAGCCCGCCCAGCACGAGTCCGCCGATCACGACCGCGCGTCGCCGCCGGCTGGTGACCGCGAACAGGCCGGCCCCCAGCAGCACGATCACGCCCGCGATGACGGGAGAGCTTCCCGGGACCAGCTGAGGGACGAGCGGCGCGGTCGCGACGCCGACAGCGGCGAGCACCACGGAGAGTACGGCGTCCGCGCGCGGGATGCGCAGGGCGAACAACGCGGTGACCAGCAGGTAGAACGCCATCTCGAAGGTGAGCGTCCAGAACACGGGCGTCACCAGCGGCACGCCGAGCAGGAACGGCATCATGCCGGCATGCGCGGCGGCCGAGGTCCCCGGATGAGCGGCCAGGAACGAATCCAGCGGCACCCGCCCGGCAATGCCCAGCCCCACGACGGCGGCGCTGACCACCGCGTAGAGCGGCACCAACCGGCGCAGCCGGCTCACCCAGAACCGCCGCAGATCCCCGTGCCGTTCCAGCGAGGCCGGGATGATGTAGCCGCTGACCAGGAAGAACAGCATCACCCCAGCGGTGCCGGCGTTCAGCCACTCGCTGGAGAACTCCCGGGCGCCGCGGAACAGGTAGCGGCTGAGGTGCGCGTACAGCACGAGCAGGACAGCAACCGCCCGCAACCCGTCGAGCCAGGCCAGCCGCTGTCGCATCGACGAAGGATATTGCGCGTTTGCCCGGGTCGCGGCGGGGCATCCCCCGAGCCCCGGAAAAGAGGAGTGCGGCACCATGCGGCTTCGGCGTAGCGATCTCACCAAGGCCGGGTACGCCCGGAAGCGGCGCGGCACCGGCTTCAGCTACCTCGGCACCGACGGAACCGCGCTCAGGGACGCCGCCACGATCGCCCGCATCAAGGCGCTCGTCATCCCACCGGCCTGGACCGGCGTCTGGATCAGCACCGACGACCGCGGCCACATCCAGGCCACCGGTCAGGACGCCGCGGGGCGTAAGCAGTACATCTACCACCCGCAATGGCGCTCGGACCGCGACGGCAAGAAGTTCGACCACGCCGTTGCCGTCGCCGCCCGGCTGCCCGACCTGCGCAAGCGGTTGTGCGCGGATCTGACCGGCCGCGGTCTGTCCCGCGCACGCGTGCTCGCCGCGGTGGTCCGGCTGCTCGACATGGGCATGTTCCGCGTCGGCAGCGACCAGTACGCCCAGCGCGAGGAAGACCCCACCTACGGCCTGTCCACCCTGCGCCCCGACCACGTTCACACCCGGTCCGGCGCGGTGACGCTCGACTTCGTCGGTAAGTCCGGCAAGTCGCACGCGCTCCCGGTCGAGGACGAGGACGTCTGCCGGGTCCTGCGCGCCCTTCGCCGCCGGCGCCGGGAATCGGACCGCCTGTTCGCCTACTGGGAACCGTCCGCGCGCCGCTGGCACGAGGTGCACGCCGACGAGATCAACGCTTACCTGCGCGAGATCAGCGGTGAGCAGATGAGCGCCAAGGACTTCCGAACCTGGCACGGGACGGTCAAGGCCGCGGCGGAACTCGCCGAGGCAGGCGCCCAGGAGACCCCGACCGGCCGGAAACGCGCCGTCTCGCACGCGATGAAGGAGGTCGCGGAGCTGCTGGGCAACACCCCGGCGGTGGCGCGCGGCGCCTACGTCGATCCGCGCGTGCTGGACGCCTACGAGCGTGGCGAGACCGCCGACCCGCCTACGGAGAAGGCGGTTCTGAACCTGCTCACCGGGTGATGTTCAGTTTCCCGTGCTCCCGGCCGATCACAAGGTGCATGGGCATGGGTGGACGAGAGTGGCGTACACGCGCGTCCTGGGTGTTGATCGTGGTTGTCGCCGCCGGCGTGGTCCTGTCCATGGCGAACGCGGGGCTCCGGCCGTACGTGCTGGGGGTGTCGGTCCTGGTTCTTGACGCTCTCGGGGTTGTGGCGAGTGTTCGTGCGGGCCGCCGCGGCGAGGTGTCGGCGTGGCAGATCGTGGCGGGTGGGCGGCTGTGCTCGCTGGTGGTCGGGCTGATGATGACGTGCTGGTCGGTCAGCGGTGGCCAGGGGTTCTGGTGGGCTTCCACGCTCGGGCGGCTCGCGATGTTCGTCCTGCTCGCGGCGGGTCTGGTGTTCGCACCGGCCCGGCGGATGGCCGGGCGCCAGCGGCTGGCGTTCGCGGCGGAGGCCGTCACCGTGCTGGGCGCCGGATTCATGGTCGTCTGGTATTTCGTGGTCGTTCCGACGGTCAGCGCCAGGACACCCTCCACGGAGTGGATCGCCCTGATCGGCTATCCGATCGGTGACCTGCTGCTCATGGTGGCGGTGAGCGTCGTGCTGCTGCGCGGGACGATCTCGAGCGTGTCGAGCCCGCTCACGTTCTTCGTCACCGGTATCACCTGCTACCTCGGCGGCGACGCGCTCTGGTGGGGTCTCTACGCGCACGGCGGTGACACCAACTCGTCGGTCGCGACCGCTTTCCTCGTCATGGGCTCGCTGCTGATGACGGTGTCGGCGCTGCGGTTCGACGCCGTGCCGCCCAAGCCGGTCGCCGCGTCGGCCCGGATCCCGGCGTGGTCGCTGCACCTGCCGATCGCGGCGGTCGCGGTGGGCGGCACGTTGCTGCTGGCCGTGACCGTACGCGAGAACGACCTGCTGCCCTGGGGCGGACTGGTGCTCGGGCTGATCGTGATGACCGCGGCTGTGCTGTTCCGCCAGGTGATCTCGCTGCGCGACAGCCGCGACCTGATCGTCTCCGACGTCCTCACCGGCCTCGCCAACCGCACCGGCCTCGACAACGCCATCACCCGCAGCCTGCGCCGCCACGAACACGGCACCCTCATGCTCATCGACCTCGACGGCTTCAAACTCGTCAACGACGCCTACGGCCACCCCGCCGGCGACCACATGCTCACCACCTTCGCCCACCACCTGCGCGCATCCGTACGCCACACCGACACCTGCGCCCGCATCGGCGGCGACGAATTCGCCATCTGGCTCCCCGGCGCCACCGACGACGCCCGGTCGATCGCCGGGCGCCTGCTGCTCACCCCGTCGGTGCCGCTCGACGACGACGTCGTGCCGATCCGTGCGTCGATCGGCCTGACCTGCGCGGCCGCCGGGCAGGACACGGTCAAGGATCTGATGCGCCGCGCGGACCTGGCCATGTATCACGCCAAGCGCGCGGGAACCCACGGCTGGACGACCTACGACCCCGCGATGACGGACCGCCGCGCCGAGGACGCCGCCCTCGCCGAGGACCTCCAGCACGCCCTCGACCGCGGCGAGCTCCACGTCGTCTATCAGCCGATCGTCGACATGACCACCGGCGGGGCCGTCGGGGCGGAGGCGTTGCTGCGCTGGGAACACCCCACCCGCGGCCCGATCAGCCCGGTGCGGTTCATCCCGCTGGCTGAACGCACGGCAATGATCACCCGGATGGGGTTGTGGGTTCTGGAGCAGGCCCTAACCGTACGGCCCGCCGGCAGTTATATGTCCGTGAACCTGTCGCCGCGGCAGTTGCAGGACCCCACCCTGGTCCATGACGTCCTGTCGATCCTGCACCGCACCGCGACCGCGCCCTCGCGACTGGTCCTGGAGATCACCGAGTCCGCGCTGGTCGACGACACGCACGCCCCGACGTTGCAGGCGCTGCGGGAGCACGGCATCCGGGTCGCGATCGACGATTTCGGTACGGGCTACTCCTCCCTGCAATACCTCACCCGCCTGCCCGTCGACATCCTCAAGATCGACCGCGCGTTCGTGGCGGAACTGAACGGCACACCCGAGGGCCGCGCCATCGCCGAAGCCGTCATCCGCCTCGCCCAGGTCCTGCACCTGACCACCATCGCCGAGGGCATCGAAACCACCGACCAGGCCCTCGAACTGCAGACCCTCGGCTGCACCCGCGGGCAGGGCTACCTGTACGCCAAGCCACTGCCCGCAGCGGATCTGCTCACCGCCATGACCGCCACCCCCACCACGACCACGATCGCGAGGCAGGGCGCATGACGCATCTCCTGATGGACTTCGGCAACGTGATCAGCGCCGACCAGTCCCGTACCGACCTGATGTCGATGGCCCTGGCCGCGGGCATCCCGATGGCCGAGTTCACCGAGCGTTACTGGGAATGCCGCCCGGAGTACGACCGCGGCCTGAGCGCCCTCGCCTACTGGACGGACGTGCTCGGCGCCCCGCCGGGCGGCCAGCGCCTCTGCCACCTCGTGGAGCGCGACGTCTCCAGCTGGCTGGACCTGAACCAGGACACGATGAGCATGCTCGACGACGTGCACGCGGCGGGCGTACCCGTCTCGTTGTTGTCGAACGCACCGCGTGAGCTGGCCAGGGAGCTGGACCGGCACGCCTCCCTGAAGCCCTTCGCCCACCGCCTCTACAGCGCGGACCTGGAAATGATCAAACCCGACCCGGCCATCTACACCCGCGCGGTCGCCGTCCTCGGCGAGGACCCGGCCGACGTCATCTTCGTCGACGACCGCCTGGACAACATCGAGGCGGCGAAGGCCGTCGGTCTGCGCACGATCCACTTCACCGGCATGCCCGAGTGCCACACCGCCATCCGCGAGGCGGCACTCGGCCTCAGGACGGTCACTGCCTGACCCCGGCGGTCTCGGGCGCGGGCGTCAGCCGGCCGTCGCGCAGCTCGTGCACGGCGTCGACGAGGTCGATGCCCTCGGTCCGGTGGGTGAGCAGGAGGACGGTACGGCCCTGCGCCGCGCCGAGCAGGTCGGCCATCAGCTCGCCCGCGCCGGCCTCGTCGAGTCCCTCGGTCGGTTCGTCCAGCACCAGCAGCTCGGGGCCGGCGAGCAGGGCCCGCGCGGTGGCGAGCCGGCGACGCTGGCCGCCCGAGACCGTGCCACCGCCCGCGCCGAGCCAGGTGTCCAGCCCGGCCGGCAGCCCCGCCAGCCACGGACCCAGGCCGACGCGGACCAGCATCGCGGCCAGGGCGTCATCCGTCGCCGAGCGGTCCGCCAGCCGCAGGTTCTCCCGCACGGTCGACGCGAACACATGGTCCGCCTCGTCACCGACCAGGATCGTCCGCCGGGGCCGCGACACCTCCCCGGCACGCGGGTCGAGCAGCCCCGCGAGCACCGCCGCGAGCGTCGATTTGCCCCCACCGGACCGCCCGAGAATCGCGGCACTCCGCCCGTGCGGCACCTCCAGGTCGACGCCGCGCAGCGCCGGCGGCCGCGCCGGGTCCCAGCCCGCGACCAGCCCCCGGACCACTACATCCCCGGACTCCAGGAACACCGGTGTCTCCCGGACCGCGGCTGACGAAGGCCCGTTCCCGACGGCAGCTGACGGGGGCCCGTCCCCGACGGCAGTTGACGGTGGCTCGTCCTCGACGGCGGCGAGGCGGCGCTCGGCACCGGCAGCCCGGCGGCGGGCGACCATGGCGTCCGGCAGCGTGGCGACCGGCTCGCCGAGGGCCACGACGGCAAGCAGCAGGACCGCGGCCCACTCGGCGGAGAGCCCGGCCGTCCGCGCCAGCACGAACGCCGTGCCCGCGACCGCGAAACCCCAGCCGAGCAGGCTGAGCGCCGCGGCGGACCCGGCAGTGCGCGCCGCCCGCGCTTCGAGGTCCTCCAGCTTCCGGCTCCGCCGATCCGGTACGCCCAGCGCCCCGTCCCCGCGTACCGCCAGCTCCTCGATGCCCTCGACCGACTCGACAACCGCGTCGCGCAGTTCCGCACGGGCCTGCCCGGTCGCGGCCTCGACCCGGCCGGCCTGCCATCCGGCGAGCGCGGGGGCGGCGACCGCGGAAACGAGCAGCCCCACCCCGAGCGGCACCACCAGCCACGGCGTCACCCCGACGGCGACCGCCGCCGTGACCACCAGGGTGACCGCCGCGGACAGGATCGGCAGCCGCCCGCGCAGCAACCCGTCCGTCCGCGCGTCGACGTCGTCGGCGATCCGGGTGAGCAGGTCACCGCGCCGCCGCAACCGGGGCCCGGGCACCCGCGGGATCAGTCCCGCGTAGACCCCGGACCGCCACTGCGCGAGCCTGGCGAACGCGACATCGTGCGCCACCAGCCGTTCCAGGTACCGCAGCAACGGGCGGGCCACAGCCGACCCGCGGACCAGGACCACGGCGGTCGACAGGGTCAGCACCGGTGGCAGGGTCGCCGCCCTGACGAGCAACCAGGCGGCCGCCCCCGTCAGCACGATCCCCGCCAGCGACGACGCCACCCCGAGCCCCACGGCCGTCCCCACCGACAGCAACTTTGTCCTAGGACGCTCTGCGGGCTGTGCGCCACCCGACGCCAGGGAACGTCGCGCCGGGCCCGGCAAGGTGGCCGTCCCGCGCAACTCCGGGAGGGAAGAAAGATCGGCCAGGTCCGCGGGGACCGCCAAGCCGGACTGATCGGCCAAGCCGGACTGATCGGCCAAGCCCGAGTGGTCGGCCAAGCCCGAGGGACCGGCTGGAGCTGAGGCAGTGGTCAGGCCTGATGCAGCGGCCGGGGCCGAGGGAGTGGCCGGGGCTGAGGGAGTGGCGAGGACTGAGGGGGCGGGAACGGCTGAGGGGGGTGTGATTTCGACGGTGCGGTCGGCGGCGGTGAGGAGGGCGGGGCGGTGGGCGACGACGAGGATGGCGCAGCCTCGGGTGGCGGCTTCGCGCAGGAGTCCGATGACGGTGCGTTCGGATTCGGGGTCGAGGTGGGCGGTGGGTTCGTCGAGGAGGAGGACCAGGGGTTCGCGGGTGGCGGCGCGGAGCAGGGCTGCGAGGGCGAGGCGCTGGCGCTGGCCGGAGGAGATGCCGGAGCCGTGTTCGCCGAGGACCGTTGCGGGGTCGAGTTCGGTGTCGAGGCCGACCGTGGCGAGGGCGGTGCGGATGTCGGCCGGGGGGAGGCCGGGGAAGACGTCGGCGACCGTGCGGATGTGGGGGAGGGCGGGACGCTGGGGGAGGTAGAGGACGCCGGGGCCGTTGAGTTCGATGCGGCCGGTGCCGGTGCCGGTGCCGGGGGACAGCGGGTGCAGGCCGGCCAGGACGCGCAGGGCGGTGGTCTTGCCCGCGCCGGACGGGCCGTGCAGGGCCACGATCTCGTGGTCGCGGACGGCGAGGGCGTCGAGGGCCAGGGCGTCGTGGGCGGCGTCCTCGTAGCGCACCCGCAGCCGGGTCGCGAAGAGGCTGGGCCGGGGGCTGTAGGCGGCGGTCAGGGGAAGGTAGCCGGTGTCGTCGATCAGCACCTCGTCCACGTCTCCGATCACGGCGGTTGCGTCCGCGCTTGCATGGAACCGGGCCGCCATCTCACGCAGCGGCCGGTAGGCCTCGGGGGCCAGGAGGATGACCAGCAGGGCCGCTCCCAGCTGCATGCCGCCGCTCGCGACGCGCAGGCCCGCCTCGACGGCGATGAGACCGACGGACAGGGTGCCCACCAGGTCCAGTGCGGTCGAGGAGAGGAAGGCCACGCGCAACACGCGTACGGTCGCGATGCGATGTTTTTCCGTCATGTCGCGCACGACGGCGGTCTGGCGTTCCGCGCGGCCGAACACACGCAGGGTGGGCAGGCCACGGACGACGTCGAGGAAGTGGCCGGCGAGGCGCGCGTCGGCGGCCCACGCCTGGTCCGCGCGTTTCTGGGTGGCCCAGCCGATGAGCGCGCCGAGCACCGGCAGCAGCGGCAGCGTGACCAGCGCGATGAGGGCGGACGCCGGGTCGACGAGCGCCATCGCGACGAGCACCAGGGGTGGGAGCGCGACGCCGAGCACGAGCGCGGGCAGGTATCCGGAGAACCAGGGGCGCAGGGAGTCGAGGCCGCCGGTGAGCGCCGCGATCAGCCGGCCGCTGCCGAAGCGCGCCACCCAGGCCGGGCCGTGCGCGAGGGTGGCGGTGAGGGCCGAGCGCCGGAGTTCGCCGATGACGCGGGCGGCGGTGCGCTGCGCGACGACCTGCTCGGTCCAGGTGAGTGCCGCGCGCAGGACGAAGGCGAGGGCGAGCAGGGCGACCGCGTCGTGCCCGGTGACCGTCCGGGCCAGGGCCACTGCGACGAGCACGGTGGTGGCGGCTTGCGCTGCCCCGATCAAGGACAGGACACCGATTCCCGTACGCCCGGAGCGCGCATGCCGCAGCAGCCGCGCATCGATCGGCCCGCGGCTCATGAGGGCACCCGTTCGCTCGACACCCGCTTGCGGAACACCCAGTAGGAGAACGCCTGATACACGAGTACGCCGGGGAGCACGACGACGCCCACGACGGTGATCAGTTTCAGGGCCGAGCCGGTGGCCGCCGCTCCGGTCATCGTCAGGGACCACGCCGGGTTCAGCGTGCTGCGCAGGACCACCTCGCCGTGATGGGTGAACACCGCGACCACCGCGCCGGCCACCCCGGCTGCTGTGCCGGCGAAGGCGAGCATCTCGCGACCCGTGCGGGCGATCAGCGTGATGATCAGCGACAGGGCCGCGGCGGCCAGCATGAGCCAGGAGCCGGTGACGATGCCGAGCACGGCCAGCACCGCCGTGCCGGTGGACGCTATCGCGAAGGTGGCGCGCTGTGCGCGTACATGGACGGGTCCGGTGGTGCGCAGTGAGAGGAACGCCGCACCGAGCAGGAGGGCCGCGAACAGCGCGAGGATCGCACCTGCCAGGGCGGGCCAGGAGGCGAGCGGGCCGAGGCTGCGGCTCAGGCCGGTGCCGGTGACCTGGCCGTCGGCGCCGACCGCGAGGCCGTGGGTGAGGACGCCGAGGATCGCGCCCCAGAGCAGCACGATGCCGGCCGAGCTCGCGGTCAGGGCCGCGTCGCAGAGCTGCCGCCAGCGGGTGCCGTCGCCCTTGCCGCGGAACTCCAGGGCGACGCCGCGGATCGCGAGCAGCAGCAGGATGGCGACCATGGGCAGGTAGAGGGCCGAGAGCAGGGCGGCGTACCAGTCGGGGAACGCGGCGAAGGTGACGCCGATCGCGGCGACCAGCCAGACCTCGTTGCCGTCCCAGAACGGGCCGACCGTCCGCACGACGGCGCCGCGTTCGTGGTCGTTACGGCCGAGGGCGGGGCCCAGGATGCCGACGCCGAAGTCGAAGCCCTCGAGGACGAAGAACAGCACCCAGCAGAGGACGAGCAGCGAGAACCAGAGTGTGATCATCGTGGGTGTCCTTAGTAGACGGGAGCTTCGTCGGCAACCGGCGCGGGTTCATCTTTCGATGGGGCGAGGGGCTGCCGGGAGAGGTGGCGGACGAGGCGGTACCAGACGACGGCGACGATGCCGTAGATGAGCGCGAACCCGATCAGCGACGCGATCACCTCCGCGCGGGTCAGGCCGGGGGAGATGCCGTCGGCGACCTTGGAGATGCCGAACGCGATCCAGGGCTGGCGGGCGGTCTCGGTGAAGATCCAGCCGACCGTGTTGGCCGCGGCGGGCAGCAGCGGGATCAGCGGCAGGAACCGGATCAGCTGCCGGTCGTGCCAGCGTTTCGGCTCGCGGCCCCTGCGTGTCGACCAGAGGTAGTACGCGGCGATCACCATGGCCGCCATGCCGATGCCGATCATCAGGCGGAACGCCCAGAACGCGACCGGGATCATCGGGATGTAGCTGCCCGGGCCGTACTGCGCGGTGTACTGCTCCTGCAGGTTGTTGATGCCCTGCACGGTGGAGTGCGGGTCGCCGGTGGCGAGGATCGACAGCAGGTAAGGGATGTCGACGGTGAAGTACGGCTCGCTGCCGTCGAGTTTGCCCAGCGCGAACGCGGAGAACGGCGCGCCGGTCGTCGTCTCGTAGAGTGCCTCGGCGGCGGCCATCTTCATCGGCTGGACCTCGGTCATGACCTTGCCGAGGTGGTCGCCGGTGATCGCGGTGAACGCCCCGCCGAGCACGGTCAGCCAGGCACCGAGCCGGGCGAGCGTACGGAATCCGGCCTCTGCCGTGGCCTTGAAGCGCCACACGCCGATGGACAGCAGCAGTGAGCCGCCGACCATGATCGCGCCGGCCAGGGTGTGCGGGAACGCCGCCAGGTTCACCTTGTTGAGCAGCAGCTCGCCGAAGTCGTCCAGGTGGGCGCGCCCGGTGACCGGGTCGATCGAGTACGCCACCGGGTGCTGCATGAACGAGTTGGCGGCAAGGATGATGAAGGCGGACAGTACGGTGCCCACGGCGACGATCACGATGGTCGCGGCGTGCACCTTGCGGGGCAGCCGGTCCCAGCCGAAGTACCACAGCGCGAGGAACGTGGCCTCGAGGAAGAACGCGAGCATCCCCTCGATCGCCAGCGTGGGGCCGAAGACGTCGCCGTAGAACTTGGCGAAGTTGCTCCACCCCATGCCGAACTGGAATTCCTGCACGAGCCCGGTCACCACGCCGACGGCGAACGTGACGATGAGCAGCTTGCCGACGAACTTGGTCAGGTCGCGGTACTTGTCGTTCCTCGTGCGCAGCCAGGTCAGTTGCAGCCCGGCCGCGGTGGCGGCGAGGCTGATCGACAGCGGCACGAAGAAGTAGTGGTAGATCGTCACGACCGCGAACTGGAGCCGGGTCAGGTCGAGCACGTCCACGTGTTGCCCCCTCTACGACGTCTCGTAGTAGATACTACGTCTTGTAGTACGACGCTGTGCAGTAGACTGGCTCACATGGCACTGGGGGACCTCGAACGCGACGTCATGCGGCAGTTGTGGGACGCGGGGGAGCCGCTGACCGTCCGGCAGGTCCACGAACGGCTCAGCGGGGAGCGCGGGCTCGCGTACACCACGGTCATGACCGTTCTTGATCGGCTCGCCAAGAAGGGTGTGGTCACGCAGCAGAAGGCCGACCGCGCCTACCGCTACGCACCCGCGCAGTCGCGCGAGGAGATGACCGCGGCGCTCATGCTCGACGCGCTCGGCACGGCCCCGGACGCCGCCGCCCGCGACGCGGCTCTGGCACACTTTGTCGGGCGGATCGACCCGTCCGCGCTCGAGGCCGCGATCGAGGCTGCGAAAAGGAGACCGTGACCGCACTGCTGCTCGGCGCGCTGGGGCTGACCCTGTCGCTCGCCGTGCCCGGGATCCTCGCGCACGCGCGGTGGCCCGGACGTGCGCCGGTCGCCGCGATCGTGTTGTGGCAGAGCATCACCCTCGCCGGCATCCTCTGCGCGCTGGGCGTGGTGCTGGCCGGCCCGCAGGAGCTCATCGACGAATTCGGCTCGGGCAAGCCGGTCGGCGTTGCGGCACTGATCGCCGCGCTCGCGGTCGCCACCTTGATCATCATTCGGCTGCTCGTCTCGCTGGCCGGTGTGAGCTATCGCTCACGCACGCGCCGGGCCCGCCACCGGATGCTCGTCGACCTGCTCGACAGCGCCGAGCGCCACGGAGCGTTGCCGGCCGAGGTCCCCGACGGGCTGCGTGTGCTCGACGGGCCGCTACCGTTCGCCTACTGCCTGCCGGGGCGGCGCCCGCGCGTGGTGCTCAGCGGGGGAGCGCTGCAGGTGCTCGACAGCTCGCAGGTCGGCGCCGTGATCGCCCACGAGCAGGCGCACCTGCGGTATCGCCACGACCTCGTCATGGAATCGTTCACGGCGTTCTATCGTGCCGTGCCGCGGCCTTTGCGTAGTCGTGCGCCGCTCGACGCCGTACATCTGCTGCTCGAAATGGCCGCTGACGATGCCGCCAGGCAGCGAAACGGAGCGGAACCACTACGAAGCGCATTGTCGGTGCTGAGTGACGCCGTCAGTCCCGAGGTGCCGGACGAGATCGCGTCGGGAGCCACTGTGGAGCGTCATCGCCGGCTCGATCGGCTGGCCGGCGCGGACACCCGGTCCGTTGCGCTGACGGTGCTCGCCTCGGCCATGGCCGCCGGGCTGCTGGTACTACCCACAGTGATCCTCGTGGTGCCCTGGCTTGACAGGGCCCTCACAGCGTGGCCCCTTTAAACCTTCATTAATTACTGTCCGTCACTGGGCGTTACGTGTAGTTAGTGATGCTAACGACGGGTTCTGTTTGTCGAAGATCGGGAGTACGGTGGTGCGCGATCCGTCGGTCCCCCCTCGTCCGAACCCGGGCGAACTGACGGGTCACCGCCTAATCGTGCACCACGAGCCGGGGACCCATGATTCACGGGGTTAAGCCGCAGCACCATCGCGGCCGGGCGCGCTTCCCGTCCGAACCCGACAGCTAACCCGGTCGGCGGCTGAGGGAAGAAAGGACACAGCACCTACGTGAAACGGATTGGGGCGCCCCGCGCCGCAGTTCTGCGCAGTCTGCTCTGTGTCGTCGCCGCCATCGGGGTCGTGCTCGTTCCCGGGGTGGCAAACGCGACGCCGACGCCCTCGAGCATCGAGAAGCAGATCGACGAGCAGTGGAACAAGCTCGAGCCGCTCATCGAGCAGTACAACAAGGTGCACAACGAGCTCATCAAGAACCGTGCACAGCTCAAGAAGATCAACGCCAAGCTGGAGCCCCTCCAGCTCGAAGTTGACCTGGCCATGTCACAGGTCGGTGGCATGGCTTCCGACGCGTACATGCGGGGCTCACCGGGCGCGCTGCAGTCGATGGTCGTCACGGGATCGCCGACCGGTCTGACCGAGAAGCTGCTCTATCTCGACCAGATCGCACGGCACCAGGACGAGCAGGTGGCGGGCGTGCGCGAGCTGCGCGACAAGTACGCGAAGGACCAGCAGGATCTGCAAACTCTCACGGATGACGTCGCGGCCCGCGACAAGGACCTCGGCACCCGTAAGAACCAGATCCAGAAAAAGGTCGACGACCTGCAGAAGTTGCGGGTCGAGGCCTACGGTGCCACCGGCGCCGACGACGGGCCGCTGAAGACGGGCCCCTGTCCTGTGACCTACACGCAGGAGAAGGGCAACATCGCGGCCCAGAAGGCCTGCGACCTGATCGGCAAGCCTTACATCTTCGGTGCTGAGGGTAGCGCGGGCTATGACTGCTCGGGCCTGACCAAGGTTGCCTGGGCAGCGGTCGGGGTTCACCTCGACCACTACACGGGTGACCAGGTCCAGTCCGGCAGAGCCGTCAGCCGGGCCAACCTGCAGGTAGGAGACCTGGTCTTCTACGGCAGCCCGGTGCACCACGTGGCGATCTACATCGGTGGGGGCAAGATCGTCCATGCCCCGCACACCGGTGATCATGTCCGCATGGCGGGCATCGATTATCCGGGCACACCATCGGCCTACCGCAGGCCTGCCTGATCGTCGCCGTAGCAGAAAGAGCCGCCACCCCCGTGGCGGCTCTTTTGCTTCCTACCGCCGGGTACGGTGGCTGGCGTGACCGTTTTTGAGCACAACGGCGACCGCTCGGTGTTGCCGCACGGCGACCTGCACCACGAGAACGTCCTGGCCGGCACCCGAGCGCCATGGCTGCGGACGGGCTGGGTGTCGCGGTCGACCGGGTCGTGGCCTGGGGATCCGCCCAGGCCGTCCGCTCCGAGATCCGGAACGGCGAGGGCGGCGCCACGGCCCCGGCCGGGCGCTGCAGGTCGCGCTCGCCCTCCGCCCCCGGTTGTGAGAACGGGCCACCTTGTAGACCTACCACTCGCGCCACTCATCGGTGATCACATGGCGAGTCATGCGATGCCGGCCGGCCAGCGCGTCCACATCAATACCGGCGTCCTGCAGCCGCCCCCCGATATACCCGCACAGCTGGTCACGTTCCTCGGTCTCGTACGCTGCTCCGTCGAACCGGGCGTTGACCACGTTGAGCGCCTTCACCGTCCGCTCGACGACCGCAAAGATGTCCGTGTCGGTCGCCGATTCCCAGCGATGATTGACCAGGTCGGCGACGTCCACCTCGAATCGGGTGAGAGCCTTGTCCGTCTCGGCGAGCATCCCCCGGGAAACAGGCGAGACGCAAACGCGTCGTCCGGGTCGAGTGTGCCCGCCGCGATCCCAGCCGCTCCACCATGATCGGCAGGTTAGCTGCCCTCTGGCGTCCCCATGTGGAGAAGGTGTCGGTAGGCATCCGGATCACGGGCGGGGTGGATCACCCTTTCCCTAGCTGACGCTGGTGGCGTTCTGAGCGTGGATCGTCTTGCCGTGTGCGTCCGGCTTGTTTACCAATGACGGCGCCCGAGTGGTCGCGGAGCCCGCCAGCTCCACCCACTGGCCGCGACCGGGTTGCCGCAGTCCGTGCCGCGTGGCTGAATGTTGCGCCGGACACCGGTATCCGAGAAATTTCTGCGGTGTCTCTCCTCAAAACCGGCCAATCACGTCCGAGGCGAAGGACATATGTTTCCTGGCCAGACGTGATTGGCCCACGCTTGACAACTGACGCCGCAGAAGATTGCGGCATAGTCGGCTTCGGCGCAACTTCGTGCCCCGTGGCCAGATCCTGCCGCCCTCGCCACCTACTGCGAACGGATCAAAGGCTCAGGGCACCAGGCCGGCGGTGGCGGTTCCCAGTGAGCCGACGTCAGGCGATGCCGCATCCTGCGTCCGAATCTTTCGCGACATGCCCGTCGGCGCGCGTCCGGGCCACCGCCGCCGGTGTACCTCATCACCTCGACCCCGCCGGTGGACCGAAACGGCACCCACCCCGGCGGGTCGGCCAGACGAGGCGGCTCATCCTGGTCGTTCAACCTCACATGACAGGGGCATGCGGATAGTGCCCGTCGTCATTCGCAGAGCCGCATCTAACGACGAACACCCGGCGCGGACAGGCCGGCCTGGGCGTTCCTTGCGGACGGGGGCTCAGGGGGCAACCGCGTTCGTGGGTACGGTCCAGCCGATGGCCCGGATCCACTCGGCCAGGTCCAGGGTGGCCGGCTCGATCGCCCGTACCACCGCGAGGTCCGCTGGGTGTTCCGCCGCTTGCGCGAACTGGCGGAACATTGCCCTGTCGAGTTCGCTGGGGAGAACGGTCAGTGGCAGGGCCTCGTAACGTGCCGGGAGTCCGGCGCGTGCGCCGAACGCTGCGGCGATCTGGGGGCCTGTCAGCTCGTCGGCGACGAGGTCGATGGCTCCGCCGGGCGCATCGGCGGTGTCGAGCAGGACCGCGGCGGCGATCCGGCCGATGTCCCTGACCGAGATCATTTTCACGGCGACGTCCTCCGCCAGCGGCAGCCTCAGCACGATCTTCCCGTGCTCCAGGCTCGGTGCCATCACGCTCGCGAAGCCTTCCATGAAAGCGGCCGGGCGGACCATCGTGGCCCTCAGGCCGGACTTCCCCAGGTGCTCCTCGATCCAGTGTTTCGAGTCGTGGTGTGGCACACCCGTCTCCTGGTCCGCCCCGAAGACCGAGTTGAACACGACGTGCGGGACGTGTGCCGCGACCGCCGCGTCGACGAGCGCGGTGCCGACGCGGATCTCCGCCTCGACCTCGTCGAGGCTGTTCGCCTCCGGGGTCATGAAGTGGAACGCCTCGACCGTCGCCAGCGCGTCGGCCAGCGACGCCGGGTCGTCGATCCGGATGGCCGCCAGCTCGACACCGCGGGCGGCCAGTGCCTGAGCCCGCCCGGACTCGGGGTCACGGACCAGAGCCCGCACCCGCGCCCCGCGGTCCAGCAGCGCGTCGACGACCGCTCCACCCTGTTGTCCCGTCGCACCGAAGACTGCGATCGTGCCGTTCACCTGCGTGTTCATTCATGTCACCCTTCACTGGTTCATGCCATGAACTAAACTAGTTCATGGCATGAACATCGTCAAGGCGCGGGCGTACCGGGACCCTGCGGTGCGACGGGCAGGTTCGACGTGTCCACGATGGCGGCAGCGACGCGCTCGAAGTCGCGAACCTTCGGTTCGTTCAGGTGCGCGCCCGGCGATCACGGAGAGCCGGGGCGTGGTCAGGTCGTGGTCAGGCGGGCGAAGGCCGCATACGTCGGGGTGTCCCGCCCGGGGTCGAGGACCGCGAAGGTCACCTGCTCGAACCATGGACTCGCCTTCAGTGCCCCGGCGAAAGCGGACGCCACCTCGACCGGGTCGTTGCCGAACACGCCGCAGCCCCAGGCGCCCAGCACCAGCCGGCGGTGGCCGTTCGCCGCGGCCACCCGCAGCACGCGTCGGGCCCTGCGGGCCAGGATCTCGGGCACCTCGGCCAGCCGCTCGGGCTGGCTGCGTGCGATCGCTGCCCGGTTGGGGGCCGCTGCGGTCAGGAAGGAAACCGGATATGCGGCCGGGAGCAACTCGCCGCGATCGTTTCGGAAGACCGGTACGGCCGGTGAGTAGATCACCCGGTCGCTGTAGGTCAGTTCGGGACGGGCGCGGTGATGGGCGTAGAAGTCGCCTGCTGCGAGCAGGGTCGGGTAGAGCGCCGAACTTCGGGCCACGCTCTCCTCCTGGGCCTTGGCGCCATTGAGGAAACCGCCACCCGGGTTACGCGCCGAGGCGAAGACCAAGCAGGCGAGGTCGCCGCCGAGGCGTCGGGTGGCTGTCAGTGTCGACTCGTTGGTCACCTGGATGATCGGTGCGCCAGTGACCGGCGGTGGCTCGGCGATCACCTCATCCGGGACGTAGAGCCGGGTGCCGGCCACCGACCTGGTCACTTGATCACCGAGACTCACCCCGGCATAGCCACCGCGTTCCGCGATCGCCACACTCTCGCGGGCGATGGCCCGCAACCTGCTACTCACCCCGGCATCATGACCGTACGACACCGGAGGCCGCCACCGAAAAACCGCGCCGATGTGCGTCCGTGGCCGCGAACGCCGACGCGACGGTTCAGGTGTCCAGGAGGCGGGCAGCCTCGCCGATGGTGGCCACGAACTCGTCCGGAGGCACCCGGGCCACGAAGATCTCGCTACGGGACGGCCGACGGATCCGGCAGGCAATGACAAGCACTTCGTCGAGCCAGGTGTACGTCTCCACGTCGTCGAGGATTTCGTCCCAGTGGCTCAACAGCCAGAATCGCTCCCGGAACTCGCTCCCGTTCGCGTTCAGCAGCCGGAAGATTTCCGCGGGCGACCGCCAGGGAAACGGGCACCGGGGGACCTGCCGCCGCCGGACCAGCTCGGCGGCCGACCGCATGTGGTGGACGAGCGTCGGCGTGTAAGCGGTGTTGTCGTGGCTCGTGAGCTGTTTGCCGCCCGCCCAGAGGTCAACGACACGGAAGTGGGAGGCCTGAGTCTGCCCGGCCTCCACGAGATAGGCGGGAAGCCCGCAGACCTCGACCGCGAACGTGTCCCGGTGACCGAAGGGCTGCATCGCCGGCTTGCCGTCAGTCATCGCATGATGATGCCCGGAATTCCACTGTGCCTCGACCGGATTTCCTGATCGGTGGCGATCCCGGCGCACGGGCCCGAGTCGTTTCACTTCACCATGCGGAACAGTGGATGCCGTAACCACGAGGTGAGCAGATCGGCATCGACGACATGGGACATCGAAACTTCGCCGCCCGCGGTGCGGTACGGGATCTCGTGCCGGCGGCCGGCCAGGGTCGCGATCGTTGCCCTCGAGAGGTCTTGCCATTCCTGGAGGCCGACGCCCGACTCCAGCGCTGCCAGACCGGAGACGCCTCGTGGTGGGGGCACCGGGAGCCACCCGCCGAGGTCGATGAGGCCCCCGTACCGCCGGGCGATCGCCACCGCGAGGTGGGCGAGAAAGCGGTGGTCGTCCCTGCCGTTGACGGCTGCGGCCAGGACCACCTCGCTGCCGGGCGGGAACCCGAGGGCGCGCTCCATGCATGCCGCCTCCTCGGCGTCCTCACCCTCGTAGGCGATCGGCTCGATGAGCATCGGCCCGGTCTGCACCGGGCTCTCCATGCCCAGGCGACGCGGCTCCCGGAGCAGCCACGAGTTGCCGGCGGTATCGGGAGTGAGTGACTCCGCGAGCCAGCCGTGGAACTCATTGAGATGGCCCGCCGTGAACGGGTCAGGTGTCAGAACTCCAGCAGTAGGACCGGCCATGTGACGCCTACTCCTCGCTCTCATGCGGTCTGAGGTGGTGGAGCAACTTTGTCAGCGTGGCGACGAAGGCGGCTCGTTCCTCGGGTGACAGGGGTGCCAGGAGGTGGTCCTGGACGGCGGCGGCGCGGGCGGCGAGGACTTCGGCGCGGTGGAGGCCGGTCGGGGTGATGGTGACGACGTTGCGGCGGCGGTCGGTGGGGTCGGGGGTGCGGGCGATCCAGCCGCCTTCGGTCAGTTCGTTGAGGGAGGCGACGACGTCGCTGAAGTGGATGCCGGTGCGGCGGCCCAGGTCTGCCTGGCTGGCGGGGCCCTCGTCGATCAGGGAGCGCAGCAGTCGGTAGTGGTAGCCGCGGGCGCCTTCCGCGGCGAATTCGGCGGCGACGAGGCGGCCTGCCTGGGCGGCTGTCTGGGTCAGGAGCCAGCTGGGGAGATCGTCCACGACGGGGACTATATCATTTGACCTACTAACGTTAGTGCGACTAACGTTATGTGCATGAACGAATTTCGGATCGACGTGCCCGAGGCCGAGATCGATGAGCTGCGGCGACGGCTCACCGGCACGCGGTGGCCCGATGAGGTGGACGGCGGGGGATGGGATTACGGCATACCGCTCGGGCGGGTTCAGCAATTGGCGCGGCGGTGGGCGACGGATTTTGATTGGCGGGTGCAGGAGCGGGCGCTGAACGCGTACCCGCAGAGTGTGGTTTTGATTGATGGGCTCGAGGTGCACTTCCTGCACGTCCGGTCTGAGCGTGTGGATGCTCAGCCGTTGTTGCTGGTGCATGGGTGGCCGGGGACGTTTGCGGAGTTCCGGCATGTGATTCCGCTGCTCAGGGAGCGGTTTCATCTCGTGGTGCCGTCGATTCCCGGGTTCGGGTTCTCGGGGCGGCCGGTGGAGCGCGGGTGGGGGCTGACGCGGGTGGCGCGGGCGTTCGGGTCGCTGATGGGTGTGCTCGGGTATGAGCGGTTCGGGGCGCACGGCGGTGACTGGGGGTCGGGGGTCGTGCGCACGTTGGCGGCGCAGGAGCCCGAGAGGGTCAGCGGCGTGCACGTCACGTATCTGCCGACGGTCGGGCCTGTCGACGGGCTCGGTGCTGAGGATCGGGCGCGGGTCGAGCATGCCGCCCGGTATGCCGCCAACCGGCCCGGTTATCAGGTGCTGCAGGCGACGCGGCCGCAGACGCTTGCGTACGCGCTGACTGATTCCCCGGTGGGTCAGCTTGCCTGGATCGCCGAGAAGTTCACCGAGTGGACCGACCCGGCGACGATCCCGGATGACGACGAGATTCTCACTGCCGTGTCGATCTACTGGTTCACGAGGACTGCCGGGTCCTCGGCCCGGCTCACCAAGGAGAGTGCCGGGCCGGCTGCGGTCTCCACCCGCGTCCCGATGGGCGTGGTGGTCATGCCGCACGACATCGTCCGCTCGGTCCGGGTGCTGGCCGAACGGAACCACAACGTCCAGCGGTGGACGGAGTTCGCGCGGGGTGGTCACTTTGCCGCTCTGGAGACACCGGCCGAGCTGGCTGAGGACATCATCGCGTTCTTCTCGGGCACGTCGATCCCGGAGAAAAGGGCAGAGAACGTATCAGTTAGGAGTGTTAAGGATTAGTTAATGGAGGTACGGGCGGTGCGGGATTAGCGTCGCTGACCATGCGTCATCGATCCCCCTCGCGTTCACGCAAACCCCTGCTGATCACGGCGGTCGGCGCGCTCCTCGCCGGCGCCGCGGCCCTCGGCATCCAGAGCGCCTACGCCGAAGACGGCGACGGCACGAACCTTGCCCGCGGGAAGACCGCGACCGGGTCCGCGCCGTGCCGCCCGGCCGAGGCGCCCGCGTCGGCCGTCAACGGCACGACCGGCAACGGGCTGGCCGACAAGTGGTGCTCAGGAGTGCGCAACGCGGCACTGACCGTCGATCTCGGTGCCCCGGCCGCGATCGGCAAACTCATCGTCCGGCACGCCGGCGCCGGTGGCGAACCCCGCGCCCGCAACACCCGCGACTTCGAGCTCGCGGTGAGCGCCGATGGCAGAACCTTCACGCAGGCCTCCGAGGTCAGCAACAACACCGCCGACGTGACCGTGCATCCGATCGCCACGGTCGCGGCCCGGTTCGTGCGCCTGACGGTCACCCGGGCCACGTCGACGGCCGACACCGCGGCGCGCATCTACGAGCTCGAGGTGTACGCGGCCTCGCAGCCACTTCCGGCCGGCCCGAGTCCCACCGCGACCGTGGCCCCGACGACCGTGGCCCCGACGACCGTGGCGCCGACGACTGCGGCCCCGACCACTGCAGCCCCGACATCAGGGGCCCCGACCACTGCGGCCCCGACCAGGACCACCGTGCCCGCGGCCTCCTGCCACCAGGACGCGCCCGCGACGCTGACGGACTACATCTCCGACCACCGGGACGCCCTGACCCGGACGGCCTGCAACGCCGACGTGGCGGTGTACTTCGACAACGACCTGAAGGCGCTGCCCGCCGCGCACGTCGCGTGGGTGTCGCCGTTCGTCACCGACGTGTGGAAGTACATCAAGGCGACCTACGGCAAGTGCGACGTCGACCGGCAGCTGCCCGCACCGATCGGTCCGGGGTGCACCAACTTCGGTGCGCCCAAGCCCGCGCTGGCCTTCTTCCACCAGGGCAGGCACGGCGGCGGCACGGTCAACAACCGGTTCGACGCGAACTCCGGGTTCCGGACCACGATCGACGTCGGCGACACCGGGTGGGACGAGAGCAACGGGGTGCTGCACGACGAGATCGTGCACGAGGCTTGCCACGAGGTGGAGGGCTCGAGTCAGGGCGTACACGAATCACCTGCCTTCGACGTGTGGGGTGACTCGAAGTGGGCGGAGTTCTGCGTCTACGACTTCTACGCCAACACCGGTCGCACGGCTGACGCGCAGCGCACCGAGGCCCTGTTCAGCGGGCACGCGGACAACCTGCCGGCCGGGGCGAAGGACGCGCACTGGTTCAAGGACTGGTTCCTGCCGCTGTGGCACGACAGCGGCAACAACGCGGCGGTCATGCAGCGCTACTTCGGCCTGCTCTCACAGCACTTCCCCACGCGTACGGAGAACAGCGGCCGCAACCTCATCTACACGCGTCGCATGAACGCCGGCGAGTACGTGCTGTTCACCAGCGCCGCCGCGGGCAAGGACCTGAGCGGCCGGGCAGCGCAGGCGTTCAACTCCGGGTTCTCCCGGGCCCAGTTCGAGCAGGCGAGAAAGGACTTCCCCGGCGTGACGTTCTGAGCACCGGACGGCGGCCCGTGTATGCGGGCCGCCGCTCCGGCCCGGTTCACGACCAGGGAGCGCTGACCTCTTCCTCGACGTAGACCGTGCTGTTGTTGCGGCCGCGGCGCTTGGAGCGGTACATCGCGGCGTCGGCGTGGCGCATCAGCGTCTTGGCGTCCGAGCCGCCCGGGTAGGCCAGGGCGACGCCGACGCTGCACCCGATCTCGAGCTTGAGTCCGGCGACCGAGGCGTTGCCGGTGATCGCGTCGATGACCCGCTGGGCGACGCTCAGCGCCTCCTCGGAGTTGCGTACCCGGGTCAGCACGACGCCGAACTCGTCGCCGCCCAGCCGGCCGGCCGAGTCGGTGTCGCGGGTCATGTTCTTGATGACCGTGCTGATCGTCTGCAGCAGGCGGTCGCCGACGTCGTGGCCGTACGTGTCGTTGACCGACTTGAACCCGTCCAGGTCGCAGAAGAGCATGGCCACCGGGTGCTGGTAGCGGGTGCCCTGCGCGAGGGCGCGTTCGAGGTCGCGCTTGAGCGTCGGCCCGTTAGCCAGCCCGGTGAGGCTGTCGTGCGAGGCGGCGTACGCGATGCGGTCCTGCACGGCCCGGCGTTCGGTGATGTCGCGCTGGTGACTGACGATGGCGTGTACGGCGGGATGCGCGAGCATGTTCCGCGAGATGATCTCGTGCCAGTGCCATGACCCGTTCGCGTGCCGCACCCGCAGCTCGGCCGAGTGCTCCACCGTGCTGTCCGAGGCGAGCAGCCGGGTGAACAGCTCCATCGAGGCGACCTCGTCCTCGGGGTGGAACAACCCGTTCATGACCCGGCCGCGCAGCTCCTCGGGCTTGTAGCCCATCACCACGGCGGCGGCGGGGCTCACCCACGACACGTTGCCCTCGGCGTCGCTCATCGTGATGACCTCGGAGCCGTCGCGTACCAGTGCCCGGAACCGGTCCTCGCTGAGCTGCGCCCCGGCCTCGGCCCGCTCCCGCTGAGCGACGAACTGCCCGAGGGTGCGCGCGGTGGCCACCGCGGCGATCGCGACGAGCAGCGCCAGCGCGTTCGACTGCGTGACGTCCAGGTTGCTGTGCACCAGTCCGGCGGAGACCGCGACCTGCCCGGCCACCAGCGAGAGCACACTGGCGGTGGCGGCCGGCTTCCAGGCCTGCGCACCGGTCCTGCGCAGATGAACCGTCAGCAGGTAGACGTGTGCGACGGCGAGCAGCGCACCCCAGCCGAGCAGATACATCGTGCAGGTCGCCACGACCAGCTGCAGCCCGATCGACCGGTCCTCCCCGGACCGCTGGCGCACCCACGGCTGCTGCAGTGCCGCCCAGCCCAGCTGGAGAAGCACGAACGCCCACAGCGGGGCCCCGCCGACGAGCCCGAAACCGTGCAGGATCACGATGGCGACCAGCGCCAGGATGGGCTCCATCCCGTTGCGCGCGAACTGCGTCGCCCTGGCCACGAACGTCTGCATCGGTCTCGTCGTCTCCTCGCTCTGCTCGGTGTCAGATATCCTCATCGGCCGCCCCGGCGCGCATCAAAGGACCGGACCGGGAAAAGTAGGGGACATGCGACTGGATCTGACAGGAAAAACCGCCCTCGTGTCCGGATCGACCCAGGGCATCGGCCGCGCCATCGCCACCGGTCTCAGCGCGGCCGGCGCCCGGGTGGCCGTCAACGGCCGCGACGCCGCCACGGTGGAGAAGGTGGCGCTGGAGATCGGCAACGCTTTCGCCGCCCCCGGCGACCTCGCGACCGACGAGGGCACCCGGGCCGTCGTCGCCGCGGTCCCCGCCCCCGACATCCTCATCAACAACCTCGGCATCTTCGGCGCCCAGCCCGCCCTGGAGATCACCGACGACCAGTGGCGCCGCTACTTCGAGGTCAACGTCCTCTCCGCCATCCGCCTGACCCGGACCTATCTGCCCGGCATGCTAGACCGGGGCTGGGGCCGCATCCAGTACATAGCGAGCGACTCCGCGGTCGTCACCCCCGCCGAAATGATCCACTACGGCATGACCAAAACGGCCCTGCTGGCCGTCTCCCGCGGCTTCGCCAAGGAGGCAGCGGGCAGCGGCGTCACCGTCAACAGCGTCCTCGCCGGCCCCACCCACACCGGCGGCGTCGAGGACTTCGTCTACGAGCTGGTCGACAAGAACCTCCCGTGGGACGAGGCGCAGCGCGAATTCATGCGGCTGCACCGGCCTCAGTCCCTGCTCCAGCGCCTCATCGAACCGGACGAGATCGCCAACATGGTCGTGTATCTCAGCAGCCCCCTCGCCTCCGCGACCACCGGCGGCGCGGTCCGGGTGGACGGCGGCTACATCGACGCGATCCTCCCGTAGGCCGGGTGCTCGGCCCACCGGGGGAGAGCCGCCGGAAAGTGTCAGCCGGTGCGGGCATAATTTCGTTCCATGAGCGACGCCCTGATCGACAGCCTCACCGCGGCGGTCGAAGCCCGGCCGGACGACCACCCCCTGCGCCGTCACCTGGCCGAACTCCTCGTCGCCGCCCAGCGCCCCGCGGAAGCCATCCCGCACGCCGCCCACCTGCTCGCCCAGAACCCCACCGACCCCGCCACCCAGCACCTCATGTCCCAAGCTCTGTCGGTGCCGACCTCAACCACCCCGCCGGGCCCATCAGCCCCCGCCGTCCCACCATCTCCTGCGGACGCACCGGGCCCTGCAACGCCGCCCGTGCCGTCCGCCTCGCATGGCGCTACGGGTTCGCCAGATCCCGCCGACCTGCCGCGACCTGCCGCGAGCGGTCCCGCGCAGGGTGATGCTGCGCGGGGTGACGGTGCGCGGGGTGACGGTGCGCGGGGTGATGCTGCGCGGGGTGATGCTGCGCCGGGCGGACGTGGGCCTGGCGACGTGGATTGGGATGCGTTGGAGGGCGAGTTCCACGGCATCGTGCCGCCTCGTTTCACCCCGCCCGAGGCTCCGGCCGACCCCGGCACGCCCATCAGATCCGACGACGTTCATGAGCCGGTTCGCGGGGATCATGACCGGGCGTTCGATGTCGAGCGGGCGACGATCACCCTGGCGGACGTCGGGGGGATGGAGGAGGTGAAGAAGCGGCTCGATCTGGCGTTCCTCGGGCCCTTGCGCAACCCTGAGCTGCGGACGTTGTTCGGGAAGAGCTTGCGCGGCGGGCTGCTGCTCTACGGCCCGCCCGGGTGTGGCAAGACGTTCCTGGCGCGGGCCGTCGCCGGTGAGATGGGGGCGGCGTTCATCTCGCTGTCGATCACCGATGTGCTGACGATGTGGATGGGCAGTTCCGAGCGTAATCTGCACGACCTGTTCGCCGCGGCTCGCAGCCATTCGCCCTGCGTGCTGTTCCTCGACGAGATCGACGCGCTGGGGCACAAGCGTAGCCAGCTCGGGTCGTCGGGGATGCGGACGCTGGTCAATCAGCTCCTGACCGAGCTCGACGGGGTCGACGGGAACAACGACGGCGTATTCGTGCTCGCCGCGACCAACGCTCCGTGGGACATCGATCCCGCGCTGCGCCGGCCCGGGCGTCTCGACCGCACGCTGCTGGTGCTGCCGCCGGACCAGGCCGCCCGCGCCGCGATCCTGGAGTATCACCTGCGGGAGCGCCCGATCGCCGGCATCGACCTGCGCAAACTGGCCGCGGCGACGGACCACTACTCCGGTGCGGACCTCGCGCACGTCAGCGAGACCGCTGCCGAGTTCGCGATGCGGGACGCCATCACCACCGGTGAGGTGCGGATGATCTCGCAGCAGGACATGCTCGCCGCGGTGAAGGAGGTGCGGCCCTCGACGGACGCGTGGTTCGCGACGGCGCGGTCGGTGGCGCTGTTCGGGAACGAGAGCGGGGAGTACGACGACCTGGCCGCGTACCTGAAGAAACGCAAGATGTTGTGAGTGTGGCGTACAGGCAGGCCCGGCAGCTGATCGAGATCGGCCGTGACGAGCAGGCCGAGGGTGCGCTGCGGGCCGCCCTGGCGACGGAGCCGGGCGACGCCGATCTGCTGACGCTGCTCGCGTTCGTGCTGCGCCGGCAGCGTGACTATCCCGCGGCGCTGCGGGCCGTCGACGCCGCGATCGCCGCCGCCCCGCACCTCGCCGAGGCCCACGCGGAACGGGCCGAGTCCCTGATGTCGCTGCTGCGCGACAAGGATGCGATCGCCGCGGCGCGGGAAGCGGTCCGGCTGGCACCCCACGACCCGGGCGGGCACTTCGTCCTGGCCCGCGCGCTCGCCGCACCCCGCCGCTACGACGAGGCGCGGGCCGCCGCCCAGCACGGGCTGTCCCTGGCCCCGCGCTCGGTCGAAGGCCTGCTCACCCTCGCCGACCTGGAACGCGACGCCGGCAACCGCGACGAGGCCGAACGCGCGGCCCGCGCCGCCCTCGACCTGGACCCCACCGACGCGTACGGGCGGTGGCTGCTCGCGATGCTCGACGCGGAACACCTGCGGGTGCGCCGCTCCCTGCGAACCCTGCGCGACGTCGCCCGCGAGAACCCCGCCCGCCCGGACGTCATCTCGATGACCTGGCCGATCCGCAGCCTGCTCAGCGCGCTGCGCCGCTGGTTCGCCGTGGCCACCGTCCTCGTCCTGGTCGCGGCCCTGTGCGCCCTGCGCTGGGAGGCGGCCCTGCTGCCGGGCCGGATTCTCGCCGGTCTGTTCGCGGCGGTGGTGACGGGGTTCGCGCTGCGTGTGCTCGTTCCGGCGGGCCGGGTGCCCTGGCGGTGCCTGCGCCTGGCGCCGTGGCTCCTGCGCCGGGCCACCCGCGCCGGGTCGGTCACGGTGGTGGTGATGGTCGCGCTGCTCCTCGCGTACGCCATGACCGGTCTCTGGTGGCTGAGCCTGCTCGCCGTGCTGGGGATTCCCGTGCTCTGGGGTTGTGCGGCGGCGGAGGCGTTCGGTGCGCGGATGGACGACCCGGGCTACATGCACGCGATGAAGGACCTCGCCGGCGATTTCCGTTCCTGGGGCGCCGAGCTCGGGCAATGGTGGCGCGACACCCGCAAGGACCTGCGCGAAGCCTGGAAAGGCGACGCCTGACCGGGGCCTTCCCCCGCCGGCAGACGGGGGAAGGCCGGGGTGATCAGCAGTTACGCAACTCGGGGGACTGGTTCAGCAGCTGCCCGCGCGGCGACACGAACGCCTGATGACGCTCCCCGCCCACCGCGGAGAAACTGAACGCCGCGACCCGGTGGCAGTTCTGGAACGCGAGCTTGGCGCCGAAGTGCCGCTCCAGCCCACCGCGGATGGCATCACTGGCGAGCGCGCGCAGCAGCTGCCCGCGCTCGGCCTCGGTCGGCGGCGGGATCTCGTGATCGGCGAAGTCACCGCCGTCACGTCCCAGGTCGGTCATGACAGAACTGACGACCTGCCACGCGTACGGCAGGGACGTGCGCACACACTCCACGAACTCGCCGTCGGAGACCTCGCCGCGCTCGGCGACGGACAACAGATCGGGGGAAACGTTCAGAGACATGGGGATCCTTCCGGTACACAACAGAAACCAGCCGCCGCCATCGGCGACGCTGTCCATCTTGTTGGCAACGGTTTTCATTAGCAAGTAAGCGGGGCGGGCGTGTCGCTCACGAGCGCAGCGACGCCCAGCTGCGGTCATCACCCCAGATCGACTGCTCATCGACGTACGGCCGGACGAGCATCGTCAGCTCCCCGTCCCCACAGCCGTGCAGCTCGTCCTGGGCGATCTTGCGCACCGTGCCGGCGAGGATGTCGGCGAGCTGCACCCGGGCCTCGAACTCGGCGGCGGCCAGCTCGACCCGTTCCAGCGTCAGCCCGGCAGCGCGCAACTCCCGCTGCAGCCGGGCGACCCGCTCCTGCGGCAGCATCGTCTGCCGGTCATGAACGATCGTCACCGGCCGTCCACCGGCACCCCAGCGCGCAACGGCGCGCATCACCGCGGGTGTCAGCGGGTCGAGCAGGGAGAGGGTGGGGTCGTCCCGCATCCGCTGCCGGAACGCGACGGCCTTCTCCCGCCCCGAGAACGCGCCGGCCCGTCCGGCGGTGCGGCCTCCACGTCCGAACGGCTGCCACATGGCCGGGATGTTCCCCGGCCCATCGCCGCCGCCGGTGAGCCCCGGGGCGCGGCCATTGCGCTGCTGGGCCCGGCTCCCGGTGGCGTCACCGTCCAGGCCGCCGAGCGCTCCCGCCACCCGGAAGAAGCTGTCGACCGGGCCCGTCACGTCCGCACGGTCACGCGCGCGCATCATGGTGTTCGCCGCGGTCAGGAAGTCGTGGCTGGTGCCGTCGCGGTAGAGGGCATCGGACGCCGCCCGGGACCTGCCGTCCGCGGCGAGGCCGGCCGCGACCGGCTCGCTCGTCATGACGTCGGTGAGCTTGCCGAGCGCGAAGTAGACCTTGTCGATCAGGTAGACGTGCGCGTTGCGGAACAGCGGGCTCGACGGCCCGAGAAACCAGACGAGCACGGCGCGGTGCTTCTCGCGCAGCAGGTGTGTCGCTTTGTACTCCGTCGCGGGGGAGCGGATGCGCCGCCGCAGCTCGGCGAGGCATGCGGCCGCGACGTCGGTGCCGAGCCGCACCCCGGCGTGCGCGAACACGTCGGTCGTGGTGTCGATCAGCTTCTCACCCTCGTACCCGGACTCGTCGCACGCGATCTCGAGTGCCTGCACCCCAGCATTATCGACCCGGCCGCCGTGCCGGCAGAACGCATTTTTCATCGAATGGTGTCGAAGGCGTCCCCGGTCCGCCCAGAAAAACGTGAATCCTGATCAGTTCTTCCGGGAGGGGGCCGAAGGGGTCTACGGGGGCTGATGATGCGGGTGAGGGTGCGGGTGCTGACGGCGGTGACGACCGCTCTGCTGCTCACGGCGTGTTCGGAACCGGTCCCGACCCGGTCGGCGCCTACGCCCGCACCGCCCTCGCATCCGGAGGTGGCCGTGCCTGAGCCGGCGTTCGCGGCCAAGCGCCGGATCAGGGTCATGCCGCTCGGTGACTCGATCACCGCCGGGGCCGGGTCCGCGCATGAGGACGGGTACCGCGCCGATCTCTACCGCATGCTGGCCGGTGCCGGGTGGGACGTCGATTTCGTGGGCTCCCAGCACTCGGGGGACGGGCCCGACGACGATCACGAGGGTCACTCCGGGTGGACCATGACGCAGTTGGCGAAGCGTCTGCACGGCTGGCTGATCGCGTACCGGCCGGATGTGGTCGTTCTTCATGCCGGGACCAATGATCTGCGTACGCCGGAAGCTGCCCGCTTCGCCCCGCAGGTGCTCACTCGTCTCCTCGCGCAGATCGCCCGGGACCGGCCCGGCGCGCAGGTGCTCGTGGCGCGGATCGTGGGCAACCGGGACGTCGGCGACGGTGCGGTGCGGCAGGAGCGCGCCGATGCGTACAACGCTCAGGTGGTGACCGTCGTGGCCGCGGCGGGGGTGCAGTTCCACCTGGTCGATCTGAGCGCGGTGCGCGGGCGGGATCTCGCCGACAAGCTCCATCCGAACGACGCCGGCTACCGCAAGATGGCGCTGGGCTGGTTCGCGGCGCTCAAGCAGTTATAGAACTCTGGCGAGAGTTATGCCATGATGCTTCAAGAGTTCTATAACTTTGGAGGCCCGTGATGACCCTCGCGACCCAGCGCGGCATGCGTGACCCGGCGACCGGTGGACGGTTCGGATCGTTCGGCGGCCGGTTCGTGCCCGAATCCCTCATCCCGGCGTGCGCCGCGCTCGAGGAGGCTTTCCGCGACGCCTGGACCGATCCGGGGTTCCGTCAACAGCTCGATCTCTTCCGGGCGGTGCACGCGGGCCGCCCGACCGCGCTGACGCCCGCCTGGAACCTGTCCGCCGAGCTCGGGATCACGCTGCTGCTCAAGCGGGAGGACCTCGCCCACACCGGGTCCCACAAGATCAATAACGTGCTGGGGCAGGCCCTGCTCGCCCGCCGGATGGGCAAGACCCGGCTCATCGCCGAGACCGGCGCCGGCCAGCACGGCGTCGCGGCAGCCACCGCTGCCGCGCTGTTCGGGCTACGGGCGACGGTCTACATGGGCGAGCGCGACATCGAGCGGCAGGCGCTCAACGTCTTCCGGATGAACCTGCTCGGCGCTGAGGTGGTGCCCGTGACCACCGGCAGCCGGACGCTCAAGGACGCCACCAACGAGGCCATGCGGCAGTGGGTGGCGAACGTCGACGATACCCACTTCTGCCTCGGCTCGGTCGCGGGGCCCCACCCGTACCCGTGGATGGTCCGGGAATTTCAGCGGGTGATCGGCGAGGAGGCCCGCCGCCAGGTCGCCGCGGAACTCCCCACCGGCGTCCCGGACGTCGTCGTCGCCTGCGTCGGCGGTGGCTCGAACGCCGCCGGCACCTTCGCCGGCTTCGCGGACACCGGCGCGCGGCTCATCGGCGTCGAAGCGGCCGGTGGTGCGGCGATGACCGACGGAACGGTCGGCGTCGTGCACGGATCGCGCTCCCTGGTCCTGCAGAACGCCGAGGGCCAGATCGCGGAGGCCCACTCGATCGCCGCCGGCCTCGACTACCCGGGCGTCGGCCCCGAGCACGCCCACCTCGGCGAATCCGGCCGCGCGCAGTACGTCACCGTCTCCGACGACGAGGTGCTCATCGCCCTCAAACGGCTTGCCCGGACCGAGGGGATCATCTGCGCGCTCGAGTCCGCCCACGCCGTCGCCTGGGTGATGCGGGCCGCCGGGACGGACGAACTGCCCCACGGCTCGACGGTCCTGCTCACGCTCTCCGGCCGGGGCGACAAGGACATGGCCCAGCTCCAGGACCAGCCGATCATGACCGAGCCCCCGGCAGGGCTTCAAGCTGACCTTCCGGCTGGGCGTCAGGCTGGGCTTCAACCTGGGGGTCAGGCCGGGCTTCAACCTGGGCGTCAGGCCGGCGCGGGTGCGGGCCGGGTGGCGTCGTGACTTTGCGGCTGGGTACCGACCGTCCGCTGCTGGTTCCGTTCCTGACCGGGGGTGTCACCGCCGACTGGACCGACTATCTGCTCGCCTACCAGGAGGCGGGGGCGGACGCGATCGAGGTCGGCCTGCCGTTCTCCGATCCGATGCTCGACGGCACCACGATCCAGCAGGCCTCGGACCAGGCGCTCACCCGTGGTGCGACGGTGGAGGCGATCCTGCACGAGCTGGCCGCGATCCGGGGGCGGTTGCGCGTGCCGATCATCGTCATGGCGTACGCAAATCTGGTCCTCAAGGTTGGTATTGAACGGCTTGCCCAGGCGGGCGTGAGCGGTCTGATCGTCTCGGACCTGCCGCTCGAGGAGTCGGCGGAGCTCGAATCCGCCGCCGCTGCCGCCGGCATCGACATGATCCTGCTCGTCGCACCCGTAACCCCCGACGACCGCCTCCGGCAGATCTGCCTCCGCAGCCAAGGCTTTGTGTACGCCGTGAGCGTCATGGGCGTCACCGGAGAGCGAACCACCCTCGCCCCCGAGGCCGAAGCCCTCGCCCGCCGCGCGAAGCTGCTGCTCACCGAGCCTGGCGTGGATGGTTCCCACGCGGGGTCGCGCGACGACGAGAATCCGGTGCAGCGGCTGCCGGTGCTCATCGGGTTCGGGGTGTCGACGCCGGAGCAGGCGGCCGTCGCGGGACGCGCCGGGGACGGGGTCGTCGTCGGTGCCGCGCTGATGCGTAGGGTTCTGGACGGGGCTTCGCCCGCTGATCTGCGGCGGGAGGTCGGGGCCCTGCGCGCCGCGCTCGACCAGGGGGTGTCCACTGCAACGCCGTACGCCGAAATATCAGGTGATCGCGGATGACCTGACCGCGAAGATCCGTGCCGGCGAGCTGGCTCCGGGCGCGATGCTGCCGCCGCAGAAGGAGCTCAGCTCGCGGTACGGCGTGACCCTCGTGACGCTGCGGCAGGCCCTGCAGCGGCTCGAGGACGAGGGTCTGGTGTCGCAGGAGCCGGGGCGGGGCACGTTCGTGACGTCGCCCCGGCTGATGTACCGCCTGGACTCCCTGCGCGGCCTGGCCGAGGACCTCAAGGCCCAGGGCCAGAGCGTCACCACGCTGATCGTCGCCCAGGCGCTGCACCGCCCCCCGGCCTGGGCCGCGACCCAGCTCGACGTCCCCGCCACCCGGCGAGTCCTGAGCCTCGAACGGCTGCGGCTGTTGTCGGGACGCCCGGCGGTCCACCAGTTGTCGTGGGCGCCGCAGCCCCCCGGCGTGCCCCTGGCCGACCTGGACTACAGCGGGGCATCTCTCTACGCCGTCCTCGCGGAGCACGGCATCGTCGTCCACCGGGCCGCCGAGGTGCTCCGCCCCGGGATCCTCGACGAGAAGACCGCGGCGTTGATGCATCAGCCGCCCGGCACCCCTGTCTTCGTCTCGGACCGGGTCACCTTCGGCCTGGACAACCGCCCGATCCTCCTCGACCGGGCCACCATCCTCGGCACCATGATGGAGATCCGGACCGAACGCGGCGCGACGGGCATGTCCATGCAGTGGAGCCGCCAGAGCTCATGAGCTGCCGGTCGCGAACTCCTCGACGCCGAGGACCCGCAGCAGGGCCAGCCGCTCACGGGTCTCCGCGTCGGCCGGGGTGAGCACCACCAGATGCTGGCCCTGGTCGGGGGTCATCAGGGTCTCGCAATCCAGCACGAGCGGGCCCACCCGGGGATGCACCATGGTTTTGCGGTCGGCCCGCCGGACCGCCACCTCGTGGTCCGCCCAGAGCCGGCGGAACTGCTCGCTCGCCGCCAGCAGCCGCGAGACGAGCCCGGCGATCTCGGGGTCACCGGAGCGCCGCCCGGCGGTCGCCCGCAGGTCGGCGACGAGCTGGCGGGCGCGCAGGTCGAAGTCCTCGGACGGGTGTGTGATGCGGAACGTGGGATCGGTGAACCAGCGGAACACGATGTAGCGCCGGTCGCCGGTCTGACCCGTCTGAACGCCCGTCAGCAGGATGGAGGCCCGGTTCTGCGCGAGGACCTCACCCAGGTCGGACATCACCAGGGCGGGGCTGTCGCCGAGCAGGTCCAGCATGCGGATGAGGCCAGCGCGAGCCAGCCCGGCGACCCCGTCCGACGGTGGTGGCTGATGGCCGGCGAGATGGAACAGGTGGCCCCGCTCGTCGTCGGAGAGGCGCAACGCCCGGGCCAGCGCGCCGAGCAGCTGCGTCGAGGGCTGGCTGCTGCGGCCCTGCTCGAGACGGACCACGTAGTCGACCGACATGCCGGCGAGCATCGCGACCTCCTCGCGGCGCAGACCCGCGGTGCGGCGGCGGGGGCCGTCCGTGATGCCGACCTCGGCCGGGCGGATGGCCTCGCGGCGGCGGCGCAGGAAATCGGCGAGCTGGTCACGCTGCATGACCCCATGGTCCCCCGCGGGCGGCGGCCCTATCCAGGGAGCGCCGATCCCACGATGAACGCTCCGCTTCCGCACCCGGGGAAACGGGCGCAGCGTGGAAGCCGCACCGAGGATGGCCGCTCCGCTCCCGCACCGGTGAGAACGGATGCGGCTCGGTGGGACATCGACGATGAGGGAGAACGAGATGCAGACACGAACCCTGGGGAAGTCCGGCCCGGTCGTCTCCGCGCTGGGACTGGGTGCGATGGGCATGTCGGGTGCCTACGGCCAGGCGGACCGGTCGGAGAGCATCGCCACGGTGCACGCGGCGCTGGATGCGGGGGTGACGCTGATCGACACCGGCGACTTCTACGCCTCGGGCCACAACGAGATGCTGCTCGGTGAGGCGCTGCGGGGCCGGGAGCGGGAGAGTTACCAGCTCAGCGTGAAGTTCGGCATGCTGATGGGCGCGGGGCACAGCTTCGGCGGGTACGACTCGCGTCCCGAGGCGATGAAGAACTTCCTGTCCTACTCGCTGACCCGGCTCGGCACGGACTACATCGACATCTACCGTCCCGCGCGGCTCGATCCCGCCGTGCCGATCGAGGAGACGGTGGGGGCGATCAAGGAAATGATCGACGCCGGGTTCGTGCGGCACGTCGGTCTGTCGGAGGTCGACGCCGCGACGATCCGCCGGGCGCACGCCGTGCATCCGATCGCCGACCTGCAGTTCGAGTATTCGCTGATCTCCCGGGCGGTGGAGGCGGAGATCCTGCCGGTGCTGCGGGAGCTGGGCATCGGGCTCACCGCGTACGGCGTACTCGGCAGGGGCCTCATCTCGGGGCACTGGAGTGCCGGTCACGTCGCCGGGCCGGGGGACCTTCGCGGTAGGAGCCCGCGCTTCGCGGACGGCAACGTGGAGCACAACCTCGCCCTGGTGGAGGCGTTGCGCCGGATCGCGGTGGCGAAGGGCTGCTCCGTGGCCCAGCTGGCGATCGCCTGGGTGGCCGTCCAGGGCCCGGACATCGTCCCGCTGGCCGGCGCCCGCACCAGGGAGCGGCTGAGCGAGGCCCTGCCGGCGACGGAGCTCGTCCTCACCGGCGACGACCTGGCCGAGATCGAGAAGGCGGTGCCTGCGGGCACGGCGCGCGGCGACCGTTATCCGGCCGCGTTCATGTCCAGCCTCGGCGCGGGCAACTGAGCCGTTCGGGACCTTCGGCCCTTGGTGGGGGCCTTGCGGGGCGGTAGGAAGGTCCTATGATCCGTGTTTTTCTGCTCGACGACCACGAGGTGGTGCGCCGGGGGCTGGCCGACCTTCTGCACGCGGGCGGCGACATCGAGGTGGTGGGGGAGTCCGGGTCGGCGCAGGAGGCCGCCCGGCGGATCCCGGCGTTGCGGCCCGATGTCGCTGTCCTGGATGCCCGGCTGCCGGACGGGAACGGGATCGATGTGTGCCGGGACGTGCGGGCGGTGGACTCGACGATCAAGGGGCTGATCCTCACCTCGTACGAGGATGACGAGGCCCTGTTCGCGGCGATCATGGCGGGGGCCTCCGGGTATGTGCTGAAGCAGATCCGGGGGACCGACCTGGTGGATGCCGTGCGCCGGGTCGCCGGGGGACAGTCGCTGCTCGATCCGGCGGTGACGCAGCGGGTGCTCGAGCGGATCCGCAACGGCGTGGAGCAGCCGCAGGAGCTCGCCGCGCTGACCGACCAGGAGCGGCGCATCCTCGAGTACGTCGCCGAGGGGCTCACCAACCGGGAGATCGCCGGGAAGATGTTCCTCGCGGAGAAGACCGTCAAGAACTACGTGTCGAGCCTGCTGGCGAAACTCGGCCTCGAGCGGCGCACCCAGGCAGCCGTCCTCGCCACCCGGCTGCTGGGCGACCGCCCGCGCTCCTGACCGGCGATGAGGATCAGTGGGATTCCCGGCTGACGGCGGAGCCGCTGGAGCCGAGGAGGAAGTCGAGGTCGGCGCCGGTGTCGGCCTGCTGGACGTGGTCGACGTAGAGGCGTTCCCAGCCGCGTTTCGGGTCGGCGAAGGCAGCGGCGGTGGAGTCGCCGACGCGGCGCTGGGCGAGTTCGGCGGCGGGGATGTCGAGGTCGAGGCGGCGGCCGGCGACATCCAGGGAGATGATGTCGCCGGTGCGGACCAGGGCGAGCGGGCCGCCGGCTGCGGCCTCCGGGGCCACGTGCAGAACCACCGTTCCGTACGCGGTGCCGCTCATCCGGCCGTCGCAGATCCGGACCATGTCGCGTACCCCCTGCTCGAGGAGTTTCTGGGGCAGGGGCATGTTGGCGACCTCGGGCATGCCGGGGTAGCCCTTGGGGCCACAGCCGCGCAGGACCATGATCGTGTCGGCGTCCACGTCGAGGGCGGGGTCGTCGACGCGGGCGTGGAAGTCCTCGATCGAGTCGAAGACCAGGGCGCGACCGCGGTGCTGGAGCAGGTGCGGCGAGGCGGCGGCCGGTTTGATCAGGGCGCCGGACGGGGCGAGGGAGCCGCGCAGGACCGCGATGCCGGCCTCGGCGATCAGGGGGTCCTTGCGGGGGCGGATGACCTCGGGGTCCCAGGTCGGAGCTTCGTCGAGGTGGTCGACCAGGGGACGCCCGGTGACCGTCAGCGCGGCAGGGTCGAGCAGGTCGCGGATCTCGCGCAGGACGGCGTGCAGGCCGCCGGCGCGGTGGAAGTCCTCCATGAGGAAGCGGCCGGCGGGCTGGAGGTCGACGAGCAGCGGGACGCGGGAGCCGATGCGGTCGAAGTCGTCGAGGGTGAGGTCGATGCCGAGGCGGCCGGCGATGGCGAGCAGGTGGACGACGGCGTTGGTGGAGCCGCCGATGGCCGCGAGGGTCACGATCGCGTTGTGGAACGAGCCGCGGGTGAGCAGGGTGCTGGGGACGCGGCCGGCGGTGACGAGGTCGACGGCGAGGCGGCCGGTGGCGTGGGCGCCTTCGAGCAGGCGGCTGTCGGGGGCGGGGGTGCCGGCGAGGCCGGGGAGGACGGTGCCGAGGGCTTCGGCGAGCAGGCCCATCGTCGACGCCGTGCCCATGGTGTTGCAGTGGCCGCGGCTGCGGATCATCGCGGACTCGGAGCGCAGGAACTGCTCCTGGGAGAGGGTGCCGGCGCGCACCTCCTCGGAGAGGCGCCACACGTCTGTCCCACAGCCGAGCGGGACGCCGCGGAACGTGCCGGTGAGCATCGGGCCGCCGGGGACGACGACGGCGGGCAGGTCGACCGAAGCGGCGGCCATGAGCAGCGACGGGATGGTCTTGTCGCAGCCGCCGAGCAGGACCACGCCGTCGATGGGGTTCGCGCGCAGCATCTCCTCGGTCGCCATCGCGGCCATGTTGCGCCACAGCATCGCGGTCGGGCGGACCTGGGTCTCGCCGAGCGACACGACGGGCAGGTCGAGGGGCACGCCGCCGGCCTCGTAGATGCCGTTCTTCACCGACTGGGCCACCTCGTTGAGGTGGGCGTTGCACGGGGTGAGGTCGGAGGCGGTGTTGGCGATGGCGATCTGCGGGCGGCCGGTGAACGCGGAGTCCGGCACGCCGCGGCGCATCCACGCGCGGTGGATGTAGGCGTTGCGGTCGTCGCCGGCGTACCACTGTGAGCTGCGAAGATCCGAGCTGTGAAGGTCCGAGCTGTGAAGGTCCGACATTCGTCACTTCCGGTAATTGGAATGATGATCTAATATTCGGAACATCATGGAGGGTACGCGAACAGGTGCCGCTGAGGAAGCTCCAGTCGAGGAAGCCAAGCTCGTCGGCTCCGACCGGGTTCTGGCGGTGCTGAAGGAGCTGGCACGACACCCGGGCGGGATCGGCCTCGAGGAGCTCACCAAGGTCTTCGGCAGCCCGAAACCGACCGTGCACCGCGGGCTGGTCGCCCTGCGCCGGGCCGGGCTGGCCGACCAGGACACCCGCGGGCGGTACGTCCTCGGCGACGAGTTCCTGAGGATGGCCTTCGCGCACCACGAGGAACGCCCCGAGCACGTACGGATCCGGCCCGCCCTCGAGGCCCTCGCGACGAGATACGGCGAAACCGCACATTACGCCGTGCTCGACGACCGTGAGGTGGTTTACCGGGCGAAGACCGACCCCCCGCGCGGCGCCGTCCGGCTCACGTCGACGGTCGGCGGGCGGAACCCCGCGCACACCACCGCCGTGGGCAAACTGCTGCTGGCCTCGCGTCTGACCACGCTCGACGCGGTCGGGCAGTGGGTGGGCGGCGCGGAGCTGGAGCGGCGTACGCCGAACACGCGCTGCACCGCCGCGCGGCTGCACGAGGACTTCGAGGTGATCCGCGAGCGCGGGTTCGCCGTGGACGACCAGGAGAACGAGGTGGGCGTGAACTGTGTTGCCGTGCCGGTGTATCTGACCTCGCCGACGGTCGCGTCGGGGGCGGTCAGCGTCAGCGGCCTCACCTACCGGACACCAGTCGGCGTGCTGGTCGCCGCGGTCGGGGGCATCGTCGAGGAGCTGGGCGCGCTGGGGCGGCCACGGTGAGCGGGCGCGTGGCGGTGGTGGCGACGCGGGACGCGTACATATTGGGGGAGGGTCCGGTCTGGGATTCTCGCCGCGGACGGCTGCTGTGGGTGGATATCGTGGGGCGGGCCGTGCTCACCGGGGTTTTCGACGGTGACCGGCTGATCGTTGAGGACCGGATCGACTGGGAAACCATGGTCGGTGCGGTCACTGTGGCTGCGGACGGGAGTCTGCTGGTGGCTGCCGAGACCGGCCTGGTCCTGCTGCGCCCCGACGGCACCCGCCGGACCGGCCCGACGATCATCCCGGCAACCGAGCCGTCACGGTCTCCGGCAACCGAGCCGTCGCGGTCTCCGGCAACCGAGCCGTCGCGGGTCGTCCCGGAAAGGCGGCTCAACGACGGCAAAACCGACCCTGAGGGCCGTTTTCTGGTCGGCACGCTGGCCTTTGCGGGCGATTCGCAGCGGGAGGTGCTGGTCAGGGTGGAGAACGACGGCGCGATCACGACGATCGACGACGACCTGACGCTGTCCAACGGCCTGGCGTGGTCGACCGACGGCCGCCGCCTGTTCAGCGTGGACACGTTGCGCCGCACCGTTTCCGTCCGCGACTACGCGACGCTCGGGCCGCGCGGCACCTTCATCACGCTCGGCGAGGGCTATCCGGACGGGATCGCGATGGACGCCGCCGATCACCTCTGGATGGCGGTCTGGGGAGCGGGCGAGGTGCGCCGCTACGACCCCGCGGGCACCTGCGTCGAGCGGATCGCCGTGCCCGCCCCGCACACGTCCAGCGTGGCGTTCGCCGATGACGACCTGCGCCGCCTGGTGATCACCACTGCCACCGACGACCTCAGCGACGAGCAACGGCGGCAATTCCCCGATTCCGGCCGGATCTTCACCGTACGCGTGGACGTGCCCGGTCATCCCGTGCCGGCCTGGCACCAACCTCAGGAGTTCCGCCCGTGTACCTGATGCGCATCGGTGCCCCCGGCGCCGAGAAGCCCGTGGCCCGCGTCGACGACACCAGTTACGTCGACCTGTCCGACCTGGTGGACGACTTCGACGAGGAGTTCTTCGCCGGCGGCGGGATCGAGCGGATCGCCCCGCTGGTCGCCGCCGGGACACCGACCCCGTTCGCCGGGGAACGCATCGGCGCGCCGATCGCGCGGCCGCATCAGATCCTGTGCATCGGCCTCAACTACCGCGACCACGCGGAGGAGACGGGCCAGGCGGTGCCGTCCGAGCCGATCCTGTTCACCAAGTCCCCCAACACCCTCATCGGCCCCAACGATGACGTACGCATCCCGCGCGGCTCGACCAAGCCGGACTGGGAGGTCGAGCTCGGCATCGTCATCGGCCGCCGCACGAGCTACCTCGACGACGTCGCCGAGGCCCGCGACGCGATCGCCGGCTACACCGTGGTCAACGACGTCAGCGAGCGCGCGTTCCAGATGGAGCGTTCCGGGCAGTGGAGCAAGGGCAAGTCCGCGGAGACGTTCAACCCGGCGGGCCCGTGGCTGGTGACCCCGGACGAGATCGGTGACGTGCTCGCCCTCGACATGTGGCTCGACCTCAACGGCACCCGCCGCCAGTCCGGCAACACGAGGACGATGGTGTTCGACCCATACTTCATGGTCCACTACCTGAGCCAGTTCATGGTCCTCGAGCCCGGCGACCTCATCAACACGGGAACCCCGCCGGGCGTCGGCATGGGCTTCACCCCGCAGGTGTGGCTGCGGCCCGGCGACGTGATGGAGCTCGGCATCCAGGGCCTGGGTTCGCAGCGGCAGAACGTGATCGCGCCCCGATGAGAGCTTTTGTACTCACCGCGCCGGGCGTCGGCGCTGTTCAGGACGTCCCGCCGCCGCAGCCGGCGCCGGGCGAGGCCGTCGTCGACGTGGAGCGGGTCGGTATCTGCGGCACCGACCTGGAGTTCTTCACCGGCGAGATGTCGTACCTGCACGACGGGCACGCCCGGTTCCCGATGCGGCTCGGCCACGAATGGTCCGGGACGGTCACCGCCCTCGGCGTCGGCGTCGACCCCGGCTGGCTCGGCCGACGGGTCATGGGCGACACCATGCTCGGCGACGGGACCTGCCGGCGCTGCCTGCGCGGCCACCAGCACGTCTGCGAGCAGCGCGAGGAGGTAGGCATCCGCGGCGGCCGCCCCGGCGCGCTCGCCGAGCAGCTCGCGGTCCCGGCCACCTCGCTGCACCACCTGCCCGACGCCGTCGACTGGGTCCTCGGCGCTCTCGTCGAACCCGGCGGCAACGCGTGGCGGGCCGCGCAGGCCGCCGCGGTGGGCGCCGGTGACCGCGCCCTGATCCTCGGGCCGGGCACGATCGGGCTGCTCACCGCGATGTTCGCCCGGGCGGCCGGCGCCGAGGTGCACCTGCTGGGCCGCACCCCGCAATCGCTGGACTTCGCCCGGTCGATCGGCTTCGAGCACGCCTGGACCGAGGACCAGCTCCCCGACCTGCCGTACGACGCCGTGGTCGACGCCTCGAACGCCGCCCCGCTGCCGGCCCGCGCGCTCGACCTGGTCGAACCGGCCGGCCGGCTCGTCTACATCGGGCTCGCGGCCAGCCCGAGCCTCATCGACACCCGCCGCCTGGCGCTCAAGGACGTCACCGCCGTCGGCATCCTCTCCGCCTCCCCGGGCCTGGAGGACACCATCGCCGCGTACGCCGCCGGCGTCGTCGATCCGCGCCCGCTCGTCGCCGCCACCGTCGGTCTCGACGAAGCCGGATCTTTTCTGGCCGGGCAGCACACTTCGGGTGCGGGCCCGAAGGTCCACATCGATCCGCGACTACGGGGGACATCATGAACGAGTTCCAGGGTCTCGTGGCCGTCGTCACCGGTGGTGCCGGCGGCATCGGCGCGGCGACCGCGACGCTGCTGCACCATCGGGGTGCACGGGTCGCGGTGCTCGATCGCGAAGCGGGCAAGGCCCCGGCCGGCCTGCTCGCCCTGGACTGCGACATCACCGACACCGCGGCGGTCGACCGGGCCGTGGCCGGCGTCGCCGAGCAGCTCGGCGGCATCGACATCGTGGTCAACAACGCCGGGATCGGTGCCACCGGCGACGTCGGCGCCAACGACGACGCCGAGTGGGCCCGGGTCCTCGACGTGAACGTCACCGGGATCGCCCGGGTGTCGCGGGCCGCACTCCCGCACCTGCGCGGGTCGTCGAGCCCGGTGATCGTGAACATGTGCTCGGCGGTGGCGTTCGTTGGCGTGCGGCAGCGGGCCCTCTACAGCGCGAGCAAGGGCGCGGTCCTGGCCCTCACCCTCGCGATGGCCGCGGACCACGTCGCCGAGGGGATCCGGGTCAACGCCGTCGCCCCCGGCACCACCGACACACCGTGGGTCGGCCGGCTGCTCGGTGCCGCCGAGGACCCGGCCGCCGCCGCGGCCGCGCTCCGGGCCCGTCAGCCGCTCGGCCGCCTGGTCACGGCCGACGAGATCGCCCACGCCGTCGCCTCCCTCGCCTCACCCCTCGCCGCCTCGACAACCGGCGCGATCCTCCGCGTCGACGGCGGCATGACCTCCCTGCGCGTGCAGTAAAGATCGCGGCGACCGGACGCGTGCAGTGAGAGCCGCGGCGACCGGGCGCGGGCAGTGGCTACCGCGGGCCCGCGGCGAGCGAGAGTATGACGGGCGCGGCTTCCGACGTGAGGCTGAGGATGACCCGGGTCCGGGCGGCCACCGAAGGGTCCTCGACGAGCCGGCCCCGCTCGTCGCCGTCGAGTTCCACCCGCAGGCCGAGCATCGGCGCGTCGGCGGGCGTGACGGCGCCCGTTGCCACCGCGGCGGCGAGGGCGTCGTGCTGGGGGACCTCGCGGATCGTGAGCAGGGGCTCGTAGAAGTCGTAGTAGGCCGTGAGCATGTCGGCGATCGCGGCGCTGAGGGGCGTACCGTGCGCACGCAGTGCTTCCTGGTCCTTGATCTGGAAGCGGTGCTCCAGGGTCACGTCGAGCGGGACCAGGGTCACCGGCCAGGGTGCTTCCAGGACCTCGGCGGCGGCTTCCGGGTCGTTGGCGATGTTGGCCTCGGCGTGCGGGGTGATGTTGCCGGGCACCCGCACGGCACCGCCCATGATCGTCACGTCGCGGACGAGGTGCGGCAGGCGGGGCTCGCGGCGCAGCGCCAGCGCGAGGTTGGTGAGCGGGCCGGTCGCGAGGATGCGCAGCTCGCCGGGGCGGGCCCGGGCCAGGGTGAGCAGCAGATCCACCGCATGCGCCGGGACCGGTTCGTCCGGGGAGCGCGGCAACTCGACCCCGCCGATACCGTTGCCACCATGGACGACGGTCGCGCCGCCTGCGAAGACTCCCTCGAGTGGGTGGTGCGCCCCGACCGCGACGGGTACGCCCGGACGTCCGCCCAGCGCCAGCACGTCGAGGGTGTTCCGGGCGGCCTGCCCGGCGCTGGTGTTGCCGCTGACCGTGCCGACGCCGAGCAGCTCGACCCCCGGGCTGTGCAGCAGCAGCGCGATCGCCAGCGCGTCGTCCACACCGGTGTCACAGTCGAGGTAGAAAGCGTCAGTCACGGGGATTCCTCCTGGTCAGGCAGTAGATGCCGGCGGCCGGATCGCGCATGGTGATCCACTCGGGAAAGTCCTGCACGAGGGTCGCACCGAGCGCCTCATGACGGCGGCGGTCGCCCTCCGCGTCGGCGCTGGCGATGTCGAGGTGCGCCTTGGTGGAGCCGTCGTCCGTGCACTGCAGCAGGATCTGCACGGGAATGCCCTGCGGGCGCACCAGCCGATGAAACTGCGGCGGAAACGACTGCAGCTGCCATCCGGTGAGCTCACCCCAAAAATCAAGCTCCGACGGGTACGCCGTGAGCGCGACGTCCAGGCACACCTGATCGAGATGGCTGCTCGCGCCGGCAGGCAGCAACCGCGTCTCGCCCTCCCAGTGCGTGACCTCGAACGCCAGCCCGGCGGGGGAGCGCAGCACGTGCGGCTCGACGGTGGTCGTCGCGCCCAGCCGGATCGCGGCCGCCACCAGCGCGGGCACGTCGTCGCAGGCGAAGCGCAGCCGGGCGCCCCCGTCCCCCTCCCGCACCTCGAGCCAGTCGTCGGCGTCATCGCGGTGCAACCGGTGGGTGCCGGTGACCGCGGACCAGAACGCTGTTGCGGCGTCGAGCTGTCCGGCCGGCCGTTCGATCACCGCGTACACCCAGCGAATCATGCCCTTAAGTTATGACCCCGGGTTGCCGGGCGTGCGAGCCGGGTATGAACAGCCCGTATGACGGACTACGGAATTCACTGCTCCCACGAGCAGATCCCGCCCACCGACCTGCTGAACGCCGTGGTGGCCGCCGAACGCGCCGGTTTCGACGCGGCCATGTGCTCCGACCACTTCTCCCCGTGGAGCGAGCGCCAGGGACAGTCCGCCTTCGCCTGGTCGTGGCTCGGTGCCGCGCTGCAGGCCACCAACCTCAGCTTCGGCGTGGTCAACGCCCCCGGCCAGCGCTACCACCCGGCGATCATCGCGCAGGCCATCGGCACGCTCGGCACGATGTACCCGGGCCGTTTCTGGGCCGCGATGGGCAGCGGCGAATACAGCAACGAGCACATCACCGGCGAGCCGTGGCCCCGCAAGGACGTCCGCAACGCCCGCCTGCTCGCGAGCGTCGACGTGATCCGCGGCCTGCTCGAAGGCAAGGAGGTCACCCGCGAGGGTGTCATCAAGGTCGACCGCGCGAAACTGTGGACCCGCCCGGAGATCACCCCACCCCTGATCGGCGCCGCGGTCAGCGTCGAAACAGCCGCCTGGTGCGCCACCTGGGCCGACGGCCTGGTCACCGTCAACGCGCCGGAGGAACACCTGCGCGCCATGATCGCCGCCTACCGCGACAACGGCGGCCGCGGCCCGATCTCGCTCCAGGTCCACCTCAGCTGGGCCCCCACCCAGGCCGAAGCCGAACGCATCGCCCACGACCAGTGGCGCAGCAACATCTTCCCGCCCCCCATCTGCTGGGACCTCGAAACCGCCGAACACTTCGACGTCATCTCCGAACACGTCACCCTCGACGAGGTCCGCAAGGTCGTCAACATCTCCGCCGACCTGGACCAGCACATCACCTGGCTACGCGGCTACGAGGAGCTCGGCTTCGACCGCATCTACCTGCACCACGTCGGCCAGGACCTCACCGACTTCATCGAAACCTTCGGCGCGAAGGTCCTCCCCGCCCTGCGCTGAGCGTGCGGCGGGTAGTGGTTGATACTCCATCGGCGCCAGCTCACCGGTACCTCAGCGACACCGGTGAGCTGGCGGTGCTCCTGTCCGATGGGGGGTTAAATGCACGAGCATCATCCGATCGATCAACTGGTTGCCTCGACGGAACGGGCGGCAACTGCGTCGGTCGCCGATGCGTTGCGAGCGTCGTCCCAGCACATGGCCGACCGGCGGAAATGGATACTCGGACCACCTGAGTTGCTCGACGACGGCCGCTCGCTGGGGTTCGTGCTGTCGATCTCCACCGCGCGACCGCCATGGGGCGAGTGGCTGGATCGCACGATCGACCGTGCCCACCTGGATGAGGCCAAGGACCTCCTCGTCGAGATCTGCCGCGTCTCCGGCGACCACGACGTGCCGTTCGCCGTCGATTTCGCGGGCGAGCCGATCGGCAGGATCGACGGTGGCCGGATGGACGAATCGCTCGCGGTCGGCCTGATCGGCGAATGGGAACGTGTCCTTGACGATCGCGACCAGTGAGCCAGCCCATGGGCTGACCGCTCCCGGTGCGGTGGTTCTGACCGGGCCGAGACGGCTGCCAAGGCCGGCCGGTCGGCCGTGCACGAGTTTCGAGGATGACACCTCGGCACGACCGGCCCAGCGTGGTTGAGCCTGTTGCCGGCCCAGCGTGGTTGAGCCCCTTGCCGGCCCAGCGTGGTTGATTCTTTTGCCGGCTCAGCGTGGTCGATTCTGTTGCCGGCTCAGCGTGGTTGAGCCTGTTTGCCGGTGAGGCGGGGGCGGGGGGTGCCGTCGACGGCGGTGCAGATGCCGTAGATCCTGGGGTGGGTGGTCCAGCCGTTGACCCGGCCGCGGTTGTTGCTGATCTGCACGCGGCCCTTGCCGGGGTCGAGGGCCGACACCAGGTGCAGGTAGATCGTCCCGGCGACCTTGGCCAGGACGATGTCACCGACCTCGAGCCTGGCGGGGTCGACCGGGGCGACGGTGACGAGCTGGCGGCTGCGGACCAGGGGCACCATCGAGGAGCCGGTCGGCCGGAAGTCGACTGTGGACCCGGCGGCCACCCTGGCGGCGATCGTATCGAGAAATCCCATCGCCGCCGATGATGCCACCTGTCTATCCTCGGCGCGTGACAGTTTTCGCGTGCGTGGGATGCGGCGCGGCGCTGACCGTTCCGGTGCGGCGGGTGGCTCTGCCCGCGCATGCTCACCAGGACGCGTGGCATGACTTTCTCGGCGTACTCATGGAGGCCGGCACTTTTGCCGTTGAGCCGCACCGGTCCGGATCGCCGTGGCGCGATTGGGACGAGGCCGAGGGGCAGGCGCAGGGCCTGTACGCACCGGTCTTCGCGTTGTCGCTCGGGCCGGCGGGCTCGGTGGTGATCGCACCCGGGGACGTGCGCGGCACGGCGCTCATCGGCGGGCGTGACGACGGCTACTGCCTCGGGCTCACCGGCGGGGTGGACGGCCCGAACCTGGGGTGTGAACAGTGCGGCCGGCCGGTGGCGACGCGGATCGACGACTGCTCGTACTGGCAGGCGGTGTGGCTGGACCCCGGCGCCGTGGTTGCTCGGGAGGACGGTGCCGACCCGGTCGACGACTGGGCCGATCTGCGGGGGCTGCGGCCGGGGACGCCGCCGGTCGAGCAGCAGGGACACTGGGATCTACGCTGGACTGCCGCGGTCGGGGTGGCACTCGCCCACTTGGTCGCGGCAGCGGACGGCGCCCGCATCGTCATGCCCGCCGGCCTCACCACCGAAGTGTTCCAACGTTCCCTCGACTCACTGCTCCCCGTCCAGGAGCGGCCCTTCGAGCCCGGCCCGGAGTGGCCCGGCCCGGAGTGGCCCGGGGATCGCGTTCAGGAGCGGCCCGTAGGTTCCGGCCGGGGGTTGCCGGAGAAGAGGGTGGTGATGGCCGGGCCGGGGGTGCCGGTCGATCCGGAGGCCGACATCCTGCTGGTTCCGCGGCATCCGCAAACCGGTGAGTCGTGGCCGTCGCCGGGCGCCACGCCCGTGGCGCCGCTGGAGTGGGACGTGTGGGTGTGGCTCGCGTTCACCCGGGACCGCAGGCCGGTCCCCGGAGCCGGTGCGATGCCCGACGACGCTCTGCGCGACGATCCGCTGCCGTTGCACCCGCACACGCCCTTCCGCCCGGACGCGCGAGCCTTCCACGCGACGCTGGCCCGGCTGCCCGCGGTGCGCGAGCCGTGGCTGCGCGCGATCTACGACGGCCAACGCCGGGTGAGGTACGCCTACAGCCTCTGAGCGCCGGGCAGCTGGACCGCCGTCACGGCGTCCTGCGGCGAATAGCCGAGCCGCAGCCTGTCCGCGATCTCGTCCCGGCTGCGCAGCGCCGCGCGCCAGCCGACTACCTCGGCTGCCACCGGCGCGCCGCCATCGCCGGTCGCTTCCACGATCCAGGGCCGCCGGAACAGCACCCGGCCCACGATGCCCGCGATCAGCAGCACCACCACGACCACGACGTCGAGCACGAGCAGCAGCAGCGGAAGCAGGAACCACCAGAACAGCACCCCGAACACGATCATCCCGACAATGATCGCGATGCCGATCGCGATGTCGTCGCCGAGGTCACCCCAGCCACCGCCACCGCCGCCGGAGTGGTTGCCGGAGGGGAGGTCGAGCCCGCCGAGGTCCGGCCCGTTCTTGCGGTTGCGCCGCCACCCACCGAACCGCCGGGCGAGTGCCCGCCAGCGTGGCTCCCACACCACCCGTACCCGCCAAGTCGCGCCATTGGTTCCCTGCACTGTCACGGTCCGCACCGCCGCAGTGTAGAAGGGTCTGTCTCACCCGGCTGCGAGGATCCTGCGCATCCAGCTTTCCCGAGCCGCGCGGGCCGCTGCGGTCACCTTGGCCTTGGCAGCCGTTTCGAAGCCGTGCCAGCCCCCGGCCCAGATGTGCAGTTCCGCCTGTCCGCCGCCGGCCCAGATCCGGGAGGCGTAGTCGACGGTCTCGTCGCGGAAGGGCTCGGCGGAGCCCGCGTCGAGGTAGGCCTGCGGGAGTCCGGACAGGTCCGGGGCCCGGGCCGGGACGGCGACGGGGCTCGGCGAGCCTTCGACGTGCCCCTCGCCGAGGACCATGTCCCAGGCGAACCGGATGTGGTCCGTCGTCAGGCCGCGGCTGGCGCCGTTCTCCTTGCTGAACTGGCGTGCCGACACGGTGTCGCCCCGGTCGTCCAGTTGCGGGCAGATCAGCAGCTGGCCGAGCACGGCAGGGCCGCCCAGATCGCGTGCGAGCAGTGCGGTGCCCGCCGCCAGGCCGCCGCCTCCGGAGAACCCGCCCAGGATGATGCGCGCGGGGTCGATGCCGAGGCTCCCGGCGTTGTCGGCGACCCACGTGAGCCCGGTGTAGCAGTCCTCGACGAGCGCGGTGCCCTGCACGGCGGGTGCCAGGTGGTATTCGGGTGAGATCAGGACCATTCCGAACTCGTTCACCCAGTCGAGGAATCCGAACTCCGCCAGGCCACCGAACCGGTCGCCCGCGATCATGCCGCCGCCGTGGATCGAATACAGGGCGGGCATGCCGGGCCGTGGGACCCGGGGCGTGAAGATCGACAGGGTGATCTCGCCCGAGGGCCCGGCGACCGTGCGCTCCTCGTGCCGCACGCCGGTGCGGGCGAGCTCCGCGGCGAGCTGTTCGACTCCGCCGGACGGGCGGGACCTCATCATCTCGAGCAGCTCGCGGGTGAACGGCGGGAACTCCTGCTCCGGCTCCATGGCGACGAGCTCGGGGTCGTACGGCGTACGGGGGATAGGCATGCCTGGAGCGTACTCGAATTATGGAGTCAGCTACAAGTTTGTGGCTTGATACACTTCTGCGGTGGCGGAACCAGGACTTCGTGACCTCAAGAAGGCGCGCACCCGCCGGCTCATCGCCGACACCGCGGCGCGGCTCTTCGCCGAGCGTGGTTATGAGCGGGTGACGGTCAGCGAGATCGCGCGTGCGGCCGAGGTCGCGGATCAGACGCTCTACAACTACTTCCCGACCAAGGAGCAGCTGGTCACCGATCGCGAACAGCAGATCCAGCAGCAGCTGAGCGAGCTGATCCGCTCCCGGCCCGCGGGGACCACCCCCGCGGTTGCGATCCGCGACTACGTCCTGCAGGCGGTGTCGGCGATGCGGGACATGCCGCAGGAGAGTGCCCGCGGCACGCTGGGCTATCTGGCGATCATCAGTCCGGCGATCAACCGGCTGGCCCTCGAGGTGGCCGATCGTCAGGCCGCCGCGCTCGCCGCGGCGATCGGCGAGACGAGCCCGGTCCCGCCGGAGATCGCCCGGCTGCAGGGCATCGCACTGGCCGGCGTTTTCCGGATCTTCCTGAGCGAGTCCGGCCGCCGTGCCCACGAGGGACAGACCCTGACCGAGATCGCCGACGCCCTGGGGCCCGAGCTCGGGAACATCCTCACCGAGCTGGACCGCTGGCTGACCCCGGCACCTGCCTGACCTGCCCGGTAGCGTGGGGCGGCATGGAGCTCGAGTTCGCCGGTGAGGTGTGGTTCTGGCGGGGGCCGGCGCCGTGGCATTTCGTGACCGTGCCCGAGGAGGGCTGTGCCGCGATCGCCGAGGTCGCGGCGGAGGTCAGCTACGGGTGGGGCATGATCCCGGTCGACGCCGAGATCGGGGATACGCGGTGGACCACGTCGCTGTGGCCCAAGGACGGCCGATATGTGGTGCCCCTGAAGACGTGGGTGCGCAAGGCTGAGGGGATCGACGTCGGTGAGGTGGTCACCGTGCGCCTCGGTGTCGGTCAGTCGCTGGAGGAGACCTCGTTGTAGGTGTCCGCGCGGTCCTGGCCGGAGAGGGCCGCGATGGCGTCCATGATCTGGTCGGTGGCCTCGCGGCGGGCCTTCGCGGCGCTGCCCGCGGGCTGCGGGAAGTGCAGGGGCTCGCCGAAGCGGACGGTGACCTTGCCCGGGCGGGGGATGAGGGTGCCGACCGGGTGGACGCGGTCGGTGCCGATCAGGGCCGCGGGGACGACCGGCGCGCCGGAGGCCATGGCCAGCCAGGCCACGCCGGTGCGCCCGCGGTAGAGCCTGCCGTCGCGGGAACGGGTGCCCTCGGGGTGGATGCCGAACGCCCGGCCGTCCTTGAGCACCGCGAGGGAGGCCTCCAGGGCGGCCTGGGCGGCGCGGTGACCGCCGCGGGGGACCGGGATCGCGCCGAGACCGCTGATGGCGGTGCGGGTGAGGGTGCCGAGCGGGCCGCTGCCGGTGAAGTATTCCTCCTTGGCCAGGAAGAACACCGGGCGCGGGCTGACCAGCGGGATCAGGAAGCTGTCCAGCGCGGAGATGTGGTTGGCCGCGACGATGACCGGGCCGTCCACCGGCAGATGGGCGAGGCCTTCGATCGTCGGCCGGAACGCCAGCCGGGACACCGGGACGAGGGCCGCCCGGACGAGGTGGGGGATCAGCACGGTGTCGCTCCTGTGTGCGCTTGCACGGCCCGGCGCAGCAGCGCTTCCAGGTCGTCGTTGCCGGTGGCCATCTGGAGGCTGTCCCACAGCCAGAGCTGGGCGATGCCGTGCAGGTTGGCCCAGAAGGCCCCGGCCCTTACGGCAGCGTCGGATTGTTGCGCTCCGAGCCTTTGCATCAGTACGCCGAAAAGTGGCGTGCTGACCCCGCGGAGCCCCTCCTTGTTCCCGCTGAGCAGCTCGTGCCGGAACATCAGCTCGAACATCCCGCGATTGGTCCGTGCGAACTCCACATACATCCGCGCCAGCGCGAGCAGATCCGTGCCCGGGTCGCCCACGACGGGCAGGCGGGAGACCCGGTCGGTGAGGTCGGCGTAGCCCTCGCGGGCGACGGCGGCCAGCAGCTCGCGGTGGGTGGGGAAGTAGCGTCGCGGGGCTCCGTGCGACACACCGGCGCGGCGGGCGATCTCGCGGAGCGACAGCGCGTCGGTGCCCTCCTCGGCGACCAGGGCAACGCCGGCGTCAACGAGCCGGGTGCGGAGGTCGGCGGGCATGGACAGTGTCTACCAGGTCATCGTAGACACTGTCTACCCGCCCGCGACGCCACCGATCAGCACGATCCGGCGACGGGTGAGCAGGCGTCCCGCGTTCGCCGTGATGCGGTTGGGCAGCCCGGAGATCACGCTCGGCGGGGGGTTGCGGCGGTCGAGGACGCTCAGCCCGTACGCCACGACCTGCTCGGGGGTCTGGAATCGCCCGAAGCGGGTCATGGAGTCGTTGCCGACCACGTCGAAGAACTCCGTGCGGGTCAGGCCGGGTGCGAGGCTGAGCACCCGCAACCCGGTGCCGATGCTCTCCTGCCACACCGCCTCGGTCAGGCTCAGCACGAACGCCTTGGTCGCCGCGTACTGGGCCATGTGCGGACCTGCCTGGTACGACCCCAGGCTCGCGATGTTGACCAGCACCCCCGTGCCCGCGGCACGCAGCGTCGGCAGGAACGCCCGGGTGATGTCGGCGACCGCGGCGACGTTGACGGCGATCTCGTCGCGCAGGCGGCCCGGATCGAGCTCATGGAAGTTGCCGTACGAGCCGAAGCCCGCGTTGTTGATGACGCTGGTGACACTCAGCCCGCGGCCGGCGATCTCGGCGGCCAGGCGCTCCCCGGCGGCGGGCTCGCTGAGGTCGAACGGGATGACGGTCGTCGGGACTTCCAGTTCGGCGGCGAGCGTGTCGAGCCGGCCCCGGCGGCGGGCGACGAGGGCGAGGCCGGAGCCGCGGCGGGCGAGGGCGCGGGCGAACTCGCGGCCGATGCCGGCGCTCGCGCCGGTGATCAGGGTGGTCTGGTTGCGATAGTCCACGGGTGTCATGGAAGTGACTGTATGCCAAAATGGCACTGAGTGCCATACCGGCACCACCCGCTATGATCGGCATCATGGGGCTGAGGGAGCGCACGCGGCAGGCCGTCAAGGTGGACATCGCGGCCACGGCCATGCGGCTCTTCTTGGAGCAGGGCTTCGACGCGACGACGATGGAGCAGATCGCCGCCGAGGCCGAGGTCTCCCGGCGCTCGCTGTTCCGCTACTTCGAGTCCAAGGAGGACATCGCGCTAGGGGACATCGCCGAGCGTGGGGTCCGCGTGCAGGAGGTCCTGGCGGGGCGACCGGATTCCGAGGGGCCGTGGGAGGCGCTGCGGGCCGCGCTGGACGTGCTCGCGACGGAGATGGAGTTCACCCCCGAGTGGGCCGCCAGGATCACAGCGATGTTCCACGAGACGCCGTCGCTGCGGGCGCGGCAGGTCGAGAAGCAGCTGCGCTGGACCGGGCAGCTGGTTCCGGAGGTCGAGCGCCGGCTCGGTGTTCCCCCGGGCAGCGCCGGGGATCCCCGTGCGGCGGCGATCGTGACCAGCGCCCTGGCCTGTCTGAATGCGGCTGTCGACGCCTGGACCACGGGGGGCGGCAAACGGTCGGTCTTCGAACTCTACGACGAGGCGGTCGCGGCGATCCGGGCGTGAACGACCCCGGGCGGGCAGGATCGGCGGTATGACCTCTGAGATCGGTACCCTGCGGGCCGTCGCGCTGGACGCCCCGGACATCTTTCGCCTGGCCACCTTCTACGAGCAGCTCGCGGGGTGGAAGCCGCTCCCCTACGACGACGGGGACGACTGGATCACGCTGCTCAGCGAGGACGGCTGGCGGATCGGGCTGCAGCTGGCCCCCGACCATGTGGCACCGACGTGGCCGGGGCAGGAGCATCCCCAGCAGGCGCACCTCGACTTCCGGGTGCCGGACATCGACGCCGCGGCCGCGCGGGCCCAGGAGCTCGGCGCCACCGTGCTGCGCCGTAACGAGAAGTGGCACACGCTCGCCGACCCGGCCGGGCACCCGTTCGACCTGTGCCTCAACCCCGGCGATCCGGCGACGACGCTGGGGGACGTCATGCTCGACTGCCCCGACGCGAAGCTGCTCAGCCAGTTCTACGCGGAGCTGCTCGGCAAGCCGGTGACCTACGAGGCGGACGGGATGGCCATGATCGGCGAGTACGGCTCGCAGCCCGTGATGTTCCAGCAGGTCGAGAACTACTCCGCGCCGCGCTGGCCCGACCCGGCGTACCCGCAGCAGATCCACCTCGACGTGCACGTGCAGGACGTGGACGCGGCGGAACGGGCCGCGCTGGCAGCCGGCGCCACCCGGCTGGACGGCGAGGGCGATGACTGGCGGGTCTTCGCCGATCCCGCCGGGAAGCCGTTCTGTCTGGTGTGGACGGACTAACGGTAGAGCTCGGGGCCGTGCTTCTCGACGAGCTCGTTGACCGCCCGCAGGGTCGGCAGCACCTCGGCGTCCGGGTCCGTGGTGGGAGTGCCGGCGTTGTCGATGGCCGCGCGGGCGTCGCGCAGGATGCGGCGTACGCGGCTCTCGCTGTCGGCCCCGCGGCGGATCTGGTCCCAGTGCGCGATCGCGAGCTCGGCCTGGCCGGCCAGCTCCCGCAGATAGGTGATCGGCTCGTCGAGCACCGCCTGGTACGCCGCCCGCGCGTTACGCAGCTCATCGGCGGCCCGGGCCAGCCGGTCCCTGTTGGCGGCCGTGACGTCGGGGCTGCGCTGCTCGTCGGTGACCTCGGCGAGGCGCCGGCCCATCGCCTCGTGGATGCGCAGCCGCTCGGCGAGCACCGTCAGGGCCTGGGCACTGGTCCGGCGTACCTCGGTCAGGTCGACCGCCGGCCAGCCCTCGTCGTGCATCTCGGTCAGCAGCGGGACCGCGGCGTCGAGCCGCCCGGCGGCGGTGAGGGCCTCGGCGTAGCGGCGGCGCTCGAACGTCCCGGTCAGCGTCCCGCCTGCGGCATCGTCAGCCCGGCGGGGGCTGAGTGCCGTGAAGATCCGGTGGACGGCCGCGGGTGTGCTGAGGAAGAGCGCCACGACGGCGGTCGCCTGGAAGAAGCCACCCCACGCGCTGTTCTGCGCGGCCAGGCTGAGCGCGAAGCTGATCGGCACCACGGCCGGCGGCGTGTGGAGCAGCACCGTCATGGGGCTGGGGCCCGAGCCGATGACTGTGGGCTCGGGTGACCGGTCGATGTCCGCCATGGCGGCATTGTTTCCGGTCAAACCTGTGAAGGGAACCCTGACCCCCTGAACGGCTGTCTCGGTATTAGGTTAGCCTAACCTGCATGACAGCCTCTCCGGAGACCGTTGCGCTCTCGGGCGGCGGTCTCACGCTCGCGTACGACGGCCGCACGGTCGTCCGGGACGCCGCCATCGAGCTGCGTGCCGGCGAAGTCGTGGCCCTGGTCGGGCCGAACGGCTCCGGCAAGTCGACATTGCTGCGTGCGCTCGCGCGGCTGCACACCCCGAAGAGCGGTTCGGTCACGCTCGGCGGGGAGCAGTCCGGCGACGCGCACGCCCTGCACCCCAAGGAATTCGCCCGGCGGGTCACCCTGCTCACCCAGTCGCGGCCCACCCCGGGTGGCGTACGCGTGAGAGAGGTCGTCGCCTACGGCCGGCACCCCTACCGGGGGCGGTTCGGCGCCGGCGATCCCGGCGGCCCCGCCGCGGTGGACAAGGCCATGCACCTGACCGGGGTGGCGGCGATGGCCGAGCGCCCGGTCGACGAGCTGTCCGGCGGCGAGCTGCAGCGTGTCTGGCTCGCCACCTGTCTCGCGCAGGACACCGGCGTCGTGCTGCTGGACGAGCCGACCACCTATCTCGACCTGCGCTACCAGGTCGAGACCCTCGACATCGTGCGGGACCTGGCCGACGAGCACGGTGCCGCGGTCGGTGTCGTGCTGCACGACCTCGACCAGGCCGCCGCCGTCGCCGATCATGTCGTGCTGCTGCAGAACGGCGTCGTGCGGGCCACCGGCCGCCCCGCCGACGTGCTCACCTCCGAACTTCTCACCGAGGTCTACGGCCTGCGCATCGATGTGCGGGTCGACGACCGGGGGCGCGTCCGTACCGAACCGGTCGGCCGCCATTCCACCCGCATGTCCGCCACCCTTTAAGGAATTCTCTATGCGTACGCCCCCCTTCCGCCGGACTCTGGCCGCAGCGGCCACCGCCGTGGTGGCAGCCCTGGCCCTCACGGCCTGCGGCACCACCGAGGACGCCGACGACGCGGGCACCCCCAGCGCGTCCGCCGCCACCGGACCGGTCGACCTGACCGACGAGCGCGGCCCCGTGCACCTCGACGCGCCCGCCGAGGCCGTCGTCTCCCTCGAGTGGGGCCTGACCGAGAGCCTGGTCGCGCTCGGCGTGAAGCCGGTCGGTGTCGCCGACGTCAAGAACTACAACATCTACGACACCGTGGCGCCGGTCGACGCCGCGACGCCCGATGTCGGCACCCGCGGCGAGCCCAGCCTCGACGCCATCGTCGCGCTCAAGCCGGACCTCGTGGTCGCCACGACGGACCTGCCCGCGACCGTGATCGAGCAGATCACCAAGACCGCGCCGGTGATCACGCTGAAGGGCTCCGACGGCACCGACCCGATCGGCTACATGCGCAAGACGCTGACCACGCTCGCCCAGGCGACCGGCACGTCCGCCAAGGCGACCGAGGTCCTCGCGGGCTTCGACGCGAAGGTCGCCGCCGGTAAGGACGCGCTCGCCAAGGCCGGCAGGACCGGGGCGCCGTTCACCATGTCCGACGGCTGGATCGACTCGGGCACCGTCGCGATCCGCATGTACACCCCGGGCTCGTTCTTCGGCGGTCTCGGCAAGGAGCTCGGCCTCACCAACCAGTGGACCGAGGGCGGCGACAAGGACTACGGCCTGGCGCAGACCGACATCGAGGGCCTGACCAAGATCACCAATGCGGACAGTACGTTCGTGTACGTCGCCAACGAGACCGACGGCGGCGGCGAGTTCACCAAGGCGCTGACCGGCAACGCGGTGTGGAAGCAGCTCGGCTTCGTCAAGGGCGGCCACCTCAGCAAGCTCCCCGACGGCATCTGGATGTTCGGCAGCGTGCCGTCCGCCAACGCCTACATCGACGCGCTCGTCGCGGCCTTCCCCGGCGCCTGACACCGATGTCCGGCACCACCGACACGGCCGCTGACGTGGCCGTCACCCCGGCGGGGACCACTCCCCGCCGGGGCGCCCCGCGGGTGATCGCCGCATTTGCGATCGCCCTGGCCCTGCTGCTCGTGCTCGCCGCGGTGCACCTCACCCAGGGCACCGCCGACCTGAGCGTCGCCGAGCTGCTCCGCGCGCTCGTGCCCGGCTCCTCCGGGGACGGCCGGGAACAGACCGTCGCGGTGCTGGTCGCCAGCCGCGTGCCCCGGCTGCTCGCCGCCCTGCTCGTCGGGCTGGCCATCGGCGTCGCGGGCGCCACCCTGCAATCCGTGGCACGCAACCCGCTGGCGTCGCCGGACACCCTCGCCGTGAACGCGGGTGCCTACGTGTCGGTGGTCGCCGTGGCCGCGTACGGAATCGCCCTGCCCTTCCTGGTCAACGGTCTGGTCGCCTTCCTCGGCGGGCTCGCGGCATCGGGTCTGGTCCTGCTCGTCGCCCGGGGCGGCGCGGCCGGACCGGCCCGGGTCGTGCTCGCGGGTTCCGCGGTGGCCCTCGCGCTCAACTCGCTCGCCGTCGTGCTGCTCATGCTCTTCCAGCAGAACACCACCGGCCTGTACGCGTGGGGCAGCGGCACCACGGTGCAGTCCGGCACCAGCCAGGTCACGTTCGCCGCGCCCCTGGTCGCGTTTGGCGTGCTCGGCGCCCTGCTGCTCGCGCACCGCCTCGACGTGCTCGGCCTCGGCGACGACTCCGCACGGGTGCTCGGTGTCGACGTCCGGCGTACCCGGGTCCTCTCGATCCTGCTCGCGGTCCTGCTGGCCGCCACCGCCGTGACCGTCACCGGACCGATCGGCTTCGTCGGGCTCTGCGGCCCGGTCATCGCCCGGCTCGTCGCCCGCCGCGTCCCCGGCCTGAGCCGGCACCTCCTGCTCCTGCCGTTCGCGGGCGTGGTCGGCGCCCTCGTCATCGTCACCGCCGACGTGCTGCTGCGTCTCGTCCTGCCCGCGGCCACCGCGATCTCCGTCCCCACCGGCGTGGTCACCTCGCTCGCCGGCGCGGTCCTGCTGGTCTGGCTCGCCCGGCGCCTGCGCGACAGCGGACCCGCGACCTCGTCGACCGGCACCCACGGCACCGCCCGTTCCCGCGGCTTCGTCACCGTCGTCGGCGTCGTGCTCGGTGTCGCCCTGGTGACCGCGTTCCTCGCCGCGCTGCTGCTCGGCGACCGTCTCGTCCTGCTCGGCGACGTCGCCAACTGGTGGCGGGGCACCGCGGGCCGTGAGGTCTCCTTCGTCCTCGACCAGCGCTGGCCCCGCGTGCTCGTCGCCCTGCTCGGCGGCGCCGCCCTCGCCCTGGCCGGCTCCGTCGTCCAGGCCGTCTGCCGCAACCCCCTCGCCGAACCGGGCCTGCTCGGCATCACCCCCGGCGCGAGCGTCGGCGCGGTCGCGATGGTGCTGCTCGTCCCCGGCGTCGGCGTCTGGCCGGTGATGGGCGCGGCGACCCTCGCCGCCCTGGCCACCTTCGCGCTCGTCTACCGGCTCGCGTCCCACCGGGGGCTGTCCTCCGACCGGCTCGTCCTGATCGGCATCGGCGTCAGCACGGCCGCGTCCGCGATCACGACGCTGCTGGTCGTGGTCGTCTCACCGTGGAACGTCGGCGTCGCCCTGACCTGGCTCGCCGGCTCGACCTACGGCCGGACCCTGAGCCAGGTCGTCCCCGCCGCGATCATGCTCGCCGTCGGGCTGCCGCTCGCGCTCGCCGGCGCGCGGACCCTCGACCTGGTCTCGCTGGACGAGGACGTGCCGCGGGTGCTGGGCGTACCGCTCAACCGGGCCCGGCTCGGCTTCCTGACCCTGGCGGCGGTCCTCACCGCGGCCGCGGCCTGCGCGGTGGGGGCACTGGCCTTCGTCGGCCTCGTCGCACCGCACGCGGCCCGCGCGCTGGTCGGTGCCCGGCACGCCCGGTCGGTGCCCGTGTCGGTCGCGCTGGGGGCGTTACTGGTCACCGTTGCGGACACTGTGGGGCGTACGGTCATCGCTCCCTCACAGATTGCCGCCGGACTCGTGACCGCCCTGATCGGAGCGCCGTACTTCATCTGGCTTCTCAGCCGGGTGCGAGCCGGCCGCTAAACACGGCTTCTTCCGGTGCGCAATTGGTGGATCGGCCCTGTTCCGCTCGGTCGTCGCCGACAATGATTCCCTCATGCCGCAACAGGTGGGTGGCGGCCGGCGGGCCGCGTGGATCGCCGGTGGGTACGCCGCACAGGGCCTCGGCTACGCGGCCGTGGTCACCGCCCTGCCCATGTTCAAATCCCGGCAGGGCGTCGACGACGCGTTCGTCTCGGTGCTCCTGCTGCTCGTCATCGCCGCCGCGGCCGGGGGCTCCATGCTCGCCGACAAGGTGGCCGCGCGGTGGGGGAGCCGGTACGCCCTGGCGGGCGGGCTGCTCGTCGTCGCAGCCGGGCTGTCGCTGACCACATTCCACACCCCGCAGGCTGTGTTCGTGGCGGTCTTCATCGCGTACGGCCTGGGGCTCGGCGCCGTCGATGCCAGCCTGAGCATGCAGGGGGTCCTGGTCCAGGCCCGCCTGGGCCGCAGCGTGATGAGCCGCCTGTTCGCCGCCTACACCGCAGCCGCCATCGTGGCGGCCCTGGCCATGTCGGGCTCCGCGGCAACGGGAGCCGGCGCCGCCGTCGCAGTCGGACTCGCCGCCGTCTTCGCCGCCGTCATGGCCCTCGCCGGCTTCTCGTCGTTCGAGCCGGACCGCACCGTCCTGCACGCCCTCTCCGGCCACACGGCGGGCGGCACCCGCCGCATCGTGCTCGTCTGCGGCGCGTTCATCTTCACCGCGTTCCTGGCCGACTCGGCGGTCAGCACATGGAGCTCGGTCTACCTCGACGACTCCCTCGCCGCGTCGGCCACCGTCGTGCCCCTGGGATACGCCGCCTACCAGGCCGCGGTGCTCGCCGCCCGGCTCGTCGGGGACCATCTGGTGCCCCGGATCGGCACGACCGTCGCCGCCGCCGGGTGTCTGCTGGTCTGCGCACTGGGCTGCGGGCTGGTGGTGGCCGTGCCGTCGATCGGGGCGGCGGTGGCGGGGTTCGCCCTGACCGGGCTCGGGGTGGGCATCCTGGTCCCGCTCGCGTTCAGCGTCGCGGGCCGCAGCGCGCCGGGGCGCAGCGACGAGGTCATCGCCCGGGTGAACCTGTTCAACTATGGCGGCGCGCTGCTGGGGGCCGTGCTGCTGGGTGCGCTGTCGTCACCGGTCGGGTTGCGGCTCGCGTTCCTCGTGCCGGTGATCGGACTGCTGGCCACGCTGCCGGTGCTGCGCGCGTGGCGCTCCCTCAACGACCAGGCTCACTCGCAGACGACACCATCGGCGTCGCGGTCCTGATACCAGTAGTACTCGGGGTCGGAGCTGCGATAGTACGGTCCGTAGCCGTGGTTCTTCGCCTCCGCGCACGTGGCGAAGCGCGGATCGTTGCGCGGGGGCGTCGTCGCGCCTTTTCCGTGCACTCCTTTGTAGCGATATTTCGTGCCGTCGCAGTATTTGCGCAAGGTGTTGCCGGCGATCGAACCCGCTGACTCGTTCTCGCTGGACGCGACGAGGCGCACGTCAGCCTTGTTCACCCTTCGCCCCGCCGCCATCGGGTACTCGTCGCGGTCGTAGCCGGGGCGCGTGGCGACGCCCTTCAGCGCTGCCTTGCGCCGCGCCGCGGCCCCGGTGCGATTCAGGACCATCGTGAGCGGATAGCCCTTGTCGATCGCGTCCTGCGCGTGCTCGAGAATGCGGCCGTGCTTGGCGCTGGTCAGCGGAATCATGACGACCGCCGACGTGGTGGTGCACGACGCGGCCATCGCGAGCGGCGTGGCCGTTGCGCCGGCAACAGCCATCGAGGGGGGCGCTGACAATGCGGTGACGGCGAGGACCGCGGTGACCGCGGTGACCGCGCCGGCTGCCATGCGCCTGAAACCCATGCCCCACTGTCGGCAACGGGCGGCGCCGAGTTGAGGACTCCTGTGCGTCAACCGTGAGTTGACGAGCCTCCTGGACTCCTGGAGGATCTGCGCGACGGCGAGCCGACCGCGGGGGAGATCGCCGCGCACTTCCCGATCAGCGGCCCGTCCGTGTCCCGCCACCTCGCAGTGCTGCGCTCGGCAGGCCTGATCCAGGAACGCCGCGAGGCCAACAAAGATCTACTACGCCCTCGTCCCGGAGCGGCTCGCGCTCTGCGTGGGCCGCTTTCTCTCCTCCGTCTGCCCGGACCAGATCGTCGTGCGGCAGCGCCGCCCGAGAGGATCATCATGAGAGTTCCCGTCATGGCCGGCGTCATCGAGCGGCGCCTGCTCGTCAATTACCGTACGGATCCGGAAGTCACCGCTCGCCTGCTGCCCGCGCCGTTGCGCCCGCAGCTGGTCAACGGGCACGGCGTCGCGGGGATCTGCCTGATCCGGCTCGGCCGGCTGCGTCCGAAGCCCCTGCCCGGCGGGATCGGCATGCGCACCGAGAACGCCGCGCACCGCATCGCGGTCGAGTGGGACACCCCGGACGGCGTCGCCACCGGCGTCTACATCCCACGGCGGGACACCGGCTCCCGGGCCTCGGCGCTGGCCGGCGGCCGGGTCTTCCCCGGTGAGCACCACCGCGCCCGGTTCACCGTCGCGGAGGACGAGCAGGACCTGCGGGTGGCGTTCCGCAGCGTCGACAACACCGGCGCGGTGGGAGTCCACGTGCGGGTCAGTCCAACGTGGCCGGGCAGTGCGCTGTTCGGCGATCTGGCCGAGGCGTCCGAGTTCTTCCGGCAGGGCTGCGCCGGTTACTCCGAGACCACCGGCGGCCGCGTCCTGGACGGCATCGAGCTCCGCACGGGTTCGTGGGCCGTCGAGGCGACCGAGGTGGCGGGGGTGCACTCGACGTTCTTCGAGGACCCGGGGCTGTTCCCCGCGGGCACGGCGGCACTCGACGGGGCCCTGCTGATGCGCGACGTCCCGGTGAGCTGGCACTCCCTGCCGTCCATGCCCGTGCGCCGCGAGCCGGACCGTCGTGGCTCGCGGGCGGTCCGGTAGGAAGCCGGAACGAGTCCTCCGTCCAGGGGTGCCGGTGCGATCGCGGTCACCGGTACGTTCCCTGGATGGGCTACCCGCAGCAGGGCAACCAGGGCGCGCCTCTGTTGAGCATGCCCGCTTACCACCCGGCCGACACCTTGAACGACACCACCCGGCGGCTGTGCGGAGCGCCCTACCTCGACCCGGATTTCGCCAACGCGACGATCCGCGAGGTGGTCGAGTCCGAACGCAAGGCGGTGCCGCCGTCCTACGGTTTCGACCTCGACCCGGTGGCGCGGCACTGCCTGCGGGCCCGCCGTCTGCTGCTGATCCGGTACGCCATGGTCACCGGTGTCCTGATGGTCGGGCTCTGCCTCAGCTCGCTGGCAACCGTCGCGTGGCTGAGCCTGTGCGCCGTCGTGGTGGGGTTGCGCTCGTCGGCGGTGCGGGAACTGCCCCGTTCCTTCCGGCTGGCCGGGATCACCGTGGTCGTCGTCCTGGCGCTGTGCCTGCTGGGCTCCTTCTTCCTGTCGGTCGTGCTGGGCAGCGTCGTCGACTCGCTCGGGCTGCCCAGCGGTCAGGACGGCGGGTTCGGCGACTACGGCGACTCGGCACCCGCCGTCGACGACGCGTTCGCCGACGGACTGCGCGGCCTGGTGCTGCTGGCTCCGATCGGGCTCGCCGCCGCCATGTTCCTCGTGCTGTTCCTGTCGCGTCGTCACGCGTACGGCATCCTCACCACCGAACTGGCCCCCGGCGTGAAAGCCGTCGCGCCGCGCGTCAGCAGCGCACGCGTCGAGTGGCGGCTGGGCGTCGTCGCGGCCATGCAGCGCGGCAACATCTGCGTCCAGGACATCGACCCGTTCGCCGGCGCCGGATGGCGCGAGCACAGCTGGTCGTTCGCGACGACGCTCAAGCCCAAGAACGGTGACGGCAGGGTCGCGATCGACAGCCTCGCACTCAACCAGCGGGTGCACGACGCCGTCGTCGGGCTGCGTGATCCGCGGCTGCGCGACGGTGAGCGCATCCCGAACGTCTACGTGGTGCCGTACGTGGCGGCCGACGGTAACCGGCGCAGTGACGACCCGCTGATCGACCCGCAGACGCGCACACCCCGCACCCTCGCCTCCACCGAGACCATCGCGGCGATCGTCGGCAGTCCGCAGGGCGGGCTGCGGCACTACCTGCGCGCGGTGGTGCCGGCCAACGGCAAGGAGATCTTCACCCCGGACGGCCGGCTCGTGCTGCCCGCGCAGGACTCGGGCATCGGCGTCACGGCGTTCGTCCACCTGGCGGTCGAGGGCGGGATGCTCTACACGGAGTTCGTGTCCACCGTCATGCCGCAGGTGAACCCGCTCTACCATCTCGTCGACAACCTGCGCCCGGAACGCGTGCCCTACCACGCGGCCGTGCACACGGTGCTGAGTTTCCTGCGCGACAACATACTCGGACCGGTCTATCTGGCCCGCCTCGGCTGGGACACGCTGCGGCTGACCGGCCGGATGGCCCGCTCCGCACGGCGCGCCGATGAGTTCCGCTTCTACGACTACGGCGCGGACTTCAGCGTCCGCGAGCTCGCCGCCCAGCGCCCGACCGTGAACTTCATGCAGATCCTGGACGCGGAGAAGTACATCAAGCTGCTGGACCGGGTGGTCACCGACACCGTCCTGGAATACCTGGACGAGCAGGGCGTCGACACCACCGAGTTCCAGAGCGCCGTGACCAATGTGTCGATCGGCAACGCGACCTTCCACGGTGGCCAGCAGAATTTCGGCAGCCGCAACGTCAACGTCCAGACCAACAGTGCGCCGGCCGGACAGCCGCGCACCACCGGAGGATCACGTGGCTGAGTCGCAGATGAACTTCGGGGACATGAATTTCCACGGCGGTCAGCAGAACATCGGCAACCACAACACCAACGTGCAGAACAACAGCGCCGCCCCCGCCGACGAGGTCCGCGACCTCCTCACCGCCATCCTCGGCCGCCATCCTCAGCCCGCCCACGCCCAGCGCGAGGTGGCCGCGATACAAGCCGAGATCGCCGACGGTACGCCGCAGGCCCGCGGACGTCTGCAGGCGCGGCTGCAGTCCCTCGCCGACAGCGCCGGCAGCACCCGTACGGTGGTGGAGGCGGCGGCCGCGATCGGCGTGATCGTCGCCGCGAACTGGCCCCTGTAGGAAACCGTCAGATTCCCTGGCGGGTCCTCGGCGGCACCCCGAGTGACGTGGCGACCGGGTTCCACGCGGTGAGGAAATCCTCCTTGGCCGCCCCCGCCTGGTCCGAGGCGGACCGCCCCCGGGCATAGGCCGCCTTGCGCGCGGCGGTGTTCGCGCACCTGCCGGCCAGCGTCGGCTCGGCCCACTCCACATAGGCCGCGTCCGCGTCCAGCGAGAACTGCAACGCGGTGACCAGCCGCGACCGCAACACTTCCCCGTCCGGCAGCGCGGACAGATCAGCGCCCGTGACCTCGGCGATCTGGGCCCGCCGCTCCCGTCCGACAGCCTGCAGGTCGTCGATCGCGCCACCCAGTCCGGTACAGCGTCCGACCCGGTCGATGGCGCTGTTGAGCTTGTCGCGGCTCACCCGGCTCCGGCCCAGCAACCTGTCGATGGCCCGGGCCTGCAGCAGCGGCTCCGCTGCGGACTCGTTGCTGCGGTCGGTCGGCGTACCCGTGGGATCTGTCGTACCCCCCGGCTCTGCAGTTCTTTCCGCGTCGGTCCCGGTCGCCGGATCGACCGTGGTCGCCGCCGGGGCAGCGGGGTCAGGCGCGGCGACCGGCGGGTCATGCCGGGTGACGCTGTAGACCACAACGGCCAGCGCCAGCAGGACCACCACGGCCAGGCCGATGATCAGCGGAAGCCGGCTGCGCACAGGCGGGGCATATTGAACGCCGCCCGGCATCGGTGGTGGCGCTGCGGTCTCGCTCCTCGCAGCACCCGGCACCGGCGCCCGCGCGGCGCCCAGATCGGTGTTGCACCGGGCACAGACCGAGGCCGAAGGATCGTTGTCCAAACCGCAGGTGGGACAAACCATTGCCCAACGGTATTGACGTCCGCTCACGGAAGGTATGGGTGAGGTGGCTAATTGTTCTGTCCAAAGGATCGCCCTCGGCGCGAGCGGTCAGGGCTCAAGAAGTGCGCGGTCCTGCCATACGTCCTCATACCCGGGCCGACGCGAGGGGACGTCAATCGGTTTCCGGAGGGGCCGTCACGAAGCCGAGGTTCTGCGGGCCCCTGAAGGCGAACTCGACTCGTTCGTAACGGACCTTGTTCTGATCGAACCATTGGGCGATCGACTCGGCCAGGGCGTCGCGGCCGAGTCGCTGGTCGTCCCGCCAGAAGTTGCAGCAGGGGACGATGACGGTTGCCGTGCCCAGGGCTGAGTGGACGACCTCGCGTAATGCCTGGTCGGGGTGGAGGCCGACGACGAGATCGTAGTAGGCGGCGTCCTTGGCCAGGTAGGGGACGGCGCGGGACTCGACGCCCTTCAGCGTCCACCCGCGCGGATCGACGACCTCTACCCGGTAGTTCAGGCGTTTCCGCAGCTCACGTGCCAGCATTCCCTGGCCGCCGGCGACATCGGCGACGTACTCGACCGAGTTGCCGAAGCGTTCACCGATGAACTCGGCCAGCAGGTGAAAACGTTCCGGGTCGCCGTGGAACCGGTGCCCGTTCGCCTTCGGCGGGCCCTGCCTGCTCTTGACGCGATCACCCACCGACGAACCGTACCGCGCCGGTGAGATGCGGGTGGCGTGTGGCGGCGCGGGCCGGGATCGGTGGTGGGCTCAGCCGGCGGGTGGGGCTTGGAGCTGGCGGTGGAGTTGGCCGGTTACGGTGAGGGCGACGGTGAAGGTGTAGACCTGGATCTGGTCGACGTCGAAGCTGCCGGTCAGGACCGGGGGCGGGACGTAGGCGTACACCTCGTCGGGGTTGAGGGTCAGGCCGCGGCGGTGGAATGCGGCCATGGCCAGGGCGCCCAGGAGGTACTGGTCGTGGCCTTCTTCCGTGTCCAGATCGGCGGCCAGCGCGGCACCGTTCGGCCATTCCGGGGTGAGTTCGCCGGTGATGGTGCTGAGGAACCACCAGGCGCCGGTCCTGTCCTCCAGGAACACGTCGCCGAACAGGGACGTGAAGCGGGGCGCCTTGCCGGCCAGATCGAGCCATGACCAGGATTCCAGTGCGTTGGCGTACTGGTCGTCGGTGAATTGTTTGGTCAGCTCCACGCGGCTATTTGATCACGGCTTGCGGGCGACGCCGCAATAGACCGGGACCTCTGCCGGGGTGGTGCCGGGGGTGGGGCGCCAGAGGGGGGTCGGCACCACGCCTGGATCCAGGAGGTCGAGGCCGTCGAAGAAGGCGGTGATCTGGGCGGGGGTGCGCAGGTGGTAGTCCGAGCCGACCTCTCGGGCGGTGTCGGCGGCGACGACGTTGCCCGGGGTGAGGATGCTGTCGTTGATCGCGAGGTAGCTGCCCGGCGGGAGGGCGTCGACGAAGGTGCGGACGACCTGGGTGGGGTTGTCGGTGTCGGGGATGTGGCCGAGGATGCCGATGAGCATGACGGCGATCGGCTGGGTGAAGTCGAGGGTGACGGCGGCGGCCTGGAGGATTGCTTTCGGGTCCTGGGCGTCGGCGTCGATGTAGCTGGTCGCTCCCGCCGGGTCGCTGGTCAGCAGGGCGCGGGCGTGCGTGAGGACCACGGGGTCGTTGTCGACGTAGACGATCCTGGATTCCGGGGCGATGCGCTGGGCGACCTCGTGGGTGTTGTCGGCGGTGGGGAGGCCGGTGCCGATGTCGATGAACTGGCGGACGCCCGCCTCGCCGGTCAGGTAGGTGACCGCGCGGGTGAGGAAGCCGCGGCCGGCGCGGGCGAACTCGCGGATCTCCGGGAGCTCGGTGATCAGGGCTTCTGCGGCGTTGCGGTCCGCGGCGAAGTTGTCCTTGCCGCCGAGGAGGTAGTTCCAGATCCGGGCGCTGTTCGGCTGGGCGGCGTTGAGCCGCGCTGGCAGGTCAGAGTCGGATCTGCTCGTCATCGATGTGCCTTCCTCGCCGATCAGTGAACGCGCACTGTCACCTTACGACAGAGATCGATGACGAATCACGGACGTCGGTACCATCGGGCAATGTCGGGCCACAGTGGAGTGAACGTGTTGCGCGTCGCCCGGATCTTCGACGGCGAGCGGTTGCATCCCGGTGGGGGTGTGGTGGTTGCGGCCGGAGGCAGGATCACTGAGGTACGCCTCGGCGAGCACCCGGACAGCCTGGAGCTCATCGACGGGACGTTGCTGCCGGGGCTCATCGACTGCCACGTGCATCTGTGTGCCGATGCCGGGCCGGGTGCACTCGACCGCGTCCCGGACGCGACGGCCGAGGAGCTGAGCGTGACGGTCGAGCGCTCACTGCGTACCCATCTGCGGGCCGGGGTGACCACCGTGCGTGACCTGGGTGATCTGCGTGGGGCGGTGCTGAGCCGGCGGCCGGAGGCCTGGAACGTCGTCGCCTCGGGGGCGCCGCTCACCACGCCGGGCGGGCATTGCTGGTTTCTCGGTGGGGAGGTTCGCGGGCCGGACGACGTTCGGCGGATGGTGCGGGAGCGGGCCGCGCAGGGTGCGGACGTCGTGAAGGTCATGGCCAGCGGCGGGGTGTTCACCCCGGGGACCGACACGGCCGCGACACAGTTCACGGACGAGGAGCTGACCGCCGCCGTTGACGAGGCTCACGCGCACGGGCTGCCGGTCACCGCGCACGCCCATGCCCACGCGGCGATCTGGCAGGCGCTCCGGGCGGGGGTCGACGGCATCGAGCACTGCACGTCGGTGACGGCGTCAGGGGCGTACGTCGATGATGAGCTGACCGGCGCGCTGGCTGCCTCCGGGGTTGCTGTCTGTCTGACGCTGGGGTCCGATCCCGCCGTGGTCGTGCCGCCCGAGGTGATCGCCATGGCCGCCCGGGCCGGGCTGTCCCAGTCGATCCTGCAGGAGGGCGTGGCCCGGCTGATCCGGGCCGGGGTACGGGTGGTCGCCGGGTCCGACGCGGGGCTCGGGCCGGCCAAGCCGCACGGGATCCTGCCGCGGACTCTCGAGGAATACGTGGACAGTGGCATGGATCCCGCGGACGCGCTGGCCTCGGCCACGGTGCGGGCCGCTGAGGCGTGCGGCGTCCAGAATCGTAAGGGCCGGATCCGGGCCGGGTTCGACGCGGATCTGCTGGTCGTGGCGGGTGATCCGGTCGCCGACATCACCGCGCTGCGGCGGCCGCTGGGGGTGTATCTAGGCTGGGGCGGTGGACCCGCTGACCGAGGCTGAGCTGGGGTTGCTCCTGCCCGGACGGCCCGGCGACGTGATCCACGCGATCTGGCTGGCGAGCGGTGGCAGACCCGAGGTGGCGCTCGAGGTCGCCGCGGACATCGCCGACGGTGAGGGCGGTGGCGGTGGCGGTGACGCTGTGGCGCGGCTGGCGTTGCGGGTGTCGTCGCGGGCGGAGTTTCTGGTGCCGGACGTCGCGCTGTTGCGGCTGCTGGAATCGGCTGCCGCGCGCCGGCTGCCGTCCGGGGTCCGGGCGCGGGTCCTGATCAGGTGGGCCCGGGAGCTGCTGAGCGATCCGTCGGCTGCGGACCGGCGCCGTGACCTCGCCGCCGAGGCCGTCCGGCTGGCCCGGGAGAGCGGTGACGCCGGGACGCTCGGTGAGGTGCTGGACGGACAGTTGCACGCGTTGTGGGATCCGCTGGCCGCGCCGCAGCGGCTCGGCACCGCGGCCGAGATCATCGAGCTGGCGCGGCTCGCGGGCGATGCCACGCTCGAGCTGCGGGGGCTGTTCTGGCGGTTCACCGCCCTGGTCGAGCTCGGTGAGCTGGACGCGGCCGAGGCGGCGCTGGTCGTGTACGCCCGGACCGGTGAGCTGGCCGGTGACGCCCACGCCGGCATCGTGACGCTGTCCCGGCAGGCGGTGCTCGCCATCGTCCGGGGCCGTCTGGACCTTGCCGCCACCCTCACGGACCAGGTCGCGGTGGCCGGCCGGCGGGCGGGGCTGGCCGACACCGCACGGCTGACCGCGTCGCTGGCCGGGCGTCTGGCGGTCCTGCGGGGCGCCGCCGACGCGCAGGTCGCGCCGTTGTTGGAGATGGCGCGGCGGCTGCCCGGTCATTTCTACGAGGCCACCGCGGCGCGGGTGATGGCGGACGCGGGCCGCGACGCCGAGGCGCTCCTGGAGCTCGACCGAGTGCTGCCCGCGGTGCTGGCGGGCAGTGGGCCGCGGTGGCTGGGCGCTGTCGCCGATCTCGCGTTCGTGGCCTCCCGCGGCGGTGATCCGGGGGCGGTTCAGAAGTTGTACGACGTGCTGGTGCCGTACCAGGGGCGGCTGGTGGTCTGGGGTGGCGCCAACATGGTCACCGGGCCCGTTGATGATCTCCTCGGGCGTCTCGCCGGACGGCTCGGCCGGGCGGGGGAGGCCCGGGCGCACCTCGACCGGGCGGTGGCCCAGGAGGAACGGCTGGGTGCGCTGCCGTGGCTGTGCGCGACGCTCGCCGCACGGGGGAGACCGGGGGACCGGGAACGGGCGCGGTCCCTGGCGGCGCGGCTCGGGCTGGCGGTGGCTCCCGGTGACGAGTGGCGGCTGCTGCGCGACGGCGATGACTGGTTCCTGGAGGCCGGCGCCGAGACGGTGCGGCTCCGGGATGTCCGGGGGCTGCACTATCTGCGTACGCTCGTGTCGTCGCCCGGCAGTGAGATCGCCGCTCTTGATCTGGTCTCCGGCGGGGCGGGCCTGACAGCGCCACCGGGTGAGCCGGTCCTGGATGCCGGGGCCCGGAATGCGTACAGCGCAAGGCTCGTGACTTTGGAGGAGCACCTCGACGAGGCGGACCGCGCCGGGGACGCCGTCCGGGCATCGGAGGTGGCCGTCGAGCGGGCCGCCCTGGTCGCCGAGCTCCGGGCGGCGACCGGCCTCGGTGGACGTCCTCGCCTGCAGAGTGCGGAAGCCGAACGCGCCCGGGTCAACGCGACCCGGGCGCTCAGCACCGTGCTCAGCCGCCTGGAGAAAGTGACGCCGCTCGCCGCCGGGCATCTGCGGGCGTCGCTGCGGACGGGCAGCCACTTCCGCTACCAGCCCGCAGCCGGGGGACCTCGTCGCTGGCGCGTGTCCTCATAGTGTTGAGCGACAGGTTGATGTCAGAGGTGAAGCGGCCTGTTCTCGGCGATGGTCTTCATGACGAGAGTGGAACGGAGCCGCTGGACACCGGGCAGGGCAGCGAGTCGGCCGTCGTAGACCTCTTGGAAAGCGGGTAGGTCGCGGGTGAGTACGCGGAGCAGGTAATCGGGGTCGCCGAACAGTCGTTGGGCTTGCTGGATGTGCGGGACGGCGGTGACGGCCTGCTCGAACGCGTCGAGGGTGCTGCGGTCGGCGCCGTTCATGGTGACGAATACCAGTGCTTCGAAGGTCAGGCCGAGGGTTTTCGCGTCGAGGTGGGCGCGGTAGCCGTTGATCGCGCCGGCTTGTTCGAGTGCGCGGAGCCGGCGGTGGCAGGGCGAGACGCTGAGTCCGATGCGTTCGGCGAGTTCTGTGACGGTCAGCCGCCCGTCCTGCTGTAGCTCCGCAAGAATTCTCTTGTCCAGCGCGTCCATGGGGTAAATCTTCCCTCGCTACCAGCCTGTCTCGCCAATTGTTGGGAACACCTTCTGTGGTTTCGTGCATAACCTTTCTACCAGGGGAAACGTGGCCGGTGAGGTGCCGGCCTGGGGGGAAGGGGCATTCATGGCTGTGGGCACCATTGCCGCGTTCTGGGCGGTATCTCTGCTGTTCGTGATCACGCCAGGCGCTGACTGGGCGTACGCGATCACGGCCGGATTGCGCTACCGCACTGTGGTTCCCGCTGTGGGTGGGTTGCTGGCCGGGCACCTCGTCGCGACCGCTGTGGTCGCCGCTGGCGTGGCGGCGTTGGTCGCCGGGTCGCCGCTGGTGCTGACAGCTTTGACCGTCGCAGGGGCGGGATACCTGGTGTGGCTGGGCGCCGGCATGCTCGCAAGGCCGGTGACGCCGTCAGCGAGTGGCGGGCAGGCGCCGGCCTCGTGGGTGCGGCAGGCTGCGAAGGGCGCCGGGATCAGCGGTCTTAACCCAAAGGTGTTCCTGCTGTTCCTCGCGTTGCTGCCGCAGTTCACCCGCCCGGCCGGTGCCTGGCCGGTGGCCGTGCAGATCATCGTGTTGGGCTTGGTGCACGTGGCGAGCTGCGCCGTGGTCTACACGGCGGTGGGCGCCGGTGCGCGGCGGGTGCTGGGGGCGCGACCCGCGGCGGCGCGGGCGGTGACCCGTTTCTCCGGCGCTGCCATGGTCGTCATAGGCGTGTTGCTGTCAGCGGAGCAGGTGATCACGTAATGGAAGGCCAGGACCAGCTACCGCTAACCGCTGTACCGGCTTCTTCGACCCCGAGCCCGTACGCCTAGATCATCTTTCGGCCCCCGGTGCCGCGGTTCCTGCCACACCCCTCGTTACGGCGAGCGGGTCACCTCGGGTTTCCTTTCCGGCGACATCGGCATCGAGGTCGCGCGCGCTTCATCTAGAGTATCCAGTGCTTCAACTTTCCGGGCGCCGCACCAGGGCAGAACCGCGGCTGGGCCGCCCCCGATGATCTCGACGTTCCTGGTCGAACACCGTTGGATCGCACCGACAGCCCTTTTGCTGCTGGTCCTCGTTGGGCCGCTGGCAGGTAGTTGGCTGGCCGCCCGGCCAAGGATCGCCTGGGTGCTGCTTGCAGCCTCGATGCTGCCGCTGGCGCTGCTCACCCTGGTGCCCCAGGACCGCGAACTCTTCGCTCGTTGCGAGGTGCGGTGGGAACTACCGACGCTGACCGGCCCGGAGTCGCTGGCGAACGTCCTGCTCTTCGCCGTACCGGTGCTGTTGGCAGGCGTGGCCACTCACCGCCCGCTCCTGGCCGTACTGGCCGGGAGCGGGCTGTCGGTGGTGGTAGAGGCGGTGCAGGCAGCGGTGCCGGCGATTGGCCGCTCCTGTGACTCCGGCGACTGGATCAACAATACGATCGGCGCCGTCATCGGTGGAGCGCTGGCCTGGCTGTCGTTGACCGCAGCCGCTCGTCGGACGCGACGGGCGTCCTTGATGTGAGTGGTCGGTGACGATGGCCGGCAACGGCCACGACTGCCGGCGGCGGACTTCACCACCTTCCGGGCCGCCGGGTGATGGGGTCGCTGATCGATAAAAGCACGGTGGACAGACCAACACGAGGCGACCTTGCCGGCACTCCGTGGCACACGCTGGCACCACCACAGGCGAATTCAGGCGGTGGAAGCATCTGACTCGACGAGTTCGGCGAATATCTCGGAGGGCTTCTTCCAGTCGAAGATCTTACGCGGTCGGTCATTGATCTCCGCAGCGACCATAGCCAGGTAGGCCGGGTCGGCGGTGATCGGGACGCCTTTCGGGAAGAATTCGCGCACGATGCGGTTCAGGTTCTCGTTGCTACCGCGTTCCCACGGGCTATGCGGGTGAGCGAAGAACACCGGCAGGCCGGTCGCAGTAACCGTGGCGTGCCGGGCCATCTCCGCGCCGCAGTCCCAGGTCAACGACCGGCGGATGGACGCCGGAAGGCCGTCGGTGGCGGCGATGACCGCGTCGGTGACGGTCAGCGAGTCGCGGCCGGTCAGCGGGACCAGGATCAGAAACCGTGAGGTGCGTTCGACCAGCGTGGCCACGGCCGTCTTGCCGCCCTTGCCGATGACGAGGTCGCCTTCCCAGTGCCCCGGCACTGCCCGGCCGGCGACGTCGGCGGGACGTTCGTCCAGGTAGCGGGGCTCACGGATGCGCGGCGCCGGCTCCGGACGTGGGCCCGAGCGGCGTGCGGGGCGTCCGGTCCGCAGCCGGATCAGCTCCCTCGCGAGGGTGGAGACTGGTTGGGCGTAGACCCACTGGTAGATCGCTTCGTGTGACACTCGGCAAGCCTGATCGTCCGGGACCAGGTGCGGCAAGCGACCTGCGATCGAGGCCGGCGACCAGCCTGAGCGCAGCCGGTCGGTCACCACCTGGCGCAGCCGGGCCGACCGCTCAACCGCGAGTAGTTTCGGTCTCGCCCGTGACGTAGTTGCGAGGGCGTCCGCGGCCACCGCTCGGTAGCCGGCCCGGCCACCGTGACGCGCGACGTCGCGGGAGATAATCGATGGATCCCGGCCGATCAAAACGCCGATTTCCTTATACAGCATGCCTTCCGCGAGTCCGCGGGAGATCTCTTCGCGTTCGGTCAACGTCAGCATCACACGCACGGCGGGCATCCTGTCCCACCGAACCAACAAGATCAAATGCTACGACCGCCTGAATTCGCCGCAGACTATGAGTCAGCTGCTATCCGTAGCAGCGATCTTCCGTGATAGCGAAACGGTGATCGTGTGCGCGGATCTGCCGATGACGAGATGGCCGACGAACTCGTGGCGCGATGAGCACGAGGATCGCCTCCCAGGATCCATCCGCCACCACTCTATGGCTATCCGAATACTCGCTATCTGCCATTCAAATTTGTGTGATACCCCTCAACCCGACAATGGCACACCCGCCCTTACGATCATGTAGCTCCCTGAGAATAATAAAGGAATGAAATACGCTCAGCTGGAGATCTTCACGACCGTTGAACTGGCGTGGATGCGTGACCCGATACGGCGCCGGAACTACTCCGCGGCAACCGAAGAGTTCCGGCGCGAGCACAAGGTTCGGCGGGCTTTCGGAAAAGCTCTCGGCCACACCACCCGCTTGCGGCGCGACTCTCCCGAAGCCCGGACACCGGACGGCAAGCTGATCTGGATCGAGGCCGCACGAGCGTTGTTCCGTGAGGCGAACTCCCACCGGGCGCAGGCCGCCGCTGACCATGAGCGTGACCGCAGGCGTGCCGCCGGTGACCTGTTCGACTGGGGCCGGTTCACCAACCGCTGGCTGGTGAAGTACGCCGCCGCCTACTGACCCACGAACACCGAACTGATGTTCCCCGGGGCTCGACACGACAACCAACACGCGCACGTGAAAGCACTCAACCAAATTCCACGACCGGCGGCGAGTCCAGCGGGAACGGACACGACATGGGCGAAGTAGTGGCTCTAAGCGTACGAGCCGGACGCAGGCAGGCAATCCTGCGCGTCTTCTTCGCGAGGCCCGCCCATGCCGCACTTCGCCTCGGCAACGGCAGCAACCCAGCCGCGATCGAGCAACAAACCGATCTTCGACCACTATTCCGGCGGCACGCTTTCATGCCGCGGATAGGGCGCGGCGGCGCGGCGGACTAAATCGTGACTCTGTGGTTGATCGGTCGATGCGCTGGCCCGGTGTACTCCGTCAGAGCGAACCGTCTGTTGTCGGCAGGCGGATGCACGGTCACGGTGATCGTGCTTTCATCGTCGAACCTCAGGATGAAGACGGGATCCATGTCGCACAGGAAGGCGAATCCATCGCGTTCTTCTTGGTCGTCGCTGATCAAGCAGCCCTCGGCGGCCCAGCCGGTATCGGCGGCGGCAATGACCACCGCGATCTCAACGCTGGCGAGCAAGGTTACAGAGTTCGCCCACCAGTCCAGGTGGCACCGGCTTTCGACGCGATCCATTGGCCTCATCATCTCGCAGCAACGAAGCATATCGTCGTTCAGGTGGCACTCGCGAGGCATGATCACATGCCCTCTTCTGCCGCAGACAACGCGCGATCTGCCCCAGGCCGGTCGTCACCACGCGTGATGAGTCCACCAAAAGTGAGCCAGGGCCCATCAACCTGTCGTTCAAGACATAGCGCGGGTGTCCTCATAGCATTGCGGCGACGGCGGCGGGGTCCGCGATGTGCGGGAAGTGGCCGCCCGGCACGACGGTGACCTCTGCCTGCGGCAGGACGGACCGCAGCCATCGCAGGTACGCCGTAGGTGGCTCACTCGCATTCACCCAGTGGTACGGGATTCCCTTGCTCGCGATGGCGCGCAGTTCCCGCAGCCGGTTCTCACGGATCTGCTCGTCGGTCTCGCGGAGGATCTCGTCCCAGTAGCCGAGCAGGAGGTCCTGCCGGGGGTCCGTCGCGGTCTCCACGAGCTTGCGGGCATCATCGGGCAGCGACTCGATGCCCATGCCGGCCAGCATCCGCTCCCAGAATTCACGCCAGCGCGGGCCCCGCAACTGCGGCTCGGCGGTGCGGACGACCGCGAAGAACGGCCCCGGGAGCAGCATCTGGTCGATGTTGACCACGGCCGCCGCGGGATAGCGGGCCGCGTAGGCGCCGGCGATGATCGCCCCGGCCGAATGTCCCACGACCACGGGTTCGATGAGTCCGGCGGCGGTGACCTGCTCGTGGACGGCGGCGATGAGGTCGGTGAGAGGGTAGGCGTCACGGCGCGGTGAGCTGCCGTGACCGGGCAGGTCGACGGCCAGCACGCGGCGGCCGGGGTCGAGGTGCTTCCGGAGCGGAGTCCAGGCGCGGTGGTCGTACGTCAATCCGTGAATCAGCAGTAGGTCGGACATACCCATCTGGCGTAACCACCCACGGAACAAATTGTTCACCATCCCCGGCCGCCGCATGGACGGCCGGGGCCTGCCGTTCACCCAGCGTTAGGCGGGCCAGGTCCAGTCGGCGACGCGGGGGTCGTCCTCGCCGTGCTCGCGGGTGTATTCGCGGCACTCCTCGCGGGCGTCGATCATCTGCTGGCGCAGGTGGGCGGCGCGGGAGCCGAGGCCGTCGACGCGGTCGATCACGTCGATGACCAGTTTGTAGCGGTCGAGGTCGTTGAGCATCACCATGTCGAACGGCGTGGTCGTGGTGCCTTCCTCCTTGTAGCCGCGGACGTGGAAGTTGGCGTGGTTGGTGCGCTTGTAGGTCAGCCGGTGGATCAGGGTCGGGTAGCCGTGATAGGCGAATACGACCGGCTTGTCCGTGGTGAACACGGTGTCGAACTCGTTGTCGGTCAGGCCGTGCGGGTGCTCCGAGACCGGCTGCAGGCGCATCAGGTCGACGACATTGACGAACCGGACCTTGAGGTCCGGCAGGTGCTTGCGCAACAGGTCGGTGGCGGCGAGAGCTTCCATGGTGGGTACGTCACCCGCGCACGCCATCACGACATCCGGCTCGGTGTCCGCGTCGGTGCTGGCCCAGTCCCAGATGCCCAGGCCGCGGCGGCAGTGCAGGTCCGCCTCGGCCATCGTCAGCCAGCTCGGGGCGGGCTGCTTGCCGGCGACGACGACGTTGATGTAGTGCCGGCTGCGCAGGCAGTGGTCCATCGTCGAGAGCAGGGTGTTCGCGTCCGGCGGCAGGTAGATGCGGACCACTTCGGCCTTCTTGTTGACCATGTGGTCGATGAAGCCGGGGTCCTGGTGGCTGAAGCCGTTGTGGTCCTGGCGCCACACGTGGCTGGAGAGCAGGTAGTTCAGGGACGCGATCGGGCGCCGCCACGGGATGCGACGGCTGGTCTTGAGCCACTTGGCGTGCTGGTTGACCATCGAGTCGACCACGTGGATGAACGCCTCGTAGCTCGTGAACAGGCCGTGCCGCCCGGTGAGCAGGTAACCCTCGAGCCAGCCCTCGCACAGGTGCTCGCTGAGGACCTCCATGACCCGTCCCTCGGGGGACTCGTGGTCGTCGAGCGGGGTGGTGCGGGCGGCCCAGGCACGGTCGGTCACCTCGAACGCCGACTGCAGGCGGTTGGAGGCGACCTCGTCCGGGCCGAACAGACGGAACCGGTCCGGGTTGGCGCGGATCACGTCGCGCAGCCAGTCGCCCAGGACGTGGGTGGCCTCGACCTGCGGGGCGCCGGGCTTCTCGACGTCGACCGCGTAGTCCCGGAAGTCCGGAAGCACCAGGTCACGCAGCAGTTCACCCCCGTTGGCGTGCGGGTTGGCGCTCATCCGCCGGGTTCCCGTGGGTGGCAAAGACAACAACTCACCGATGGGTACGCCGTCCTCGTCGAACAACTCCTCCGGACGGTACGACCGGAGCCAGCTCTCGAGCTGCTCCAGGTGCTCCGCGTTGCCGTGCGGGTTGGACAGCGGCACCTGGTGCGCGCGGAACGTGCCCTCGACAGGCTTCCCGTCGACCTCCTTCGGGCCGGTCCACCCCTTCGGCGTACGCATAATGATCATGGGCCAGCGGGGTCGCGTGCCGTCACCGGTGCCACGGGCGTGGTCCTGGATGTCCTTGATCGTGTCGAGGCACCGATCCATCGCGGCGGCCATCGCCTGGTGCACCAGGGTGGGGTCGTCGCCCTCCATGAGGATCGGCTCGTAGCCCACGCCGCGCAGGTAGGACTGCAGGTCACCGCCGGGGATCCGGTCGAGGACCGTCGGGTTGGCGATCTTCCAGCCGTTGAGGTGCAGGATCGGCAGGACGGCACCGTCGCGGGCCGGGTTGAGGAACGCGTTGGACAGCCAGCTCGCCGCGAGCGGGCCCGTCTCGGCCTCCCCGTCGCCCACCACGCAGAAGACCACCAGGTCGGGATTGTCGAACGCGGCACCGTACGCGTGCATCAGCGAGTAACCGAGCTCGCCACCCTCGTGGATGGAACCGGGCACCTCGGGGGCGACGTGGCTGGGGATGCCGCCGGGGAACGAGAACTGCTTGAACAGCCGCTGCATGCCCGGCGCATCGCGGCTGATCGACGGGTAGAGCTCGCTGTACGTACCCTCCAGCCAGGTGTTGGCGACGATCGCCGGGCCGCCGTGCCCCGGCCCGATCACGTAGATCGCGTCGAGATCGCGGCTGACGATCTGCCGGTTGGCGTGCGCGTAGATCAGGTTGAGGCCCGGGCTGGTGCCCCAGTGCCCGAGGAGCCGGGGTTTCACGTTCTCCGGTGTCAGCTTCTCGCGCAGCAGGGGATTGTCCATCAGATAGATCTGCCCGACGGTCAGGTAGTTCGCGGCACGCCAGTACGCGTTCAGCCGGTCCAGCTCACCGTCGGTGAGCGGGCCCTGCACGGTTGACTCGGTCATGGGTTCCATGCTTGCGCAGTCCCCTGTATTCCACGTGTCATGCGCGCGACGGAACGTGTCGTGGCGAACCTTTCGTCATCCTTAAGTTCATCGATGTGTATTGACTACGCCTTAGTTCAAGTTCTTAACTGTTAACCCCCTTTCCGGTTCGCCCCCCACATTCCGGAGCTAACTTCATGAAGAGATCCCCACGTCGTGCCCTCCTGGCGGTCGGCACGGTCGCTCTCGCCCTCGTCGCCTCGGTCGGCGTGCGATTTGTCGCGCACGCGGACACGGCTCCCACGGTCAAGGCCGCTGCCGTCTTCGCTCACCCCGGCGTCATGCTGAGCCGGGCCCAGCTCGACTTCGTCAAGGGCAAGGTCAACGCGGGCGCGCAGCCCTGGCTCGGTGCCTACAACCAGATGCTGGCCAGCAAGTACGCGTCCCTGTCGCGCACCCCCGCCCCACGCGCCGTCGTCGAGTGCGGCTCCTACTCCAACCCGAACAACGGCTGCACCGACGAGCGCGAGGACGCGATCGCCGCGTACACCGATGCGCTCGCGTGGTACATCACGGGCAATGCGGCGTACGCCCAGAAGTCGATCGCCCTGATGGACGCGTGGTCGGCGAGCATCACCTCGCACACCAACAGCAACGCGCCGCTGCAGACGGGCTGGGCCGGCTCGGTCTGGCCGCGCGCCGCCGAGATCATCAAGTACACGTACTCCAGCTGGCCCAACCAGGCCCGGTTCGCGACCATGCTGCGCAACGTCTACCTGCCCACCGTGATCGCCGGCAGTTCGAGCAACGGCAACTGGGAGCTGTCGATGATGGAGGCCGCCGTCGGCATCTCCGTCTTCCTCGACGACCGGACCAGCTACGACCGCGCCATCACCCGCTTCCGGGCGCGCGCCGCCGCGTACATCTACATCGCCGCGGACGGCTCGCAGCCGAAGTACCCGCCGGTCGGCAGCGTCGACACACCGTCCGAGCTGATCAGCTACTGGCAGGGCCAGAGCACGTTCGTCGACGGGCTCGCGCAGGAGACCTGCCGCGACTTCGTCCACACCGGTTACGGCATCTCGGCCATCTCGCACGTCGCCGAGACCACCCGCATCCAGGGCGGCGACCTCTACCCCGAACTGCAGGACCGGCTTCGGCACGCGCTGGGCTTCCACACCAAGTTCGAGAACGGCACGGCCGTCCCGTCGAACATCTGCGGCGGCACCGTCACCAAGGGGCTCGGCCCGATCAGCGAGGTCGCGTACAACGCCCTGCACAACCGGCTCGGCATCGCGATGAGCAACACGCAGATCTACACCGAGGCCAAGCGTCCCCAGGGCACCAACAACCTGTTCGTGGCCTGGGAGACGCTCACCCACGCCGACAACCCCGCCTGATCATCTTCTCGTTCCGTCTTCTTGTTTCGCCTTCTTGTTTCGTCTTCGCGTAAGGACTTCTTGTGAAGAAACGCCGCTTACTGGCGATTTTGGTCCCGGCCGTCGTGGTCGGTGGCCTGGGTATCGCCGGCGTCACCAGCGCGCTCGCCGCCACCACGGGCAGCGTTGTCAGCTCCGCCAACGGCAAGTGCCTCGACGTCACCGACGGTAGTACTGCGAACGGCAACCTGCCGCAGACCTGGGCCTGCTCCACCGGCCCCAACCAGACCTGGACGTACGGCGACGACCTGTCGCTCAAGGCGCTCGGCAAGTGCCTCGACGTCGCAGGCGGGGCCACCACCGACGGCGCCGCCGTCCACATGTGGGACTGCTACGCGGGGCTCACCAGCCAGCAGTGGACCTACAACGCCTCGACGCACGACCTGGTCAACGTCAAGGCCAACAAGTGCCTCGACATCAAGGACAACAACCAGGCAGACGGGGCAAAACTTCAACTCTGGACGTGTACGGGCTCCGCGAACCAGAAGTGGACGGTGAACGGGGCCACCACGCCACCCACCTCCCCGCCCACCACCGTGCCGCCCAACCCCAACAACCCCGACCTCGGCCCCAACGTGTCGGTCTTCGACCCGTCGATGTCCGCCTCGACGATCCAGTCCCGGCTCACGACGGTGTTCAACCAGCAGGTCAGCAACCAGTTCGGCACCCAGCGGTACGCGCTGCTCTTCAAGCCTGGCACCTACAACGTCGACGCGAACGTCGGCTTCTTCACCCAGGTCGCCGGCCTCGGCCTCACCCCGGACGCCGTCACCATCAACGGCCACGTCCACGCCGAGGCCGACTGGTGGCCGGACGGCTCGCAGAACGCCACCCAGAACTTCTGGCGCTCCGCCGAGGGTCTCTCCGTCACCCCCGGTGACGGCCTCGACCGCTGGGCCGTGTCCCAGGCCGCGCCGTACCGCCGCATGCACGTCCGCGGCAACCTCGCGCTCTCCGACGGCGGCTGGTCCTCCGGCGGTTTCATGTCCGACACCAAGATCGACGGGCAGATCCAGTCCGGCTCGCAGCAGCAGTGGCTGACCCGCAACTCCCAGATGGGCAGCTGGAACGGCTCCAACTGGAACCAGGTCTTCGTCGGCGACCAGGGCGCCCCCGCGAACAGCTTCCCGAGCCCGCCCTACACCACCGTCGGGCAGACCCCGAAGATCGCCGAGAAGCCTTACCTGTACGTCGACGCCGCCGGCGCCTACCAGGTGTTCGTCCCGTCGGTGCGCAGCAACACCACCGGCACCTCCTGGGCGTCCGGCACCCCCGCCGGCTCCTCGCTCCCGATCAGCACGTTCTACATCGTCAAACCGGGCGACACCTCGGCGACGATCAACGCGGCGCTCGCGTCCGGCAAGAACCTCCTGGTCACCCCGGCGACGTACCACCTCAACGCACCCCTCAACATCACCCGCGCGAATACCGTCGTGCTCGGCCTCGGCCTGGCGACGTTCGTCCCCGACGGCGGCGTCACGGCTGTCAACGTCGCCGACGTGGACGGCGTACGCGTAGCAGGGCTCTTGATCGATGCAGGCACCACCAACTCGCCGGTCCTGATGGAGGTCGGCCCGAACGGCTCCGCGACCGACCACAGTGCCAACCCGACGGTGCTCTCCGACGTGTTCTTCCGCATCGGCGGCGCCATCGCCGGCAAGGCCACGGTGTCCCTGCGGATCAACAGCGACGACGTCATCGGCGACCACGCCTGGATCTGGCGCGCCGACCACGGCAACGGCGGCACGGTCGGCTGGACCGTCAACACCGCCGCCAACGGCCTGATCGTCAACGGCGATGACGTCACGTTCTACGGCCTCTTCGTCGAGCACTACCAGCAGTACCAGACCATCTGGAACGGCGAGAACGGCCGCACCTACTTCTACCAGAACGAAATGCCCTACGACCCGCCGAACCAGGCCGCCTACATGAACGGCAGCACCCAGGGCTGGGCGGCCTACAAGGTCGCCGACACGGTCAACAACCACCAGGCATGGGGTCTGGGCAGCTACGCCTACTTCAACGTCAACCCCGCCGTGGTCAACGCCCACGCCTTCGAGGTCCCCGCCAAGACCGGCATCAAGTTCACCGACATGGTCACGGTCTCCCTGGGCGGCACAGGCACTATCTCCCACGTCATCAACAGCAAGGGCGCCGCCGTCAACAGCGGTCACCAGGTCGAATACCTGGTCGCCGGGCCGTAGCCCCCAGGTCTGTGCCGGCCAGGCTTTACTCAGGTCTGTGCCGGCCAGGCTTTGCTCGGGTCTGTGCCGGCCGGACTTTGCTCAGATCTGCACAGGCCGGACTTTGCTCAGATCTGCACAGGCCGGACTTTGCTCAGATCTGCACAGGCCGGACTTTGCTCAGATCTGCACAGGCCGGACTTTGCTCAGGTTGCAACGGCCAGCTTTCTCAGGTTGCAACGGCCAGGTCTTCTCAGGTTTGTAACGGCCAGACTTCGATGACGCCGTGCGCCACCGCGCACGGCGACTTCGAGGCGAGACCGATCGCCTCATCAAGGGAATCCGCCTCGATCAGCGCGAACCCCGCGATCGGAAGACCCGACGACAGGTACGCACCCTGCTCCACCCTCACGCCGGCCGCATCCGGATTGCGAACCTGAACCGGAGGCCCCGCGATCCCCATCACGACGCCCGTCTCCCTGAGGCGGGCGTCGTGCTCGTGGGCAGCGTCCCGCACCGAGGCCTCCGTACGGTCGTAACCCTTCTGATCGCCGTAACCGATCGTCACAAAAGTCGCCATGACACGTACGTTAACGTGCCCTTTTGTTTGTCGCTTTGTTTGTCGCGCGCCACGCTGGGCACTCGTAAGCCATGTTCCCAGCGGAAAACCTGCGCGACTGGCGCGGCGAAAAGGTCATCGATCCCGACGGCGCCAAGATCGGTGAACTCGAAGCGGTCTACGTCGACACCGCCACCGACGAACCCGCCTTCGTCACCGTCAAAGTCGGCTTCGTAGGCCGCCACCGCCTAGCCTTCGTCCCCGTCGACGGCGCGACGGTCTCCCCCCAAGCAGTCCGAGTGCGCTACGACAAGAAGCTCGCCACCGACGCACCCACCATCGACACCGACGGCGAACTCACCGCAGCCGAAGAACCCGCCGTCTACGCCCACTACAACCTGCCGTACGCCACCGGCGCCTCCGGCGAACGCCGCCTCGCCCGCCGCTGACCGGTCGCCCTTGGACCCGGCCGCTTAGCTGCTTGGCATGCCCTACCCAGGCCGCCTTTCTGCCGGGCCGCGCTCCTACCCAGGCTGCCTCCTGCGGGCCGCGTTTTCCTAGTCCTTCACCGGGCTGCGTTGTCTCCTAGGCTGTCTCCCGCCGGGCTGTCTTTCCCTGGCCGGGCTGCCGTCCTAGCCGGGCTGCCGTCCTAGCCGGGCTGCCGTCCTAGCCGGGCTGCCGTCCTAGCCGGGCAACGTTTCGGGCTGCCTTTCTAGCCGGCTCCCCTTTGCGGGGCCGCCATCGCCCGGGGTGTCACTGTCGGACCGGCCGTTGTCCAGCCGCCTTCTTCAACTGGCCGCCTTCGACCAGGGCGCCGATCCCTGATCGCGTCCTCGCTGGTCAGTTTCGTCAAGGCGAAGACGGCCGGCCGGCAGCATGGTGGCGTCGTCCAGGCTCGCTACCCCGTTGAAGCCCAGCGCCGCGTACCGGGCCTCGAACTTGTCCGCGGCCCGGTAGAAGCAGGCGACCTTCCCGTCCTGGGCTGGGCACCTTCCGTCCGGGGCTACGCGGCATCCCGTGCTGGAGCTTCGGCGCGAGACCCGACGCGTTGGCCTCGATCAGCGGTGAGAATCGCCAGGTCAGCGGGCGATCAGGCCCCGGCAACTCCGCGATCTTGGCGAGCTCACGGGTTTATGTCATCCGTTTCTTCTTCCGCGCGGCGGCATCTCCCCGTACACCGTCGCGCCCCTCAGGGAACAACTTCCTCCTGTGCCGAGCGTGAGCGGGGTGCGCGCTTCTTCGTCGCGGCACGATCCTCACCCGTGGAGCTTTCCGCTCTTGCCAGCCCTCTCGTCAACGGTTGCGCGCATCACATCACAGCGAACTCCTTGGCAAACGGAACTGGGTTCCGTATGTTCGTTAACGGAACAAGGATCCGCTTGTTCATGATGCCACGCTCCGGAGGAGAAACCCATGACCGTCCCGACCCCGATCCTTTCGCTCGCCCCGGTGACGCTGCCTGCGCCCGAGCGCGGGGACGACCTGCAGGTACGCATCTCGGCGCCGGCCACCGGCGACCAGCTCCCGATCATCGTTTTCTCGCACGGCTTCAGTCAGTCGATGAATTCCTATGCGCCCTTGGTCGACTTCTGGACGGCCAGCGGATTCGCGGTGTTCCAGCCCACCCACCTCGACTCCCGGACCCTGAACGTCACCCCGGCCGACCCCCGTTACCCGAACATCTGGCGTACCCGCGTCGAGGACCTGACCCGCATCCTGGACAACCTCGAGGTCCTCGAAGCCGCGGTCCCCGGGCTCGCCGGCCGCCTCGATCACACCCGCATCGCCGTCGCCGGCCACTCCTGGGGAGCCCAGACGGCAAGCACGCTGCTGGGCGCGGGCGTCGTCGGCGAGGCCGACATGACCGACCCGCGGATCAAGGCAGGCGTCCTGTTCGCCATCCCCGGCACCGGCGGTGCCGACCTGAGCCCGTTCGCTGCGGAGAACTTTCCGTTCATGAGCCCCACCTTCGAGGGCCTGACCGCCCCGGCCCTGATCGTCGCCGGCGACAAGGACGACTCGCCGCTCTCGGTGCGGGGACCCGAGTGGTTCACCGATGCGTACCACCTGAGCCCGGCCCCGAAGACCCTGCTCACCCTCTTCGGCGCGGAACACAGCCTCGGCGGGCTCTCCGGATACCTCGTCACCGAGACGACCGACGAGGATCCCGCGCGGGTCGCCCTTGTCCGCGAGCTCAGCGTGAACTACCTGCGCAGCGTCCTCTACCCGGCGGATGCGCCGTTGGCCGTCGACAACTCCCCGCTGGGCACCGTCGAGTCGAAGCGCTGACATGCCACGCTTCGGGATCATGACCGCCCCGATGCAGGTCGGCTATGAGGACATCCTGCGGGTGTGGCAGGAGGCGGACGCCGTACCCCTGATCGAGCACGCCTGGCTGTTCGACCATCTGATGCCGATCGGCGGCGACCCGCTCGGCCCGGCGTACGAAGGCTGGACCCTGCTCTCCGCCCTCGCCGCCCAGACCCGCCGCCTGCGCCTCGGCCTCCTCGTCACCAGCAACCGCTTCCGCCCGCCGGCCATGCTCGCCAAGATCGCCGCTACGGTCGACGTCGTCTCCGGCGGCCGCCTCGACTTCGGCATCGGCGCCGGCTCCCGCCCCGACCACCCCCTCGCCCGCCGCGAGTACGAAGCCCACGGCCTGCCCTTCCACGACTTCGCGCACTCCATGGGCAGCCTCGCCGAGGCCTGCACCGTCATCCGCCAGCTGTGGACGTCACCCGAGCCGTTCGACTTCGACGGCGAGTTCGTCCAGCTGACCGGCGCCTACTGCAACCCCAAACCGCTCCAGCATCCCTACCCGCCGATCGTCATCGGCGGTCGCTCCTCCGCCCTGCTCCGTGTGGTCGCCCGCCACGCGGACATCTGGAACATCCCCGGAGGCAACATGCCGGACGTCATCGCCCGCAGCGCCCTGCTCGACCGCTACTGCGCCGAGATCGGCCGCGACCCCGCGGACATCACCCGCTCGATCCACCTGGGAGTCTCCTACACCGACCCCGCACCCACCCGCGCCGCGATCCGCGCGGCAACGGACGCCGGCTTCCACCACATCGTCCTCGGCCTCCCGGCGCCCTATCCGGAGGGCGTCGCCCAGTGGGTGGCCAACGAGCTCGTCATTTCTTCGTAGACCGCCCTCCTTGAACCGGCCCCTGCCCTCGGCCGGTCGTCCCTCCCACACGCGGTTCTCGTGCGGCCGGCTTCTTGCGCTCGGCTTCTCTTGTGAATCAGGTTTGCCTGCGTCGCCCGGGGTTTCGGGGGGATCGAGGCTTTCTGTCACACCCCGGCAGTAGCCTCTCGCCCGTGGATGGGACAACTCCGGGGCAGCGGGCCGCGCTCGATCATGTGCTGGCGGTGGTGGACGGGTCGTGGCTGGCCGGGGTGCTGGTGCTCCGGGGCAGCGTGACCATGCCGGCGTGGGTGGGGGACCGGGCGCGGCCGCCGGGCGATATCGACTGGATGGTCCGGCCGATGGAGTTCGTGTCGCGTGACGATCTCGACCCGTACCCCTACGTGTCCAAGGTGGATCCGGTGCGCCACTGGCCCGAGGTGGCGCACGGTGTCCGCTGCGAGATCTGGGAGAGCGAGGACCTCGACACCGGCGGGCATCGCCCGAGGGTGCCACCGGAAGGTCTGCGCTGGATCTCCGACACCGATGCCGACGGATACGAACTCAGCCGGCCGCACAACGCCCTGCTCGAGCAGCTGACGTCACGGCCCGAGACCGGCGACGGGGTGCGGCTCCACCCCGACAAGGCCGAACGCGACGGAAGCTGGGGCTATACCGAGTACGCCGAAGGCTCAGGCGTGCGGATCCACATCCCCTGGCAGTCACGATCCGGCGAATCGGGCAGCGTCCAGGTCGACTTCGCCTACGACGAACGCCTGCCGGAACCCCCTGTGCTGACAGCCGTGCCCCGCGCGGCCGGCCAGCGGCCTCTCGGCCTGTGGACCGCGAGCCGTGAGCTGTCACTGGCCTGGAAACTTCACTGGCTCCACGCGGATCAGGCCGCAACCGGTTCCTCCGCAGCGAAAGACCTCTATGACGCGGTACAGCTCGCCGAAATCCAGGGCATCCGGCTGCCATGCAGCCTTCGCCGCACGCTGACCGTTACCCCGGACGACATCCTCACCTGGACCATCGCGGGTGGTGGTGGCGATGCCGGACCCTTGCTGGTCCGGCTGGCTGAGGCGGTGCGATCGATGTCCGCCCGATGAGACCGCCGCCTCTTCTGGTGGTGGAGCGGGCTTCCCATGCTCGCAGCCCGAGCCTGTCCTCTTTGTAGTTGTCAACGGTTTGCGGCGGCCTGCGGGGTCAGGGGCGGGCGGTCGGTGTCAGAGGCGGTTGTAGCGGTAGCGGGACCAGAGGTAGCCGATGAGGGCCAGGGCTGCGCACCAGGCTGTGGCTGCCAGGAGGTGGGTGCCGGGGGAGTAACCGGTCAGGAGGGAGCGGACGGTTTCCATGATGGGGGTGAAGGGCTGGTATTCGGCGAACTGGCGCAGACCGGTGGGCATGGTGTCGGTGGGGACGAAGCCGCTGCCGAGGAAGGGGAGCAGGGTCAGGGGCATGGGGGTGTTGCTGGCTTCCTCGACTGTTTTGGCGGAGAGGCCGAGGGCGACGGCGAGCCAGGTGAAGGCGAAGCAGACCATGGCCAGGACGGCGATGACGCCGAGCCACGCGGCGGGGTTCGCGGTGGGGCGGTAACCGATGGCGAGGGCGACGGCCAGGACGATCACGAGGCTGGCGAAGGTCTGGATGATGCTGCCGAGGACGTGACCGGTGAGGATCGAGACCCGGGCGATCGGCATGGTACGGAAGCGTGCTGCGATGCCTTCGGTGATGTCCGACGCCACCGAGACCGAGGTTCCCGTGGTGGCGCCGCCGATGGTGAGCATGAGGATGCCGGGGACCACGAACGCCAGGTAGTCGGCTCTCGTGCCACCGAGCCCGGCGCCGAGTGTGGCGCCGAAGACGTAGACGAACAGCAGCAGGAAGATGATCGGGGCGCCGGCGAGGAAGACCGACATCTGTGGGTAGCGCAGGGTGTGCCTGAGGTTGCGGCGCAGCATCGTGTTCGAGTCGCGCACGGCGTAGGCGAGGGTTGTCATCGCGGTGCTCCCGTTGCGGTGAGGGCCAGGAAGACGTCGTCGAGGTCGGGGGTGTGCACGGCTAGGCCTTCGAGCTCCACGCCGGCGGCGTCGAGGGTGGCCAGCAGTGCCCGCAGCGACGGGACGCTGCCGTCGCCGGGGACGTTGAGGGTCGTCTGGTCGCCGGGTGGGGTCAGGCCGAGTGCGCGGGCTGCGGTGTGGGTGCCGGCCGGCTCGGCGAAGGTGAGGGTGACGTGGCCGCCCGGGACGAGACGTTTGAGCTCGGCCGGGGTCCCCGAGGCGACGATGCGGCCATGGTGCAGCACGTCTATCTTGTCCGCCAGGTGGTCGGCCTCCTCGAGATACTGCGTGGTGAGGAAGATGGTCACCCCGCCGGCGGCCAGGCCGCGGATCGTCTCCCACATCGCGCGGCGGCCGCGGGGATCGAGGCCGGTGGTCGGCTCGTCGAGGAAGACGACCCGCGGGGTGGCGACCAGGCCCATCGCGATGTCGAGGCGTCGCCGCATGCCACCGGAGTAGGTCGCGGCCGCGCGGCGGGCCGCGGCGGTCAGGTCGAACAGCTCGAGCAGCTCGGCAGCGCGTTTGCGGCCCGGGCGGCGGCCGAGGTGCAGCAGGTCGGCGATGAGGATGAGATTCTCCTCGCCGGTGAGCAGCGCGTCGACGGCGGCGAACTGACCCGTCACCCCGATCGCCGCCCGCACGGCGTCGGGTTCGGTGAGCGGGTCGGCGCCGTCGATGCGGATCGAGCCCGCGTCCGGGCGGATCAGGGTGGTCAGGATGTTGACCGTGGTGGTCTTGCCGGCGCCGTTGGGGCCGAGCAGAGCGAAGATCGCACCGGTGGGCACGTCCAGGTCGACACCCTCGAGGACAGCGGTCCCGCCGTAGGCCTTGTGCACGCCGGTCGCGCTGATCATTCTGCCCCCGCCCCGGTTGCCGCCGCGGCGCGGAAGACCTCGATGCTGCCGAACGACGTGCGGGCCTTGAGCTCGACACGGCCCTCACCGGGCTCGGGGGCGCCGGACTCTGCCAGCTCGCTGGACACCTTGCCGAAAGTGGTGTTGAGGTCGAGGTAGACGGCCGTGCCCCGGGCGACCCCGACCCGCAACGAGCCGGCGGCGGTCTTGACGGAGACGCTGCCGTGGCTGACCTCGTCGACGCGGATGCTGCCGCTGGCGGTCGACGCGTTCACGTCCGCGGCGGCCGACCCGACGACGATGTCGCCGTTGGCGTTGGCGACCCGGAGGTTTCCGGCGACCCGGCTGATGCGGGTGGCACCGTTGGAATTCTTGACCACCGCGTTGCCGCGGATCTCGATCACGTCGACGGTGCCGGAGGCGGTGGTGATCCGGACGTCGCCGTTCGCGCGGTCCACGACGACCTCACCGGCCGCCGTGGTCAGATCGAGGGTGCCGGTGCGCTCCAGGCGCACGTCGCCGGCTGCGGTCTTGATGTAGGTGGTGCCGAGCTCGCCGGTGCTGTGGACCGCGCCGAGGGCGGACGTGAGGTGCATTCCGGAGCCGGTGGGCAGGGCGATGTCGATGTCGACCGAGCCCGGCTTGCCGAGCACGCCCAGCATGCCGATGCCGCGGGCCTTGGGGGTGCGGATCAGCAGGTGGCCGTCGCTGAACTCGACGCGGGTCTGCTCGGCGGCCTGCACGTCACGCTCGGAGGCGGGGTTGCTCGGGCGCACGTCGACGACGGTGTCGGGGCGGTCGCTCGCGGCGAGCCGCACGTCGCCGACGGACATCTCGAGCGTCGCTCGGATCGGCTGCGGGGTGTCGAAGGAAGGCATCAGTCGTCCTTTCGGTGTGGTCATCGGGCCCAGCCGGTGATGCGCTGCCCGGAGAGGGGGGCGCGAGAGGTCTGTGGTCGGGAGGGTTGCTGAACAGCGGCGGTGGCGGCGCGCACGAGCCATGCGTTGACCGAGAGGCCCTCACGCGCGGCGGCCTCCTCGATGCGGCCCTTGAGCTGCTCGGACAGGCGGAAGTTGATCCGGGAGACCGACCCGTCGTCGGGCTCCGGCGCCGGTGGCGCCATGGTGGCATCATCCGGCACCATTGCGGGGCCATGCGTGTCGTGGAGCGGCAGGTTGACGACGAAGTCGGGATCACCCGAGCGCCATCGCACATCGACCGAGCCGGGGGCGATGTCACGGGTGATCTCGTCGGCGGCGGTCCCGAGGGCATCAAGGATGACCAGCCGGAAAGCCGATTCCAGTGGTGAGGTGAGTCGGTCGGCGAGAGCCCGGGCGTCGGGTCCGCCCAGATCGGCGGCGTTGGCGAGCTCTTCCCGGAGCCGGGCGACGTAGGGGTTGAGGTCCATGGCGCCATTATGGCATCATGGTGGCGCCACAAGCAAGCAGTTGAAGGGCCCGGTCATCGGTTGAAGAGCTGGGTCATGGGTTGGAGGGCTGGGTCATGGGTTGGAGGGCTGGGTCATCGGTTCAAGCGATCTGTCATCCAGGTGACGACCTGTATCAGCGGCGAAGATCCCTTGCTCTACCTCATCGCACCCACCGGTGACGAAACACGGGAGGACCGGTATGCAACGCAACCCTGAACGCCTCGCCGCACGCGGACCCATCGACACCGCGAACGGCTTCCCCCGCTGGTACAAGGACGGCGGCGGGCGGCGCCTCGAGCTCGCCACCGACCCGCGCGACCCGAACACCCAGGCCATGGGTGACCTGCCCGATCCCTTGGCACCGGTGAGCTTCCCCGGCAACTTCCCCGACGAGGCTTTCTACTTCCTCGCCGAGGCGGAGATGCCGGTCGGTGGCCAGCCGCGCCCGGGCCGTGCGCGGCTGGTGCTCGCCCTCGAGGCCGCGTTCGCCGGGACCGGCGCCGTCGCGGACGGGCAGCAGCAGGTCTTCGCCCGCGTCCGGGTGCGCCTCGACGGCGGCATTCCCGGCGCTGCGTACACGTTCACTCATCCTTATGGCCGGACCGACCCGCTGCCGGCCGACGAGAACGGCCGGGTCTTCGTCACCGAGGACACCGGCGCCGGGGCCGGCCTGTTCGATCTGCTGGTCACCGACGGCGAGGTCGCGCCCTTCCTGCGGTGGAGCGCCGACGCGCCACCGGGATACCTCGGCGACGGCGTCACCGGGCACACGATCGCCGGCAGCCCGCTCGGCTTCAACTTCTTCACCGTCGAGGGCCCGCAGGTCGGCGGTGCCGGGGCGGCCCCCGACCCCACCGATCCGGCCAACCTCGACAAGATCTTCACCGACGTCTTCACCGTGCAGGGCCGCATCTCCACCCTGACGGGAGTCGAGGCGGCCCGGGCCGTTTACACCCGGTCGTCCGGCAGCGTGGTGATCGATGTCTTCGCGCAGAGCGAGCCCGGCCAGACCCTGCTCGCCGCGGGCACGACGCTGACCACCACCGGCACGGATTACCACACGCGGGCGGAGGTCACGACGGTTCCGGCCGTAGTGGAGGTGGTCAACGCCACAGACCTGCCGCCGACGACCGCTACCGCGACGGTCGCCGACGCGGTCACCGTGCTCGTCGCCGACTACGACACCGCGCAGAACCAGCTCACCGTCGAGGCGCAGTCGAGCGACCTGGACGACCCGCCCACGCTCACGGTGACCGGCATCGGCCTGTTGACCGCGGGCAAGCAGGTCTTCGAGCTCGATGCGCCGCCGGCAAGCGTGGAGGTCACCTCCTCGCACGGTGGCTCGCACAGCCGGCACGTGCTGGTCTCCGGCCCCGCCTCGGCCCCCGACCCGGTCCGGGCCGCGGCCGGCCAGGACCGGGTCGTCGCAGCGGGCGACATCATCACGCTCGACGCGAGCGCCAGCACCGGCGCCGGGATCACCTTCACCTGGACCCAGATCGACGGTGCCCCGGTCGTGCTGACCGGTGACACGACGGCACGCGCCACCTTCGAGGCGCCCGCCGGTGGGGCTTTCGAGTTCGAGGTCACCGTCCAGAACGCGGGGGCGGTCGACACCGATGCCGTCTCGATCCAGGTCGAGCCCGCCGGCCCGGTCACCGACACCCTGCAGCCCACCCTCGTCGAGTTCCGGACCAACTCCGGACGATGGCGTATCGAGGGCACGGCCACCGCGCCACTGCCCGACCGCATCACGGTCGCTCTCGACGGTGTGGAGGTCGGCAGCGGTCCGGTCGACGCGCTGCACGAGTGGGACATCCGTCGCACCGTCGTGCCCGGTGAGCCTGGGGTGACCCCGGCGGCCGGCGCGAGCGTCGAGATCACCTCCAGCCGCGGCGGTCAGGTGACCGCTCCCGTCACGATCCGGAACTGAGAAGGGGACAGGGCCATGAGCTATTCGCTGACAGGTGTCTTCACGGAGGCCTGCGACTGCACGCTGGTCTGCCCCTGCTGGCTCGACGACGCCCCCGACGAGGACCACTGCACCGGCCTGTTCGCCTGGCAGATCGACGACGGCGCGCGGATCGACGGTGTCGGCGTGGGCAGCCTGAGCGTCGTCAGCGTCTCCACCCACAGTGGCGGGCGCCGGGCCGGCACCACGAGTACGGCGATCTTCGTCTCCGCGGCCGCTACCGGCGAGCAGTTCGCGCTGCTGACCGAGGCGTTCAGCGGGCGGCTCGACGGGCCCCTGGCAGACCTCGCCGACGTCAGCGGCGCTGTCCTGACCACGGCCCGCGCCAGGATCGAGGTCACCGCCGACGCCGCCGGCTGGCACATCTACGTCGGACTGCCCCAGAAGCCGGCCATGACGGGGACGGGGCTGGTCGAGGTCACCGGCTCGGCTGCGTTCTTCCTCGACGAGGACGAGCCACTCACCCTCACCAACACCGCGCTCGGCAAGGAACTGGGCAGTGGCGCAGTGGTGGCGCACCGCACCGACGCCCTTGCCGTGCGGGTTCCGGCTCTGCCCGGCGCGTACCTCGATGTCCGGGGTCGTTCGGCGATGCGCGGCCGCTTTCAGTATTCCCAGGTCCGCATGAGGGTCCCGGAATGACGATCACAGCGACGCGGAGTCAGACCGGCCGCACGCTCACCGGGGGAGTAGTGGCTCTCGGCGCGGCGGGCTGGGTGGTGATGGCCGCCCAGCATCAGGGCGGTCACCACCACCCCGCGGCGACCCTCACCGGCTGGGTGGTGATGGTCGTGGCGATGATGCTGCCGACCGCACTCCCGCTGTTCGAGCTGCTGCGCCGGTTCAACCAGGGGATCTGGCTCGCGATGAGCGTCTATGTCGGCGTCTGGACGGCCGCGGGGGCCGTCCTGGTGTCGCTCAACCTCGCCCTCAGCGGCCGGCTGGAGAGCTGGACCTGGACCTGGGAGCATCCGCACGCCCCGCTGGGGGCCGCGCTGATGATCGCCGGGGCCTACCAGTTCAGTTCCTGGAAGGACCGATGCCTGACCGCCTGCCGGAGCCCCCGCGGGATCGCCATGCTGCATTGGCGCGGCGTCCGCCCGGCATGGCAGGAGGCCGCCGTCGTCTCCGGCGTCTATGCGGCCTCGTGCGTCGGGTGCTGCTGGCTGCTGATGGGTACCGGTCTGCTGACCGGAGCCGGTTCGCTGGCGGCGATGGCCGTGCTCGCCGCGGTGATGGCGGCCGAGCGGCTGACCCGCCACGGCCGGCTGCTGGTCCGGCCGGCGGGCGCGGCCGCCGTGATCATCGGTGCCTCCCTGCTGCTCGGCGCGAGCTGAAACGGCGCGATCCGAAGAGGCGCGATCCGAAGAGGCGCGAGCTGAAACGGCGCGATCCGAAGAGGCGTGGGCTGAAACGGTGCGGGCTGAAACGGTGCGGGCTGAAACGGTGCGGGCTGAAACGGTGCGGGCTGAAACGGTGCGGGCTGAAACGGTGCGGGCTGAAATGGCGCGAGCTGAAATGGCGTGAGCTGAAACGGCGCGCGCGAAATGGCGTGAGCTGAAACGGCGTGAGCTGAAACGGCGCGATCTGGAACAAGACGCCGCGACGGAAGCAGCGATTTGAAACTGCGGTCCCGGACACCAGGAGATCGACATGTCTGACCTGAACTATGACGTCATAGCGATGCAATTCCCGATCGTCTACACCAACGACGGCGATCACGACCGGGACGGACTGCTGTTCACGCTGCGCGCGTACGAGCCGCTGCTCCGGTTTGCCCGGGACCGCTGGGAGGACGACGACGGGTTTCTGCCGCGGATGCACGAGCGTGCACAGTGGATGCAGCTTGTCGTCGACGGGCTCTGGCGCCATGAGCGGATGCTGGAGCGCCCGGCTCCGGCGACCCCGGCGGCGACGCAGAATTTCCGGGCCACGGCGGACGAGGTCGGGGCGGCCCTCGACCGGCTCACCGGCGGGCTGATCACCCGGATCGATCCCGACCCGGCCGTCCGGGCGAGCTGGGCCGAGCTGTATCGCGACGCGCTCGCCAGCACTCGGGCCATGATCGGGGAGCGGCTCGCGAAGCTGGAGGCCGGGGACCACGTGGAGTTCCAGCGGCTGGCACACGAGAGCGGCCTCAGTGTGAAGCGGGTGCGGCGGCTGCTGCTCAACGATCACCGGGAGGATGTTGCCGGGCTCGCGGAGAGGACTCCGGCTTACGACAGGTTCAACCCGCTGCGGCCGATCCCGGTGGTGCGCCCGCTGGTGCTCCGCGCGTCGCTGGGCCAGCACGTCGACGTGCGCTTCGAGAACCAGGTGCGGGACCGGGCCGTGGGCATGCATCTGCAGGGTGATCTCAGCGGGTCGGTCCAGGAGAACGACGGCGCGGCCGTGGGCCGCAACAACCCTTCGACGGTACGCCCGGACGAGCGCCGGACCTACCGCTGGCACGCGAGCCGCGAGGGTGTGTGGCCGGTCAACGATCTCGGTGACGTCCGCGGCACCGAGCAGGGCACGAACATGCACGGCCTGTTCGGCGCGTTCGTCGTCGAGCCGGCCGGGGCGACGTGGACCGACCCGGAGACCGGCGAACTGCTCACCGGCACGCACTACGCCGACGGGCCCTACGTCGACGTCGTCATGCCCGGCGACGTCGTGACCGACGACTACATCGACCTGCACGTCGACGGTGACCCGCACAGCCATCGCGAGTTCACCGTGTTCCTCCACGACGAGCCCGAGGTGCACAGCGGTCAGCATCTGGTCGGCGAGCACACCGTCATGCCTTTGTCGTACCGGGCCGAGCCCATGCCCAACCGGCTGCCGCACAAGATGCGGCGCTACGCCGAGCAGACCCTCCACCGGCCGCTCCCGCCCGTGGGCGAGGTCGACTTCTCCGCGGTGCGCATCGAGATCGACGAGGAGCTGACCGAGGTCTTCCACATCGGGCGTACGCACGACGGGGAATTTCTGGAGATCGTCGCGGGGGAGGAGCAGCACCACAGCTCGTGGCTGTTCAACGATCCGGTGACGCCGATCTTCCGGGCGTACAAGGGTGATCCGGCCAGGGTGCGGCTGGTGCACGCCGGGGTCAAGGAGACCCATGTGTTCCACCTGCACGTGCACCAGTGGCGAGGCGATCCGCGTGACGGCGCGCAGCCCGGCGAGGCACGGGGGTCGCAACTGCTGGATTCGATCACGATCGGCCCGCAGACCGGGGTGACGATCGACCCGCTCTACGGCTCGGGCAGCCGCCAGCGCGCCCCGGGCGACGTGATCTGGCACTGTCACCTGTACCCGCACTTCCACCACGGGATGTGGGGACTGTGGCGCAGCTTCGACCGGCTCGTGGACGGGATCGCCGTCACCGCGTACCCGGATGGGACTCCTGTGCACCCGCTCAGGCCGCTGCCGGGCCGGGAGCCCGACCCCCGCGATGATCTCCACCCGGGTTTCCCGTGGTTCATGGACGCGACGTTCCCGCGCAAGTCCCCGCCGCCGCCCGCGATCGTCCCGGAATTCCTCGGTGGACGCCGGCGTCTGCTGGGCATGCCGTTGCACTCGGCGAAGGAGCTGGCCGCGTTCGCGCCCGGGGCGGTGGCGAACCCGCGGCCGGGTGCGTTGTTCGTGGATCTCGACGGTGACGCCGCCGTCTGGAACGCCCGCGCCGGGCTGCCCGCGCCCCGCGTGATCAGCTACGACGTGCGGGTCAGCGCCGACGAGGTGACCTACAACAACCGGGGGTGGAAGGACGCGAACGGTCACCATTACCAGATCGTGCGGGTGGCGGTGGACGGCGAGGAGCAGGAGCCGCCGGCGGAGCGGATCGAGGCGTTCTACCCGCGTGCCAACCACGGTGACGTCGTCGAGCTGCGGATGATCAACGACCTGACGCCGATTCCCGCCGACGCGTTCGACCTGCCGACACCGCCCGTGGAATGCGGCCTGCACGTGCACCTGGTGAAGTTCGACGTGCTCGCCGCGGACGGCTCGTCGACCGGTTTCAACTATCTGTCCGGTGCGAGCTGCCGTGCGGCTGTCGCCGCCGTGCCGGACGACGCGGGCAGCCTGCCGGTCAACGCCGGTCTGCACCGCTGGGTGGTCGACGAGGAGTTCGGGCCGTGCTTCTTCCATGACCACCTGCTGGCCAACTACCGGCAGAAACACGGGCTGTTCGCGGCCCTGATCGCCGAACCGCACGGGTCACGGTGGCTGCTGCCCGACCAGGAGACGATCGCGTGGTCCGGGCCCCAGGCCGTGGTGCTGCCGCCGGTGGACAGCGGCATCGCGCCCTACCGCGAGGCGTGCCTGGCCGTGGCTGATTTCGTGCCGCTGGTCGACGAGCACGGCGAGCCGCTCAACCCGCCCGGCGAGCTCAGCGGTGACGACGATCCCGGGACGATGGCGGTGAACTTCCGGTCCAGCCCGCTGACGTTCCGTGGCGACGACCCCTCGCAGTGGTTCAGCAGCAGTGGCACTCCCGGCCTCCCGGCCGAGGAGGAGGAAGAAGATCCGGAAGAAGAGGGCGCGGAGACGGCAGAAGCAGCGGCGGAGGTGGTGGTGACCGGGGACCCGGAGACAGAGCTCATCCGTACGTACGCGGGGGAGCGGCTCCGGATCCGGCTGATCCAGGGCTCCCACGAGGAGCAGCACAGCTTCGTCACCCACGGGCTGCGCTGGCGCCGCGAGTGGCACGACGAGCGCTCGGTGCTGGTCAACCAGCAGACGATCGGCATCTCCGAGGCGTTCACGCTGGAGCTGGACGACTACGGCACCGGCGATCACCTGTGGCACTTCGCGGCCATGGACGACCTGTGGCTCGGCTGCTGGGGGCTGGTCCGCGCGCTGACCCCGCACCCGTCCACCCTGCTCGAACTGCCGAGGCTGCCCGGCGCTGCCCGGGACGGCACGCTGCCGGCCAGGCCGACCGGGGGGACCGGGGTGCGCGAGTACGTCGTGCGGGCCCGGCGGGTCGAGCACGAGTACGACGGTCGCCACCTGACCGACCCTTGGGGGCTCGTCTACGAGGAGGCCGACGGGTGGGAGAGCGACGAGGACGGGTTCCGGCGCGCGGTGGGCGTACGAGTGACGAAGGAGCCTTTGATCTTGCGGGCCCGGCGGGGTGAATGGGTGAAGGTGACGCTGATCAACGAGGTGATCGGCGAGGACGGGCCGCTTCTGCCCGACTTCGGTGTGGAGCCCGAACCGCCGCGGCTGCCGCTCGACGAGCAGCAGCGGACGGTGTCGCCACGGGTCTCGTTGCATCCGGCGTTGCTGCGGTACGACGTGGTCAGCGACGACGGTGCCTTCGTGGGGGACAACCATGACGGCACGGTGGCGTCGCGTCCGCCGGGCGACGGGCAGCACGGGGCGCAACCCGCCGACCCCGAGGCGCCGGGACGGGTCGTCCTGCGTGACCGGACAGCGCGCCACGACCATCGCGCGGAGAACTGGCGGACCTACTGGTGGTGGGCGGATGACGAGCTCGCGCCGGCGTCGCACACGCAAGGCCCAGGACAGGTCTGCTACCTGCAGGACATGGCCGATGTGCGCAACCACCGCCATCACGGGCTGATCGGTGCCCTCGTCGTCGAGCCTGGCGATGTGACGCCGACCGACCCTCACACCGGGCTGGAACGCTGGACCGGGGGCAACGTCCTGCTCCGTGACCGGCACGGCCGGGTGGTCGCCAACGAGCAGGTGCTGCTGGTGCAGGACGGGCTGCGGCACTTCGTGGGCGGCAACCCCGACCTCCCGGTGCGCGACATCGTGCCCGACGACGACCCGGAGGACTCGGGCCAGAAGGGCGTCAGTTACGGCTCGGCGCTCGCCCACCCGCGTGACGTGCTGTCCCGCCAGGAGCCGCCCACCCCGATCTGGCATGCCGAAGTGGGGCAGACGTTGTGGTTGCGGGTGGTGGGCGCTTGCGACAAGCCCCGCAACCACACGTTCACGGTGCACGGCATGGCCTGGGAGGTGGCGCCGGGCCTGGCCGAGGGGTCGTTCTCCGGGCTCACCGCGGGGGTTGCCCGGACGCTGGTGATGAGAGCGCGGCATCGCGGGGATCATGCCTACCGCTCGGGGGCGTTCCGCTGGGCCGTGGAGAACGGGGTGTGGGGCATCATCCGGGTGCGGTGACCTGCGCCGCCCGAGGCCGGTCCGGGTGGGCGCCGGGCTTGCTGGGGCGGCTGTGTTCTCTAGGCCGGCTTCGTTGAATCCGGCTGGGTGGTGGGCGCCGGCGTCGTCGGGACTGGCTGTGTGGTGGGCGCCGGCTCCGCTAGGACCGGCTGTGTGTGGTGGGCATCGAGCATGCCGGACCGGGATGTACGGGGGTGGTGGCGGTGGACGTGGTGGCGGCGGATGTGGTCGCGGTGGGGGTGGCTTCGTTGCGGGCGTCGGTGCGGAGGGCGTTGGTGATGGTGGCGCTGCCGAGGGTTGCCAGGGTGGCGATGGCGGCGAAGACGGGGCGGGTTCCGGTGAGTTGCAGGGCGGGGCCTGCCGCTGTGTAGCCGACGAAGGCGGCGAGGTTCTCCGTGTTGGCCACTGCGGTCATGGCGTGCGGTCGGAGTGGGGCCGGGGTGCGCAGGGTGACCCGGGTGTTGAACGTCGCGCCGAGGACGGGGATGGCCAGGCCGGTGAGGAACAGGGCGGTTGCCAGCAGGAGGGTGTTGCCGGTGAGCAGGAGCCACAGCGGGGCGCACAGCAGTACCGCGGCGCCGGTGAGGGCCTTGGTGCGCATCCGGCTGAGTGCGGTGACCGCTATCAGGCTGCCGGTGGCGAGGCCTGCGCCGTTGGCGGCGGTGAGTAGGCCGAGGGTGCGGGGATCCCCGCCGAGGTCGTGCAGGACGAGGACCGGCAGGCAGATGAAGATGGCCGGGATCGAGAGCGACACGAGGGTGAGGGAGAGGACGAAGAGCCGCAGGGACGGGTGTGCCGTCACGTGTCGCAGCCCCGCCAGCACTGACGTCTTCGGCTCGTGCGCGGGCGGGGTGGTGCTTGCCGGCGGGCGGACGAACAGCAGCAGGATGACGAAGGAGACGAGGTAGGTGGCAGCGTCGATCCAGAGGACCTGGGCCGCGCCGAGCAGGGCGATCAGCAGGCCGCCGAGAGCGGGGCCGGCGAGGGCGGCGATCCGGGTCGCGGCGTCAACGAGGCTGTTGGCGCGGGCGAGCAGGGCCTCATCGATGCCTGCGGCGTTGAGCAGGGGTTCGCTGGTGCCGTGCAGCGGGTTGGGGGTGGCGAGCAGCGGGTCGGGGGTGGCGTGCAGGGGTTCGCTGGTGCCGTGCAGTGGGTCGGGGGTGGCGAGTAGGGGGTCGGGGGTGGCGAGTAGTTCGGGCAGGATCAGGCGCTGCGAGGAGACGTAGGCGGTGGTGAAGGCGCCCAGGCCGAAGGAGACCGCGAGCAGGGCCGGGAGGGTCAGCCAGCCGAGCAGGTGCAGGAGTGGGACCAGGGCCATCAGTGGGGCGCGGGCCGCGTCGCAGATCAGCATGGTGCGCCGTACGCCGAGGCGGGCGACGACTTTGCCGCTGGGGAGGCCCAGCAGGGCGACGCCGAGGAATTCGACGGTGAGGACGAGGCTCATGCGTACCGGGGAGCCGGTGGTGACGAGGACGAACCAGGGCAGGGCCAGCAGGGTGAGCCAGGAGCCGAAGGTGGAGATGAGTTTGGCGGTGAAGAGTGCTAGGAGTCCGGGCGTACGCATCATGCGGGTTGGTCCTCGGGGACCGGGACGGCGTACCCGAAGAAGGCGACCTGGCGGGCGGTCTCCTGGCGTGGGCGGCCGGGGTCTGTGTAGGACTGGATGACCGCCTTGATGCGCTCGGTGGCCTCGACCAGTTCGGCGGGGGTGAGGTAGCCGATGTCCTCGCCGACCCAGGCGGCTTCCTGCCAGTCGGGGGCGAAGGTGGACTCATGGCGCTGGTAGGCCTCGAGGACGGCGAGGCGGTGGGCGACGAACTGTTCTCGCAGGGCGCGGGAGGCGGCGGCGAATTCGGGAGAGCCGTCGCCGGTTGCCGACCAGGTGATGCCGCGGCTGGTGGCACGCCAGGGGCGTTCGCGGCCGTGGGCGAGGTCGGGGGCGGGTTCGACGAGGCCCCATTTTGCCAGTTGGGCGACGTGGTAACTGACCGAGGCGGTGGATTCGCCGGTGCGGCCGGCCAGGGCCCGCCCGGAGGCGGGCCCGTCGACCGTGAGCAGTTCCAGCAGCTTGAGGCGGATCGGGTGGGCGAGCGCGCGCAGCGCCTGAGGGTCGGTGATCTCTCTCCGCATCTAGCCAAGGTATCTTGGCCAAGAAGTCTTGGCTAGAGTGGGAGGCGAGCGGGGCGTCAGTAGCCGATCTGGAACGTCGCGTCCTGCTTGTCGGTGGTGGCCGAGCTGCTCGTGATCGGGTCGATGCGCAGGACGTAGTTGGAATGCCGCAGGTAGCGGTCCGGGTAGTTGTAGGAGCGGAAAGAGGTCCAGGTCGAGTCCGCGAAGCCGGCGCTCCGGTAGAACGTGGCGTCGGCGTTGAAGGTGCTGCTGCCGTCGTTGGCGTTGAGGACCATCGCGTACGCGGAGTGGCGCAGGTACATCGTCGGGAAGTTGACCGAGCGAAAGGAGATGCCCGCCGGGTCCGCCAGGCCCGGGACGATCGTCCATTGCTGATCCTGGTACGGGTCGAACGGGTACGGGTCGATGCGCCCGACGTTGCTCGCGTGCCGCAGGTAGCGGTCCGGGAAGTTGTAGGACTTGATCCTGTTCCAGGCCGGGGTGCCCCAGGTGCCGGTCAGGCCGGAGAGCTCGGCGGCAGTGATCGGCGTGATGCCCAGGTGCTTGGAGTTCAGTGGCTGAGTGTACGCCCGGTCGTTGAGCAGCGTCCACGAACCGGAGGCGATGTCGCTCGTCTGCCAGCAGAAGAACCGGCCGTTGGGGCTCCACGTGTCGCCCCACATGTACCAGGTGTTCGCGGTGTTCGACTTCACGATCTGGGGTGCCTCGACGCCGCGGCCCGGGGTGATCGCCGAGGTGTAGACGCTGAAGGAGCCCGGGTTCAGGCTGCTGGAGCGCGTACCCAGGAGAGTGCTGTTGGTGTTGTTCTTGTAGTACATGTAGTTGACGCCGCCGACGGTGACGAAGGTGCCGTCGATCGCGTCGTAACCTGGATCGTAGAAGGTCTGTGGTGCCGCGGCGGTGACGAAATCGCTGGTGTAGTTGCTCAGCAGGACGTTGTGGCCGCCGACGACGGCGGAGTACACGACCGCGTACTGGCCACGGGACGCGTCCCAGTAGGCCTCGGGCGCCCAGGCGTGCGTGGCCAGCGAGTGCACCTTGAGCAGCCGGTAGTTGCGGAAGGACCGCAGGTCGGTGGAGTCCCAGACGTGCAGGTACTGGCTCTGGTAGGACCAGTCCGTGCCGTTGAGGTCGGTGGCCAGCACCACGAAGGTGCCGTCCTGCTTGCGCAGGATGAAAGGATCACGCAGGCCGAGGCTGCCCTGGGTCGGGGTGGCGACCGGCTTGTTCTGGTTCAGCGGGGTCCATTTCAGGCCGTCGGAGCTCACTGCCAGGTGCAGGCCGTAGTTCGCGCCACTCATGGTGGGTGACTCGGTGAAATAAGCCATCACGTACGCCGTGAAGGTCGCGGCCTGCGCTGCTCCCGGGCCTGCGAGGGCTCCGGCGGCCGCCCCGCCGGCCAGGGTCAGGAATCCGCGGCGCCTCATTTCGCGATCGCCGTTCCGTGGCGGCAGCCGGAGCAGGTGACCGCGCTCAGGCCGGTCCACGTGTTCAGGTCGGTGCTGGTCGCCGTCCAGACGCCGCCGTTGGTGTACTTGTCGACGTAGATGCGCCAGCTGCCGTTGTCCAGGCGTACCAGGGAGGGACCCTCGTATCCGGAGGCCCAGAGGGTGCCCTTGTTGACCCAGCCCTCGGTGAGGTTGGCGGTCGTGGTCCAGTGCTCGATGTATTTCGTGGTCTCGTTCTTGGTGAACGCGTGCCACGTGCTGCCGGACTTCACGACGAACGTGTCGATGTGGTTGGTGCCGAGGCCCCACATCTGCGCGGGGCCGCTCCACGAGGTCAGCGCGGTGTTCTGTGCGGTGTAGACGTAGGGCCGGAAGCAGGCCGTGCAGGTCGTCGCGCCGACGCTGGCGATGATCTTCACGCCGCCGTCGCCGACGTAGAACTCGGGGGCCCAGGTGTACTGCGTGTTCGCGATGCCGGAGTTGATGGTCGCGATATTGGTCCAGGTGCTGAGATTCGTGCTGGAGGCGATGGCGAAGTACGTCGAGTTCGTCGTCCAGGACTGCACGGTGTAGGCCGCGTAGTACTTGCCGTTGTACTTCAGGATGCTCGGGTCGCGCAGTACGCCGGTCGGGCCGCGGAAATTGGTGTCCACGAGGGTGCTGTAACTCGTGCCGCCGTTCGTCGACTGGTAGATCCACAGTTCCTCGTCGGCGGCCGCGTCACCCTTGAACGTCGCGTAGACGAGCGTGGTCGCGGCCGCCGCCGGCAGGGGCCCGGCGAGGCCGCCCACGAGCACGGCGAACAGGCCGGTCAGGGCCATGATCCAGCGTAACCTTCGTGATCCGGGCATGGTGCCTCCACATTCCACGGCATTGATTGGTGACTATGTGATCGTTAACATCACCACCGATGGGGAAGCGCCGATCGGTGTTGCGGCGAAGTTTCTGAATGATTGCGCTAACATTGCCACCTGTCAATGGCTGATCCGCGGGGAGTCAGCGGTGCCGGCTGATGGTGAAGCAGATGGTCAGTAGAGGCCGGCGAGCAGCGCCGCGGTGGCGAGATCGGCGGCGCCGTCCGCCTCGCGGTCGTGGTGGGTGCGCCAGAGGGCCGATTCGACCTTGCGGGCGGCGGCCCAGGCCGCGATGCGGGAGCGGTCCAGATCCAGTTCGGCGGCGAGCAAGGCGATCCGGTCGCGCAGGGTTCGTGCCGGGTCCGCAGTGGCGTACGGGTCGGCGATCTGGTTGAGCAGGGGTGCCACGTCGTAGGCGGGGTCGCCGATCAACGGTTTGGGATCTATCGCCACCCAGCCGTCGCCCGACGACAGGATGTTGCCGGGGTTGAAGTCGCCGTGCAGGACCACCTCGCGAGGGGCTGAGGCGGGCAGGTCGTGCAGGAGACGGGCGCCCTCCGCGACCAGGCCCGGATCGTACGCCGGCCGGAGCCGGGTCATCCGCTCGGTGACCAGGTCGCCCCAGTCGCCGGCCACGTCCACGAGCGACTCGATCGTCGCCGGGTCGGCGGGGAGCGCCGCGCGGTTCTCGGGGACGCCCGCCGTCCACAGTTTGCGCAGGACACCCGCGCCGATGCGCAAGGCGTCGGCCGGCGCCATGATCCGGGCGCCGAGTTGCTCGCCTGGCAGGCACTGCTCGAGGACCAGGGCGTGGCGTGCCGGGTCGTGACGGAAGAGCCGGACGGCGCCGTGGCCGTCCCAGAGGCGCAGCGCGGCGGGCTCCGCGTACATCTCGCGGTGGGGCCAGCCGATCTTCAGGATGACCGCGGTGCCGTCGGCGAGGGTGGCGGGCGCGACCCAGCTGCACGAGCCGCCGCGCAGGGGTGGGCCCAGGACCAGGCCGAAGGCGTCCGAGACCTCGTCGATCAGCTGAGGCAGGGCGGCGAGCCAGCGTCTGCCGTCCCGGGTACGCGACAACTCCCGCACGACGGGAAGATCGCCGGGGACGGCGCTCACCATGCGACGGGGGCGTAGTCCTTGAGGAAACAGCCGTACAGATCCTCGCCCGCCTCGCCACGCACGATCGGGTCGTACACCCGGGCCGCGCCGTCGACCAGGTCGAGCGGGGCGTGGAAGCCCTCGTCGGCCAGGCGCATCTTCGTCGGGTGCGGGCGCTCGTCGGTGATCCAGCCGGTGTCCACGCTGGTCATCAGGATGCCGTCGGTGAACATGTCGTCGGCGCTGGTGCGGGTCAGCATGTTCAGCGACGCCTTGGCCATGTTGGTGTGCGGATGCCCGGCACCCTTGTAGCCGCGGTTGAAGATGCCCTCCATCGCGGACACGTTGACCACGTAGCGGCGCGGGAAACTCGACTTCGTCATCGCCTCGCGCAGCCGGCTGACGAGGATGAACGGCGCGGTCACGTTGCAGAGCTGCACCTCGAGCAGCTCCAATGCGCCGACCTCGTGGACCTTGTCGCTCCAGCTGTTGGTCGGGGCGAGATCGGGCACCAGGCCGCCGGCGTCGATCGCGGTCAGCGCCGCCACCCGCTCGGCGGTGGCGGAACCACCGGTGAGAGCGAGCGCCGTCAACGCGTGCGGCGCGAACGTGGCGGTGGAAGCGGGCCCGCCGAGCATGCCGGGATGCTCCGCGTCGGTGCCGGTCAGCGACAGGGGGTGCGCGTCCGCCGAGTGGCCGCCGCCGAGGTATTCGAGGTCGGGCAGCGGGCCCTCCGGCAACGGCGCCGACTCTGCTGCCGCGATCGCGGCGTAGGAGCCGGAGGAGCGGCGTACGGTCTGGGCAGCGTTGTTGATCAGGATGTCGAGCGGTCCCCGGGCGGCGACCGAGTCGGCGAGCGCGACCACCTGGGCGGGGTCACGCAGGTCGAGGCCGATCACCCGCAGCCGGTGCAGCCAGTCCGCGCTGTCGGGCATGGCCGAGAACCGGCGCACCGCGTCATGCGGGAACCGCGTGGTGATGGTGGTGTGCGCACCGTCGCGCAGCAGCCGCAGCGCGATGTACATGCCGATCTTGGCCCGGCCACCCGTGAGCAGCGCGCTGCGGCCGGTCAGGTCGGTGCGGGCGTCCCGGCGGGCCCTGTTCTTCGCCGCGCAGGCCGGGCAGAGCTGGTGGTAGAACCGGTCGACCTCGACGTAGCGCTGCTTGCAGATGTAGCAACCCCGGGGCTGGCGCAGCACGCCCGCGGTCTGCGCCTCGGTGGCGGTGGCCAGCGGCAACCCGGCGGTCTCGTCGTCGATCCGCGACGGCGCCCCGGTCGCGGTCGCCGCGGTGACGGCGTTGTCATGCGCGAGGATCGCGTCACGGCGCTCCCGGCGGCGTTGCAGTTTCGTCGTCTTGAACAGCGCGGCCGTGGCCCGGCGGACGGCGACGGCGTCGGGGTGCTCCGGCTCCAGCGCCTCGGCCTCGGCGATCACCGCGATGCACAGCGCGAGCCGCTCCGGATCGATGCCCGGGGCCGGCTGTTCGTCCGAGGCGGGCCGCATGCCCGGGGCCGGCTGTGGGTCTGCGTGATGGGGGTCTGGTTGCGGTGGCGCTGACACCTGTGGTGCTGCGGCGGTCTCGTCAGCTGTCGCGGTCATCCCAGTCCCGTTTCGGTAGAAGCGGCGCACGCCGCCCGGCGGGCCACGATAACCGTTTCGGGCGCCGGGGTGCCAATGGGGCGCGCTTCCGGCGACGCGCGGCGCGGTGGGTCCGCCGGGTCTCAGGATGCCGGATCGGGGCGGGGGCGCGGGTCGGGCATGCCGGGGAGGCGGAAAACGACGGTGCTGTCGGTTTCGTCACCTCTGACCCGGCCGAGTTCGCGGGTCGTGTCGGTGCCGGCTGGGGCGCCCGTGCCGGGGGCGGCGGTGAGCTCCCAGCGTGACGGTGGTGCGTCGAGCTGCCGGGGAGCCTCGGAGGGCTGCCGGGGGGTGTTGGAGGGCTGCTGATCGAGTACGACGCGGGGGGTGCGGGGGCGTGGCGCGGACCCCGCGAACGGCATGTCGGGCATGGGAGCGGACCCCGCGCGCGGCAGCTCAGACCCCGCGCGCGGCAGCCCGGAGCCCGCGCGCGGCAGGTCAGAAGCGGCATGGGGTAGGCCGGAGGTGGCGGCGGGCAGGGTGGCTGCGGTGGATGAGAAGCCGGGGGCGGAGCCGGCGATGGGCAGGCCACCGGACGGCTGGGGCGGGTAGTCCCAGCTGGGCCGGGCGGGCAGGGCAGTGGCGTGCTGGAACGACGGGGTCAGGCCGGAGGGGGCGGCGTGCCGCCCGCCGGGAAGAACCGGCCCGGCGTCGGCGAGCCCAGCGGAAAAGGCGGGGACGGCAGGCCCAGAGGAAAGGGCAGGCCCAGCGGAAAGGGCGGAAAGGGCGGAAAGGGCGGGGCCGGCGGGAGTCGGGAGGTCGTCCGTCTCCGCCAGGCCGGCGCGTTGCTGGAGGCGTTTGAGGGGGCCGGGTGCCCACCAGGCGGCGTCGCCCATCAGGGTGAGGACGGCGGGGACCAGGAGCATGCGGACGACGGTGGCGTCGAGGAAGAGGGCGGTGATCATGCCGATGCCGACGAAGCGCATGGTGGTGACCGAGCTCAGGGCGAAGGCTCCGGTGACCACGATGAGGAGGAGGGCTGCCGCGCTGATCACCCGGCCGGTGCGGGAGAGGCCGGTGGTGATGGCTTCGGCGGTGGTGGCGCCGTGGGTGCGGGCTTCGACCATGCGGGAGAGCAGGAAGACCTCGTAGTCGGTGGAGAGGCCGAAGACGACGGCGGCCATCAGGACGACGATTCCGGCTTCCAGCGGGGCCGGGGTGACCTTCAGGAGGCCGGCACCGTGGCCGTCCTGGAAGATCCAGACGAGGACGCCGAAGGTGGCGCTGAGGCTGAGGGCGCTCATGAGAACGGCCTTGATCGGGAGCAGGACCGAGCCGAAGGCCAGGAACATCAGGATCAGGGTGGCGCCGGCGAGCAGGGCGACCATCAGGGGGAGCCGGTCGCCGATGGCGGTGAGGCTGTCGATGTTGCGGGCGGTGGTGCCACCGACCAGGAGTTCGGCGTCCAGGGGTGGGCGCAGGTCGCGGATGGCGTGGACGGCGTCGCGGGCGGTGTCGCTGAACGGGTCCGTGGCGGTGAGGGTGGCGGTCCAGGTGACCACCGCGCCGCCGGTGCCGGCGGGGGTGACCGCGGTGACGCCCGGGACCTTGGCGATGCGGGCCTCGAAGGCCGCCGCTCCTGAGGAGCTGGGGGCCGCGCCGTTCTCGCCGTGCAGGACGACGAGGACGCCGGAGCTGCTCAGGGCCGGGAAATCCGTCTTCAGGGTCTCGACCGCCTGGCGGGCCGGGTCGCCGGCGGGCAGGACGCGTTCGTCGTTCTCGCCGAAGTGGACACCGCGGACGGGGGCGGCGAGGACGAGCAAGCCCGCGAGGATCGGCAGGGCGATCAGGACCGGGCGGCGCAGGACCACGCCGGCGAGTTTCGCCCACATGGAGGAGCGGTTACGGCGCGGCAGGCGTACCGGCAGCTTGTTGATTCTGGGGCCGAGGACGGCCAGGAGGGCGGGCAGCAGGGTGAGGGACAGCAGAGCTGCGAGGGCGACGGCGGCGAGGCCACCGTAGGCGAGGGACTTGAGAAAGCCCTGGGGGAAGAGCAACAGGCCGGCGAGGGCGATCATCAGCAGCGAGGCCGAGAAGAGGACGGTACGCCCGGCGGTGGCGACCGTCCGGGAGACCGCCTCGGCGGGGGTGTGACCGGCTTCGAGCTCCTCGCGGAACCGGCCGACCATGAACAGGCCGTAGTCGATCGCCATGCCGAGGCCGAGCAGGCTGGCGACGTTCACGGCGAACGAGTTGACGTCGTGGTGGGCGGCGATCGCGTGCAGCACGCCGAGCGAGCCGAGGACCGCGCAGCCGCCGACCAGGACCGGCAGGGACGCGGCGACCAGGGAGCCGAAGAGGAACAGCAGCAGGACCAGCACGATCGGCAGGGAGATGGCCTCGGCGAAGGCGAGATCGTCGGTCGAGCGGGAGGCGGAGGCGTCCTGAAGGGGGGCACCTCCGGCCAGTTGCAGGCTGGTGCCGGGCACTCCCAGGGTGTCCGAGATGTCGCGGTAGGACGACAGTTTTGCGCCGTCGTCCTCACCGGCGAGGGTGATCACGGCGACGGCGCTGCGGCCGTCGGCGGACGCGTACTGCTTGTTGTGGCCCGGCCAGTAACCGTCCGTCTGTGACACCGCGGAACGCGGCAGGGAGCCGAGTCTCGCCTCGATGCGCTTGCCGAGCGTGGCGTCGTCGATGGTGCCGGTGAGCGGCCGGTAGACGGCGATCAGGTCGCCGCCGCGGGCGCCGAGCTCCTGCCGGACGGCGTCGGCCGCGCGGCTCGACTCGGCGCCGGGGTCGTTGTAGCCGCCCTCGGAGAGCTGGCCGAACACGCCGAGGCCCCACACCCCGGCGGCCGTGACCGCGACGATCGCGGTGGCCAGCACCGACCAGCGCAGTCGCGCCACCCATGAACCCCACCCGGCGAACACCGTGCCCCCTTTACCGCAGCGTTGCCGCTTCCAGGGCCACGCCGCCGCAGTCGTCGTCGAACGACGCGTCTGTGATCCAGCTGAGGTTGATCTTGCCGTTCTTCGGTGCCTTGTAGGTGATCACGAACGCGGTGGTCGCCAGATTGTTGCTTTGCTCGGTGAACGTGGACGTCGCGGAGGCGCCGCCGACCGAGAGCTTCGCGGTGAGCTTGCCGCGGGCGCCGCGGGCACCGGCGTAGATCTTCAGGGTGCGCGTCGACGTGGTCGCCGGGGCGGAGATCGTGAAGCCGTTGCCCTTGTCGCAGGTGCGGATGCCGGTCGGGGTGCCGTCGGAGTGGTCCACCGGGGCGCCGCCGGTCCAGCTGAACCGCTGCGGGCTGAGCCCGTGCCGGAACCGGGGCGCGGTGGGGGCACCCTCGAGGATCTGGAAGGCGCCGTCGGACTTGCGTTCCAGCGAGAACGTGCTCTGCTCACCCCAGTGCACCCAGTCGCGGCTGCCCTCGGCGGTCAGGTCGACGTTGCGCGAGATCCCGGTGCGGGCGATGCTGACCGACCCGGGGGACTCGCTGGGCCGCTCCTTGCGCGACGGCTGCGTGGTGCGGCTCGCCGACGGGCTGGGCGAGGAGGGCGGCGGCGACGGGGACGGGGAGGCGGAGTCGCTGGCCAGCGGGATCGGGAACTGGTTGCCCGGGGTCGCCGGGAATTCGCCGAGCGCGGGAGGCTGCACGGGTGCCACGGCCGCGGGCTCGTCGTTACGGATCGAGCGGCTCACGATGAAGCCGATCGCGACCACGACCAGCACCCCGGCGAGGATCACCGCGGCGGGCAGGAGCCACTCGGAGTGACGCCTGGACCGAGCCTCGAGCAGTTCCGGGGGTACGGCATTACGGCGCCCACCGGCCCGAAAGTTGTATCCACCCCCGGGCTGTGGCTGGCGACCTGTCGTACGGCCGTCGTCCGGCAACCGAACCCTCCCGGTGAAAAAGCGCTACGCCGAGCGTTGCTGTTGGCTGGGCCGGTACACCGTCTCACCTTCCGTGAGTGATGCAATAGAGCGAAATGAGTAACCGCGGCGGTTCCGGCGGGGGTCTTGTCCGTAAGGCGAGTACCGTGTCCGAAGTTTCCGGGGTGTTCCGATCCGACAGGAGAATCCAGAACACAATGAGTGTCCAGGACAAGACCGCCAGCAAGCGTCGTGGCCAGGCGCTCACGGGCGCACTCGCCGGAGTGGCCGTGATCGTGGTGCTGGTCGCCGTCTTCATCGGCATCCAGGTGTCCGACGACGACAAGACGACAAGCGCCGCCGCGCCTGCTGCCTCGGCTCCCGTGGCCGAGGCGCCCAGCGAAGCGGCACCGCAGGCTACTGAGCCCGCGCCGCAGGCCAGTGCCCCGCCGCAGGCCGCAGTGGACCCCGCGCTCCAGCAGAAGCCCGTGGTCAAGGCGGGCACCGGTGGCCGGCTCACCAAGCTCGTCGTCACGCCGATCATCGTGGGCAAGGGCCCGGCCGTGGCAGCCGGGCAGACCATCCAGGCCAACTACATCGGGGTGACCTACGCCAACGGCAAGCAGTTCGACTCGTCCTGGGACCGCGGCGAGGCGGCGGTCTTCCCGGTCGGTGCCGGTCAGCTGATCAAGGGCTGGGACCAGGGCCTGGTCGGGGTGCCGGTGGGCAGCCGCGTGCAGCTCGACATCCCCGCCGAGCTCGGCTACGGCGAGAACCCGACCGGTGGTCAGCCGGCCGGTGACCTGCGCTTCGTCGTGGACATCCTCGCAGCGCAGTAAGAACTAGAGCTCGCGCACGATGACGTCAGCCTGACGGGGGCGGCCGGCCGCGACCGGCCGCTCCTCGACCGTCCACTTGAGGTCACGCAGGGCAACGATCAGCTCGTCGACCGTACGCGGAGTGACGCCGGCCTGCGCCAGGGCGCGTACCATCCGGCCCTTGGTGGCCTTGTTGAAGTGGCTGACCACCGAGCGCTTCGGCACGCCGTCGACGACCCGCTCGTGCAGCACCCGCAGCGCCAGTGACGACGAGCCCGGTGTCCACATCGCGGCATATGCTCCGCTGCGCAGGTCAAGAACAAGATCATCCTGCGGCAGGGCGCGGGTCAGGCTGTTCTTCCAGTACGGCGTGAGCCCCCCGATCACCGGCAGCGCGACGCCGGCGGAGCACCGGTACGCGGGAATCCGGTCGGTGAGCCGCACAACACCCCACAGCCCCGAGAACACGACGGCCCGCTCGTCGACCCAGCCCCGCGCGTCATCGGGCAGCGTGGCGTGATCGAGGGCCTCGTAGAGCACCCCGGAATAGACCTGAGCGGCCGGAGCGGCGGGTGCCGTGAGAAGCGCCGCGTTGCGCTCCAGCTCGCCGCGCTGCCCGTCGCTGAGCCCGAGCGTGCCGAGCGACTCGGCGACGGCCCGGGCACTGGTCCGCTTGCTGAGCGCGACGAGCCGGGTGAGCACCCGTTTGCGGGCGGTCGCGAGTTTCGGCAGCCAGAGGTCGTTGTGGTCGGCGGGTTCCCCGGCGGCGGGAGCGGTCTTGCCCTCGGAGGGTGGTAGCAGGATGAGCACGCCGAGACCCTACCCGGCGAGTGCGTCGGCCACCGTGGGGTAGATCGTGAACGCGATACCGAGGCCCACCGTGTCGAGCAGGCCCCGCAGCCAGCTGCTGGGGGCGGCGAGCCGGAACCAGCCGCCGGCGGCCTCGGCCCGTTTGTGGGCGACGATGAGCGAGCTGAGCCCGGTGGAGTCGCAGAAGTCGACGCCGGACAGATCCACCACGACGCGGGGGACCGGCCGGTCGAGGATCTGGGCGAGGGTGGTGTCGAGGACGGTGCCGTTGCCGAGGTCGAGGTTGCCGCGCAGGGCGACGACCACCGAGTCGTCCGGGTTGCCGATGACAGAGACGTGCACTGGGGCCTCCCGGTATCGAGGAAGCCCTCTTCCTGCCCAGTCAGGGGCGCGATCGAACCTGCGGGACCGTGATCGTCGTACGGACGGTCGCCTGATCGATGTCGGTGGTCCGCACGGTGAACGTGATGTCGTACGTTCCGGGCAACGGGAACGTCAGGGCGCCGACCGCGTCGTTGCGAGGGGGCAGCGGCAGCATCGGCTCGGAGACGGGTTCGAGGTCCTGGTCACGCAGCCGGGTGGTGACGGTCCACTCCTCGGCGACCAGCGGCTTGCCCTCGGGGGTGTAGGTGAAGCCGTGCACGGTGTTGTTCTCGCCGAGCTCGACCGGGTAGACGTAGTACTGCAGGGTGAACAGGCCGGAGGTGAGGGTCGCCGACACGCCCTTCTCGGTGGTCCGCGCGCTGTCGGCGGTGACGCTGCGCCCCGGCGTGGTCTGCACCAGCACCGAGCTGAGCCCGAGCACCACGACGGTCGCGGCGACCTCGATGCCGACCGAGCGCCGCAGCCTGCCCGGCCCGGCCGTGACGACCTCGGAGCGCTGCACGAAGCGCCGGGCCAGGGCGGCCACCCCGAGAACCATGACCAGGATCAGAACCTTGCCGAGCAGAAGTTTTCCGTACGCCGTGGACCACAGCGCGCCCACCGACCCGACCTGCACGACGGCCTGCACCACGCCCGCGCCCACCAGCCAGACCACGGACAGTGCGGCCCACCGCGACCACGCCGGCAGGATCCGCCCCAGCACCCGCGGGTGCGCCTGACGCAGCAGGAACACCGACAGCGTCACCAGCCCGCCGATCCAGACCCCCATGGCCGCCATGTGTACGACGTCCGCGGCGACGATCACCCCACGCAGCGGCGACTCCCCGGCATGCCCGGTCAACGGCCACGTGGCGAGCCCGCCCAGCCCCAGCACCACCAGGGCGGCCGAACGCCACCGGGCCGAGTCCCCACGCAGCACCGGCGGGATGAGGACCGCGACCACGGCGAGCACGGCCAGCCGGGCGAGCAGGGTGAGGCCGTAACCGCTGCCCAGCACGTCGGCGAGCTCGGGCACGGACACGTCCCACAGCGGCGCCCCGCTGGCGGCCGGCGCCTGGGTCCAGAGCCCGGCCAGGGTCGCGACGCCGGTCAGGACGAGCCCGGCACGCGCGAGCCGGATCGGGCCGCGCCGGGACAGCCGCCGGGGCCACAGCAGCGCGAGGAGCAGCGCGGGGCCGATGATCAGCGTCAGGCCCGCGTACCCGAGGAATTTGCCGGTGGGGACCGCGACCGCGACCGATGGATGGATCTTGGTGGGGTCGGCCTCGGCCGGCCGGGCCGACGGCGCGCCCACCGAGAACGTCATGGCCCCGCCGACGGGGTGGCTGTCGGCGGAGATGATCCGATAGCTGACCAGGTACGTCCCGAGCGGCTGACCGGCGTGCCGGACCTTGATCCGCAGCAGCGGGCCCTCCGCGCTGACCTCACCGGTGATCCGCTTGCCGTCCGGGGCGAGCACCTGGGTGCGCCCCTCGACCACGGAGATCGACTCGCTGAACCGCACGACGATCTCGGCGGGTGCCGTGCCGACGACGCTCCCCGGCTCCGGAACGGCGTTCAGCAGGGCGGCATGCGCGCTGGCGGGGGCAGCGGGCAGCACCAGCGCGGCGAGCGCCAGCACCACCAGCACCGACAAACGGCTCCAGGCCGCACGAACGCGTGTCACAGCAAGTAGTTCGGATCTTCCCCGGTAAAGGTTCAATCCCCGCGTGGCGGCTTACCGATCGCGGTGCCCGGGTAGGGGCGAGGATACGATCCCGGGCAGTTCCACGCACCCTCCAGGAGGACCTCGATGTCCGTGAACCCACGCGCCGGCACTCCCGCCGAGCCCCGCGACCTTATCGACGTTCCCCGGGTCGTCCTCAGCTACTACACCGGGCATCCCGACCCCTCGGTCACCGCGCAGCGGGTCGCCTTCGGCACCTCCGGGCACCGCGGCTCCAGCCTGCGCACCGCGTTCAACGAGGATCACATCCTCGCGACCAGCCAGGCGATCGTGGAGTACCGCAAGGCCCAGGGCACCGACGGCCCGCTGTTCATCGGCCGTGACACGCACGCGCTCAGCGAGCCGGCGACGATCTCCGCGCTGGAGGTCTTCGCCGCCAACGACGTGAAGGTGCTGATCGACAGCCGGGACGGCTACACCCCGACCCCCGCCGTGTCGCACGCGATCCTGACCTACAACAAGGGTCGCACCTCGGGGCTCGCCGACGGCGTGGTCGTCACGCCCTCGCACAACCCGCCCGACGACGGCGGCTTCAAGTACAACCCGCCGAACGGCGGCCCGGCGGACACCGATGCCACCAAGTGGGTCCAGGATCGCGCCAACCAGATCATCGCGGGCGGCCTCAAGGAGGTACGCCGGGTGAGCGCGGACCGCGCGCGCAGGTCGGACCTGGTCACGGGGTACGACTTCCTCGCCGGGTACGTCGACGATCTCGGCTCGGTGATCGACATGGAGGCCATCCGCGCGGCGGGTGTCCGGATCGGCGCCGACCCGCTCGGCGGGGCCTCGGTGGCGTACTGGGGTGAGATCGGTTCCCGCTACGGCCTCGATCTGACCGTGGTCAATCCGAACGTCGACCCCACGTTCGGGTTCATGACGCTGGACTGGGACGGCAAGATCCGGATGGACTGCTCGTCGCCGTACGCGATGGCCAGCCTGATCGCGCAGAAGGACCGCTTCCAGCTCGCCACCGGCAACGACGCGGACGCCGACCGGCACGGCATCGTCACCCCCGACGCCGGGCTGATGAACCCCAACCACTACCTGGCCGTCGCCATCGACTACCTCTTCCGGGTGCGTACCGACTGGCCCTCGAGCGCGGCCATCGGCAAGACCCTGGTGTCCTCCTCGATGATCGACCGCGTGGCCGCCGACCTGGGCCGCCGCCTCGACGAGGTGCCGGTGGGCTTCAAGTGGTTCGTGCCGGGCCTGCTCGACGGCTCGGTCGGCTTCGGCGGCGAGGAGAGCGCCGGCGGCTCGTTCCTGCGCCGCGACGGCAGCCCGTGGAGCACCGACAAGGACGGCATCCTGCTCGACCTGCTCGCCTCCGAGATCCTCGCGACCACGGGACGGACCCCCAGCCAGCACTACGGGGACCTGACGAGCAAGTTCGGCTCCCCGGCGTACGCCCGGATCGACGCCCCCGCGACCCCCGACGAGAAGGCCGTGCTCGGCAAGCTGTCCTCGTCCGCGGTCAGCGCCAAGGAGCTCGACGGCGAGCCGATCACCGCCGTGCTCACCACCGCCCCCGGCAACGGCGCGTCGATCGGCGGCCTGAAGGTGACCACGGAATCGGGCTGGTTCGCCGCCCGCCCGTCCGGCACCGAGGACGTCTACAAGATCTACGCTGAGTCGTTCAAGGGCCCGGAAGCGCTCGCCCGGATCCAGGAGGAAGCGAAGGCGGTGGTCAGCGCAGCGCTCAAGGGGTGACGGTTCGCTCAGCTTTGTGACGTTTCGGCCGACTGGTACTAGCCAGGACCGAGACGGACGGAGCTGTACGCCCCATGACCGCACCTGCCACGCGGGCACACCGCCGCCGGGCGCCGAAACAACCCCTTCCCGGGGTGTTTCCGGTGCTCACGGCGGTGCTCGCCGTGGCGGGGGTGCTCGTGTGGCTGCTGCTGGGCGCCCCGGGCCCGATGCGCATCGGGTACGCGGGCGGCCCGGTCTCGCTGGCCGCGGGTTTCTTCGCGTGCTGGAAGATCGGCTCGATGATCGTCGTGGCGCGGCCGATCCGGGGCTTCTGGCGCATGGTGTCCCGTTCGGCGCTCTGTGTCGGCATCGGTGCCACCGTCAGCTTCGCGATCGCCAACAACGACCCGGGCCTGTCACCGTTGGTGGCCGCGCCGCAGGTCCTCGGCGTGGTCTTCTTCGTCCTGTCGTTCATGCTGTTGCCCCGCGAGCACCGGTCGGCGCTGGCCTGGGCGCAGGTCACCCTCGACCACCTGACCGTGGCGGTCGCCGGCGGCCTGATCTTCTGGTACGTCATCCTCGACCTCGCCGGACCGGCCACCGACGACGTCACCCAGCACGGCGCCGCGCTCGTCGGGGTCGGCGGCCTGATCGCCCTCGTGGTCATCGGGCGGGCCGCGATGAGCCCCGCCAGCGCGGTCGACCCGGTGGCGCTGCGCATCCTGTCGATCACCCCGCTCGCCGCCATCGGCGTGGCCGTCCTGCTGATCGCGGGCGGTGAGACGGGCCGGCTCTGGATGTCGGTGCTGGCGGGGCCGATCGTGGGCCTGTCGATGTGCCTGGGCGCGTACCGTCAGCACCTGGTCATCGTCCGTCCCCGGCCCGCCGCCGCGGCAACCCGCGGGAGCCGGCTCTACAACGCGCTCCCGCAGCTGGCGGTCGTCGCCACCGCGGCCCTGGTCATCTTCGTCTCCGCCCGCCAGCTCGGCTGGGACCAGCGGGTCGTCATCATCGGCGCGGTGCTGATCGCCGCGTTCGTCGTGGCCCGCCAGCTGCTCGGGCTGCGCGCCAACGACCAGCTCCTCGCCGGGATCCGCCGCCAGCAGGCCGAGCTCACCCACACCGCGCTGCACGACCCGCTCACCGGCCTGGCGAACCGCTCCCGGTTCGGTACCGCGCTGGCCGAACGCCTCGACGCCCACCATCCGGCCGCCGTCCTGCTCGTCGACATCGACGACTTCAAGATGGTCAACGACACCATGGGACACGCGGTCGGCGACCAGCTCCTCTACGAGGTCGCCCAGCGGCTGCGGCACCACAGCGCGGTCACCCACCTGCCCGCCCGCCTCGGCGGCGACGAGTTCGCGGTGCTGCTCGACGGCGACGACCCGGCCCCCGCCGAAGCGGCCGCCGCCACGATCCTCGCCGCGCTCGCCGTGCCGTTCATGGTCGGCGAGCACCAGCTGCTCGCCAACGCCAGCATCGGCGTCGCCCTGGCCGGCCCCGGCGACAGCGCCGACGAGGTGCTGCGCAACGCCGACATCGCGATGTACGCCGCGAAGGCCTCCGGCAAGGCGTCCTGGACCCGCTTCGAGCCCCGGATGCGCCAGGACGTCGTCAACCACGCCCGGCTCGGCAGCGAACTGCACAACGCCCTCATCCGCCACGAGCTGTACCTCGCCTACCAGCCGGTCTTCGACATCACCACGGGCCGGATGTCGGGCGCGGAGGCCCTGGTCCGCTGGCACCACCCGACCCGCGGCTTCGTCTCACCCGGCGACTTCATCCCGGTCGCCGAACGCTCCGGGCTGATCGTCCCGCTCGGCTCCTGGGTGCTGCGCGAGGCCTGCATGCAACTCGCCGCCTGGCACGCGCAGTACGGCGACCTCGCGATCCGCTCGATCAACGTCAACGTCGCCGCGCGGCAGCTGCGCGAGACCAGTTTCGTCGACGAGGTCGCCGCCGTCCTCGCCGAGAACGGGCTGCTCCCCGTCAACCTGGTCATCGAGGTGACGGAGTCCTCGGTCGTCGACGGGCGGCACCGCGACACCCTGCAGGCGTTGCACGACATGGGCGTACGCCTCGCCCTCGACGACTTCGGCACCGGCGCCTCGAGTCTCAGCCTGCTGCGCGCCTTCCCGGTCGACGTCCTGAAGCTCGACAAGTCCTTCGTCGACGGCATCTGCGACGGTGAGGACCGCGGCCGGCTCGCGGTCGCGGCCGCCGTGGCGCAGCTCGCGGAATACCTCAACCTCTACGCGGTCGCCGAGGGCATCGAGACGCAGGCGCAGATGGAACGGCTCCGCGCGATGGGCTACCGGCTCGGCCAGGGCTACTACATGGCCAAACCGCTGCCCCCGGGCGACATGGCCGCCCTCATGGTCGAGAACGCTCAGCGCGCCCCGAAGGCCCTCTCCACTTCCTGAGCGGTCAGTGCGCGGTTCCGGAACGTCGTGGTGCCGCTTTCGAGCAGTTCAAGGGCGGCATCACGAAGCGCACCGTACGCCGCCCACGCCAGCGCCCCGCCGGTGGAGACCCGCCGCACGCCGAGTTCCGCGAGCTCGGGAACGGGCGGCGCACCCGGCACCGCGAGAACGTTGACCGGTGCGTCCGTCGCTGCCACCACGCGGGCGATGTCGGCGGGAGCGCGCAGGCCGGGGGCGTACACCACATCGGCGCCGGCCTCCCGGTAAGCCCGCAGCCGGGCGATGGTGTCGTCGAGATCGTCGTGACCGTAGAGGTGGTTCTCCGCGCGGGCAGTCAGCACGAGACCGCTTCCGGTCGCTGCCGCCACCCGCTCCGCCGCGACCTCGATCGGGTCGATCGTGGCGGAGACGGGGTCGTAGTCCTCGATGGAGAGCCCGGCGGCACCCGCGTCGGCGAGCAGTCGCACCGTCTCGGCCACGTCCTCGAAGCACCGCTCCGCGTCGACGCTGACCGGCACCGTGACCGCGGCGGTGAGCGCGGCCACGTGCGCGACCAGCTCGTCCCGCGTCACCTGCTGATCCCGCTTGCCGAGACTCGCCGCCAGCCCCGACGACGTGGTCGCGACCGCCGCGAACCCGAGGCTCTCCAGCAACCGCGCGGACCCGGTATCCCACGCGTTGGGCAGCACGAACGTCCCGGCCACGTGCAACTCCCGGAACGTCTCACCAATGTCAGTCATGCCCTCATTCTGCTTCCGCTCACCAGCCAGGTGATGCCCGCCGCCGCACCCAGCAGGGTCAGCGGGCGGATGAAGAACGACATGAGCGGTTCCCACAACTGGACCGGCGTCCCCGTGCCGAACTGCAGTGCCACGTTGGAGACCAGCGTCGGGGTGACCACCAAGGTGTGGAGCGTGAGCAGGCCCAGGGCGGCGATACCCAGGCCCAGCCTCGCGCGGGTCGACCGGCGCGCGACGACCCAGCCCAGCGCGAGCCCGCCCAGCCAGAACACCACCGACAGCACCGCGGACGCCACCGGCTCGGCCCGCTCGATCCGGATCTGGCCGGGGGAGCCGTAGCGGGGATCGGCCCGCCACACCGTCAGCCGCCAGTCGCCGAGGGCCGCGGTGAGATCGTCGCCGTCCGGGTCGCCCGTCCGCCAGCCCTCCGCCCGGAGCCGCCCAGCCACCGCGGCAAGATCGGTCACGTCGAGATCGCCCTCCAGGTACCCGGCCGAGTATTCGTCGGTGCCGGTGAACCAGTACGTACGGGCGTCCTCGTCCTCGGGATACTCCGGGCCGGACAGTGGCTCGTGCCGGGTGAACTCCACGGTCCCGATGATCGCCTGGCTCTGCACCTCACTCGGCAACCCACCGTGCCACTGCCACCCGATCCGCGCCCCGACCGGCGCCAGCAACGCCCCGACGGTCAGCGCCGTCCACACCACCAGAACCACCCGCACGGCTCGCACCGCCCGCACCCTATCTCGCGCCGAGCATCCTTTCGGCGCGATCGCGCTTGTCCTCGTCACCCGAGTCCCGTGCCGAGGCGAGCAGTCGTTGCCGTACGTCCCTGGGCAGCCTGCCGAGGTCGCGGGACTGGTTCGGCCGGGTCTTGAAGCCGCACAGGTGCCGCACCGCCCCCGAATGCATCCGCGCGTCGCCGGGATGCGCCTGCAGCGCCCGGATCAGATGGGCGACCGGCATGGCGGCGAGAATCGGCTCGGGTGTGGCCTCGTGGGCGGGGAAATCGGTGCATCTCCCGGTGCCCGAGCCGTGCCAGGCGAGGACCACCGCGGCGCGCTCGACCGGGTCCGGGTACGCCGCGGTCAGTCGCTCGGCCAGCGAGCCGCCGGTGCCGTGCGCAGCGGAAGGTGCCGCGGCCCGCCAATCGTCGAGTGCACGCCGGGCCTCGTCGGCCGCCCGTTGCCGCCGCGCCGGCCCGTCGGCACCCTGGGCGGTCAGCCACTGCTCGATCAGCGACTTGTCGGCGAGCGTCGCCTGGCCGCCCCACCCCTGCCAGTCCAGCGAGGTCCCGTCGTGCAGGGCGACCTGGGCGATCGAGCGTCCGGCGGCGTCCGAGAACCCCAGCCCGAACTCGCCGTGGCACATGCACACGAAGCCGGTGAGAGACCGCACAGCAAGAGCCCCGCGCAACGTACGCAGAACCTCGCGGTCGCGGGTCCGCACCACCTCCTGGCCGTCGAAGTTGTCCGTCACCCGGACCTCGACGGCCGCGCGCAGCACCTCGTCGAGGGCATCCAGCGTTGTCACCCGCCCATTCTGCCCCGCCCCGGACGCGTCACCGTGTCCATGATCGATCCGTTGCCCAGGGAGGCGTGCCGCGCGGCACGGTGACAGGAGTTCTCCCTTCTTGAGACATCGCAGAACGGTTCCGGCCCGCCGCCGCCGCAGCGTGGCGGCTACGGTGGCGGGCGCCTCGGTCTTCGCCCTCCTGCTGGCCGGGCACTACTGGCAGTCGCGGGCCGCCGAGCCACCCGTGACGGTGACCTCCCTGCCCGCCGCGACGCCGTCGCCGTCCGCATCCGTACCGGACGGCCCGCTGCGGGTGCTCGCTCCGGCGGGGGTCCGCGTCGGGCTCCAGCCCGCGGTCCGGCTGTCGAGGCAGGCCTCCGACGATCAGACGCTGGTCGTGCTGATCCGAGCGCCCGGCGCGGAGTGGTACGTGACTCCCTGCTACCCCGACCCGGCCGGCCGGACCAGCACCTGCCCCGGCGCGATGTTCGGCCGGACGGCGAGGGAGAGCGGCACGTGGGAGCTCAAGGCGTTGCTGCTCAGCGGCCGGATGAGCACCCGGGACGGCATTCGCGGCCTCAAGGTCGTGCAACGCTCGGCCGTCCGTCGCTACCAGCGCTGACCTCTCCAGGCGGCCACGGCTTTTCGGGCGGCCATGGTTTGTCAGGAGGCCATGGTTTGTCAGGAGGCCATCGCGCGGGCGCCGAGGGTGATGCGGGTGCGGCGGGGGACCAGGCCGATGACCCGGCTCTGGAAGCGGGTGGTGCGGCCGGAGACCACGCTCGGCGGCCGGCGGGAACCCTCGAGTGCGCGGAACGCGGTGTCCACCACCTGCTGCGGGGTCTCGAAGTTGCCGTTCTCCGGAGCGTCGGCGACGCGGTGGAAGTCGCTGGTGGTCGGCCCGGGGGAGACGGCGAGCACGGTCACCCCGGTCTTGCGCAGCTCGTGCCAGATGGCCTCGGTGAAGCTGAGCACGAACGCCTTCGTCGCCCCGTAGACAGCCATACCCGACATCGGAAGGTACGCCGTGATGCTCGCGATGTTCACCACCGCACCCCGTCCCGACTCGACCAGCTCGGGCAGGAACAACCGGGTCAGCTCGACCAGCGACACGACGTTGAGCTGCATCTCCGCGCCGATCCGCTCGGGCGCCAGCCCTGCGAAGTCGCCGTAACTCCCGGACCCGGCGTTGTTGACGAGCGTGTCGATCCGCAGCCCCCGCGTCCGCACGTCCGCCACGAGCCGCTGTGCCCCGCCGGGCACCCCGAGGTCCGCGACGATCGGGATCGCCTCGGTCGTCCCCTTCAACTCGGCGGCCAGGGCGTCGAGCTTGTCCTCGCTGCGGGCGACCAGCACGACCCGCGCGGCACCACGCCGCGCGAACCGCCGGGCAAACTCCGCCCCGATCCCACCGCTCGCGCCTGTGACCAGCACCGTTGTACCTTCGACATTCATCGTGATCTCCTAAACAGGTGTTTAATCCCGAGTCGACTATACAGCTGTTAAATTGATCCTGTGAAGAGCGACGGAGATCTGCGTACCCGGCTCATCGAAGCGGCCACCGCCATGCTGACCGAGCACCACGCCCTGGCCGTCCCGTCCCTGCGCGCGGTCGCCCGTGCCTGCGGCGTGACCGCCCCTGCCATCTACTCCCACTTCGACTCGGTCGACGCCCTCATCGCCGCCGTCCTCGACAACGGCTTCACGGCCCTGGAACAGACCATGAACACGGCCGAGGACGTCCGGCGCGCTGCCCACGCGTACGTGCAATGGGGCCTGGCCAATCCGGGCCTGTACCAACTGCTCTTCGAAAGCGCCGACCGCCTCGGCGTCGAACCGGCAGTCGAAACCCTCACCAGAACCGGCGTCGCCGCGGTGGAGGCCCAACTCGGCATCACCCCGGCCGAGGCCGCCCGCCTCCACGAACGGGTCTGGGTCTCCCTGCACGGCATCGTCTCCCTGCGCATCCACAAGGCCCACTACGCCTGGACGACCCCGGTCAGCCAGGACGTCGACGACCTGATGAACCTGTTCCTGTCATAGGTTCTGCGCCGGCGTTCTGAGTTTTTGATCCGTTTGCAGTGGGTGGCAAGGGTGGCGGGCTTTGGCCATGGGGCACGAAATTGCGACGAAACCGGCCATCCCGCAACTTTCTGCGGCGTCGGGTGTCAAGCGTGGGCCAATCGCGTCTGGCCGGAAAACACATGTTCTTCTGTCAGACATCAACCACTGACTCAGGACACTAGGATCGCGCGATGGAGATCCTGCCCGGCGTCGGCGTCGCCCTGGCGAAGATCGGCGACACCCGCACCGTCGTGGAGTCCCGGATCGGGCCCCCGATCCACCCGGGCCGTTCGCTGCGCGCGGTCTACGAGACCGACCCGCTCCTGGTCCTGACCTACCACGCCGACGACACAGTGGAGCTCGTGGAGCTCTCCCACGGCGGCGACCAGGTCTACTTCGACGGCGTCCAGCTCACCGACCGCTTCCTGGCCGACGTGGTCGCCGACCTGACAGCCCGCGGCCACGCCGGCGAGCCGACCGGCATCGGTCACCGCTTCGAACCGGGCTTCGCGATCTTCTCCACGGGCTCGATGTGGGCCGGCGACCTCGACCCCGACGCGGCGGAGGACGACCCCCGCGCCGTCAGCGAGGGAGTCTCGGTCGCGCCCTACGACTACTTCGCCGAGTAGCCGCGAGCGAAGCGTGTGATCAGGCGTTGACGGCTGGCTCGGGGGTGCGGTCGGCGATCGGGCCTTTGACGCGGGCGCGGGCGATTCCGGTCAGGACCGCCAGGCCGCCGATGGTGCGGATGGTTGTCACCAGGATCGTGGTGTCGTGCTGGTTGAGGCCGAGGGTGCCCTGGAGCAGCAGGGTGACGAAGATCGTGGCGACGAAGACGCGGGTGGACCAGTGGCGGATGGGGGCGCCGGTCAGCGTGCGGATCTGGCGGTTGAGGACGGCTACGGCGACGAGGGTGCCGATCAGGGTGAGGAGCCAGATGCCGCTGAGGGCCAGGAGCCAGTCGGGGACCTGTGGGGTGCCCATCTGGTCGCCGTCCTCGAGCTGGGTCAGCTGGGCGACGCCGATGACGACGGCGAGGACGGTGTAGGCCGCGGCGAGGGCGAGCGCCACCCAGGTGGCGGGGCGCAGGCGGGAGCGGTCGGCGGTCATGGGACTCACTTCGGCGTAGCGGGGTGGTGGGCCGGCCCCGGAGGGCCGGCCCGCTCGGCGGACTAGGCGGAGATTTCCTTGCGGCCGTCGGCGGCCCACAGGGTGTGGAACGCGCCTTCCTTGTCGGTGCGGTGGTACGTGTGGGCGCCGAAGAAGTCCCGCTGGCCCTGGATCAGGGCGGCGGGGAGGCGCTTGGCGCGCAGGCCGTCGTAGTAGGCGAGGGCCGACGCGAAGCCGGGCGCGGGGATGCCCTGCTCGGCGGCGGTGACGACCACGCGGCGCCAGGCGTCCTGGGCGCCGGCGACGGCGTCGAGGAAGTAGTCGTCGACCAGCAGGGTGGCGAGGTTCTGGTCCTTGTCGTACGCCTGCTTGATGAAGTCGAGGAACTTGGCGCGGATGATGCAGCCCGCGCGCCAGATCTTGGCCATCGCGCCCGGGTCGATCTCCCAGTCGTACTCCGCGCTGGCGGCCTGGATCTGCTGGAAGCCCTGGGCGTAGGCCACGATCTTGGAGGCGAACAGCGCCTGCTCGACGTCGGCCTGCAGGTCGCCGCCCACGGGGGAGGCGGTCGGCCCGGGGAGACCGGCCTTGGCGGCTGCCGACCGGACGTCCGCGCCGCCGGACAGGGCGCGGGCGAAGACGGCCTCGGCGATGCCGCTGACGGGCACGCCCAGGTCGAGGGCGGACTGGACGGTCCAGCGGCCGGTGCCCTTCTGCTCGGCCTGGTCGACGACGATGTCCACGAACGGCTTGCCGCTGTCGGGGTCGACCTGCTTGAGGACCTCGGCGGTGATCTCGATCAGGTAGGAGCCGAGCCGGCCCTCGTTCCAGCCGGTGAAGATCTCGGCGATGTCGGCCGGGGAGTGGCCGCCGGCCTGGCGCAGCAGGTCGTACGCCTCGGCGATGAGCTGCATGTCGGCGTACTCGATGCCGTTGTGCACCATTTTGACGAAGTGCCCGGCACCGTCGGGACCGACGTGGACACAGCAGGGTTCGCCGTCGACCTTCGCGGAGATGTCCTCGAGCAGCGGCCCGAGCGCCTTGTAGGACTCCTTCGACCCGCCGGGCATGATCGAGGGGCCGTGCAGGGCGCCCTCCTCGCCGCCGGAGACGCCGGTGCCGACGAAGTGCAGGCCCTTGGCCTTGAGCGCGGCCTCGCGCCGGCGGGTGTCGGCGAAGTGGGCGTTGCCCGCGTCGATGAGCATGTCGCCCTCTTCGAGCAGCGGCGCGAACTCGTCGATGACGTCGTCGGTGGGCTTGCCGGCCTTGACCATGATGATCACACGGCGGGGCTTCTCGAGGCTGGCCACGAAGTCCTCGGCGGTCTCGGCGGGCAGGAAGGTGCCCTCGTCACCGAAGTTCTCGACCAGTTCCTTGGTGCGGTGGTAACTGCGGTTGTGCAAAGCGACCGTGTGGCCGTGCCGGGCGAAGTTACGGGCCAGGTTGCGGCCCATCACTGCCAGGCCGGTTACGCCGATCTGTGCCTTCTGCGTCATGAACGTCCTTCCTCCACGCGAGCGTCGTCGCACGCCGTCCGTCTATTGTTACGGATTAACAACGGAGAAAGTTCGAACAGCCTTCGACCTGCACATGTACGCGGGAAAGCGCCGCCGGACCGCAATGGTCCGACGGCGCTGAACTCAGGTGATCGCGCCGACGGTACGCTCGGCGCGTGAACCGCGGCGAGATCTGGACCATCGGCAGCCGCACCGACCTGCGCTACCGGGTGATCGTGCTCTCCGCCGACAGCTACAACGAGCGTTCGAACGCGTCGCCGTTCTGTGCCCCGATCGTGCGCCAGCGCGGCGTGACGGAGCTCCCGCCGTATGCGGTGGCCCTCACGGAGCAGGATCCGATCACCGGGGTGGTGGTGATCAACCGCATGCGCCGGCTGCCGGCGTCGATCGGTGCGGAGCGCATCGGCATGGTGACGGGGGCGAGCATGTCCCGCCTCACCGAGGCCGTGCGCAACCTGTTCGAGCTGGGTGACTGATTACGCGGCCGTGCTGCAGAGCCGCTCGTAGCCGCCGTTGAAGAACAGCAGCGGCTCGCGTCCCTCGACGGCGTCGAGCTCCACGACCCGCCCAATGGTCAGGTAGTGGTCGCCGGTCTCGAGCTCCTGGTCGAGGCGGCAGTCGATCGAGGCGAGGGCCCCTTCGAGCAGCGGGCTGCCGGTCACGCCGGTCGTCCAGCTGACGCCCTTCCACTTGTCCGTGCCGGTCCGGGAGAACTGCTCGCAGAGCGCCTGCTGCGACGCCTCCAGGATGTTCACGCAGAACGAGCCGGACTGCCGGATCAGCGGGTAGGACGCGGAGCGCCGCGACGGCGAGAACGCGACCAGCGGCGGGTCCAGCGACAGGCTGAAGAACGACTGGCAGGTCATGCCGACCGGGACGCCGTCCACCATCGCGGTGATGACCGTGACACCGGAGGCGAAACCGCCCAGGACCCGGCGGAACTCACGGCTGGGGATGGGGATCTCAGCCATGGCGGGACTCCGAGAACGAGGAGGAGAGGGCGGCGCGCAGCGCGGGGGCGGCGTCCGCGCCCCAGGCGGCGGCGATCGAGGTCAGCTCGTCCATCTTCGGCATGGTCATGTAGAGCCCCCGGGTCGGGACGCTGGCGCCCAGCTCGACGAGCAGCGGCCGCAGGTAGGCCTCCACGGCGAGGGCGTGCAGGCTCGCCGCGCCGGTCATCACCGGGATCGCGACGACGCCGGCCAGGCCGTTGTTGCCGTAGCGGTCCAGGAACGCCTTGAGCATGCCGGTGTAGGTGGCCTTGTAGGTGGGGGAGGCCACGATCAGGATGTCGCTCGCCGCGACCTCCGCGTTCAGCGCCGTGAGCTCCGGGTCCTCCCACGCGAACAGCTTCTCCGCGTGATCGGCGAGGTCGATGACGACCCGCTCGGTCTCGATGCCGTGCCACAGGCTGGTCACGGCGTCCGCGACGGCCTCGGCGGTCTGCAGGGTGCGCGACTTCGGGTTGGGGTTGCCCACCACGATGGCGATCTTCATGAGAGATGGTTCCTTATGTGTGCTGAAGGCTGAGCTAGATCAGGGTCACGAGTTTGCCGTCGGCGAAGAGCCAGATCTCGATGCCGAGATCGCGGGCCGCCTTGGTGCTCCACCCGGCGGGGGTGAACACCTGTGCGGCGGTCTCGCTGACGCAGAGCACGATGCGGCTCTCCGGGAACAGCGCGGTGCGCAGCCAGGTCAGTTTGAACATGTCGGCCATGACCTTGTTGCGCAGCTGCGAGGTGAACTTGCCCTGGTTGCCGATGATCTGGATGAGGATCGAGCAGCTGTCGTCGGCGCCCTCGATCTCGAGCCAGGTGCCGTCACCCAGGTCGATGGAGCGGGGCCGCAGCTCCGTCCCGAAGGTCTCGCTGAGCGCCAGCAGCATGCCGCGCTCGACGCTGTCCGGGCCGAAGCGCCGCCAGCCCTTCTCGTTCGTGGTGGGGTCGGCATCCTCCAGCATGCCTCCCAGCCTACGACGTGTCAGGACAGAAGTGATCATCGCGGCTCCCCGTCGCCGAGCCCGGCGAGCAGTTCCCGGCCCCGGCGTTCGTCGGCCTGCATCTGGGTGATCAGGGCATCGATCGAGTCGAACTTGATCTGCCCCCGGATCAGAGTGACGATGCGCACCTGCGCGTGCCGGCTGTACATGTCCTCGTCGACGTCCAGGACGTACGCCTCGGCGGTGCGGCGGTCCCCGTCGAACGTCGGGTTGGTGCCGACCGACAGCAGCGCCGCCCGGTCCGGCCCGCCGTCGAGCGCGAACCAGGCGAGGTAGACGCCGTCCGCGGGGATCGACGCCTCGTCCTCGACGCCGATGTTGGCCGTGGGGAAGCCGAGGTCCCGGCCCCGCCCGGCACCCGTGACAACAGGACCCTTGATCGTCATGAAACAGCTCCCGCCAGGACAGGCGCCTGCCGCCGGGGCAGGGCCGCGATGAGGCCACCTACTGCTAGGAATACGAGCACGGCGAGGACCGCGCACGCCGCGGTGTCACCGGCCAGATCGGCGACCGCGAAGACCGAGACCGGCCCGATCGCGGCGCCGAGATCACCGGCGGTGCGGGTGAGACCGACGATGCCACCCGCGGCCTCCGCCGGGTACGCATCCCCGGTGATCACCCCCGGCAGGATGCCGACGACCCCGGTGCCGACCGAGTACACGACGATCGCCGCCGCGAACCCGACCGGGACGTGCATCAGGGGCAGCAGGAACAGCCCCGTGGCGGCGGCGATCCCGCCCGGCACCAGCAGCCTGGCCCGGGCGCCCCCGTCGACCCAGCGGCCGACCAGCGGCATCGCCGCGAGGCTGACCAGCGTCCCGGCGGCGGTGGCCAGGCCCAGGGTGAACGGGGTCAGCCCGCCGGTGCCGTACGCGATGACCGGCACCAGCCCCTGCTCCCCGGCGAACCGGGCGAAGAACGTCGCGAACGACAACCCGCAGAGCGCCACCAGCAGCCACGTACGCCCGGTGCCGCGCCACAGCGATACCTTCGGTGCCCCGGCGACCGGCGGCGCTGCCGGTGCCGGAGTGGTCCAGTACTGCGTGGCCGGCCGGGCGGCGTCCCAGAGCAGGCACGCCAGCACCGGCAGCGCCGCGATCGCGAACGTCCAGGACGGCCCCGCGAACCCGACGACAGCCCCGCCGAGCACCGACCCGATCGCGCCGGCGCTCATCTGCACCACGGTCGCGGTCGCCATGACGGCACCGCGGCGCCCCGGCGGCGAGCCCGCCACCAGCACCGCGAAGCCGATCGTGACGGCCGCCCCACCGAGGATCCCGGCGATCAGCCGCAGCCCGATCAGGGTTCCGGCCGAATGTGCCAGCCCGGTGCAGGCAGTCACGGCGGCCAATGCGATCATTACCGTGCGGAGGTACGGCCGCGCGGCGATCCGGCGCAGGGCGAGCCCGGCCGGGACGTTGGCGACGACCCGACCCACCCCGAACGCGGTGACCACCGTGCCGAGCAGTCCGGCGGCTATGCCGTACCGGTCCAGGAAGAGCGGCAGCACGGGGACGACCACCCCCCAGGTCATCTGCGCTGTCCCGATCAGGGCGCAGAGCAGCACTGTCTGCTCGGCCGTCGAGGAAACCGGCCGAGTATCGGGTTGAGCCATCAGACCGCGAGGTTCTCGCGCAGAGTCCTACCGGGATACTTCGGCGCGAGCGCCCCACGCCTGCGCAGCTCCGGAACCAGCAGTTCCGCGATGTCGCTGTAGCCGTGCGGCATGGCGAGCGGGCTGGACAGCATGTAGCCGCCCCGCGCACCGGTGGCCGCGAAGTTCTCCTCCAGGTGGTCGGCCAGGGTGCCCGGGTCGCCGCAGAGGGTGTGGTCCATGCCGGTCGCGCTGCGCCAGCCGTGCTCGAAGAACTCGGTCCGGCTCATCTGGTAGTCCTCGCCGTGCTCGGTGATGAGCGTGCCGATGAGACCACCGGGGGAGGCCTGCGCCTCGAGGGCCTGGCGCTTGAGTTCGCCGACGGCGAACGTGGCCGGCAGCTTGGAGAAATCGATGCCGGCGTTGTGCGAGAGGTACGCGCCGACGGCCTCCTCGCTCCAGAAGCTCAGCACCTCCTCGCGCCGCGCCTGCGCCTCCTCCTTGGTCCGCCCCACGATCATCTGCGTGGCCCAGAGGATGCCGACCTTGGCCGGGTCGCGGCCCTGCTCGCCCAGCGCGGTGTCGAGCATCGAGCGGTGCCGCTGCTGCCCGGCGACGCTGCCCCCGAACCCGAAGATCAGGTCGGCGAACCGGGCGGAGGCCGCGATGCCGCGGGGGGAGTTGCCGGCCTGCACGAGCACCGGCGACACCTGCGGGCTGGGTACGCTCGGCAGCGGCCCCTTCACGTCGAAGAACTTCCCGTGGTGGTCGATCGCGTGCACCTTGGCGGGGTCGGCGAACCGGCCCGTCTCCCGGTCCCGCACGATCGCGTCCGGGGCGACCGAGGCCCACAACGCCTGGCAGACGTCGATGAACTCCTCCATGCGCTCGTAGCGCATGCCGTGCTCCATCAGCTTGTCGAAGCCGTAGTTGCCGGCGTCGGCGCTGCGGGTGGAGGCGACCACGTTGAACGCGATCCGCCCGCCGGTGACGTGGTCCAGGGAGTTCAGCAGCCGCGCCACGTAGAACGGGTGCATGAACGTCGAGGAGTACGTCAGGCCGAAGCCGATGTGCTCGGTGGCCGTGGACATGGCCGCGATGATCGGGCTCATGTCGTGGCGGGGCCACTGGATGCCCCACTCCACGGCCGCGTCGATCGAGCCCTGCCACGTGTCCGGGATGCCGGTGCCGTCACCGAAGAACAGCATGTCGATGCCGGCGCGCTCCGCGGTGCGGGCCAGTTCGATGTACATCCGGGCGTCCGGGAAGTCCAGGCCGACCCAGGAGCCCGCGCGGGCCCATTTGCCCTCGGTGTGCGTGAAGGAGAGGTCGAGCGCGATGTGCATCCCACTCATACCGTGACCTCCGTCCTGGCAGCCGAGAACAGTTCCTTGAGTTCGTCCGACGTGGTCAGCACGGCCACGTTGAGGGCGAGCGATTCCAGGGCGGCGTGGTTCACGTCCGCGTCGTACGCGGCGACCGCGTCCTGCGGGATGAGCACCGGGAATTCGAGCTGGAACGCGTCGGTGGCGGTGGCCGCCACACAGCACTCGGTGGTCAGGCCGCAGACCGCGACCCAGCCGATGCCGGCGTCGCGCAGTTTCTCCTCGAGACCCGTGCCGAGGAAGCCGCTGTAGCCACGCTTGACCACGCGCAGCTCGTCGTCCTGGGGTGCCATGCCGTACCACTCGGCGCCGGGGGTGCCGAGCACGCACGGCTCGCCCGGCCCGTACGGTGCGGCGGGGTCACCGCTGCGCAGCCACTGACTGGCCCGCCAGCGGTTGTCCGGCTCGCTGCCGAGCTCCACCCACACCACCGGGACACCGGCGTCGCGGGCGGCACCGACGAGCGCGGCCGTCCGCTCGACCGCACCGGCGACGGCGGGCAGGTCCGGCTGGTAGTCGGCGATCATCTCGGGATCGGCGAACGAGCGCTGCACGTCGACGACCACCAGGGCGGGCCCCGCCGGCAGCGACGCGAGCTGCTGGTCGCGCAGGGCACTCATTCCGCTGCTCGCAGCGCAGGCAGCACGATCTCACCGAACGGCAGCAGATCCGCGTGGTAGTCCGGGAAGATCAGCATCAGCCCGTCCAGCTCCGCCTCGTTCGTGATCTGCTGGATGTGCTCGATCACGGTCTCCGGGCCACCGGTGACGTACGGCGTCTGGAACGCCTCGGTGCCCTTCGCGCCGTCGGCCCAGGCCCGCGCGGTGTCGGCCGGGATGCCCCAGGAGGTACGCATGTTGAACAGCGCCTCCTTGTCGAGACCCTCGGAGTAACGCGCGGCCTTGGCGGCGGCGGCCTCGTCGCTCTCGTCGAGCACGACGGTGAGCATCGAGTACGTCTTGACCGTGCGGCCGAACTCCTCGGCCATGTCGTGCACCGACCGGGAGAACTCGCCCATCTGCTCCAGGTTGTCGGCGCTGAGGAACGCACCGTCCGCGTACTTGGCCTGGAAGCGGCGGCCCGACTCGGACCGCCCGGCGCTGATGATCGACGGGGTGGTGGCCGGGTGCGGGCGGGACTCGCACTCGTCGAGGGTGAAGAAGTCACTCTTGAACGTGACCTTGTCCTCGGTCCACAGGCGCGTTACCGCCTGGGTCCACTCCTCGGTCATCCGGTAGCGCTCGGCGTGCGAGAGACCCGCGTCCCAGAGCCCCATCTGCTCGAACTCCGCGGCGTACGCGCCGTTGACGATGTTCATGCCGGCCCGGCCACCGGAGATGTCCTGCAGCGTGGTGAACATCTTCGCCGCGATCGCGGGGTGGTGCACGTTGGCGTGCATCGTCGCCCAGATCTTGACCTTGGACGTCGCCTCGGCGAGCGCCGACATCAGCGTCATCGACTCGAGGGTCTGCCCCCAGTGGTCGGTGGTGCCGCCGAAGCCCTTCCACTTGGCCATCGACATGATGAAGTCGAGACCGATGGCTTCGGCGTCCACCGCGACCCTGCGGTTGTAGGCGTAGGTCGCCTCGGGGTGTGGTGCCGTCTCGGAGAGCATCCAGCCGCCGTTACCGATCGGCAGGAAGACCCCGTACTCTTTTGCCGACATGGTGTCCGGCTCCTTTCTGGATAGCTCTCCGGCACCCTTACGGGGCCGGCCAGATGAGCTTGTCGCCGTCGTAGATGTTCTTGATGAACTCCGGCGAGAACTCGTCCTCGGCCTCTTCGGGCGTGATCTCGGTCTGCGTGTACTCGTTCAGCATGGTCGCCAGCGACTGCACGTTGCCGGTGTCGATCGTGCCGAGCGGCGTACCGGCCTTGAGACTGTCCTTGACGACCTTGGTCTCGGTGTTCCAGATGCCGACGTTCGCCGCCGCGTCGTACCCGTAGCTCGCCGGGTTGGCCTTGTCGAGGTCCGCCGTGAACTTGACACATTCGGCGGCGTGCTCCGTGCAGTACTCGTACGCGTGCAGTGCCGCGCGGAGCACGTCCTCGGTCGCGGTCGGGTTGGTCTCGGCGAACTCCGGGTTGACCGCCATGGAGCCCAGCGAGCCGGGCACCTGGTAGTCCGACGGGCGCCACACCGTCACGTTCTCACCGGCGGCCTTGAGCGCCACCGGCTCGTTGGAGATGAAGCCGGTCAGCGACTTGACCTCACCCTTGGGCAGCACCGACGGGTCGTAGCCGACCACGGTCTGCTGGATGGTGTCGTACTTCGCGCCGGCCTTCATCAGCATGGCCTGCACGCCGACCGGCATGGCGCCCTTCTGGCCCAGCGTGGTGTCGTCGAGCTGCTTGAGGTCCTTGACGTCCGGCATGGTCATCAGGATCTCGAGGTCGACGTTGGAGTACGACGAGATGCCCTGCACCTCGATGTAGTGCGAATTCGCCGTCAGGATGTCCTGCTGGCTGACCGGGCTGAACGTGACCTGCCCACCGGCGAGCAGCTTGGTGTTCTGGGCAACGTCACCGGTGCCCGCCTGCAGGGTCACGTTCAGGCACAGGTCGTCGAAGAAGCCGAGCTTCTCCGCGGCTGCGTATTCCAGGATCGAAGCCGAAGCCTGCCACTGGTACCCGGACAGGTAGACGATCTCACCGGCTGCCTTGTTCTTCTCGCATCGATCCGCCGAGATCAGCGCCCCGGGGGACTTCTTCGGGGTCGACCCGCCGTCGCCTGACGAGCAGGCGGCGGCGGAGAGGGACAGTACGGCGGTCGCGGCCACGGCCATCGTGGTGCGGATCCGGTTCTTCATCAGCTCGCCTCGGTGTGTTCGGGCCGACATGGTGTCCGGCTCCTTCCTGGATGCGTTACTGGCGCGCCTTATCCGGCGCTGCCCCTTACGGAGCCGGCCAGATCAGCTTGTCGCCGTTGTAGATGTTCTTGACGTACTCTGACGAAAATTCCGCCTGAGCGTCGGTAGATGTGATCTTGGTCCCGGTGTACGTGTTCAGCATTTCCGCGAGGGCCGACACGTTGGCGGTGTCGATGGTGCCCAGCGGGGTGCCCGCCTTGACGCTGTCCCGGATGACCTTGTCCTCGGTCTGCCAGATACCGGTGTTCGACTTCTCGTCGTAGCCGGCGCCGGTCAGGTCGGACGCGGCCTTGACGCACTCGGCGGCGTTGGTCTCGCAGTACTCGAACGCGTGCAGGCCGGCGCGGAGCACGTCCTCCACCGCGGTCGGGTTCTTGGCGGCGAAGTCCGGGTTGACGGCCATGGCGCCCAGCGAGCCGGGGACCTGGTAGTCGTACGGGCGCCACACGGTGACGTCCTTGCCGGCGGCCTTGAGCTGGTTGGGCTCGTTGGAGATGAAGCCGGTCAGCGACTTGACCTGGCCGCGGGTCAGCACGGTCGGGTCGTAGCCGACGACGACCTGCTTGATCGACTTGTAGTCCGCGCCGGCCTTGATCAGCATGGCCTGGACGCCGACGGGCATGGCGCCCTTCTGGCCCAGCGTGGTGCCGTTGAGCTGCTTCAGGTCGGTGATCGCGGGCTCGGTCATGAGGATCTCGAGGCCCACGTTGGAGTACGACGAGATGCCCTGGACCTTGATGCTGTTCGCGTTCGCCGAGAGCACGTCCTGCTGGCTGACCGGGCTGAACGTGACCTTGCCGGAGGCGAGCAGCTTGGTGTTCTGGCTGGTGTCGCCGGTGCCGGGCTGCATCTTGACGTCCAGGCACAGGGACTTGAAGTAGCCGAGCTTGTCCGCGGCGGCGTACTCGAGGATGGAGGCCGAGGCCTGCCACTGGTAGCCGGAGAGGTAGGTGATCTCGCCGGCGGCCTTGTTCTTGGCGCAGCGGTCGGCGGAGATGGCGGTGCCCGCGGACGCGGCCGGGGTGGCCGAGTCGTCGTCGTCCGAGGAACACGCGGCGACGCTGGTGAGCAGCGCAGCCGACGCGGCCACGGCCATGGCCGTACGGAACCGGTATCGCATTTTGTCGAACACTCCTGATGGGGGGTTATCCGGGCAGGGGACATCCGTCGTCCTGGGTGGACGACACGGAGAATGGCGCGGTGACTATCCGCCGTTGCCCTGGCGGGACTCGTGCCAGTGCAGGACGCGACGCTCCAGGGCGGTCACGAGCAGCAGCAGCACGGAGCCCAGCAGGGCGAGGATCGCGATGGACGCGTAGACGGCGGCCAGCCGGTTCATCGAGGATGCCAGGCTGATCGCGGTGCCGAGGCCCGCGGAGGAGCCGGCCGCGGAGAGCTCGGCCACGACCGCACCCACCACGGAGAGCGGGAACACGATCCGCAGCGCCGCGAAGAGATACGGCATCGCCATCGGGATCCGGATGTACCAGAGGGTCTCGAGCCGCGAGGCGTTCACGGTCTGGTAGACCTGCAGGACCGGCTGCGGCACGGCGCGCAGCCCCATCGAGGTGTTGATCAGGATCGGGAAGAAACAGATCAGGCCGGTCACGATCAGCTTGGGTGCGGCGCCGAACCCGAACGCCACCACCAGGGCCGGCGCGATGGCGACCAGCGGCGTGACGTTGAGGATCACCGCCACCGGCATGATCGCGCGCCGGGCGAGGGGGAACTCGCTGGTGATCACGGCCAGGACGAACGCCGCGACCAGGCCGAGCCCGAGGCCCATGAGCGCTTCCTTGAGCGTCACCCAGGCGTTGTTCAGGTAGTAGTCGGCGTCCTCGCGCAGGGTGGCACCGATGTCACCGAGCGGCGGGAGCAGGTAGGGCATCGAGTGCGCGCCCCACGTCCACAGGGTCGCGAGCACCGCGAGCATCAGCACCAGCGGCAGCCACATCCGCGGGTGCAGGAAGCCGAGACCCGGCCGCCACATCGGGCGGCGCACGGGCGGGACGACGATCAGTTCGGGTTCCGGCTCGGTCACGGTCAGGACATCCTCGGCGGCGTTCATGCAGTGCCTACTCGAGGCATGCGCTTCTGGCCCTCGACGGCAAGGCCGTTGGCCACTGCCGGGAGGCGTGTCTCGGTGCAGTCGCTCATGCCGCGTTCGCCTGGAAGGCGCCACGCAGGCGGTCACGCACGAGGTCCTCATAGTGGTGGAACTCCGGCGTTTTCAACAGCTCGGCCCGGCGGGGGCGCGGCAGTCGTACGTCGATGATGTCGGTGATCCGGCCCGGCCGGGGCGCCATCACCACGATCTTGTCGGAAAGGCGTACGGCCTCGCTCACCGAGTGCGTCACGAACAGCACGGTGGCCTTCAGCTCGTCCCAGAGGTCGAGGAGCTGTTCCTGCAGGCTCTCGCGGGTGAACTCGTCGAGGGCGGAGAACGGCTCGTCCATCAGCAGCACGTCGGGGCGCAGCCCGAAGGCGCGCACGATCGCGGTGCGCTGCTGCATGCCGCCGGAGAGCTGGGACGGCAGCTTGTGCATGGCGTCCTGCAGGCCGGCCTTGCGCAGCAGCTCCTCCATCGAGGGGCCGGGGGCCGAGGCCCGCCGCCGGCTCGCGGCGCGGTTGACGCGCAGCGGCAGCGTCACGTTCTTGAGAACCGTGAGCCAGGGCAGCAGGGCGGGTGCCTGGGGGACCAGGCCGAGCATCTTGGCGGCCGCGGCCTCCGCCGGGCGGACCCCGCAGACCCGCACGTCGCCACGGTCGGCCTCCTCGAGACCGGCGACGAGGCGGAGCAGGGTGGACTTGCCGCACCCGCTGGGCCCGATGACGCTGACGAAGCTGCCGGCGGGGACCGAGAGGTCGACGTCGTCCAGGGCGATCAGGTCGGTTCCACCCTTGACGGGGTACACGCGCCGGGCGCCACGCACGCTGATGGACACCGAGCCGCTGGGCACGGTGCCACCGTCGTTAGCTGATGCAGGCAAAGCGGTCTCCAGACAAATCACAATCGTCTATGGAGCCGGAGAGCGTGCGAGGCGAATACGAGGAATGGCGTCGCGAGACTCAAGCTGGGACGAAAGGTAGGGAGGATTTAAGTCGATTCGGAGTAGTTCCGGTTTCCGTATCGTAAATTACACGAGATCGATGACGCTAACCTCCCGGGTCCCCGTAAGAGTGCCGCCCGGAGTGCCCACATAGGTCCCGGAAGTCGGTGCTACGTCTGCGTAATCGCGTCCTATCGCGACGGTGAGATAGCCGTTGCCGGCGCGCCGGCCGTGACACGGGTCGAACGCGAGCGCCGCCGCCTCGCCCCGGCTCGGGACCAGCACCTCGACCCACGCATGGGTGCCACCCTGGCCGATCAGGTGCCCGGAGACGTAACGGGCGGGTATACCGAGGAAACGGCACAGTGCGAGCATTACGTGGGCGGAGTCCTGGCACACGCCGCGCCCGCCCGTGAGCGCTTGCTCTGCCGTAGTTGAGACGCAAGTCACTCCGTACTCATAGGTTAGTGCCGCATGGGTGAGCGCGCAGATACGTTCGGCAATCTCTTCGTTGCCGATCCCGGGCGTGGCGCAACGTGAAGCCAATTCCTGAATGGCCTCGCCGGCTGCCGTGAGCCCGGTCGGGCGCAGCACCCGCGGGTCGTGCAGCGCGGCCGCGGGCAACCGGGGCGGGCCGTCGCCGACAACCCGGTCCAGCGTCGCCGTCAGCCGGAACTCCACCGCCTGCTCGACCCGGGCCGCGGCGACCCGCACCACGGTGTTGCCCGCCGCGTCCACCCGGGACCGCCGCACGTGCTCGGCGCCCAGCACCCGCAGCGTGTGCGAGCGCCGGTAGAGATCGCCGTGACGGCGTCGCGGCACCACCACCAGGCGTTGCGCGAGCGAGGTCACGGGCGCGTCGTAGGCGTACCGGAAACTCTGCTCCACCCGGTATCCGATGCGCGCTGCGCCGTCGAGGTCCATCGGTCAATGATCCGATACGGCTGTTTCAGGCCGATGACCACGGTCGCCCGTACGGGTGACGGGTGCGACGAAACTCCGCAGGTGGGATGACCCCCGGTGCGTTCGGGTGATGACGACGGCCCTCCCGCTGGCGTATTCAAGGGGGGAGGGTCGCAGGTGGTTCGGGGGGAGACGGGGTTCTGGATGGGTGGCCGGCAGGCGTACGCCGAGGCGGTGCAGTTCGTGGCACCGGCTCCTGAGCCCCGGTCCGGGCCCTGGCCGGCGGTGATCCGCGCGGTCCTCGACGCCATGCCGGGACCGGCGGCCCTGCTCGTCCCGGTGCGTGACCCGGCAGGCCGGCTGATCGACCTCGAATACGTCGCCACGACCCCCGGCACGGTCCTCGGTGACGGGCGGCTGGGCAGGGAGCTGATCGGCACCCGGATGGCCGAGGAGTTCCCCGGGACCGCCGCCGGCGACCGCTGGGCCGCCTACGCGCGGGTCCTGGAGACGGGCGAGCCCACGGAGACCGGCCCGTTCCAGCACGGCGAAGGCCGGTGGCGGGTCCGCGCCCACCGCGTCGAGGGTGCGCTCCTGATGACGTGGGAGCGGCTCGACCTCAGCCTGGAGGCGGGGCAGCGGATCGCGAGCACCGAGCGGCTCGGCAACCTGGGCTGGGCCGAGTGGGACCTGGTCAGCGGCGAGACCCGCTGGTCGGAGCAGCTGTACCGGATCTTCGAGCGGGACCCGGCGCTCGGCGCGATGACCCCGGCGCAGACCGACGCACTGGTGCTCCCCGAGGACCGGCCGGACCGCGACCTGTCGCTGCTGGCCCTGCAGCGCGGCGACAGTGTCGACGTGACCTTCCGCGTCCTGCTGCACGGCCGGGTCAAACATCTGCGAGCGGTCGCCGACGTGGTCCGCGACACCACCGGCACCCCGCTGCGCTACTTCGGGATAGTGCAGGACGTGAGCGCCCTGGAACAGAGCGCACAGCGCCTGGCCGACGTCGAGAGTCAGCTCGCCGAGCAGGGCCGCAGCCTGGCCGCCGAGCACGCGCTCGCGGCCCGGCTGCAGCAGGTCATCCTCCCGGTCCCGCCCGAGCCCCTCGACCTGCCCGGCCTCAAGGTCGCGGTCCGCTACCTCCCGGCCAGCCAGGAGGACCTCGTCGGCGGCGACTGGTACCACGCCGCCGCGATGAGCGACGGCTCGGTCCTGCTCGCCGTCGGCGACGTGGCCGGTCACGGCACCCACGCCGCGACGACGATGGCGCAGCTGCGTTACTCGCTGCGCGCCCTCGCGGTCACCACCCGCGACCCGGCCGTCCTGCTCGGGCATCTGAACCGGCTCCTGTGTGACCTGTCGGAGGAATCCCGCAACCCGGAGACCACCGCGACAGCCATCGTCGCCCGCTACGACCCGGTCCGCCGCCGCCTCACCTGGGCCCAGGCCGGTCACCCACCGCCGCTGCTCTCCCGCGCCGGCCGCACGGCCACCCTGCCGCGGCCCTCCGGCCCGATGCTGGGCGTGGTCGAGAACGCCGTCTACGAGGCGGCGGTCCTCGACCTCGCCTTCGGCGACCTGCTCCTGTGCTACACCGACGGCCTCGTCGAACACCGCCGCAACGGCCCCGACGACGGCCTCGCCTCGGTGATCCGCTCCGTCGACGAAGCCGTCGCGGCCGCCCCGGGCCGCCCCCTCGGCGAACTCCTCAGCCGCCTGCGCCAGGCCAACCCCGACGACGACACCTGCATGCTCGCGGTCCGCCCGATCTCCGACCAGACCCGCGACCTGCGCCGCTACGTCCTCGGCCGGTAACGCTCACCCTCCCACACGGCGATAGCGCGTTTCACCAGGTCGGCGTTGCCCCGGGCGGGCGCCCCGGTCTCGTCGACGAGGGTGTCCTCCAACCCGATCCGGGTGGGCAGCCCGAGCCGCCCGGCATACCGGATCAGCGGCCAGCACGCCTCATCCTCCCCGTGCAGCAACCGGGGCCCGGCCACCCCGAGCTGCTCCAGGCGTTCCAGAATCAGGTCGGCCGCGCTCATCGCCTCGGCGGCGGGCGTGCGAAGAACCTCGATCAACACCTTCTCCACGGGTACGCCGTGCAGCAGATCGGCGTCCTGTCTCGACCACACCCCCGCCTCGGTGGCCACCCCCGCAGCCTCGAGCACGGCCACGGTCTCGTGGAACAGCCCCTCACCCAGGTTCACGGACGCGAACGCGGGCCTGCTCGCCTCGGGAAGATCCGCCCACGCACGCAGACGCTCCAGGCGTACGAGCGCATTGCCGTTGGTGATCCACAGGCCGGTGGTGACGCCGACGGGCGTACCCGGGCACCGCTCCTTGACCGACTTGACCGCCGCACCCACCGCAACCGCGTCGAGGGTCTCGGCCCCCGCCGCGTCCCTCGGATGAAGGTGGACGGCCTCAGCCCCCGCAGCGACCGCAGCCGCGGCATCCAGAGCAAGTTCCTCAGGCCTCATGGGTACGCCCGCAGCGCGCCCGCCGTTGAGACAAGCCTTCATCCGCCTGATCACCCCCGCCACTCTGCCACGATCGATCTGGTGGGATGGGCTGATGAGTTCACGAGGTGTGCTGGTGACCGGGGCGTCGCGGGGGATCGGCAGGGCGGTTGCCGGTGCGTTCGCGGCGCGGGGGGATCGGGTGGCTGTTCACTACGGGTCGTCGCGGGCCGAGGCGGAGGAGACGCTCGGGTTGCTGGCCGGCGGAGGGCACACGCTGATCGGGGGAGGGCTCCCCGATGATGCCGAGCGGATCGTCGCCGCGGCCGTGGAGGCGCTGGGTGGCGTCGATGTGCTGGTCAACAACGCGGCCACCGCGCCGGCGCCGGCCAACCGGCACGAGATCACCGACGTCTCGTACGCGGACTGGCAGCAGTCGTGGCGCAGCATGCTCGACGTCAACCTGCTGGGCGCCGCCGACGTGACCTACTGCGTGGCCCGGCACCTCATCGAGCGGGGCGCGCCCGGGAGCATCGTGAACGTCGGCTCCCGGGGCGCTTTCCGGGGTGAGCCGGAGTTCCCCGCGTACGGGGCGAGCAAGGCGGCTCTGCACGCGTTCGGGCAGTCCATGGCCGTCGCGCTCGCCCCGCACGGGATCGCCGTCACCTCGGTCGCTCCCGGGTTCGTGGCCACGGAGCGGCAGGCGGCGAAGCTGGCCGGGGACGGTGGTGACGCCGTCCGGGGTCAGAGCCCGTTCGGCCGGGTGGGGACGCCCGAGGAGATCGCGGCGGCCGTCGTGCACCTCGCCGACCCCGGGTCCGCATGGGCCTCGGGTGCGATCCTGGACGTCAACGGGGCGTCGTACCTGCGTACCTAGCGATTGCCGGAACTCAGCGCGGCCATGATGATGCGCTGCGCCCGGACCGGCTGGTCTCCACCCATCTTCAGGGTGTTGACGGAGTAGACGATGCGGCGGGACAGGTCCCGGGTCGCGCCCATGCCGTTGTTGTAGCCGGGGCGGTCGCCGCTCTTGCCCCAGATCACGGTGCCGCCGAGGTCGAGACGCTGCAGGCCGGCCGAGTAGCCCGCCGGGGTGTCCGTGCCGAACATGGTGATCCCGGCGGGGACGGTGAACATCTCGTCGAGCTGGGGCCGGGGCAGCAGGCGGCCCGAGAAGAGGGCGACCATCAGCCGGTCCAGGTCGCCCGCGGTGGAGATGATCGACGCGGCCGACCACTGCAGGGTCGTGTTGGCGAGGGTGACGTCGCGCCGCCCGTCCGCCGTGACCTCGTAGCCGTGGGCGTGCGGGCCGGGGATGCGGATGTCGTCGCCGGGCGTGCTCGTGCCGTTCAGGTGCAGCGGGCGGATGATGCGGCGGTTCACCTCGTCGGCCCACGTGTGACCGGTGACCTTCTCGACGACGAGCCCCGCCATGATGTAGTCGACGTTGCCGTACCGCTGGGACTCGCCGGGTGTGAACGCCAGGTCCTGGGTCAGGTCGATCTGGCTGCCGGGCGCCCAGTGGTCGTAGCGGTGCTCGAAGAACCACGCGGGTGTCTTGTGCGGCACGGAGACGTGGTTGAGGCCGCTGGTGAACGTCAGCAGGTTACGTACGGTGATCGGCGCGTAGGAGGCGGGCAGGAAACCGGGGACGTACTGCTGGACGGTGCCGTCGAGACTGAGTTTGCCCTCGGCGGCGAGCTGGAGGACCACGGTGGCGGTGAACACCTTGGTCATCGAGCCGATCCGGAACCTGCTGTCGGCGGCGGGCGGGCGCTCCGAGCGTACTGAAGCATGGCCTGCCGCACCCGACCAGCTGCCGGCGGACCCCCGGACCTGGACCAGGGCGGCACTGGCCTCGGCATCCGGCAGGCCTGCCAGAGACGCTTCGAGCGCGGCCGTATCCAGGCTTCCCCCAGCCTGCGCGGCCGTGTTGAGGCTTCCCGCGGCCTGCGCGGGTGCGGACGTGGCGACGGCGAGCCCGGCTGCCAGGACAACCGCACTCATTGTGGTACGTAGTAATCGCATGAGCCAGAGCCTGCCGTCCACTGTGTCCTGAGAGACACCCGTGAACCCCCGGAGCGGACCCTGATCCGTGACCCCGAGAGAATGCCGGGATGAGCACAGCGCCGGCGGTGTCCTGCGTCTTCGTCTGCCACGACGGCCAGGGCCGGATCCTGCTCGCGCGCCGCTCCTCCGGCGCCCGTGACGAGCCGGGCACCTGGGATTGTGGCGCGGGTGCCCTCGAGTTCGGGGAGAGCTTCGAGGATGCCGTCACCCGCGAGGTCGGCGAGGAATACCGGGCGTTACCCCGGGAGATCCGCATGCTGGGGGTCCGCAACGTCGTCCGCCCCGGCTCCCACTGGGTCGCTCTGATCTTTTCGGTACGGGTGGAGCCCGGCGACGTCGTCAACGGTGAACCGCACAAGTTCGACGAGCTCGCCTGGTTCCGCCTGGACGCACTGCCCGTGCCGGTGCACTCACAGCTCGTCGCGACGCTGGATTTGTTCGCCGCCTAGGCAACTTTTTCGCCGGCTCGCCACGTTGTCGGGTCGAGATGATCATTCAGAGACTGCCGGCCGTCCTCGTGCTGTTCCTGACTGCGGCCTGCGCACCCACCCCTGTTGCTGCTCCGTCCTTCCAGCCTGCCGCGCATCCGCCTTCCGGGCGCGCGTCCCCTTCTGCTCGCCCGCGGGTGGTTGTGCCGATCACCTACCCCGCGCACGGCTCACGCCGGTGGACGGTCGCCGCGGCGCAGACCGGGCCCGCCGCCGGTCATGCCGGTCAGCTCCTGCGGTACCGCGTCGCCGTGGAGCGCGACATCGAGGGCCTGAGCGCCGCGAGCTTCGCGAAGGCGGTGACGACCACCCTCGGCGACCGGCGCGGCTGGACCGCGGGTGGTCGCCGCCAGCTGCGCCGGGTCGGGCCGGGGCAGGCCTACGACTTCACGATCTACCTGGTCACGCCCGACACCCGCGACGCGATGTGCGGCGACGTCCCCGACGGCTACACCTCCTGCCGCAACGGCGACAAGGTGATCCTCAACGTCGAACGCTGGGTCGAGGGCGTCCCGCACTACGGCGCCACCCTCGCGGTGTACCGCCAGTACATGGTCAACCACGAGGTCGGCCACCGGCTGGGCCATGGTCACGAACGCTGTCCCGGCGAGGGTGAGCCGGCCCCGGTGATGCTCCAGCAGACCCTCGGCCTGCACGGCTGCGAAGCGAACGCCTGGCCGTACGTCGACGGCTCCCTCTATCAGGGCCCGCCCGGTTCCTACGAGAGCTAACGGCCCGCGTCACCTATCGGGTTCCTGACCGGGTCGCCACGCCGGAGCGGGTCGAACCTCCATCGACGATCGCTGTAGCGTGACTGTCGGTGATGGAAATCCATGGGGGAACGGCGAATCATGACAGCTTCCGGCAGCGAGGCCGACGTTGCGGCACTGGCCACAATGGGAACGTACATCCAGGCAGTAGCGTCCGTGTTCGACACTGTGCACAGTGTGATCCCGGCTGGTGACAGGATGTCCGCGTGGCCGTCCGGTGTCACTCTGAGTGATGCCGAGCGGGTGTGGAGCGGCTTTCTGGAGCAGCTCGCCGATCAGGTCCGGCGGCTCGGCGCTGCCATGTCGGCCACGGCCGCTGCCTACCGCGCCGCCGACCTGCGATCCGCCGACCGGCTCACCGCCGCCGGGGTGACCCGATGACCATCACGCTGGACGTGGTGATGGGCACCGACCCGGGCCGGATCGACGCCGAGGCGTATGCCTGGGAGGCGATGGCGGGTGCCCTTGACGACGCCACGGGGTCGCTGATCGGCGCCACACGCGATCTCGGCACCGTGTGGCCCGCCGGCGCCGCGGCGGAGGCCGCATCCCGGGAAGCCACCCTGCTGCGCGCGGAGGCGTCGAACGCCGTTCTGCCCTGCCGGGCGGTCGCGCGGGCGTTGCGCGACCATGCCGCGACCATCCGGGCTCTCCAGGACACGGCGACCGCCCTCTCCGCGGAGGCGAAAGTGGGTGGCTATCGCGTCGACCTGTCCTCGGGCGTCGTGGTTGCCGCGGAGGGTGTTTATGAACGGGCGTCCGCGTTGTCGTGCATGCACCAGCGGATGGACGGCTACGTTCAACAGTTGCAGGGGATCGTCGACCGGGCGGCGGAGAGCGACGCGCGCACCTCGGCGGCCATCACCGCCGGGCTGCCCGATCGGCGGAACGGCTTCGGGTCCGCTCCGGCCGTGGCTGTCACCGAGGATCAGGTGCGAGCCCGGCAGGGCCGCCCGCCCGCCGAGGTGAACCTGTGGTGGCTCGGGCTGAGCCCGGAGCGGCAGGAACAGGCGATCCGTGACTTCCCGCAGCTCGTCGGCGGGCTCGACGGGGTGCCCTGCCGCGACCGCGACGCCGCCAACCGACGCTGGCTGTCCCGCCGCCTCGCCGACCTCGCCGTCGCGCAGGACGCCGTCCGCAACCGGTTGCCACACGTCACGCCGCGGTCGGGGGAGGACTACGAGTTGTGGCGGCGGCTCCGGGTGATCGGCGAGGAGCTCGACGGGCTCGCCGCCGTGCGACGGGGCCTGGAGCGGGCAGGTGCGCAGGGGCTGCTCCTCGGCGTCGACTCAGCGGGTGACGGGCGGACGGTCATCGCCGTGGGGGACCCCGACGCCGCGACACACACCGCGGTCTGGGTGCCGGGGCTGGGCACCACGATCGGCAACACCCGGGGCAACGTCGAGCGGATGGTCCAGCTCCAGCGCGAAGCATCACGGGCCGGCGAGAGCGTCGCCACCGTGTACTGGCTGGGCTACGACGCGCCGGAGGTCCTGTCGGTTGCCGGAAGCGACCGGTCACGGGCCGGGGCGGCTCCGTACGCCGCGTTCATGCAGGGCCTGCGGGCCACCCACGACGGCGAACCGGGGCACCTCGTCGCGATGGGTCACTCCTACGGCTCGACCGTGGTCGGGGAGGCCGCGCTCACCGGGCAGCTGCCGGTCGACGACATCGTGACCCAGGGCAGCCCCGGCGTACACACCGACCGGGCCACGGCCCTGACGTCCGATCCCCGCCACGTCTGGATCGGTTCCTCCCCCACCGACCCGGTGTCGACCACGGGCGGCCCGGTCATGGTCCCGATCGCCGGCACCTTCCTCGCCGCCCTGTACGACGGGGTGCACGGCCCCAGCCCACAGGCCCCGGCGTTCGGCGCGAACGAATACGACGCCGACACCTTCTTCCACCTGCGCTACTGGGACCCCGGCAGCGACAGCCTCCGCAACCAGGCCGCGATCGTGTCCGGCGCCTACTCCGCCGTCGACCTCGACCACGGCCAAGCACCACCGGACTGGCCTCGTTAGTTCCGGGAGCCTTCCAGGGTGATCTGTGCGCCGGTGGGGGTGACGTCGATGGAGAGGCATTCCTGGCCCCTGGTGAGGATCCAGCCGGCGGGGCGGCAGTCGCTGGTCCAGCCGCGGGTGCGGGCGTGCACCCGGAGCTCCGCCTGCAGGTCGGCCGGGGACTGGCCGGGGCGGCCGGCGACGGTGAGGTGGGCGGTGCAGACGCCGGTGCCGCAGTCGGTGCCGTCGTGGGGCTCGACAGTGGCGTGCAGGCCGGAGGGGAGGGGAAGCACCACATCGCTGCCGGGGAAGAACGGAGCCGGCCTGATCCAATCCGAGCTCGCACAGCAGACCAGCAGCAGACTCGCCGTGGCGAGCAACCGGAACGGCCAGACGACCCGCAACCGCGGGCCCGGCCCCAGGGTGCGACGTTCGACCTCCCGGCCGGCGGCGACCAGGACGACGGCGAGCACCAGGCTGCCCAGGTTGATCTCCGCCGTGCCGAGCGGGAACGCCCGGACCCCCAGCCACGCGGCGCCGCCCACCAGGACGAGCGCCGCGGCGACCGGCCACCGGACCCGGCCGCTGCGGGCGATCACGAGCCACACCACCAGAACGACGGCCACCAGCTCCATGACGGCGATCATGGCGGAGCCCCGCAACCCGCCCGTGTTTGACTGGCCCCATGAACTTCGAGGTGCGTACGACGTCGCTGCAGGGCAGCTCCACCGCCGTCGCCGCGGCCGGTGCCTTCACCCCGGTCGTCGACCGGACCGTGGCGGCCGGCGGTGGCGGGCTCGGCTTCAACGGCGGTCAGCTGCTCTATCTGGCCGTCGCCGGGTGTGTCTCCAACGACCTGTTCCGCGAGGCCGACGCGGCCGGCATCGCGCTGACCCGCGTCCAGGTGACCGCGCGCGGCGACTTCACCGGCTCCCCGGCGGTCTCTACCGAGATCGTCTACGAGGTCGACGTGGCCGGCGACGCCCCCGCCGAGCGCCTGGCCGAACTCGTCGCCCACGTCGACACGATCGCCGAGATCCCCAACTCCCTGCGCCACGGCACGGCCGTACGCCTCGTCGTCGCGGGCGCCTAGTCGCTACGGTTCTCCTTGTAGTCGTGAACGCCAGGGTGTGAGGGCACGCCAGGGTGCGCGGCGGGGCGTCCTCCCGTGCTGCCGCGGCAGACCACGACAGCGACGAGCACCACCAGCGTCAGCGCCAGGACAACGAGCATCGTGACCATGTGGATCACCTCCTGCGCCGAAGTGTGCGGCGGGTGTGCAAACTTTCGGTCGCGGCGATGAGTTCGGGGGTCCGGCGGTATCTGATCCTGGTAGGGGGTGGGACATGCGGGATCGGCCGGAGTTCTCCGGGGTCGCGGAGCCGCTGCGGCGGGAGTTGTTCGTGCACTGCTATCGGATGCTGGGGTCGGCGCAGGACGCCGAGGATCAGGTGCAGGAGACGTTCCTGCGGGCGTGGCGGGCGTACGACAGGTTCGAGGGCCGTTCGTCGGTGCGGGTGTGGCTCTACCGGATCGCGACCAATGCCTGCCTGCGGGCTTTGCAGCAGTCGGGGCGCCGGGCTCTGCCGTCGGATCTTTCCGCGGCGGCCGAGGATCCGTGGCATCCGGTCGGCGCCGGTGACCGTCGGGCAGGCTGGTTGCAGCCGCTGCCCACCGACCCGGCCGATGTTGTCGCCGGCCGGGACCAGGTGCGGCTCGCCATGGTGGCGGCCCTGCATTATCTGCCGGCCCGGCAGCGCGCGGCTCTGCTGCTTCGCGACGTCGTGGGGATGACCGCGGCTGAAGTGGCGGGTGTGCTGGAGACCACCACAGCGGCGGTGAACAGCGCATCGCAGCGGGCGCGGGCTCAGCTCGCCGCGCTGCGGGCCGCCCCCGGCGACGTGGAGGGTGGGCACGTGGACCAGGCTCTGCTGGACCGGTACGTGGACGCCTTCCGCAACGCCGATCTGGCCGCGCTGGAGAAAATTCTGCTCGAGGACGTCACGCTGGAGATGCCGCCGTACGAGACGTGGTTCCGGGGGCGCGACACCGTGCTGGCCTTTCTCGGCGCGCGGATCCTGGACCGGCCCGGCCGGGTCGACATGGTTCCCGTCGTGGCCAACGGGCAGCGGGCGTTCGCCGTCTACGTCGATCGTGAGGCGCACGCCGTCCACCTCGCCGGCGTCGATCACCTCTATTTCTTTCTCGATCCCGGCCTGTTCGCGTTGTTCGGGGCCGCACCGATGATTTCCGGGGCCGGGGTGGATCGGTATCGGTGAACCGGTGGCGCCCGCCACCGCGAACCAGGAGGTTCACGATGACCGAGCACGATCTCTCCGGCAGGACCGCCCTCGTGACCGGCGCGAGCCGGGGCTTCGGCCGTGCCACGTCGACGGTGCTGGCCGGGGCCGGCGCCCGGGTGATCGGGGTGGCCCGCACCAAGGACCGGCTCGACGAGCTGCGCGCGGAACTGGGCGGCGAGTTCGTCGCGGTGTGCGCTGACGTCACGGATCCGACGGTGGCCGGCCAGCTCATCGACGCGTACCGCCCGGATGTCCTCGTCCTCAATGCCGGGGCGAGCCCGTTGTCCCGCCCGATCCACCTGCACACCTGGCAGACCTTCAGCCGGACGTGGGAGGTGGACGTCCAGCACGTGTTCCACTGGACGCGCGAGGCGTTGCTGCGGCCGTTGCGCCCGGGCAGCGTGGTCGTCGCGATGTCCAGCGGTGCCGCGCTGGGTGGCTCCCCGATCAGCGGCGGGTACGCGGGGGCGAAGGCCGCCATCCGTTTCCTCACCGGTTATGCGGCGCAGGAGTCGCAGCGGGCAGGGCTCGGCATCCGATTCTCGGCTCTCCTGCCGTCGCTCACCCCGGGCACCGCGCTGAGCGATGCCGCCCTGGCCGGATACGCCGAACGGCAGGGTGTCGAGCTCGGGGAATTCCTCGGCAACCTCGGCCCGGTCCTGACCCGGGAGCGGGTTGCCGGGGCAGTCGCCCGGCTGGCCGGCGATCCGGCGCTCGACGCGGCGGCGTACACGCTGAGCCCGGACGGTCTTGCCGCGATCGACGGCTGAGCCCGCCGGGTTTGTCCCCGGTGGATATCGTCGGCGTCGAGCGGGCGGGGGCGGGATGACGAAGATCGTGATCATCGGGGACGTCGGCGGGTGCATCGAGGAGCTGGCGGACGCGCTGGTGGCGTACGAACACGATCCTGATGTTGTGGTTGTGCAGGTCGGGGATCTGGTGGATCGGGGGCCGGACAGCCGCGGGGTGCTGGAGCTGGTCGGTACGCGGCTGGGGGAGCGGCCGCGGCGGTGGATCCAGCTGATCGGCAACCATGAGTGGCAATATAGGAGGGTGGGCGGGCGGTGCCGTCGGCCAGATTCACGGGCATTCCAGCATCGTGGATTTCGCCAGCCGGACCTGGCGGTGCGGTGAGCGGTTGCGGGAGCGCACCGAGGTCGACTGGGAGGCGCGGCACACCGTGACGCGGATCGGCGGGTCCCGGTTCGTCGGCGTCGATCCGAAGCACGGTACGGCCGGGGCCCCGGCCTGGGAGCCCTTGGTTCTTCAAGGCGCGACGCTGCTTTAGAGCAGGCCTGGTACGAGGGCGCCGCCTACCAGGGTGAGCAGGCGTTGCACCTGGGGGCGGGCGCCGATGGTGCGCAGCCGGCCGCCGGCGTCGCGGCCCGTGTGGACGATGAGTTCGCAGGTGGAGGCGTCGGCGAAGCGCAGGTCCGCGAGGTCGATGGTGACGACGGGGCGGGTGCCGGTGTCCTCGAGGAGATGGCCGAGCAGGGTGGCCAGGGAGTCGCGGTTGGACAGGTCGGCCTCGCCGGACAGGCGCAGGCCGGCAGCGCTGCGGATCATGCGGAGCAGCGGTTCGCGCCCGGCCGGGTCCGCGGTCACCGTGCAGGGGTGGGCACGGGCGACGTCCGAGAGCAGGGTACGACTGCAGATGCGGCGGTCGTACGTGCACACCGCCATGCCGTAGCCGTCGGCGAAGACGCGGTTGAGCTGGCGTTCGAACCAGCCGACCCGGTCAGCGCCGGGCACCCCGCCGGCCGCCCAGGTGAGGTCGCCGAGGGTGCGCAGGCCCGCGTACCCGTCGCGGCGTGCGCTGCGGACGGCCTCGGTCCACTGATGGTGGGTTCGTTCGGCGTCGAAGGCGCCGCTGTCGTCGAGGTAGGCGCCGGTGGCGGCCAGTACCTGCAGGTCGCCGCGGCGCAGGGCGGGTGCGACGTCGATGCCCGCCGCGGCGAGATCGGCCAGGGCCTCGTCGCGTCCGGGCCCGGCGGCCAGGTGGACGACCCGATGGTGGTCGCGCAGCCCGCACCGGACATAGGCGGCGGCCAGCCGGCGGCGTTCCGCATCGGTGGCGTACGTCCAGCAGACGTGATCGCCGGGCCGCAGCCGCTCGACCAGCATGGAATCCATCCGGGCCCTTCCTCGACGTGGCAGACGCCCGACATTACGTCCGGATCGACGTGACCGGCGTCACTGACACTCCCGGTGGATCCCGTGTCGCCCGGCAGGATTAGGCCGTCCGGCTCACGAGGGCGGTGAGCACGCCCGCGTTCATCACAAGCAGGAAGATCGCGAGTCCGAACTGGAAGCCGTAATCCCGTGCGAGCAGATGCGTCTGGACCGCGCAGGCGAAGTACACCACCAGCCCGGCCGCCGCGGCCGCGCCGAGAACCGGCACCCACTCCCCGACGCGACCCGCCTCGCCGACGAGCAGGAGGCCGCGATCCTCGACGCGCTCGGGGCGGCGGACCGTGAACAGCTGCGCGGCCTGCTGTCCCGCCTGACCCAGCACGCCGGCCACCACGACGGCGTCCACCCCGGGCCGGCGCCGAAGTGAGCGCGTAACCCCTACAGTGGACCCATCGATGTCCTGAGACCGTTGGTCAGCGCTGTGACGTACCGGCGAGCCGCCTACCTGGTTCTCGGCGGGGTGCTGTTCCTGCCGTACGCCATGGTGACCTGGGGACTGGTCCGGGTGGCCCGCGACAGCGAGACGCCCGCGGCTGTGTGGGTGACGCTGAGCGTGGTAACAGCGGTCATCGGGTGCGCGCCGCCGCTGCTGCGCGGGACGCGGGCTGTGCAGGTTGCGGCGGGGCGGGCGTTGCTCGGGGTGCGGTTGCCGGATCCGCCGGAGCATATCGACGCGGAGGCCAGGTTGCGGTCCGCGCTGTGGTTCACGCTGCACCTGGCGGTGGGTGCGCTGGTCGGGCTGCTGCTGTTCGTGGCGCTGCCGGGCGCGGTGGTGCTCATCCTGACGTCCGGCGGGTGGGGTGCGGCGGGGCTGATCCTGCTCGGGGTGGCGGTGCTGCCCGGGACGGCGTACGCGCTGGCCGGTCTCGGCGCCCTCGCCGCCCTGATGGCACCGGCGTTGCTGGGGCCGGCCACGCGGGAGCGGACCGCGGCGCTGGAGGCCGAGACCGTACGCCTCGCCGAGCACAACCGGCTGGCCCGCGAGCTGCACGACTCGATCGGGCACGCGCTGACCGTGAGTGTCCTGCAGGCGGGCGCCGCGGGGCAGTTGTTCGACCGTGATCCCGCATTCGCCCGGCGGGCCCTGTCGGCGATCGAGGAGACCGGGCGGGCGGCGATGGAGGACCTCGACCGGGTCCTCGGCCTGCTACGGGACGGCGAAGGCCGCACGCTGGCGCAGGTCGGGCGGCTCAGCGCCGGGCTGCCTGTCGAGGTGACGGCCCACGGGCCGGTGCGGGACGTCCCGGCGGCGGTGTCGCGGGAGGCGTACGGGCTGATCCAGGAGGCCGTGACGAACGCGCTGCGCCATGATCCGCAGGGCCCGGTCTCGGTCGAGGTGATGGTGACCGGGCGCAGTCTCACGGTCGAGGTCGTGAACACGCTCCGGGCGACCGGCGAAGGCGGCGGCGGCGGCCGGGGTCTCGCCGGGATGCGTGAGCGGGTGGCGTTGCACGGCGGGGTGCTCCAGGCCGGTCCGCGGCATGGCCGGTGGCGGGTCAGGGCGGAGCTGCCGTGGTGAGCGCGCCGATCCGCGTGGCGGTGGTCGACGACGAGGAGCTCGTCCGGATCGGGCTCGCCGCCATAATCTCGGCCGCGCCCGATCTGACGGTGGTCGGTGAGGCCGGGGACGGTGCGGAGGTGCCGCCGCTGCTGTCGCGCACCCGTCCGGACGTGATCCTCATGGACGTCCGTATGCCCCGCATCGACGGCCTGCAGGCAACCCGGCACCTTCTGGAGACCCGGCCGGACCCGCCGAGGGTCCTGATGATCACCACCCTCGAGCACGACGAGTACGTGTACGCCGCCCTGCGCGCCGGGGCCTCCGGCTTCCTGCTCAAACGGTCCCGCCCGGCCCAGGTGCTCGAGGCGATCCGGGTTGTCGCCGCGGGCGAATCGCTGCTGTTCCCCGCGGCGATCCGGCGGATGGCGGCGGCGTACGGGCGGACGACGCCCCCGGCCCGGCTGACCGCCCGTGAGGGTGAGGTGCTGCGGCTGATGGCCGAGGGCCTGTCCAACGGGGAGATCGCCGGCCGGCTGGTGCTCGGCGCCGAGACCGTGAAGACGCACGTCGGCAACGTGCTTGCGAAGCTCGGGGCGCGCGACCGGACGCAGGCCGTGATCGCCGCGTACGAGTCAGGTTTCGTGGTCCCGGGATCTGGCGGCTGAAACTGGATCTCCCCCGCGTGGGGGAGGCGGTTCCCCGCTGTGCGGGAGGTTCGCGCCGGCCGTTCCCGCGAGGCTGATTGCTGTCCCCACCACGAGGAGGAACAGCAATGAGAAGACTGATCGCATCCCTGGCAGCCGTCGGCGCCGTGTTCGCAGGCGCAGCCCCGGCGGCCGCAGGGACTGCTTCGCCCACCGAGGCCAGCCTGGTCGGCTCCGCGACCCTGTGGCGCGCGGCCGGTGACAAGATCCGCTTCACGTTCGACGCGCACGGCTTCGGCCTCGACGTCCGTGGCACGTTCCGGGTCAGTCACTACCTCGGTGACCAGGGCGCCTGGATGACCGGCACCATCGATTGCCTGGTGGTGGGTGGCGACGTCGCTGTGGTCACCGGGATCATCACGGCGAGCAGCGTTCCGGAGTGGGTGGGCGTACGCCGTGGCATGACCGTCTACGACCACGGCAGGAGGGACCGGGTCGGCTACAGCTGGGTGCTCGATCCCGGCAGCACCGAGTCGGTCCCGCAGTGTGTCAGCGGCGCGCCGTACGAGTGGGTGGAGACCGGCGACTTCCGCGCCGTCGAGTGGTTCCCGTTCCCCGGCCCGCCCGTGTCCTCCCACTAACGTGCAACCTTCGGTTGCGCAATGCGGTGGCGGTGGCTATCGTCATGTGCAACCAAAGGTTGCAGGAGGATGTCATGGAGAACGGAACCATCGAGCGTGAGGTCTATGTCGAGGCGTCGCCCGAGATCGTCTTCGATGTGGTGAGCAGTCCCGAGCATCTTCGCGGGTGGTGGCCGGACGATGCCCGCTACGAGCCCGTGCCCGGGTCGGAGGGCGAGATCGTCTTCGGTGACTGCAATGCCGGCGGCAAGGTGGTGCCGTTCACCGTCGTCGACGCGCAGCCGCCGCGGATGTTCTCGTTCCGGTGGACGCATCCGGCGGGTGAGACGGCCGCGGAGGGCAATTCGCTGCTGGTGACGTTCGAGCTGGCGCCGTCGGGGGACGGGACGTTGCTGCGGATGACCGAGACCGGGTTCCGCGAGATGGGCTGGGAGGTCGCCGTTCTGGAGGAGACCTATCAGGATCATGTCAACGGCTGGGGCGTTTTCATGCCCCGTCTGGCGCCGTACGCCGAGAGCCTCAAGGTCCACCGGTGACGGTCGACGACGACCTGTGGTCCGCCATCGGTGACCCGACCCGTCGCCGGATGCTCGACCTGCTCCTGGCCGGGGGTGGCGGCACCGCGACCACTCTCGCCGAGGAGCTCCCGGTCACCCGCCAGGCGATAGCCAAGCACCTCGGCGTCCTCGACCGCGCCGGGCTGGTCCGGGCCGCGCCGGAGGGCCGCGAGCGCCGCTACCGGATCGACGACGTCCAGCTCGCCCGTGCGGTGGCCCAGCTGGCCTCGGTCGGCTCCGAATGGGACGCCAGGCTCCAGCGGATCAAGCGGATCGCCGAGGCGATCCAGCGCTCTCAGCAGGACTGAGGGCCGGGCGTGGAAGGCCGGCGAGGGCTGTCTCCGTGATGCTCCGGAGGGTGCCCTCGTCGGTCCCGGCCTTGCCGAGGGCCTCGATGCCCCGATGAACGGCCAGCAGCAGGGCGGCGAGTTGCCGCGGGTCGGCGGCGGGGTCGATGTCGCCGTTGCGCTGGCAGGCCTCGAGGTCGGCGGTGATGGCCTGTTGGACCGCCTGGAAAGCGCCCAGTGAGCGTGCCGAGACCACCTCGTCGTGCTCGGTCAGCTCGGCTGTGGTCTTGGCCAGCAGGCAGCCCCGGTGGCGGGGGTCACTGGAGAAGGCCGCGTGGTCCATGAGGTACGCGGTGAGCCGCTCGAGTGCCTGCTCGTCCGACCCGCTCAGCCGGTGGTTCGCCAGCTGGACCGCCTCGTCGCAGTGGTCGCCGAAGATCCGGTGGAAGAGCTCGCGCTTGCCGCCGAACGCGCCGTACAGGCTGCCCTTGCCGAGGCCGGTGGCCGCCGCGATCGCATCCATGCTGGTGCCGGCGTAACCGGTCGTCCAGAACTGGTCGCGCGCCGCGATCAGCACGCGCTCCTCATCGAATTCTCTCGGCCTCGCCACCCTCGCAGTCTATGCGTTCTTGACGACATCGTCCATAACCGCCTACGTTATGGACGACTCATTCAAGAAAACGAGAGCGAGCGATCGATGAGCGGACTTCTGGACGGCAAGGTGGCCGTGGTCACCGGTGGGGCGAGCGGGATCGGGCTGGCCATCGCCCGGCGGTTCGTCGCCGAGGGTGCGCAGGTCTTCATCACCGGCCGGCGGCAGGCCGCGATCGACGCGGCGGCCGCGGAGCTCGGGCCGCGAGCTGTCTCGGTGCGGTGCGACGTGGGGAACCTGGCCGACCTCGATGCCCTCTACGAGGTCGTCGCGCAGCGGTCGGGCCGGATCGACGTCCTGGTGGCGAACGCGGGCGGTGCGGTGCCGGCGGTGCTCGGGGACATCACCGAGGAGCAGTTCGACGCCATGTTCGCCACGAACGTGAAGGGCGCGGTGTTCGGGGTGCAGAAGGCGATGCCGCTGCTGGCGCGGGGGGCATCGGTGATCCTCATCGGGTCGAGCACGTCGACGCGACCCGACCGGGGCATGGAGGTCTACGGCGCGACCAAGGCCGCGCTGCGCAACTTCGCCCGCAGCTGGACGCTGAACGCGCGGGAGAACGGTTCCGGGTCAACGTGCTGAGCCCGGGGCCGATCCGGACCCCGGGCCTGCTCGGTGTCGCCCCCGCGGACCAGCAGGACGAGTTCGTGAAGATGTTCGAGACGGTGCTGCCCGCGGGACGGCTCGGCGAACCCGACGAGGTCGCCGCGGCCGCGCTGCTGCTGGCCTCGGACACCGCCACCTATGTCAACGGTGCCGAGTGGTTCATCGACGGGGGATACACCAGCGTCTGACGGTCAGCGCAGCAGCCTGAGGGGTACGGCGCGGGCGAGGGCGCCGTACCCCGCCGGGTTGAGGTGGAGGTGGTCGCCGGTGTCGTAGGCCGGGAGGAGATTGCGCGGGGCGGCGGGGTCGCGGACCGCGGCGTCGAAGTCGAGGAGCGCGTCGAACCGGCCGCTCGCCCGGATCCAGGTGTTGATCCGCTGCCGGGTCTGCTCGCGCAGCCCGGCGGGGTCGTCGTAGCTGGTGTTGGCGCCGATCGGGGTCAGGGTCGCGCCGTAGACGCGCAGGTCCCGGGCCTGGGCGCGGGTGATGATCTGGTCGTACGCGGCCAGCAGCTCGTCGCCCACCGACTGCTGCGCCGTGGGGGTCGCGGCGGCCGTACCTATGTCGTTGATGCCCTCGAAGACGATCAGGCGGGTGGCGCCGCCGAGCGCCAGGACGTCGCGGTCGAGGCGGGCGAGGGTGCTGGGCCCGAGCCCGTCGTGCAGGACGCGGTTGCCGCCGGCGGCCTGGTTGAGCAGGGCGATTCCGATGGGGAGGCGGGCGGCGAGCTGGTCGGGCCAGCGGTCGTTGCCGTTGGTGGTCGAGCCGCGGCCGTCGGTGAGGGAGTCGCCGAGGATGACCGTGGCGGTGGAGTCGCCGGCAGTGTGGACGTCGATGCCGCTGACGAGGTACCAGTGGTCGACGGGCGTCGCGCCGGGCAGGGCGGGGTCGTCGTGGTGGTCCCCGCTGAGCAGGTGGGACGTGGTGCGCGAGCCCGGGTGCGAGGTGATCTGCGTGTCCGGCTGGCCCGTCGCGAGGTAGGTGGTCACCGTCAGCACCCCGGGCGTGCTCAGGGCGACCGGATCGGAGACTGCCTGCGCGCCGGGCGGGACCGTGACGAAGGGGCGGCCCGAGAACGTCACCGGGTGGGACGTGCCGGGCTCGATCTCGGCGGCTCCGGCACGGCCACCGAGCGGGCGGGCCAGGGAGACCGCGGTGAGGGTCAGGTCGGAGGTGCCGAAAGCATTCGAGAAACGTACGCGCACCTGGTCGCCCGGCACCCGCACGAGCACGGTCTGGCGCACGGTCGTGTCGGCGAGGGCGGTGAACGGCGCCGGTGGCAGGTTGCCGGGCTCGGTGAGCTGGGGCATCGCCACCCAGCCGGGCAGCCAGCGCCGGCCCGGGCGAGGGTGGGACCGGGGCCGGAACGCCGCCGCGACGGCTGCCGCGGTGCCGGTGGCGAGGATCGCGCGGCGGTTCATCGGGTCACCTTCCTGCTCTCGGGCGGGCCGAGATAGCTGTAGTGGACGCCGCCCGTGTCGACGACGAGACGCTGCATGATCACCGTCGGGTCGATCATCCAGAACTTCAGCGTGTGGCGGCCCGCGCCGGTGATCTGGTGGGTGGTGGTCGTGACGTTGGCGTTGTCGGACGTGTTGCGTTCCCACTGACGGTTCATCGTGGTGTCGTCGGCGCCGGTCGCCGCGGTGATGTCCACGGTCTGCGGTGGCTGGTCGTCGATGGACACCGCGTAGCGGGGATGGTCGTTGCGCGGGGACAGCACGGCCGTCACGTCGACCGGGCCGCTGCTGGTCAGCGTCATCTCGTACTCAAGCCGGGCGCCGTCGCCGCCGAGCGGCTTGATGCCGTCGCCGGTCTTGGCGATGCCCGGCAGCAGCTGCCAGTCACCGATCTTGCGGGTGTAGTGGGTGGCGTCCATCGCGACGTAACCGTTGGCCTCCACGAAGCCCTGCGGGCGGGTCACCCGGTTGTCGATCGGGGCCTGGACCACGACCTGCGCGCCGCCGGGGCCGGTGATGGTGATCGGTATGGTCGTCACGCCGCGCGGTGCCCGGGACCAGTCGACGCGTACGGAGGCCCGGATCTGCTTGTCCACCGTGCCCTTGCGCGGTGTGATGCTGATCCACGGCGCTGCCGCGCTGATCGCGTACGCAAATGGTGTCGTGCCTTTGTTGTAGACCTCGATGAATTGCGTGGGCTGGGCCTGGAACGGGCTGAAAGCGGGCAGCGTCACCGGATCACCGCCGTCGAGCGCGACCCCCATCGACGCCGCGGCGGGCACGTCGATCCGTTGCAGGTAGGGGTAGATCTCGTCGGGCAGTGCCACGTTGTTCAGCTCCGGTTGCTGCCAGGGCGCGTTCGGGCCGTACCGGGCGACATTGCCGTAACCGATTTTGGGCTGCAGCTGCCAGTTGCGCCATTTTCCGGTGTTGTAGCGCGCGTTGAGCCCCTGGTCGACGGCGAAGTAGGACTCGGCGGCGTCGGCGAGGTCGTTCGTGGCGGCGCGGCCCTGCCCGGCGTAGCGGATGTTGGTGAATTCGGCGCGCCGCAGGGCGTACAGATTGGCGGTCGCATTGACCTGATAGCCGACCAGATGGAAGAAGGCTGTCTCCCAGGCCTGAGGCACCTTGATTCTGTTCGCGCGGGCCGCCAGGGCCTGCCATTCCGCGGTGACCCGGTCCATTTCGCCGTAGTCGGTGAGGCTGAACGGGCTCGCCTGGTCGTCGTAGGTGATGACCTTCGTGGCGGGATCGATGGTGATGCGGCGGTTGAGCAGTTCGGGCTTACGCCGTGACTGGAGCCGGCCGTATTCGCCGAGCACTTCCGCGATCGGACCGGCGAGCCGGGTGCCGAAGTTCTGCGCGGCGTACTGCCGTTCCCATTCGCCGAGCAGGGTCACCGGCCACGCCTTCGGGTCCCAGGCATAGTCGAGGAAGAACTGCGTGGGGAGCTCCTCGTTCTTCAGGTCACCCACATTGACCATCCACAACCGGTCCACCCCCGACCGGTACGCGAGATCGAGCTGTTCCCACGTATTCGTCAGATTGACCGTGTCAGCCCATTTGTAGTTGCGCCCGCCGCCCACGTAGTCGAAGTGGTAATACATGCCGTACCCGCCGGACCGGGCCGGGAGCGACGCGTCGGGAAGCTCGCGCAGGTTGCCCCAGTTGTCGTCGCAGAACACGACCGTGACGTCGTCCGGTGGCCGGTATCCCTTGTCCCAGTAGCGCTGCACCTCCTTGTAGAGGGTCTGCACCTGGGGCGCGTCGATCAGCCCGGTCTCGCGCAGGATCTGCCGCTGGGTGTCGATGATCGAGCTCATCAGGTCGATGCCGTCGCCGTCGGGCAGGCTGACGTCACCGTTGCCCCGCATCCCGAGCGTGATCACGCCCTCGATCTTCTGGTCAGCCATTCTCTGGGCGCCGTCACGCCAGTACGCCTTGATCGCGTCGGCGTTGCGCCGGAAGCTCCACTCCCCGGTGCCGGCCGGGTGCCGGTTCCACTCCTCGATGCCCCGCATCATCGGCGCCTCGTGCGAGGTGCCCATCACGACGCCGTAGAACGAGGCGGTGGCGTGGTTGAGCGGATCGTCCTCGGCGAACGCGCGCCCCCACACGGCCGGCCACAGGTAGTTGGCCCGCAGCCGCAGCATCGTCTCGAACACCTTGGCGTAGTAGTCGGCGTTGAGCCCGCCGGGATAGCCGGGTGCCTTGCCGGGGCCGAAGTAGCCGGGCGCCCACGTGCCGGTGGCCGGGTTCTCGTCGTTGATGAAGAAACCCCGGTACTTCACGGCGGGTGTGCCCTGGGTGTGCCGGCCGGGCAGGACGTAGGCGGCGTCGCGGTGGCGGGCGGGCACGTCGTCCCAGAAGTGCCACGGCGAGACCCCGAGGCGTTTCGACAGATCGTAGACGCCGTAGATGGTGCCGCGCTGGTCGCTGCCGGCGATGACGAACGCCCGCCGGACCCCGGGCAGCGGGTTGTCGACGACCTGCTCGACGGATGTTTCCCACTTCCCGGCGATGCCGCGCACGTCGAGCCTGCCGGCGGCGACGAGCCGGTCGATCAGCGGGCTCTTGCCGATCGTGCCGACCAGGACCGGGCTGCCCGCTGAGGCGCCCGGCATCCGGTCGTGTCCCACCGCGGGGGTCACGCCGGTGACGGCGGCGATGTCGGTCCGCAGGTCGTCCACCACCCGGATCACCCCGGCGTGGTCGGCGGCGCTGACCACCAGCGGCGCTGCCCTGCCGCCTGCCACGAGCGGGAAGCGGCCGGGCCCTGGCTGGTCGGAGACGTAGCTGCCAGGTTCCTCTTTCAGTACGCCTTTCACGTCCTCTCTCACCTCGCCTTGAGCGGACCGGTTCACGGCAGCGTTCGCGCCGGGGGCGGCGATGGTGATGGCGAGGATCAGGGGCGCGGCGAGCAGGGCGCGGGTGAGGGAGCGGAACATGGCGCCTCCGGAAGTTTCGGAGCTGGCCTCGGTGGACTTCCCAACCTAGAGGGCCATATTCAGCCACGTCAATGTCGGTCTTGAAGCCCGAAACTTCCGGCCGGTGCGATCCCGTGGAGAAGCAGGTCGATGGAGCGGTCGGCGGCGGCGACCGCGTCGCCGGCGGACTCGGCGGCGCTGCGCACCATCGTGAAGAGCAGCAGCAGGTCGGCGGGGGTGAGGTCCGCGCGGATGAGCCCCTGCTGCTGGGCGTGGCGCAGCGGTTCGGCGAACGCCGTGACCAGGTGCTGCTCGATGCGGCGGCGCTCGGGTGCGGCCAGCCGCTCGGCGAGCAGCACGAGCGGGCGCATCGCGATCTGGGCGTGCAGCACCTCGCGCAGCAGTGGCCGAAGGTCGGTGCACGCGGCCGCTGCGTCCCGCACCTGCGCCAGGTGGTGCTCGATCACGGCGACGATCAGCGTGTTGCGATCCGGGAAGTGCCGGTAGAGCGTCGCCTGCCCGATCCCCGCGCGGCGCGCGATCTCGGGGATCGGCCGCGACGACCCCGGTCCACCGAGGACGGCACTCGCGGCCTCGATGATCGCGGTCCGGTTGCGCAGGGCGTCGCTGCGACGGGAGAGGCGCGCACCGTAGAGCACAGCCTGGACGTTACCGGCCGGTAACGAGAATGTCATCATCTTCAATTTCTCGTTACCGGCTCCTACGCTGCCGCCACCTTCGCTCCGGGGAGTTCCCATGGCGCCACGCCGCAAGACCGTCCTGCTCGCCCTGCTGTTGCTGCTCTTCCCGCTGGCCCTGGCACCGGGTACGCCGGCCACCGCCGCCCCCGCGATCACTGCGCTGCGCTTCGCCGACATCCCGAGCGGCGGGGTGACGCTCAAGGCCACCGTCGTCATGCCCGCCGCGCGGGGCAGCTATCCGGCCGCGATCATGCCGTCGAGCTGGGGCCTCAACGACCTCGAGTACGTGGCTCAGGCGCAGGCGTTCGCCGCGCGCGGGTACGTCGTCGTGTCGTACACGCCGCGCGGGTGGTGGCTGTCCGGCGGCGAGATCGACACCGCCGGGCCGCAGGACCTCGCCGACCTGTCCACGGTGATCGACTGGGCGCTCGCGAACACGGACGCCGACCCCGCGCGGATCGGGGCGGCCGGGGTCTCGTACGGTGCCGGGATCAGCCTGCTCGGCGCCGGAACCGACCCCCGCATCCGCGCCGTCGGCGTGCTCAGCGGCTGGACCGACCTGGCGTATTCGCTCTACGGCGACGAGACGCGGCACCGCCAGGCCGCCGACCTGCTCGGCATCGCCGCGACCCTGCTCGGGCACCCCGGCGCGGAACTCACGGACAAGCTGGCCGATTTCGCCGCGAACCGCGACGTCGACCAGGTCGTCACCTGGGCGTCCACGCGCTCCGCGGCCACGCATCTCGACCAGATCAACGCCAACGCGCCCGCCGTCCTGATCGCCAACGCGTGGGGCGACTCGTTCTTCCCACCGAACCAGCTCACCGGCTTCTTCGACCGCCTGACCGGCCCGAAGCGCCTCGAACTGCGCCCCGGCGACCACGCGATCGCCGAGCTGACCGGTCTGGCGGGCCTGCCCAACGACGTGTGGACCAGCCTCGCCCGGTGGTTCGACCAGTACCTCGCGGGCCGCGACACCGGCATCGGGGCCGAACCCGCCGTCCGGATCACCCCGTGGAACGCCCCCGCCGAGCAGTACCCGACGTGGGCCGCGCTCAGCACGGCGACAACCCGCTACGGCCTCGGCGGGATCCGTACGCTCGACGGCACCGGCCTGCTCGGCGGCGCGGCCACCACGGGCTGGAGCAAGGCGCTGCCCACCGACCGGGACACCGTCGCCAACGGGGGACTGGTCCTGCTCACCAACGGCGCCGCGGCGTTCACCGGCCGGCGCCCCTGGATCTGGCTGCCCGCCGTGGACCGCACCCGGGCCGGCGTCTGGGCCGCCGAACGCCCCACGTCGGTCACACGGCTGCGGGGCATCCCGCGCCTGCACGTGAACCTCAGTGGCACCGACGCGACCGGGACCGTGGTGGCGTACCTGTACGACCTTGATCTGGCCGGCAAGGCCTCGCTGATCACCCACGCCCCGGCAGGCTGGCACACTACCTCTGGCGGGGCCCGCACGCTCGACCTCGGCCTGGGAGCGACGGCCTACGACCTCCCGGCCGGCCATTCCCTCACCCTGGTCCTGGACACGACCGACCCGCTCTACTACGACGACAACGCCCCGAACCGCTCGATCACCGTCACCGGCGGCTCCTACCTGGACGTCCCGCTCCGGTAGCGGCTCAGTATTTCTCGGCGCAGGAGTCGGCGTCGGCGACCTTGGTCAGCAGGCGCTCGAGCTGGTCGCGCTCGCGGGGGGTCAGGGCGGCGAAGAGGTCGTCGTCGGTCTTGTCGAGGACCTCCTCGACCGTGTGCAGGGTCCTCGTGCCGTCGGCGGTCATCACCACGATGTGCCGCCGGCGGTCGGCGGGGTCGCGCTGCCGGGAGACCAGGCCGCGGCCCTCCAGCTCGTTGAGCACGGTGACCACGGCGCTCGGGTCGACGCCGAGCAGGTCGATCAGCGTCTGCTGGTTGACCGGGCCCGCGGCCAGCTGCGTCAGCGTGAACGCGGACCGCATGGTCAGCCCGGCATCGGCCAGGGCGTCCCGCACCCGGTCGCCGGCCACCACGCCCCGGCCGGAGAGCAGCACACCGAGCTTCGTCGTCAGCACGAAATTACTTTACCCCACCCGGATGGTAGTGGCGTAAAGATCGTTGTACGCTTCCAACGATCTGTTCAGAGCAACTATTTGGGGTCTTCCATGTTCATCGCCTATACCGTCGTCGCCGTCGTGCTCGCCCTGGCGAACGTCGGCACTGCCGTCGCCAAGCTCCGCCGCGCCGAGCCCGCCACCTCCGGGTTGCTGGCCACCGAGGTGCCGGAGTCGTGGTTCGTGCCGCTGGCGTTGCTGAACCTCGCCGGCGCGGCCGGGCTGCTGATCGGCATCGGCTGGCGCCCGCTGGGCATCGCCGCGGCGGCCGGGCTCGTCCTCTACTTCGGCGGCGCGCTGGGCTTCCACGTGCGCGCCAAGGACTTCAAGGGCATGCCGATGCCGGGAGCGTTCTTCGTCCTCTCGGTCCTGGCCCTGGTCCTCGGGATCGCCGCACGGTGACATCGCGGCGCGTGGTGGCGTCCCGTCAGCGGGTGAGGCCCAGTTCACCGGCGCGCAGGCCGGCCTGGAAGCGGGAGCCGGCGTCGAGGACGGTCATGAGGTCGGCCACGCGGCGCCGGTAGGTGCGCAGGGAGATCCCGAGCCGCCGGGACGCCGACTCGTCGGTGAGCCCCGCGCCGAGGGCCTCGAGGACCAGCCGGGCGTCGGAGTCGGGGTAGGGCACCTCACCGCGCAGGTACGTGTCCATGTCGGCGGCGGTGTCCCAGATCGTGCGGAACAGCGAGCGGACACCGTCGACCAGGTTGGGTGAGGTCGTCACGGTGTACTCGCGGCCCGCGGGGTCGTCCGCGCCGGCGAGGATCATCACGCGGCGGTCGATGATGATCGTTTCCTGGGGGAGCTGGGCGCCGCTGATCCGGACGCGGGCACCTGCACCGCGTACCAGTCGCAGGTGGTCCCGGGTCTTCTCGTCGATGAGGGCGAGCGGGCTGAGCAGCTTGTCGACGACGAGGCCCGTGGCGCGCATGCGTTCCGGCACGGCGTCCCTGGCCTCCGGGCGCAGCCACGTCCTCAGGTCCCGGGTGGCGCACAGGAACTCCGTCCGCGCCGATCGGAACAGGTGACCGGCGCGCGCGATCAGCTCCGCGTCACCACGTACCGAGAAGACCTGGGGGTCCTGCATGTCCCCAGTGTGGCAGCAAGCTGTCACGCGCTCGCCCGGCCGCCGGGTGGCGGCCACGATGGGAGCCATGACCAACACCTTCCCCCTCGGCGGGGACCTGACCGTCAACCGGCTCGGCTTCGGCGCGATGCGGCTGGCCGGCGCCGCGAGCGGCATCGCGGTGCTCCGGCGCGCCGTGGAACTGGGCGTCAACCACATCGACACGGCCGCCTTCTACGGGCGGGGGACGGTGTGGGCGAACGACCTGATCCGGACGGCGCTGACGCCGTACCGGGACGACCTGGTGATCGCCACGAAGGTCGGGCCGCTGCCGGGTCCGGACGGGCTGCCGACCGGGCGCGCGGCTGCCGATCAGCTGCGCGGGCTGGTCGAGGCGGATCTGCGTACGCTCGGCGTGGACCGGCTCGACCTGGTGTATCTGCGGGCGAACGGGGCGCCGGGCAGCGAATCGATCAGCGACCGGTTCGCGGTGCTGGCCGAGCTGCGTGCGCAGGGGCTGATCCGGCACCTGGGCGTCAGCCACGTCGACGCGGTCCAGCTCGCCGAGGCCCGCGCGATCGCACCCGTCGTCGCGGTGCAGAACCTGCACACCGCGGACCGGACGCTGCTGGAGGTGTGCGAGGGGGCGGGCATCGCGTACGTGCCGTACTTCCCGCTCGGGGGTGGGATCTATCCCCTCGAAGGGCTCGACGACGAGGCGGCCCGGCTCGGCGTGACCGTCGCGCAGGTCCAGCTCGCCCGGCTCCTCGCGTCGTCGCCGTCGATCCTGGCCATCCCGGGTACCGGGTCGCTGGAGCATCTCGAGGAGAACATCGCGGCTAGCGAGCTGGACCTCAGCGCCGCGATTATACCAATTTTATGGTCCTGATTTTTATGGGTCATACCTATTGTTTAAGAAGTCACTTCGGGTAGTCTGAGTGTCTAAATTGAATAAACTATTCAGCGCCGGTAGAGGGCTGTGGCAAATGGCTTTCCTCGCGCTGTTGCGGTGCTGGTATCAGGGGAATGCCGCCCCAGAGTGGTTGATAGTTTCTTCCTGAACCGTAGTAGTGTGGGATGTCCGACGGGGTTGCCAGTACGGTGTTACTGATTTCGCCAAATAGGCGCGATATTAAAGCACCCAAGGGAGGCTCTCCTCTGTCGGGGGAAGCCTGGATGGGTATTAATGGCTCGTGAAGATCTAGGCCCCGGAAGTTCGCGAGACCAGCTTCGCTGGCGCCATCTTGCGCCCATCCCCAAAAGTAGCAGGCCTCGCCTAGAATGCATAGGCACTGAATCATATGCTTACGGTCCAACTTTTGATTAACTTTTATGAATCGGCTTACCAATTCTTCGAGGGATGTGCTGTGATCGCGCTTAACAGCGACGATGGCCGAGAAGAGCGGATTGCCGATTTCCTGCGAACCTGGCTCAAGGGGTCTATTTTCTGTTATCTGATTGGTAGCATTTTCTGGACGGTCCAGCCGCTTGCAAATAACGAGCTTCTTCATGGCCTCGTCGAGAGTTGTTAGGGATAGTGTCTGCTTAACCTCTAGGACGGCATAGACTCCCTCGATTGGCATGACGTGTTGCCGGTCGTCTAATGTAGCTCGTTGTTTGATGCTTGGGAACCAAGTGTCATTGAAGATTACGACGTCGCAATCCCCGGCGGTGCGCCCATTGCGGTCCGAGACCATTCCGCATGTCACTTGGTATCGACGGGGAAGTATATTGCTAAGTTCGTCCCTGAGAATAGCCTCGATCACTGCTCCGGAAGAGAAGTTTGAGGATCGCGTTCCGATCGCGGATTCGGCTTGTAAGAGCAGGCGGCGTTCCATCCAGTGGCATCGTTCGTTGAAAGCTCGATCCATCCCCGAGCCCGATGGTTTTGGCTGCCAAGATTCAATCATGGAACGCATGTCGAAATCATTCATTGACTTAGGGCCCTCGTTTATTAATAACCGCAGGATGTGTTAAATAAAAGCTGCTTGTTCCCATAGTGTCATAATCACCCAAACGGATTACCGTCATTAGGGTGAGGGCTGCACTACATCCTTGGCTGCTACCTGCGGTGCGACGACCATCGGGAGGCTATGCACGACTGGTTCGCCTAAATCATGGGTCTGGGACCAGGCCAACGCTCAAGATCATGAGGAAGCGTCGCGGCGATTTATACGTCTTCCAGATCACATTTGAGTTCGGTGGCTCCCAACGATCGGCATTTTCCCCTGGTTAGGTTGCCGCAGTCGTGAGACTGGTCAGCAGGCGGAGCTTCTCGGCGCTGTCGCTGCCCTCGTCGGCGTAGTAGAGGACCAGGAGCAGGTTGCCGGCGGGAAGTTTGTCGCGGTGCAGGGTGAGCTCGCCGACGATCGGGTGCCGGACCGTCATCGAGCCGCCCTGCAGCTCGCGGACGTCGTGGCGGGCCCAGAGCGTACGGAACCGGGCGCTCGCCAGCGACAGTTCGCCGACCAGCTCGACGATCCGGGCGTCGTCGCCGTACTCGCCGATGTTCTGCCGGAACGCGGCGACGAAGCCCGCGACGGAGCGTTCCCAGTCGGCGTGGAACGCCCGTTCCTCCGGGTCGAGCAGCAGTGAGCGCAGTCTGTTCTCGCCGACGCGGAGGCGGGGTGACAGCGCCGTGGCGAGGGGGTTGGCCGCCAGCACGTCGAACGCGCGGCCCTCGACGAACGCCGGCACCCCGATCGCGGCCAGCAGATGGTGCAGCCGTGCGGGAACGTGCTCGCTCCGGCGCCGCGGGCGGGTGCGGGGCCGGGGTGCGGCGAGGTCGGTCAGGTAGCGGCGCTCGACGTCGTCGAGCTGCAGGACCCGGGCCAGCGCGTCGAGCACCTGCGGCGACGGGTTGCTGTCCCGGCCGCGTTCCAGCCGCAGGTAGTAGTCCGCGCTGATCCCCGCCAGCAGCGCCACCTCCTCGCGGCGCAGCCCACTGACCCGGCGGCGGATGCCGGGCTGGATCCCGGCCTGCTCCGGGGAGATCAGATCGCGCCGCGCCTTGAGATAGGCGCCGAGCCGGTTCGTGGGGTCGTCGCCGCTCATGACGCCGAGGTTAGTCCCGGCAGCGCCGCGTAGCAGGGGTCCTGCCACTACCCGGATCCGCACGGTCCTTCCTGCGCCCCGCGGCCGGTGCGACCTTGGGATCATGGACATCACGAACAGCACGGTCTTCATCGCCGGCGCGACCTCCGGCATCGGGCTGGGGCTCGCCCGCCGCTTCGCCGCCGCCGGCGCCACGGTCGTCATCGGCGGCCGCCGCCCAGCCCCGGAAAGCCCAGCCCCGGAAGGCTCAGCCGCGGACGGCGGTGAGTTCGCCACCGTCGAGATCGACGTCACCGACCCGGACTCGGTGACACGGGCCCGCGACAAGGTGCTCGCGAGCCACCCCGGCCTGGACGTCGTCATCACGATGTCCGGCGTCATGCTCCTGGAGGACCTGCGTGACCCGGCACACTTCACCGCCGCCGAGACCACCGTCGAGACCAACCTGCTCGGCACGATCCGCGTACTCGACGCGTTCACCCCGCACCTCATCTCGCGCGGCGCGGGCACGTTCGTCACGGTCACCTCGGGCATCGCGTTCCTGCCGTTCCCGCTGATGGCCACGTACGCGGCTTCCAAGGCGGGCGTGCACGCCTACTCCGAGGCGCTGCGCGCGCAGCTCGAGGGCACCGGCGTCGAGGTCACCGAACTGGTCCCGCCGGCCGTCGCCACGCTGCCGGAGCACAAGAAGGCGAACCCGCGCGCCCTGGACCTGGACGACTTCCTCGACGAGGTCATGGGACAGCTCGGCCAGACCCCGACCCCCCACGAGATTCTGGTGCAGGGCGTCCTGCAACACCGCTGGGCCGAACGCGACGGCACGTACGCCGACCTGGTCGCCCAGCGCTCCCAGACGCTCAAGAACCTCCCGGGCCGCTGATCGCCAGAGCTTTCAACGCGGTCAGGGCCTGGGGGAGCGGGTCGGGGCCCATGGGGCGCAGGACGATGGTGGTGGCGCCGGTGGCTTCGAGGTCGGTGACGCGGGGTTCGATGATTGACTCCGGGCCGAGGACGGAGAAGACGTCTGCCGGGGGTACGCCGAGCCAGGCGGCCTGGCCCTCGATGGCGTCGCTGATCTCCTCGGCGGCCCGGGCTTCGGTTTCCGCGATACGCAGGTAGGTGAAGACGATCAGCTCGTGGGCCGGGCGGTCGCCGGTGGCGCGGCCGCGGGCGATCGCGTCGAGGGCGTCCTTGATGCGGGCCGGGCCGAAGCCCTCCGGCAGGATCGTGCCGTCGGCGTGCTTGCCGGAGAGCTCCAGCGAGCGGGGGCCGACCACGCCCGCGACCAGTGGCGGGGCCTCGGCCGGCGGGTGGACCAGGGTGATGCCGTCGACGGTGACCTCGCGGCCGGTCAGCTCGACCTTGTCGCCGTGCAGCAGGCCGCGGACCGCTTCGATGGTCTCCGAGAGCAGGGCGAGTTTGCCCTTGTGCTCGGCGCCGACCTGACGCATCCATTCGGGTACGCCGTGACCCAGCCCCGCGACGAGCCGCCCCGGATAGACGCGGGCGAGCGTGGCCAGCTCCATGGCGAGAAGCGCCGGATTGCGCAGCGGGACCGGGGCGATGCCGATGCCGACCCTGATCCGGGTGGTCGCCGCGAGGGCGATCGTCGCCGTGGCGATCGAGCCCGGCCAGGACAGATCCTCGACCACCCACAGGTCGTCGGCGCCGGCCTCCTCCACGGCGCGGGCGAAGCCGGGGAGCTCCTCGGGGGCGATGTCACGGTCGAAGAGGATGCCGATGCGGGAGGCCATCACGCGACCATACCGGCGCGCTACTGCCGAGCGGTGAGGGGCGTTGCGATGGATTCCAGGCTCTGGCGTTCGGCCTTGACGCCGAGGAACGCTTCGACCAGGCCCGCCGCGATCATCAGGACCGCGCCGATCACGAACGCCACGACGGTGTCGCCGGTCCTGCCCGTGCCGACGAGGTGGGCGAAGAGCAACGGCCCGGTGATGCCGCCCGCCGCTGTGCCGATGGCGTAGAAGAACGCGATGGCCAGGGCGCGGGTCTCCATCGGGAAGATCTCGCTGACCGTGAGATACGCCGAGCTCGCGCCCGCCGAGGCGAAGAAGAGCACGACACACCAGCATGCCGTCATGGTCACGGCGCTGAGCACACCGGCCGAGAACAACCAGGCAGTGCCGAGCAGGAGTACGCCCGACAGCACGTACGTTCCCGTGATCATGATCTTCCGGCCGACCGAGTCGAACAGCGGGGCGAGCAGCAGCGGGCCGAGCAGGTTGCCGACCGCGATCACCGCGAAGTAGTAGCCGGTGCTGCCCGAGGGGACGTCGAAGAACGTCTGCAGGATCTGGGCGTAGCCGAACGTGATGGCGTTGTAGAGGAACGCCTGGCCGATGAAGAGGGCGAGGCCCAGCCCCGCGCGCCTGGGGTACTGGCGGAACAGCGTCTTCGCGATCTCGCCGAAGCTGATCGTCGTGCGCTGCTCGATGGTGATGTACTGCTCGGCCGGTTCCAGGGTGACGTCGTCCTCGCGTTCGACGGTCCGTTCGACGTCGTCGACGAGCTGTTCCGCCTCCTGGCCGCGGCCGTGGATGAAGAGCCAGCGGGGGCTCTCCGGCACGTGACGGCGTACCAGCAGGATCACCAGGCCCAGCACCACGCCCAGGCCGAACGCCACCCGCCAGCCCCAGCCGACCGGGAGCTGGGTGAGGATCGGGACCGTGAGCAGGGCGCCGAAGGCCGCACCCGCCCAGTAGGTGCCGTTGATGATCAGGTCGATGCGGCCGCGGTGGCGGGCCGGGATCAGCTCGTCGATGGCCGAGTTGATGGCGGCGTACTCACCGCCGATGCCCGCGCCGGTGATGAAGCGGAAGACGAAGAACCACACCGGGTTGAAGCTGAGCGCGGTCATCGCCGTGCCGACGAGGTAGACGGCCAGGGTGAGCATGAAGAGCTTCTTGCGGCCGAACCGGTCGGTCAGCCAGCCGAAGAACAGGGCGCCGACGCACGCGCCGAGGACGTAGATGGCGGCGCCGAGCCCGGTCACCTGGCTCTGCGTGATCGCGAGGCCGCTGCCGTCCTCGGAGAGCCGGCCGGACAGGTTGCCGACGATGGTGACTTCCAGGCCGTCGAGGACCCAGACGGTCCCGAGGCCGATGACGATCATCCAGTGCCAGCGCGCCCAGGGGAGTCTGTCGAGCCGTGCGGGCACGTTTGTCCGCACTGTCCCCGTGTCAGAGGTGGTCATGTGATGCGATCTACCCGATGGAAACATGCATTATGCAGGGTCTGGCGAGGTACAAAGACGGCATGACAGAGCTCACCCCTCGCCGCCGGATGCTGATCCTCGGGATCTGTTGCATGAGCCTGTTCATCGTGGGGCTGGACATCACGATCGTGAACATCGCGCTGCCGTCGCTGCGGGTCGATCTGGACTCGTCGGTGTCCGGGTTGCAGTGGGTGATCGACGCGTATTCGCTGGTGCTGGCGAGTTTGCTGGTGCTCTCCGGGTCGACGGCCGATCGGGTGGGGCGGCGGCGGGTCTTCCAGATCGGGCTGGCGCTGTTCACGCTCGGGTCGCTCGCCTGCAGCCTCGCGCCGAGTCTCGGGTGGCTGATCGCGTTCCGGGCGTTGCAGGCGGTGGGCGGGTCGATGCTGAACCCGGTGGCCATGTCGATCATCACGAACACGTTCACCGAGCCGCGGGAGCGGGCGCGGGCGATCGGGGTGTGGGGCGGCGTGGTCGGGCTGAGCATGGCGGCCGGGCCGCTGCTCGGTGGCGTGCTCGTGGCCGGGCTGGGGTGGCGGTCGATCTTCTGGGTCAACGTGCCGGTGGGGGTCGCCGCGATCGTGCTCGCCGCGCTGTTCGTGCCGGAGTCGCGGGCCGCCGAGCCGCGCGGGCTGGACCCGGTGGGGCAGGTGCTGGTGCTGGTCACGCTCGCGTCGGTGACGTTCGGGATCATCGAGGGGCCGAACGCGGGGTGGGCGTCGCCGCTGATCCTCGGGTGCTTCGCCGTGGGGGCGGCGGCGCTGGCGACGCTGATCCCCTACGAGAACCGCCGCGCGCAGCCGTTGCTCGACCTGAACGTGTTCCGCAGTGTGCCGTTCTCCGGGGCGACCCTGATCGCGGTGTGCGCATTCGGCGGGCTCGGCGGGTTCCTGTTCCTCAACGCGATCTACCTGCAGGACGTGCGCGGGTTGTCGGCGCTGCAGGCGGGGCTCTACACGTTGCCGATGGCGCTGACCACGGCGGTGATCGCGCCGCTGTCGGGGCGGATCGTCGGCGCACGCGGACCGCGGTTGCCGCTCATCCTGGCGGGGGCGGGGATCGCGCTGGCCATGATCCCGCTGAGCCGGCTGGCTGCCGATACGCCGGTGTGGGTGCTGGCGGTCAGTTACGTGCTGTTCGGCTTCGGGTTCGGGATGGTCAACGCGCCGATCACGAACACTGCGGTGTCGGGGATGCCGCGCGCGCAGGCCGGGGTGGCGGCGGCGATCGCGTCGACGAGCCGTCAGGTGGGGAGCTCGCTGGGGGTCGCTGTGATCGGGGCCGTGGTCGCGTCGGGGCTGGGCAGTGACACGGCGCTGCGGTTCGCGGTCGCGTCGCACCCCGCGTGGTGGATCATCTTTGTCTGCGGGGTCGCGATTTTGACGCTCGGTCTCGTCACGACCACGGCGCGGGCACGTGCCACGGCGGCGCGCGTCGAAGCCCCCGAGCCCGTAGCCGCGGCGATCTGACAGCAACACCGATCTGACAGCAACACCGATCCGGCAGCAACACCGAGCTGGCAGCGACACCGAGCCGGCAGCGACACCGAGCCGGGTGCCTCGGCGATCCGAGATCCGGCTGCCGGGAGACGGTGCCGGCGGCGGGTTGGACCACTTACGCACGTGGAGGGAGTGGGGATCCCGTTCGGGCGCCGCCAGGGCGCCTGGGATCGCCGGGACCGACCCTCGGTGGGAACTGCGGTCTGTACCCATTCCTGAGCTGCGACATGCGCCTTTATGTCTGTGATGTTCTCGTGAATTTCTGGCCTGCGCGGCGCGGCCAAAACTGGTGTGATGGTCGGATGAAAATCTGGCCGGGGAATCCCTACCCGCTCGGCGCCACCTATGACGGCGGCGGCACCAACTTCGCGCTGTTCTCCGAGGTTGCCGACCGGGTGGAGTTGTGCCTGTTCGACGATGACGGCACCGAGACGCGGGTTGATCTGCCGGAGCGCGAGGCCCTGGTCTGGCACGGTTATCTGCCGCGGGTGGTGCCCGGGCAGCGTTACGGATACCGCGTCCACGGACCGTACGACCCGTCCCAGGGCCTGCGGTCCAACCCGTCGAAGCTGCTGCTGGACCCCTACGCGAAGGCGATCGAGGGACACAACGAGTGGAGCAATGCGCTCTTCTCCTACCATTTCGGCGATCCGTCGCAGCTCAACGATCAGGATTCGGCGCCGTTCGCGATGCGGTCGGTCGTCGTCAATCCGTGGTTCGACTGGGGCAACGACCGGCCGCTGCGGATCCCGTGGCACCAGACGGTCATCTACGAGGCGCATGTGAAGGGCATGACGGCTCGTAATCCCAAGATTCCCGACGATGTGCGCGGCACCTATTCCGGGCTGGCGCACCCGGCGATGATCATGCATTTCAAGGAGCTCGGGGTCACCGCCGTCGAGTTGATGCCGGTGCACCAGTTCGTGCACGACAGCGGCCTGATCGAGCGGGGTCTGACGAACTACTGGGGTTACAACACGATCGGTTTCTTCGCCCCGCACAACGACTATTCGTCGTTCGGCGGGCGCGGCGGGCAGGTGCAGGAATTCAAGGCCATGGTGAAGGCGCTGCACGCGGCCGGCATCGAGGTCATTCTCGACGTGGTCTACAACCACACCGCCGAGGGCAACCACATGGGCCCGACGCTGTCGTTCCGGGGCATCGACAACCCGGCCTATTACCGGCTCGTCGACGACGACAAGCAGTTCTACTACGACACGACCGGCACCGGTAACAGCCTCAACGTGCGGCACCACGAATCGCTGCGGCTCATCATGGATTCGCTGCGGTACTGGGTGACCGAGATGCACGTCGACGGTTTCCGCTTCGACCTCGCGTCGGCGCTGGCCCGGGAATTCCACGAGGTGGACCGGCTGGCCGCCTTCTTCGACCTGGTCAACCAGGACCCGGTGGTGTCGCAGGTGAAGCTGATCGCCGAGCCGTGGGACGTCGGCGACGGCGGTTACCAGGTCGGTGGGTTCCCGCCGTTGTGGACGGAATGGAACGGCAAGTACCGCGACAGTGTCCGGGACTTCTGGCGCGGTGAGCCCTCCAGCCTGGGCGAGTTCGCGTCGCGGTTCACCGGCTCCTCCGACCTCTACGAGATCGACGGCCGGCGCCCGATCGCCTCCATCAACTTCGTCACCGCGCACGACGGGTTCACCCTCAACGACCTCGTCTCCTACAACGAGAAGCACAACGACGCGAACGGCGAGGAGAACCGCGACGGCGAGAGCCACAACCGTTCCTGGAACGGCGGGGTGGAGGGCCCGACCGAGGATCTCGAGATCCTGAAACTGCGGGAACGCCAGAAGCGCAACTTCCTGGCCACGCTGCTGCTGTCCCAGGGTGTGCCGATGGTCGCCCACGGCGACGAGCTGAGCCGCACCCAGCAGGGCAACAACAACGTGTACGCGCAGGACAGCGAGCTCAGCTGGATCGACTGGGAGGACGCCCGCCACCACGACGTGCTGACGCTCTTCACCCAGCGGCTGACGAAGCTGCGCGCCGATCACCCGATCTTCCGCCGCCGCCGGTTCTTCACCGGGGACCCGGCCGGTGACAACAAGATCCCGGACATCGCGTGGCTACGCCGTGACGGCGAGCCGATGACCTCCGAGGACTGGAACGAGCAGTCGGGGATGACGATGACGGTCTTCCTCAACGGTGAGGGCATCCCGGAGCAGGACGCGCTCGGCGAGCCGATCGTCGACAGCTCGTTCCTGGTGCTGTTCAACCCGCTCGGCGACCCGGTGGCGTTCACGGTGCCGCCGCGCTCCTACGGCCGGGGCTGGGAGACCGTCGTCGACACGGCTGACCCGCTGCTCGCCAACCGCAAGCGCACGGTCCGCGCAGGCGGCAACATCGAGGTCGGCGGTCACACCATGGTCGTGCTCAAGAACCGCTGACATCAGGAAATCCCGGACCCGGGACGGACCAGGCCGGTCTCGTACGCGAGGACAGCGGCCTGGATCCGGTCCCGTAACCCGAGTTTCATGAGGATCGCCGACAGGTGGCTCTTGACCGTGGCCCGGCTCAGGTGCAGCTTGTCGGCGATCTCGTCGTTGGAGAGCGCCCGCGCGACGAGGGTCAGCACCTCGACCTCCCGCACGCTGAGCATGTCGAGGCGCGGTGACGTCCCGGCCGGCGCAGGCGCGGCGGCGAACCGGTCCAGCAGCCGCCGGGTGACCGTGGGGGCGAGCAGCGCGTCGCCGCGGGCCACCACCCGGATCGCGTCGGCCAGCTCGGCGGGGCGGATGTCCTTGAGCAGGAAACCGCTGGCCCCGGCCCGCAGCGCGGCGACGACCGGCTCGTCGAGGTCGAACGTCGTCAGCATGATGATCCGGGCCGGGTTGCCCGCCGCCGCGATCCTGCGGGCCGCCTCGATGCCGTCCGTCCCGGGCATCCTGACATCCATCAGGACGACGTCGGGGCGCAGCTCCTCCGCCAGCCGTACCGCCGCCGCGCCGTCCCCGGCCTCGCCCACCACCTCCAGGTCGTCCCGGCCGTCGATGATCAGCGCGAACCCGGCCCGGACCAGCTCCTGATCGTCCGCGATGAGCACCCGGATCATGCCGCGACCATCGCTTCCCTCGGGAATGCCGCTCGGACCCTGAATCCGCCGCCCGGCGTCGGGCCCGCGTCGAGGGTGCCACCGAGCAACCGGGCCCGCTCCTGCATGCCGACGATGCCGCGCTGCCCGGACCCGGAGACCCGGCCCGCCGGTCGCGCCGGGCCGTCGTCGCGGATCTCGACGCTGACCTCGGCCGGGGAACAGGAGACCGTGACCCGCGCCCGGGTGGCGTGACTGTGCCGCAGCGTGTTGGTCAGCGACTCCTGCACGATCCTGTACGCGGACAGGTCCACCGCCGCCGGAACCGTGACCTCGACCGTCTCCAGCTCCACGCGCAGCCCGGTGGCCTCCATCGACGCCGCGAGCGCCGCCAGCCGGTCGAGGCCGGGCTGCGGGCCGAGCTCCCCGGCGTCCTCGGAGAGGGTGTGCAGCAGCACCCGCAACTCCTGCAGCGTCGAGCGGGCCGCCGTACCTATCGTGGTGAGTGCCTTGCGGGCCTGGTCGGGGCGCCGGTCGAACACGTCCTCAGCTGCCTGTGCCTGCACCACGATCACCGAGACGGTGTGGGCGAGCACGTCGTGCAACTCCCGGGCGATACGGGTGCGTTCCTGCGCGGCGATGGCCCGGCGCTCGTCCTCGCGGCGCAACGCCCGGGTGCGGCCCAGCTCGCCCAGCGACCAGCCGATCGTCGGCCCGGCCACACCGAGCAGCAGGTTGCGCCAGTCGCCGCCACCGGCCGTCTCCCAGGGCGCCCCGGCGATCAGCAGCGCCAGCACCGGCACCGACCGTCGCGGCGTGCGCACCCGGGCATACGCGGCCAGCAGCGCGGCGGCCTGCCCGAGATAGCCGAGCTCGGGCATGAGCACCTCGAGCCCGATCCCGGCGGCGATCGCGACCGCCATGGACGCCTCGGGGTGTTCCCGCATCGGGATCAGCGCCCCGGCCTGGACCGCTGCCAGCGCGACGGTCAGGGCCAGCGCCCATGGGCCCGCGGGCGTGCCCGGGGTGACCAGCACGAGCGTGGTCAGGATCAGGAAGAGCGTGCCGGCGAAGGCGAGGTCGATCGCCTGCCGGCGGCTGCACCGCGGTGTCATACCTGAAGAGCCTAGGGAGGCAGGGGCGCGGGAGCATCCGTCCGGCGAACGAATCGCGCGCCATACCTGAGGATGACAGGCTGAGTCCCATGACCGATCTCGACCGTTTCCGTACGGCCCAGGAGGGCGTCCACGAGCAGGCCCTCGCCGAACTGCGCGCGGGCAGCAAACGCAGCCACTGGATGTGGTTCGTCTTCCCGCAGATCGCCGGGCTCGGCACCAGCCCCACGGCGCGGAAGTATGCGATCAGTGACATCGAGGAAGCCCGCGCCTACCTCGCCGACCCCGTCCTCGGGACCCGGCTGACGGAGTGCGCGCAGGCAATGCTCGGCGTCGAGGGGCGCACGGCGAACCAGATCCTGGGCTACCCCGACGACCTGAAGCTACGCTCGTCGATGACGCTGTTCGCGCGTGCCGCCGCGGATCCCTCGATCTTCGAGGAGGTGCTGCGGCGCTACTACGACGGCGTCCACGATCCTGCAACTGTCGACCTGATCGGCGTACCCCGGGCGTAGCCGCAGGTCGGCGCCGTGGCTAGGGTGTAGCGGATCTTCGTTGCCTCGGAAGGGTGCCGGTCTTCGTGCGTCTCTCGATCGGTGTCCGGGCCCTCGTGGCCGCCGGTGCCGCAGTCCTGCTCGCCGTCGTCATCGGCATCGTCGTCCTCCTGGTCACCGGGGGGTCCGACGATGCCGCGTCCGGCGGCGGGAAGTGCGGCACGGCCGACGTCGCGAAGGGCCGGCCCGTCGAGGCGTCGTCGTCCGAGTCGGACGCGATGAGTCCCTCCTACGTCACGGACGGTAATCCCGAGACGCGGTGGGGCAGCGCGTGGGGCGACCCGCAGAGCATCCAGGTCGATCTGGGCGCCTCGATGCCGATCTGCCGGGTCGGGATCAAGTGGGAGAAGGCGTACGCGACGGCGTACGACATCCAACTCAGCGATGACGGCCAGCAGTGGACCGCGGTCTACAGCACGACGACCGGCACGGGCGGCGACGTGACGGCCGGTGTCGCCGGTTCCGGCCGCTACGTACGGGTGCTCCTGCGCGCCCGCGCCACCGTGTACGGCTACTCGATCTGGGACATCCAGGTCAACTCGGGTGCCGGGGCGAGCACGGCGCCGTCCATGCCGCCCGGAGCCACGACCGAGCAGCTGCTGTCGTACATGAAGCCCGCGGAGGCCTCGTCGACCCGTGACACGTCGCAGTGCACCCGATGCGACGCGTCACGAGTCGTCGATCAGGACACCGCGACGGAGTGGGTGACCGCCGAGGACAAGACCGGCCCGGCCTGGGTTCGCGTCGACCTCGGTGCGGTCGCCGATGTCCGCCGGGTCGAGCTGGTCTGGGGCAAGGCGTACGCGCGGGAGTACACCCTGGAGGGCTCCTGGGACGGCGACAACTGGACCCAGCTCTCCACGACGGACACCGGCACCGGCAGGGTCGACGACGTGCCGGTCACCGGGCAGGCGCGCTTCGTCCGCGTCTCGATGAAGAAGGGCCTGTCCGGCGCCGGGTATGCGCTGTGGGAATTCCGGATCTTCGGCACCGGGGGAGCGCCGATCGCCCCGCCCGGCGAGGCCGCGGTCCCGTCGGAGCCGTACTCACTGGTCTGGGGTGACGACTTCGACGGCGCGTCCGGGTCGGCCCCCGACCCGAAGAAGTGGGTGGCCGAGGTCGGGCCCGGCGTCACCGGTGAGCTGCAGTACTACACCAACAACCGCAACGCGGCGCTCGACGGCGACGGCAACCTCGTCATCAAGGCCAAGCGCGAGGTCACGCCCGGGTCCAAGTGCCCGCGCGACCCGGTCACCAGGAGCACGACCTGCCAGTACACCTCCGGCCGGCTCAACACCAACGGGCTCTACAGCCTCACGTACGGCCGGGTCGAGGCCCGGATCAAGGTCTCCGGCACGCAGGGGCTGTGGCCGGCGTTCTGGATGCTGGGCGCGGACCTCTACACCGGCAGGGCGACGTGGCCGAACTCCGGTGAGATCGACATCATGGAGCACATCGGGCGCGAGCCGGGGATCAGCTCGTCGGCGCTGCACGCCGCGGCGTACCACGGCGGGGACGGCATCGGCGGTAAATATCACACCGACGGAGATCTCTCGGACGACTTCCACACGTACGCCGTGGACTGGCGCCCCGACAAGATCGTCTTCTCGGTCGACGGGAACGCCTACTTCACGGCCGACCGCGCCGAGGTGGAGAAGACCCGAGGTCCGTGGGTCTTCGACCGCCCGTTCGTGATCCTGCTGAACAACGCGATCGGCGGCCCGTTCCCCGGCCCGCCCGACAGCCGGACCCGGCTACCGCAGGACATGGTCGTCGACTACGTGCACGTATATCGTTGAGCGTCGACGCTAGGGTGGGTTACCGGACGGTAAACACTTGCTCCAGAAGGCACATATAGCCGCCCCAGAACCCCCGATGCGCCCCTAGTCACACACGGCGGACACATCGTCCGTTTAGGATGCGTCGGCCATGCCAGAGCGCGCACCCCAGCGCCCGAATGCGAAGACGACCTTGACTACTCCCGATCAGACAGCAGTCATCCCCAAGCTGCGTGACGCCAAAACTCCGCGTCGCGATCCGTGGGGTGAGGACGAGGACCACTCGGACGTACCACCTGGCGAACAGGTGCACGTCAACTCGATCGGCGTATGGCCGTGGCTGCTGCCTGCCCTGCTCATGGCCGTGGTCGGCTACGCGGGCATCACCCGCCCGTCGCTCTGGACCGACGAGCTGGCGAGCTGGGGCATGACCACCGTGTCGTACGACGACATGTTCAAGGTCCTGAGGTACGTCGACGCGATCATCGGTCCCTACTACGTGCTGCTGCACGGCTGGACCGACCTCGTCGGCAACTCCGACCTCATGGTGAGGTTGCCGTCACTGGCCGCGATGGTCCTGGCCGCCGCTCTGGTCGGCGCGCTCGGCGCCCGCCTGGCCAGTCGCCGGGTAGGGCTCGCCGCCGGCCTGATCTTCGCGGTGCTGCCGTCCTCCGCCCGGTTCGCGCAGGAGGCCCGCGTCTACGCGCTGGCCACGTTCTTCGCCGTGCTCGCCACGGTGACGCTGGTCGCCGCGCTGCGCCGGCCGGGGTTCTTCCGCTGGCTGGGCTACCTGCTCGCCGTCGCGGTGCTCGGCGTGCTGCACCCGATCTCGCTGCTGCTGCTCGGCGCGCACGGCTGGGTCGTCTTCGCCCAGTACAGGCATCGCACCCTCGGCTGGATGATCACCGCGTTCCTCGGTGCACTGCCGGCCCTCCCGCTGCTCAAGTACGGCAGCGAGCAGAAGGCCCAGGTCTCCTGGATCACCAAGCCCGACACCTACACGCTGCAGCACTTCCCGGGTGAGCTCGTCGGCACCGCGAGCATCGCGGCGCTGATCCTCGTGCTCTCGCTGTTCGCCCTGCCGCTGCGCCGCCCCACCGCGCTCTACACCGCGTGGGCCGTGCTCCCGCCGATCTTCCTGGTCGTCGCCGCGCAGGTCACCCCGATCTTCCTGACCCGCTACCTGCTGTTCTCGCTGCCCGCGTGGGCCCTGCTCGCCGCGGTCGCGCTCGGCCGCGCCAAGATGGTCTGGACGGTGCTCGGCGTGCTCGCGATCGCCGGTCTCGCGGTCCCCGCGCAGCTGGACATCCGCGCCACCGACGGGCACGGCGAGGCCAGCCGCGAGATGGCATTGACCGTCGCCGATGGGTTCAAACCGGGCGACGGAATCGTCTACGGTATGACCGACCCGGGCGGTAACTGGGTGGGCCGCGACTCCATCGCCCACTACGCACCCGCCGGGCGCCGGCCCAAGGACGTGCTGGCGACGCAGCCACAGCGCACCAACGGCTCGTTCGCCGCCCTGGAGTGCCCCGACATCCCGAAATGCCTGGGCGACACCCCGCGACTGTGGGTGGTCCGGCTCGGCTACCAGGAGGACCCGCTGGGGGAGATGGACAACGGCAAGTCCGTGGTGATCGCCGAGCGGTACAAGGTCACGCAGACGTGGCGGCAGAAGGGCTTCACGCTCGCCCTGGCGGTGAAGAAGTGACGCGGTGAAGAAGTGACGCGGTTATGAAGGTGATCGGGCACGACGACGGCAAGGAGATGGGGAAGCGCGCATGGGCGTGAAATCGGGGGAACGCCAGGTAGCGCCGAAACGGCGAAAGCCGTCACCAGGTACGCGATCCGGCCCCACGTCGAAGCCGGAGCTGAACCTCAGCCGGGCCCAGCGCAACATCGTCACCCGCCAGGCATATCTCGACTGCTCCGAGACCGCCGGTCCGCCGATCTCGCCCGAGCGCGCCGACCAGCCGGTCATCTTCCGGCACATCGCGAGCCCCATGGCACGCGTCGTGATGACGCTGTTCGTGCTCGCCAACATCGCCACCGCGGGGCTGTTCCTCGGCTGGCTGCTGCTGCCCGAGCACGTCCCCGGCGCGATGGGCGTCGGCGCCGGCGGCTGGCAGCTCGCCGTCGCCCGGGCCAGCTACTGCGTGATGATCGTCGTCGAGCTGATCCGGCTCGGGCAGAGCGTCACCGTCTGCCTCTTCGCGTTCAACGCCAAGGACCCCGTCCCGATGGACCCGCCGATCGGGCTGCGGGTCGCGCTGCTGACCACCATCGTGCCGAGCAAGGAGCCGATCGAGGTCGCTGAGCGCACGCTGCGCCGCATGCGCCAGGTCCTCTACGCCGGGCAGGTCGACGTCTGGATCCTCGACGAGGGCGACGACCCGCAGGTCAAGGCGATGGCCGCGCGCATCGGTGTGAAGCACTTCAGCCGCAAGGGTCGCCCCGAGTACAACACCGAGGCCGGGCAGTTCCGCGCGAAGACCAAGTCCGGCAACCACAACTCGTGGCGCGCCGAGCACGAGCACGACTACGACGTCGTCGCGAACGTCGACCCGGACCACGTACCCATGATCAATTTCCTGGAGCGCACGCTCGGCTACTTCCGCGACCCCGACGTCGCCTTCGTGGTCAGCCCCCAGGTGTACGGCAACATGTACCAGAACTGGGTCTCGCACGGCGCCTCCGTGCAGCAGTACCTCTTCAACGGCATCATCGCCCGCGGCGGCAACGGCCTCGACGCGCCGCTGCTCACCGGCACGGGTCACCTGTACCGCCCGTCGGCGATGCGCGACATCGGTGGCTACCAGGACTCGATCATCGAGGACCACGTCACCAGCATCAAGATCCACACCGCGACCAATCCGGGTACGGGCAACCGCTGGAAAGGCGTCTACACCCCCGACGTGATCGCGATCGGCGAGGGCCCCACCTCCTGGGCGGACTACTTCAACCAGCAGAAACGCTGGGCGTACGGCGTCTGGGAGATCATCCTGCACCGCCGCCTGCACAACTCCAACAAGCTCGGCGTACGCCGACGCTGGGGTTACCGCCTGTTGCAGTTCTACTACCCGAGCGTCGCGGTCAGCCTCATGCTCGGCAACATCGCCACCGCCACGTACCTCGCCACCGGCGTCTCCGCGGTCGACCTCGACGGCACCACCTGGGGCCTGCTCTGGGGCGCCACCCTGGTCACCTGGTTCGGCATGCTGCTCTGGCTGCGCCGCTACAACATCGCGACCCACGAGCGCGAAGAGATCGGCATGCCGGGCATGGGCCTGGCCCTGTTCTGCGGCCCCATCTACGTCGCCGCCGGCCTCGCCGCGCTGTTCCGCCGCAAACTCGCGTTCGTGGTCACCGCCAAGGGCAAGATGCGCACCACCGAGTCCTTCGGCACGTTCCGCCTGCACCTGCTCTGGTTCCTGTTCGCCGCGGGCATGCTCGCGCTGAGCTACACCGGCCACCACGACTACACCCTGCTGCGCATCTGGGCCGGCCTGACCCTGCTCATGGGTCTCGCCCCGCCCCTCGCCGCCTGGATCTCCGGCATCAGCGCCCGCCGCCACCCGGAACCCCCGCCCCAGCCCCTCGCCGAGCTCCTCCCGCTCCCCGAACCGAGCGTCGAGGCCCCCGGCCCCGGCAACGTCGACACCGCCGTCATCCCCGTGGTCGCCCCGCACCCCGCAGCCCTTCCCGCCGCGGCTCTGCACTCCCCGGCGCTGGATGCTGCGGCCCTGGACTCTCCGGCCCTGAATTCCGCGGCCCTGAATTCTGCGACTCTGCCCGCTGTGCCGGTCATCCCCGCACAGCGCAACGCCCCGGGCCGGCGTCCCGGCCCTGTTGGCCCCGGCCCTGCTGGTCCTGCCCATGTTGGTCCTGCCCCTGCTGGTCCCGGCCCTGTTGGCCCCGGCCCTGCTGGTCCTGCCCATGTTGGTCCTGCCCCTGCTGGTCCCGGCCCTGCTGGTCCCGGCCCGGCTGTTCCTGCCCCTGCTGCCGTTCCTGGCCAGCACCCGGTTCCCCCGCAGCGGCCGGGCGCGGTTCCGTCGCAGCGCCCCGGGCCCGTGCCTGCTCAGCGTCCTGCGCCCGTTCCGGCCCAGCGCCCGGGGCCCGTGCCTGCTCAACGTCCGGGGCCCGTTCCCGCCCAGCGTCCTGGACCCGTGCCTGCGCAGCGGCCTGCTTCTCCGCCGGTCACCCCGACCGCACCTCCGCAACGGCCGCCGATCCCCGCGCGGCACCACATCCGCCCGCCGGTTCCGGTCATGCCCGCCCACGACGAGAACGACCCGCCGGCAGGCTGGCCACCACCCAACCGGCACGGCGGCCCCGCCCACCGCGACGGCGGCGCACACCGCGACGGGCGCGGCGTCGGTCCCGCCCGCCGCGACGGCCAGCCCGGTCCTGCGTACCGCGATGGCCGTCCTGACCCTGCGTACCGTGATAGCCGCCCTGACCCTGCGTACCGCGATGATCAGCCCGACCCTGCGTACCGTGACGGACAGGCCGGACCTGCGCACCGCCGCGACCAGCGGGAGGGACAGCGATGAAACCCACCGGACCCCAGCTGACCGTCTTCCTGTTCGTGGTCGGCCTGATCAGCTACGTTTTCGTGGTGGCGCCCAAGGTCGCCGAACGCCAGAACGCCGACGCGGTGGCGGAGGCGCTCGGCCTCGGCTCCGGCGACGACTCCCAGCACGGCGGCGGACAGTCGCAGGAACCGCAACTCTTCCCCGCCGCGGGTAAGCGGTTCATCGGCGTCACCACCAAGGAGGGCGCGTTCGACTTCAAGCCGGTCGACGCGTTCGAGGACACCACCGGCACGAAGCCCAGCGTCATGATGTTCAACGAGGGCTGGGTGAACGCCAAGTTCGACCGCTCCCCGTTCGACAAGATCGCGAAGCGCGGCATGCTGCCGATGCTCAGCTGGGAGCCGTGGAACTACAAGGACGACAGCGTCGACGACAACGGCACCCACGCCGACCAGCCCGACTACAAACTCTCCGCGATCACCGCGGGCGAGCACGACGCCTACCTCAAGGCGTACGCGAAGGGCGTCAAGAACCTCAAGTACGAGGTCGCGATCCGGCTCGCCCACGAGATGAACGGCTTCTGGTACCCCTGGGGCGCCAACGTCAACGGCAACAAACCCGGCGACTACGTCAAGATGTGGAAACACGTCCGCGGCATCTTCCAGGCCGAGGGCGTCAAGAACGTCACCTGGGTCTGGAGCACCAACGTCGTGCTCGACAACAAACTGGACCTCGCCGACTACTACCCCGGCGACGACCAGGTCGACTGGGTCGGCATCTCCGGCTACTACGGCACGGCGGGCACCGAGAACTACCGCACGCCCGGCAACATCTTCGACGCCACCCTCAAGGCGCTCAAGAAGGTCACCGACCGCCCCATCGTCATCACCGAGACGGGCGCCACGAACCAGTCGGGGCAGCGTACGAAATGGATCGGCGACTTCTTCGACTACCTCCCGAAGCACAAGGAAATCATCGGCTTCATCTGGTACGAAGCGGTCAAGGAACTCGACTGGCGCCTCGCCAGCACCCCAAAATCAGCGCAAGCCTTCGGACAGGAAGCCGGCGCGGCCCCGTTCCAGGTCACCTGGTCAGGCAGCATGCTCCCCAACACCGACCCCCCGACCTGGGGTACGGGCGCCACCCCCAGCTCCTCGCCGTCCCCGTCCACCTCGTCGAGCAAGAAGTCCTCGAAGAAACCGAGGACGTCGAAGTCCGCGTCGGCCTCACCCTCCACCGACTGACGGCCCCACATGCCCGACGTCATCGTGGTCGGCGGCGGCATCATCGGCCTGACCGCCGCCGCCCGCCTGCGCGCCCAGGGCGCCACCGTCACCATCTGGTCGGCCCACGACCCCCTCGACACCACCTCCGCAGTGGCGGCCGCGGTCTGGTACCCGACCCGCACCGACTACGACCCCCGCGTCCTGACCTGGGCCGCCGCCACCTACAGCGAGTTCCGCCACCAGGCCGCCGAGCACATCCCCGGCGTCCTGCTCCGCCCCACCCGCAACATCCTGGCGGCGGGCGCGGCCTCCGAGCCGTGGTGGGCCCCCGCCGCGGGCGAGGTCACCTACGCCGGCAACGAGGTCCACTTCGAGGCCCCGCTGGTCGAGATGGACACCTATCTACCCTGGCTGCGAACCCACCTCGCGTCATCGGGCGTCCGCATGCACCAGCGTCGCATCTCCGACCTGTCCGAAGCCCTGGCCGAGGCCCCGGTGGTGGTCAACGCCACCGGCCTGGCGGCGGGCCGGCTGTGCCAGGACCCCGAGGTCTTCCCCGTACGCGGCCAGATCCTCATCGTCGCGAACCCCGGCCTCACCACCTCGATCCGCACGGAGACCGACCCGCCGACCTACATCCACCCTCGCACCTCCGACGTGGTCCTCGGCGGCACCTACCAGGAAGGCGACGCCACCCTGACCCCGGACCCGGCCACCCGCACCGCGATCCTGCAACGCTGCGTCGCCCTGGTCCCCGAACTCGCCGGAGTCACCGTCCTGGCCGAGAAGGTCGGCCTGCGCCCGGCCCGCCACGGCGGCCCCCGCGTCGAAGCCGAGCACCGCGACAACGGGACGATCATCCACGCGTACGGTCACGGCGGCGCCGGCATGACCCTCAGCTGGGGCTGCGCCGACGAGATCACCCACCTCGCCCGCCAAGCGGCCTGACCCGCCGTCCCGCGCTTGCTGCTGGGGTGCCCGGCCAGCGCCTGACGCTCGCACTGCCCGACCCGCGCATCCCGCCGGCCGAGCCGCTGGCTAGACGGTTCGCAGGTCGAGGGTGTGCCAGAGCAGGGAATCCTGGTCGCCGGTCGCCCACCAGAGCATGCCGTTGCGACTGAACGCGCCCTCGACCGCCGTGCTGATCTCGACGGTACGGTCGCTGGTCAGGTCGTAGGCGACGAGGCCCTCGGTGCCGGTGAGGTCGGAGTCGGGGCCCGGCTCCGACAGCAGCTCGAAGCGGTCCAGCACCGCGACGTCGTTGATCGCGGCCCGGGCAGCGCCACCCGCGATCCGGCGCCGCGTCGTGCCGTCCGGGCGCATGGCGTCGATGCGGGCCAGGCTGTCGGTGGTCAGCACCATCACCCTGCACCAGGCCGGACTGCACGTGGTCAACTCCGTACCGGTCGTGTCGACCCGGATCTCCCGGTTGTCGGCCAGGGACCGCAGCGTGTGGGTACCGGTCTGGTCACCGGTCCCGTCGGTCAGCCACGGCCACGAGGTCAGCGCCCACTCACCGGGCTCGGCCCGCACGGAAACCCTGCCCCCGGTCAGCGGCACCGACCGGACCTCGGTCCTGTCCGTGCTGTCCGCGGCCACCCACCAGACCTTCCCGTCCGCGACCACCAGATCCCACTGCGACCCGGAGAAGATCGCATCCCCGGTGTCCCGGGTCACCCGCCGCACCTGCGAACCGTCCGTCTTGGCAGCCCAGAGCGACACCTTCTCCCCATCGGCGAACTCCGTCCACACCAGGTCATCCCCGGCCACGGTCACCGCCCCGAACTCGGGATTCGTCCCCACCGCCCGCCGCCGCAACTCCCGCACCCTGTCCCCACCCGCTTCGGCGTCCCCACTCGCGGCGGCGTCCCCACCCGCTGCGGTATCGCCATCCGCTGCGGTATCGCCATCCGCTGCGGTGTCGCCACCCGGTGTGTCCCCACCTGCGTCGCCCTCGGCGTTCGAGCTTGTGCCGGCGGTCCCCGGTGCGGCGTCCGTGCCGGCCGTTCCCGGTGCGCTGGTTGTGGTGCGGAGCAGGAGGCGGACCGCGGTGCCGTCCGGGCTCGGTGCCGTGCCCACCGCCGTGTGGGCGTCGAGGAACGTCTCCGGGTGGAAGATCGGCCCGTCCGGCACGTTCCCGGAGATCGTGGCACGCTGCGCGCCGGGCCAGGCCGTTTCGAAGCCCACCCTCCCCAGCGGCACAGCCGGCCCGTCATCCCTCGGGTACGCGATCAGCGCCCCACCCGCGACCACCGCCACCGCAAGCCCGGCCACACCACCGGCCCGAGCCCTCACTCGTACTGCTGCTTCGGTGGCGTGATCTCCTGCCAGCTCGTCACCTGCAGGAACGGGACCTTGGCGTTGTTGACGGGATCCGTGCCGACCTTGTCCGAATACGTCCCGATGATCTGCACCCACGTGTCGGCGGCAACACCGGCTGGGCCCTCGCCGGCCAGCCCGACCTTGATCGGGCGCCCATCGGCGGCGCAGCAGGACAGCACCATCCGGGCGAGCATCGGCTGCCCGTCCGGCCCCGGTGTCACGAACCCGGTCAGCCGGAGATGCCGTCCGGTCAGGCTGCGCCCCGCGTCGAACACGGCCCGCGACGCGTAGTCCAGCAGCGTGACGTCCACCGGATCGCCCGCGGGCAGCGCCGCGTAGTCGGAGTCGGAATTCTGCGCGGTCAGCACACTCCCGGCCTGCCCCGCGGCATACGACCCCAGCGCCGGCGGCGTGACGAGCAGCAACCCGAGCACGGGGAGAATGAGTAACCAGCCGATGCGCGGCTCATGGTCATGCGCGTGCCCATGCTCGTCGGCATCCTCGAGCACCGCCACCCCGCCCTGCCCAGCCGCGCCCTTCCCGGCCGCGTTCTTCCCTGCCGCATCCGAATCGGACGCACGCTGCCCGGCCGCATCCGAGGCGGCTGGGTCGTGCTTGAGCGTGGACGTCGCGAAGGCGCCAGCCGGGAGTGCCGCTGCAGACGCCGCAGTCACTGTCGGTGCGCTCACCTGGCCGTGGCTCGCGTCAGTGTCGGCGGGCGATGGTTTGCGGGGCGGGCGCAGCTCGTACCAGAGGGTCATGACTGCTGCCGCGACCAGGAGGATGCCGGCTCCGATGAGGAAAGGGCGCAGGCCTTCCTTGACGTAGCGCAGGTAGAGGTCGCCAATGCTCGCGCGCAGGATGGCGCCGCCGAACAGCAGCATGATGACTGCTTGTGCCTGCCGGTTCACAGGAGGATCACCCCCACGAGAGTGCCGGTCAGGATGCCGGCGACGAGGGTTGCCGGGGCGAAGCGGGACGCGAAGCGGCGGCCGAAGACGCCGGTCTGCATGCTGATCAGCTTCAGGTCGACCATCGGGCCCACGACGAGGAACACCAGGCGCGAGGTCAGCGAGAACTGGGACAGCGAAGCGGCCACGAACGCGTCGGCCTCGCTGCAGATGGAGAGCAGGACGGCGAGCACGGCCAGGGCAAGCACCGACAGCACCGGGTTGCTGGCCAGGCTGGTGAGCCAGCGCTCGGGGACCACGACGTTGATGGTCGCGGCGGCCGCGGCGCCGAGCACCAGGAACCCGCCGGCGTGCATGACGTCGTGGCGCGCTGCGGACCAGAACGCGTTGCCGCGGGACATGCCGTCGAGGTCGGGGCGATGGGGCAGTTTGATCCATTCCGCCTTGCCGAGGCGCAGCCACAGCCAGCCCATCGTCATCGCGACGATCAGGCTGGCGACGCCGCGGCCGACCACCATCTCGGGGTTGTTGGGGAAAGCCACGGCGGTCGCGGTCAGCACGATCGGGTTGATCGCGGGCGCGGCCAGCAGGAACGCCAGCGCGGCGGCAGGGGTCACGCCCCGGCGGATCAGCGAGCCCGCGATCGGCACGCTGCCGCACTCGCAGCCGGGCAGCACGACCCCCGCCAGGCTGGCAGCCGGCACCGCGAGGGCGGGATGCTTCGGCAGCGCCCGCGCCCAGAAGGATCGTGGCACGTAGACGGCGATCACCGCGGAGAGGATGACGCCGAACACGAGGAACGGCACGGCCTGCACCAGCACGGAGACGAACACGGTCGTCCACGTCTGCAGGCGTGGGCTGGAGATCAGCGACGCCAGCGGGCCGCGGAAGATCACGAGCAGCACCAGCAGGACGGCGAGCGCCTCCACCGAACCGAACCGGCGTGGGCGCGGTGCGGGCTCGTGAAGCAGGTCGTCGCTGGTCGCGGCCCCGGCCGGAGGATCGGCAGGAGCCGCCAGGTCGATCTCGTCGGTTGCGCTCAACGAACACTCCGGATCGGGGTCGGGGGTCGGCCGCGGCCAACCATACCGGCTCGCCCGCCGGGGCCCCGAGTTATCCACAGGGTGAAAGTCACCGATGCTGACCTGCGCATATGCACATCCGTCGGGAGGTTGTCCACAGGGTCCCCACCGCGAGGTTGCCGAAGTCCTACGATCGGCCCGTGAGCATCGAAACCCATGACGCCGCCATCGCCGCAGCCCACGACGTTGCGGCCGCCCTCGCCCCCGGCGCGATCGAGCGTGACCGCGCCGGCGCCACCGCCGTACCCGTCGAGGCCCTTGCCCTTCTCGACAATTCCGGCCTGCTGGGCATAACGGTCCCGGTCGAGGACGGCGGCCCCGGCCTCGGCCCGTCGACGCTGGCCGAGGTCACCCGCGTGATCGCGGCAGCCGACCCCGCGATCGCCCAGGTCCCGCAGGCTCACTATCTGCTCGTCGACATCCTGGCAGCCCACGGAGACAAAGAAACCCGCTCCCTGCTGTACGCGGATGTGCTGTCGAACAAACGCATCGGCAACGGCTTCGCCGAGCGCGGCGGCAAACACGCGCAGGACCTGAAGACCCGGCTGACCTCGGGCCGGCTCAACGGCCGGAAGTACTACACGACGGGCGCGCTGACCTCGTCCTGGATCGCCGTCAGCGCCCTCGACGACACGGGCCGCCTCGTCCTGGCCTTCGTCCCGCGCGACGCCGCCGGAGTCACCGTCGACACCGACTGGGACGTGATGGGCCAGCGAGCCACGATCAGCGGCACGGCCACCTTCGACGACGTCCCGGTGCAGCTCACCTTCGACTACGCCCACGCCTACGAGGTGCCCCAGCAGCTCGGCGCCCGCGCGCAGATCGTGCACGCCGCCATCGAGGTCGGGATCGCGGGCGCGGCATTGCGTGACGCCAGGGCGTACCTGAAGGAGAAGGCCCGCCCCTCCACCGAAGCCGTCCGCAAAGGAGCATCGACCGCAGCCGACGACCCGCACGTCCTGCACCGCTACGGCCGCATCGCGACCCGGGTCCACGCGGCGGAGGCCCTGCTCGCCGCCGCAGCCCGCACCCTCGACGAGATCGGCCTGATCCCCGAGTCAGCGGACGAGGCGGCCCGCGGCTCCCTCGCGGTCGCGGGCGCCAAGGCCTTCGGCAGCGAGGTCGCGGTCGAAGCAGCGTCGGAGCTCTTCCAGATGTGCGGCACCAGCGCCACAGCCAGCAAATACGACCTCGACCGCCACTGGCGCAACGCCCGCACCCACAGCGTCCACGACCCCCTCGACTGGAAATACCACCACATCGCGGCGTACGACCTCGCCGACGTCCTCCCGCCCAACCACGGCCAGATCTGACGGCGACCCCCATCCATCCGAGCTGTGGTCAGGAGTTTGATAGTGCCTCTGATCGATCTTGATCATGAAGTGCGGGCAGAGGTGAGCCGGGCGCCTCGACAGCATCTTCGGCTCTTGGCCACGCTGACGGTGGGCGCGCTGTTCTTCGGCCTCACCGGGGAGCCCTACGGCTCGCCGAGTCCCAGCCCCGACGACAAGGAGACGTTCTGCCCCCTGATCCAGCTCCTGGACCCACCGATGGCGGAGGTTGTCGTCATCGATTCCGATACTGGCAAAGCAACCCGTATCGTCCACTGCCGATCGTGATGGTGCCGGCGTGAACGGCTGCGAGGAAACCTGCTGATTCGGTTCTTTGAAAACACAACAAGGCGTGACCAGGCGGGTCAGAAGTCGCGTTCGGCGTCGAACCAGGCTTCGGCGGCTTGGGCGTACGGCGTGCCGGTGGTCAGGAGGGCGACGGCTTCCCCCGCGTCCTCGCGTTCGGTGGTTTCGACGTCGGGCAGGGCGTTGATCACACGGACGAAAGCGCGGACTGCTTCCTCGGCGTCCGCGGCGGTGGTTGCCTTGCCGATCGCTGATGCGGCCGACCGGTAGGCCTTCGTGGCGGCCTTGGCCTTGCGGGGCGTCCAGGCTGAGAACGGCAGGCCGTATTCGGTGCGGAACCAGGGCGGCTTGCGGGGTTGCGAGATCGACAGCGACGGTACGCCCGAAGCCCGCAACCGCTTGCCGGTGGTGTCGTCGGCGTTGAAGAGCAGCAGGTGGGACAGCGTCCAGGTGTCCAGCGGGGGCAGGTCCGACAGGTCGGGGCAGTAGCGCAATTCCAGCATCTCCAAGTGCCGCAGGGAGGCCAGCGCGGACAGGTTCGTGAGGCTGCCGGACAGGGCGACCCGGGTGAGGCCCGGGAACTGCAGCAGCGAGGCGCAGTCGAAGGGCTGGCGCAGCGGCGGGACGGTGACATCGACGGAACGGGCATAGGCCAGGCCCGGCAGCGGCGGCAGAGCAACGGGTGGGCCGGACGGTTGTGTGTCGGGGAAGAACCCGAGTGGCGGGCAGTCACCGGGCGTGGTGACCGTCAGCAGGGACAGGTCACCGGCGGCGGAGAAGTAGTGGCAGTCGGCGGGCAGGACGATGGTGAGCGGCCCGTTGCGCAGGATCACGCTGAGCCGGCTCAGTTGGGCGGCTGAGGCGTCGGCGGTGAGTGGGGCATGCGGTTGCCAGGTGAACGTCTCGATGGGGCGGCGGGCGGCCCAGGTCAGGAAGCCGGTGTCGTCGCCCTCGTAGCGGAACACGCGCGGCCACGGGTATCCGGCGGGGACGGTGAACGGGTCGAAGACGGACCAGTCGATGGTGTCGGCCGCGGATACGACCAGGTCCGGGCGGCGGCTCCCGGGCAGTGCGGGGCCGATGATCACGATGCCCACGCCGGGCTGCCGGACGAGGGTGTGACTGTCCGGGCCGGTCAGGGAGATGCGCGACGTGGTCATGCGGCCAGCGCCCCGATCAGGTCCTCGGCGGGTACCCCGGCCGGCAGATCGCTGACCTGCCCGTCACCGACCTCGACGACCCGCCACCGCCCGCCGGCGTCCCGCACCAGATCCGTCGTCACGAACGGCAGCCCCAACCCGCTGACCGCCTCCCGCACACGAGCCAGATCCAGCTGGTCCCGGCCGGTGACCCCGCCCGATAGGCCTGCGCGGGTCGGATCCGCGTCGGCAACCGGGCTCCCGCCGGTGACCGCGCCCGAAATGCGCGAGCCGGGGAGCGCGCCGGGCCGATCGACGTCGGGAGCGCCCGCGCCGGAGAGTGCGCCGAGCAGATTGATATCGGGCAGGTCGCCGGGCGTGTCCGGGTGGGCGGTTACGAGCCGGCAGGCACCGCCGATCCACCAGGTGCGGGCCTCGGGGCCGGTGAACGTCTCGAAGCGGCGCAGCACGAAGCCGCCGGCGAAATCGTCGCCACGCAGGTCGCGCATCCGGTTCGCGACGCGCCACGCGGCCGCTGCGTCCGACACATCCGGGATGTACGCGGCCTCGTGCCAGTAGTGCTTCATCGACTTCGTGTAGTCCCGCAGTACGGCGGCCCCGGAGCCCAGCGAAGCCGCAGCCCGTGAGAACTCCTCCCGGCTGTCTCCCACTGTCCACACCGAGTGCGGCGTCACCGCCTCCAGCGCGGAATACCAGCCGGGCAACTCGTGCGCCTGCCGGTACTGCGCGGCGCTTGTCCGCAGGGTGGCGCCGCGGTCGGACAGCGCTGACGCCATGGTCGCGTACTGACCGCTGCTGAGCATCCACCCGCGGTAGACTGCGTCGTCGGTCTCCGGGACCCGGGCCACCGCGGCAGCCGCGTCCCCGCCGGCGGCCAGGGCGTCATGGTCGATCAGCGCGACCGAGCCGGTGGCAGAGGCCTGTGCGGCGAAGTGTGAGTCGGGGCGGCGGGGGCGCAGTACGTCGCAGGGGACCAGCAGCAGCATCCCACTATGATCACCTGCCCATGGGACTGTCGTTGCTCGGCCAGGCCGCAGGGATGTTCGCGGTGACGAACATCGACGACCTCCTGATCCTCGCGGTCTTCTTCGGCCGCGCGACCGGCGCGCGGGCGTGGCGCATCGTCGCCGGGCAGTACCTGGGATTCCTCGGGATCCTGGTGGTCTCGGTCGTCGGTGCGCTCGGCGCGGGCCTGCTCCCCGAAGCGCTGATTCCTTACCTTGGCCTGCTCCCGTTGTTCCTGGGCCTGCGCGCCGGATGGTCGGCCTGGCGCACCCGCCACGACGACGAAAGCGCGGACGGCGAACCGAGCGAGAAAGCGCCGGGACCGTTGCAGGTAGCGGCCGTGACGTTCGCCAACGGCGGGGACAACATCGGCGTGTACGTGCCCGTGTTCACCGTCGCGGGGCCGGGTGGCATGACGATCTACGCGGGCGTGTTCCTCGTCGGTGTGGCTCTCTGGTGCGCGGCAGGCTGGTTCCTGGCCACCCGACCGCCCGTGGCTCGCGCGCTGTCCCGTTGGGGCCACGTCGTGCTGCCCGTCGTACTGATGGGCATCGGGCTGATCATTCTTCTTGAGGGGCTGGCGGGGTGAGGCGCTTGTGGAAATGGTGTTTGGCGGTGCCGTCCGGCATGTCCGGGGTGAGGCCGACCTCGCGGTAGCCGTGCCGTAGGTAGAAACCCGGGGCCTGGAACGACATGGTCGCGACGACCACCCGGTCGCAACCGCGCCGGACGATCTCCGCTTCGGCCGCGAGGATCAGGCGGCTGCCGAGGCCTGTTCCTCGTGCTCCGGGAGCGATCCACAGCGAGGTTATGCCGCCACAGCCGCCTCGGGTCCAGCCGGTGAGCCCGCCGAGCAGCGTGCCGTCGTCCGCGGTCAGGCGCACGGACAGGGCAGCCTCGTCATCCGAGGTCAGGGCGGCGTTGTTGAGGGCGTCGAGTTCGTCGGAGAGGCGTTGCTGCAGGGCGGGATCGTCCTGGCCGAGGGTGAGGGTCGTCACGGGCGGGATTATCGCAGGACCGTGGGGTCGTCACGAGCCGGACCGTGCGGTCGTCACGAGCAGGACCGTGGGGGCGTCATGTGCGGGAGTCCTGGAGGGTGGGGGCGGGCTCGTCGCGGGATTTGTCGCTGGTGGTCAGGACGTCGGTGAGGGCGGCAGTCAGGGCGATGAGGACGAAGGCGAGCGTGACCAGCAAAGCTGTTCGGAAGGCCAAGGACCAGCTGCCGCCGTTGGCTGCCAGGCGGTTGAAGAAGACCGCGCCGACGACGGCGATGCCCAGGGCTGTGCCGATGCGCTGGCCGGTCTGGAGGACGGCGCCGGCGCTGCCGGCGCGGCCGACGGGGACCTCGGAGAGGGTGAGGGTCTGGTTGGGGCTGATGACCAGGCCGCTGCCGATGCCCGCGACCAGCAGGGGGAGGGCTGCCGCCCAGCCGGCGTGGTGGCCCGGGACGAAGTGCAGTGCCACGAGGGTGGCGATCAGGCCGATGGTGACCAGGCTGAGGCCGGTGACCACGAGGTGGCGGCCGTAGCGGTTGACGACGCGGCCGCCGAGGCCCGCGGCGACGGCCGAGCCTACGGCGAACGGGGTCAGGGAGAGGCCGGCGAGCAGGGCGGTGTAGTGCAGGCCGCTCTGCAGGTAGAGGGTGTAGATGAAGAAGATCGTGGTGAAGCCGGCGAAGTAGAACCCGCCGATCAGGGCGCCCAGGCCGTACGAGCGGACCTTGAACAGGCCCAGGTCGATGACGGGGGTGCCGCCGCGGCGTTCGAAGTGGCGTTCCCAGGCGACGAAGGCGGCCAGGACGGCGGCGGAGGCCACGGTGAGCAGCCATTTGGCCGGGCCGTGCCACTCTCGTTCCTCCACCAGGGGTAACAGCAGCAGGAGTACGCCCAGACCGAGCAGTCCGACGCCGGCGGGGTCGAGGCTGCCGGGGGCGGCGTCGCGGGCGGGGGCGGTGGGGATCCAGCGGCGGCCGAGGATGATGGCGACGACGCCGATGGGTACGTTGATGAAGAAGATCCAGCGCCAGCCCTGGGAGGCGCCGAGGAACTGGATGAGCAGGCCGCCGAGCAGGGGGCCGACCGCGGAGGAGATGCCGACGGTGGCGCCGAACAGGCCGAACGGGCGGCCGCGTTCCTCGGGTTCGAAGAGTTGCTGGATGAGGCCGGAGACCTGGGGGCTGACCACGCCGGCTGCCGCGCCCTGCACGAGGCGGGCGATGATCAGCCAGAGGGCGCCGGTGGCGAGGCCGGCGGCGGCGCTGGCCAGGACGAAGACCGCGAGGCCGGCGATGAACACGTCGCGGCGGCCGCGGGCGTCGCCGTAGCGGCCTGCGGGGACGAGCAGGAGGCCGAACGTCAGCGCGTACCCGGACAGGACCCACTGCAGGCCGCCGGAGCTGAGGCCGAGGTCGTCGCGGATCGAGGGGAGCGCGACGTTGACGATGCTGACGTCGAGCAGTGTCATGAAGCCGGCCACCAGGGCGACGGTCATCGCCTTCCAACGGTTTGTCACCGCCGGGGAGTGCCCAGGTGGCCTGCTCCAAAACAGTGACTACCGGTACAGCCGCAGGTCAGCGATGCTCCACCAGCTGCTGCTCGTGCCCGTGTTGGTGACCCGCAGGTAGCGGGAGCGGGTGGCGCGGACGGTCACGGTGGTGAGCTGGCCGGTGCCCGTGCCGGTGGCCAGGGTGCGCCAGTGGACGCCGTCGTTGCTCGCGGTCAGGGTGAACGCGCGGGCGTAGTCGCCGAGGTTGTCACCGCTGTCGATGGCGATTTTCGTGTACGCGGTGGGCGTACCCAAGTCGGCTTGCAGGTATTGACCCGGCGCCTGGGGAGCCTGGCTGGACCACCGGGTGGCGGCGTCGGCGTCGACCGCGTCCTGCGCGCCGGGTGAGGAGGCGGTCGCGGTGGGTTCGGTGGTGATCCGGTGGGGGACCGGGAAGGAGCCGCGGGGCCAGGTGAACGTCGCGAGCGCGCCGCCGGGCAGGGAGTACTCGAACGTGCGGGCTCCGACGGCGACGGCGAAACTGCGGGGTGCGTCGTTCTCGTTGTGCACGATCAGGGCCGTGGAACTGTCGGGGTTGCGGAAGGCGACGTCCATCAGCTGGCCGTTCCAGCCGGTGGTGCCGAAAGAAGTGCTGGCGATGCGTACGGCGCCCGGCTTCACGAACTTCGACAGGTGCCCGATCGTGTAGTACTCGGCGTCGCGGGTCACGGTGCCGTCGGGCTGCAGGGTGAGCAGGCCGGTGCACGTGTCGCAGCCGCCGAGGTGCGGGCCGCCGGTGCTGTCCAGGGCGATGTTCCAGTTCACGACCGACTTCGCCCAGTTGCGCGTAGTGCCGATCGCGAGCGTGCGCGCGTGCCAGGTCAGCGTGCCCTTGAAGATGTCGGCGGGGGTGTCGTCCGGTCCGTGCGACCCCGAGCATTCGGTGAACCAGATGCCCTTGGTGGGAAAGGCCTGGTGGAGCGCGGTCTGGGCGCTCGGGTCACCCGAATAGCAGTGGTACGCGGTCCCGGCGAGCCACTTGCCCGCCGGCGACGCGAGCAGCCGGTACGGGTAGTCGGTCTCCGGGTCCTCGCCGGCCGGTGTCGTCGCGACGTCGCCGGGGTGGGTGGTCCAGTTGTGGTCGTAGCCGAGGATCTTCGTGCGTGGGGACACCTTGCGCAGCAGCGGCCCGAGTGCCGAGATGACCTTGGCTTCCTGGGGTACGGGCAGCGCGGTGCCGGGGTACCCGCCGTCGTGCCGGTTCTGCGGTTCGTTCTGCACGGTCAGGTAGTCGATGGGTACGCCGGCCTTCGCGTACGCCTGCACGTATTTGACGAGGTACCGCGCGTAGGCGTCGTACACCGCCGGGTCGTCGATGAGGTGGCCGCCGATGAGGGAACCGCTGGTCTTCATCCAGGCGGGCGGGCTCCACGGCGTACCCATGACGGTCAGTTGGGGGTTGAGCTGACGCGCGCGACGCAGCAGCGGCAGGATCTGGGCCTCGTCGTGGGCGATGCTGAAGTGCCGCAGGGCGAAATCGGTCTGGCCGGCGGGCACGTCGTCATAGCTGTAGTGCGTGGCGGTGGCGGTGAAGTCCGAGGAGCCGACCGGCTGGCGCAGGAAGCTGACCCCGATGCCCTGCCGCGGGTCGAAAAGCGATCGCAGCGCGGCGTCGCGTTTCGCCGGGTCGAGCCGGTAGAGCACGGCAGCGGCGGAATCGGTCAGCGAGGCGCCGAAGCCGTCCATGCTCTGGTAGCTGACGCCCGGGTCGAGGGTGATCGTCGTCAGGTCACTCGCGGCGGTCCTGAACGACAGCGGAGCACGCTCGTGCAGTTCCTCGGCGCGGTCGGGGGTCGTCACCCAGACCCGCACGTCGGCGCGCGACGAAGAGTGAGGGGATAAAGCGGGCAAAGGGCTGAAAGCCAGCACCGCGGCAAGCAGGATCCGCACAACCGCCTCCTGTAACAAATGAAACACGCCAGCGGCGTTTCTATCGACAGGAAACAATGCGGAAACCAAACTGTCAACACTCAAGAAAGACGGCAGGAGGGCAACCATGAAACAGGGCGATGAAACAAGACGCGGCACGGTCCGGGACGTCGCCGCGGCTACGGGCGTGTCGATCGCGACGGTCTCCCGGGTGCTCAACGGCCGTGGCAACGTCGCCCAGCACACCCGCGAGGTGGTCGAGCAGGCACTCGCCGAGCTCGGCGGCACCGGGCCCCGCCCTCGCGGCCCCGCCCGCCCGGCGGCCGGGGCGGTGTTCGTGCGCTGCCCATACGTGCTCACCGACTATTTCGGGCTGATCGTGTCGTCGATCGCCGAGACGCTCGACCTGCACGGGCGCGCGATGCTGCTCAGCGCCGGCGAGGCCGCGCAGCGCACCCCGGTGCTCAGCCGGCTGCCCACCCGCGCGGGAGTCGCCGGGGCCGTGCTGATCCTGCCCCCGGAACCCGCCGAGGAGCTGGCCGCATTGCGCCGGCGCCAGTTCCCGTTCGTGGTCGCCGACCCCCGGGAGCCACCGCCGCGTGACACCCTCGCCGTCTCCGCCGCGCACGCCGCCGGGGCGCGCAGCCTCACCGCCCACCTCACTGCCCTCGGGCACCGCAGGATCGGGGTGGTGGCCGGGCCCGACGAGTGGATGGCCAGCGACGGCCGTCTCGCCGGGCACCACACGGCTCTCGCCGCCGCCGGTGTGCTGCCCGATCCCGCCCTGGTCCGCCATGTCGAGCCGACCGTCGAGCAGGGCCGGCGGGCGGCCGCCGAGCTGCTGGACCTGGCCGATCCGCCGACCGCGATCGTCGGCTTCAACGACAAGACCGCTGTCGGTGCGCTGCGGGCTGCCGCCGAGCGTGCTCTGCGCGTACCCGAGGATCTGTCGGTTGCGGGTTTCGACGACATCGACCTCAGCCGGGCCACCAGCCCCATGCTCACCACGGTGCGCCAGCCCCTCGCGGAGCTGGGCCGGATGGCCGTGTCGCTGCTCGACCGCGCGATCCAGCGCCACGACCAGGAGGCCCTGCACGTCGAGCTGGCCACCGAGCTCGTCGTCCGGGACTCGACGGGTAGGGTGCGGCCGTGACCACGTTCGTGACGGTGGGCGCCGGGTGGCGTTCGCAGATGTTCTGGCGGATCGCCGAAGGCCTCGACGGCGTCGACTGCGTGGGGGCCGTCGTGCGCACCCCGCGTGAGCTGCCGGTCCCCGCCTACGGCAGCCTGGCCGAGGTCGACGCCGACTTCGTCGTCAGCGCCGTGTCCTGGGAGGCCAACCCGGGCGTGATCACCGAGGCGGTCGGGCGGGGGCTGCCCGTGCTCGCCGAGACGCCGCCCGCCAAGGACGCCGCCGCGCTGCGGGAGCTCTGGACGGCCGTGGGGGAGTCCGGGCTGGTCCAGGTCGCGGAGCAGTATCTGCTGATGCCCGCGCACGCCGCCCGCCAGGCCGCCGTCCGGGCAGGTCTGATCGGTACGCCGTCCCAGGTGCAGGTCTCGTCGACGCACCTCTACCACGCGGTCGCGATGATCCGCGGGCTGCTCGGCGCCGGTCACGGCCCGGTCGCCGTGCGCGCGACGTCGACCACCGCCCCGCTGGTGAACCCGCTGACCCGCGACGGATGGACCGGTGACGCCGACCCGCAGCCCGCCGAGACGCTGATCGCCACGCTCGACTTCGGCGACGGGCTCTCCGGGCTCTACGACTTCACCGACAACCAGTGGCACAACCAGCTGCGCTTCCGGCGGCTCCTGGTCCGGGGCAGCCACGGCGAGCTGCGCGACGACGAGATCGTGCGGCTGACGGCGCCGCGGACGGTCGTGCGTACCCCGCTGGTGCGCCGGCAGACGGGCTACGACCTGGACCTCGACGGGTTCGACACGGACACCATCACGCTCGGCGGCGACGTGCTCTACCGCAACCCGTACCCGGGGCGGCGCTGGAGCGACGAGGAGATCGCCATCGCGACCCTGCTGGACGCCACCGCGGCCTGGGTGCGCGGCGAGGGCCCGCCGCCGTACCCCCTGGCAGAGGGCGCCCAGGACCACCTGATCGCACTCGCCGTGCAGGAGTCCGCCGAGACCGACCGGACCGTCACGACGACGGTCGAGAGCTGGGGCTCATAAATCGGGCGTTCCCGCCGATGTGACGTACATGACGTCCCAGCGGGTGCGCGCGTGCTTCGTCGCGTGGATCGTGGCACTCTGCGTCGTTTACTACGCGTGGCCCGCTTCCCACGTCTACTCGTGGGGTGCGATCGGCTTCTCCAGCGCCGCGGCGATCGTGGCGGGCGTCCGGATCCACCGGCCGGCCCGGCGGCTGCCCTGGTACCTGATCGCCCTCTCGCTGGCCGTCTTCGTCTCCGGCGACACGGTCTACTACACGAAGGCAGCGCTCGGCATCGTGCCGCCGTTCCCGGACTGGTCCGACGTGCTGTACCTGCTCGTCTACCCGCTGCTGGCGGTCGGGCTGGTGCTGTTCATCCGCACCCGGGCCGGGGACCGCAACCGGGCCGCGCTGCTCGACGCGCTGGTGCCCACGGTCAGCCTCGGGCTGCTCTCCTGGGTGTACCTGATCGCGCCGTACACCCGGGACACCGGCCTGAGCGTGCTCGAGAAGGCCGTGTCGGTCGCCTACCCGCTCGGCGACGTGCTGGCGCTCGCCATCCTGATGCGCCTGCTCGCCACTCCCGGGCGCAAACCGGTCGCCCTGCAACTGCTGTCGGTCAGCATCCTCGGCGTCCTCGTCTCGGACATCATCTACGGCCTCGCCCGGCTCGACAGCGACTGGGCGGTCGGCGGCCCGATCGACCTCGGCTGGGTCGTGTTCTACGCCGCGGCCGGGCTCGCCGCCCTGCACCCCTCGATGGTCACGCTCACCGAGGACGCCCGGCACATCGCCACGACCATGCCCACCGGCGGGCGCCGGCTCGCGTCCCTGACCGCCGCGTCCCTGATCGCCCCGGCGGTGCTGCTCGCCGAGCACCTCAGCGGCGGCGTCGTCGACGCCCCGGTCATCGCGGCCGGCTCCGCGCTGATGTTCCTGCTGGTCATGGCGCGGGTCGGCGGGCTGCTCACCGACCGGATCGCGCTGGCCTCCGAGATCAGCCGCCGCGACGGCGAGGCCTACTTCCGGACCCTGATCCAGAGCGCCTCCGACGTCATCCTGATCGTGGGGGACGACGACCGCGTCCGGTACGCGAGCCCCTCCGCCGTAGCGCTGCTCGGCCACCCCGACCTCACCGGCTCGTCGCTCGACCAGTTCATCGCCGACACCCACCGCCATGCGCTGAGCGACGCGCTGACCCTCGCACGCGCCGGGCGTACGGACACCGACGGTCTCGACCTCACCGCGATCACCGCCGACCGCCGCCCGCTGCAGGTCGAGTGCGGCATCCGCGACCTGCGCGCCGACCACACCGTGGCGGGCCTCGTCCTCACGATCCGCGACGTCACCGACCGCCGCCGCCTCGAGAACGACCTCGCCCACCAGGCCTTCCACGACGGGCTCACCGGGCTCGCCAACCGGGTGCTGTTCCGCAACAGGCTCGACCACGCGTACGCCGTGGCCGCCCTGGGCGGTCATGACCTCGGGGTGCTCTTCGTCGACCTGGACGACTTCAAGGAGGTCAACGACACGCTCGGGCACGCGATCGGCGACCAGCTCCTGATCGCCGTCGGTCAGCGCATCACCCAGGCCATCGGCGTGCACAACACCGCCGCGCGGATGGGCGGCGACGAGTTCGCCGTCCTGATCGCCTCCGCCGACGGTGACGCCGTCGCCGACCGCATCGTGGCCGCGCTGTCCGTGCCGGTCGAGCTCAGCGACGGCCTCGGCGGCACGCACATCGTCAACGGCGCGGCCAGCGTCGGCGTCGCCACCAGCCAGGACGCGAAGAGCCCCACCGAACTGCTGCGCCACGCGGACCTCGCGCTCTACCTCGCCAAGGGCGCCGGCAAGGGAACCTGGCAGCGGTACCGCAACGACCTGCACTCCGCGATGGTGGAAAGGCTCGCGCTGCGGACCGCGCTGCACGAGGCCGTCGACGCGGAACAGTTCGTGCTGCAGTACCAGCCGATCGTCGATGTGCGTACGCAGATCGTCGTCGGCGTCGAATCCCTGGTGCGGTGGCAGCATCCCGATCGGGGGCTGCTCTCGCCGTACCATTTCATCGAACTCGCCGAGGAGAACGGCGCGATCGTCGGCATCGGCGAATGGGTGCTGCGGGAATCCCTGCGCCAGTTCGCGCAGTGGCGGGCCGCCGGTTCCACGCTGCGCTACATCAGCGTCAACGTCTCCGCCCGGCAGTTCCGCCAGCCCGGCTTCGTCGACAAGGTGCGGGCCGCGCTGAGCGAATCCGGGTCCCGCCCCGAATGGCTGCTGCTGGAGATCACCGAGAGCCTGGTGCTGCGGGACGCCGAGCAGGTGTGGGCGGATCTGGAGACGTTGCGCGCGGTGGGCGTACGCATAGCGATCGACGATTTCGGCACCGGATACTCGTCGCTGAGCTATCTGCGGCAGATGCCGGTCGACGTCCTGAAGATCGACAAATCGTTCATCGACGACATCCTCGCCAGCAAACAGCAACGCGCCCTCGTCAACGCGATCGTCACGCTGGCCCGCAACCTGGACCTCACCGTTGTCGCGGAGGGCATCGAGCACGCCGACCAGCGCGCCATGCTCGCCAGAATGGGCTGCCCCTACGGTCAGGGCTACCTGTTCTCCCGCCCGGTCTGGCCGGACGACGTGCCGGCGCTCACAGCGGCGATCGTGGCGGGCGTGGCGGGGTAAGTTCGGCTCATGGCTACCTACAACGTGATCTGGAACGACGAGCGCGGCACCCAGGCCCTCGAAGCGGACGACGTCATCCTCGAGGACGGCATCTACGAATTCTGGCGCGAGAACGAGGTCTTCCTCCGCGTCCCCACCACCGACATCAAGGAGCTCACCCCGATCGCCGAGGTGTGACGAGCCCCTTGCGGTAAACGGTCGCACTGCGCCGCACGACCATCCCGGCCCGCTGGTACAACCCCAGCGCGGAATGGGTCCACAACGTACATGAACGCACCTTTTGCTCGTGGAGATCGCGGAACGCCTGTCGCAGCAACTGCCGGGCGATTCCGCGACTCCGGTATTCCCGATCGACGGCGACCCGCTCGACGTATCCGTCCTTGAGCGTCAGCACCGCCCCGACAATCCGCTCCCCGTCACAGGCCACCGGTGAGAATTCCGGCGCGAAATCACCGCGCCCCACGGTCTGCCGTTGCCATTCGCCGAACTCCAACCGGCGCCCCTGCAACCCCTGAAAAGCATCCTCCACCATCTCGTACGCCGCCCGCGCATCACTCTCGCGATAGGGCCGCACGGTGATCCCGGCCGTCACCCCGGCGCCAGGCTCGTCAGCCAGCACCTTCTCCAGCATCCACGACGTCACCATCGCCTCGAACCCGTGCGCGGCCAGCAACGCCCCGGCCGCCACATCGTCGTCCCGGACGGTCTGCACCACCTGCTCCTCCCCGGCCTGCACCGCCCGATCCACGATCCACCCGAGCAACTCCCCACCGAGCCCCCGCCCCCGATGCGCCGGATGAACATCAGCCTCCGACCGCCGATTCACCCACGCCCGCGCCACGATCACGCCGTCCTCGTCCTCGACGACCCGCGTATCCAGCGCGAGCTCCAGCCCCGGCCGCCGCAGATCCGCGGCGATCCGTTCCGCATCCGGCCCGTCCGGGTCACACCGAGCGACCAGGTCCCGGATCGCCGGCACATCGCCCGGTGTCGCAGACCGCCATCGATAAGAAGCCATGCCCGCGATTTTAGGGGACCTCGCCGCTCGTCCCGGGATGACACGATCAGCGGGTGACCACCTCAGCCCCGCCCCGCATCGCCGTCACCAGCACCGCCACCGGCCTGTTCCTGATGAGCTTCTTCACCCTGCTCTGGGCCTCGAACACCTTCACCGGCTGGCCGGTCGCGGTCGCCGCGATCATCATGGCTCTGGCGGTGATCGCGGTCGTGTGCTTCATCCTCCAGGGCGTACGCCTCCTGCGCGCCCGCAAGCAGTTCCCCGCCGAGCTCTCCGCGGACGACGCCAAGATCCGCAGCAAATCGGGCCAGGCGTTCGGCATCATCTTCGGCGCGGAAGGCCTGGCCATCTGGCTGGTCGTCCTCATCCTCAACGCCACGAACAACAGCGACTACGTCGTCCCGGCCATCGCCCTCATCGTCGGCCTCCACTTCTACCCGATGGCCCGCGTCTTCCGCCGCACCATCGACCTCTACCTGGCCACCTGGACCTGCCTGAGCGCCGTTGCTGGCATCGTGGCGATCGCCCTGGGCGCGTCGGCAAACGGCACGGCCTCAGCCGTCGGCCTCGGCGCAGCAACCGCCACCACGGCCTACGGCATCTACATGTTCCGCGGCGCCACCGACCTCCTCGGGCGCGCTGCCTGATCGGCACATCGGCCGGCGAGTTCTACTGTGTACTGAACGTGAGGGCTGCCGGAGGGATGATTCGTGTACAACCTGATCGTGGGGTTCACCGATGGGGAAGCGTCTCCGGATCGTGTGGTCGAGTACACCGACGATGCGATCCGTGCCTACGTCGAACCTGGCGGGAAGCCCGACGTCGCAAGGCTGCTGAACCTGCCGACGCTGGTGATGCCGGAGATCGATCGGGGGTCGCCGCAGGTCGCCCGGGTCGGACACCTCGAGAACCTTAGGCTGGATGGCCGGAACTACCGGTTCAGGTTCGTTCCTAGCGCCGTGTCTCCCGAAATCTCTTGCTCGCGCATTCAGGCTGTGGCGGATCGTCTGGACATCAGGGAGTTCGAATTTCGCCGGACCCACTGGGCGGTGAAGGACGTCGACCTGCATCGGGTCCTTCACGAGGTCAGCACCAGAAATGAACCCGGCTCGACCGTGTTCAGTCTGCCGGTGAACCGTCCGCGGGAGCCCGACCTCGTCGCGGTGATGATGCCATTCGACGCGCGGTTCGACCCCGTGACTGCCGCGTTGCGCCAAGCCTCGGAGGACGCGGGTCTCCGATGTCTGCGTGCCGACGACATCTGGGAGCACCATCACATCATGGATGACGTGATCAGCCTCATCTGGCGCGCTCAGGTGGTGATCGCTGATTTCACCGGCCGAAATCCCAACGTCTTCTACGAGGCGGGGATCGCCCACAGCCTCGGGCGCGACGTCATCCAGATCACCCAGTCGGACGATGATGTCCCTTTCGATCTGCGATCCATCCGTTCCCTGCACTATCACGCCAACGGCGAAGGTCTCGAACTTCTGCGTTCCAAACTCACGGACAGGCTGCGCGATCTCGTCAAGAATTCGGCGTGACCGCTATCCCACCCGGGCCGACGGTGTGATGTACGAGTCGCTTTAGGGGTGGCCGGGGGTGGGCAACCCGATGGTCATGACGTGGGAACCTGGGAGTGACGGTCCGCTTTTCATCCTGGCGATGGATCACCGGGATTCGTTCGGGAAGACGCTGTTCGGGGTGGAGGGCGATGAGCCCGATGCCGATCAGCTGGCCGGGATCAAGCAGGCCAAGCGGCTGATCTTCGAGGGTCTCGAGGTCGCTGCAGCGCAGTTGCCTGTCGGCCGGGCCGGCGTGCTGGTCGATGAGCAGTACGGCCAGGATGTGATCGACAAGATTCCGCGGGACGAGGATGGCGTTGTTCTCGCCGTGCCGATCGAGGCGAGTGGGCAGGAATGGTTCACGTTCCAGTGGGCTTCGCAGTGGCTGGAGCACATCGATCAGATTCGGCCGGACTTTGCGAAGGTCCTCGTGCGGGACAATCCCGACTTTCCCATCGGGGCGCGGGAGCAGCAGTTCGATCTGCTCGCTGATGTGACGGAGAAGCTGGGCGATCTGGGCGTACCGATGCTCTATGAGTTGCTGGTGCCCGCGACCGAGGCGCAGCTGGACAGCGTCGGCGGGGATGCGTACCGATATGACCGGGATTTGAGGCCTGGGCTCGTGGAGCGGGTGATTGCCGATAATCAGCGGCACGGGGTGGCGCCGGCGATCTGGAAGGTCGAGGGGCTGGAGACCGTGGAGGCCGCCCGGTTGGTCGCCGCGCAGGTCAGGGCGGGGGATCCGCACGCCGATCTGATCGTTCTGGGCCGGGACGCGCCGCAGGAACGGCTCTACCACTGGCTCGAGGTCGCGAGTGAGGTGCCGGAGTTCGTCGGGTTCGCGATCGGGCGGAGCATCTGGGAGGACGCCATTCGCGAGCACAACGAGAATCATGACGACGAGGCCGCGCGGAAGGCGATCGCCCAGCGGTATCTGGATTGCGTGGCCCGCTGGAAGGCCTGAGAGGATCAAGGGCGTGGAAAACCTCGACAACCCGGTCTGGGCGGCACTCTCCGGCCCGCAGAAGAACCTTTCCCTGAGGTACGCGAGAAGCGCGCGCTTCGACCCCGCGATCAGCGCTTTCGCCGCGCTGGAAGACCCGTCCGACCCGCTCGCCTGGGCGGATCTGCGGTCCCTGCTGGACGAGGGTGAAACGGTGATTCTCGCCGCACCGGGATTGGTCGTGCCGGACGGATTCGGGGCGGAGGGCCTCACTCCGGGGCTGCAACTCGTCGGCGCCGGCTACCACGGCGCGCCCGCCGCAGAGGCCGAGGTGCTGACCGGCGACGACGTGGCCGAGGTGATGGATCTCGTCGGCCGCACCCGGCCGGGGCCGTTCCGGGAGCGGACCGTCGAGCTGGGGACGTACCTCGGGATCCGGCGTGGCGGGAAGCTGGTGGCGATGGCCGGGCAGCGGATGCGGCTGCCCGGCTACACCGAGATCAGCGCCGTCTGCACCGACCCCGAGTTCCGCGGCGCCGGCCTCGCCACCCGGCTGATCGCCGCGGTCACCGACGAGATCCGCAGCCGCGGCGACATCCCGTTCCTGCACGCCGCGAACACCAACACCACGGCCATCCGCTTGTACGAGAACCTGGGCTTCACCGTGCGTACCGAGGTCAATTTCGTCGCGGTGACCAGCTGATCTCAGTGCAGGCCGTTGCGACGGGCGACCAGGATCACGAGGTCCCGGTCGCCGGGCGAGGTGCGCACTTCTTCGCGGCCGCCCCGCGGTCGTGCTTCTCTAGGCAGGGCCGGTGCTCTTCTTGCGGCGCAGGCCCAGGAAGAAGCCGAGGCCGGCGAGGATGGCGGCCAGGACCAGCCAGATCCACCACGTCGACATGCCACCGTCGTCATCGTTGCTCGCGACCGGGTCGGTCACCGCGGCCGGTGCGCTGCTCGGGGCGACACTGGGTGCGGCGCTCGGTGCTTCGCTCGCGCTGGGCTCCGCGGCGGGGGCGCTGCTCACGGTGGCCGTCGGCTTCGGGCCGGGCTTGAGGGTGACCAGGGGCGCGGGGCTGTCCGGCTCGTCCTCGCCCTCCTGCTGGATCTCGATCCACCGGGCGACCTCGCCGTCGCCGTACGTTTCCAGGGTCTTGAACGACAGCCGGGTCTCGCCGTCGGGCAGCTTGGCGATCTTGACCTTCCACTCGGCGTCGGTGCCGGCCTTCAGGGCCTTGCCGCCGACCGTGAACCCGTCGGCGTTCGCTGCGAACGTCCAGCCGGCCGGGGCCTTGACCAGCGTGACGTCGGCCGGGGCGATACCCGCGGGCAGCACCACCCGCTCGCTCTTGATGCCGGCGGACGGGTTCTCCGCCTCTCCGGAGAAGGTCAGCGTGACGTCGGTCGCGCCGGCCGTGTCCTTGTCGGCGGTGACCTCCACGTGCGCGGCGGCGGGGGCGGCCAGGGCGAGCACCCCCAGACCCGCGAGGACGGCGACAGCGGACAAGCGGGACCTGTTACGCACGCGAACCACCTTCGGCAGACGAACAATCGAGCCAACAGTCGTCCACCGTGCCGCGAAAGTTCCCGGCGCGCTCAGCTTTTTTGTCAGACCCGTTCGTTAGGGTCGTTCCCGTGACCTCGCGACCCTTACTGGCAGTCGACACCCCGAGCCTGTATTTCCGGGCGTTCCACGGCATCCCCGAGTCCGCCGGGCGCACCGACGCCGGCGAGCCCGTCAATGCGATCCGCGGGTTCATGGACATGCTCGCCCAGCTGATCCGCACCCGCCGCCCCGACCGCGTCGTCTGCGCCCTCGACGCCGACTGGCGCCCGGCATGGCGCGTCGCGCTCGTCCCGTCGTACAAGAAGCACCGCGTCGCCCACGGTGACGTCGAAGAGGTCCCCTCCTCCCTGGAGAAACAGGTCCCGATCCTGCTCCAGGTCCTCGAAGCCGTCGGCATCCCCGCATTCGGCGTCAAGGGCTACGAGGCCGACGACGTCCTCGGCACCCTCGCAGCCACCCAGCCCGCCCCGGTCGAGGTGGTCTCCGGCGACCGCGACCTCTACCAGCTCGTCGACGACACCCGCGGCACCCGCCTGCTCTACTGCGGCCGCGGCGTCGCCAAACTCGAGGACACCGACAACGCCGCGGTCGAGACCAAATACGGCGTCCCGGCCCGCTGGTACGCGGACTTCGCCGCCATGCGCGGCGACCCGAGCGACGGCCTCCCCGGCGTCGCGGGCGTCGGCGAGAAGACAGCCGCCCGCCTCATCGCCCGCTACGGCGGCATCGACGACATCGTCGCAGCCCTCGACGACCCGGACTCCGGCTTCGCCCCCGGCATCCGCGTCAAGCTCCTCGCCGCCAAGGAATACCTCGCCGCCGCCCTCCCGGTCTGCAAGGTCGCCCTCGACGTCCCCCTCCCGGCCTTCGACGCCACCCTCCCCACCGCCCCGGAGAACGAGGACGCCTTCCTCGCCCTCGCCGCCCGCTGGAACCTCGCCAGCTCCGCCAAACGCCTCGTCGACGCCATGGCCGGTTAGCCGCGCTTCTAGCCAGTCACCCTATGTAACTGTTTGGTCGGCGAGTGCGCTAACTCAGCGTATCGGAGGGGCGATTTCATCCGATCGGCCGTTAATGTGCACGCTGTTGCCCGTCATCCTGGAGATCGCAGCCGTTGCGCTGCGTGAGGTTTGCGCGCTGCGCAGGGTGAAGGGCGACAGAGGTGAAGTTGGTTTCGGAGGCGGGCATCGACTGCCGGCCGACCTGGGGGAGACGAGTCTCTCTGTGGTGGCACGGGCAACGAGACGGCCGGCATCCGTCGCCCGTGCTGTCGTGGTCCGGTTCTCATCACGTCACGCCCCGGACCCGGTATCTGCGGAGTCTGGCTGACCAGCAGTTCGACGCTGAGTTTCACAAGGTTGCCGCGTTGCGAGAGGGCGGCGCCCTGCGGACCGATGCTGTCCGGCGGCGGCTGGGCGCGCTGCAGGAGGACGTCAGTGATCGGCGACAGCAGCTTGAGGCTCTGGTCTCCACCGGCCCCGATACTGCTCGCCGGCTTGGTGAGGAAGCAGTGGACGAGGCTGTGGTGCGTCGGCGGCGGGCCAGGGAGCACGAGCGGCTGATCGATGCGATGCGGTTCGAGCTTGCGGCCATGCACAAGGCGATCGCCGACGCCGAGGCGGCTGAGGCGGAGGCCGCCGAGCGGCAGAGGCTGGCTGTTCGAGCGGCAGGTGTTCGCGCGATGGCCACGGGTCATGCCGTGGGCCGGTTGGAGTCGCTCTACTGGCAGGCCTTCTTGCGAGCGCGCCGTCGCCTCAAGGCCGCCGGGACTCTGCGCCCGGCGCCACCACCCAGGCCCGGTTGGGTCACCGAGGAGTTGGCATGACGTGGCGCCGCGCAGTAAAGCCGCACGCGGTCTTGCCGGCCAGCACCGCTGCCAGGAGCGCCTCAGCGATGCGGGCCCGGGTCGCGGCAGGTATTCGTGAACTCTTCGCGGCGGGTGCTCTGGACGAGGGTAATCCGGACATCTATGACGCGAGGATCGACGCCTGGGCAGTGCGGGTCGCTACCGAGAACGAGATCGCATTGCTCCGTCAGGAGCAGGAGCTCCGCGGTCGGCTGGAGACGATGAGGGCGGAACTGAGACGGGCCGAGGCTGAACGTGACGAGGCCGAGGGGGTGCTCAGAGCCGTTCGTGGCGGGGGCGATGAACGGCAGACCGACCGCCGCCGCCCACATGTTGTCCGGCCGATGGCGACGCGAGAAAGGCAGCAACGTGAGTCCTAGCAACGACACCGTGTCGGATGCCGGGCGCAGGGAACCGGAGAGCGCCGGCACACTCTGGTACTTGGTTCTCCTGATCCTGATCGCGGGCGACGCCATCAATCTCAAAACCGTCTGTGCCATCCTCATGCCAAACCAGACGGATGCCGAGGCGTGGATCCTGACAGCGGCAATGACGTTGTCCTCGATCGCCCTGATGCACGCCGCTGGATCCTCTGCGCGGCTCGCGCGGAGGAACCCGGCGAGTCTCGCGGCTGCGGCTATGCTCGGCGTGGTCTGGGCGGGCCTCGGCGCCGCGGCGTTCTGGATCAGGCTGACCCAGCAGCTCCCCTCGGCGGACCTTTCCGATGCGCTCGACCTGCAAGGATCCACCGGCCCCTCCTCGGCGCCGGCACAGCTGGGACCGGCCCTGGTCTTCGTGGCGCTGTACGCAGCCAGCGGAACGCTCGCAGCCTGGTTCGCCTACCGGAAGTCGCCGGGAGTCATGGCGGCAGGTCGAGCCCAGTGGCGGACTCGTCGCATGCGGACCCAGTCGATCCGCGATGTCCGGCTCGAACACCGCCTGCTCACCCGGACCGCCGTCTATGCGAACCGCAGACGGCGTCGAGCACGGCTCCGTGAGCTTCCGGCGACTCTGCTGTCCTGGTGGTCCCGACGGGTTCAACGAAAGCGGATGCGAGCGACACACGGGGACCTGAAGGTTGCCCGGCAGCGTCACGGTCACGCAGAGGCGGCCGTCGCGGCGCTGGAGCAGGAGTTGCAGCACGTGGTGTCCGAACGTCGCGACCGTCGTGACCTGATCGCCCATCAAGCGACCGAGATGAAGCGCGAGGCCCGCGTTGTCCAGGCGCTGCTCCTCGGCGATCCGGCCGCTACGTCTGCACTTACGTCGACGACGTTACCCGCGGCCGTCACCTACGCCGACCACACCGACACCGGGGGAACACCACGATGATCACCGTCCGCAGGACCGCAGTCGCGGTCACCGCCGTCGCATTGACCGGGGTTCTCGCAGGCTGCTCACCAGCCGAAGTTCGACAGTCGGCGGGTTCGTCCGCTACCACACCGGCAAGTCTCGCGATCGTGCTCGGTGCACATGCCAACAGTCCGGCGCCGGAACTCGTACCACAGGTCAAAGAACTGATCAGTCAGACAGTGGGAGCCGGCGACGGTGTCTCGGTCGTGGTCGGCCAGGGCCGCCCGGATGTGGTGCCGATGCCAGGCGTCGTCCACGGGGCCGCCAACTCGGACGCCAAAAAGAGCCAGGCACGGCAGAATCTGACGGCGATCGGTGCCGTGCTCGGCAAGGCACGGGCCACGACGGCGGAGAACGACCTGCTCGCGGCTGTGGGTCTTGCGGCCAGGTCACTCAGCCCGACGGCAACGGGTCGTACGCTGGTCATTGTCGACAGTGGTCTTCAGTCGACGGCCCCCCTGGCGTTCCAGGACAAGGGCATGCTCGCGGCGGAGCCCGATCAGGTGGCCGGATACCTCGCGGACAACAACGGGTTGCCCGATCTCAAGGACGTCCGGGTCGTCCTTTCCGGGTTCGGTGATACCGCCGCGCCGCAGGTCCCCCTCTCTGCTGCCCAGCGGAAGAACCTCATCGCGATCTGGAAGGCGATCTTCGAACGGGCGGGTGGCATCGTCGAACAGGTGGACCAGCCGATGACCGCGGCACCCCTGACCGGGCTCCCTGCGGTCAGCGTCGTTCCCGTTCCGGCAGCGCCGTCATTCGCTGCTACCGGCACTCAGCCCGCCAAGGTCGAGCTGGACGACCAGACCGTGGCCTTCGTACCCGACACCGCTCGCTACCGGGATCCGGCCGGAGTCAAGGAACTTCTCCAGCCTCTCGCTGATCAGATCTCCGCCAAGCGCCTGGCAGTACAGCTGACCGGCACCGCCGCGAGTGCCGGTACGGCCACCGGCCGTCGCAAGCTTTCGTTGCAACGGGCCGAAGCCGTCCGGGACACCCTGGTGTCGCTGGGCGTCGACCGTGCATCGATCGTCGCGAAGGGCGTCGGCAGTGATTGGCCAGGTCACGTCCCCGATCTCGACGCCGACGGGCACCTGCTGCCCGGGGCGGCGGCGCAGAATCGCCTGGTGATCGTCGAAGCCAAAGCTTCCTGACCCGGGCAGCCGCCTACCCGATGTCGGTGAGGGCGGCGACCACGGCGTCGAGGATCTGGGCGGGGTCTGCCTGCGGGGCCGTGATGACGCGGTAGTGCGGGGGCAGTTCGAGCGTGGCTGCAGGCGGGGCGTCGAGGACGGCGACGGTGCGGTTGGCGATGCCGGCGGCGGCGAAGCTGGTGAGGAGGCGGGCGGCGGGCCCGTCGTGGTCGAAGATGCCGATGAAGCCGACGAGGTGCGGTTTGTGCTGGTGGAGGGCCTCGCGGAGGGCGGTCGCCGCGGCGGGGGTCTCGGTGATGACGACGGGTGGGCCGTCGGGGGCGACGTCGGCGAGCGGGGTGATCAGGTCGCCGTCGTCGGCGAGGGCTTTGACGAGTTCGGTGACGTCGAGGGTGAAGATGGTGTCGTCGTCCTCGGCGGCGGCCAGGCGGATGACGAGGCGGATGTCGTCGGCTTCCTCGCCGTAGTGGCGGGCGAGCTCCTCGCCGAAGCCCATGATGTCGAGGCGGTCGCGGATCTGGGCCGCGGTGGCGCGGTAGATCGCGCGCTCCGGGGAAATCTGCGCCGGGACGAGGTCGGCGGGGGCGAAGACGAAGCTGGCGTACGGGTCGACGACGCTGCGGTAGGACCGGAGTTCGCGGTCGCCGGCGTACAGGTGGGCGTACGGATAAAGATCCACCGGGGAAGCCTGCCACACGCGGCGGCAGACCTCCCCACTCGCGGGTTTCTATCCTGGCCAGACCATGTCGATCTGCCGTTCGAAGACGACGTAACCGGCACGGTCAAAAGCCCTGGCCATGGGTACGTTCCCCACGTCGGTCGCCGCCCGCGCCCGTGGCATCCCCGCCGCGGCCAGGATCCGCGTGCCCTCGGCGAGAATGTCGTCGATCAGGCCCTTGCCACGCAGCTCCGGCACCACCGCGAGGTACGCGATGATCGGGTTGTAGCCGTTGTGGGCGGGAATCACGAACCCGGCGGCCTCGCCGTCACACTCAGCGACGCGCCACCACTCGTGCGGGCTGGAGTAACGCTCCAGCTCGTCCCGGTACTGCTCCCGCGCGGACTGCTCGGCGGTCATCCGGGTGAGCTCGTCGCGCCCGTGCGCGTCGAGGGTGCCGGTCAGGACCCGGGTCATGAGCCCGATGAGCTCCTCCGCATCGCGCGGCTGCCGGAACGTGAGCCGGCCACTCGGTTCGGCGATGGGTGTGCCGGGCTCCCAGTGCAGCCGCAGCCGCTCCACGAAGATCTTCGCCCCGGTGCGTTCCAGGACGGCGAACCGCTCCTGGTTGCCGGGATCGGCACGCCAGTCCGGGCTGAGGAACCGGGTGTACTCCGGCTTGGTGACCAGCGGATCCAGCGCCTCGTGAAGCAGCGCCTCCCCGGCCCGGGCATCCGTGAAGTCGAAGATGTCGAGAACCTGCGGCGCGTCCTCGCCCGGCCGGGACCACAGCCCCACCCTGGCGACGAGCTCGCCGTCGTCGAGCGCCACCCACAACCAGCCGGGGTGGCGTCGCCCCGCGGTCAGATCGCCGGCGACTTCTTTGTTGAGCACGTACGGAAATTGATTGAAAAGGTCGATCTCGTCCGGCCCGGTGATCGGGCGCAGGTGCAGCGTCAAGGCGTTGTTCTCCCAGGGAGACGAGCGCCCGCGGATCCGGATCAGGCGAAGCTGACCCGGGAGGACGCGAGCGCGGTGGTCATGCGGTTCATCGCTCGTCCCTCCTTTCGGTTGTCGGTACGGACCGTATATCTACCGCCTGGCAGCACCACCCGCAACTGGTTTACCGGTCCCGGACCGTGGAAGCCGATCGCTCGCCGGCGATCTCCGACACCGCACCCAAGGGCTGCCCGGTGCCGCCGTGGACGACGAGGTTATCGTCAACGTAGAGGCATCGGGCGAATCCGTCACCTGTACCAGGGTCGCTGCCGCCGCGAAGGTCAGCCGGGCATGGCTTTACAGCCAACCTGGATTTAAAGCGGCGGTACCTGCTGGCGACGCGTGAACCTCAGTCCGCCCTGTTGCCCGTTGGGCAATCGCTTGCCGTCGTAGGTGCGAATGAGATCTCGACCCAGTTGATCGCAATTGGCGATCACCCGCTCTTTGACGTTCGCCAGAACCACGCCGAAGCCGGTTCCGGGTGTCGTCCCCACACCGAGATCGCCATTCATGCCCTGGCCTGTCTCGTCCGTGACGAGCACATCCAAGCAGGTCAGTGGTTTGGAGGTGCGCTGAGTGATCTCCGCGAGTGCCCACGCCTGCTCGACGGGGCTGTCGAACCCGTACCAATACACGAGCACCGACCCGGATTCGGCGACCTGCCCTGCGAGTTGAACCGCCGACAGGCCGCCTGGTTGAGCAGCGAACGGGTCGAACGGATCGATGTGCACGACACAACGACTACCGGCGCACGTGTCGAGCCACTCGGCTACCGCGGTCATGCCGTCGCGCTCGACGACCTGACATCGAGACAGCTCGAGGTTGCGCTGATCCTGGGTAACGCGCTCGTCCGGTCGAAGTGGACCTGTGCAACGCGTGGGCGTATGCGGATGCGCCCAGTGTGTCGACGACCGAGGACACCTCGAGAAAATGACCCACGCCGTAATTCCGCTCATCGTCGTACACCAGGTCGTAGGCGCCGCTGCCCGCATGGCTCTCGGCGTAGTGCGTCGGTCCGGCAGCTGCGAGCACCTCACACACCATGAGGTGCTTCCACACGTCACCTGCCTTGCCGAAGTGTGGGTTAACCATCCACCGACAATGCCAGGCGCATCCCGCGCTCACCATCTGATTCTCGGCAGGGTCGAGGTGGAGCGACCGTCAAGGTCCCATATCCCGGCATCAGCCCTGGAGATGAAGGGAGAGAGCGTCGTTACAGGACTTTGCCGGGGTTGAGGATGCCCTGCGGGTCGAAGAGGTTCTTGAGGCCGCGTTGCAGGGTGAGGTTGGCGGGGTCGAGTTCGCGGGTGAGCCATTCGCGTTTCAGGGTGCCCACGCCGTGCTCGCCGGTGATGGTGCCGCCCAGCTTCAACGCCAGGGCGAAGATCTCGTCCGCGGCCGAGGCTGCGGCGGCAGGGCGGGACGGGTCGTCGACGATGATGGGGTGCAGGTTGCCGTCGGCGGCGTGGGCGAGGGTGCAGATCGGGATCTGCCAGCGGGCCGCGATGTCGGCGATCGCGGTGATCGCTTCGGGCAGGCGGGAGCGGGGGACCGCGATGTCCTCGATCAGGGGGCGGCCGAGCTGTTCGATCGCGGGCAGGGCGGAGCGGCGGGCGTGCAGGAGCGCATCCCCGTCCGAGCTCACCTCGAGCGACACCGCCGTGGGGCGTAAAGCGGACAAGACGCCCGGAGAATCCACGGTGGAGGCCTGGACGATCAGGAGTGCCGAGCCGCGGGCGGCCAGAGACGTGCCCAGGTAGGCATCGACCGCGCGTAATGCTGCGGCGTCGAGGAGCTCCGCGATCACGGGCTGGCCCGGGACGCCGGCGAGAGCCGTGCACGCAGCGGCCGCGTCCGCGAAGGACGCCGCGATCGTGGTCAGCCCGGCGGGAATGGGTCGCAGGCGCACGGTGGCGGAGACCACCACGCCGAGGGTCCCCTCGGAGCCGACGAACAGGCCGGTCAGGTCGTACCCGGCCACGCCCTTGAACGTCCCCGTGCCCGTCTCGATCCGGGTGCCGTCGGCCAGGATGACCGACAGGCCGAGGACCGAGTCCCTGGTCACGCCGTACTTGGCGCAGCGCAGGCCGCCCGCGTTGGTGGCGATGTTGCCGCCGATGGTGGAGATCTCGTGGCTGGCCGGGTCGGGGGCGTAGCGCAGGCCCACGGTGGCGGCCGCGCGATCGAGGTCGGCGGTGATCACCCCCGGTTCGACGACGGCGGTGGCGTCGGCGGCCGACAGCGACACGATGCGGTTCATGCCGGAGAGGTCCAGGACGACCGTGCCCGTGCCGGCCGTGGACGCGCCGGTGAGGCTGGTGCCGGCGCCTCGCGGGACTATGGGCGTACCCGTCGAAGTTGCCCACCGCAGAGCTTTCGCGACGTCCGCGGCATCTCGCGGCAGGAGGACGGCTTCCGGCCGTCCCTCGACAGCACTTCCCGATCTGTCGGTACGCCGTGAGTCCAGCACAGCGTCCTCCGTGCTGAACGGAACGCCCCCGAACTCAGTCACCGCAGCGCCCGCCGCGCGAGTTCCTGGCGCACGATCGGCAGCACGTAGCGCGCGTAGTCGATGGCGTCGTTGAGCGGGTCGTAACCGCGGATCGACAGCAGCTCGCAACCGATGTCCACGTAGTCGAGCAGCGCCGCGGCGACCGTCTCCGGCGAGCCGACCAGCGCGGTGGAGCTGCCCGCCGCGTTGGTGGCCGTGACCAGTGGCGTCCACAGCGCGCGGTCGTGGAGTTCGCCCTTCGCGGCGACGTCGAGCAGCCGCTGCGAGCCGACGTTGGCCGGGCGCGCCTCGTCACCGGCCGGGGCTGCACCGGTAGAGGCTGCGGCGGCCTGGACCTTGCCGAGCGTGGCGTACGCCTTCTCCCAGGCCAGTTCGTCGGTGGCCGCGACGATCGGGCGGAACGACACCCAGATGTGCGGGCGTGGCCGGCCGGCGGCGTCGGCGTACTTGTTGACGGCGTCGATCTGCTGTTTCGTCTCGGCGAGGGGTTCGCCCCAGAGGCCGAAGATGTCGCCCTGCTGCCCGCCGACCCGGTACGCGTCCTCGCTGGACCCGCCGACCGAGATGGGGATCGTCTCCTGGTACGGCCGGACCGCGGACTGGAACCCCTCGAACCTGTAGTAGGGGCCGGTGTGGCTGAACGGGGTCTCCGAGGACCAGGCCTCGCGCAGGATCTGGATGTACTCGTCGCTGCGCTCGTACCGCTCGCCCTTGCTCAGGTAGTCGCCCTCGCGCCGCTGTTCCTCGTCGCTGCCGCCGGAGATGATGTGGATCGCGAGGCGACCCTTCGAGATCTGGTCGAGGGTCGCGAACGTGCGGGCCGTGTGGGTGGGGAACGTGACTCCGGGGCGGTGGGCCAGCATCGGCTTGATCCGCTCGGTGTGGTTGACGACGAAGTGCGCCAGGTGCGCGGCATCCACCGACGACGAGTGATACGCGACCAGCGTGTAGTCGAACCCGCCGTCGTCGAGCGCGTGGGCGTACTTACGGGCGTAGTCCGCGTCGAAGGCCGCTCCCATGCCCAGGGCGGGGGAGGGCGAGATCGCGCTGATGAATTCAACGGGCATTGCTGTCGCCTGTCTCGATCGGGCGGCTCGGGTCGCTGCTCCAGGCGGACCAGGAACCGGGGTAGAGCGCGGCGTCGATGCCCGCGACGGCGAGCGCGGCGATCTCGTGGGCGGCGGTCACACCGGACCCGCAGTAGACGCCGACCGTCTTGCCGCCCAGGTCCTGGAACCGGGCCTGCAGCTCGTCGTCGGGCCGGAAGGACGGGACGCCGCCGGTCAGGTTCGCGCCGGTGGGGGCGCTGACCGCCCCCGGGATGTGGCCGGCCCGGGGGTCGATCGGCTCGACCTCGCCCCGGTAGCGCTCGGGTGCCCGGGCGTCGAGCAGAACGCCGGTGGTGGCCAGCGCGGCGGCCTCGTCGGCGGTGAGCGTGGGCAGGTGCCCGCCGGTCAGCGTGATGTCGCTCGCGGGTTGCGGGTTCGCCGCCCCGGTCGCCTGGTCGTAACCGGCGTCCGCCCACGCGGCGAGCCCGCCGTCGAGGATCCGGACGTTGCCGAGCCCGGCCCAGCGCAGCAGCCACCAGGCCCGCGACGCTGCGAGGCCGCCGCTGTTGTCGTAGACGACCGCGCCGCGCCTGCGGGTCAGGCCCCAGCCGCGGGCGGATTTCTGCAGGTCGTCCAGGGCGGGCAGCGGGTGCCGGCCATCGCCGTGGTGGCCGGCCAGCTCGGTGTCCAGGTCCACGTAGACGGCGCCGGGGAGGTGGCCGTCGCGGTAGTGCCGCTCGCCGTCGGGGTCGCCGAGCGCCCAGCGGACGTCGAGCAGCACGGGCGGCTCCGGCTCGGCCAGCGTCCGGTGCAGGGCGGCGGCAGTGACCAGGACGTCGTCGCGGCTCACGAGGCTTCCTTGGTGATCACGGGGAGGTCCGCTCCGAGGCGCAGGCGTTCGAGGAAGAGGATCACGTGCGCGGCGACCGTACGGTGGGTGACGTCGTTGAGGATGTCGTGCCGGCCGCCCTCGATGACGAGCAACGACCCCCCGGCGTAGCGACCGCGCACCCCGTCGAGCGGGCTGATCTTGTCGTCGCCGCCGTGCAGCCCCAGGACCGGAACGGTGACAGAGCCTACTGGGTCTATCAATTCAGTAGGAATTTGGGCCGAAAAAACAGCGCCTGGCGTGGCGCCGCCGCGGCCCAGGACACCCTGATGGTTCGGGCACGCCGTGCGCGCCTCGACCTCGTCGTCGAAACCGGTCAGGTCGATCGCCGGGCGCACCCCCGCGCGGGGGATCCCGGCGGTGATCACACCGTCCAGCCCGGGCGCGCCACGAGCGGCCAGCGCGAGCGCGAACAGGGCGCCCGTGTCGGAGCCCGCCACCACCCGCGGGCCGGGCAGGGCATCGTCCACCAGCAGTTTCTCCGCCGCGGCGAAGCCGGCGGGCAGGTCGGTGGTGACGTCGGGCAGCACCCGGACCTTGTAGCCGTCGGCGGCGATGCGGCGGCCGAACCGCGCGTACACATCGACGTTCTCGCCGCGGCCCGCCGCGACGATCACGGTGCCCCGCGGGTTGATACCGTCGGGCTCGTTCCACTGCTCAGTCATGATCGCAAACCTCGCTGTCGGATTGGGAGAAAGTCTCGCCGATCACGGCCGCGCGCGTCCAACAACGTTTGGCGATCACCAATAAACACTATTACTTATCAATCGCTTGCTACGGTCCGGCCATGGCACCTGTACTGGACATCGTCGCACTTCGCAGCCTGATCGGCGTCGCCGACTGCGGCGGCTTCCACCGCGCCGCCGAGGTCCTGCGGATCAGCCAGCCCGCGGTCAGTCAGCACGTCCGCCGCCTCGAGAAGGCCGTCGGCCGGCCCCTGGTCACCAAACAGGGCCGCCGCACCTCGTTCACCCCCGACGGCCAGGCCCTCATCGCCGAGGCCCGCCGCATCCTCACCGCCCACGACGACGCCCTGCGCCGCCTCGCCGGCCCGTCGCAGGCCACGTTCACCGTCGGCACCACCGAACACGCCGCCGACCTGATCCTGCCCATCGTCACCGCCGCGCTCACGGCCACCCACCCCGGCAGCGCGGTCCGCTTCCGCATCGACCGCACGGCCCGCCTCGACGAAGCCGTCGCCCGCGGCACCCTCGACCTGGCCGTCACGATGGCCGAGGTCTCGTCCGCCCCCGCGGCCCCGGTCGGCGCACTGGGCCTCTCCTGGTACGCCGCCCCCGGCTGGACCGCCCCGCCCGCCGGTGAACCCTGGCCGGTCGTCGCGATCGAGGACCCCTGCCTCCTGCGCCGCCGCGCCCTCGACGCCCTCACCGGCCGCGGCCTCAACCCGTTCGTCGTCTGCGACACCGGCTACGCCGCAGGCGTCACCGACGCGGTCCGCGCGGGCCTCGGCGTGGCCCTGCTCGCCGACACCGGCACCGCCCCGGCAGGTCTCGCCCCCCCGCCCGGACCTGCCCCCGGTCGCCCCGGCCGCCCTCGGCCTCAACACCCGCCACGGCACCGACTCCACGCTCTCCGAAACGGTGGCCGCCGCCCTGCGCGCAACACTGGCCTGATGGCCTTCCTCGACACCGCCACCCGCCTGATCGCCGTCCGATCCACCGCGGACCGGCCCGCGGAGCTCCTCGAAGCCCTCGACCTGGTCCTGGAGGAGGTCGGCCCCGGCTTCACCGTCGAACGCTTCCTCTCCAACGGCAAACCCAGCGCCCTGGTGTACGCGGGTACGTCGCGCCCGCATTTCCACATCGTCCTCAACGCCCACCTCGACGTCGTCCCCGGCACTGATCCGCAGTTCTCGCCCGCCGTGGTCGACGACCGCCTGTACGGGCGGGGCACGCACGACATGAAACTCGCCGCCCTCGTCATGGCCCAGGTCTTCCGCTCGGTGGCCCGCTCGGTTCGCTACCCACTGGGCCTGCAACTGGTCACCGACGAGGAGGTCGGCGGCTACGACGGCACCGCCCACCAGATCGACTCCGGAGTCACCGCGGACTTCGTCGTGATCGGCGAGCAGAGCGCGCTACGCATCGTGACGGACTCCAAAGGCATCCTCCAGGTACGCGTCCACTCCGCCGGAGTCGCCGCGCACGCCGCGTACCCGTGGCTTGGAGAGAACGCCCTGCTGAACCTGACCGCCGGCCTCGACCGCATCCTGGCCCACTACCCGGTCCCGTCCGCAGAAGCCTGGACCACCACGGTCACCGTCGCCCGCATCGAAACGTCGAACCGCGCCACGAACCAGGTCCCGTCCGACGCCACCGCCTGGCTCGACATCCGCTTCCCACCCGAAGACACCGCCATCAACGGCCGCACGGCTGCCGCGGTGGCAACCCACCTCTCCGACCTGGCGGGCCTCCCGGTCACGGTGGACAGCTTCGGCCCACCCCACCACGCCTCCCAGTCCTCACCGTTCGTGTCAGCACTCCGCGAAGCTGCGGTGTCAGTCGGCTACACCGGCGACTTCCTCCGCAAACACGGCGCAGCAGACGGCCGCTTCTACTACGCCGCGGGCACGGACGCAGTCATCTTCGGCCCCGGCGGCGACGGCCAGCACGGCCCCACCGAATACGCCGACCTCGCCACCATCGAGCCGTACCGCCAAGCCCTCACCGCGTTTCTGCAGTCCCTGTAACTAACCTTCCTTGAACATCTCCGCCACATCCTTGGCGAGCATGGCCAGCACGATTTCAGCTTCGTGCTCCGGGAGTTCCGCGAGACTCCTTCCTCGCGGATTGGCAGCCTGGAAGCGATTCAGCTGAGGTATGTGGGCGAAGGCGCTCGGTCGTACCAGCAGCGGAATGATCCGGCAGCCGCCCGTCTCGGCTGCGGCATACAGCCGTGGCAGCTCCTCGCGCTTCACGAATGGCGAGGCGATCATGTCCGCGCTGACCAGCAGGATGGCGACCGCAGTACGGTGCAGAGCTGTTGCGATTTCGTCTTCCCAGAGCTCGCCGGGAGCAATGCGTTCGTCAGACCAGATATCGACCCGGCCGGACCACGGATCGAGATGCTTGGTGACACGGTCGAGCCACTTCTTGTCTTCTCGGCTGTAGCAGATGAATACCTGGTCGCGGGCGGTTTGCGGCTTCTTGCCGGCCCGCTCGAGCAGGGCGTCTCGGCCAAGATGGCGCAGGTAGAAAAGGAACTGCGGGTCGTCGGCGATCAGCCGCCGACCGGCGCGGTCGAGGAACAGATGCTGTGCGATCTGCTCATCGGCCGACAATGCTTCCGCCACTTCGGACAAGAAGACTCTTGTGACGGTTGCTCGGAGCCGAGGATCGTTCCGGAGGTCGTCGAGGCGAAGAATGCCGTCGTCAGTGCCGGCAAGCCGGAGGAGCAAATCGATACAGACGGTCTGGTCCTCACCATCGAGTTGAGTGAAGCGGTGCACCGTTGTCTCGTACTTCAACCGGAGTGCACCGAAGACTTCGGCCCGGGCATCAGCAAGATCACCATCGATGATCCGCCGGCGCTCGACGGTGCTGCTCACGTTGGCCATCCCGGCAAGTTGGTTGCAGAGCGTCTGCGCGGTCAGGAGGCTCCCGGCCGCGCTGACGGCGATCTCTTCCCTGATCGTGAACTGAATGTTCAGTGCCGCTTCACCCTTTGCGATCATCTGGAGAATGACCGACGCCGAGACCGGTGCAGGCCGGAAGACGCGAATCCGGTTCGCAAGATCGGGCGGGATCGGCACCAAGTCGCCGGCGGCATGAGGGATGCCGACGAGTACCAGTTTTGCGGTTGATTCGCCGTCGGCCAGCGCCTTCGCATAGTTCACCAGCATCGTGCGCGTCGCGGCGGCCAGGCGGTGGAAGTCGTCGACGGCGACGACTCCCTGGTGTCCGTCCGCCAGCTTCTGGATCGCTTCGGCGTCACGCTGATTGCTTGCTTGAAGGATCCGCATCGGCTCCCGGAGGTCGGAGCGCGCCGCTGCTTGGCGGAGCAGGGTCGTCTTGCCGATGCCCGAGGGGCCTTCGATGATGACGCCGATGCCGGGCTGACGGAGTGCGAGCTGTAGTTTCTTGAACGTCTCCGGTTCCACGAAGGTCAACTGCGGTACTCCTGCGGGGAGAAACACCTCCTCCAGGCGTACGAGGTCACCATGTGGACGGTGGATCGCCTCCGGTTCTGGGCCCGGGGCCGAAAGGGCTTTCGCGAGAAGCCGCACGCCCTCGACGACCTGTTTGATCGTCTCGTCCCTGCTGTCATGAGCGGAGATCGGCCGGCCGCCGGGAGGCAGCGGTGTCATCCTGCCGAACCAGCCGTTCTCCCACGCCGCGTGCCGAGCGATGACAGGTACGATTCCGTGCCGGCGTTCCTCGTGACGCCGCCGGATTTCCTGCATCTCGACGCTCTGCAGATAACCGGACGACAGCAGGCCGGGGGTGACGACGACCAAGGTCAGGTCACCACCGAGAACGTCGAGCCGAGGTGACTGAAGATCACCGGTCGCGGTCGAGAAGAGCGTCGGCAACCACGCCATGTCGGGGCGATTCAGAGCCTCGAAGAGCAGCTCGGCATACATCACGTCGTCCGGAGCATGCATGATCGAAAGTCGGTGGACAGGCTCGAGCGGAGCCGCGACCGCCTCGTCGGTGCCCGGAAACCTCGGCAACTCGTCTCGGGGAAGGTCTCCCGTGACCGTCTGGATCAGCTTCCGGCGTGCGTCGTCCGGCCCGAGCCCGTTGACGTCGACAAGAGCAACGGATACAAACTGCGGTGGCAGGTTTTGAGCGTCCACTCTGACGACGGTCAGACCGGTTTCCCCGACAAGAGGGCTGTTCCACTCCGCAGAGGAACCCGCGGAGCGGTAGAGATTCGCTGACGCGATCAGCAACACCCGGACGCCGGGCTCGATGGATTTCTGTAACCGAGAGATGAAATTGTCGCCGGCTCTGACCTCCCAGGCATCGAGCGTGACGCGACAACCGGCTGTCTCCAAATGCCACGCCGCCCACTGTGCCCAGGCCCGGTCGGAAGCCACGTAAGTCACCACAATGGAGGGCGCAAGTCGTCGTGGCGACAGGAGCTCCAGCGCCGTGGCTGATAGATTGCCGATCCGTTCCTGCCAGCGACGACGCAGTACGTCGGCGGTTTGCCTGTCTGTATAGATGTCGGTAATTGTCAAGATGTTGGCCGCGTACCGGGCCTGGCGGACCGGCCGGGCCAGTGACTGCGGCACGTATTGCTCAAAGCGGCTTCCGGCACCGTGCTCGGCGGCGTCGAACCAATTGGTGAGCACCGCGACCAGGTTCTCCGGGTTCCCGGAACGAGACGCCGCGAAGGAGATCAGGAAGTCCAGGGCGGTTCTGCGGGTATGCAGGAGCTCGAAAGAGAGCAGCGCATACGGTGATTGAGCGTCCGGTTGATATCGGCGTGCCGAGTGGTGCCGCCAGCCTTCCGCAGCTTCGGCAAGAGACTCATGGATCGTCAGGGCCACCAGATAGTCACGCAGGGACACGTGGAGGAATTGGTAGGTCCGTGAGGCTACGGCGCTTCGGTTGTCGTGGGTGCCGACGCTGAAGAAGAACCGTCCGGTCAACGACGCAGCTTGATCGAGGAGGCGTCCGAAACCCGGGTAACCGGGTGCAGGTGGTGCGGGTGACAACGCGCTCAGGTCGGTGTTGATTTCGTCCTCGGTTGCCCAGTCGCGGCCGCGGTTGAAGGCAGCGAAGGCAACCATGGAGAGCCGGTACATCTCTGTGGATACGGCTCGGTGGTCGTCCTGCACGGCTCCTGACGCGCCGCCAGACGCAAGCTCCCTGCGCACGAAGCTCTGAATCAGCCAGTCGTAAGACGCGGCTACCTCGCCGGTCGGCGCCGGTAGTTCTCCGTGGGCGGCGTTCATGGCCAGCATCGTCAGGATCAACGGGGTACGCGCGAGCTCGCCGTACCGGGTCACCTCGGGCATCGTCAGCGGTCGGTACCGGCGTGCGCCGATGGTGGAGAGGCTGGCGGTGTTCCAAGCTGAGAGCCATGAGGCGATCTTGTCGTCAGAGAAAGGATCCAGTCTCAAGACGAGAGAGTGAGCCGGAACTCGCACGTGAGAAGCCATTACCGTGCGGCTGGTGACGATCACCGCGACGGGTCTGCCTGCGTCGTGCTCAGTCTGCTGAAACTGAGCGATGTCCACCAGGTAGTCCGATCTGGCTGCACCGGTTGCCTGCATCATCTCGTCGAGGCCGTCGACGAGGATCACCGGCAGGGTACCTCCCGTCTGCTCGATCAGATGTAGCCAGGTCACCGGCCCGTACGCTGTCGCTGCCAGGCTCTGCTCGATCTGTGCGAGCACCGTAGCGCTCGGGTCGACTGCCCGGAGCGGCACGCGGATGACCGTGTACCCACCCGGCGGGAGCCACACGGCGATCATGGTGAGCAGCGCCGACTTACCTGCTCCGGGGCCACCCAGCACCAGGGTTGGCTGCCTGGTGGCGCCTGGGGAGCGTAGGTGGTTGGTAACGATGCTCTCGAGATCATCCAAAGGTGGAGCCCTGCGCCACCACTTTTCCTCAGAGATCCGCGACCGGCCATCGGTGCGCTCCGCCCGGTAGCCGGGCACGATGAAGGTAGCGGCGAGAGGAGGAAAGGCGTTGTCTCCATCTTGTCCAGCGGCGGCCTGTGCTCCGACGGGCTCCCAGGCCCGGGCGTTGTTTGCTTGGTGAATGAGCCGTCCCAGGTCCGATACGTGCCGACCGGTGGGCGTTCGTCTCCGGAGGAGAGTGGCCAGATGATCCAGCTCTGTGGCTCGGTGATCAATGTGTAACCAGACCACGAGCTCAGGGACAGTGGTGCTGACGTCCAGGTAGTGCGCGAGATAGCGTCTACTCGCATTGGCCGCGACAGCCGTGGCGTCGAAAAATGGGTAGCCGGTGAGACCGCCGAAGAGGGGCTGGGTGCGGCCTGCCAACTCGGCCAGCCATCCGGTCACAGCGCTGGCGTTCTCCGCGAATCCCCGGGTGATCGAAGGCGCGGGTACCTCAGCCCGGTGCAGGAAACCCCGCAATTGCTGCAGCTCACTCTTGCCCGGGACCGAAAGCCTGCGCCGGTACTCATCGGCGAGCAGGCGGCCTCCCGCACCACCTGCCAGCGCCTCGAAGAAGGAGGCTGCCGCGATGACGGTGTGAGCCGAGGTCACGAGCCGGTGACGCCGGGCCCCGCGTGCCGCCGATACCACATTCGGCAAACCGGCAATCGCAGCCGTCAGTGAGGTGGTCGTGCTGTTGCCCGGTTCCAGCCAGCCGAGAAGCGTATCCCGGATCGTGACGTGCGCGGGGGGTCCCGCGTGGCCGTACGACCCGATGACGGGCTCGCCTAGGACGGTGTCGAGTCGGTCTATACCGGGCAGCCCTGCGTCACCGAGGATCTGCAGCGCTCCGAGGAGGGTCAGGGACGGTTCGGGTCGCACGCCGACGAGGGTAACGGTGTGGAGGTCATGATCGCTGGTCCTGCATGCACCCACGTCAGTCCCGTTCGTCTCGACGATGCCCGCGGACCGCAGCCCGACCAGGTTCTTAGGCGGTTGTTAAGCCGGCATTTGTAGCATCGTCGGCACCGAGGCAGGGAGATTGTCCATGGTCAGGTGGCATCGTGCCTTCGTTGCGACTGTGTTCCTCGTTGTGGTCTCCATGTTCTGGACATTTGCTCCTTTCGTCGGCGTCCCTGCCCGGGCGGCCGGGGACGAGGCTGCCAACGTCAAGATCCAGAATCTGGAGAGCCGGCTGTGTCTGACGCCGGCCGGGAGCAGTGGGGCGCTCAACGCCACGATCGTGCAGTACCTGTGCCAGGCGGATCCGTCGCGGTCGTACACGATCCATTTCGACAGTGCGCGGCAGAGCTACCAGATCTGGAACATGAAGAACGACCTTTGCCTGTCGCCCGCAGGTGGCAGCGTCGGCCTCAACGTCGTCATCGTGCAGTACACCTGCGACAGCGATTGGGCCCGGCACTGGTACGTCGTCAAGCAGGCGGGGATCTGGTCGCTGCGGAATGCCAAGAGCGGTTTGTGCCTCTCGCCCGCGGGTGGCAGCACCGCGCTGAACGCGACCATCGTCCAGTACTACTGCGACGGGAACCGGTCCCGCACCTGGGACTGGTACACCGCGGAGGTCTACCAGAACCTGAACGCCGGTCATCTGTGCGTCACGATCGCGGGCGGGAGCACTGCCCCCAACGCGCAGGCGGTCACCTACACCTGTGACGGCCAGCCCGCGCGGTTGTGGAAGTGGATGCCCACCCCTGACCCGAACGTCTTTCATATCATGAACGTGAGCACCGGCTTCTGTCTGTCCCCGGCCGGCGGCAACAGACGCCCGGGGGTCCCGATCGTCCAGTACTACTGCGACGGTCAGCCGGGCCGTCAGTGGGCAAGGGGCGAACTCGGTGGCCGCTACAGCATCCTCAACTCCGGCGGCTTCTGCCTCGCCGCGGCCAACGACGGCACCGGCCTCAACAATGCCCTCAACCTCGAGGAATGCACCCGCACCCCCTCCCGCACCTGGTCGGTCTACCTCGGCTGAGACATGCGGCGGGTGAGTTCGGCGAGGCGGTGCTGCTGGACGGCGGTGGCCTGGCCGACGACGAAGCGGCCCAGCAGGGGCGGGTAGGTGACGTGGATGGTTTCCGTCAGGTCCGTGCCTTCGGGGACCGGGGTCAGGTCGACGGTGGAGATGAGGTGGACGCGGGCGGGGCTGCGGACGTCGCTGACGATGCGGGTTTCCGGGGCCTGGAAGGTCATGGTGACGGCGATGGGGTTGTCCCATGTGAACACTCCGTAGCGGAAGCGTTCCACTGCGGTGTAGGCGACGCCGCCGGGGTGGGGGCGTACGTCCCGGATGTCGACCAGGAGGGGTGACAGGCCGAGGTAGCTCTGCGGATCGCTCAGGTGGGCGTAGATCTTCGCAGGTGGGGCCGATATCCGGGCTGTTCGGGAGAGGGTCTGGGACGGCATGGCCACGGGGTCCTTTCGTGTTACCAACCTGTGGGGAACCTTTACTGGGAAATTGCTTTGAACCGCTGCGGTGATCGTTTCGTACTGATGGCTGTCGACGACGTTTTGTCAGGGCATCTTGGGACGAAAGGCCGAGCATGAGTCGTGTTCACTACGGCAAGCGGGGCACCAGCCGCTTGTCGCGCCGCCGGGTACTTGCCATTGCCGCCACCGCGGGCGTCGGGGTTTCCGTCGCCGGTGTCGCCGGGCTGAGCATGGCCGGTGAGCGGGAGAACGCGGGCGCCGACAGCGAGCCGTTGGTGCTGTCTCTGCGGGACGCCAAGAAGGGCACGTTCGATGTGTTCTCCGGGGGGTCGAAGGTCACCATCACCGATGCTGACCTGGCAAAGAAGATTCTCAAAGCCGTCAAGCGCTGACCAGGAAGGCTGACGATGTCCTCGCACCGCGAAGCACCGGAAATCTCCAAGGACCCGGTCGCCGACAGCGCCGACCTGTACGCGTTCGTGAGCCCGGACGACCATGACACGGTCACCCTGATCGCGAACTACGTGCCGCTGCAGCTGCCGTCGAGCGGCCCGAACTTCTTCGAGTTCGGCGATGACGTGCTCTATGAGATCCACGTCGACAAGAACGGTGACGGGCGGCCGGATCTGACGTACCAGTTCCGGTTCCGGACCGAGCTGCGTAACGACCGGACGTTTCTTTACAACACCGGCCCGATCGAGTCGCTGGACAGTGAGAACTGGAACCGGCGGCAGTTCTACTCGGTGACCCGGGTGGATTCCAGTGGTAAGCACACCGTGCTCGCCGAGAAGCTGCCGTGCCCGCCGTGCAATGTCGGGCCGCTGTCGATCGCGGATTACGGCAAGCTGGCCGACGACGCCGTGCACAAGCTCAAGGATGGCGAGAAGGTCTTCGCCGGGCAGCGCGCCGATCCGTTCTTCGTCGACCTCGGTGCCATTTTCGACCTGGGCACGCTGCGTCCGTTCCAGGACAAGCACCTCGTCGGGCAGAAGCTGTTCAACTATGCGGGCAAGGCGGTCAACGCCACCGACCAGATGAACGTGCACAGTATCGCCATCCAGGTGCCGCTGCACATGGTGCGCAAGGACGGCAAGAAGAAGGTCCGTGGCCGTGACCCGGGTGCGGTCATCGGTGTGTGGACGGCGGCCAGCCGCCGGCAGGTGCAGGTCCGGCACGGCGACAAGAACAACGACGACGTGTACGTCGGCCCGCAGGTGCAGGTGTCCCGGCTCGGCAACCCGCTGTTCAACGAGGTCATCGTGCCGATGGCGCAGAAGGACCTGTGGAACAGCCTGCCGCCGAGCGAGGACAAGCGGTTCGCGGAGTTCGTCGAGCAGCCGGAGCTGGGGGCGCTGCTCCCGGTGCTCTACCCCGGACTGTTCGACAACCTGGCGGAGCTGAACAAGGCGAAGACCGCCCGCGCCGACCTGGTCGCGATCCTGCTCACCGGCATCCCGGACGGGCTCATCGACGACTTCCAGAACAACACCGGTGAGACCCAGGCCGACATGCTGCGGCTCAACACCGCCGTGCCGCCGGCCAAGGAGGAGAACGCCTTCGGCCTGCTCGGCGGGGACCTCGCCGGGTTCCCGAACGGGCGCCGCGTCGCCGATGACGTGGTGTCGATCTCGCTGCGGGCGATCGCCGGGGTGACCGTGCCGCTGGTCGACGAGAAGTTCAAGCCGGACGCCGCGGCCGCGCTGGTCGAGCAGGGACTGTCCGCCAAGGACGCCAGCTCGAAGCTGCTCAAGAAGTTCCCGTTCCTGGGCCTGCCGTTCGACGGGTTCAACAACCCCGAGGTGGAGAAGTGAGCGTCGGGGTCCACCACCATCACACGATGGCCCCGTCCGGGCAGGGCACGGTCGTGCTCAACATCGGTGCCGGCATCGGGGCGATGGTCATCCACACCCCCGGTAGCCTGCACGGCCACGAGATCGAGGTCAGCCCGGTGGAGGACGCGGGTACGCGTACGCACGCCGCGGTCCGCGCCCGCTACGTCCGCGACGGTGTCCGCTTCAGCGTGGTCATCGACAGCCTCCCCGCCGGCCGGTACGTCATCTGGCGCGACCCGGTGACCCCGCTCGCCGAGGTCGAGGTGTCCGGTGGCGCCGTCACCGAGCACTCCTGGCCCGATCTGTAACTGCCGGTGAGGCCCCTGTCGGTCTAGGGTGACTGGATGGATACGGCAGGGGCCGCGCGTACGGTTCTTCGTACCGCGGACGTTGACGAGGCACGGGCGTTCTGCCGCCGCATGTTCTACGGCCCGCTCGAGGTCAAGGCGACCGGTGGCCTCGACGGGTTCGCGTTCTCCGGCGACGTCGTCCAGCTCGGCTCGCTGACCGTCGGCGAGATCAGCTACGGCATCGAGATCTGTGTGGCGATCGGCGATCTGCGGACGGCGTACCACGTCCTCGCGCCGTTGACCGGTTCGGTGCAGGTCCTGCACCGGGGGACGTCGACCACCGCCGATCCGGGCCGGGCCGCGGTGTTCCAGCCGGGCAGCGACATCGAACTGCGCTGGTCGGCGGACTGCCGCGTCTACAGTGTCAAGGTCGAACGCCTCGCCTTCGAACGCGAACTGACCGCCCTCGACCCGCCCGATGTGGCCCCGGGTCCGCTGGGGCTGACGTTCGGCCTGGCCGGCGGTCCGGGCCGCAGCTGGATGGCGCTGATCCGCCTCCTGCATACCGAACTGCGCCAGCCGGACGGCCTGTCGGCCCTGCCCCGCCTGCTGACCCGGTGGCGCGACCTCGCGATCAGCGCCCTGGCCTGCGCCGTCGAGCAACGCCACGGTGACGACATCCCCGGCGTCCCGACCGCCCGCCGCCCCCGCCCGGTGAAACGGACCCTCGACGCGATGCACGCCGAACCGGGCCGTGCCTTCACCGCGCACGAGCTTGCCGCGATCGCCGGGGTGGGCGTTCGCGTCCTGCAGGAATCGTTCCGCCGCCACGTCGGTGTCCCACCGCTGACGTACCTGCGGCGATTGCGACTTGAGGGCGTACACGCCGAATTGATCCGGGCCGACAAGGGCCAGGTGAGCGTGAGCGAGGTCGCCCACCGCTGGGGCTTCACCCACCTCGGCCGCTTCGCCGGCTCCTACCGCGACCGCTACGGCCTCACCCCGTCGGAAACGCTCCGCGACCGCACGTAGCCGTTATCAGAAGGACAACCCGATCTCGATCAGGACCGTGAGGTACGCCTCGCCGTCGACAGTCTCGCCGGCGGATGGCGCCTGGATGTCGGCCGGGGTGCCGAAGCCGGAGAAGGCGATCGACATCCCGGAGGCCGCCGGCTGCGTGTCGCTGAGGAACGCGACGCTGGTGAACCTGCCCTGCTCGTCGAGGTCGGCGAGAAAGCCCCGGTTCCGGGGTTCCTCCTCACCGGGGGCCACGGCGACGCTTCCGCGGAAGGAGCGCTCGCCGATCCGGGTGATATCCGTGCCGTGCGCAGCACCGCGCGCCAGAGACCAGGGGAAGTCCGCACCGAAAATATAGGACAGCTCACCGCCGACGGGTACGCGCTGATGAATCCATGTGCCGTAGACGGCCGCGTAGGAGCCGGGCGAGAGGGGCATCGGCGGTTCCTTGGTCAGCCGGATGTAGACGTCATCTCCGATCCGCCGGACCGTCCAGCCGTTGCCGGTGATCTCCCAGTGACCGGTGGCGGGATCGATCAGCCCGGTGTGGTTCGCGGCGTCCAGGGGCTGCTGCGTGCCGTACACGAACGTGAAACGGGCGGGCTGGGTGCCGAGTCGCCCGGCCGCCTCGCTGAGGGCGGTCACCGGATCGGACGGGACCGGCACCGGGGCGCCGGATGCGCCCGATGTGCAAGCGGCGAGGACGAGCACGGTGGCGGTGGCTACCGCCCGGAGGATGGCGTACAAAATATGGACTTCCTCTAAATGATCTCAGGGTGCGCCACTGTAGACGGTCGTGGCCGAGTGTTCGCGACGCGGGTGATTGCGGGGCGTGAGGCCTTCACGCGTTGACCCCCTCTGATCCAATCGGGGGGTGACCGACATCGAGACGCGGCTCGCTGAGCTGGCCGGACTGACCAGGGGGAGCGAGTTGCTCGCCCGGCGGGCGCAGGAGCTGGACACCCGGCTGGCCGAGCAGACCACCGAATTGACCACGCTGCGTGAGCAGCATGCGGACGAGGTCGAGGACATCGACAGCATGTCGATCTCGCGGGTGCTGGCCGCGCTGCGGGGTGACACCGAGAGCCACGTGGCCCGCGAACAGGCCGAGGCGGACGCGGCCGGCTACCGGGTCGCGCAGGCGCAGAGCCGGCTGGCCGCACTGCACGCCGAGCGTCAGGTCGTGGCCGGGCGGTTGCATGCGCTCTCCGGGTTGCCCGCCCGCTACGCGGCCGTTCTTGACGAGAAGGACAGCTATGTACGCGGTACGCGCGGTCCCGGTGCCGCCCGTCTGATGGTGCTGGCGCAGGAGCGGGGGCGGGCCGAGGCGGAGTTGCGCGAGCTGGGGGAGGCCACCGCCGCGGCGGACGTCGCCCTCGGTGCACTCACGGAGGTACGCCGTCAGCTCGAGCGTGTCTCCGACCTGCAGGCGGCGAACAACTGGACGGGCGGCGCGACGTTGCTGAACAAGCCCGGCTGGGTCGACGCCGCGGCCTGGGCAGCCGTGCACGCCGACCGGTGCCTGGCCGTCCTGCACACTGAGCTCGCCGACGTGGGGCTGGCCCGGCCGCTCGGACACGCGTACGCCGTGGTCCAGCCGATCGGTGTCCTGAACGGTTTCCTGGAGAACTACTTCACCCGTAATTCGGTGCGGCGGGAACGCATCAACCACGCGCGGCGCAGCGTCGACAAGTCGGCCGGGCTCGTCGCCGAGGTCCGCCGCGAGACCACCGAGCGCTACGGCCTGGTCCGCACCCGCTGGACCACGATCATGCGCGAACGCCACGCCCTGCTGACCGGCACTCAGTCCTCTTAGTCGTACCACGGAAGGTCGAGGTCGCGCACGGGCCGCAGTGCTGAGCGATGGTTGGCGCCCAGGGTGACGAACTGACCGTCCGGGTCGCCGGTGCGGTCGGCGGCGACGATCAGACCGGCGCCCGCGTAGAGGCGTGCGGGGCCGCCGATCCAGCTCGCCGGGCCGAGGGGTACGCGGCGCAGCGGGGCGGCCAGGCGGGCGAGTTCGTCGTCCGACAGGAATCCGGAGGCGGTCACCGGGGACGTGAACGACGCCTCGAACAGCACGAACTGCAGCAGCACGCCACTGAGCGTCTCGATCTCGCCGCGTACCGACGGGTCGGGGTCGCCGGCCTGATACTCCAAGACGAACGCGCCCTGGTTCTCGTCGGCAAACGTCACCCAGCCGTTGTCCGTGGTGAGTTCGGAGGGCGGCCGTAGGAAGTTCTGCACGCCGAGGACGCTCTTGCGGCCCTCGGCGGCCTCGTAGAGCGCGCGGAGCGGCCCGGGCGCGTCCGGCGGCGGGACGTAGGGGACCGGGCCGGCCGGGGTGCCCGCGTGCCAGGCGGCGATGAAGGTACGCAGGGCGGCGGCGCGGTCGGTGCGGATCAGGTCGAGCCAGGTGATCGCGGGGTGCACTGCGGATTCTTACCACTCACGGTCCCCGTTAACGTTAACGGGGTGAGGGGACTGGTGGCGCTGGCGGCCGGGAGTTTCGGGATCGGGCTGACCGAGTTCGTGATCGCGGGGCTGCTGCCGCAGGTGAGTGAGGATCTGCGGGTCACGGAGGCTACGGCCGGGTGGCTCATTTCCGGGTACGCGCTGGTCGTCGCCGTCGGTGCGATCGTGCTGACGGCGGTGACCGGGCGGATCAACCGCAAGGCCGTGCTGATCGGGCTGGTGACGCTGTTCGTCGCCGGGAACCTGCTGACCGCGGTGGCGCCGACGTTCGCCGTGGCGCTGCTCGGCCGGGTCGTCGCCGCGCTGTGCCACGGTTCGTTCTTCGGCATCGGGTCACTGGTCGCGCGCAGGCTGGTGCCACCGTCGCAGGCCTCGCGGGCTGTCGCGGTGATGTTCTCCGGGCTGACCGTCGCCAACGTCCTCGGGGTGCCGTTCGGTGCGCTGGTCGGCGAGCGGTGGGGGTGGCGGGCCACGTTCTGGGGGATCGCCGCGATCGGGGTGCTGGCCGTGGCCGCCCTCGCGGTGTGGGTGCCCGCGTCCGCCGGTGAGGTCTCGCGTACTGGCCGGGTGGCGGGGGCCTTCCGGTCCCGGCAGGTGTGGCTCACCCTCACTGCCGCAGCCCTCGGGTACGGCGGGATGTTCGGGGCCTTCAGCTACATCGCCTACACGTTCACCGAGGTCACGGGCTTCTCCGCCGCCGACGTCGCCTGGCTGCTCGTCGTCTTCGGCGCCGGCCTGGTGACCGGCAACCTGCTCGGTGGGCGGGCTGCCGACCGCAACCGGGACCGTACGCTGATCGTGGCCCTGGCAGCGCTGGCCGCCACCCTTGTGGCGTTCGGGCTCCTGGCCGGGAGCCGGGTCGCGGCCGTGTCACTGATCTTCCTGACCGGCCTGTTCGGCTTCGCCACCGTCCCCGGCATGATCACCCGCGTCACCGACGCCGCCGGCGGCACACCCCTCGCCGCCAGCGCCAACGTCTCCGCCTCGAACGTCGGCAACGCCCTCGGCGCCTGGCTCGGTGGCCTCACGATCAGCGCGGGCCTGGGCTACACGTCGCCCCTCTACGTGGGCGCCGCCCTGGTCACCGTCGCCCTCGCGGTCATGCTCAGTTCTTGACCGTACGGTCCAGCATGGTTATTGTGGACCGCACGGTAAACAACTTCCGAGGGAGAATTCGTGGGTCAGCTGGACGGCAGGACAGCCCTGGTCACCGGGGGCAGCACGGGCATCGGACTGGCCACCGCGCAGCGCTTCGTCGCGGAGGGGGCCCGCGTCTGGATCACCGGCCGCCGCCAGGCCGAGCTCGACGCCGCAGCAGCCCTGCTCGGCGACAAGGCGACAGCGGTCCGCAGTGACGTCTCCCGCCTGGACGACCTCGACCGGCTGTTCGCCCGCATCCGCGACGGCGGCACCGGCCTGGACATCGTGTTCGCCAACGCAGGCGGAGGCAGCGCGCTCGCGACCATCGACGCGCTCACCCCGGAGAATTTCGACCGGACCTTCGCCATCAACGTACGCGGCACGGTCTTCACGGTGCAGAAGGCGCTCCCGCTGCTGGCCGACGGTGGCAGCATCGTGATCACCGGCTCCAGCAGCGCCAGCCGCGGCAACGCCGGGTTCGGCGACTACTCCGCGTCCAAGGCGGCCATCCGCCAGTTCGCCCGGACCTGGGCGACGGAGCTGGCGCCCCGACGGATCCGCGTGAACGTCATCGTTCCCGGCCCGACCGACACGCCCGGACTGCGGGGCATCGCCCAGGAGCCCGGTCACGTGCAGCCCCTGTTGGACGCGATGGCCGGCACCGTGCCGCTCGGGCGGGTCGCCCAGCCCGCCGAGATCGCCGCCGCCGTTCTGTTCCTGGCATCGGATCAGTCGAGCTACATGACGGGGAGCGAACTGTTCGCCGACGGCGGTGAGGTCCAGACGTTCGCCGCGGCCTGACGCCGGCCGCCACGGGTCGTCGTGGACCGCGCAGTCAAGAACTGGGTAAAGTGCTCCCATGGCACGACCACGGCAGTTCGACGAGAAGACCGTGCTGGCCGCGGTCCGCGACCAGTTCTGGACGGCCGGTTACGCGGCCACGTCCCTGGAGGATCTGCTCCGCGTCACCGGGCTCGGCAAGGGCAGCCTCTACGCCGCGTTCGGTGATAAGCGCCGGCTGTATCTGCGGGTGCTCGGCGACTACGTCGAAGCCACGCACGGGGCGCTGCGGGCCGTGCTGGCAGACGCTCCGCGGGCGGTCGACGGGCTCCGCCGTTATCTGACCGCCCCCGCCGCGGATCCCACCGGCGCCGGCGCTCTCCGGGGGTGCTTCCTGGCGAACAGCGCCAGCGAAATGGCCGCCGCCGACGCCGACGTGCTGGCGGCGTCCCGCGGCGCGTTCGAGGAGCGGGCCGGCATTCTCGCCGAGGCGGTGGCGAGGGCGCAGCGCGAGGGCGATTTCTCAGCCGATGCCGACCCGCTGCATGCTGCTCGCGCCATCGTGGCCGCGCAGCAGGGCATCGTCTTCATGGGCCGCACCGGCATCGACGTCGCCGAGCTACGGGCCGTCGCCGAAACCCTCGCCGACCAGGTCCTGTCCGCAACTCCCGCCCGCCAGCCCTAGTCGACAGCTCCCGCCGACTAGGTCCTGTCCGCAACTCCCGCCGGCCAGGTTTGCCCGCAGCTCCCGTCGGCCAGGCCTGTCCGCAGCTCCCGTCGGCCGGGGGCCGGAGCTGCAGGCCGTGCTGGCAGAGGGCCGGGAGCTGCGGGCCGTGCCGGTCAGAGCTCTACTGTCTGGCCCTTGCCGATGACGACGATGCCACTGTCGGAGACGGTGTAGCGCTTGCGGTCGCGGTCGAGGTCGACGCCGATCTGGGCGCCTTCGGGGATGACGACGTTCTTGTCGATGATGGCGTTGCGGATGACGGCGCGCCGGCCGACCTGCACGCCCTCCATGAGCACGGAATTCTCCACGTGGGACCAGGAGTTGACCCGGACGTTGGGGGACATCACGCAGCGTTCGACCAGCGATCCGGAGACGACGACGCCGGGGGAGATCATGGATTCGATGGCCCGGCCCTGGCGGTCGTCGTAGCCGTGGACGAACTTCGCCGGCGGCCAGGAGCCGTAGTTGGTGAAGATCGGCCATTCCATGTTGTAGAGGTTGAAGACCGGGAGCGTGGCGATCAGGTCCATGTGGGCGTCGTAGAAGGAGTCCAGGGTGCCCACGTCGCGCCAGTAGCCGCGGTCGCGTTCCGTGCTGCCGGGGACGTCGTTGTCGCGGAAGTCGTAGACGTTGGCCTCGCCCCGCTCGACGAGCATGGGGATGATGTTGCCGCCCATGTCGTGCTTGCTGTCCGGATTCTGCGCGTCCTGGGAGACGGCCTCGCACAGGGCGCGGGTGGTGAAGACGTAGTTGCCCATCGACGCGTAGATCTCGTCGGGGGAGTCGGGGAGGCCCTCGACGTCGACGGGCTTCTCGCGGAAGGCGCTGATGCGCTTGCCGTCGGGGCCGACGTCGATGACGCCGAACTGGTCGGACATGGATTTGGGCTGGCGGATGCCGGCCACGGTGACCGAGGCGCCCGAGGCGATGTGGTCGTTGACCATCTGCTTCGGGTCCATGCGGTAGATGTGGTCGGCGCCGAAGACGATGACGTAGTCCGGGCTCTCGTCGTTGATCAGGTTGAGGCTCTGGTAGATCGCGTCCGCGGAGCCTGCGAACCAGCGCGGGCCGAGCCGCTGCTGGGCCGGGACCGGCGTGACGTAGTTGCCCAGCAGCGTCGACATCCGCCACGTCTTGGTGATGTGACGGTCGAGCGAGTGCGACTTGTACTGGGTCAGCACGACGATCTTGAGATACCCGCCGTTGGCGAGATTCGAGAGGACGAAGTCGATCATGCGGTAGATGCCGCCGAACGGGACGCCGGGCTTGGCCCGGTCCGCGGTGAGGGGCATCAGGCGCTTACCTTCGCCACCAGCCAGAACGATCGCAAGCACCTTGACAGCCATGAACGAGAACCTAACTTTCCTTTGGCGTCCACGCCAGTCGAAAGGCCTAAGCTGCGTCACGTGACCGACTCGCACTCGAAATTTACCGGCGACACTCTCCGCGTCGACCTCATCAGCCGTGAATACCCCCCGGAGGTGTACGGGGGCGCTGGCGTGCACCTGGAGTACCTCGCGCGCGATCTTCGCCCGCTCGCCGACGTGCGTGTGCACTGCTTCGGGGCGCCCCGCGACGAGCCCGGCGTCACGGCGTACCAGACGCCTTCGGGCCTTTCTGGGGCAAACGCCGCACTGCAGACCATGGGTGTCGATCTTGAGATCGCGGCGGGCACCGCCGGCACCGATCTCGTGCACAGCCACACCTGGTACGCGAACTTCGCCGGTCACACCGCGAAGCTGCTGCACGGCGTGCCGCACGTGGTCACCACGCACAGCCTCGAACCGCTGCGCCCGTGGAAGGCCGAGCAGCTCGGCGGCGGCTACGCGCTCTCGTCGTTCTGCGAGCGCACCGCCATCGAGAACGCCGACGCGATCATCGCGGTGTCCGGGGGCATGAAGCGCGACGTGCTGACGGCCTACCCGAGCGTGGACGCCGACCGCATCCACGTGGTCTACAACGGGATCGACACCACGCAGTACGCCCCCGACCGCGGCACCGACGTGATCGAGCGGCTCGGCATCGACCTGAACCGCCCCAGCGTCGTCTTCGTCGGCCGGATCACCCGCCAGAAGGGCCTGCCGTACCTCATGCGGGCCTGCCACGACCTGCCCCCGGAGACGCAGATCGTGCTGCTGGCCGGCGCGCCCGACACGCCCGAGATCGCCGCCGAGGTCGAGGGCCTGGCGATCCAGCTGCGCAACGCCCGCGACGCCAACGGCGTCATCTGGGTCCAGGAGATGCTGCCCAAGCACGAGGTCGTGCAGGTCCTCACGCACGCGACGGTCTTCGTCTGCCCCTCGATCTACGAGCCGATGGGCATCGTGAACCTGGAGGCCATGGCGTGCGAGACGGCCGTCGTGGCGACCGCGACCGGTGGCATCCCGGAGGTCGTGGCCGACGGTGAGACGGGGCTGCTGGTCCCGATCGAGCAGGTCGCCGATGGCACGGGCACGCCGGTCGACCCGGAGCGCTTCGTCGCCGACCTGGCCGCCGCGATGACGACGCTGCTGGCCGACCCCGCGCGGGCCGCGTCGATGGGGCTCGCCGGGCGGCAGCGGGCCGTCGACAAGTTCTCCTGGTCGACGATCGCCGAGGACACGCTGAAGGTCTACCGCTCCGTGCTCTAGGTCTTCTCCAGAATCGCGCGTGCCACCGCGCGTCCGGACAGCCAGGCGGTCTGGACGCGCGGTCTGCCGAACGCGTCACCGGCGAGCCAGACCCGGCCGTCGGTGGCGTAGGGCCCGGTTCCCGGTGCGGGCTGCGCGTAGGTCCAGCGGTGCGTGTGGATCTCGGGCCGCTCGGTGATGCCCAGGAGCTCGCCGACCGCCTTCGAGAGGATCGGGCCGGCCGCTGCCGGGTCGTTCAGGTGCCGCCGCGCCAGCGCCGGGGTGGAGTGCGCGACCAGGACGGGCGCCCGGTCACCGCGCCGGTCACCGTCGTCGAAGATCGTGGCCAGGTCCGGGTGGTCGTTCACGAACGCTGCGTGCAGCTCCTGCCACGTTCTTTGACCGTACGCGAGGACTGCCGCGATCACGGGCTCCCAATGCTGCTCGTTCGCGGCGTCCGCGATGGCAGCCGGGGGGCCGAGTCGCAGGGCCTGGGGGCCGGGCATGGCGAGCACGGTGATCGTCTCCGGGTCGATCGCGGAGATTTCGGACTCAAGCGAAATGTCCAGATCGCGGGCCAGATCTTCGGCGAGGCTGCGGAGGCCTCCCGGCGCCGCCCATCGCGTCGGGCCGGTCGTATCCGACTGACCCGGGAAAACGGTGAACGTGTCCGTCCAGGGGCGCGCGAGACCCCGGGCCCGCCACTGCTCGGCGAGAGTGTGGAAATCGGGGTCGTCGGCGACGAAATATCCTGCGCCGATGTCCGCATGCCGCCCGTCGTAACGCTTGCTGGCCAGCCGCCCACCGACCACACGCCCCCGCTCGGCCACCCGGACCGTCCGCCCGGCCGCGGCCAGCTCTCGCGCACACGACAATCCGGCGATCCCCGCACCCACCACGACGACGTCCATGACGCCGAGCTTAGGCCGTGACCTGTCGTGGCCCGGCTGCGCGCGATTGAGTTGTGCACAATTAAATTGTGCACAATTAAATTGTG
>NZ_BOQP01000020.1 GCF_018332715.1 Winogradskya consettensis | reverse complement strand
GCCCCCGCGCACAAGCCCTGGGCCTCACCCATGCGCACAAGCCTTGGGCTCAGCCCATGCGCACAGGCTTGATTCTCAGACCCTGCGCTCAGACCCCCGCGCTCAGACCTCGGTGAGCGCAATCGTGAGTTCCCGGGGTGTTTCCCGGCCCTCGAGCGCCCAGGCCCACCCGGGAAGGGCCATGGCGTCTGCGAAGAATTCGCCGAAGTCCCTCCCGAACGACCAGAGATGACCCGGCGCCACCATCTCGGCGCCCGCCCCGGCACCCCAGCGGAAACTACAGCTCAGCTGCCATGTCCGGAAGTCCCCACCCCCAGCCTCGATGAACTGCCGCGTCAGGTCGGCCGAGAACCCCCGCTCGTCCCTCCCGCACTGAGCCAGAACACCATCACCGTCCTCCTCGGACAACGCCGCCCCCTCAACCGGCAGCACGGCAAACGCCCGGAACACTTCGACAGTCGCCCGAACCTCAGCCGCAGTCACCCTGCTCGGATCCACGCCGGCGTCACCAAGCATCGACATCAGAAACGCCTCGGTCTCGCGGATCCACATACCTCGATCATCGCGTAGGCACCCCTTGCCGACAGCCGCCCGTCACGGGCCGAAACCCGCCGCCGCGTGCCACAGGCCGCACACCGGGAGCTGACGCAGCACGCCGAAGATCGGAAGCCGGCCCCGCAGACCGGTGCCGCAAACCGACAACCGGCACCGCACACCACAGGCCGGGAGCCAGTGCCGCGGGCCAGAACCGCAAAACGGAAACTGACCGCGCACTCCACAGGCCGAGAGCCAGCGCCGCGGGCCAGAACCGCAAACCGGAAACTGACGCCGCACACCACAAGCTGACGCCGCACACCACGAGCTGGCACCGCCTACCCAGGCCGCTGGTCGGTACCGCAAGTCGCTGGTCGGTACCCCAGGCCGCAAGCCGGCGCCGGAGACCGCAAGCCGCGGGCCGCAGACCGCAAGCCGCAGGCCGGAGTGCCGCAGGCCGGAGTGCCGCAGGCCGGAGTGCCGCAGGCCGGAGTGCCGCAGGCCGGAGTGCCGCAGGCCGGAGTGCCGCAGGCCGGAGTGCCGCAGGCCGGAGTGCCGCAAGCCGGAGTGCCGCAGGCCGGAGTGCCGCAAGCCGGAACCGGCGCCGCACAACACAGGCCAAGAGCCAGTGCCGCGAGCCGGCGCCGCACGTCGGGAAAGGCTGCGCGGCCGGCCTGTGGGTGGGGCTACTTGAGGAGGAGTTTGCCCATGCGGCGGCCGGCGATGGTCAGGCCGAGGGCGAGGGCGGCCAGCAAGTAGGCGATGTCGAGGAGCTGGAACCAGCCTGCGCTGCCGGTGGTCAGGGCGCGGATGAGGTCGACGGCGCGGTAGAGGGGGGTGGCCTCGACCAGCCAGCGCAGCGCCGCGGGGTAGGACGTGGCGGGGACGAAGGTGCCGGAGAAGAGGAAGAGGGTGAATTGGACGGAGACGACGATGTCGAAGTCCTGCCAGCTTTTCATGTAGGTGGAGAGGGCCATGCCGAGGCCGCCGAAGGCGAAGCCGACGAGGATGGCGGCGAAGAAGGCGAGGACCGCGCGGGCGGGGGTGGTCAGGTCCATCGCGACCATGATGACCAGGAAGGCCGCGGCGTAGATGTTGCCTCGGGCCATGGCCCAGGCGAGCTCGCCGAGGGCGATCTCGATGGGGCGGACAGGGGTGGCGAGCATGCCGTCGTAGAGCTTTCGGAACTTCATTTTGCCGAAGAAATTGAAGGTGGTCTCGGACAGGGCGCCGGTCATCGAGGACGAGGCGAGCATGGCCGGGGCTACGAAGGCGGCGTATTCGATGACGCGGCCGTCGGGGAGGGTGAGGTCGCCGACGAGGGAGCCGACGCCGAGGCCGATGGAGAAGAGGTAGAGGACGGGCTCCAGGAAGCCGGAGATCATCACGAGCCAGTAGGAGCGGCTGAGGGTTGCCGCGTTGCGTTCGACGACGTAGCCGGAGCGGCGGGCAGCGCCCTCGTAGGAGATGAGGCGGGGCAGGACCAGGGTGACCATCAGGGATTCCTCACAGCACGAGCCGGCGGCGGAATTGGCGCAGTGCCAGGAGCCAGCCCGCGGCCACCCACAACGCCAGATAGAGCAGGTGCCCGGCGGTTGACCAGGCCGGGGCGATGCCGAGGGTCGCGGCGCGGCTGAGGTCGACGGCGTGCCAGAGCGGGAACGCGTACGCGACCCATTTGAACACCAGCGGCAGCGACTCCACGGGGAAGAAGACGCCCGAGAACAACGACATCGGGATGACGCCGAACCGGTAGAGGATCGACAGGTAGCTGTCGACGGTGATGGTCGCCGAGTAGGCGAACGTCGGGGTGGCCACGGCGAGGCCGACCAGCGCCGCGATCGGCAGGGTCAGCAGCGCCCACCACGAGTGCAGGGTGCCGAAGGCCGCGGCGATCGCCAGGAACGCCGCCGAGCTGAGCAGCGTGCGCAGCACCACGAAGATCAGGTGACCGTCGAGGATGTCGGTGATCCGTAGCGGTGCCGCGGCCTGTGCGAAGTAGAGACGGTCCCACGAGAACGCGCCCATGACCGGCCAGGTGGACTCGCCGACCGCGACCTGCAGGGCCGTCGACGCGATCAGCCCGGGAACCATCCAGTCCAGATAGGGCACACCCTCGACACCGCCGGTGACATAGGCGCCGACGCCAACGCCGAAGCCGAGCATCGTGAGCAGGGGCAGGATGAACGACGACAGCACGCTGCCGCGCCACACCCGGCGATAGTTGATCAGGTAATACTCGAGGACGTAGAACATCTCAGTCCACCAGCGTCCGGCCGGTGAGGGTCAGGAAGACGTCCTCGAGGCTGCTGCGGCGCACCAGCACGCCCGCCGGGCTGAGTGCGCGGCCCTGCACCTCGGCCACCGCCTCGTCGCCGTGCTCGACGTAGAGCAGGATGCGGTCGGGAAGCACCTCGACCCGCTCGCCGATGCCGTCGAGCTTGCTGGCGAAGGGCTCCTGCGACTCGGCCGCGAAGCGCAGCTCCACCACCTCGCGGGTCGAATAGCGGTCGATCAGCGCGCGCGGTGAACCCTCCGCGACGATCTTCCCGGCGTCCATCACCACGAGCCGGTCGCAGAGCTGCTCGGCCTCATCCATGTAATGCGTGGTCAGCACGAGGGTCACGCCCTGCTGCTTGAGCCGGAACAACCGCTCCCAGACCAGGTGACGGGCCTGCGGGTCGAGGCCCGTGGTGGGCTCGTCGAGCAGCACGATCTCGGGCTCGTTGACCAGCGCGCGGGCGATCGTCAGCCGCCGTTTCATGCCGCCGGACAGCGGCTCGACCTTGCTGTCGGCCCGCTCGGTGAGCTGCACGAAGTCGAGCAGCTCGTCGGCGCGGGCCCGGGCGACCTTGCGCGGGATCCCGAAGAACCGCGCGTAGGTCGTCAGATTTTCCCGGACCGTCAGCTCCAGGTCGAGGTTGTCGAGCTGCGGGCAGACCCCGAGCCGGGCCCGGATCTTCGGACCCTCCCGCACCGGATCCATGCCCAGGATGCGCAACTCCCCACCGGTCGGCGGCGAGACACACCCGATCATGCGCATCGTGGAGCTCTTGCCGGCACCGTTGGGACCGAGGAAACCGAACGCCTCACCGGGCTGCACGTCGACGTCGATGCCGTCGACCGCGGTGAAGCCCTCGAAGCGTTTGACCAGCCCTCGGGCGTGAATGAGAGTCACGAGCCAGACCCTAGCCAGGGGGTCCGACAAAAACTAAGGAATAACGGTCGTCGCTTCCTGCGCCGAGGCCACCAGCTCGTCGGTGACCTCCACGATGGGGTCGGCGTCGACCGCGGTCCTCGCGTCGTACCGCACCGACCAGGTCAGACCGTCGACACCACTCACCCGCCGCCCGACAACGCGCACGCCGCCCTCGGGAGGAAGAGGATGATGCGAGGTGTACGCGACGGAGCGCGTGACCCGCGCCCGCACCTGGTCCGGCAACTCCCCCGGCTCGAGCAGGAGGAACCCGATCACGGGAGCGTCGACCAGCACGGCGTACCCATTGCGTTGCTGGGCGATCTCCGCCGGGGTGACCAGCAGCTCCCTGCCGGACCACGCCGCCTTGTGGATCTCGTGCCAGCCGAGCCGGGTGCCGCCGGGCAGCCAGAGACCACGATTCGTCGCGACCAGCACGGCGTCGTCGGGCGCCGGAGCCCAGCACAGAACGCGCTCATCGGGCTCCAACGCCGGCGTCCTGTCGGCGGGCAGCTTCGGACGGCGGCGGAATAGTTTCATCACAGGGCACCTGCTGCCTGGTCGCGCAGCGCACGGGCGTGCTGCTCGAGGGAGAAGAGTTCACCGGCAAGAGCAAGATACTCGTCCTTGTGCGCGACCGGGTTGAGCCGCTGCACCTTGGACTTCAGATCCTTGATCCGGGTGGTAACCGACCCGACCTGCAGCCGGGCCAGCGTGATCTGCACATACCGCAGGTCGGCCTCGCCGTCGATGCGCATCGGCTCGACCGCCAGCTCGTTGATCAGCGCCTTGCCACCGAGATCGTCACAGGCGTCCCGGACCGCCTCGATCCAGACCACACCACCGGTCGCGGCGGCAGTCCCACCGGCTGCGGCGATCGCCAGGCGGATACTGCGCAACACCGGGTCACCGTACGACTCGGGCTCGGTCGTGTCGTACATCGGCCCGGCCAGCACCGGGAACTGCAGGGCCAGCTTCAACGTCTCCCGCTCGACCTGCCGCTGCGGGCTGTCCGGCGCCCGCCGCTGGGCGGCCACGGGAGCGTCGGGCGTCATCGCCTGGGCCACCGCGCGTTGCACCGGGTCCAGGTCCATGCCGAGGTCACCGGCGAGCTTGCGGGCGTACTCCGGACGCTTCTCCCGGTCCTTGATCTTGGCGACCAGCGGCGCGGCCTTACGCATCGCGTCGACCCGCCCCTCGACCGTGTCGAGATCGAAACGGCCCAGCGTCTGCCGCAGCGCGAAGTCCACCAGCGGCTCCCGCCCGGCGATCATGTCGCGCACGGCAAGATCGCCCTTGGCCAGCCGCAGCTCGCACGGGTCCATGTTGTCCGGGCTGACCGCGATGAAGGTACGCCCGACAAAGCGCTGATCCTCCTCGAACGCCCGCAACGCCGCCTTCTGCCCCGCCGCATCCCCGTCGAACGTGTAGATGATCTCCCCGGTGAAGCTGTCGCTGTCCATCAGCAGCCGCCGCAGCACCCCGATGTGATCCACCCCGAACGACGTCCCGCACGTCGCCACCGCTGTCGGCTCGCCCGCCTCATGACACGCCATCACATCGGTGTACCCCTCGACGATGACCGCCCGCCCCCGCTTGGCCATCTCCCGCTTCGCGAGGTCGATGCCGTACAACACGTGAGACTTCTTGTAGAGCGGCGACTCGGGCGTGTTCAGATATTTCGGCCCGTCATCGTCATCGAAGAGCTTTCGCGCCCCGAACCCGATGACATCCCCGCTCAGATCCCGGATCGGCCACATCAGCCGCCGCCGGAACCGGTCGATCAGCGACCCGGACCGAGCCGGCTTGGCAAGCCCACCCGCGGTCAGCTCCTCGTGCGTGAACCCCTTCTGCCGCAGATGCTTGGCGAGCAGATCCCAGCCCTCAGGCGCGAACCCGCACCCGTACTTCTCCGCAGCGTCCCGCCCGAACCCACGCTGAGCAAGGAACTCACGAGCCTTCCGCGCCCCCGCCTTACCGAGCTGATCCTGGTAGAACTCCGCGGCAGCAGCATGCGCGGAAATGAGCCGCTGCTTCTGCCCCGCCTGCGGCCGCGGCTGCCCACCCTCGCGGTTGTCGCCGAAGCTGTCGTACCGAAGCTGAATCCCGGACTTCGAAGCCAGCCGCTCCAGCGACTCCACAAACGTCAGATGCTCAGCATCCATGAGGAACTTGATCGCATCCCCGCCCGCCCCACAGCCGTGGCAGTTGCCGGTGAGGATGTTGTCCTCGAGCACAAAAGCGTGGGTGCCGTCGACGACCGGGCAGAAGACCTCTTCGACCTCGCCGTGATCCTCGATCCCCTCGACCACCCAGCCCCGGCGCTCGAACTTCTTACGCCCGGCCACAAAACGATCGCGATGAGCCTGGATAAGGAAGAATTCTTCCGGAATGTCCTCGCCCATGAGCGTCAGGACATGACCAAGACCATTTGAGCGGATGATTTCGTACGTACCAATGCCGATACTTGTGCACAGGTCACGGACATGCTCAAGGTTTTTGCGGAGGGTCGACGTCAGCGAGACGACACCGTCCTCGGCGACGTCACCATCGGCTCCGAAGTAGCCCGCGAGCCAGCCGTGCAGATACGCGTGTGACTCGGTGAGCGGTGGCAGGTCACTGACAAAGTAGGCCGGCAGGTCGGTAACCGTGATGCGGCCCTCTGCGACGAACGTGTCGTTCAGCGGGAACCATTTCAGCAGGTCCTGGACCCTGTCCTCACCGAGCGGCATGACGCCGCCGCCGTTCAGCGCCGTTCCGCCGCCGAACACGAGACCCCGGGCAACGCCGAAGGGGGACAGTTTGTGGCCGCCGTCGCGGGTGGACAGGGCTCGGGGGAAGACGTGGGCGAGGCGGTCGCCCTTCTTGAGCTCCGCCGTGGTGCGTTCGAGTCGCTTCTCCGCGCCCCTGCTGCGGCTGCGGATGAACCAGCGATGGTTGGTCGTGGTCCGGATGGTCTTCTTCTGGCCGTTGCGGCTCAGCTTGAGATGCACGACCGGCTGGTCACCGAAGGAGAGGAACGGCGCCTCGACGAATCGCCCGTGCGTGGTGATGACGCGGTGGCGCCCACCTGCGAGTTCGCGGATCGGCCGGACGCCCTGGTCGGTGAGGACCCGGGTCTCGCCCGCGAGACAGAAATAGACATTTCGGGCAGGAGAGACGGTGAACGACGGGGTCTTCTCGTCGTGGAAGGGGCAGAGGCCCTTGAGGTTGCCGCCGCCTGCTGAGCGCAGCGTTACGGTCTCGCTGATGATGTCCGCGATCGAGGTCCGGTCGCGGACCAGCGCGATGTCCTCGTCCTTGACCCTGCCCGCCACGGCTACATACTGCCTCGCCTCAGCCGCCCGCTGCCACGAGGGTCCGGTGCCAGGCGACGGCGGCGGGGTCGGTGAGGCAGGCGACCTGGTCCACGATCACGCGCAGGCGGGCGACGTCGTCCGAGGCCTCGTGCCACATGGCGGCGAACATGGGGTCGAGATGGTCCGGGGCTCGGCGGCAGAGTTCCGCCACCAGAGTGGTGAGGATCTCGCGCTGCTGGTCGTACCACTGTTCGGCCGCGCGGGCTCGCATCACATAGCGCAGGGCCATTCCCTTGAGCAGCGCGCACTGGTTGCGGGCGGTGCGGGGGACGATGAGGTCGGCGTCGTAGCGGCGGACCGGTTGCTGGTCGTGGCGGCTGCTGGTGGCGCCGACGGCGGAGGCGACGAAGCGGCCGGTGAGGGTGCTTGTCATCCGTTTGAGGGCGATCTGGGCGCGGTAGGAGCTGTCGTAGTCGCCGACGGCGAGGACGAGTTCGTCGGCGAGGAGAAGGTCGAGGGCCTCGCCGAGGTCGGCGGCGGATTCGGTGGAGTAGGTCGCGGCGACGTCGGCGCAGAGCGCTGCCCGCTCGTCGGCGTCGCGGATCAGCGGCTGCAGGGAGAGGTAGCCGCCGTGGATGCCGTCCTCGACGTCGTGCACGGAGTAGGCGACGTCGTCGGCCCAATCCATGACCTGCGCCTCGAGGCATTTCCGGTCGCCGGGCGGCGCGGTTTCGCGTACCCAGTCGAAGATTTTGAGGTCATCCTGATAGACCCCGAATTTCCGCTCGCCGGGGCGGCGGAGCCAGGGATATTTGCAGGCCGCGTCGAGTGAGGCGCGGGTGAGGTTGAGACCGGCGCCGTCGACCTTGGCCTCGAGGCGGGTGAGTACGCGCAGGGTCTGGGCGTTGCCCTCGAAGCCGCCGCAGGGTTCGGCGACGAGGTCGAGCGCGGCTTCCCCGTTGTGGCCGAACGGCGGGTGGCCGATGTCGTGGGCCAGGCCGGCGACGTCGACGACGTCCGGGTCGCAGCCGAGCCGGGAGCCCATCTCGCGGGAGATCTGGGCGACTTCGAGTGAGTGCGTCAGCCGCGTACGCAGGAAGTCGTCGACGCCGGCCGTGTGCACCTGGGTCTTGGTCGCCAGGCGTCGGAACCCGGCGGAGTGAAGCACCCGGGCCCGGTCGCGTTCGAACTGGGTACGCCCGTACCCGCTGTCCTTGGCCGGCTCAGCGGCGAAACGTTCCGAGGACCGGGACGCGACGAAACGCTCCGAGGACTGCGACGCGGCGAATTGTTCCGAGGACCGCGACATGGATCAAACCTTAAGGTCCGGGGATGTGATGCCGATGACATTGTTGTGAAAATCGGGACTCGGCTGGTCGCCATGGCAGCGATCGGGGTGGCTTCGGTCGCCCTGGTCGGCGCCGTTGCCGCGGTGGGAACTTCTCGGCAGGATGCCGCTACCGATGATATTGCGGTCATCAGTGACGGTATGAGCCATCAGTGGAATGCCGACATGATGCACGACGGCCTGCGCGCCGATGTGATGTCCGCGATGTTCGCGACGACCGCCGAGCAGCGCAAGGCGTACGGCGTCGACGGGGTTTCCGAGAATGTCACGACGCTGGTCGAGAACTACGACCTGGCGGCCAAGGAGGCTCCCGCGTCGCTGACCGGGCGCTATGCGCAGGTGCGGCCGGACGTGGTCGCGTACGGTGAGGCTGCGAAAGCCCTGGTGGCACTCGCCGAGAGCGATCATGCGGCGGCCGTGGCGCAGCTGCCCGGTTTCCTGGTGAAGTTCAACGCGCTGGAGGAGACGCTCGGCGCGATCGACGAGTCGATGCTCGATGCGGTGAGTGCCGCCAACGGGCGGGGCAGTGCCGCGGGTGACACGAGCACGTGGCTGATTCTGATCGCCGGCTTGCTGGGCGCTGCACTGACGGCCGGTGCGGCATGGCTCACGCTGCGTGCGGTCCGGCGGCCGCTGGCCCAGATGCTGACGTCACTGCGTGCGGCGGCCCGCAAGGATCTGACCGTACGCGCCGAAGTGGTCAACAAGGACGAACTGGGCGAGATGGCCGAGGCGCTGAACGAGGCGCTGGGCGCGATCCGCACGACGGTGGCCGCGACCGCGGGCAGCGTCAGCACCCTCACCGCCGCCAGTGGTGACCTGCAGGAACTGGCAGGGCGGCTGGACACGTCGGCCGAGCAGACGTCGTCGCAGGCCCGGACGGCGGACGGCGCGGCCCGGCAGGTGTCGGACTCCGTGACCGGGATGTCGACCGCGACGGAGGAGTTGTCGGCGTCGATCCGGGAGATCGCCCGACAGACGTCGGACGCCGCGGTGACGACGAACCAGGCGAGCCAGAACGCCACGCAGACGGCGGCGCTGGTGGCCACGCTGAGCGAGGCGAGCCGGGAGATCGGCGACATCGTGCGGCTGATCACCGGCATCGCCGAGCAGACGAACCTGCTGGCCCTGAACGCGACGATCGAGGCTGCCCGCGCCGGCGAGCTGGGCAAGGGCTTCGCGGTCGTGGCGACGGAGGTCAAGGAGCTGGCGCAGGAGACCGCGAAGGCGACCGAGGACATCACTGCCAAGATCACTGCCATTCAGGACATGACCGGGCGTACGGCCGGAGCGATCGACGAGATCGCCGTGGTCATCACGTCGATCGACGACGGCCAGCGGACCATCGCCGCCGCCGTCGAGCAGCAGTCGGCCACGACCGAGCTGATGGCCCGTGACGTCAGCGACATCTCCGCCGCGGCGAACGAGATCAGCGGCACGGTCACAGGGATCACGGCGTCGAGCGGGGCGACAGCGGAGGGCGCGAACACGACCCGGCAGTCGGCCGGGCAGGTCAGCGCCGCCGCCTCCGACATTCAGCGCCTGATCGGGCAGTTCACGGTCTGACCCCGGCCTCCTACGGTCTGACCCCGGCCTTACGGTCTGACCCCGGCCTTACGGTCTGACCCCGGCCTTTACGGTCTGACCCTGGCCCGCAGGACGCAGAACTCGTTGCCCTCCGGGTCGGCGAGGACCACCCAGCCGACATCGTGCTGACCGATATCGACCGGTCGCGCACCCATGTCGACGAGCCGCTCGACCTCCGCTTCCTGATCGTCCGGGCGCAGGTCGAGGTGCAGCCTGTTCTTGACCGTCTTGGCGTCGGGAACGGGGACGAACAGCAGGCCGGGCAGCGTGTCCGGGGTGCGCCGGATCTCCACCTCGCCGGGCTCCTCGTGCACGATCACGAACCCGAGCGCCTCCGCCCACCAGCGAGCCAGCCTGGCGGGATCCTCCGCGTCGACGACGACCTGTTCCCAGCTACTCGGCATAGCGCGAACCTCCCCTGAGACGCCATCGAAAGTGGCGATCATGTTACGCGCAACCCACGGTCGCACCACCAGGGAAACAACGCACGGATCGTGCGACGCCCCATAAGGTTCCGGCCTGCCGGGAAGCGAAATATTTGACGCACAGCGGGTGCGACTCTCGATCTCTGCGTGGCCGCAGGATGGCCCATTGTGACGGAGGCAACCTCGGCTGAGGAGTGACGTGCCCGGGGTCAAGAAGTGTTTGCAGGAGGCCATGGCGATCCCCGGCGCGATCGGCGCCAGCATCGTCGACTACACCACCGGCTTCCCGGTCGCCATGACCGGAGCCGCACCCAACGAGGACCACGAGGCCGCGGCCGCCGGGACCGCGGACGTCGTACAGGCGGCGCAGAGCCGGTCGCTGTTCGTCTCGGCCGTACCGCACGACCTGCTCGAGGACCTGATCATCACGACCGCGGGGGGATACCACCTGCTGCGGCTCGTCCCGACCGACTTCGACAGCCGGCTGGTGCTCTATGTGTGGCTGGACCGGCTCCGCGGCAACCTCGCGGTGGCCCGTCGGCGCATGCAGACGCTCGCCGAGCAGCTCGTCGTCTGATCCCTGAAGCCCGCCACACGGAAAAGGAGCTCAAAGGTGACGCCCGCGAAGTCCCCCGGCCCCGCCGGCCTGCTCACGCGGGTCGCCGGCGAACGGCGGACCGGTGCCCTGGTGGTCGGTGGTACACCGGGCGGCACCGTCTATCTGGCCGAGGGTCAGGTGACCTACGCCGAGTCGGCGGCCGCCCCGGGCGTCGGCGAACTACTCACCGCGTCCGGCCGGCTGGCGGCCCGGACCTGGCAGGCCGCGCTGGACGCGGGCAGCGCCCGGGCCACGGTCGGCCGGCTGCTGCTGGACCAGGGCCATCTCACCCAGGGCGAACTCGAACTGTGCGTGCTGGGTGCCACCTACGACGCCGCGTATTTCGCTCTCGCCGCGGGCACGGCGGCCTTCCACGAGGGCGTACGCCACTGGCTCGGCGACGTGGTCAGCATCGACGCGGCAGCCCTCAACCGGGAGTCGGGGCGCCGCACCCGCCTGCTCAACGAGATCATCGCCAACCCCCGGATCGACACCGCGGCGGTCATCCCGGTCCCCCGACCGCCGCGCGAACGGATCACGCTGACCGCCGCGCAATGGGAGCTGCTGGTGCACGCCGACGGCCAGCGCACCCCGGCCGACCTGGCGCAACTGCTCGGCCGCGCCGGTTTCGCGACCATTCAGGAGCTGCGCCGGCTCGCGGCACTCGGCCTGATCGAGCAACCCAGGGCCCGTGCCACCGACAATCCCGATTTTGTACGCCTGCCACGCATGCGAGGCGCATCCGCCCCGGCCCACCGGCACGCCGCCCCGGAATCCCCCGCGGCCGGCGTCTCCATCGACCTGTCCATCGACGTCCCCCTCGACGGCGACACCACCCGCACGAGAGCGACCCCAGCCCCGGCCGCAGCACTCGCCACGGCTGCTCCGGCCTCTGCTGTTTCGACCTCCGCTGTTTCGGCGCCGGCTGTCTCAGCGCCGGCAGTGTCCACATCGGGCGATCCACCGGCGGAGCGTCCCCGGCTCGATCGGCGCAAGCCGGGCGCGAAACTCCCGAAGGAGATCGCCGCCGAGCCACCGCAGCCCCACTCCGGCACCGACGAGGTGCTGCTCAAACGCATTCGCACGGCGCTGCGGGCCCTCCGGTGACCCGCGCCCCTCCCCGCTCGTGCCGCCCGGTCCCTACCGCCCGGCCCGCGGGCGTGATCCCCATCAGGAAGGAGTCCCCGAGGATGACGGTGGACCCGGCGGTACTGAAGGAACTCGGCAACCTCCGCACGAGGCTGCCCGAGCTCTCCGGCAGTGTCCTCGCCACCGCCGACGGCATGGTGGTCGCACACGACGCCCACGGCATCGAACCCGACAGCCTCGCCGCCCTCGCCGCCGCGCACCTCGCCCTCGCCCGGCGTTTCGCCCACGCGGTCAACCACGGCGACCTGCGCGAATCGGTCGTCGAATGCGACGGCGGATACATCACGTCGTACACCGCGGGCCCGAACGCCCTGCTCACCCTCGTCACGACCCGCAACGCCAACCTGGCCATGGTCCACCTGGAAGCCCGCCGTGCCGTACGCCGGTTGGTGAAGGTCCTGGTCCTGCAGGCCCCCGCCCCGGCCCGCCCGGACATCCCGTCGCAGGCCGCACCCCTGGCCCGGCGCACCCCCATGGCCACCCTGCAAAGCACCATCCGAGGCCGTTGAGGCCGCCCACTCCCACCAGCTGAACCCACCTACGGAGGAAGTCCCATGGCTGAAATGGAAACCGCACTCAAGGAAATCATGGACATCGACGGCGCCATCGGCGTCGCCCTCGTGGACCACACCAGCGGCATGGCCCTCGGCACCGCCGGCGGAGGCAAGGAACTCGACCTGACCGTCGCGGCAGCCGGCAACACGGACGTCGTCCGCGCCAAGCTCCGCGCCATGGAGATGCTCAACATCACCGAGAAGATCGAAGACATCCTGATCACCCTCGACACCCAGTATCACCTGATCAGGCCCCTGACAAGCCGCTCGGGCAAGGGCCTCTTCCTCTACGTCGCCCTGCGCCGCGACCGCTCCAACCTGGCCATGTCCCGCCACCACCTCAAGCGCATCGAGAACGACATCGACGTCTGACCGGCGCCGCCGGGGCAGCGGGAACAGCCTGCGCTCCCCCTGCCCCGGCGCTCCAGACATGCCCATATTTTAATGGCGCACAAAGACCATCAGGCCCCGCTATCCGAAACGCGACGCAGCCGCCCGAACCGCACCCGGCTCGGGTCAGCCGCCGCTGTTCTCCATTTCGGCGCCCTCGGGGACGGTGTCGTCGTCGCGGCTGTCGAGCCAGCCGTACGGCAGGGTGACCTTGCCCGGGGCGTTGATGCGGCCGCGGGGCTGGCCGAGGGATTCGCGGGGGAAGGGGAGGTCGCCTTCGAGCTTGGCGAGCAGGTCGTCGAGCTGGGCCAGCGACGTCACCATGGCCAGGGCGCGGCGCAGTTCGCCGCCGACCGGGAAGCCCTTGAGATACCAGGCGACGTGCTTGCGGAAGTCGGCGCAGCCGTGGCGTTCGTCCCCGAGCGCGTCGACCAGCAGGTGGGCGTGGCGGGACATGATCGCGGCGACCTCGCCGAGGTTGGGCAGCTCCTGCGACTCGATTCCCAGATAGGCGGCCTGCAGGTCCTTGAACAGCCAGGGCCGGCCGAGGCAGCCACGGCCGATGACCACGCCGTCGACGCCGGTGTGCTCGACCATGCGCATCGCGTCGGCGGCTTCCCAGATGTCGCCGTTGCCGAGGACCGGGACGTCGAGGGCCTGCTTCAGGGTGGCGATCGCATCCCAGTCGGCGACACCGGAGTAACGCTGCTCGGCGGTGCGGGCGTGCAGGGCCACCGCGGCGACGCCGGCGTCCTGGGCGATCAGGCCGGCTTCGACGTACGTCAGGTGGTCGTCGTCGATGCCCTTGCGCATCTTGATGGTGACCGGGATCCCGAAGGGTGCGGCGGCCTCGACGGCCTGCTTCACGATCCGCCCGAACAGCTTGCGCCGCCAGGGCAGCGCACTGCCGCCGCCACGGCGGGTCACCTTCGCCACCGGGCAGCCGAAGTTCAGGTCGATGTGATCAGCCAGGTTGTTGTCGGCGACCATGCGTACGGCGGCGGCGGTCACGTCCGGGTCGACGCCGTACAGCTGCAGGCTGCGAAAGTCCTCGTCCGGCCCGAACTCGATCATCTTGAGCGTTTTCGGGATCCGCTCCACCAGCGCCCGGGTGGTGATCATCTCGCACACGTAGACGCCGCCGCCCTGTTCCCGGCACAGCGAACGGAAAGCGACATTGGTGATGCCGGCCATCGGCGCCAGCACCACCGGCGGCCAGGCCTCGTGCGTGCCGAGCTTCAGCGGCTTGGCGGAGAGTGCGAGAGTCACATCATCGAGCATGGCACACCGCCCTCTGGCACAGTCAAAGCGTGCAGCCCGAGCAGAGCCCCCGCCACCTGGTAGCCGTCTTCGACACCCCGGTCGCCGCGGCCCTCATCCGCTTCGGCCTCGACCTGGGCTTCCGCACCACCCTGCTCGAACCCGACCCCACCGTCCTGCAGGGCCCACCCGGCCCCCACGGCGACGCGGTCGTCGCCGACCTGCAGGCAGCCGAGATCACCGAACACACCGACATCGTCCTGACCGACCACCACCGCCCCGAGCTCGGCCGGATCCTCAAGGACTCGCTGACCACCGGCGCCCGCTGGATCGGCATCATGGGCAACCCCCACCACGAGGGCCCCCACCTAGCCGCCCTGCGAAAACTCGGTGTCCCCGACGACGAGATCGCCCGGATCCACCGCCCCATCGGCCTCAACATCGGCAGCAGGACCCCCGCCGAGATAGCCGTCTCCACCCTCGCCGGCCTCATCGCCGACCGCAACAACCGCCCCGGCGGCTTCATCTTCTGAAGGCTCACTTACCGCCGTAGTGGCCACGGCACGCCGCGATCTCCAGGTCGTCCCCGCCATCTTCACGTCGTTCTGCAGCCAGGCGTCGTAGCCGTCCCAGGCGTCAGGGGTGAAGACGACACGAAGACTCACGCCGCCCTGTCCGAGGGTGCCGGCGCTGGTTCGTCAGCACCCAGCAATGGGTGCTCCTGCAGCAGTCCCGCGTCGGCCTGGGCAATGCTCTCCAGCAGCCGGCGGGCGTTCGAGGCTGACCCGAGGACGTGCAAGGTCTCCTTCATGGAATTCCACTCGTCGAGGGAAACCATGACGACGGCCTTGCCACCGCCTCGGGGAATGACGCATTCCTCGGCATCGTCGACCACTGCGGCGAGGTTCTTCCGGACATCACTGATGGTCAGCACCTTAATCACAACCCCCTCGGCAGTACGTTCCGACGTACCACCGAGCGTACAACTTGAAGGTGCCAAGGACTCTTCCCTGCGGAGCAATTAACTTAGAAACACGCTCACATAGTACCGCGTAAAGTTGACCATTGACTACCCTGGAGAAGAAGAACGGCCCGCCTCCGAAGTGATCGGGGGCGGGCCGCGGTAACGCTGGGTCAGCAGCCGGGGAGGCGCTTGATGAGGTAGTCCTCGATCTGGTCGAGGGCGACCCGTTCCTGCTTCATGGTGTCGCGGTCGCGGACCGTGACGGCGTCGTCGGTGAGGGTGTCGAAGTCGACGGTGATGCAGAAGGGGGTGCCGATTTCGTCCTGGCGACGGTAGCGGCGGCCGATGGCCTGGGAGTCGTCGAATTCGACCATCCAGCGTTTGCGGAGGGTTTCGGCGAGGCCGCGGGCCTTCGGGGAGAGCTCCGGGTTGCGGGAGAGCGGGAGGACGGCGACCTTGACCGGGGCGAGGCGGGGGTCGAAGCGCATGACCGTGCGCTTGTCGACGCCGCCCTTGGTGTTGGGGGCCTCGTCCTCGTCGTAGGCCTCGAGGAGGAAGGCCAGGACGGCGCGGGTGAGGCCGGCGGCGGGCTCGATGACGTACGGAACCCAGCGCTCCTGTTTCTCCTGGTCGAAGAAGGAGAGGTCGACGCCGGAGTGCTTGGAGTGGGTCTTGAGGTCGAAGTCGGTGCGGTTGGCGATGCCTTCGAGCTCGGCGAACTCGGTGCCGCCGAACTGGAAGCGGTATTCGATGTCGACCGTGCGCTTCGAGTAGTGGGAGAGCTTCTCCTCGGGGTGCTCGAAGAAGCGCAGGTTCTCCTCCGAGAGGCCCAGGTCGAGATACCAGTTCCAGCGCTGCTGGAGCCAGTATTCGTGCCATTCCTCGTCGGAGCCGGGGGCGACGAAGAACTCCATCTCCATCTGCTCGAACTCGCGGGTCCGGAAGATGAAGTTGCCGGGGGTGATCTCGTTGCGGAACGACTTGCCCACCTGGGCGATGCCGAACGGTGGCTTCTTGCGGGCCGCGGTCGCCACGTTGTTGTAGTTGACGAAGATGCCCTGGGCGGTTTCCGGGCGCAGGTAGTGCAGGCCGTCGGCGCTCTCGGTGGGGCCGAGGTAGGTCTTCATCAGGCCGTTGAACATCTTCGGCTCGGTGAACGTACCTTTGTTGCCGCAGTTGGGGCAGTTGAGCTCGCTGAGGGAGGCGGGCGGCGCGCCGTGCTTGGCCTCCCAGGCCTCCTCGAGGTGGTCGGCGCGGAAGCGCTTGTGGCACGACTGGCACTCGGTCAGCGGGTCGACGAACGCGTCGATGTGACCGGAGGCCGTCCACACGTCGCGGGCCAGGATGACGGCGGAGTCGAGGCCGACGATGTCGTCGCGCTGCTGGACCATCGTCTTCCACCACTGCTGGCGGACGTTGTCCTTCAGCGCCACCCCGAGCGGACCGTAGTCCCACGCCGAACGGGTGCCTCCGTAGATCTCGCTGGAGGGGAAGACGAAGCCACGGCGCTTGGCCAGGCTGACGACGGCGTCGATACGGTCGGCGGGCATGTTCCTCCTACGCCGGCTGGTTGTCGGCGAGAACGTAGCGGGTGTGGACGAAATGAGGAGATTACTCCTCGATACTGCACACTTCGAAGCGACCGGTCGAGGTGTTTTGCTCGAGGACGGCCTCCAGCTCGGCGCGGGAACCGTTCGCGTAGCGCACCTCGACCGGAACGGTGAGGCGCACCAGGGACACGTCACCGAGGTCGTAGTCGACGATCGGCTCCTGAGCGGAGACCTGCTCGGTGAAATCCGACTCGCTCTGCGCCGAGCGGGCCGACTCGCAGAGCATGTCGTAGGCGTCGCTGTAGTTGCGGTCGCGGACGGCGTCGAGATAGTCGGCCACCACGGCGTCGGCCTGCTCGTTGAGGGCCTTGCCGCCGACCGCGCCGATCCCGATGACGGCGGCCAGCCCGACCCCGAGGACCAGCAGCACGGCACCGATGGCCAGCGCGATGCTCGTGCCGAGCCGCCGTCCGCGCCCCTCGATGGGTGGCGCCGGGAAGGGCGGCTGCACACCAGGCCCCTGAGGCGGAGGCGGAGCCGAGAAACCAGCCGGGGCCGTCATGGCGTCAAGCCTACGGGTCAGCGCCAGGGTTCGGCTGCCCGGTCGCTGGCCACCACCTCGACGGGCGAGCCCGGCGCCGCGGAGGCGAGCGTCTCGAAGGCGGACGGCTCGTCGAGCGACTCGGACAGCAGCGGGGTGGCGTTCACCTTGACGTCGAAACCGCCGAGCGCGCGCCGGTAGGCTCCGACGGATTCCCACTCGGTGACCAGCGTCCAGTAGCCGGGGTCGTCGAGCGCGCGGGTGAGCCGGCCGGAGAGGTATCCGGTGCTCGCGGCGAGGGCGGCCAGGGCGGCATGTGCCCGCCCGGCAAACGATTCCTGCGTGTCGGACGGGACGACGAAACGGTTCAGCACCAGCATGACGTGAGCCTACGCACACCGCCCGGGGAGAGCCGAAGTGAACCTGATGCGCCGACTGGCGACCGTGAACCCGACGACCGCTTTCATCATCGCGCTGGCGTTGCTGCTCGCGGGGCTGTTCCTGCCGGGCATCATCGGCGGCGCCCTGCTGTTCGTGCTGGGCGTGGCGATGGCCGCCCTCACGTTCACGACCTGGCCGGTGCAGTCCACCGCGGTCCGCACGATCCGGGTGATCATGCTGGCCCTGCTGTTCACCGCCGCTGTGACGAAGACGATCAACTGAGCGATCCATGCGCTTTTGACAATCATTACCATTATCGGTCATTGTTGATGCCATGCCGTCCCCCCGACTCCGCATCGCCGCCGCGCTCACCGCGGCCACGCTGATGCTGGCCGGGTGTGCCACCCGCTCCGACGGGTTCAGCGACGGCCGCCTCGACGTCGTGACCGCGTTCTACCCGCTGCAATACCTCGCATCGCGGATCGGCGGCGCCGAGGTGTCGGTCACCGATCTCACCAAGCCGGGCGCCGAGCCGCACGACGTCGAGCTCAATCCGCGCCAGGTCGGCCGGGTCGCCGACGCCGGCCTGGTGATCTATCTCAAGGGCTTCCAGCCCGCGGTCGACCAGGCCGTCGCGCAGGAGGCCGCCGACCGGGCCCTCGACATCAGTACGGTCGTGCAGCTGCTGCCCGCCGAGGAGCACTCCCACGAGCCGGGCGAGGACGAGCACGCCGAGGCGAACGGGAACGCCGACCCGCACGTCTGGCTCGACCCGCTCCGCTACGAGCAGATCGCCCAGGCAGTCGCCGATCGGCTCGCACAAATCGACCCACAACACGCGGATGCCTACCAAAGCCGCGCCGCAGCCACAAAAGAAGAGCTCAAGGACCTCAACACCACCTACGCTGCGGCCCTCAAGACCTGCCAGCGCCGCGAAATAGTCACCAGCCACGCCGCGTTCCACTATCTCGCTGACCGCTACGGCCTGACCGAGGTCGGCATCACCGGCATCTCCCCCGAGGCGGAGCCCTCCCCGCAGCGCCTCGCCCACGTCGCCGAGGAGGCGAGAGCCACGGGAACCAGCACGATCTTCTTCGAGACCCTGGTCAGTCCCAAGGTCGCCGAGACCATCGCCCGGGAGGTGGGTGCGAAGACGGCGGTCCTCGACCCGCTCGAAGGCGTGACCGAGGCGGGTGCGGACTACTTCACGGTCATGCGTACCAATCTGAATGCCCTGACCACAGCCCTGGGGTGCAGCTCATGAGCGTTGTAGCGGTCCGGCACGGCGCGGTCACCTATGGCGGCCGGCACGTGCTGCGGGACGTCAACTTCGAGGTCACGACCGGCCAGGTGGTGGCCATTCTGGGTGCGAACGGTTCCGGCAAGTCCACCCTGGTGCGCACGATCCTCGGCCTGGTCCCGCTGGCGGGTGGGGAGATCGATCTTTTCGGTACGCCCCGAGCCCGCTTCCGCACGTGGGCGCGCATCGGCTACGTCCCCCAGCGCATCGGAGCGGGCAGCGGAGTCCCCGCAACCGTCGGCGAGGTCGTGGCATCCGGGCGCCTGGCCCGCCGCGGCATCTTCCGGCCCGCCCGCGCGGCCGACCGCGACGCCGTCCGCGCAGCGCTGGAGGACGTCGGGCTGCTCGACCGGATCAACGACCCGGTCACCACCCTCTCCGGCGGTCAGCAGCAGCGCACCCTGATCGCCCGCGCACTGGCCGGCCGCCCCGACCTGCTGGTGCTCGACGAGCCGACGGCCGGTGTCGACGCCGCGAGCCAGGAGGCGTTCGCCGCCGTGCTGGGCCGCTTCGCCGAGCGGGGCGGCACGATCCTGCTGGTCGCGCACGAGCTCGGCCCCCTGGAACCACTCATCGACAAGGCCGTCGTCGTGCACGACGGGCGCATCGCCTACGAGGGCCGCGTCCCGGAGCCCGCCGGCCACCACGCCGCCCCCGGCCACGACCACGTCCACCCGCACGCCGAGCCCGAACGCCCCGCGATCTGCGTGGCCCCCACCGACCGAATGCCGGCAAGCTAATGCCCGTCCGACCGCCCCGCCACCGCCCTTGAGGGGACTGAAGACTTATCGACTTGTTCCAGTACGACTTCATGATCCGGGCCCTGGTCGGCGCGCTGATCATCGGGCTGACGGCGCCGGCGCTCGGCATCTATCTCGTGCAGCGCCGGCTCTCGCTGATCGGTGACGGCATCGGTCACGTGGCGCTCACCGGTGTCGGCGTCGGGCTGCTGCTCCAGCAGTCCCCGGTGCTCACGGCGGTCATCGTGTCCGTGGTCGGCGCGATCGGTGTGGAGCTGGTGCGCGAGCGTGGGCGTACCTCAGGAGACCTTGCTCTTGCCCTGCTCTTCTATGGGGGTATCGCCGGCGGTGTGGTGCTGGTCGGGCTCTCCGACAGCAACAGCGGCAACCTCGTGCAGTACCTCTTCGGCTCGCTGATCACCACGACCCGCGCGGACGTCATCGTGATCGCGATCTTGGGCGTCGCCGTGCTGGTCGCGATGCTCGCTCTGCGGCCGGCACTGTTCGCGGTCTGCAACGACGAGGAGTACGCCAAGGTTTCGGGGCTCCCCGTGCGTACCCTCAATCTGTTGCTGGCAGTGACCACAGCCGTGACCGTGACGATCGCCATGCGCACCGTCGGGTTGTTGCTCGTCAGCGCGCTGATGGTCGTGCCGGTGGCGGCCGCGCAGCAGGTCACCCGCGGTTTCCGCACGACGATGGCGGTGGCGATGCTGATCGGGGTGGTCGCCGCGGCGGCCGGCGTCACCGTCTCCGGCGAGGTCGACACGCCCCCTGGCGCGACCATCGTCATCCTGGCCATCGCCGTCTTCCTCGCGATCACGGTGGGCTCCACGGTCTGGCGGGTGCTGCGCCAGCGGATGAACCTGGACGGCAACCACCAGCACGCCGAACCCTCCGACGTCGTTCTCCAGGCAGGTGCCCGATGAGCTCCGATGTGGCCCCGGGCCAGACCACCGGCTACGAGGCGTACGAGGCAGCGGGCGAACTGCTGCGCGCCCTGTCCGCGCCGATCCGGGTGGCGATCGTCGCCGAGCTCGGCACCGGTGAACGCTGCGTCCACGAACTCGTCGAGAAACTGGGCGCACCACAGCCCCTGGTCTCGCAGCATCTGCGCGTACTACGCGGTGCCGGCGTGGTGCGGGGTGCCCGCCGAGGCCGCGAGATCGCATACTCATTGGTGGACGAACACGTAGCGCACATCGTTGCTGACGCTGTAAGCCACGCTAGGGAAGGGTCATGACCGCCTGCACCGAGCCTCGCTCGGCGTCAGTTGCGGACGGCCGTGACGGCGAGGGCCAGAAGGGCATGACAAAGGAGGCTCAGCTCTCATGACCGACGAGACGACTATCGTTCGCAATACCAAGCAGCGTGCCGCCGTCCGGGATGTCCTTGCCGACTGCGAGGGTTTCCACAGCGCCCAGGACCTGCACGCCCTCCTGCGCGACCGCGGGGAACGCGTCGGGCTCACGACCGTCTACCGCACCCTGCAGGGGCTGGCCGACGCCGGCGAGATCGACGTGATGCGCCCGCCCGGCGGCGAGCACCTCTACCGGCGCTGCAGCCGCGGTCACCACCATCACCTCGTGTGCCGCTCGTGCGGGCGCACGGTCGAGGTGGAGGGACCGGCGGTCGAGAGCTGGGCCGAGAAGATGGCGGGCCGGCACGGCTTCGTCGACATCTCGCACACCCTGGAGATCTTCGGCACCTGCACCGATTGCGCCGCGAAGCAGAAAACGGACTGAGCGATCGGGCCGCGTCCGTGGGACGCTTTCGCCCGTGAAGATGTACGCCGACCGGCTCCCCACCGCCGTCCGCCAGCTGCTCACCGACCTGCTCGTCGTGTTCTGGGTCTACGCCTGGATCCGAGCCGGCCTCTGGATCAACGACATGGTCGAGAAGCTGGGTGTCCCCGGCCAGAAACTGCAGGACGCCGGCACGGGCATCGCCGGCAACCTGAACGACATCAGCGGCAAGGTCGGCCGGGTGCCGCTGGTCGGCGACGACCTGACCTCGCCGTTCAAGAGCGCGGCCGGCGCCGCGGCCAGCATCGCCGACGCCGGGCGCCAGCAGCAGGAGATCATCGACAACCTGGCCCTCGCTTTGTCGCTGCTGATCATCGCCGTGCCGCTGGCCCTGGTGCTCTTCCTCTGGCTGCCGCTACGGCTGCGCTGGATGCGCCGCGCCGGGGTGGCCGTCAAGGTCCGCAACGAGCCGGCCGGCAAGGACCTGCTCGCCCTGCGAGCGCTGGCGAGCCGCCCGCTCAACGAGCTCACCAAGCTCGGCCCGGACATCGCCCAGTCCTGGCGCAACGGCGACGCCGCCGCGGTCGACGCCCTCGCCGCCCTGGAGCTCAGGGACCTGGGTCTCAAACCGGCTCGTTGAGCGCTTCCTCGTCCTCTTCCTCGGCGTCCTCGTCCATCCAGTTCTTGCGGGTGAACGGGATCGCGGCCCAGAACGTGAGGAACCACGCGGCGGTGATCCCGGTGAAGATCACGGCGGCCCAGATGTTCAGCAGGTAGTCGGTGATCAGGAAGACGCTGCTGACCATCGAGACGAGCATGAACGCCAGGCCGCCGGTCGCCATCCGGTGCGCGTAGCGGACCAGTTCCGGTTTGCGGCCCTGGCGGAACAGTGCCCGGTGGAACGCCACCGGCGAGATGATCATCGCGGTGGCGAAGGCCGCGGCGATCAGCGCGACGACGTACGTGTCCTTCTGCAGCTCCGTGGTGTTGGGGAACCCGCTGCTGAACGGCAGGGTGAGCAGGAACGCGAAGAGGATCTGCACGCCGGTCTGTGCCACCCGGAGCTCTTGCAACAGGTCCGCGAAATTGCGGTCCCAGCGCTGTTTCTCCGACTCGTGCTTCATCCGGCGCTTCTCGGCGGCCATCAGGTCGTCTCCTTAGCGTCACTTTGTGGCGCGTGAAGTGCCCCGGCCCAGGCAGCGTCAAACGCCGATGCGCGCCAGGGCGACCTCGGCGAGCGCCTTCGGGGCCTCCTCCGGCACCCAGTGCCCGATGCCGCGCAACGCGACGAAGCGGTAGTCCGCCGACACCCAGGTCGCGGTGGACAGGGCGGCCGGGCGGCCCACGACCGGGTCACCGTCACTCCACACGTACGTGGTCGGCACGGTGATCGAGCCCACGCCGGCGAGGTGGCGGCCGGAGAGCGCGCGGTACCAGTTCAGCGCCCCGGTCAGCCGGCCCGGTTCGGCCATGGCGCGGGCGTACATCGCGGCGCGCGGCCCGATCGGGCGCATCAACCGCCGCAACACCGCGCCGTCACGGGCCAGGAGGATCCGTTCGGCCACCGGGGACTGGAAGATCTTCATGTACGCGAACCGCGCCCGCTGCGACGGCTGGTTCCGCAACGCCACGGCGAGCCCACGCGGATGCGGCACCGAGACGGCGGTGAGGGTGTGCAGCCGCTCCGGATGCGCGGCGGCCAGCACCCAGGACACCTGCGCACCCCAGTCGTGCCCGATGACGTGCGCCTTCTCGATGCCGAGCGCGTCGAGCACGGCCACGGCGTCATCGGCTGCCATGGTGATCGCGTAGTCGGCGACGTCGGCGGGTCGCGCGCCGGGTGAGTAGCCGCGCTGGTCCAGGGCGTACGTGCGCAGCCCCGCCTCGTGCAACCGCGGCAGAATCAGGTCGAATTCGCGGTGATCCTGCGGAAACCCGTGCAGAAGGAGCACCGGGACGCCGTCCTCGGGCCCCGCCACGTGCACGTCGAACGTGAACCCGCCGGCCTTGATCTCCATGTGACCCCTCCAACGCTGTCCCGCACCACCCCACGGTGTTAGCGTCATCGAAACACAAGCAGCAGTGAGGTTTGTTCGCGACGGTGGAGATCAAGTGCGCACATCGCGCACCATCGGTCTCAAGGCAGGTCGCGAACGAACCTCATCCGACAGGGGAGCGCACAGCGCTGAGAGTGCGGGCACCAACCCGCAGACCCTCGAACCTGATCTGGGTAATGCCAGCGCAGGGAGCTCGGTCTTTTCTCCAGCCGCGCCGTGTCCGGGTAACCCCGGCGACGGCGTGCGTCTCCTCCCACCACCCCTGGGAGGGAACATGAACACCGGAAACACCAAGTACCGGTGGCGCACGATCGACATCGTGATCGCCTCCGTGATCGCCGTCGCGTTCGGCGTCATCTTCTGGGCCTGGAACATCGTGTGGGGCGCCACCGAGGGCGCGTTCGCGTTCTTCCCGCCGGCCCAGACGCTGCTCTACGGCATCTGGCTGATGCCCGCCGTGCTCGCCGGACTCATCATCCGCAAGCCGGGCGCGTCGCTCTACACCGAGACGGTCGCGGCGCTCATCTCGGCTCTGCTCGGTGCGCAGTGGGGAGCCATGGTCATCCCGCAGGGCCTCGTGCAGGGGCTCGGGGCGGAGCTGGCGTTCGCGCTCCTCGCGTACCGGTCATGGAAGCTGCCGGCGGCGCTGCTGGCCGGAGCCCTGACGGGTCTGAGTGCGGCCCTTTTCGACTTCTTCGCATGGAACGCGTCCTACGCCCTGTGGGACTACCGCATCCCGTACGCCCTGCTCACCGTCGTGAGCAGCACGATCATCGCGGGCCTGGGCAGCTGGGCGCTGACCCGTGCCCTCGCGCCGACCGGGGTGCTGGACCGCTTCGCCGCGGGCCGGGACCGGGCGCTGGTCTGACCGTGAGTGAGGTCGTGCTGCGCGGGTTCGGCTGGCGTCACGCCGGTCGCCGCAACTGGGCCGTGCGCGGCGTCGACCTGCACATCCGCTCCGGCGAACGGGTGCTCCTGCTCGGGCCTTCGGGTTCGGGCAAGAGCACCCTGCTCGCGGCGCTGGCGGGGCTGCTCCCGGAGGACTCCGGCGAGTCCGAGGGCACGGTCACCGTCGGCGGCCGCCCCGGCATCCTCTTCCAGGATCCGCAGACCCAGCTCGTGATGGCCCGCAGCGGCGACGACGTGGCGTTCGGCCTGGAGAACACGGGCGTACGCGCAGCCGACATCTGGCCCCGGGTCAGTGACGCGCTCGACCGGGTCGGTTTCGCGTACCCGATCACCCGCCAGACCCACGCTCTCTCCGGCGGCGAGCAGCAGCGCCTGGCCCTGGCCGGCATCCTGGCCCTGCGCCCCGGCCTGCTCCTGCTCGACGAGCCGACCGCCAACCTCGACCCGCCCGGCGCCGAGCTGGTCCGCGAGGCGATCGCCAAGGCCCTCGACCCGGACACCACGCTGATCATCGTCGAGCACCGGGTCGCGGAGGCACTCCCCCTGGTCGACCGCGCGGTGGTGCTCGAACCCGGCGGTGGCGTCATCGCAGACGGCGCCCCCGAGGTCATCTTCGCCGGCCACGGCCCCGCCCTGGCTGAGCAGGGCGTCTGGGTGCCGGGTTACCCCCTGCCCCGGTTCCAGGCCGTTTCCACTCCGGCAGATCATTTGGTACGCGCGAAGCACGTCACCGTGCGCGACCGTCTCCCCCCGATCTCACTCGCGGTCAGCAGCGGCGAAGTACTCGCGGTCACCGGCCCGAACGGCGCCGGCAAGTCGACAATGGCCCTCGTCATGGGTGGCCTGCTCGCCCCGGCCTCCGGCCGCGTGACAGCCTTCGACGACCCGAAGCCCCCGCACCGCTGGCGCGCCCGGCTGCTCGCCGAGCGCATCGGCTCGGTCTTTCAATCCCCGGAACACCAGTTCGTCACGTCCCGCGTCCACGACGAACTCGCCCTCGGCCCCCGCCGCCAGGGCCGCTCCCCCGCCGAGGTCACCCGCATCGCCGACGACCTGCTGTCCCGCCTGCGCCTGACCTCCCTCGCCGGCGCCAACCCGCACACCCTCTCCGGCGGCGAGGCCCGCCGCCTCAGCGTTGCCACAGCCCTGGCCACCGCCCCGCGCCTGCTCGTCCTCGACGAACCCACGTTCGGCCAGGACCGCAGCACCTGGATCGAACTCGTCACCCTCCTCGCCACCCTCCGCGACGAAGGCCACGGCATCCTCGCGGTAACCCACGACGACGCCTTCGTCACGTCCCTGGCCGACCGCGTCCACGACCTGACCCCGGCCGAGCCGCTCCCCCGCCGCAACACCTCCCGCTTCGGACCCTCCACATGAGCACCGGCGTTCTGGCCCGCCGCAATCCGGTGGCAAAACTCGGCGCGGCCCTGCTGTTCTCCCTGCCACTGGTGGCCACCCTGGACCCGGTCACCCCGGCACTCGCCCTGCTCATCGAGCTGCTCGCCCTGCCGTTCTTCGGCCTGCGCTACGCGGTGGTGGCCCGCCGGGCCTGGCCCCTCGCCCTGGCCGCCGCCGGCATCCTCGTGACGATGACGCTGTTCGCGGCAGACCGCAGTGGCTCGGTGCTGGCGTCACCCGGCCCCTTCGTCATCACCACCGGCGTCCTCAGGGACGCCCTCGGCCTGGTCCTTCGCGTCTTCGCCGTAGCCCTCCCCGGCATCATCGTCTTCGCCACCACCGACCCCACCGACCTCGCCGACGCGCTGGTCCAGAACGCCAAGGCACCGGCCCGCTTCGCCATCGGAGCCCTGGCCGCCTTCCGGATGATCCCGCTGCTCACCTCGGAATGGCAGATGCTGTCTCTCGCCCGGCGAGCCCGCGGCATCGACGCCGGCCGCAACCCCCTGGCCAAGCTCCACCTCTTCGGCTCCACGGCATTCGCACTGCTCGTCGGGGCACTGCGCCGGGGCGGCCGACTGGCCACCGCGATGGACGCCCGCGGCTTCGATTCCGGCCTCCCCAGAACCTTCGCAAGAATCCAAAAATTCAGCCCAGCCGATGTCGCGCTCCTAGTAGTCACTGCGCTAGCATCAGGAGCAGCCCTCACAATCAGCATCCTGACGGGCTTCTTCAACCCCATCATCGGCTGAAAGGATTCTAGAATTGGCACCAGACGCGAGCCTGGAGGACGCCATGACGAGAACTTCCATCGATATCGATGACGTAGCACTCGCCGAGGCAGCCGCCTTCTATGGCACCAAAACCAAAAAAGACACCGTCAATGCGGCCCTCCGCGACGTCGCCGTGCGACTGAAGCGAATGGAAGCCGTGGAGGCCTGGGCCAGGATGGGCGCGGCCGGCGACTTCGACGCGCTGCTCGTCAAAGAGAACTATCGCCCATGAGCGCCCGCCGTTATCTCGGCGACACCAGCGCACTCAGCCGATTCTCCGCCAATGACAAGATTCGCGCCGCCTGGGCAGGTCATCTCGCCGACGGCTTGATCGGCGTCTGTCCGATCACAGAACTGGAGATCTTCTTCAGCGCCCAGTCCACCTCACATCGCGACTCCATGGAAAACACCCTCGAGAGCTACTGCCCGTGGGTCACGGTGCCGGAGCAGGTGTTCCGGAGAGCTCGCGAGGTCCAGAATTCCATGTTCCAACGAGGAACACATCGCTCCGCCGGTCCGGTCGATCTGCTGGTCGCGGCCACAGCGGAGTTGCAGGGCCTGACGATGCTGCACTACGACAGAGACTTCGTGAAGATCGCCGAAGTAACCGGCCAAGAAGTCCAGTGGCTCGCAGAGCCGGGCAGCATCGACTGAGTACACGTCGACGCTGATCCACCAATCCGATCTTGCCAGCCCGGGCGCACCATCGATGCTCGGGCTGGCGCCCACATCGGCCTTGTAAAACCTCATCGGCGACTGGGCGGGCTCCCCATTGGGGCCAGACGTAACGCCGGAGGCTCTCCACGACATCGCGAGGCGCAACCGGATACAGAAAGCCTTGAACGGCTTGCCGAGCGGACCAAGGCCGGGCAGTTCGACGAACTGATGAAGAGGCGCGACCAAGACTGGCAAGACCGCTGAGCGCCGGGCGTCCCAACCTGACAACCTTCGGGTTGTTCGTTTCAGGGGGTGCGGGGCGGGGCACGTCAAGGGCAGGACATTGACGGAGAACGCGAGGAGGTCTTCCCCATGGCAGGCAACGAGCACGACGTCAACCGGAGTGCCAAGACCGGCAAGTTCGTCAAGGAGAGCACCGCGGAGCGGTCTCCCAAGACGACCACGACCGAGCACGTCGGCGGCGAGAAGAGCCGGGACGAGCAGGAGGTCAATCGCAGTACGAGCACGGGGCGGTTCGTTAAGGAGACGACGGCCGAGTTGCATCCTGCGACGACCGAGACTCAGCACATCTGATTGTCGGCGACGTTGCTGCCCTCCACGGAAATGGCGTGGGGGGCGGTTTTCGTTTTCCGGTGAAAGCCTGCTGGGAATTTAGGCGTGGTCGGCGCAGCAGGGGGTGGGGTTGCGGGTTTCGAATGGGACCAGCAGGCCGCCCACGGCGGGCATCACCGTGAGGATCAGGCCGCCGTTTTGCCATTGTGGACGAATGAAGTCGCCGGTTCGGATGAGTTGATCGCCGATGATTGCGGCGCCGCCGAGGATTTCGATGGCGTTGATTGCGCTGAGTGACAGGATGTCGGCTGCCGAGAGGTCGCCGGTGAGGGTGGACGAGCCGGGGAAGATGACTGCCCGGGCTCCCTCGGACGGCGTTTCGGTTACCGCTACGTGCGGGCGCGGTGTGCGTACCAGTGTGGTGAAGGCTTGAAGCGGGAGTGGCTGCAGGGTGGTCAGCCAATGGTCGGCTTCGGCCGTGTTGTTGAAGACCGGGGTGGCCCCGGCGGCCGGGAAGCCGCCGGGGGCCCGATGAGCGGTGGTCACTTGGGCAGGACCCAGATCGGGTTGGTGTAGAACCACAGGTCCGCCCACGGGTCGGCGTCGCCGATCACGTCGAGCTGGGGGCCGGACGGGTCGACCGCGGCACCCATGAGGCCGGGCTGGGTGCGGTTGCCGTCCGTGCCGCGCAGGCGCAGGTAGAACGGCTGGTCGAGACGGCCGAGGCTGTACGTGACCGTGAACTTCTTGGTGCCGGGAGTGACCTCGAAGGACTTGACGACCTTCGTGTCGGGGGCCTTGAACGTGTCCTTGTCCGCGACCGGGCCGGTGACCGAGCCGGTGATGACGTCGACGCGCTTGAGGACCGGGATGAAGTGAGCCCAGTTCGGGAGGTCCTGGAGGTCGATCTCCAGGGTCAGCTCGGTGGACGTGCCCCGCTTGACCTGCAGGACACCGCCGAGGGGCGTGCCCGTGGCGGCGCGGCGGTCACCCACGACGCGGACCCGGGCGTCGAGGTTCTTGATGAGGCGGCCGTGGTCGACCCAGACGCGGCCGGCGCGCAGGCCGTCCATGACCGCCTTGTACGAGAACGACGTCGCGCCCACGTTCGTGCGGCCGTAGTAGCCGGGCCAGAAGTCGCCGGCCGTCGTGTTGAGGGCGCCGCCGCCGTACACGGGGTCGTTGTAGCGGCCGTTGAGCTCGAAGTCACTGCCGGGGCCGCGGACGGACTGGTCGAGATAGTTGACGTGGCTGTCCGAGTTGACGGTGATCCACCAGGCGCGGCCCTCGGCGAGCAGGCTGTCCCAGAGGCCGCCGACCGTGGCGGTCATCCAGTCGAAGCCGCCCCACGTGCGGTAGCTCTCCAGCGGGTAACCCGCGTACGACGCTGCCGACGGGTTGTTGTCGTAGTAGCCGCGGGCGCCGCCGCGACCGTTCGGGGCCTTGATGCCGGCGGCCTGGTGACCGGGGGCGCCCTCGAAGCCGATGGCGACGGTCGGGTCGGCGTCACGCCAGTTGCGGATCTCGTGCGGCGAGTCGATGCCGCGGCGGGCCGGGTGGTTGGCGAGGAAGAGTGCGCCCTCGACCTTACGGTGGCGGACCTGCTGGCCGAGGAACTTGATGCCGGCGATCGCCGCGGCTTCGTTCTGCGCGTCGGTGTTCGTGACGGGCAGCTGCGAACCGTCGTACGTCTGCTCGAACTGCTTGAGGACCGCGACCTCGTTCTTGCCGGGGTGCACGAACACGGTCGCGTGCTCGGCGGCCGGGATGTTCCACTCGAGACCCTGGAACGTCAGCAGGTCCTTGAGCTCCGCGCGGGTCGCGAGGATGTCCGGGTTCACCTTGTCCACGCCGATCTTGGCGTGCGCGTTGCTGCCGTGGTCGGTGATGACCAGCCAGTTCAGCCCGTACGCGCGGCCGTTCTTGGCCTGGTCGACGGCGCGGTACTGACCGTCGGAGCTGTACTGCGTGTGGATGTGGTGGTCACCGGCGAGCCACGTGAACCCGCCCTTCTCCGTGCCACCGCCGGCCGGGCCGTGCGAGTGCTCCCCGGCCGCGGCGGCTTCCGCTCCCGACGGGACGGCCAGGACCGAGGCGGCCGCACCGGCGCCGAGGAGGCCGGCGCCGCGCAGGAACCCGCGACGGGACACATCGGAGGGAGAGAGCTCGCTGTCGGGAATGCTCAGATCGAGCGCGGGCGCGACATCCGCGGCGCCGCTCTCCAGCAAGTGATCGTGATCGTGATGGTGGTGGCCGTGACCCATGTCCGAGGTCTCCCGTTGATCGACGAGGATGACGGCGTCAATGTCTCGGGCCGCTGTCAACGCAAGGTGTCGGCGTGGTGGACGCGGAGCGAACACAATTGATTGTTCCCGTCAAGAAGCGACGCCCTGAAGAGGTAACCTGCGCCACTCCCAGGTGGGCATACCCGGGTCGGCCGTAACGGCGCGTTACCGTTGACCGGACTCTGGCTTACATTTTCGACCCCGATCCACGGGCCAAACAGGACATAAATCGTGTGTCCGCCCCAAATCGCTGCGCGGGTACCACAACCGCTGGTGACGGGCGCACAAAATTGCGACATAGGATCAACGGAGCCTCGCGCCGGGGCCTTGTTCGATACGAAGTTCGACGCGACGTTCGACGCGGAGGGAATGGTGAGCACAGTGAGCACAGTCACCGACCGGGGGACCGCTGCGATGAATGACCGCCCGACGCGGGTGTGGAATGGCGTCACCATTCCAGAGCCGGGCATCTATATTCTCGACGAAGCGCACAAGCGAATTGGTTTCCAGGCGCAGCACATGATGGTGAGCGCGGTCCGCGGTGAATTCGCCCGCGGCGGCGCCACGATCACCATCGGCGACGACCCGGCCCAGTCCTCGGTCACCGCACACATCGAGACCGCGAGCGTCACCACGCACAACCCCGACCGTGACGTGCATCTGCAGAGCGCCGACTTCCTCGACGTGGAGAATTTCCCCACGATCGCCTACGCGAGCACCGGCCTGGCCTGGCGCGAGAACAACGACGCGATCTTCGACTGGGCCCGGCTGCGCAACAACCCGCTCACCCGCCGCGGCGCGGTCACCGACGTGCCCGAGCCGTCCCGCTCCCCGGGACGCTTCGTGCTCAGCGGCGACCTCTCCGTCAAGGACGTGCACCGCCCGGTCGACCTGACCGTCGAGTTCGGCGGGGCCCGGCGCGACCCGTACGGTCAGGACATCTTCGGTTTCAGCGCGACCACCGAGATCGACCGGGAAGACTTCGGGCTGGTCTGGAACGTCGCCCTGGAGGCCGGCGGCTGGCTCGTCGGCAAACGGATCCGCATCGAGATCGCCGGCGAGGCCATCCTCCAGCAGCCCGGCTGATCTCGGGCTGCACTGCCGGCCCGAGCCACTCTGCCGGCCCGAGCCACTCTGCCAGCCCGAGCCTTACCGGCAGCTCGAGCCTCAGCGGCTGATCTTGCCCGGGGCTCGCTTCCTCCGGCCGTGGGGGATGATCTAGCCTCTCGCAATGCCCGAAGGCGCCGACACCACGGTCGAGGAGGCGCACGGCGAGTTGTCACTCGCCCGCGTCGCCCTCGCGGAGGATGACCTCCAGCACGCCGCATCCCACCTGGCCGGCGCCCTCGCCTACGCCCCCGGCCTGCCCGAGGTGCACGAACTGCTCGCGGTCCTGGCCACCCGCGCCCACGGCCCCGAGCTCTTCCCGATCGAAGAACCCATCTTCATCGGTACGGTCGTCGCGCACGCGCACCTGCTGGCCCCCACCGACCCCGCCCGCGCCCTCACCATGCTCGCGCAGGCAACCGCCGCCGACCCGGAGAAACCCTGGGCCGACGTCAGCTGGGTCCGCGCCCTCGACCTCGCAAGCCTGGAACCCCAGGTCATCGCCCAGATCTTCACCACCGTCATGCGCCCCCTCGGCGACCCCGCCGCCCCCGGCATCCGCGCCGCCAACGAGGTCTATCTCGATCTGGCGCGGCGAGCGGTGACAGCCCACCCCGACGCCGCCATGATCCACGCCACCGCGGCAGGACTGGGCCGCCGGCTAGGTGCGACCGCCCAGGCCGTTTCCTGGGGAGAGCACGCGGTGCGCCTCGAGCCCAGCAAACTGACGCTCGTCTGGTACGCGTACGCCCTCAGAGCCGACGGCCGCACCGAAGCGGGCATCGCCGTCCTCCGCGACGCATACCGCCGATACCCCACCGAACTGGACCTCTGCGCCGACCTCTCGAACTGGCTCGCAGCACAGGGCCACTTCGACGAGGCCCAATCCCTGCTCGAGGAGGCCGTCCGGCTCGACCCCTCCGACGACTGCGTGGTCCACACCCTGCACCGCCTGCGCTACGACCGCGACGGCGAGGCCCGCCACCTGATCGACCTCGCCGACTACACCCGCGACCACCCACCCGCCGGTCACGAGCACCACGAACTCGAACACTGCTGCCAGGGCCGCAACTGGCTGGGCATGCCCGCCCCGGCCACCGAGGCGTGCATCAACGCGCTCATCCAGGCACCCAGCGGCCTGACCCGGCTCAGCCTCTCAGCCCTGGAGGTCCCGAGCGCCCTCGGCGTCGTCCGGCGAGCGTTCCCCGGCGCCGACGTGTCGATCGCGGGGCCCCCGCCCGCCGACATGGTCGACCCCTTGCGAGCAGGTCGCGCACTGTGGGCGTACGAAGAAACGATCGCCACCCCGGCCGTGCAACCACCGCCACCGGCCGCCAATGATCTGGTCCGCCAGGTCGTCACCCCCGGCTGGCCACACCCGATCGCGGCCTACGACCAGGCCCTGCCCCTCGGCCAACTCCCCATCACCGACCTCCTCGCCCTGCTGGTCTACCCCCCGGCCCCACCACCCGAGCTCGCCGAACTCCCGCCCGGCTGGTGGGAACGCTGCGTCCAGGTCTACGTCTGCCTCGGCATCCTGCACTCCGCCGAACTCGGCCGCGACCACCCCACGGACACCACAGCCCACCGCCGCCTGCTCACCGAGCTCGCTTTCGGCATCGAGGACTGGATCACCGAGGCCGCCCTTTTCGCCCTCATCGTGGCAGCCTGGTCGGACCCCTCCTGCCGCATCGAGGTACGCGAAACCGTCGGCACCCGCTTCGTCCGAGCCGTCGAGGCCTCCCAGGAACGCGTCGTCACCATCCTCGACTCGCTGGCCACACTCGCCCTGATCACCCCGGAGATGATCCCGGCAGTGACATCTCTGGCATCCGACATCCTGGCCGCGCCCGCTGCCGCTCCCGAGGCTTCCTCTTCCTCTTCCTCTTCGAATAAGAAGCGTTCCTGGCTGAGGCTGTTCCGGCGGGGTAAGGACTGAACGTGCCTGGCCTGTGACCATGGCTTCGTTACCGGGCTATTCCGCTTGGGCTGATTGCCGGTCGGCGCTGGCTGGCGGCCTGGCATTAAGAGCCAGGCAGTGAGAGCCGGGCAGTGAGAGCCGGGCAGTGAGAGCCGGGCAGTGAGAGCCGGGCGGTGGAGGCTGGGCGGTGGAGGCTGGGCGGTGGGGTTTCAGTCGCCGGGGCCGGCGGGGGCGGTGCCGTTGTCGACGAGGACGAACGTCGTGTCGGGGCCGGTGGCGACTGCCTCGACGCCGGTTTCGTCCAGGGCGCGGATGTAGTAGCCCTTGGTGGTCCGGATCGAGTAGGTCGGGCTGCCGTTGTCGGTCTTCCTCAACTTCTCGAAGTCGAACAGCTGGCCCGCCTTGGACGAGTCACAGGGCGCGGCGTCCAGCGTCGCCGAGCCGCTGGTGTTCTCCTTGAGGCCGATGCAGGAAGCTTCGCCGGAAGGGTCAGCCTTCGCCAGGCGGATCTGGTGCTTACCGTCCCGGCCCGGGAGCAGGACGAACAGCCCGCTGCCGGTTTCGCCATCGGTCAGGGCGAGGTGACCCTTGGCGTCGACGTGCAGAATCGACTCGAACGTCTGCACCGGCCGCAGCACAATCTGCCGCTCACCACCCAGGATGCCGCCCGCCCCTCCCCCGTCACCGCCGCCACTATCGCCGCCACCGCTATCGCCGCCACCGCTGTCGTCGCCGCTGCTGCTGTCGCTGTTGTTTTTTGTCGTGTCGACGGCCGGCTTTGAGGTGGCCGGGACCGAGGCCGCCTGGGTTGCCTCAGGTGTTCCCGAGGCGGCTGCCGGGCCGCCTGGCTGGGTGCCGGACGCGGAACCCGAGGCGCATGCGGCCAGGGCGAACGCGGCTGCCGCCGTCACCGCTACTCCGGCAGAGCGGGCGGTCGCGAATCCGTTGGTACGGCGCATGGGACGAACCTCCTCGTCGGATGCTCACCACCCGGCGGCGGCGTGCTCGAAGGCCCATGTTCCAAGCCCGCGCCGCCGGATCGCATCGCCCGCATTCGCCTTGGCACTAACCGGGGAGAACCCTCAACGTGACGGTGCTGCACCGTTGTCGACGAGGACAAACGTCGTGTCGGGAGTCGTGGCGCCGACCGCTTCCACCCCGGTCTCGTCCAATGCCCGGACGTAGTAGTCCTTGTCCGTGTGGATCGCGTAGGTCTGCTTGCCTTCCTGGTTCTTCTTCCCCGCCTCGAAGTCGAACAGCTGCCCCGCTTTCGACGCGTCGCAGGCCACGGCGTCCAGCGTCGCGGATCCGGCAGGATTCTCCTTGAGCCCGATGCAGGCCGGCTTGCCGTTGCCACCGGCCTTCGCGGTGCGGATCTGATGTTTGCCCTCGCGCACCGGGACCAGCACGAACAAGCTCAACGGACTCTCCCCATCGGTCAGCGCGAGATGCCCCCGATCGTCCACGTGCAGCACGGACTCGACCGTCTGCACGGGCCGCAGCACTACCTGCCGCTCCCCCGCGAGAATCGCCGCAGACCCGGTCTCGCTCTTCGCCGTGGGTTCACCGGTCGGCTCCGGAGACGACCCGGTCGACTCCACTGCCACCGGAGAGGAGGACCCCGCCGGACGGCTCGGCGCACCGACGGGATCCGTGGACGGCGTCGTTCCTGAACTGCAGGCCGCCAAGGCGAGCGCGGACCCGGCAGCCACCACGAGGCCCCGGACCGGCCCCACCGCCCGGGCGGAACCTATGACCGGTGCGGAGGCAGGCGCTGACGCGGCCGAGCTCGGGGAAGTCGCGGTTGACGTGGTTCGGGGGGTGGTGACGCGCACGGGGTTCGATCTCCTTGGTTGTCGATCGGGACGCTCGGAGCGACGCCCTCCGTCTCTCCATGCTCGGCGGCGCACTCCACAAAACCTGTCAATCGCCCATCCGTCGAATAACACCCCAATTCGTCGGCCACAAGGACCGGCACAGGAACCCGGTCGTGGAACCCTGGCCGGAACGACCCGGCCACAGAAAGCCGGCCACAGAAAACCGGGCACGGGAAACCGGGCACGGGAAACCGGCCCAGCCTGGGTCGGCGGCCCATCCGGCCCGGCTGGAGAGGCGGACAGGCCAGCATTCAGCTACCAATCCACGAAGGACCGCCCGATGAGGATTGGTCGCCGCGGTCCGCTTGGACTGGCAGCTGAGGGCGAGTAGTTGGGTCGAGACCGGCGCAGGCAGATCGACAGGAGGGCGGCCGGATCAGCAGGAGGGCCGTAGCGGTTGGTCAGGACAGTTGGGCCAGGAGGGCTTTTGCCACCTCGGCGGAGGAGGCGGGGTTCTGGCCAGTGACGAGGTTGCGGTCGGTTTGGGTGTGGGGGGCCCAGGGGGCTGCGGTGCGGACGTCGAGGCCTGCTGCGGTCAGGCGGTCTTCGAGGAGCCAGGGGGCCTGGGTGGCGTTGCCGGCCTGGGTTTCTTCCTCGTTGGTGAAGGCGGTGATGCGGTAGCCGGCGAAGGCGTTGGTGCCGGTTTCGTCGACGGCCGCCAGGAGAGCGGCGGGGCCGTGGCAGACGACGGCGACCGGGGTGCCCGCACGGACGGCGGTGGCGAGGAGTGCGCCGGAGGTGGGGTCGACGGCGAGGTCTTCCATGGGGCCGTGGCCGCCGGGGACGTAGACCGCGGCGTAGTCGTCGAGGTGGACGTCGGTGAGGGCGATGGGGTTCTGGAATTCGGGGGCCTTGGCGATCACGTCGCGCAGGGCGGCATTGTCGCCGGCCAGGCTCGCCTCGTCGACGGGCGACACGACGCCACCGGGAGTGGCGACGACGATCTCGTGGCCGGCCTGCTTGAACAGCTCATAGGGGGTGACGGCCTCTTCGGCCCAGAAGCCGGTGGGGTGCTTGGTGCCGTCCTTGAGGGTCCAGGTGGCGGCGGCGGTCATGATGAAGAGGATTTTTGTCATGGCTCGACGATAGAGCGGGGAGCCATCGGTCGGCCAATAGATGTTGACATGGGTGCCATCAGGATTTTGATAGGTTGGCGGGCGTGAGCGACCTCAACCTCTTGCGTACGTTCCTCGCGGTCTACCGGGCCGGCTCGATCACGGAGGCCGCGAAGCTGCTGGCGATCTCGCAGCCGACGGTGACAGCGCAGGTCAGGGCCCTGGAGCAGCAGCTCGGCGAGGACCTGTTCGTCCGGCTGCCACGCGGCGTGGAGCCGACGCCGTTCGCGCACGGGCTCGCTGTCCGGGTCGCCGCGCCGCTGGACGCCCTGTCCGCCCTTGATGACGCCGCTGCGGTGAGCGCCCGGCCGGTTCGCCTCGCCGGGCCCGCTGAGCTGCTGTGTCTGCGGGTGGCCCCGGCCCTGGCGCCGCTGATCCTGGAGGGCATGGAGATCCGCGTCACGATGGGGCTGACGGATGCGTTGCTGGAGGAGTTGCGTACCGGTCAGCATGATCTCGTGATCTCCACCCAGCGGCCGCGCAGCCGCGCATTCAGCTCTGTGCCGTTCATGGTGGAAGAGTTTGTGCTGGTCGCCGCGCCGCAGTGGGCCTGGCAGGTACCGTCGCCGGCCTTCGAGGACATGCCCCTCATTACCTACGCGGACCACCTGCCGATCGCGCGCCGCTACTGGCGCAGCGCCTTCGGCAAGCAGCTCAACGCCCGTCCCGCCATGACGATCCCGGACCTTCGCGGTGTGCTCTCGGCCACTGTCGCCGGCGCGGGCTGGAGTGTGCTCCCCCGGTTCATGTGTGCCGAGGAACTGGCCACCGGCCGCCTCGTCGAGCTGCACAAACCCGCCGAACCGCCGACCAACACCGGATATCTGGTCCAACGTCCGGGAACAGATGCCGATCCGGGCGTACGCAAGGTGCGTGATCTGCTCCTGGACGCCGCACGCGGCTGGTAGCGATCCGCGCAGCTCTGGCGGATCATGGCCGCATGCTGGTTGCTTTCTCCGTCACGCCGATCGGCGTCTCCGAATCCGTGGGTGACATCGTCGCCGACGCCGTGCGAGCGGTCCGGGACTCCGGGTTACCGAACCGCACGGACGCCATGTTCACCACCATCGAGGGCGAATGGGACGAGGTGATGGCCGTGATCAAGCAGGCTGTCGACGTCGTCGCCGCGCAGGCACCACGGGTCAGCCTGTCCCTCAAGGCCGACATCCGGCCCGGGGTCGTCGACGCGCTGCATGAGAAGGTGGCGCATGTCGAGCGGAGGCTGGCCGAGCAGTGAGACGGCTGGTCATGTGGGACATCGACCGCACACTGCTGCACGGCGGCGGGGTCGCGGGCCGGGCGTGGATGACCGCCTTCACCGCGGTCACCGGCGTCGACTGGAAGATCACGCCGGACTTCGGCGGCCGCACCGATCTGGACATCTGCACCGAGGTGTTCGCCTCGCACGGGGTCACGGACTGCACTCCCGAACGGTTCTTCGAACGGTACATAGAAGAGGTGCACGGAACGCGCCATCTGTTCGCGGAGCAAGGTGCGCTGCTGCCCGGCGTACGCGAAGTGCTGGATGCCCTCGCCGCCCGCGACGACGTCGTGCAGACGCTGGTCACCGGCAAGGTGCCGCAGGTCGCGGCCGCGAAGGTCGAGGCCTTCGACCTCTCCGGTGCCTTCGACGCGCAGGTGGGTGGTTACGGCACCGATGATTCAGTACGCGCAACGCTCGTGCGCCGCTCCCAGGAACGAGCCCAGCAGAAGTACGGCGAGAAGTTCCGCGCCGTGGTGATCGGCGACACCGTGCACGACGTCGCCGGCGCGCTCGCGAATGGCGCTCTCGCCGTCGCCGTCGCCACGGGCGGGAACAGCATGGCCGAGCTCACCCTCGCCGGGGCACACATCGTGCTGCCGGACCTGTCCGACGTCGCGGTCGCGGTCGACGCCATCACAAGCTGAGCCACCCGTCCCGGGCCGGGACAGGGCAGATCCGAGCCGGAACCGGCCGTTCCGGGCCGGGCCGTTCCGGGCCGGGCCGTTCCGGGCCGGGCCGTTCCGGGCCGTTCCGGGCCGGGCCGTTCCGGGCCGTTCCGGGCCGGGCCGTTCCGGGCCGTTCCGGGCCGGGCCGTTCCGGGCCGTTCCGGGCCGGGCCGTTCCGGGCCGGGCCGTTCCGGGCCGAGCCGGGTGCCTCACAGGTTCAGGGTGGCGAGGCGGTCGGGGTCGGCGAGGACGTCGATGGCGGCGATCCGGCCGTTCGTCACGGTGAAGGCCATGATCGACAGGACCTGGTCGCCGGCCCTGATCACCGCGCCGGCCGCGCCGTTGATCAGGGCAGGGTGGGCGATGTTGAAGAACTGGGCGCCGAGCCGGGCCTGGCGGATCACCGCGTCGGGGCCGTTGAGGACGACGGTCTGCCGTTCGCGGGCGGTGCCTCCGTCGGCGCGCAGCACCACGTCGGGGTGCAGGACGCTGGCGAGGCGGTCGAGGTCGCCGTCGCGGGCGGCGGCGAAGAAGGCGTCGACCACCGTGCGCTGAGCGCGTACATCGGGATCTGGGGTGGGGGCCTGACCCCGCACCCGGCGCCGCGCACGGCTGGCGAGCTGGCGTGCCGCGGCGGGTGACCGTTCGATCATCGGCGCGATCTCCTCGAACGGCACCGCGAACATGTCGTGCAACACGAACGCGAGCCGCTCGGCCGGTGTGAGGGTCCCCAGGATCACGAGCAGCGCGACCCCGACCGCATCGGCCAGCAGTACGTCGTGCTCAGGATCCACTCCGGAGGCCGGGTCGACGACCGGGTCCGGCATGATCGGCTCCTCGCGGCGGGACCGGCGGGCGCGGAGCAGGTTCAGGCTGACCCGGGCGACGACGGTGGTCAGCCACGCGGGCACATTCTCGACACCCGCGATCCCGGCCCGATCGGCACGCAGCCACGCTTCCTGCACGGCATCGTCGGCCTCACTCAACGAGCCGAGCATCCGGTACGCGACAGCGCGCAACCGCGCCCGATTGCCCTCGAAGTGCTCGGCCAGGTTCGGCTGCTCCGTCACGTCACATTCCTTCGTCGCCGGGTGTCATCCCCTTGACCCCTGAGCCCCGAAGAATGTGACGGCCGACAACATGACCCCACTCTTTCTCATCACCGGCGGCACCGGAACCCTCGGCCGCCGCGTCCTGCCCCTGCTCGAAGGAGCCGGCCATCTTCGGGTCCTCACCCGCCGCCCACCGCCCGCCACCCTTACCGGCGTGGAAAACATGACCGGCGACCGCGCCGCTCTTACCGGCGTCAAACACGTGCCTGGTGATCCCAGCGGTCTTGCCGGCGTCGAATACGTAGCCGGTGATCTCGCGACGGGTGCGGGCGTCGAACAAGCAGCCCGGGACGTCACAACGGTGTTGCATCTTGCCGGCGGGTCCAGCGGGGACGTGGACAAGGCACGCATCCTCGTCCGGGCCCTCGCGCCCGGAACCCACGTCGTCTTCATCTCGGTGGTCGGCGCGGACCGGGTCCCGGTGGTGAGCCGCGTCGACCGGGCGATGTTCGGCTACTTCGCCGACCAGCTGGCCGCCGAGCGGGTCATCGCGGAATCCGGGCTGCCATGGACAACACTGCGGGCGACACAGTTCCACGACCTGACACTGCTGGTTGCCCGTCAGATGACGAAGCTGCCGGTGATACCCGTCCCGGCGGGAGTGAGGTTCCAGCCGCTGGACGCCGGTCTGGTGGCGACCCGGCTCGTGGAGCTTGCCCTCGGCGCGCCGGCAGGGCTTGTCGAAGACCTCGCCGGCCCGCGCGTGGAGGGAATGGATGCGCTGCTCCGGGCGTACCTGAAAAAGACCGGGCAGCGACGCCTGCTCGTGCCGATGCGGCTGGGCGGCCGGGCCTACGCGGCAATCCGCGCGGGAGCCAACCTGGCCGCCTCTCCGGGAACCGGCCTCACCTGGGACGGGTTTCTGGGAGCGGCAACGGCGCTACCGGGGGACAAGCCCTGAGGAGAAACCCGTCCAGCGCAATTCCGGCGGCAGGTGCGAAAGGTCGTTGAAGAGGACGAGCGCCGGCGGCCGGTCCGGCGTGTAGCGGATCACCGTGAGTGCGCAGTTGGCGGAGTTGAGGCCCAGCCAGCGTTCGGGTGGGGCGCCCAGGGCGTCGCGGACGAACCACGCCACCAGGAAGGCGTGGGTGATCACCAGCTCGTGGGTCTCGATGTCACCCTCGACCGGCTTGGCGAAGCGGTCCAGGGCTTCGGCGGCCCAGCGTGCGCCGTCCGCTCGTTCCTGCGGCGTGTAGCCCTCGAGAGCCGGCGGGACCGGGTCGGGGACGAACGGCACGTAGTCGCCGGCCGCAGCCCAGATCTCGGTGGACGGGGCGTGCACCGCCGCGGCTGTCTCGGCCGCGCGCTGCAGGGGGCTGTGCGTGACGATGGCCAGAGGGACGTCGGAGAGCCGCTCGGCGAGCAGTTTTGCCTGCTCGCGGCCGGTGTCCGTCAGGCCTCCGGTTTCTGCGGCGTCGCCGTGGCGGGCGAGGTAGAGCCAGCGGGTCGCGGTCACTGGATCGCCGCCGACGGGGGTGCGATGGGGTTGGGGATCGCCCCGCCGAAGCGGCGGTCGCGCTGGGCGTAGAGCTCGCAGGCGTACCAGAGGTGGCGGCGGTCGAAGTCCGGCCAGAGGGTGTCCAGATAGACGAGCTCGGCGTACGCGGACTGCCAGAGCAGGAAGTTGGAGGTGCGCTGCTCGCCGGAGGGGCGCAGGAACATGTCGACCTCCGGCACCTCGGGGTGGTAGAGGTAGCGCTGGATGGTCTTCTCGTTGACCTTGTCGGCCTTGAGTTTGCCGGCGGCGACGTCGCGGGCGATCGCGGCGGCGGCGTCGGCGATCTCCGCCTGGCCGCCGTAGTTGACGCAGAACTGCAGGGTGAGCTTCTTGTTGTTCTTCGACAACTCCTCGGCTTCCTGCAGCTCCGAGATGACGCTCTTCCAGAGCCGGCCGGCCCGGCCCGACCAGACGATGCGGACGCCCAGGTCGTTGAGCTGGTCGCGGCGGCGCCGGATGACGTCACGGTTGAAGCCCATCAGGAAGCGGACCTCCTCCGGGGAGCGCTTCCAGTTCTCGGTGGAGAACGCATAGGCGGAGAGGTACGGGATGCCGAGCTCGACGGCGCCCTCGATCGTGTCGAACAGCGAGTATTCGCCCTGCTCGTGACCCTTGGTGCGGGACAGCCCACGCTCCTTGGCCCACCGGCCGTTGCCGTCCATCACGATCGCCACGTGCTTCGGGATCGCGTCCTTCGGCAGGGCGGGCGGTTTCGCGCCGGAGAGGTGCGGGGTGGGCGGACGCGTCACTTCGGGGACTCCCGTCGGTCGACAAGCGGAAGGGCGCGCAGGTTGCGCTCCATGTGCCACTGCAGGTGGGCGGCAACGAGGCCGCTGCACTCACGGCGTACGGAAGGCTCGGTGTGATCCGCGACGGACCAGTCACCGCTCGTCAGAGCTGCCATCAACGCCAGGGTCGCGGGCGCGGGGTGCGCAGCGCCCGGCGGCCGGCAGTCGGGGCAGACCGACCCGCCCGCCGGCACCGAGAACGCACCGTGCGGGCCCGGGGTGCCACAGACGGCACACTCGGAGATCGCCGGCGCCCACCCCGCGAAGGCCATGCCACGCAGGAGGTACGCATCCAGCACGAGCGTCGTCGAGTGCTCCCCCACCGCCAGCGCCTTGAGCGCACCGAGCGTCAGCTGGAACAGCCGCAACGCCGGCTCGCGCTCCACCGGGCTGAGCCGCTCGGCGGTCTCCGCGATCGCGCTGGCAGCCGTGTAGCGCGGGTAGTCCTCGAGGAACTTCTTGCCGAAGAGGTTCACCCCCTCGACCTGGCTGATCGAGTGCAGGCTGCTGCCCACGCCTTCCGGGCCGCCCGCGAGCTGCAGGTCGATGTGACCGAACGGCTCCAGCCGGGCGCCGAACTTCGAGCTGGTCCGCCGCACGCCCTTGGCCACGGCGCGCAGCCGCCCGTGCCGGCGGGTCAGCAACGTGATGATCCGGTCGCTCTCACCCAGCTTCTGGACGCGCAGAACCACCGCGTCGTCGCGGTAGAGCTGACGCTTGTATCCGGTGGGCACCCCGACATTGTGCCCCTTGCGTACGACAGACCCTGACTCGGATCTCAGGGTCATCTCGGGGACAGGTCAGTGGAGGGACCGATAGCCGCGCGGGTACCCGTACTCATAGCGTCTCTCTTATGAACGCGAGCCTGATCCGGCGTACCGGTGCCATCACCCTGATCGCCGCTGCGGCGGCGGCCTCGCTCGCCGGGTGCGACCGCGGCCTCAGCGCCAAGCTGACCTACGACGACACCGAGAAGGTCAAGGTCACCGACATCGTGGTGTCCGGCTCCAGCGGGGACGTGTCGGTCAAGACCGCCGCGATCACCGAGACACGGATCAAGCGGATCGTACGCACGGACGGGCGCGACCCCGGCCAGTCGTACTCGATCACGGGGAGCACGCTGAAGGTCGACACGAGCTGCGGCATGAGCTGCCGGGTCTCGTACGAGATCGAGGCACCCGCCGGGGTGAAGGTGACCGGCGAGCTGCACTCCGGCAACATCTCGCTCGTCGACGTCGGCACCGCGGACGTCAGCGTGAACTCGGGCGAGATCTACCTGCAGCGCATCGCCGGGGCGGTCAAGGCGGAGTCGACCAGCGGCAGCATCACGGCGCACGCGCTCAGCGGCCCGGCCACGCTGAACACCACCTCGGGCAACGTCGAGGGCCTGGAACTCACCGGGGGCAAGCCGATCACCGCCGAGGCCAGGTCGGGCAATGTCGAACTGCACCTGGTCCAGCCCGCCTCGGTGACCGCGAACGCGTCGAGCGGCAACGTCGAGCTCCTCGTGCCGACCGGCAGCTACCGGTTCCGCAGCGAGGTCGGCTCCGGCGAGGTCGAGAGCAACCTGACCAACAGCCCGGCCGCCACGAACTCGATCAGCGTCACCACGGGCAGCGGCAACATCAAGGTCACCACGTTCTAGGCGGGTCCGGTTCAGCCGGCTTTGGTCCCGGCCGGCACCGCGACGTCGGGCACGGCGGGTGATATCGGGGCGTTGCGGGGTTTCTTGCCCGGGAGCAGGCGCAGGGGGCGGTCGCCCGCGGCGTCCTCGGCCCAGCCGAAGAGCAGCACGGCAAGTGTCACCAGGGTGCCGACCACGACCAGTCGCCAGCTGATGCCGTCCCAGCCGCGGGTCGGCAGCCCGTGCGCCTCGCCCCACTTGGTGACGCCCACGATGATCGGCACGTGCCACAGGTAGATCGTCAGGGCTCGGGCGTTGAGGATCGTCACGAGCCTGCCGGAGCGCGCCGCGGTGGCCACCGGGGCGAACCCGAGGGCGATCAGGATGAACCCCGCGGACCAGAGCGCGTTGCCGAGCGGGATGTCGTTCAGGTCGTACCCGCGGGGTCCTGGGTGGGTGAGGAACCAGGCCGCACCGGCCGCGGCGAGCACACCGGCAGCACCGACGAGGACCCTGCGGTTGATCTTGCGCAGCATCCCGTCGTGATGGGCGAACCCGAGCAGCCACGCACCGCCGTAGAGCGCCGCGTCGTGCACGATGGGGTGAACGGTCACCCCGGAGAAAGTGATCACCACGAGCGCCGCGTACGGCACCAGGACCGCGGTCTTCGGGAAGCGCCGGAAGATCGGCAGGACCAGCGGCGACAGCAGCACGAACCACAGGAAGTCCCGCAGGTACCAGGTCGCGCTCAGGGCCATCGCGCCCCACCAGTTCGCCGGCGGGTCCTGCAGCGGGAAGCCCCAGTAGAGGACCTTCCAGTCCCAGGCCAGCCCGCTGAGCAGCATCGCAGGCACCGCGATGGCCGACATCACCCAGAACGACGGCAGCAACCGGCGCAACCGGCGCTCAACGGCGAGCGGCCCCGATCTGTCGATCGAGGCCGCCATCAGCGAGCCGGCCATCGCGAACATCACCGACATCGCGGGCAGGGCGACGGTGAGCGCCGCCCAGCCCGTGCAGTGGTAGACCACCACGCGAACTATCGCGATGGCCCGCAACAGGTCCAGGTACCGATTCCGCATAGTAGATGGCTATATAGCCAGCCATCGAGATTGCAAACCGTCGTGAACAACTCCACAAACCCGTTTGGATTGAACCCCTACCTAGAAGCCCAGGCGACGCAGGAGTTTCGGGTCGCGCTGCCATTCTTTCGCCACTCGAATATGCAGGTCAAGATAGATCTTCCGGCCGAGCAGCGCCTCGATCTCGGCCCGGGCCCGGGTGCCGACATCCTTGAGCCGCGCACCCTTGGTCCCGATCACGATCGACTTCTGGCTGTCCCGCTCGACGTACAGGTTCGCATAGATCTTCGTGGTGTTCCCCTCGACGATCATCTCGTCGACGAGCACGGCGATCGAGTGCGGCAGCTCGTCGCGCACACCCTCCAGCGCGGCCTCGCGGATCAGCTCCCCGATCAGCACCTGCTCGGGCTCCTCGGTGAGCACGTCGTCCGGGTAGAGAGCCGGCGACTCGGGCAGATGACTCACCAGCACATCGACCAGGTTGTCGACCTGATGCCCCGAAACAGCGCTGACCGGCACAATATCCGCGAAGTCGTACAACTTGCTCACCGCCAGCAGCCGCTCCGCGAGCACCGCCGGCCCCACCAGGTCAACCTTGGTCACGACGGCGATCACGGTCGCCTTGAGCTCCGCCATCTCGGCCGAGATGAACCGGTCCCCGGCCCCGACCGCCTCGTCCGCCGGGAAGCAGATGCCGATCACATCGGTCTCGCTCCACGTCTCGCGCACGAGGTCGTTGAGCCGCTCCCCGAGCAACGTCTTCGGCCGGTGCAGCCCCGGGGTATCGACCAGCACGAGCTGGGCATTCTCCTTGTGCAACACGCCTCGGATGACGTGCCGCGTCGTCTGCGGCTTATTCGACGTGATCGCGATCTTCTGTCCGATAATCGCATTGGTCAGCGTCGACTTACCCGCATTCGGCCGCCCGACAAAACACGCAAAACCGGCACGATAAACATCATCAACAGGCTTCGCCGGCGTCGCCACCTTGTGCCGATGCCGCTTTTTCTCGGTACGCACAACAGGCGCCGAAATAGCCTGACCAGCATCCTGACTCGGGGGCAGCTCCACGCTGGAGGTGCTCTCGACCAGCGCCTCAACTGCCGCCGGCCGCCGCTTCGCGTCGCCGCTGCGCTCCTTGGCGCCACCGCGCGCCGCGCTCCCGCCTTCGGCTCCGCTACGCCCGGCCCCACTACGGCCTGCGCCTGCTCCGCTACGCCCGGCTCCGCCTTCGGCGCTACCGCGCCCGGCTACGCCACGCGCCGCGCTCCCACGCCCCGCGCCGCCTTCAGCCCCGCTACGCCCAGCGCCACCGCGACCGGCGCCACCTTCTGTGACACCGCGGGTGGTGCGGCCTTCAACCGCACCGTCGGTTACGCCACGCGCTGCGGCACCGCTTCGCTCCGTGGAGCCACTCCGCGCGCCGCCACGCCCCGCGCTGCCACCCTCGGCCACACCGCGCCCGGCAGCACCGGCCCCGGGTCGCGCGTTTCCGTCACGCCCGGCAACCCGGCGCCCGTCGGCGTCGCGCCCGCTCCTGGTGCTACCCGTGGTCGTCGCACGTCCCCAGGCACCGAACCCGGATTTGCTGGTAGCCGCGCCACGCTTGCCCATCCCGGCCGCACGACGCCCACCGGCACCCGTGTCAGCACCGGCCTCGCCGCCCGCCGCGCCCCGCTTGCCCGTGCCCGAGCTGGAAGAGCCCGAGCCTGTGCCGCGCTTGCCCGCACCGGAGCGGCCCTTCGGCACGCCGGCGCCGCGGGTGGACGATGCCGACCCGCGCTGGCCCGCCTCGATGGCCTGCTCGCGCTTGGCGGCGGCACGCTCGCGGCGGCGCTGGGCGTTGCGTTCCCCGGCAGTGAGCTGCCGATCCGGATCGGTCATCGGATCACCGTTCCCAGCAGCGTGCCGGTCGGGCCGGCGACGTGGATCGGCGCGTCGGCCGTCAGGTCCCGCACGGCCGCGCGGCCGGACTCGTCCAGGGTGTCCGCCTCGGTGGTCACCGCTGCGGCCTCGATCTTGCTGGCGCCGGCGGCCACCGCGGACGCCACCGCGAGCTGGAGTGCGGTCAGTTTCAGGCTCGGGAGCGACACCGTCGCCGCGGCATAGGTGCGGCCGTCCTGGTCGCGTACCGATGCTCCCTCGGCGGCACCCACCCGGGCGCGGGCTCCGCGGGCCAGGGTGACCAGCTTCGCGTCCTCCGCACTGAGTTCGGTGTCCGCGGGGGGAGCTGGAATGGTCTGGTCAGGCATCGGCGTGCTGTCTTTCCTCGGTCTCGGGGGCGTTCTCTTCGCCGTCGGAGTTGTCCGACGGCGTCTCGATGCGACGTACGAGCACCGAGTCAATGCGGTTGCGGCGGCCGGTCGTGCCTTCCGCGATCAGGTGCAGGCCGCCGACGTCGACGGTCGCACCGGGGATCGGCACCCGGCCCAGGGTCTGGGCGAGCAGGCCGCCGACGGTCTCGACCTCGTCCGCGGGCAGTTCCACGCCGAAGATCTCGCCGAGGTCCTCGATCGGCAGCCGGGCGGTGACCCGCACCGCGCCGTCGTCCAGGTGCTCGACCGGCGGGCGCTCGACGTCGTACTCGTCGGTGATCTCGCCGACGATCTCCTCGAGGATGTCCTCGATCGTGACCAGGCCCGCCGTGCCGCCGTACTCGTCGACCACGATCACGAGGTGGGTGCGGGCGGCCTGCATCTCCGAGAGCAGGTCGTCGACGGGCTTGGACTCCGGCACGAACGTCGCGGAACGCATCAGCTCGGCGACCGCGATGGCCGGGGCCTCGGGGTCGCCGTTCTGGGTGCGCCGGATGACGTCCTTCAGGTAGAGCACGCCGAGCACGTCGTCGACGCTCTCGCCGATCACCGGGATCCGCGAGAAGCCGGAGCGCAGGAACAGGAACAGCGCCTGCTGCAGCGTCTTCGGCGCCTCGATCCACACCATTTCGGTACGCGGAACCATCACCTCGCGCGCGATCGTGTCACCCAGCGCGAACACCGAGTGGATCATCTCGCGCTCGCCGTGCTCCACGACGCCGCGCTGCTCGGCGAGGTCGACCAGCTCGCGCAGCTCGACCTGGCTGCCGAACGGCCCCTCGGGGAAACCCTTACCGGGCGTGACGGCGTTACCGATCAGGATCAGCAGCGACGCCAGCGGGTTGAGCACCCGCCCGATCCACCGCACGAGCGGCGCGGTGGCCTTACCCACGGCGTACGCGTGCTGGCGCCCGACCGTGCGCGGCGCGACCCCGACAACCACGAAGCTGACCAGCGTCATCGCGCCCGCGGTGACGAGCGCGGCCCGCCAGCCGACGCCCCAGCTGTCGACGGCGACCAGCGCGACCAGGGTCGTCGCGGTCAGCTCGCAGATGAGCCGGAGCAGCAGCAGAAGATTCAGATGCCGGACGACGTCCCCGGCGACGGCGGCCAGCGCCGCGGCGCCGCGCTGACCCTCACGGGCCATCTCCGCGGCCCGCGCGGGCGAGACGGTGGCGAGCGCGGCATCGGTCATCGACGCCAGCCCGGCCAGGAAGACCAGGATGACCGCGTAGACGATCAGCTGGACGTCGGGCAGCCCCGCGGCGGCGCCCTCGGCCAGCAGGGAGCCGGATCTCAGGGTCGGTAGTGCTGAAGAGGGGTCCATCGGCTAACCGCCGGTCCGCCGCCCGGAGCGCCAGCTCTGCAGCAGCCGTGCCTGCAGGGCGAACATCTCGCGCTCCTCGTCCGGCTCGGCATGGTCGTAACCGAGCAGGTGCAGCACACCGTGCACGGTGAGCAGGTGGAGCTCGTCGGCGGCCGAGTGACCGGCGGTGACGGCCTGTTTCGCGGCCACCTCGGGGGCGAGCACGATGTCACCGAGCAGGGCGGGCTCACCGGTGCCGGCCTCGCCGGGGCCGTGGTCGACGCTGCCCTCGTCCATCGGGAAGGCGAGCACGTCGGTCGGGCCGTCGCTGCCCATCCACCGATGGTTGAGCTCGGTCATGTAGTCGATGTCGACGAGCAGGATCGACAACTCGGCGAGCGGGTTGACCCCCATCTCCTCGAGTGCGTGCCGGGCCACCGCGAGAATCGCGTCGGTCTCGACCTCGACTCCCGACTCGTTGGCGATCTCGATGGACATGTGGTGCTTTACCCCTGATTCGATCGGTCCCATCGCCGGTGGACCCGGCGGTGAAGGTACTCGGTGGTGCGGCCCGGGCCAGTAGAGAACTGGTCCGGGCCGTTACATCTGAAGTTGTCTGCCCTACATTGTGCGCTTCCCGGTGTTTCCGGAGCGTCAACGCCTGCGGTTGGGCCGGCCGGGCACCGCACGCACGGGCTGCTGGTCGTTCTGCTCCAGCTCGGCGTCGTACCGGGCGTACGCGTCGACGATCTCCGCGACCAGCCGGTGCCGGACGACGTCGGACGAGGACAGCTCGGCGAAGTGCACGTCCTCGACGCCCTTCAGGATCTCCCGCACGATGCGCAACCCGCTGGTCGTGCCACCGGGCAGGTCGACCTGCGTGACGTCACCGGTCACCACGATCTTCGCGCCGAACCCGAGCCGGGTCAGGAACATCTTCATCTGCTCGGGAGTCGTGTTCTGCGCCTCGTCGAGAATGATGAACGCGTCGTTCAATGTCCTACCACGCATGTAGGCCAGAGGGGCGACCTCGATCGTGCCCGCCTGCATGAGGCGGGGGATGGTCTCGGGGTCGAGCATGTCGTGCAGGGCGTCGTACAGGGGGCGCAGGTAGGGGTCGATCTTCTCGTTGAGCGTGCCCGGGAGGAAGCCGAGGCGCTCGCCGGCCTCGACGGCCGGGCGGGTGAGGATGATCCGGCTGACCTGTTTGGCCTGCAGGGCCTGCACGGCCTTGGCCATGGCGAGGTACGTCTTGCCGGTACCGGCGGGGCCGATGCCGAACACGATCGTGTTCTCGTCGATGGCGTCGACGTAGTGCTTCTGGCCGAGGGTCTTGGGGCGGATGGTGCGTCCGCGCCGGGACAGGATGTTGAGGGTGAGGACCTCGGCGGGCCGCTCGGTGGTGTTCTGCTCCAGCATCGAGGCCGTGCGGCGCACGGCGTCGACGGTGAGCGTCTCGCCCTTCTCGATGAGCTCGATGAGCTCGGAGAAGAGCCGCTCCGCGGTGGCGTTGTCCGCCGGAGCACCGGTGATGGTGATCTCGTTGCCGCGCACGTGCACGTCGCTCACGAGGGTGCGCTCGACGAGCCGGAGGATCTCGTCCTTGGGGCCGAGCAGGTTGACCATGATCTTCGGGTCAGCGACCGAGATCTTGGTCTGCACCCGAGCGGCAGCGCTGCTGTGTTCGGTGCCGGTCATAGGGGCGGCCGTACGGCCTACGCCACCTGCTCTCTGTCTCGTCTCCGCCTTGACGGCGGCGCGTAAGGATCGCGTGCCATCGTATCCGCTCGGGCACGACCTCGCCGAGGCCATTACCGCCGGTTTCCGCGCCGCTGTGTCGAGACTCTCCCCCAGCTCGTGCGGGATCAGGCCCCCAGCTCGTGCGGGATCGGGGGCGAACGAAGATCAATGCGGCTCAGACGTCGGGGCCGTACGAGACGGGGATGTTGTCGAAGGTCTCCTGGATGCGGGTGAAGCGGTACGTCGCCCAGTGCATCCGGACCACCGCGCCGTCCTCGTCGCGGGTCAGGCGGAGCAGCTCGCCGGCTTCGCGGCCGGAGAGCGTACGCAGCAGGTCGGGGTTCTCGGGAAGCGGCCGGAAGATCGCCGGTGGGCGGTCCACCGGGGCCTCGGCACCGCGGGCCTGCAGCGCGCCGTCGTGCCAGGCGAAGACGAACTGCATGCCCTCGCTCCACCACGGGCCCAGGATCGAGCGGTATTCCGGCGGGGCAGCCGGGCCCGGCTTCCACGGCTGGATCTCCGCCGGGTCCTCCTCCACCGCGATCCGCAACAGCTCGTGGACAAGGTCGTTGATCTCACCGGCCGTGCCCGAGGAGCCGAGGACCGCCGCGCCGAGCGCGCCCGGGTTGCCTTCGCCGCCGCGACGGCCGTAGACACCCGCGAGGAAGCCGGGCATCGCGCCGTCATGGCCGACGTGCACGACCCGCTTGCCCTGCGGGACCAGGATCAGGCCGAGGCCGAAGCCGCCGGACCAGAGCGTCTCGTCGGTGGTGGTGAGCGGCCAGCGCATCTCGTCGAGGCTGGCCGGGGCGAGCACCTGTGCGCCGGGGTCGATGATGTCGGGGCTGGTCAGGAACGCCGCCCAGCGGGCCATGTCACCCGCCGTGCTCCAGATCTGGGCGGCCGGGGACGCCCCGCCGAGTTCGAGCTGCGGTTCGGGGCGGGCGGTGTCGGAGTAGGCGTCGACCAGGTAGCCGACGGCCGCGTCGGCCGTGGGCTCGACGGTGGTCGCGCTGAGGCCGAGCGGGTCGAGGATGCGTTCTCGCAGGACCGAGTCCCAGGTGCCACCGCGCAGTGCGGCGACGAGCTGGCCCAGGACGGCCAGGCCGAGGTTGGAGTAGTGGAAGCGGCGGCTGTTGGGCAGCACCCGCTCGGCCCGGGCGAGGTCGTCGAGGAGCTGCCGGTCACCGGGGGCGATGAGGGTGTCCCAGACGTCGCCGTGCGGTTCGCGCTGGAAGCCCGCGGTGTGGGAGAGCAACCGGCGGATCGTCGCGGTGCCGTGGGCGGGGACGTCGAGGTGCGCGGAGATCGGGTCGTCGAGGTCGAGCAGGCCGTCGTCGCGGGCCTGCAGGACCAGCACCGCGGTGAATGTCTTGGTGACCGATCCGATGCGGAAGCGGCTGTCGTCGTCCAGCGGGTGGGCCTCGTTGCCGGAGTCACCGACGGTGAATGTCCACGGGTCACGGTCCGCGCGGTACAGGGCGGCGGAGAGCGCGGGCACTCTTCCGTCGGCCTGGGCACGTCGGGCTGCCCGTTCGAGGCGTCGCTGGGCGAGGATCAAGCGTTCGGAAGTCACCGCGATGATCCTAGAGCGGCGACTTACGCGTACGTAGGATCATGCCCGTTACCACGGATGGGAGCGCTTCCATGACTGATGAACTGGTCAAGCAGTTGACCCTCGAGGAGAAGGTGTCGCTGCTCGCGGGGCAGGACTTCTGGTCACTGCCCGCGATACCGCGCATCGGGCTGCGCTCGTTGGTCATGTCCGACGGGCCGATCGGCGTACGCGGCACGGGCTGGGCGCCGGACGACCCTTCGATCGCCCTGCCCTCCCCCACGGCGCTCGCCGCGACGTGGGACCCCGCGATGGCGCGTACGGCGGGTCGATTACTCGGCCAGGAGTCGCGGCGCAAGGGCGTGCACGTGTTGCTGGGACCGACGGTGAACCTGCAGCGCACGCCGCTGGGCGGGCGGCACTTCGAGTGCTACTCCGAGGATCCTCTGCTGTCCGGCGAGATCGCGGTGGGTTTTGTGCTCGGCGTCCAGGACCACGGCGTGGGCACCACGGTGAAGCATCTGGTCGGCAACGACTTCGAGACCGAGCGGATGACCGTCGACGTACGTATCGGTGCGCGCGCGCTGCGCGAGGTCTACCTGGCGCCGTTCGAGCGGGTCGTGCAGGCCGGCGGCTGGGGCGTGATGAGCGCGTACAACGGCGTCAACGGGCTGTCGATGGCGTCGAACGGGCCGCTGCAGTCGGACGTGCTCAAGGACGAGTGGGGCTTCGACGGGGTCGTCGTCTCCGACTGGCGCGCGGCGAGGGACACGGTGGGTGCCGCGCTCGGCGGTCTCGACATCGCCATGCCGGCCCTGGAGAACCCGTGGGGGGACAAGCTGGTCGCGGCGGTCCGCTCCGGCGAGGTGGCCGAAGAGCTGATCGATGACAAGGTACGCAGGGTGCTGCGGCTCGCTGCCCGGGTCGGTGCCCTCGGCGCTGCCACGGAACCGTACGTGGAGCAGCTCGACGGCGACTCGGTGGCGCACGATCTGGCCGCCCGTTCGTTCGTGCTCGCACGCAACGAGCACTACGCGCTTCCGCTCGAAGCCGCGGCGCTGACGAAGATCGCGGTGATCGGGGCGCTCGCCACCGACGCCCGGGTCCTCGGCGGCGGCAGCGCGCAGGTGACCCCGCCGCACGTGATCTCCCCGTTCGAGGGGCTGAGCCGCGCACTGCCGGGCGTCGACGTCGTGCACGCCGTCGGTGCCGATCCGCGGCCGTTCCTTCCGGCGCTTCCGCAGCCCACCGAGGTGACGCTGCTCGGCGCGGGCCACCGTTTCGAGGTGCCGGCGGCGGCGGTCCGGTGGATCGGTGACCTGCCCGGCGCGATCGCCCCCGCCGAGGTGACCGGGCTCGAACTGCGGACCATGTTCACCCCCTCGGAATCCGGTGAGCACACGTTCGCGGTTTCCGGGTTCGGCAGCTTCGAGCTGGTGGTCGACGGGCACAACCTCTACGTGGGCACGCTGCACCCCCCGGGCACGGGACGGGCCGACCTGCTGTTGTCGCCCCGCGAGCATCGGGCGATCGTCGAGCTGGCTTCGGGCGTACCCGTGGAAGTGGTGCTGCGGCAGATCATCCAGCCGGGGCTGGCGCACACGGTCTCCGCGACGCTCGGCCACCAGGGTCCTGGGGTTTCCGCCGACGGCATGATCGACGAGGCGGTGGCACTGGCCCGCGAATCGGATGTCGCGATCGTGGTCGTGGGCACCACCGAACAGGTCGAGTCCGAGGGCTTCGACCGCACGTCACTGGCGCTGCCGGGCCGGCAGGACGAGCTGGTCGTACGCGTAGCCGCGGCCAACCCCCGCACGATCGTCGTGGTGAACGCGGGCTCGCCCGTCCTCCTGCCCTGGGCGAACGACGTCGCGGCGATCGTGCTCACCTGGTTCCCCGGCCAGGAGGCGGGCGCCGCACTCGCCGATGTGCTGCTCGGCGTCCAGGAACCCGGCGGAAGGCTGCCGACCACCTGGCCGCGCCGGGAACAGGACTGCCCGATCTTCGCGGTCCAGCCCCGTGACGGGGTCGTTTCCTACGACGAGGGCGTCATGATCGGCTATCGCGCCTGGGACCTCACCGGCGTGCCACCGCTGTACGCGTTCGGGCACGGGCTGGGCTACACGACCTGGACCTACGAGACACTCGCGGTAACAGCGACCGAGGCTGTGGTCACCCTGACGAACACGGGCGCACGCACAGGGCGTGAGATCGTCCAGGTGTACGCGGGCCCGAGCGGCGAAGCACCCTCAGGTGTCGGTCCGCGGGGTGTGCTGCCGGGGCGCCCGCAACGCTGGCTCGCCGGTTTCGTCCCGGTCACGGCGCACCCGGGCGAGACCGTCACCGTGCGGATCCCGCTGCCCGAACGGACCTGGCAGGTCTGGGACGAGGGCTGGCACACGGTGCCGGGCGCGTACGCGATCACTGCCGCCCATGCCCTCGACGATCCGCGTCTCACCGCGACGCTGTCGCTGTAGGCCCGCCAACGACGCAGGCCGGCAGTCAGCCGGCCTGCGTCGTGCTTGCCTGTTCCCGGCCGACGATCAGCCGGCCCGCGTCGTGCTTGCTTGTTCCCGGCCGGTAGTCAGCCGGCCGGCGCGTGCTTGTTGTTCCTGGCCGACGGTAAGTCGGTCTGCGTCACGGTGAAGTCGAGGCCCTTGTCGGGGTCGTTGGTCCACGTGACGCTGAAGCCGGGCCAGTCACCTTCGAGCTTGCCGTCGGCGGCGACCGTGGTGGTCATCCGGTCGCTGAGTGCGCCCGGGATGCTCAGCGTGCTGAACACGCAGTTCAGGCCGTCCTCGCTGAGACCGACCGGGAACTTCTTCCCGGCGCCGCTCACATTCAGCGTCTTGTTCTTGTCGGAGAGCTTGAGGAACTGCTGCTTGCCCTGGTCGCACTTGCTGACCGCGGTGAGCAGCGGGTCCGCCTCGGACTCGGCGACGGGTGCCGGGGCCTGGGAGTCCTCGCCGATCAGGCGCGGCACGAGCACCACGCCGAGGGCGACGATGAAAACCGCGAGAAGCACCCAGGGAAGGGGACTTCGCTTTCGCGGGGTCGAGGAAACGGTTTCGTGGGGGTGGGTCATCACACGTCCTTGAGCGTCGAGGGGGAGGGATCAACGCGAGGGCTGAGTTTCCTCTGAGTGACGACCAAGAACAACATCCGTGAACGCAGTTCGTCTGAACGGATGAGTCGACATTGGAAGTTAGGTCGATCTTCACCCCCTTGCGCCGGAAAACCGCAGGCCGGGCACCTAACGCTCGTTACGTTGCTTCGACGCCCGCCGATGCCCGATGCATTCTGTGAAGCTTTACCGGCAGACCCCCACTGACCAGCAAATATCACTCCGTGACCGCCCGGTCACAACAAACTTTGCCGCCGCGGCGGCTCACGGATGGGCCGTCACGCCATGCCCGAACCAACCCGAATCCCCCGCGAAGGCAACCTCGAGGGGGTACCGGCCGATTTCGCGCCGGTCGTCGCCGCGGCACGGACGAGGATCGCCTCGACCTTCGGCCCGGAACGCCTGCACAGTGCATACATTTACGGCAGCATTCCACGCGGCACGGCTACACCCGGCGTCTCCGACCTGGACCTCATGCTGGCGCTGCGCGAGGAGCCAGGGGAGAAGGAGCGCGCTGACGCGCGTACGTTGGAAATAGATCTTGATCGGTACTTCCCGCAGATCGACGGAGCCGGGATCCTGCTGTTCAGTACGCGAACCCTGCTGAGCGATCTCGAACGTCACGATCTCGGATTTTTCACCGCGTGCCTCTGCACGCCGCTGGTGGGCGACGACCTCGCCGAGCAGCTACCGGCCTACTTCCCCACGTCGCTGCTGGCCCGGGAGACGAACGGGGATCTGGGGCTGGTCCTCCCCGAATGGCGGCGCAGGCTCGCCGTCAATGACCCGGCGCTGAGTCGCGTGCTGGCCCGCCGGCTGATCCGCACCGGGTTCACGCTGGTCATGCCGCGATGGGGCAGCTGGACCAGCGACCTCGAACGATCCACCGACATCTTCGCCGGTTACTACCCCGACCACGCCGGGCAGATGCGTGACGCGTTGCGGGTGGCGCGGAACCCTGCCGGGGACCACACCACCCTCCTCACGCTCATCGACGAGCTCGGCGAATGGCTCGCCGCCGAATACACCCGGGTGCACGGCACCAAGACACCACGGACCTGACCCCACCGGCCGCGGGCCGAGCCGCGACCTGGCCGCGGGTCAAGCTGCGGCCGGAGCTCGGGTCAAGCTGCGGCCGGAGCTCGGGTCAAGCTGCGGCCGGAGCTCGGGTCAAGCTGCGATCAATGCCGGCGCCGTGCGACGGGTGACCACCGAACCGAGGATCTCGCCGACTCGGATCGCCGTGTTGGAGAGCAGCGCGGAGGTGATGCCGTGCGTGTGCTCCGTACCCCCCTGCAGGTAGATGCCCACCCGCAGGCGCGGGTCGGTCGCCGCGCGGTAGTCACGCTCCACCTTCGGCCGTCCCTGGGCGTCACGGTGGCAGAGGGCGGCCACGTCACCGAGCACGGCGTACGGGTCAGCCTGGTGGTAGCCCGTCGCGCAGACCACCACGTCCGCTTCGAGGGTGCTGGTCTCGCCCGTCACCAGCGACTGAATGCTGGCAACCGCGCCCGATGGGCCGTCCGCGACGCCCGTCATGCGGGAGACGTTGATCATGCGGAGGCGTTCGCGGCCGAGAACCTTCTCCTGGTACTGGCGGCGGTACAGGTCGTTGATGAGGTCGATGTCGACGACCGAGTAGTTCGTGTTGCTGTGATAGTCCATCAGCTGCCGCTTGACCTCCTCGGGGGCGCTGAAGAACTCGTCCACCGCGTCCGGGTCGAAGATGCGGTTGGCGAAGGAGCTGTCGTCGGCCGGCGAGTAGCCGTACCGGGAGAAGACCGCGCAGACCTCGGACTCGGGGAATTCCGTGTGCAGGGTGGCGACGGCCTCGGCCGCGCTCTGGCCTGCACCCACGACGATGAAACGGCGGGGACGGGTTCCTCGCACGAGCGGGAGCTTGTGCAACAGGTCGCTGGTGTGCCAGATCCGGTCCGAGGCGGTGACGCCCTCGGGCAGCCGGGGACGCAGACCCGTGCCGATGACCAGGTTGCGGGCCCGGTGGGTGGTGAGCCTGCCGCCCTGGCGGGACAGTACGTCGACCGCGCCGACCTCACCGCGGGCATCCTCGACCGGGGTCACCGACAGCACCTCGGCGTCATAGGTGGCCTGGTCGGCGACCTGCTCGGCGGCCCACGTGAAGTAGTCGTGGAACTCCGCACGCAGCGGGAACAGGTTCTTGTGGTTGATGAAGTCGATCAGCCGTCCGCGACTGTGCAGGTAGCGCAGGAAGCTGAATTCGCTGGTCGGGTTGCGCAGGGTCACCAGGTCCTTGAGGAACGAGACCTGCATGGTGGCGTCGTCGAGCAGCATCCCGCGATGCCATCCGAAGGAGGCCTGTCGCTCGAGGAACCGTGTGGAGACCGGGGAACCGCCGGCGCCGTTATGTTCCGACACCGCGAGAGCCAAGGCCAGATTGGACGGGCCGAAGCCGATCCCCACGACATCGAGTTCAGGTTCAGACATGTCCGTCCCTCCACGGCGGGGCCGTTCTGACCCCGGATTTCGGTTAGCCTAACCTAAGCCCAGACGCTCAAGTCCACGGTGTCGGATGAGGAGATATTCATGCGGGTCGTCATGTTCGGCTTCCAGACGTGGGGGCACCGAACCCTGCAAGCCCTGCTGGATTCGGAGCACGACGTCGCCATGGTGGTAACCCACCCGCGCGGTGAAGGTGCTTACGAGAAAGTCTGGTCGGACTCCGTCGAGGAGCTCGCGCGCGAGGCCGGCGTGCCCGTCATGGTCCGCGAACGGCCGGACGACGAGGAGCTCTACGAAGCCCTCAAACAGGTCGCGCCGGACGTCATCGTCGCCACCAACTGGCGCACCTGGATCCCGCCGCGCATCTTCACACTGCCGGCTTTCGGGACGCTCAACGTGCACGATGCGCTGCTCCCGGCGTACGCGGGATTCTCGCCCCTGATCTGGGCCCTGCTCAACGACGAACCCGAGGTCGGCGTCACCGCGCACATGATGGACGACACCCTCGACGCCGGACCGATCGTCCTGCAGCGCGCCGTCCCGGTCGGCCCCGAGGACACCACCACCGACCTGTTCCACAAAACGCTGGAGCTCTTCGGCCCGATCACCGTCGACGGTCTCGCCGAGATCGCCTCAGGCCGCAGGGACTTCGTGCCGCAGGACCGCTCGAAGGCCAGCTTCTTCCACAAACGCTCCGAGGAAGACATCCGCATCGACTGGACCTGGACCGCCGAGGAGTTGTCCCGCCTGGTCCGTGCCCAGTCAGCGCCCTACCCGCAGGCTTTCTGCTTCCACAAACAGCAGCGCCTGGAGATCATCTCCGCCCGCGTCTCCGAGGCCGTCTACGGCGGCACCCCGGGCCGCATCTTCTACCGCGAGGGCGACGGGGTCGCGGTTGTCGCCGGCGCCGAGGCCCGTCGCGGCCGCAGCAAAGCCCTTTTGATCACCAAGGTACGCACGGAGGACGGCACGGAGCTGGCCGCCCACGAGTACTTCACCACCATGGGCGGCTACCTCACCAGCCGGCCTTCGCCTGAGTAGGAACGCAGGCCGCACTCAGTATTCGCCCCCGCGGGACTTCGGTATTTCCCCGCGGGGGCCTCAGTAACGGCCGCCTTCCGGGGCAGGCAAGGCGTTCAGCTCGGCGAGTTCGGCCTCTCCGAGGATGACGTCGGCGGAACCTGCGTTGTCGGTCAGGTACTTCGGCGTCTTGGTGCCGGGGATCGGCACGACGTACCGGCCCTGCGCGAGCACCCAGGCAAGCGCAACCCTTGCGGGGCTGGACCCGATCCGCTCAGCAACCGCGCGCACCTGGCCGACGATCTCCAGGTTGGCGCGCAGCGCGTCCTGCTGGAACCGCGGCAGCCCGCGCCGGAAGTCGTCCTGCGGCAGGTCATCGAAGGAAGCGAACCGGCCGGCCAGGAACCCCCGCCCGAGCGGCGAGAACGGTAAGAACGCGATGCCCTGCTCCGCGCAGTAAGGCAGCACGTCGTCGAGCGCGTCCCTGGTCCACAGCGACATCTCGGACTGCACGGACGCGACCGGGTGCACAGCCTGCGCCCGCTTGATCTCCTCGACGCTCACCTCGGAGAGCCCGATCAGCCGCGCCTTACCGGCCGCGACAACCTCGGCCATGGCGCCCCAGGTCTCCTCGATCGGCACGGCGGTGTCGACGCGATGCAGCTGGTAGAGGTCCACATGATCGGTGCCGAGCCGCTTCAGGCTGTCGTCGATCGACGTGCGGACGTGTTCCGGGCTCCCGTCGCGCACCAGCCCCGCGGTGCCCGCCGAGAGCAGGCCGACCTTGGTGGCCAGCACGGCCCGGTCACGCCACCCGCCGGCCAGGGCCTTCCCGACCAGTTCCTCGTTGGTGAACGGCCCGTACACGTCGGCCGTGTCGATCAGCGTCATCCCGAGATCGATCGCCTGATGAATGACCGAGATCGATGTCACATCATCCCGCGTGGCACCCAGGTCGTACGCATGCGTCATCCCCATGCACCCCAGACCGACGACGCCGACCTGTGGACCCTTACTACCGAGTGTTGTGGTCCTCACCGCAGTTCCCCCTCGAGCAAGCCCATCGTCAGCTCGTCGAACCACTCCCCGTCCCTGCGGAAGCAGCTGCGAAGCCGACCTTCAACAACAAAGCCCACCTTCTCGTACGCCCGCTGCGCCCGCTCGTTCGCCGCGACGACGGTCAGAGAGATCTTGTGCAGCCGCATCTTGTCGAATCCGTAGCGGCACACCGTGCGCACGGCATCGGTCCCGTACCCCTTGCCCCAGTGGTCTTTCTCACCGATGTAGATATCCATCTTGGCGCAGCCCAGTTCAGGCTCGGCATCGCGCAACACGATCAGCCCGATGAGTGTCTGCCCGGCAAGCGTCTCGATCCCGAAGAGCACATTGCCGTACTCGTTCCGCGGCCGCTCCTCGAGCCAGGCACGCGTACGTTCCAGCGGTTGGGCATAGTTCTCATGCATCCACCGCATGACCACCGGATCGTGGTTCCACCGCCACAGAGCCTCGGCATCCGAAGGCCCCATGGCCCGCAACTTCACCAACTCGCCGAATACATGCATCCAGCGATCTTCACGGCACCGTCAAGCCACCGCCAGCGACTTTCCCCGATCAGGCCGGGATTCCCTCTTGTCCGGACCGGCGCCGACCGCCGGTCCGGACAAGTGGTCAATCTTCGAGGTCGCGGAGGGCTTTCCGGAGGAGTTCCTGGGTACGGTCGGGTTGCTCAGCCTCGATGACCAAGCGGCCCATCGCGGCCGCGTAGTGGTCGACGTCCTCGCGTTTGTCCAGGTAGAGGCCGGACGTCAGGTGCTCGATGTAGACGACGTCGGGCAGGTGCTGGTGGGAGAAGCGCAGGATGGAGAACGCGCCGCCGGCGGCTGCGTGGCCACCGGACTGGAACGGGATCACCTGTAGCCGTACGTTGCGCTGGGTGGAGACGTCGATCAGATAGCGGATCTGCTCGCGGAGCACCTCACGGCCGCCGATCGGACGGCGCAGGACCGCCTCGTCGATCACCGCCCAGAGCCGCGGGGACTGCTCCTGGGTGAGGAGCTGTTTACGGGCCATGCGCAGGTCGGCGCGCCGGTCGATCTCCTCGGCTGAGGCGGTGCCGTGTCCGAGCATGATGACCGCTCGGGCGTACGCGTCGGTCTGGAGCAGTCCCGGCACGAACTGGATCTCGTACGTGCGGATCAGCTCGGCGGCCTGTTCGAGGTCCAGATAGTTCTGGAACCACGTGGTGAGCACATCGCCGTACGAGTGCCACCAGCCCGGCGAATTGGCCTCGCGCGCCAATGCCAGCAGACGCTCGTGCTCCCCGTCGTCGGTGACCCCGTAGAGCTTGAGCAGGTCGATGACGTCGCGCTCCTTGAACGCGACGCGGCCCAGCTCCATCCGGCTGATCTTGGATTCGGACCCGCGGATCTCGTAGCCGGCCTGGTCGCGGGAGATCCCCGCGGCCAGGCGCAGACTCCGCAGGCGGGCGCCGAGCTGCAACCGGCGGACCGTGGGCCCGCCGTTCTGCTCTGGTGCGCTCACCGGCATGGCTCTCTGATTACGGCTTGCGCCCGACAACGGCGTACTGGTCGATCTCATTCGCGTTCTCCGCGCCGGGCTCGGGGTGCCAGCGGGTCACCGACACCGCGCCGGGCTCGACGATCTCCAGCCCCTCGAAGAGTCCCACGAACTGCTCGGGAGTGCGCAGGTGGTACTTCGGGTTGGCCGAGATGTTCCAGATGCGCACCGCCTCGGTGTTGTCCGGGCTGGTGTCGCTGCCGTCGTACATCGCCACGTAGCTGCCCGACGGCAGGTGGTCGGTGAAGGACCGGATGATGGCGCGCGCCTCGTCGTCGGACTCGATGTGACCGAGAATGCCCATCAGGATGAGGGCGACCGGTTTGTCGAGGTCCAGCGTACGGGCGGCCTCACCGAGGATCGTCTTGCTGTCGCGGATGTCGGCGTCGATGTAGTCGGTCGCACCCTCGGAACTGGTCGTCAGCAGCGCCCTGGCGTGCGCGAGCACGAGCGGGTCGTTGTCGACGTAGACGATCCGGGAGTCGGGGGCAACCGACTGGGCGACCTCGTGGGTGTTGTCGGCGGTAGGCAGCCCGGTGCCGATGTCGAGGAACTGCCGGATGCCGGCTTCCCCGGCGAGGTAACGCACCGCACGCGCGAGGTATGCCCGGGAGAGGCGAGCGTTCTCCGCGAGCTGCGGCAGGCCGGCGATGATCTGGTCGCCCACCTCCCGGTCCACCGCGAAGTTGTCCTTGCCGCCGAGCAGGTAGTTCCAGATCCGTGCCGTCTGCGGCACCGTCGTGTCCAGCTTGGGAATATCACGCTCGCCGCCGCCGGGGGCGGCCGTGCCGTCTGCCACGTGCGCTTCCTTCGGGTTCGTCTGCAACTTGCTCGATCGTCGCGCGCAAGCATAGACCTGTCCACGATGCTCAGTCCGCGTAGTCGGCCGGGTTGAATACGCGTTCAGCAAGTTCACCCGGGACCTGGGCGACGCCGGGGCCACCGGCGTCCAGCCATCCGACGACCGCCCCGACCAGGTGATCTTCAAGGACATCGCCGAGATGGACCAGGCGGGCGCCGTCGCGGCGGGCGGCGGGGGTCGGGTGCACGACGACCACATTGGACCGTTCACACACGCTCAGGCACTCGCTCACGCGTACCCGATGCCTGTCCCCCACCGCGCCGCGGAAAGCCTCGAGTTGCGCGTCGTGATCGACTTCCGGGTGTTTTTTCCTGTCGCCGCAGCAACAGTCCCGGCAGATCGTCAGCGCTCCCATGATCTCAGTGAACCAGAACCTTGCTGGAGATCTGGTCCTCGGAACCCGGCACCGGCTGGGACGGGTCGCTGCCGATCTCGACAAGCTCGTTGCGCTCGTTGACGTGGGCCACGCACGGTACGTAGTCGGCGCGCTCGGCCTCGTCGACCTGCTTGAAGCTCATGATGATGACGAGGTCACCGACGGAGATGAGTCGCGCGGCCGCGCCGTTGATGCCGATCACCCCGGAGCCGGCCGGGCCCTCGATCGCGTACGTGACCAGCCGGGCGCCGTTGTCGATGTCGACGACCTGCACCTGCTCGCCCTCGACGAGGTCAGCGGCGTCCATCAGGGTCTTGTCGATGGTGATGGAACCGACGTAGTGCAGATCCGCCTGGGTAACCGTGGCGCGGTGGATCTTGCCGCCGAGCAGGGTCCGCTGCATGTCTGTGGTCCTCCAAAAGGTCCAGAAGGTCGCGGGGCATCCCCCCTCGCGAAGCAAAGGTAGCCTAACCTAACCTCACTACCGAGCCAACGGACGACCACCCCCACAGGAGCACATATGACCCCCCGCAACCGCGGCTGGCGACGGGTCCTCACCGTCGCGGCAGCCGGCCTGCTGGCCATCACGACCGCCACTGCCTGCGCCTCCGATGAGGACGAGGCCGCGACCCCCGCGGCTTCCGGCTCGGCAGCGGCGGCCTTCCCGGTGACCATCGAGCACAAGTTCGGATCCACCACCATCGAGAAGAAGCCCGAGCGGGTGGTCACGGTCGGCTGGAACGACCAGGACCCGACGCTGGCCCTGGGCGTGGTCCCGGTCGCGACCCGCGAGTGGTTCACCGAGTACCCGACCTACCCGTGGGTGAAGACAGCCCTCGCCGGCAAGCAGCTCCCGACGTTCTCCGCCGAGATCAACTACGAAGCGATCATCAAGCAGAACCCTGACCTGATCATCGCGATCTACGAGACCATCAACCAGGAGACCTACAACAAGCTCTCCCAGATCGCCCCAACGGTCATCCAGTCCAAGCAGTACAAGGACGAGGAGACCCCCTGGGACGTGCAGACCCTGACCATCGGCAAGGCACTCGGCAAGTCCACCGAGGCCCAGGCCCTGGTCGACAAGGTCAAGGCCAAGATCGACGAGGCCAAGGCCGCCAACCCCCAGTTCGCCGGCAAGACCCTGGTCGTCGACTTCGGCCCGGAGAAGGGCCAGCACTGGCTCCTCGGCGCCAACGACCCCCGCCGCGCCCTCTTCGACGCCCTCGGCTTCGCGGTCCAGACCGAGAAGGACGACGTCAGCGAGGAACGGCTGGACCTGCTCGACCGCGACGTACTGTTCGTCAACGGCGCGGCCAAGAAGGACATGCTGACCTCCCCGGCCTTCGCCCGCCTCAAGGTCGTCACCGAGGACCGCACCCTCTACACGTCATTCGAGACGCCGCTCGCCGGCGCGCTGGCCTACAGCGGCCCCGACGCCCTGCTCTACGCCCTGGACATCCTGGTCCCGCAGCTCAAGGCCGCCACCGACGGCGACCCCGCGACCCCGGTGACGGACCTCTCCAACCAGTCCTGAGTTCGCTGCACAAGCCCGATCTCACTGCACAATCCTTAGCTCACTGCCTAAGCCCGAGCTCACTGCACAAGCCCGAGCTCACTGCACAAGTCAGGGCGGCCGGTTCATCCGGCCGCCCTTGCTGTCAGTACGCGCTGAGCTCGCTCGCCAATGCCCCTGCGCCTCGCCCACCCGGTCCCTGGCTCAGCATCAGCCCAGCAGCTTGACCGACTGGATCTTGTTGTTGAAGTCGATATCCCGCAGGTCGGCGATGCCCCCGACGTTCTCGGCGTCCACGGCACCCAGCTCCTTGGACTCACCGGTGCAGTCCGCCCCGGTCCACACCTTCACCAGCCCGTCGAAGGCGATGGAGGAAGCCGTACCGGGATCGAGAGCATTGACACATCCGCCGTCAGGAGCGGTCGCGGGCTCGATCACCTGCGAACCTGCATCGTCATCGAAGACGTTGAACGAGAACCCGCTGAACAACACGACCCGCTTCGCAGGGATGCTCTCCTGCTTGCCGCCCTGCTCCTGCTGGTTGCCCTGCTGCTCGTCGCCCTGCTGGTCGCTGCCCTGCTCCGGGGCCGTTGTCGGCTCGGTGGCCTCGGTACCGGCCTTGCCGCCGTCCGGGCGTACACCGAACCAGGTGTCACCGACACCCTGACCCTTCGCGTCGCCGGCCTTGACGTCCTTGGCGAACCGGTAGACCGGCCATCCCTTGACGGTCACCTGCAACGCCCCGTCATCACGCTTGACGACACCGACATCCTTCTTGGCCACCCCGGCAATGAAGATCTTCCCCCCGGCCTTGACGGTCACCGGCGGCCACTTCGCAGCACACTCCCCGTTGCAGGTCGCCTTGGAAGGCTTGGCCGTGTCCTCATCGAAGCGGTAGAGAGTCAAGCCGGCCCCGTTCACCAGAATCTTGCCCAGCCCCTCAAGCCTGGTCGCCGTCAGCTGAACCCATTTCTGAGCTTCCACAGCAGCATCCCCGGTCACGACCCCACCCTTGGGCGCGGCCCAGTCCCCGGTCCCAGCCGCGGCATTACTCGTCTTAGCCGTCCCGGCCTGCATGGCAAGCCCGGCAGCAGCATCAGCGAACGCCTCACCGGCACCCGCACCCGCCTCGGCGCTCGCAGCGGCGCTAGGCGCGGGCTCCCCTGAACCCGGTGCGGCAGGAGAATCGTTCCCACACCCAGCCAGCAGCAGCGCACTCCCCGCAGCAGCCGCGGCAAATGAAAGCATTCGCGAGGATCGCATAACTGCGCCCCTTCCGTGATCAATCGAAACCGTATGCCCTCCACACGGGCACCTCCCCGGATCGGTTCATCACAGCCCACCAACTCACCCCGACCCGACGCCGATCTCAACCGCGGCCTCCAGGCTTGGCCTGCGATCTCGGCCTGGTCCCCCGGCCCGGCCTTGTCGGCCTGTTCCCGATGGCCTTGTTCCGTGGCCTTGCTCCGGCGGCCTTGCTCCGGCGGCCTTGCTCCGTCGTTCCTGCTCCGTCGTTCCTGCTCCGTCGTTCCGCTTAGTCGGTCTCCTTCGCAGGCCCCGCGTTCTCGGCCCGTTAGCTCGGTCTGCTCCGACGAGCCCGCGTTCTCGGCCTGCTTTGTTGGCCTGTTTGTTAGACCTGCGTTACCGGACTGGGCTCGTGCGCATCGCAAGCACTCACCAACGGCGCGCCCGGATCATTTGTTCTGCCTTCGGTGACCAGCACCGCTCAGGCCGAACTGCGATCCTGGGCCGTTCCGGAAAGCAGCAAGCCTGGTCCACGCCGCTCTCGCAGGCGTGGACCAGGCTGATCTGCGGTTACCTGACCTTTGCTCTGCCGGTCAGGAAATGCCACCGAGTTCAGCCGACAGCATCGGGCCCAGCTTCTCCAGAGTCGCCGGGTCCAGGAGCTCCGAGTGGGCGACCGGCAGCTCGTGGACCGTCGTTGCGGTGATCAAAGGGCTCCAAGCAGGAGCACCGGGACCGCTGAAACCCTGCTCCGGCACCGTCGCCTCGACGAAGAAGACTTCGCCGTCGAAGGGCGTGTACTCGGCGGATGCCATCAGGCGATCGCTGGCCAGGTAGTTCTCCAGGACCAGAGCGATCTGCGCATCGGTCAGGGATGCCACCGCACCACCGGCGTCCCGCACAAAACCGACTGCTTGCTCCACCGTCAGGTTCGTGGAAGGGACGGTATAGCCCATCTCGGTCAGCAACCCGGCCACCGTCGACGGCGCGGAGACCGCGTCGCGGCGGGCGTCGAGCATTCCCACGAAGGTGACCTCGCGGCCTCGTCCTTGCAGCTCGGCTGCGGTGCAGAGCGCCAGGGCGCCACCGAAGGACCATCCCAGGAGCCGGACCGGACCGGCCGGCTGTGCCGACTCGATGCGGTCGGCGTGCTCGACTGCGAGGGCTGCCATGGTCGCCGGCAGGGTTCCTCCTGCGAGCAGCGGTGACTGCAACCCGATCAGGGGCGCATCCACGAACCGCTTGAGACCCGCGAACTGCCAAGCCAATCCGCTGGCAGGCGCAAAGCAGAACAACGGCGTCCCGTGCCTGCCCGGGGACAGCGGCAAGACAGGAGCCAGCGCATCCTCGCCGGGGGTCTCGCCGTCGAGCAATCGAGCCACCCCGGCGACTGTCGGTGCGGTGAAGAGCCGGGCCACCGCAATGTCAGCGCCGAGTTCTTCGCGCAACGCCGTTGCCAGCCGCACCAGCAGCAGCGAATGCCCGCCCAGAGCGAAGAAGTCGTCGTGCACTCCCACCGATTCCAGGCCCAGAACGGCTGCCACCTGACGTGCGACGGCTGCCTCCGCACGGGATCGGGGTGTTTCCGAGGCCGGCGCCGCAGGCAGTGTGATCTCCGGCAGGGCGTTGCGGTCCACTTTGCCGTTCGGGGTCAGCGGGAGGGTCTCGAGCACCTGGCAGACCGCCGGAATCATGTAGCCCGGCAGCGATGACTCGAACAATACTGTCAGCGACGCCTGTGAGAAGTCCTGCGCAACCGTGAGGTAGGCGACGAGCCGATCACCCCGGGCCGCCACCACCGCGCGTGTCACGGACGGATGGGACAGCGCCACCGCCTCGATCTCCTCCAGTTCGATGCGGAAGCCACGCACCTTCACCTGGTGATCGGTCCGGCCGAGGTACTCCAGGTGGCCGTCACGCCAGCGGGCCAGGTCACCCGTTCGGTACAGGCGGGTGCCGTCGGGGCCTGCCACGAAGCGGGTCGCGGTCAAGCCGGGACGGCCGAGATAGCCACGGGCCACCTGAGGACCGCCGAGATAGAGCTCACCGGCAACGCCCGGCGGCACAGCTTGCAGAAGACCATCCAGCACGTAGGCGGAGACGCCCGGCAACGGCCGTCCGATCGAGCCGTTCCAGTTCTCGGCGACGGTCTCGCTGGTGGCCCAGACGGTGACCTCGGTCGGGCCGTAGAGGTTGACCACGGACGCGGCACGCGAGCGCAGGGACGCCGCGACCGATGCGGGCAACGCCTCGCCGCCGACCAGTGCGCGTACCCCGGAAAGGTCTGTGTCGGACGCTTCCAGGAGGGCCGCCCAGAGCGAGGGCGTCGCCTGCATCGCGGTGATCTTGTGTTTCTCGATCATCGCCGCGAGCAGCCGGGGGTCGCGGACCTCGTCCGGGGATGCGAGCACGATCGTGCCCCCCGCACGCAGGGTGCCGAGCATCTCCAGCACCGAGATGTCGAAAGACAGCGTAGTCACTGCCAGCAGACGCTCTCCCGGGGTCAACGGCAGGGCGTCCAGGAAAGACTCGAGGTTGCGCTGGGTGACAACGACGCCCTTCGGGCGGCCGGTCGAGCCGGAAGTGTAGATCACGTACGCCGCCGCGTCCGGCTCCGGAGTCTGCACCACCGGGCCGGCCGCCGGTGTGATGTCAGCCATGAAATTTTCGTCGATGATCAAGGCCGGGCGGGCGTCTTCGACCATGAATTCGCGCCGGGCGGCCGGGAACGCCGGGTCGAGCGGCAAGTAGGCCGCGCCCGCTTTTCGCACCCCCAGCACCGCGATGACCAGGTCCGCAGACCGCGGCAGTCCGACGCCGACGATACTGCCCGGTCCGGCCCCATACTCGATCAACTTGGCCGCCACCGACCCTGCGGCGCAGTCGATCTCTTCGACGGTGAGAGCGGCCCCCGACGCGACGAGAGCCGGGCCAGAATGGCTCACCTCGGTCCGGGAAGGAGCCGTCGGGACCGACTGCCAGGAAAGGAGATCCGTCGTGTCCGCAGCAGCCAGCATCGGCGCCCGGAAGACCGGGGTGGCCGGCTCCCCGGCGAAGGCCGTCAGCAGCGTCTCGAGACGATCGAGCAGCCGGCCCGCCGTCGTGGCAGCGAAGCGATCCGCGTCGTATTCGCAGGTCACTTCGATGCCGTCCGGTCCCCCGTCGATGAACGTGACGTTGAGGTCGACCTTGGGATCCGCCGCGAAGTCCGGCGCGGCGAGCACCGGCAGGCCCAGCATCAGCTCACCGGAGGCGGGCCGATGGAAGTAACCGATCATGACCTGGAAGAGCGGGTTGCGGCCCGGCACCCGCGGTGGGTTCACCAGCTCCACGACCTGCTGGAACGGAACGTCAGCGTGTTCAAACGCCGCGAGGTCCGCCGTCCGCACGCGCCTGAGCAACTCGATGAAGGTGGGGTCTCCGGAAAGGTCCGCGCGCAGGACGATCGTGTTGACGAAGAAGCCCACGAGGTCGTCCAGGGCGGCGTCGCCGCGGCCGGAGGTCGGGCTGCCGATCGGGACGTCGATTCCGGCACCGTGCCGGGCGAGCAGCGTCGCGAGGGCGGTGTGCAGCGCCATGAACAGACTCGCCGACTCGCCGCGGGCGATCTCCCGCAGGCGGTCGATCAACGACGCCGGCAGGGTCGTACTCACCAGTCCCGCAGCATTCTTCGCGACCGTGCGCGAACCGTCCGACGGCAGCGTGATCTCCTCCGGCAGCGCCGCCAGCGCGTCGCGCCAGAAGTCACCGTTCGCTGGGGTGAGCGACAGAACGTAGTCGGCGTACTGCACCGGAAGCGGTTCGTAAGCAGGCGCGTGGCCGGCGACCCGGGCGGCGTACGCGATGTCCAGGTCACGCAGCAGCGGCCCGTCAGACCATTCATCCATCGCGATGTGGTGCAGCACCAGGACCACGACACTGGACGATCCCTCATCGACGACCGCAGCCCGGATCGGCAGGTCCTCGGCGAGATCGAAGGGTCGCGCCACGAGATCCGCGACCGGCGTCGCAGTCTCCACCGTGATGCTCGCCGGCGGCGGCACGATGTGCTGGGCCGAGGAGCGGATCAGGGTCCGCAGCACCTCGTGGCGGGCCACGACGTCACCGAGAGCGAGCGACAACGCGCCGAGGTCGGGATGCCCGGCCAGCCGGACAAGCAGCGGGTAGTTGTAAGCACTCGACCCCGGGTCGAGCTGGTCGAGCAGCCACAGCCGCTGCTGCGCAGGCGACAGAGGCAGCACGTCGGGCCGCTTCTGCGCAGTGAGGGCGGCACGGGCCGGGCCACTGGTGGCACGGGCCAGTCTCTCCGGGGTACGAGCGTCGAAGAGGGCACGCAGCGACAGGTCCCCGCCCAGCTCCGCGCGCACTCGGCCGATCAGCCGCAGCGCGGTCAGGGAATGGCCCCCCGCGTCGAAGAAGTCGTCCTCGACACCGAAGCTGGGCAGCCCCAGCACCTCGGCGAAGACTTCGCAGAGACGGCGTTCCCGATCGTCTGCGGGCGGCCGCGAGGCCTTGGCCACGGGGGCCGGCGCCGGAAGCGCCGAGGTGTCGAGCTTGCCGTTGACGGTCAGCGGCAGCACGTCCACGGTCGCGAAGAGCGACGGCACCATGTAGGACGGAAGCCTGTCGGCGAGGGCCGCGCGCACCTGCGCCGGGGTCGCGTCGCCGACAAGGAAGGCGACGAGTGCACCGTCACGGGCGAGGACCGCCGATTGGCGTACGCCGGGAACGGCCGATACGGCAGTTTCCACCTCGCCCAGCTCGATGCGATAGCCGCGGATCTTGACCTGATCGTCCGTACGGCCGAGGAAGTCAAGGTTGCCGTCAGGGCGCTCGCGCACGAGGTCGCCGGTGCGGTAGAGGCGGCTGCCGTCGGGTCCCGCGACGAAACGCGTGGCGGTCAGGCCGGGGCGGTTGAGGTAGCCACGGGCCAGACCGGCGCCGGCGATGTAGAGCTCGCCCGCGACGCCCCGCGGCACGGGACGCAGCCAGCTGTCGAGGACGTATCCGACGGTGTTGAAGATGGGCTTGCCGACCGTGGCGGTGGCGCTGTCCGACGTTCCCCCGCCGAGGGTGTTGATCGTGTATTCGGTGGGTCCGTAGAGGTTGTAGCCGGCCACGCCGTCGGTGTCCCGCAGCGTCGCCCAGAGCTTCTCCGAGACGGCTTCGCCGCCGAGCAGGACGAGGCACGGCCGGTGGGCGCCGGCGAGGAGCCCTTCGTCCAGCAGGGCCTGCGCGTAGGTCGGGGTGAGGTTGACGACGTCGACCTCGTGATCGGCGCAGTAGGCGACCAGCGCTCGGCCGTCGCGGCGCAGCTCCTCGTCGGCGACGTGCACGTGGTGGCCCTCGACCAGCCACAGCAGTTCCTCCCACGACATGTCGAAGGAGAAGCTCACCGTGTGCGCGATGGTGAGGATCCGGCCGCCCGCCGCGTCGATGGTCGGTCCGAAGATCGCGTCGCGGTGGTTGAGCTGCATGTTGGTCAGGCCGCGGTAGGGCGTGACGACGCCCTTGGGGCGGCCGGTCGAGCCCGAGGTGTAGATGACGTAGGCGGGCCGGTCCAGACGACCGGGGGTGCCCGGCGCGAAGTCGTCCAGCCAGGACTCCCCGATCTCTTCGTAGAGCCCGGCCAGCGAGTCCAGCACGAATACCGGCTGCGCGTCGTCGACCATCGTCTGCCGGCGTTCGGCCGGAAGATCAAGGTCAAGTGGAAGGTACGCCGCCCCGGCACGCAGTACGGCGAAGAGCGCGACCACCATGTCGACGCCGCGGGGCAGCGCCAGCCCGACGATCGTCTCGGGGCCCGCGCCGCGTGAGCGCAGGCCACGGGCGACGGCGCTGACCCGGCCGTCCAGCTCGGCGTAGCTGAGGGTGGTGCCGGCGTGGGTGAGCGCGGCGGCGGTCGGGGTCCGGGCGGCCTGTTCGGCGAGCATCTCCGCGATGGTGATGTCCGGTATGTCCGCTTTCACCCCGGTCTGGGGTTCCGGGGCGGGCAGTGCGATCGCGCCGACTGTTCGGTCGGTGTCGAAGGTCTCGAGTACGGTCCGGAGGCGGTCCAGCAGGGATGCGGCCTCGGTGGCCGTGACCACGTCGGAGCGGTATTCGAGGCGGATCCGCAGGGCCCGGCCGGGGGTTGCCACCCAGGTCAGCGGATAGTGCGTCGCGTCGACCGACTCGACACCGACGATGCCGTGCTCAGCCTCCAGATCGTCGAAGGTGTTGTCGTCCAGGAAGTTCTGCAGCACGTAGAGGCTGTCGAAGAGCTGACCACGGCCCGTCGCGCGCTGGATGTCGCCCAGGCCCACGAACTCGTGGGCCATCAGCTCGATCCGCTCGTCCTGGACGCGGCGCAGCACGTCGCGCACCGGCTCGGTCGCGGCGAAGGTGACACGCTGCGGCACGGTGTTGAGGAAGACACCGACGACTTCCTCGATGCCGTCCAGCTCGGTGGGCCGGCCGGCGACCGTGGTGCCGAAGAGCGCTTCAGGGCGGCCTGTGGCGTGACTGAGCACCAGGCCGAGAGCGGTGCTGAGCACGGCGTTGAGGGTGACGCCAGCGGCTCGGGCCTGATCGGTGAGCCGGGAGGTCTGCTCCTCGGTGAGCTGGACGGCGAGGCTGGTGGCGAGCACCGGCTCGGTGCCGGCGGCCGCCGGGTACAGGATCGTCGGCTCGGCACCCTCGAGTGCCCGGGTCCAGGCTTCGACGGACTCCTGGATGTCCTGCCGGGCAATCCACTCGAGGTAGTCCGTGAAGCTCGCACCCTCGGGCTGGACCGGGCGCCCGGCGTAGGCGCCGAACAGGTCCCGCAGCACCAGCTCCCGCGACCACCCGTCCCACAGCAGCAGGTGGTACGTGAAGAGCAGCCGGTCGCGGCCGTCGGGCAGACGGACCACCGTGAGCCTCGCCAGCGGCGCGTGCGCCAGGTCGAACGGGCGCGTGCGGTCCGCGATCATCACCGCGTCGAGGTCAGCCGGGTTCTCGATCACCTCGACGGTGACCGGCACCTCGCGGCGCAGGATCGCCCCGTCATCGGTGAAGGCCAGGCGCGCTGCGGGGTGGGCAGCGAGCACCGCGACGAAGGCCCGCTCCAGGGCTGCGACATCAAGACGGTAGTTGACGTCGAAGGCATTCTGAGCAATGTAGACGTCCGCGTCACCGGCCAGCTTCGCCTGGAAGTACAGGCCCTCCTGCAGCGGCGACAGCGGCCAGGCCCGCTCGTCGGCGGGGGCGAGCTCGGCCGCCCAGCCGTCGGCGATGGCGGTGACCGCGTCCAGGCCGAGGCCCTCGTCGGCGTAGGTGAGGACGGCGTGCAGCTCGGAGCCGCGAGCCGCGACGTTGATCTCGAGCAGATACGGGGTGCCGAGATCGTCGTCGGGCCGGACCCGGATGTCCTCGTCGGCGGAGGACCAGTCGCCCGTGTCGCCGGCGAAGCGGCCGAGGTAGTTGAACAGGACCTGCGGCGTGCCGAGCCGCGCCAGGGCGGCGGCGCTGCGCGGGTTGACGTACCGCAGCATGCCGTAGCCCAGACCGTCACCGGCAGGCCCATCACCGGCGGAGGTATTTCCAACGTGCACGTCACCGGGGCGGGTGTCCGGGAGCCGCACCGGGGCGATGGAGGTGAACCAGCCGACGGTGCGGGACAGGTCAGCGTCGCCGACCGGCTCACGGCCATGGCGTTCCACGTCGACGACGAGTTCGGCCTCGGTGCCACGCCAGCGGTTCACCGCGGTGTGCAGGGCGGTGAGCAGCGTCGCCGTGACGTCGCCGGTCAGGATGCTGGGGTCGACCGGGATGCGTACCTCATGGTCGCGGGTCTGACCGACGGTCAACCCGAACGTCACGGCCTGCGGATAGAGCTCGGCGCCGGGTGCGAGTGCCCGCTGCCACTGCGCGAACTCAGCCATCCTCGCGGCGGTGCCGGCCTCTTCCCCGACGGTACGCGCGAACGCCCGCAACGACGTCGTGACCGGGTCGAGCTCGGCCGCTTCGTACGCCTGCCCCAAGTCCTCGGTCAGGATCTGCCACGAAACACCGTCGACGACCAGGTGATGCGCGACCAGCAGAAGCCGTCCCTGCTCGCTTGGCCCGGCGTCGAAGAAGACGGCTTCCAGCACGCGCCCGGCCTCGGGGTCGAGCCGGCTCACCGCAGCCTCGGCCTCGCGCAGGATCGTGGCAGCTTCGATCCCGTCCACCGTATTGAGTGAAATCGAACCAGGGCCGGTGGCAGTGATCTCCTGGGACCACAGCATCGGGGCCGGGCGGCTCAGCCGGAGTCGCAGCGCGTCATGGTGGGCGACGAGCTTGTCGAGCGCTGACTGCAGCCGGGCAGGTGTCGCCCCCGCGGGCGTACGGATCAGGTCTGCCTGGTGCAGGCGATTGATACCACCGCCGAGTTCCGCGAGACGGTGCACGATCGGCAGCAGCGCAACCTCCCCGACGCCGTCGCTGACAGCAGGCGTGACCGCGGCAGCAACTACCGCGGGCAACGCGGCCCCGGCCAGCGCCGTAGGAGTGCGCTTGAGGAAGACGTCGCGCGGGGAGAGCTTGACGCCGCTGCGCTTGGCACGGTTGACGAGTTGGATGGCCACGATGCTGTCGCCGCCGAGGCTGAAGAAGTCACCGTCGGCGGGTACCGCATCCAGGCTCAGCACCTCCGCGAACAACCCTCGCAGCGTCGTGACCGCGGGGTTCTCGTCAGCAAGGGCAGCCGAAGACGCAGCGACCGTACGCGCCGGAGCAGGCAACGCATCCCGGTCGAGCTTGCCGTTCACGGTCAAGGGCAGCGCGGGCAGGGTGACGAACGCGGCCGGGACCATGTAGCCGGGCAGCACGGTAGCGAGGTGGTCGCGGACGGCGTCGACGTCCGGGCGGCTGCCGGGGCGGGCCACCAGGTAGGCGACCAGGCGGCCGTCACGCACGATCACGGCGGTGTTGGCGACACCTGGCAGCGCCAGCAACGCCGTCTCGATCTCCCCGAGTTCGATGCGGTAGCCGCGGACCTTCACCTGGTGGTCCGAGCGGCCGAGGTAGACGAGTTCGCCGTCCTCCCAGCGGGCCAGGTCACCGGAGCGGTACAGCCGGCCGGGGCCGAACGGGTTGGCGACGAAGCGGGTGGCGGTCAGGCCGGGCCGGTCGAGGTAGCCGCGGGCGAGTTGCTCACCGGCGACGTACATCTCGCCGGTCACGCCTTCAGGCACAGGCTGCAGGTACGCGTCCAGCACGTGAACGGTCAGCCCGGGCAGCGCGGCGCCGATGACGCTGGGCCGGGTCACGTCGGCCGGATCCAGCGCACGGAAGGACACGTGCACGGTGGTCTCCGTGATGCCGTACATGTTGATCAACAGTGGGGTCCTGTTGCGGGCGAACCACGGGGCCAGGCGGGACAGGTCCAGCGCCTCGCCGCCGAAGACGACGTAACGCAACGCGAGCAGGTCGTTCGCCGTCGAATCCGCCTCGATCAGCGGGTAGAAGGCCGACGGCGTCTGGTTGAGGACGGTCACCTTCTCGTCGCGCAATAGTGCGCGGAAACGCTGCGGATCGCGGGCCACGTCGTGCGGCACGGTCACGAGACGCCCGCCGTGCAGCAGCGGGCCCCACAGCTCCCAGACCGAGAAGTCGAAGGCGTACGAGTGGAACATCGTCCACACGTCGTCCGGCCCGAAGTCGAAGAGCTGGGACGCCGCGGCGAAAAGCGCGAGCACGTCGCGGTGGGTGACCACGACACCCTTGGGTTTGCCGGTGGAGCCCGACGTGTAGATGACGTACGCCGCGTTGTCACCGGTGTGGGTGGCGACGGGCCTGGTGGTGGGCTGCCCGGGTGCGGCAACGTCGATGCCGCCCGAACCGATCACGCAGACCGGTGCCGCGTCGGCCAGGATGTATTCCTGCCGGGCTGCGGGAGCCGCACTGTCAACGGGCACGTAACAACCACCGGCCTTGACCACCGCGAGCAACGCGACGACGAGGTCGGCGCCGCGCGGCAGTCGCACCGCGACGCGTGACTCCGGCCCGACGCCACGGGCGATGAGTTCGTGGGCAAGCTGGTTGGCACGTGCTTCCAGCTGGGCGTAGGTGAGGTCGTCGACAGCTGCGCGGTCCGAGATGTCGTGAAGATCGAGGGTCCCTGTCGGAACCGGCACGGAGGGTGTCGCGGGAAGAGCAGGCACAGCGCCGAGCGTCAGCCCGGAGACCGGCCCGTCCAGGGACGAGATGAGCTGGGTCAGGACGTACGCGGCCTGGTCGACCAGGCGTTGCGCGGCTGCGGCTCCGACCGCGGCGTCGTACTTGATCTCCAGGGTGAGGCGCTCGCCGGGGAAGGCGACCAGGGAGACCGGGTAGTGCGGCGAGTCCGTGCCGGTGAACCCGGTGACGCCGAGTCCCTGCGCGTCACCGCCGTCGACGGGCGGGAAGTTCTCCACGACCACCATGGAGTCGAAGAGCTCGCGTACGCCGGCGAGGCGGTTCAGCTCGGCGAGACCGACCTGCTGCACGTCCAGCACGTCGGTCTGCTGCTCCTGCAGGCGGCGCAGCACGTCGGCGAGGGGCTCGTCCGGGCGCCACGCCATGGGCACCGGCACGGTGTTGATCAGCAGGCCGACGATCGATTCGACGCCGGGCAGCTCGCCGCCGCGGCCCGAGACCGTCGATCCGAAGACGACGCGGTCACGGCCGAGCAGACGACCCAGCAGCAGCCCCCACGCACCGTGGATCAAGGTGCTGACCGTGATGCCGTGCGCGCGGGCAGCCGAGGAGATCCCGTCGACATACGCGTAGACGCTCTCGTGGTGGGAGACCGTGCTGACGTCCGGGTACAGCACGGCCGGTTCGACGCCGGCGAGGGCGGCCGACCAGGCGGCGCGGGCATCCGAGGACGAACGCGTGACCACCGATTCGATGTGGTCGCGGAACGTCGCGGTGAGGTGGGGCAGGGCACGGCCGTGGTAGGCGGCCACCACGTCGGAGAAGACCAGCGGGTAGGACCAGCCGTCGGCGAGGATGTGGTGCATCGTCTCGACCAGGCGGTGGTCGGTCGGGCTCAGTGAGACGAGGGCGTACCGCAGCACGGGCGGGCGGGCCAGGTCGAACGGCTGGGCCAGCTCGGCGGCGGCGAACTCTTCGAGGCGGGCGTGCGCGTCGGGCGTACCCGTCAGGTCCAGCTCTTGCCAGGGGACCTGGACCTCGTCTGCGATGACCTGGACGATCCGGCCGTCGCGAAGCTCACGGAAAGATGCCCGCAGGGCATCGTGGCGCCGGACCGCGGTCTCGACGGCGGCACGCAGCCTTGCCGGATCCACTTCGCCGGAGAGCGAGGCGACCTGCTGCACCGCGTAAGTGTCCACCTCGGAAACCACGGAGTGGAAATGCATCCCCTCCTGCAGCGGCAGCAACGGCAGCACGTCGGTGGCGCCGGCGAACGCGTCCACGTCGTCCTGGGTCAGCCCGGTGACCAGCGGGAAGTCCGACGGAGTGTGCCCGGCGAGATCCGTGGTGGTCAGCTCCCGCAGCACGGTCGTCCACTGCTCGGCGAGAGCAACGACACTTTCCTCGGTGAGCAGTCCGGCCGGCCAGGAGAGCGTCGCCTCGAAGATGTCACCGGTCACGTGCGCGTTGATCTCCAGCGGCATCGCCGGGTTGGCCGGGTCGACACCCTCACGCAGCGGGGACGCCTGGGCCCAGTCTTCCGGCAGTGCCGAGGAGCCGAAGCGGCCGAGGTAGTTGAACAGGATTTCCGGCGCCGGGCCGAAATCCTGGTCGCGCAGCCAGCGCAGCGAGCCGTACCCGAGTCCGTCGGTGGGCACGGTCCGCAACTGCTCTTTGACGGTACGCGCGGCGGCGGCGAGGTCCGTGAGGGTTCCCGGCTCGAGGCGCACCGGGTGGATCGCCGTGAACCAGCCGACCGTCCGGGAGAGGTCGAGGTCACCGGTGCGGCCGTGGCCTTCGAGGCTGACCAGGACGGGCGCGCCGGCCGTGCCACGTTCGCGGTTCACGGCGAAGGCGAGCCCGGTGAGCAGCACATCGTTGACGCCGGCGAAGAACGCCGCGGGCACGGTGGTCAGCAGGGGAACGGTCACTTCGGCGGGCAGGGTGACCGAGATCGACCGTACGGTCGCGGCGGTGTCGGCCGCCGGGTCCGCGGGCCGGTCGCCCAGCAACGGGCGCGGCTCGGCGAGCGTACGACGCCAGAAGTCCTCCTGGCCGTCGAAGGCCGGCTGGGCCGACGCGAACGTGCGGAAGGACGCACCGACCGGTTCGAGTTCCTCACCGCGAGCGGCCCGGCGCAGGTCGTCGGTGATGATGCGCCACGAGACGCCGTCGATGACCAGGTGGTGGATGACGAGCAGCAGGCGGCGCCCGTCCCACGCGGCACGCAGCATGATGCCGTTCGCAGGATCGAGCCGCGCGACCTCGGCCTCCTCGTCGATCGGCCCCTCGGTGATCAGCCCCGCGGCGCGCAACCCGGGCGCGGGGACGTGCAGGGTCTCGGCGAAGCGGGCCCGGAGCAGGTCGTGCCGGTCGAGCAGCGCCTGCAGGATCGTTTCGAGGCGGTCGCGGGTCAGCGTGGCCGGGGTGTGCCAGGACATCGACTGGTAGAAGTGGCCCAGCGGCGTCGCGGACTTCACCGTCTCGGCCAGCATCGGGGTCAGGGCGACCTCGCCGAGGCCGTCGTCAGCGGTCACGGTTTCGACGACGGTGGCGGGCAGGGCCGCGGCGAGGGCCTGGACGCTGCGGCGGCGGAAGACGTCACGCGGGGTGACGTGCAGGCCGGCCTTACGGGCACGGCCGGCGACGGAGATCGACGAGATGCTGTCGCCGCCGATGGTGAAGAAGTCGTCGTCGATGCTGACCTGTGGCAGGCCCAGCACCTCGGCGTAGATGCCGGCGAGCAGGCGTTCCCGGTCGTCGCGGGGGCCGCGGGCGACGCCGAGGATCGGGGTGGCCTCGGGCAGGGCTTTGGCGTCGAGCTTGCCGTTGACCGTCAGCGGCAAACCGTCGACGACCGCGTAGAGCGACGGCACCATGTAGGACGGCAGCCGCTCGATCAACGCCGCGCGCACGTCCGCCGGGCTGACCGGGCCGACAAGGTAGGCGTGCAGTTTGCCGTCGCGGGCGAGCACTGCTGCCTGGCGTACGCCGGGAACGGCTGCCACGGCACTTTCCACCTCGCCCAACTCGATCCGGTACCCGCGGATCTTGACCTGGTCGTCGCTGCGGCCGAGGAAGTCGAGAGTGCCGTCGGGACGTTCGCGTACCAGGTCACCGGTGCGGTAGAGACGGCTTCCGGCCGGGCCTGCGACGAAACGGGACGCGGTCAGCGCCGGACGGTCCAGGTAGCCCCGGGCCAGGCCGGCGCCGGCGATGTAGAGCTCCCCCACGACGCCGAACGGGACCGGGCGCAGCCAGTCGTCGAGGACGTACCCCGTGGTGTTGAAGATCGGGCGGCCGACTGTGGGTGTGGCGCTGTCGGGCGTACCCGCGCCAAGGGTGTTGATCGTGTATTCGGTCGGTCCGTAGAGGTTGTAGCCGATCGGGCCGTCCGGGTCGCTGAGCCGCGACCACACCGCGTCCGTGACGGCCTCGCCGCCCAGCAGCACGAGCCACATCCGGTGCCCGTCGAGCAGACCCTCGTCGAACAGGTGGTGCGCGTACGTGGGAGTGACGTTGATGACGTCGATGCCGTGCTCGCGGCAGTAGGCGACCAGGGCGGTGGCGTCGCGGCGCAGTTCCTCGTCGCAGACGTGGACCTCATGGCCTTCGACCAGCCACAGCAACTCCTCCCACGACATGTCGAAGGAGAAGCTGACGGTGTGCGCGATCCGCAGCCGCTCGACGTCGGCTGCGCGGGCCCGGGCCACGGTCGGGTCGAAGATCTCGGCACGATGGTTGAGCTGCATGTTCGTCAGACCGCGGTAGGGCGTGACGACGCCCTTGGGCTTGCCGGTTGAGCCTGAGGTGTAGATGACGTACGCGGGCCGGTCGAGCCGGTCGCCCCGGAAGTCCGGGTGCGTTGCCGGACCGTCGTCGCGGGCCAGCCCGTCCAGCGTGGAGAGCACGAGCAGCGGCCGCGCGTCGTCGATCATCGTCTGCCGCCGCTCGGCCGGCAGATCAAGATCCAGCGGGAGGTACGCAGCCCCGGCGCGCAACACGGCGAACAGCGCGACCACCATGTCGATACCCCGCGGCAGGGCGAGCGCGACCAGTTGCTCCGGCCCGGCACCACGTGCGACAAGGCCCCGCGCCACGGCGTCGATCCGTGCATCCAGCTCCGAGTAGGTGAGCCGGACGTCGCCGAAGACCAGCGCGGTCAGTTCAGGGGTACGTCGTGCCTGCGCAGCCAGCATCTCCGCGATAGTGAGGTCTGGAATGTCCGCGGCCACACCGTCCAGCCGGCGTGCGGCACCGAAGTTCAACGAGCCGGCCGGAACATCCAGCCCGTCGGCGAGATGCCTGAGCACGGTGACGAGGTCGTCGACCATCTCCCGGGCCACAGTGGCCGTGATCACATCCGGGCGGTATTCCAGCTTGACGCGCAGGTTCGCGCCCGGCGTCAGCACCCAGGTCAGCGGGTAGTGCGTCGTGTCGGTGTACTGCACGTCGACGATGCCCTGCGCGGCTTCGAGGTCGTCGAAGGTGCTGTCCGCGAGGAAGTTCTGCAGCACGTAGAGCGTGTCGAAGAGCTGATCCTGCCCGGCGGCGCGCTGGATGTCGCCGAGGCCCAGGTATTCGTGCGAGGCCAGGTCGAGCCGGTCCTGCTGGGCACGGCGGGCGAGGTCGGCGACAGTTGTGCGCGGGGTTGCCGCGACCCGCGCCGGGACGGTGTTCAGGAACAACCCGATCACGTTCTCGATGCCGGCGATCCCGGTCGGACGGCCGGCGACCGTGGTGCCGAAGGTGACGTCGCCGCGTCCGGTGCGCTGACCCAGCACCAGGCCGAGCGCGGCGGTGAGCACCGAGTTGAGGGTGACACCGGCACGGCGGGCCTGCTCGGTGAGGCGCGTGGTCACCGCGGTCGGCAATGCGGCGAGGACCCGGTCGGACAGCATCGGTTCGCGGCCGACCGCTTCCGGCACGACGATCGTCGGCTCGTCGAGGACGGCCTTCCACGCCGCGGCCGACGCGTCCCGGTCCTGCGCGGCGATCCACGCGAGATAGTCGGGGAACCCGGGCCCGTCCTCGGGCAGGACACCGGTCTCGCCGCGGGAGTCGTAGAGAGCGAAGAGCTCCCGCAGCACGAGCTCGCGCGACCAACCGTCCCACAGCAGGAAGTGGCAGGTGAGCAACAGCCGGTCGGTGCCGTCGGGACCGTGGACGACGGTGAGCCGGATCAGCGGCGGGGCGGTCAGGTCGAACGGGCGCTCGCGGTCGTCGGCGGCGATCTGCTCGGGGTCGCCGTCCAGCTCGGTGACAACTGCCGGGACCCGCGCGGCGATGCGTTGCTGCGGGCGCGGGTCGTTGACGAACGCGGCACGCAGGGTCGGGTGCCGGTCGAGCAGCGCCGCGAACGCCAGCTCCAGCGCCGGGACGTCGAGACGGCGGTCGAAGTCGAAGACGTTCTGCGCGATGTAGGTGTTCGCGCCGTCCGCGTACGTGGCCTGGTAGTAGACACCCTGCTGTAGTGGGGAAAGATCCCAGACCTCGTCGGCGGCTGAGACGGCGGTGTCGGCAACCACAGGACCGTCGGCTGTGGCGGCGATCGCGGCCGCGGTGCGCGTACGGAAAATGTCCTGGGTGGAAAGCACTATGCCGTCCCGGGCGAGCAGGTTGACGAGGCGGATCGCGGTGATGCTGTCGCCACCGCGCGCGAAGAAGTCGTCATGGACGCCGATGGATTCGGCACCCAGCGACTCTGCCAGGCGGGCGACAACCTGCGCCTCGCGGGGGGTGCGTGGCGGGGTGGCGACGGCGGCGACCGGGTCCGGCAGGGCGCGCCGGTCACGCTTCCCGTTCGGCAGCAGCGGTACGGCATCCAGCACGGTCACCGTCGCCGGAACCAGATAAGCGGGCAGTTCCTCGCGCAGTGTGGCGAGCAGTGCCTGCGGGTCCAGCGTCTCTCCGGACTCCGCGACGACGTACCCGTGCAGGCTCTTGCGGTTGCGCGCGACCGCGACGGCCTCCCTCACACCGAGCCGGCGCAGCAACGCGGCTTCGACCTCGGCCAGCTCGACCCGGTGACCGTTGACCTTCACCTGGTCGTCGTTGCGGCCCAGGAACTCCACCCGGTCATCGATCCAGCGACCCAGGTCACCGGTGCGGTACAGGCGCTCACCGGGTGTGAACGGGTCCGCCACGAAGCGGGTCGCGGTCGCGCCGCCCTGACCGCGGTAGCCCCGGGCAAGCTGCGCGCCACCGACGTAGATCTCGCCGACAGCACCGGGGGCGACGGGTTCGAGGGCGGCGTCCAGCAGGTAGACCCGTACACCGGGAACTGCACGGCCCAGGGTGACCCTCCCGCCCGGCGTCACGGTCCCGGCCAGCACGTCCCCCGTGTTCTCCGACGCACCGTACGAGTTGACGAGCTCGGCGCCGGGTGACGCGGCCGCGAGCACGGCGACCGTATCCGCGTCCAGGGCCTCGCCACTGGTGATCCACCGTTTGAGGTCCCGGATCTTGCCGGGCGCCGTCTCGGCGAGCGCGGCGGCAAGGCTCGGCACGGCGAGAAGTTGGGTAGCGCCCGACTCCGCGACCAGGGTCGCGAGCGCGGTCCCGTCCGAAGCCGCGGTCTCATCCGCGACGACGACGGTCGCGCCGGCTACCAGGCCGCCCAGCAGCTCGGTGGTGCCGTCGATGAAGCTCATCGAACTTTTCGCGACCCGGACCTGCCCGGTCCACTGATCGCGGGCCCAGGCCAGCCGGTTCGCGAGCGCACCGTGCGTGCCGACCACTGCCTTCGGACGGCCCGTCGAACCCGACGTGTAGACGACGGATGCCGCGTCGTCGGATCCGACATGGACATCCGGCGAGTTTCCACGAGCGGTGCGGAGCCGGACAACAGGGAGATCGTGCGGGGGCAGGGCGCGGTTGCTCAGGTCATCGGCGAGCACGCACACCGGCTCGGCGTCACCGAGCATGAACTCGATGCGCGCGGCCGGGTAACCCGGATCCACCGGCAGGTACGCGGCACCGGCACGCAACACCCCGAGCAGGGCAACGGGCAGCTCCGCGGTACGGCGGGTGGCCACGGCGACCACATCACCGCGGCGTACGCCGGCTTCGTGCAGAGTCGCGGCAACCGCCCCGGACCGGGCCCAGAGTTCGGCGTAAGTGAGCTCGGTCGACCCCGCACGGACAGCGATCCCCGCCGGGTCGACAGCGCCGATCATCTCCGCAACGGTCACGCTGGCCGTCCCGGCAAGCTTGACGCCGCTCGCTCCGGAGCCGTTAGCGCCGGCCGTCCCGGAGACGTTGGCGACAGCGGGCGCGGCACCGATGCCGCGGAGGAGAACGTCGGCACGGTCCGTGCCGGAGAGCAGGCGTACGGCTGCGACCGGGGTGGTGACGTCGGCGGTGAGCACCCGGACGTACTGATCCAGCAGACGCTCGGCGGCCTCCGGGGTGAGGCGGTGCGTCAGGGTGATGGAGATCGTGTCGCCCGGCTTGACCATCAGGGTTACCGGATAGTGCGGCGCCTCGATCACATCCATGCCGCTGATCCGCAGCCCGCCGCCGTCGGGAGTCGCCGCGGCCGGGTAGTTCTCGATGACGACCAGGGTGTCGAACAGCTCCGGCAGCCCGACCCGCCGCTGGATCTCGGCGAGCGAGGTCTGTTCGTGCTCGACGACCTCACGCTGGTCCGCGGCGAAGCGGCGCACCACGTCGCCCAGCGTCTCCGAGCCGGTCCAGCGCACCCGCGCCGGGACGGTGTTGATGAGCAGTCCGGCGATCCGATCAACACCGGGCATGTCACCCGTACGCCCGGAGACCGTCGACCCGAACACCACATCGTCAGCGCCGGCGACCCGCCCGACCAGCACACCCCACGCCGCCGCGATGACGTTGCCGACCGTCACCCCGAAACGTTGAGCGACTTCCCGCACGACGGTGCCGTCGACACTCGTGACAATGCTGGCCGCCTTCTGCTGCGCGTCCGGCGCCAGCAGGGTCGGCTCGGTGACGCCGTCGAGCAGGCGGGCGTACGCGTCCGGGTCGCCCTCGCCGCGGTGCGCCAGGAAATCGCGGAACGACGGCGGGGTCGGCAGCGACTCCCCCGCATAGAGCGCGAGCAACTCGTCGAGGATCAGCGGCACCGACCACCCGTCGGCCACGATGTGGTGCACGGTCTGCACCAGGGTGTGCCGGTCGACGCCGGTACGGACCAGTGCGTAACGCATACCCGGCGGCCGCGACAGGTCGAACGGCTCGGCCCGTTCGGCGGCAGCCACCGCATCCACATCACCACCGACGACATAACGCCACGGCGCCTCCGTACCAGAACTGCCGATGACCGCGACGATGTCACCGCCGCCGGCCGGGCGGAATGCGGCGGCGAGGTTGGGGTGCCGGTCGAAGAGCGCGTTGGCGGCACGGCGCAGACGTTCGGCGTCCACCGGGCCGTCGAGATGGATGAGCTGCTGCACGACGTACGGGTCGGCGCCCGGGGCGTACGTGGCGTGGAAGTAGAGACCGGCCTGCAGCGGGGTGAGCGGCAGCACGTCACGGATGTCCGGGCCGAGTGCGTCCACCTCGGACTGGCGGAGCGTCACCAGCGGGAAGTCCGACGGGGTGTGCCCGGCGACGGCGGGGTCCGTGGCGATCGTGGTGAGCTGTCCGGTCCAGCGGTCCGCGAGCTTCTGCACCTGGTCGCGGGTCAGCAACCGGCCGGGCCAGCTGAACACCGCGGAGAGCTGCGAGCCGATCGTGACCGCGTTCACCTCGAGCGCGCGGGGCAGCGGCATGCGGGGGTCGCGGCGTTCGACGACGACCTCGTCGGAGTCGAAGCGGCCGAGATAGTTGAACAGCACCTGCGGCTGGACAGCAAGGTCGCCATGACCGGTGAGATAACGCAGGACACCGTACGAGAGCCCGTTGCGTGGCACCGCGCGCAACTGTTCCTTCACGGCCTTCACCGCGGCGGCCGGTGCGAGACCCGTGACGTCGATCGGTACGGGGAACAGCGTCGTGAACCACCCGAACGTACGCGACAGGTCGAGGTCCACGGTGTCCTCTTCGCGACCGTGACCCTCCAGTTCCAGCAGGAAAGGCTCGTCCGGGGACACGGCAAGCGCAAGCGCGGCAACGAGGGCGTCGTTGACACCGCCATGGACCGCCGCGGGGACAGCGCTGAGCAACCGTTCGGTGATGTCATCCGGCAGGACGACCGTCAGGCTCTCCTCAGTGGCCACGGTGTCGGTGTCATGGTCGAGCGGGCGGTCACCCAGGACGCGCGTCGAGGTCTGCGCGGCCGCCGTCCAGAAAGGCAGGTCAGCCGAGAAATCGGCGTCACGCAGAGCGGTGGCCCACTGCCGGAACGAGGTCGGCGCGGCCTCGATCGGCAACCCGCCCCTCAGGTCCTCGGCAAGCACCCGCAGCGAAACCCCATCCACCACCACGTGATGCACAGCAACGATCAACTGACCCGCCGAACCCACCGAGCCGGTCGGGCCCGACGAGCCGATCGAACCCTCCGCCGGCAGGTACGAGAACGCGACGAGCCGATCGGTGCTCAGCCGGGCGACCGTCGCCTCGAGGTCCTCGCCCACCCGCAGCACATCGTCAGCAGTCACGGAACCCACCGGCGCGATGGTCAGCACAGCGCCGTCGATGGCACCTCGCAACACGTCATGCGCGGCGAGCAACCCGTCGACCAGCGCGGGCACATCCCCCGAAACCGGCAGCGTGATGGCCTGGAAGAACCCGTCGTGGGCATTACCGACCTCATCCAGCCAGGCAATGATCGGGGTGGCCGGGACCTCACCGATCGGCGGGACGACAGCGGCCTTCGACGGTTCCGAGGCGGAGACGACCAGGGCCAGGCCCGCCGGGGTCGGGTTGGCGAAGAGGTCACGTGCCCGCAAGGTGAAGCCGGCCCGCCGGGCTGCGCGCACAGCGCCGATCGCCACGATGCTGTCACCGCCGAGCGCGAAGAAGTCATCCTCCGCGCCGACCTCGTCCAGCCCCAGCACCGATGCGAAAACCTCACAGAGCGAAACCTCAGCAGGGGTACGCGGTGAGCGCGAGCGGGCACCACCCAGCACAGGCACCGGCAGCGCGCGACGGTCGACCTTGCTGTTCGCGGTGAGCGGGAATGCGTCGAGGATCACGAACACCGACGGCACCATGTACTCGGGCAGCCGGTCGGCGCACCACGCGCGCAGGTCGTCGGCGGTAGAAGGTGCGCTCAGGACGGCGTACCCGATGAGGTGTCTGTCCTGGACCGTGACGACTGCCTGGCGCACCGCGGGGTTTGTCGAGGCGACGGCCTCGACCTCCTCGAGCTCGAGCCGCATGCCGCGGATCTTCACCTGGTTGTCGGCACGCCCGACGAACTCGAGGCTGCCGGCGCCGGTCCAGCGGGCCAGGTCCCCGGTGCGGTACATGCGTTCGCCGGTGGCACTGAACGGGTTGGCGACGAACCGTGACCCGGTCAGGGCAGCGGCGTTGACGTAGCCGCGACCCAGCAGGAAGCCCGCCGCGTAGAGCTCACCGGTGACACCCGCGCCGACCGGGTTGAGGTCGTCATCGAGGACGTACAGCTGGGTGTGCGGGTTCGGGCGCCCGATCGAGGTGGCGATGCGTTCGGCATGGTCACGGTAGATGACGTGGGAGACGCCGATCGTCGCCTCGGCCGGCCCGTACCCGTGGTAGAGCGTCGTGGTGAGCTGCGCCCGGAAACGCTCGAACAGTTCCGGGGTGAGCACCTCGCCGCCGCACCACACATGCCGCAGCCCGTCGAGCTGATGGGTGCCGCGGGAAAGCTGCAGCAACACATCCAGCATGGAACTGACGAGGTACACGAAGGTGACACCCTCGGTGGCGATCAGGTCGAGCAGGTATTGCGGGTCACGTTCCCCGCCCGGCTCGGCAACCACGACGTACCCGCCGGAGACGAGCGGCAGCAGAATCTCGTTGACGCTGATGTCGAACGACAGCGGCGCCTTGAACAGCGTCGCGTCACCCGGGCCGAAGTGCAGGATCTCGTCGCGCTGCCAGCGCAGGCGTTCATGGATCGCTTCGTGCCGGATCATCGCGCCCTTCGGGCGTCCGGTCGACCCCGACGTGAAGATGACGTACGCCAACCCGCGCGGGTCGATGTCCCCACCCAGCTCCGACGTGGTTTCGGTGGAGGACCGTTGCGCGGGGATGTGGGCTGCGGGCGGGCCCGCCGGGATGTGGGCTGCGGGCGGCCCTGCGGGGATGTCGGCGGCAGTCAGCACCAGTTTTGCGCCGGCCTCAGCGAGCACCTGCTCACGGCGCTGCTCAGGCCAGGCAGGATCGACGGGTACGAACGCCGCGCCGGCCACCATGATACCGAGAACAGCGATCACCATCTCGGCCGACCGCGGCATCCCGACGCCCACGACGTCCTCAGCCCGGTTGCCGACAACCCCGCCACCATCGGAGCCGGAGACCGAGCCGGAGACCGAGCCGGCAGAACCCGAGCCGGGGCCGGGGGTGCCGATGCCGCGCTCGCGTAGCTGTCTGGCCAGGGCGAACACCCGCTCGCCGAGCTCGCCGTAGGTCAGCCGGGTCTCCCCCGCGACCAGCGCCAACGCCTGCGGGTGCCGCGCCACCTCGGCAACAAAGGCATCGACCACGGTGGAGACCTCGGCGGGCGTGGTGTGGTTGTTCCATCGCGCCAGCGAAGATTCGATCCCTTGCAGCCCAGCCGTCATGTGCCCCGCACCTCCGATGTAGAACGCCCACGAGGGCGCGCGTCACCGACGCGAATTTAGGTTAGCCTAACCTCTGATCAACACCAGACCGCCCTCCCTCAGCCCCGAATACCGGGCGGCCACACCCGACTGCCGGCCACCCGGCTGCCGACCAGACCCGACTGCCAGCCACCCGACTGCCAACCAGAGCAGGCTGCTAGCCAGAGCAGGCTGCCGGCCACACCCGGCTGCCGAGCGGAGTGGCGTTACGCGCGCACGCGAAGGCGGCCCGAGCCAGACACAGCCCGGACCACCCACCGAAGTCGCTCAGTCGCCGGCCGAAGACCCCGCCGAGCCCGACCCCGACGCAGAAGCCGGCGACGCAGAAGCAGAGCCCGCGGCAGAGGCAGCGGCAGGCGTCCGCGCCGACCAGGCAGCCCACAACCCGGCATACCACCCACCTGCAGCAACCAGCTCCTCATGCGGCCCGGATTCCACAATCGACCCGTGCTCCATCACGATCACCCGGTCGGCGGCAGCGGCCTGCGTAAGCCGATGCGCAACCACCAGCGCCGTACGCCCCTCGAGCGCAGCAGCAGCGGAGTCCTCGAGATCCCGCGCACCCGCACTACCGGCCTCAGCCGTAGCCTCGTCGAGCACCGCCACCGCCGGATCAAGCAGCACCAACCGAGCGAGGGCAAGCTGCTGAGCCTGCGCTGCGGTCAATTCGTGCTCACCGTCACCGACCAGGGTGTCCAGCCCTTCGGGCAGCGCCTGCGCCCAGGTCAGAGCCCCGACCCGGGACAGCGCGGCCAGCGCCTCCTCCGTGGTCGCACCCGGCCGGGCCAGACGCAGATCCTCGAGGAGCGGGCCGGCGAAGACGTGTGTCTCCTGGCTGACGATCGCCACGGTGCGAGGGGGCAGGTCCGGGACCGGGACGCCGTCGACGTACGCGGAGCCCTGTGAAGGTCGCAGGATGCCGGCGGCGATCGACGCGGCTGTCGTCTTCCCGGCGCCGGTGGAGCCGACGAGCGCGACCCGTTCGCCCGGCTCGACCCGCAGTGACACCTCGTGCAGCACCGGGGTGATGCCGTCGTAGCTGAAGCTGACCTTGTCGAGGGTGAGGGCCGAACCGGCGGGCCGGTCACCGGACGGGACCGCGGGCACGTCCATGCGTACGACTCCGACCAGGCGGCCGAGGCTCGCGCCCGCGGCCTGCACGTCGTCGAAGGTGAACATCAGCATGGCGACCGGGTTGAAGAGACGGTGGAACAGCAGTGCCGCCGCCGAGGTCTCGCCGACCGTCACGGTGCCGTTGCGGACCAGCCAGAAGCCGGTTACGAGGATCACTGCCAGGCCGAAGAACTCCGCGCGGTTGATCCGGGCGCCGAAGCGGGTGAAGAGGATGAAGACGTTGACCGAGATGTCGCGGGCCTTCGCGGAGGCCGTGGCGATGTCGGCCTGATGCCGGTCCTCGAGCCGGTACGCGTGCACCGTCCGCAACCCCTGCATGCTCTCCACCAGCAGCTGGGACCGTTCGGCGACGGCCGCGCGCTCCTGGGCGTACCGTGGTGCGGCTTTCGGCAGGTACCAGCGCAGGGCGAACACGTAGAACGGCACCGCGACGGCACCGGCCAGGCCGAGTCGCCAGTCGATGCCGGCCATCGCCACGAGGCTGAGAAGGCCGAGCAGCACTGCCGAGATCACCTGCGGCAGCACCTCGGAGACGGCCTTGCCGATGGCGGCGATGTCCGCTCCGACCCGGGAGAGCAGGTCTCCGCGCCCGGCCCGGTCCAGCACCAGCGCGGGCAGGCGCAGCGCGGTCGCGACGGTGCTTTCGCGCAGGTCGGCGAGCATCCGGGAGCCGAGCCGCCCGACCAGGTACGTCGACAGTCCCGTCGCGGCGCCCCCGATCAGCGCGGACACGACGATGACCAGGGAGATCGGGATGATGGCGGAGGCACCGGCACCGTCGCGGACCTGGTCGACGAGCCGGCCGAGCACGTACACGGGAATGATCGTCGCGACGGCCGCGACCACGCCCGCGGCCAGTGTGTAACCGACCTCGGCCTTGCGGGTCCGCAGTTCGGCCCGGAGCCACGCGCGGCTTTCTTCCGAAGATGCAATGGGGAGGGTCATCGCAGCACCATCCGGCGGTAGTCGGCGTCGACGGTTCCCAGCTCGGCGTGCGAACCCTCGGTCGTGACCACGCCCTCGCCGAGCACGACGACGCGGTCGGTGACGGCGAGCAGCGCCGGGCTGCTGGTGATCACGATCGTGGCGAAGCCGGAGTCCGGGCCGTGGCGCAGTGCGCGGATGCCCTGCGCGATGGCGTGTTCGGTGACCGCGTCGACGGCGGTGGTGGGGTCGTGCAGCACCAGCACCGGCGGGCGGGCGTGCAGTGCGCGGGCCAGGGCGAGTCGCTGGCGTTGCCCACCGGAGAGGCTGGCACCGCGTTCGGCGACGGGAGCGTCCAGCCCGTCGGCGGACAGCTCCAGCACATCGTCCGCGGAGGCAGCCGACAGCGCTGCCGTCAGGGGCTGGTCGTCGGACAGCGCCACGTTGGTCCCGATGGTGCCGGTGAAGAGGTCGGTGTTGTGCGGTTCCACGAGCAGCAGCCGGCGGGCGCGGGACCGTTCGATGTTCTCCAGCGGAACGCCGGCGAGCAGCACTGTGCCCTCGAACCCGATGGGGACGGCGAGCAGTTTCACGAGGGCTTCGGCGTCGGCGGGACGGTTGGCCACCACGCCGACGAGCTCGCCCGGGCGTACCCGCAGGTCCAGACCTTCGAGCGGACCGTGACGGACTCCGGTGAGCCTGAGTTCGCAGCGTTCCTCGCTGGGGTCGGCGACACCCTCGGGCAGGACCATCCCGGCGTCGGTGACCTGGGCGACCCGGTCGGCGGAGGCGCGGGCCTCGGCGACCCAGCTCGGGACGATGGCCAGCAGGCCGAACGGCTCCATCAGGAACTGCGCGGACCCGATCACGGTGATGAACTGGCCCACGGTGATCCGCCCGGTGAGCGCGAACCAGCCGGCCAGGACCGCGATGCCGCAGGCCAGCAATGTGCTCAGGGTGGTGGAGGCGGCCTGGTAGGCGCCCTGGGTGCGGGAGGCACGCAGGGTCGCCGCCAGTGATCGGCGGCTGACCGCGCGGTACCGGTCGGCGGCCGCGTCCTGCGCGCCGATGCCGCGCAACGGCCGCAACCCGGTGACCAGGTCGGTGGCGAGCGACGTCGCCCGGCCGGCCTGGGCCTGCTGGTCCGCGACCCGCTTCGTGATGAGTGGCGCGCTGATCTGCAGCAGCACCAGCACGATCGGCGTGGCGACCAGCACCGTCAGGCCCAGCGGCACGCTGATCCACAGCAGCGTGACGGCGCTGATGATCGTGGCGACGATCGAGCCGGCGATGCGTGGCACATAGTCGAGCAGGTACGACGTCTCGTCGGCGTCGGTGGTGGAGACGGTCAGCAGATCACCGGTGCGGAACCCGGTCTGCGCCCCGCGCGGGTGCAGGATCTTCGCGGCGACCTCGACCCGCAGCACATGGGCTTCCTCGGCGATCGCCTTCATCAGTTGCCGCGACCCGAACCGGTACGCGACGTTCAGCACGACGAAGAGCAGCGCCAGCACGCTCACCCAGAGGATCAGCGACATGCCGTCGCCGGGACCGACCGCACTGTCGACGGTGACACCGATCAGAATCGGGATCGAAGCCTCACAGGCCTGGTGTACGCCGATCAGCGCGGTCCCGGTCCAGAGGCGCTTGCCGTTGCGGGCGATGACCCGCCGCAGGATCCGCGAACCGGAACGACTCCCTGAACCGGAACTGCTCCCTGAACCGGAACTGCTCACTGGGGGGACATGCTGTCGCGCAGGCTCTTCGGCCGCAGGTCCGTCCAGGTGCGGTCCACATAGTCCAGGGCCTCCTGGCGCGAGGACGGGCCGAACACACTGCGCCAGCCGGACGGGACCTCCTTGAACGCCGGCCAGAGCGAGTGCTGCTCCTCGTCGTTCACGAGGACGTGGAACGTGCCGTTCTCGTCATCGAACGGGTTGCTGGACACAGAGGCTCCTTGCATCGACACCGATTTACCAGGTAAGGCTAACCTAAGCTGGAGCGCGGAATCACCATCGGGGTGTGCGTCTCGGGATCGTCGATGATCCGGCAGCCGAGCCCGAAGACCCGCTCGACGAGATCGGCGGTCATCACTTCACGCGGGTCACCCTGGGCGACGATCTCGCCCGACTTCATCACGACCAGGTGGTCCGCGTACCGGGCCGCCTGGTTCAGGTCGTGCAGCACCGCGACCATCGTGGTGTCCTGGTCCCGGTTCAGCCGCACGCAGAGCTCCAGCAGCTCGATCTGATGCGCGATGTCCAGGAACGTCGTCGGCTCGTCGAGCAGCACGATCGGCGTCTGCTGGGCCAGCACCATGGCGACCCACACCCGCTGGCGCTGGCCACCGGAGAGGGTGTCGACCAGCTCACCCGAGAGTTCGGTCACCCCGGTCGCGGCCATGGCGCCGACCACGGCGGCCTCGTCCGCGGCCGACCACTGCCGGATCAGCTTCTGGTGCGGGAACCGGCCACGGGCGACCAGCTCGGCCACCGAGATGCCGTCCGGCGCGATCGACGACTGCGGCAGCAACCCGAGCCGCCGCGCGACCTCCTTCGCCGGGCGACCGTGAATGTCCTTACCGTCCAGCAGCACTTCACCGGTAACAGGCTTGATGAGCCGCGACAGCGCCCGCAGCAACGTGGACTTGCCGCACGCGTTCGGGCCGATGATCGCGGTGAACCTGCCGGCCGGGATCTCCAGCGACAGATGCTCGCTGATCGTCTTCTTGTCGTATCCGATGGTGATGTCGCGGGCGGCGAGGCTCATGGCTGTGATCCCTTATCGACGAGCCTGGCGCACCAGCAGCCAGACGAAGTAGACGCCACCCACCGACACGGTCACCACACCTACCGGTAGCTGGGTCGGCGCGAAGGCACGCTGAGCGAGCCAGTCACTGAGCATGAGCAGAAAAGCGCCCATGGCCGCGGAGGGAACAAGAGCGATCCCGGGTGTACGGGTGAGCCGCTGAGCCAGCTGCGGCGCTGCGAGCGCTACGAACGAGATCGGTCCGGCCGTCGCCGTCGCCACCGCGATCAGGGCAACACCGACGATCAGATACACAAGCCGAACCCGTTCCACACGTACGCCCAGAGCGGCCGCCGCGTCCTCACCCATCTCCAGCAGAGCAAGCCGGGGACCGTACGCGAGAAGCACGCCGGCGAGCACCGCCAGAATGACCGCAGCCGGCGTGACCTGTGCCCAGCCGAGCCCATTGAGGCTGCCCTGCTCCCACAACGCGGCGGAGTACGCGGCCTGCACATTCATCCTGATGATGAACCACTGGTTCGCCGACGCGAGCATGGCACCGATCGCGATGCCCACGATGATCAGCCGGAAGCCCTGCACCCCACGCTTGAAAGCCAGCAGGTACACGACGACCGCTGTCGCCAGCCCCCCGGCCAGCGCACCGCCGGCCAGCAGGTAGTAACCGTTCCCGACGAAGACCGTCGCCACCAGCACACCCGTGTACGCGCCGGTGTTGAACCCGATGATGTCCGGGCTCCCCAGCGGGTTCCGCGTCAACGCCTGGAAGATCGCCCCGGACAGCCCCAGCGCGGCACCGATCATCAACGCCAGCAGCACCCGCGGCAGCCGCCACTCGACCACGACGAGCCGCGCGGCACGCGTACCGTCGCCTGCCAATGCTTCGATGACCTGGGCCGGGCTGAGGGTGAACTCACCCGTACCCAGCGCAAGCACACCCACCGCAAGAGCCAGCAGCATGAGCACCACAGTGACCAGCAACGGCTTGAGACTGAGCCGCGCGGAAACGCCCGGCCCCCGCAGAACCAGAACCCGTCGCCCGAAATCAACCCGCTCAGCCAGCCCCGAGCCAACCGGCCTCCGAGCCGAATCCGAGCTCACCGCCGAATCCGGGCTCACCGCCGGATCCGGGCTCACCGGCCGCTCGGTCTGGTCCGGGCTCACAGGCCACTCACCCGTGAGCGGCGGATCCACCAGATCAGGACGGGCGCGCCCACGAACGCGGTGACCACCCCGACGCGTAGTTCGCCGGGCCGCACCACGAGCCGGCCGACGATGTCGGAGACCAGCAGCAGCACCGGCCCGAGCACCATGGTGTAGACGAAGATCCACCGCTGGTCCGGGCCGACGATCCACCGCACGACGTGCGGCACCATCAGCCCGACAAAACCGATCGGCCCGACCGCGGCGGTCGCGGCCCCGGTCAGCAACATCACCGAGACGGTCGCCAGGATCCGGGTACGCCCGACGCTCGCACCCAGCGTGCGCGCCAGATCGTCACCGAGCGCCACCGCGTTCAACGACCGCGCTACGAAGAGTGCGAGCAGCACGCCCGCGAGCACGAACGGCGCGATCGTCAACGCCACATCGGCCGGCCGGCCCGCGAGCGATCCCACATCCCAGAACCGCAGGTAGTCGAAGGCCCGCGGCCGGATCAGCCGGATACCGCTGGAGATCCCGTCCATCACGGCACCAAGGGCGATACCGGCAAGAGTGAGACGTACGGGTGTAGCGCCGGCCCGCCCCGCCGAGCCCAGCAGATAGACCATGGTGAGCGCGAACGCGACACCGGCGAACCCGAACCACATGTACTGGTGCAGGTTGGTCAGCCCGAGCAGGCCGACGGCGACGACCACGAAGAGCGCGGCGCCGGCGTTGATGCCGAGCACCTGGGTGTCCGCGAGCGGGTTGCGGGTGACCGCCTGGATGACCGCGCCGGACAGCCCGAACGCAACCCCCGCGAGCAGCCCCAGGATCGTCCGCGGCACTCGCAGTTCCCGAACGATCGACTGGTCATCGGTGTCCGCGTAATGAAAGAACGCGTCCCAGACGGTATGCGGCGAGATGTTGCGCGTACCGAGCGCGATGCTGAGCAGACAGACCACACCGAGCAACACCAGGCAGAGCAGCAACCCGACGCCCCGCCGCGCCTGGGTCTTCGCCAGCCCGGCCGCCGGCTGCGGACGCGCAGGCGCCGCCGTACGCGTCAGGACCATGCGCCGAGCTTAGGCTAGCCTTCCCTATTCGTCAGCACCCGGGACGCCCACCAGGGATCGACCGGTCCGGGCTGCCGTCACCACCGGTCAAGACGAGCGGAGAGTACGGCCAGAGCTGCCATCCCCGCCGTCGACGTTCGCAGCACAGAGTCACCGAGCTTGACCGGATGCGCGCCGGCCGCCACGAACGAGCCCAGTTCCTGGTCGCTGATCCCGCCCTCGGGCCCGACGACCAGCACGATCTCCCCGGCCTCGGGCAGCTTCGCGACGGTCAGCCGGTCACTCGCCTCCTCGTGCAGCACGAACGCGGCGGCCGCTTTCTCCAGCCGGGCAGCGACCTTCTTCGTGGAGGTGTCCGGGTCCCCGGAGACAACCGGAAGCCATGGACGGCGCGCCTGTTTGGCGGCCTCGCGCGCGGTGGCGATCCACTTCTCCCGGGCCCGCACCCCGCGGTCGCCACGCCACTGCGCCACGGAACGCGACGCGGCCCACGGAACGATCTCGTCGACCCCGATCTCGGTCATGGCCTGCACGGCGAGCTCACCCCGGTCACCCTTGGCGATCCCCTGCACGACAACCAGCCGCGGATCCCCGGCGGCGACAAACGACCGCTCGCTGACCAGCATGTCGACGCTGCCCCGCCCCACGCCCGCAACCTCGGCCCGGGCGAGCCCCCCACGACCGTCGGAGAGCAGCACGGCCTCCCCGGCCTTCAACCGCTGCACATCAGCAGCGTGATGCCCTTCCTTACCCGCCAGCGTGTACCGGGAGGAAGTGGGCAGATCGTCGACAAGAAACAGCGGCGCGGACACGCCCCGAACGCTACCCGGTCACCCCACTCCCAAGGTCAGCGAGCGCCCCAGGCCAGGTCGTAATCGCCCGGAGCACCCCGCAACAACTCAGCGAATGGCACCTTCTCTGCTACCTCGTAAGCCCTATCCGGCCCGAGCACGTGCATAGAGACAGTCTGCGCCTCATCCCGATCGATGATCCAGTACCGAGGCACGCCCGTCGCGGCATACTCCTGCAGCTTGGTAGCCCCGTCCATCGTCGTGGACCCGGGTGAAACGATCTCCACGGCTAGAAGCAGGCCATCGATGGTGAACCAGATGCCGTCCGGTAACGGTCGAGCCCATAACGTGAGGTCCGGAATGCGACCTCCCTCCCCATCCGGTCCTGAGACACGGATCCCGACACCTTGGTACACCTGCTTACCTGGCCACCCGGCAAACCCGAACCACAAAGTCAACTGCGTAGCAATGGCAGCGTGCAGCGAACCCGCCGGCGGCATAACTGACAGCACTCCCTCAGGGCTCAACTCGTAACGGTGGCCATACCGGTCCGCGGTATTCATCACCGTCAGGTCGTCGAGCGTGACGGTGGCAGGAAAGTAGTTGCCGACTGCCTCAGCGCCCATGACGTAAATACTAGTGTCGTCATCGCCGAGACCTGCCGCATCGTTCGTAACGTCCGGCGGAACATCTGGTCGCTCGAGCTGAGCCAAGCTAGAACCATGACCTCTAGACATGAAGCTAGTATGCACTGGACAAGTATGCATTTCAAGTCAATCGATGGATGAGGCCTCCGGGGACTCGTCGGTCAAGCGGATGGCCAGTTCGGTGTGCCAACGGGTTTTCCTGGGTTCGGTGCGGGGGTCGGTGAGGTAGGCCTCGTAGCGGCAGGCGAAACGTTCGCCGGCGGGGCTGACCGTGCGGTCCAGGGTGAGGCCCTGGTCGTGGGCCCAGTCGCGCAACATGCCGTCCTCGACGTCCATCGGGCCGTCCATGTCCACGACATGGAGCCGGAAGAACGTGTGACCGTACGCAACGGCGCGCTCGGCCGCCCAGGAGTAGAGCTCCGTCATGAGCTGATCCCGCACGGCGAACATCCCCCGGAACGGCGTGACCACCCGAATCCCGACGCAATGCCGGAGAGGCGCGGCGACAACCCGCGGGCCATCGATGATTTCCACCGGCACCTCCGTGCGCACTCCGCGATGCTCCCCGGGAATGGCGACGGTACGCGACACCGATCACGACCGAAAGATCCGCGCACGATGCGGAGCGAGGCGAGACCACTCACGCAGAATGAAGGCGGCGAGCGGCCGTTCCGGCGCCGCCAGGCGCCTGGCCGATCGACGCCGGCCTCGGTGGGAACTGCGGTCAGCACCATGCAATCAGGCACGACAGCAAGATCTTGACCTTGATCTGCTGCCGTGCCTGAAAGGACTTGCCGCGTCTGAAGCTCCAAGCGGAGCCGGGAAAATCAGTGTCCGTTGAAGGCGTCCCGCATGCGGGAGAAGAAGCCGCCCTGCTTGCTGAGCTCGGCGATGTCCTCGCCGCGGGTCTTGGCGAAGTCGCGGAGCATGCGTTCCTGATCGGGGGTGAGCTTGGTGGGCGTTTTGACGTCGAGGTGGACGAAGAGCTCACCTCGGCCCTGGCCGCGCAGGTGGGGGACGCCCTTGCCGCGGACGCGCAACGTGGAGGCGGGCTGGGTGCCGGCCTTGACCTCGATGTTCTCTTCCGAGTCGAGGGTTTTGATCGTGAGTCTGGTGCCGAGGGCCGCGGCGGTCATCGGGAGGGTGACCCGGCAGTGCAGGTCGTCGCCCTTGCGGGAGTAGACGTCGTGGGGGCGTTCGTGGATCTCGACGTAGAGGTCACCTGCGGTGCCGCCGCCGGGGCCGACCTCGCCCTGCTGGGCCAGGCGGATGCGCATGCCGTCCTCGACGCCCGCGGGGATCTTGACCGTGAGCGAGCGGCGGGTGCGGATGCGGCCGTCGCCTGCGCAGGTGGGGCAGGGGTGCGGGATGACCGTGCCGTGACCCTGACAGGTCTGGCAGGGGCGGGACGAGACGACCTGGCCCAGGAAGGTGCGCTGCACCGACTGGACCTCGCCGCGACCCGCGCACGTCTCGCACGTGGCGAGGTGGGTGCCGGGGGCCGTGCCCGCACCGGAGCACTGGGTGCAGAGCACCGCCGTGTCGACCGTGATGGGGGCTTCGACGCCGAACGCCGTCTCGACCAGGTCGAGCTCCAGGCGCAGGATCGCGTCGGCGCCGGGCCGGGTGCGGGGGCGCGGGCCTCGGGAGCCACCACCGGCGGCCGTGCCGAAGAACGCGTCCATGATGTCCTGGAAGCCGACGAACGGGCCGGCGCCGCCGGGACCGCCCGGACCACCGGGGCCCCCACCGCCACCGGGCGCGAGGGGGTCACCACCGAGGTCGACCATCTGGCGCTTCTGGTCGTCGGAGAGGACCTCGTAGGCGGCGTTGATGTCCTTGAACTTCTCGTGCGCCTCGGGGTCCGGATTCACATCCGGGTGGTATTGACGGGCCAGCTTGCGATAGGCGCGCTTGATCTCGTCGTCGGTGGCTTCCCGGCTGACGCCGAGAATTCCGTAGTAGTCCTTGGCCACTGGGTTTCGAGTCCTCATGTCTGCCCCGCGCTACGCGCTGGAGAGCGTCGTCGCTTGTGCGTCAGTTCTGTGCCAGCAAATCGCCAACGTAGCGTGCCACTGCACGCACCGTAGCGATGGTGCCGGGGTAATCCATCCGGGTCGGCCCCAGCACGCCGAGGCCACCAACGATTGTCGTACCCGGTCCGTAACCCGAGCTGACGACCGAGGCCGCCCGCAAGTTGTCGATCTCGTTCTCGTCGCCGATGCGGACGCGCGTGGTGCTCGGCTCCACCTCGCCGATCAGTTTGAGGAGGATGACCTCCTCTTCCAGCGCTTCCAGCACCGGCCGCAGGGAGCCCTGGAAGTCCAGGACACCGCCGCGGGTCAGGTTTGCCGTTCCGGCCAGGGCGAGACGTTCGTCACTACGCTCGACCAGGGTCTCGAGCAGCACGGATGCCAGGCAGGCCATTGTGTTGCGTTTCTCCTGCGGACATTCGTCGACCAGCGCCTGCACGAGCGGCGGCGTGTCGGCCATCTTCTGCCCGCTGAGCTTGGTGTTGACCTGACGGCGCATGTCGAGCACGTCGTCGTTGCTGGTCGGCCCGGGCAACTCCACGAGACGCTGCTCGACCCGGCCGGTGTCCGCGATCATCACGAGCATCATCCGGGTGCTGGAGATCGGGACCAGCTCCAGGTGACGCACCGCAGAGCGCGACAGGCTGGGATATTGCACGACGGCGACCTGGCGGGTCAGCTGGGCGAGCAGCCGCACTGTGCGATGCACCACATCGTCCAGGTCGACGGCGCCGGCCAGGAAGCGCTCGATCGCGCGCCGCTCGGCCGGGCTCAGGGCCTTGACCCGGGAGAGCCGGTCGACGAAGAGCCGGTAGCCGGCGTCGGTGGGCACCCGGCCGGCGCTGGTGTGCGGCTGCCGGATGTAGCCCTCTTCCTCCAGCACGGCCATGTCGTTACGCACGGTGGCCGGGGAAACTCCCAGCTGGTGGCGCTCGACGAGGGACTTGCTGCCCACGGGCTCCTGCGTCGCGACGTAATCCTCGACGATGGCGCGCAGAACCTCGAGCTTGCGGTCATCAAGACTCATGACCCCTCCCCCTCTATCGGTCCTGGCACTCGACTTCCCGGAGTGCCAGTCTACGTCGCCGTCGCGATGCGCGCGATGATCGACCGGTAGGTCGACCTCTGCTTAGCCGAGTGTCTATTCTCCGACCCCACCTGGGTGTTGCCCTCGCCACGGTCGACCCGCGGTCCTACCGTGTTGCCCATGACTGAGCCGCCGCGCCCGCCCGGTGAGGGGAATCCTTCGGATCCCACCGAGCCGTACAACTATCCCCCGCCCTCCCATGGCACGCCGCCTCCCCCGCCGCCGCCGGCCTACGGATCCCCCGCACCCGGCTCCGACGCGGGCTACGGGTCAACTCCGCCCGGCTCCGGCGCGCCCTACGGGCAGCAGCAGCCTTACGGCCAGCAGCCCTATGGCCAGCAGCCCTACGGTGGCGGCTACCCGTCGAGCAGCGCCAACGATGACAAGACCTGGATCCTCGTCGCCCACTTCGGCGGCGCGGCGGGAGCGTTCCTCGGCGCGGGCTGCGCCGGCTGGATCGCACCGCTGGTCGCACTGCTCGTCCAGGGCCCGAAGTCGCCCGTGGCCCGGGCCGAGGCGATCAAGGCGCTGAACTTCCAGATCCTCTGGTCGATCATCGCGCTGATCGGCTGGATCACGACCTGCGCCATCATCGGCTTCATCATCGCCCCGGTCGCGACGCTGATCGCGGCGATCATCGGGGTCATCGCGGGCGTCAAGGCCAGCAACAACGAGCCGTACAACTACCCGCTGACGGTCTCGATCATCAAATAGTGCGGATTCGCGATCTGCTGCCCGCGCGTGTCACGCCATCACGGTCGCGTCACTGCGCGTCACGATGCGTCACGGCAGCAGGTCGCGGACCACTGCGTCGGCCAGCAGGCGGCCCTGCAGGGTGAGCACGGCGCGCCCCGGGACGGAAGGCTCCAGCAGGCCGTTGGCCAGCGCTTTCTCGACTCCGACCGGGTCCAGCCCGGCGAGCGGCAGGCCGTCCTTCAGCCGCAGTCCCAGCATCACTTCCTCGACGCGGCGGTCATCGGGGGTCAAGATCTCACGGGCCAGGCCGGGTGAGACACCTTCCGCCAACCGCTGCGCGTACGCCGAGGGATGCTTGACGTTCCACCACCGCACCCCGCCGACATGGCTGTGCGCTCCCGGCCCGAACCCCCACCAGTCGCCACCGGTCCAGTACAGCCGGTTGTGCCTGCACTGCGCCTCGGGTGACGTGGCCCAGTTCGACACCTCGTACCAGTCGAAGCCCGCACCCTTCAGCGCCCGGTCAGCGGCCAGATAGCGATCGGCGGCCACGTCGTCGCTCGGGTATTCCAGCTCGCCCCGCCGCATCCGGGCAGCGATCCTGGTGCCGTCCTCGACGATCAGCGAGTAAGCGCTCACATGGTCGACGCCCGCCCCGATCACCGCGTCGAGCGAGGCGGCGAAGTCGTCGGCGGTCTCGCCGGGTGTCCCGTAGATCAGGTCGAGGTTGACGTGCTCGAACCCGGCTTCGCGTGCTTCCGTGGCGGCCTGGATCGCACGGCCCGGGGTGTGGTTACGTTCGAGGATCCTCAGCACGCCGGCTGATGCGGACTGCATCCCGAGCGAGACGCGGTTGAAGCCGACATTTCGCAGTTCTTCAAAGTAAGCCGGGCTGACCGTCTCCGGGTTGGCCTCCGTGGTGATCTCCGCGCCGGTAGCGATTCCCCAGGTCGCGTCGATGCCTTCGAGGATCCGCCCGAGATCCTCCGGCGACAGCAGCGTAGGCGTGCCGCCACCGACAAAGACGGTCTGGACCGGTTGTCGATTCACGATTTTTCCGGCGAATCGGATTTCGGCCAGGACCGTGGACGGGTACTCAGCCTGGCTCGCGCCCCCACCCAGCTCCCGAGCCGTATACGTGTTGAAGTCGCAATACCCGCACCGGCTCGCACAGAAAGGCACATGCACATAGACGCCGAACTGGTCGGACACCCGCACGGAGTCAGGCAACGACCCGTCACTCGGGACAGGCTCCCCATCGGGCAAAGCTCCAGGCATCCGTCAAGTGTGCACGCCCCCGGTTAGGGTTCCTCGCATGGCTCTGGTCCGTTCCGTCACCGACGCCGGGGTGACCACCCTGACGCTGGACAGCCCCGCGAACCGCAACGCCCTCTCCTCCGTGCTCATGCGTGACCTGCTCAGCGGTCTCGGTGCGGCACTGACCGACACTTCCGTGCGGGCGGTGGTGATCTCGCACACCGGCCCGGTCTTCTGCTCCGGCGCCGACCTCAAGGAGACCGCCGAGACCCGCGACGACGCCAAGGTGCCCGCCGAGATCATGGCTGACGTGCTGGCCGCCATCTGGGAGTTCCCGAAACCGGTGGTCGCCCGGGTCGCCGGCCCGGCCCGCGCGGGTGGTCTCGGCCTGATCGCGGCCGCCGACCTCGCGGTGTGCACACGCGACGCCACATTCGCGTTCTCGGAGGTACGGCTCGGCGTGATCCCGGCAGTGATCAGTGCCACCGTGCTGCCCCGCCTCGCCCCGCGCGCCGCCGCCGAGCTCTACCTGACCGGTGACGTCTTCGACGGCGTACGAGCAGCCGACATCGGCCTCGTGACCGCCGCCGTCTCGTTGGAGGAGTTGGACGGGCGGGTTGCCGCGTTCTGCGACTCTCTGGTGAAGGGCGGCCCGATCGCCCTGGCGGGGACGAAACAGCTGCTCCGCCGGCCGCCCGCGGAGTCGATCCGCGCCGACATGGCCGAGCTGGCGGCCCGCTCCGGCTCGTACTTCAAGTCCGCGGAAGGCAGGGAGGGCGTCGCCGCCTTCCGGGAAAAACGACCGGCGAGCTGGGTGCCCGTGACGTGAAAGTCTAATCTTGATCAAACAGAGGAGCGTGGGTGAAGAACAAGCCGTTCGCGATCGTCGCCGTTCTCGCGCTGGTCGTCGCACTCGGTTTCTTCGTCTCGCAGTCCTTCAAGGGCACCATCAAGCTGCCGCTGCTCGGCCCGGAATGCACCGTCAAGGCCGACGGCGAGGTCACCCTCGACTCCGTGCAGATGGCGAACGCCGCCACGATCTCCGCGGTCGGTATGCGGCGCAAGATGTCCGAGCGGGCCATCGTGGTCGCGCTGGCCACCGCGCTGCAGGAGTCGAAGCTGGAGAACCTCGACACCGGCGACCGTGACTCGGTCGGGCTGTTCCAGCAGCGGCCCAGCCAGGGCTGGGGCACTCCGGAGCAGATCCAGGACCCACGCTACGCCGCCGACAAGTTCTACACCGCCCTCAAGAAGGTCAAGGGCTGGAAGAAGATGCGGGTCACCGATGCCGCGCAGAAGGTGCAACGCTCCGCTTACCCGAACGCGTACGAGAAATGGGCCGACGAGTCCGAAGTCCTGACCAAAGCGCTCACCGGACGAGCCACGGGTGCCGTCGAGTGCACGGTAAGTGGCGAACCGGCGTTGCGCGGGGCGGCCGCGGCGGCTGCTCTCACCGAGGGTCTGCGGCTGGACTGGGGCCTCGACGCGTCGCAGGACGAGGGCCTGAAAGTCGCGGTCAAGGATGCGAATACCGGCTGGCGCTACGCACACTGGCTGGTCTCACATGCCCAGACCACGGGGCTGGAGCGGGTGCGTTTCGCCGATCGCGAGTGGAACGCCCCGGACGGCAAGTGGCAACCGGTAACAGGTGACCGCCGCGTCGGCAATGACACGGTCGTGGCGGAAGTATTTCGCTGACAGAAAACACGCCCCCGATCCATAGCGCTACGTATACATCGACATGGACAGACAGCGACCGCACTGGTACTAGTTATTCGTGCTCCACGCCTTGGAATGGATCCTCTTCGGAGCCGCGAGCGTAGGCGCCATCGTTCTCGGAACAAGCCGGCACCGACCGGCCCGGGTCGGCCCCTGGTTGCTGCTCGCCGCGTCGGTCACGTGCATGACCGTCGGCGACGTCTTCTTCGCGTTCGACCTGCCGGACGCTGCCACCGCGTGGTACCTGACGATGTACGTCTTCGTCTCGCTCGCCCTCATACAACTGACCCGTGGCGGCGCGCTACTGCTGAACCGCGCACGCCTCATCGATCTGCTGGCGTTCTCCTGCTCCACGCTGCTGGTGGTCTGGGTCGTCGCGGTCGGCGACGACAACCCGTTCGGCGACTTCCCCGCCGCGGACATGCTCGGCTGCATGCTCCTGCTCGGCGTGGCGATCCGCCTGGCAGTGGCGTCCTGGTTCAACTGGTCGTCGATCCTGCTGCTGACGGGCGCGGTCGGAGTGCTCGGCGGCGACATCGCGTACGGTCTGGTCCCCGGCCACTGGGCCGAGATCGGCTACATGATCCTCTACCTGTCCTGGGGCGCGGCTGCCCTGCACCCGTCGATGGTCGAGCTGAGCTCCCCGATGCCGGCCCGTGCGACGCCGTGGAAGAGCAGCTGGGCAGCCCTGCTCGGCATCTCGGTGGCCACCCCGCCGATCCTCCTGCTGATCGAAGCGGTCACCGGCCCGGTCACCGACGGTGTCGTGATCGGCGTCGGCGGCGCGATCACCCTGGTGCTGACCATCACCCGCCTCTCCGACTCGGTCCAGCTCAGCAGCCAGTCCCTCACCCGCGAACGGGCCCTGCGCGAGGCGAGCGCGGCCCTGGTCGCCGCGGCGGACGAAGCCGCGGTCGACGACGCGGTCCGCGCGGCCGTCACCCAGCTCCTCCCCCAGAGCCCGGTCGAGCTGGTCTTCGCCGCCGACGACCGCAAACTCCCGCTCCCCGCGACACCCACCACACCGGCCGGTTCCCGCAGCTGGTGGCTCAACCCCACCCGCCCCCGCGACCCCGGCACGGACGACGCCACCCTGGTCTGCCCACTCTGGCTCGAACCACTGGCAGTAGCCCGCCCCAACGGCGGCGCCCTGGTCCTGACCGGCCGCCGCGACGTCCTGACAGCAGGCCGCGACGCCCTGGAGGTCCTGGCCGGCCAGGCCGCCCTCGCCCTGGACCGCATCTCCCTCGTCGACGCCGTAGGCCGCCGCGACAGCGACCTCTACCTGCGCGCCGTCATCCGCAACACCGCCGACATCATGCTGGTCATCGACGACGACCAGGTCATCAGGTACGCAAGCCCCGCCCTGCGCAAACTCATCGGCGAAGAGGACCTCCCACCCTTCACCACCCTCGCCGACCTCGTCCACCCCGACGACAGCAGCCAGGTCCGCCACAAACTCCGCGAAAACGGCGACGGCGTCGTCTACTGCGCCCTCCAACGAGCCGACCAAACCCAGGTCCTCGTCGAGGCCACCTACCGAGACCTCCGAGAAGACCGCCTGGTCCGAGGCTTCGTAGTCACGATGAAAGACGTCACCCACGCCCACGACCCCGTCGAACGCCTCCCCCACCTCGACCACGTCGACGAACTCCCCGCCTGGGTCAACCGCCGCAGCGCCCAGCACAAATTCCGCTACTAACCCCCAAGACCACCCTCCAAGTACGCCCAACCTCCCGCCCCGAGTCCACCACCCGACCTGGCTGCCCACCCCAGGCCCTGAACGGGACCACCGGGCTTACCTGCCGGGTCGATCTCACCCAGCCCCTCCCCCTCAGCACCCCACTCCCGGATGCCATCCCGACCACCCACTCAGGGACTCCGCTCACGGCCACCCACTCAAGGCCGCCACTCACGGCCGCCACTCACGGCCACCCACTCACGGCCACCCACTCAAGGCCACCCACTCAAGGCCGTCCACTCAGGGACGCCACTCAGGGCCGTCAACTCAAGGCCGAGAGCCCCAGGCCGCCCACCTCAGGCCGCCCAGTCCAGGCCGAGAACTCCAGGGCGCCCACTCCCCAGACCGAGAGCTCCAGACCGAGAACTCCAGACCGCGGGCTCCCCACGTGCCTCCCAGCTACCCGTCTCCCGCCATGCGCTTCCCACCGCCTGTTCCCATCGCGCGCTCCCGCTGTGAGTTCCGGCCGCGCGTGTCCGGCTACCCATTTCCAGCCGCGCGCTCCCACTGCCTGTTTCCACCGGGCGTTCCCGCTGTGAGTTCCTGCCGCGCGTCCCGTCCGCGCTTGTCCGGCTACGCGTTTCCAGCCGCATGCTTCCCGCTGCCTGGTTCCACCGCGCGTTCCGGCTATGCGTTCTCGCCGTGCGCTGAGGCCGAGCGTTCCTACTGCGCGTTCCCCCTGCGCGTTCCAACGGTGCGTTCCCGGCCGTGCGTTCCCGCCACAAACACGAAAACGCCGGCCCCCCAATTAAGGGGTCCGGCGTATTTCGTTGAGTACTTGTTTCTATACGGTTCCTGTCAGGCCCCCGAAGGGACCTGAAATCACCGGCGGCTGTAGCCCCGACGGCTGCCGATACCGGCAACCAGCGCCACACCGATCGCAGCCAGAACGATCTGGAACAGCAGCTCGGTCCAGTCGAAACCATTGGTGTCAGCAACACCGAACGCGCGGGCAAGAACGGTGCCCAGCAGCGCAGCGACAACACCGATAACCATCGTCAGCCAGATCGGAATGTTCTGCTTGCCCGGTACGACAAGGCGGCCCAGCGCGCCGATAATGAGACCAACGATGAGTGCGGTGATGATGCCGGTAACAGTCATGGGGGAGATCCTCTCGGGGTGGAACATTCGTTGCGTCCGTCGAAAAACAGAGTTCCCGCCCCCCCAAAAAACCAAACCGCCTAATTGCCAGCAACCTCTCAGCCCACCCACCCCACAGCCCCCCACCCCCAGAATCTGCCCAGCTCAGCCCCCCTCCCACCCAAAATCCCACCCCCCAAAAATTTCCCCACCCCTCCACCCCAACCCCCACCCAAGCCACCCCTCCCGACCCACCGCACCCGGACCGCCCAACCCCAGATCACCCAAACACCCCGCCCAGCCCACCCAACCCAGACCGCACCCACCCAGCCCAGACCGCACCTCACTCAGAGCGCACCCCACCCAGAGCGCACCCCACCCAGAGCGCACCCCACCCAGAGCGCA
>NZ_BOQP01000019.1 GCF_018332715.1 Winogradskya consettensis | reverse complement strand
CTTGTCACGACGCACCTGAGCGATACGCTCGTCGAAGTCACGCAGGTCCGGCGGTGCGGTCATCCGACGGATCCGCATCCGCGCCCCGGCCTCATCGATCAGGTCGATCGCCTTGTCCGGCAGGAACCGGTCCGAGATGTAACGGTCAGCCAGCGTCGCCGCCGCGACCAGAGCCGCGTCGGTGATGCTGATCCGGTGATGCGCCTCGTAACGGTCACGCAGACCCTTGAGGATCTCGATCGTGTGCGCCAGCGACGGCTCGGCCACCTGGATCGGCTGGAAACGACGCTCCAGCGCCTTGTCCTTCTCGACGAACTTCCTGTACTCGTCGAGGGTGGTCGCGCCGATCAGCTGCAGCTCACCACGCGCGAGCATCGGCTTCAGGATCGAGGCGGCGTCGATCGCGCCCTCGGCGGCACCCGCGCCGACCAGCGTGTGGATCTCGTCGATGAACAGGATGATGTCGCCCCGGGTGCCTACTTCCTTCAGCACCTTCTTGAGACGTTCCTCGAAGTCACCGCGATAGCGCGAACCGGCGACGAGGGAGCCCATGTCGAGGGTGTAGAGCTGCTTGTCCTTCAGCGTCTCCGGGACCTCGCCCTTGACGATCGCCTGGGCCAGGCCTTCCACCGCGGCGGTCTTGCCGACGCCCGGCTCACCCGTCAGGACGGGGTTGTTCTTCATCCGGCGCGACAGCACCTGCATCACGCGCTCGATTTCCTTCTCCCGGCCGATGACCGGGTCGAGCTTGCCCTCACGGGCGGCCTGCGTGAGGTTCGTCCCGAATTGATCGAGGACGGTCGACGAGGACGGTGCGGCAGGCTCGCCGGACGCCGTCGGCTCCTTGCCCTGATAGCCCGAGAGCAACTGGATGACCTGCTGACGAACCCGGTTGAGGTCCGCGCCGAGCTTCACCAGGACCTGGGCGGCAACACCCTCGCCCTCGCGGATCAGGCCCAGCAGGATGTGCTCCGTGCCGATGTAGTTGTGGCCCAGCTGCAGAGCCTCGCGCAGCGACAGCTCCAGCACCTTCTTGGCCCGCGGCGTGAACGGAATGTGCCCGCTCGGCGCCTGCTGACCCTGACCGATGATCTCCTCGACCTGCTGCCGGACCCCCTCGAGAGAGATACCAAGGCTCTCCAGAGCCTTCGCGGCAACACCCTCACCCTCATGGATCAGGCCGAGCAGGATGTGCTCTGTCCCGATGTAGTTGTGGTTGAGCATCCGGGCCTCTTCTTGGGCCAGGACGACAACCCGTCGGGCACGGTCTGTGAACCGCTCGAACACGACAATCACGTCCTCGCAGCGAAGCCCCACGCACCCCGCCCAAGGCAACGCACGCGCACGTGCGGAAGCGGACAGGAGTTGCGTGCGCTGAGTCGAAGCCTCTTGGCGTTGACGCGTGACCCGCGTGGGGAGCCTCGCTACGCTCGTGCAGGCGCGCTGCCTCGCAACCATACAACGAAGGTGACCTACGATGGGCGAGGGAGGACCACGATGAGCGCAACCAGAGATCGGCAACCGGCACCAGACCGCGCGCGCAAACGCGCGATCCGCGCCCTTGCGGCCGAGCTCGGCGTGGCCTATTCGGTCGCTGCCCGCCTGCTCACAGCCCGGACGCAGGCCCCGGCACCCGCCGTTCCCGCGATCCCCGCACGCCCCAGCTTCCCCATCGGCACCGACGAGCACCGGGCCTGGATGTTCGCTGCCCGCGAACACCGCACGTTCAACTCCCGGGTGAGCGACACCCGGCTGGCCACGAAACTCCCCCTGGGCCGGGCCGCCCACCTGACCACCCGCTTCCCGCCGCTGCGCGCGACTGCCGGCATCGGCCCGCTCTACCACGGCGAAGGCCGCGAAACAGCCCTGGCCATGTTGTACGCCGTCCTCGAGCACGAATCCCCGAACCTGCTTCCCCCCGCCGACGAGCTGGCCTGGGCCGCCGAGCTCGGCGAGGAAGCCGCCGTCGACATCTCCCTCGCCGCCCTCGACCGCGCCGCCCGGCACCTGCTCGACCACGACCGGTGGCGCCTGTGGGTCCGCGTGGAAGCCGCGATCACCGCCGGCGAGGCCACCCCCGACCGCCGGATCCGCGACGCGGCGATCGCCCTGGGCCGCGAGCTGCGCTCCACCAGCCTGCGCAGCTCCCTCGACGGCGCCCGGCACATCCTCGACGCCCTGCTCGTCGAACCCCACGGCGCCCACCCGCCCGGCACCCGCGTCCGCGTCGGCGAGCGCCCGGGCACCGTCGTCGGCGTCGAATGGGACCAGACCGGACCACCCGCGGGCTACCAGGTACGCCTCGACGACGACCCGGACACCCGCCAGGTCCCCCTCAACGGCCTCACCCCGGACTCAGCCCCCGAACCAGCCCGCACCCACTGACCCTGCCCGATCGGCTGCGCGCCGTGCGGCCACGTGTCACCGGCCGGGGCGACGCCCGCAGGCGCAGATCACTGGAGCATGGTGCGCAGGGCTCCGGCGAAGTAGTTCAGGGACTCGTCGACGGCGTCGGGATGGTCGGCGGGACGGTTCAGGTGGCCGTGGGTGGCGCCGCGGGCCAGGTAGGTGGTCACCGGGACCTTCGCCTCGCGTAACTGGTGGGCGAGGAGCTCGCCCGAGGCCCGGAGATCGTCGAACTCGGACAACAGCACGTGAGTCGCGGGGAGTCCTTCCAGCGGCGCCCCGCCGGGCAGGGCATCCGGGGGCAGGTCGGTGAGGCGGCCGACATAGTTGTGGACCATGTCGTCGTAGCCAGCGGCGCCGGGCACCGGGTAGTGCACGAACGGGTAGGCGAGCAGCAGCAGATCCGGGGTACGCCGCCCGGCGTCGCGCGCACGCAGCGCGGTGGACATCGCCAGCGCGGCCCCCGCGCTCGCCCCGCCGATGCCGACCCGATCGGCGAAGCCCTGAGCGCACGCCCACTGCCAGACCGCGTCCACGTCGTCAACCGGCACCGGGTAGCGCACCCCGCCGACCGCCAGCCGGTAGCCGACCGAGACGACGGTGACCCCCGCGCGACGGCACAGCTCGGCCGCGACCATGTCCGCCTCGGGCATGTCCAGGTCGCCGTGCCGAAATCCGCCGCCGTGCGCCCAGACGAGGCCGGCCCTCGCGGCTCGCGCCGTGTCCTGCGGTTCGTGGATGCGCACCGGCACCGGGCCATGCGGGCCGGAAACGTGCGGGCCGGAAACATGCGGGACCGTTCCCCGTAACATTGACATATGTCGATTATAGAGCGACCCTGGCCAGGGAAGTCAGCGAGAGAGGTGCGCCATCATGGTCATCGGGAAGCAAACACGGCGCATCGTCCTCACCGCGCTGCTCAGCCTCGGGCTCACCCTCGGCGCAGCGATGAACACGCCTGCCGCCGGCGCCGCGATCGGTGCGCCTGCCGCCATTGCCGCGGTCGGGGACGGGTCGCCGACGGATACGAACATCAGCTTTGTCGGGCGGTGGAACACCACGAACAGTTCGGCGTACGTGCCGTACTGGGCCGGTGCTTACGTCCGAGTCGGATTCACCGGCAGGACGGTCAAACTCAAGCAGCGCAACACGATCAGTTTCTGGGCGAGCATCGACGGCGGAGTGTTCACGGCGTACAGCAATGTGTCCGGAACGGTCAATCTGACTCCGGCGGCGCTGGCGGCGGGCAATCACACACTGATCGTGAGCTACCGGCAGGTGGCCGGGTCGTACACCGGTGACGCGGTCTTCCAAGGCCTCACGCTGGACGCGGGCGCCACCACTTTCAAGGCGCCCGCCCGCACGAAACTGATCGAATTCATCGGTGACTCGATCACGGCGGGCACCACGAGCACCAAACTGGCCGTCACGGACTACGCGTTCGTGACCGGGGAGCGGCTCGGCGCCGACCATACGCAGATCGCGATCGGTGGTATGTGCCTTTCCGAGACCACGGATGCCTGCTGGGCGCACGAGACGCGTTATTGGATGTCCAGCGGTGGCCAGGTGGGCACCGACCAGTGGAACTTCGCCCGTTACACGCCCACCGCCGTGGTGATCAACCTCGGCACCAACGACAAGAGCCACGGTGTGACCGGGGCCGTCTTCCAGGCGAAGTACACCACTTTCCTGCAGCAGATCCGGGCGAAGTTCCCCAACGCCAAGCTGGTCGCACTGCGCACATTCATCGGCCGCTACGCCGTGGAGACGCAGGCCGCTGTCCAAGCGCGCAAAAACGCCGGCGACACCAATGTCGTTTACGTCGACACCACCGGCTGGCTGCCGTCGGATGGACTGAGCGATTCCGTCCACCCGAACGACAAAGGACACCAGGCGATCGCCGACAAACTGACCCCGCTGCTCAGCTGAGCTCTTCAGTCGCTCCAACTGCCGATCAAGGCCGCCTGCCCGACAGGTACGCCGTCAGCGTGCGCAAGGTTCCAAACAGTCACGTCCTCGATCCAGAACTGCCGCCCCGTTCTTGTCACCCGCGGCCCGCGATAACCGTCGGCGTACCCCTTGCTCCGGACCCCGTCCAGCAGGACCTGACGCGGCTCCCGGTCCTCCTGCCCGGCGGACAGTCGCGAGGGCAGCCCGACGAACTCGCTCCACGCGTACCCGAAATGCCTCTGCGCACTCAGATTTGCATAGACGAACAGCGGGTCCGGCGACGTGTCGTGAGCGAGCAGACCGAATGGCGCTTCGTACAGCCAGGCCGCGGCATCCTGAACATCCGAAGGCACGAGTGGCCGCCCGACCAGGGTGGCGTAACTGTCCGCGAGCAGCTCGGCGAATGCTTCATCGTGGCCGTTCATGCGACGAAGATATCCACCGACGGACGCAGACGCGCACACTCGCGCAGCACCTCATGGATCGGGTGCTGTTCGAATGCTTTCACCAGGGTGGTGTCCCACTGCGTGTTGGTGTCGTCGGCCGAGGGATAGGCCGTCTGAGTGAGCAGATAATCGAACCGCGGCGCCCACTTCCGCGATCCCAGACGCGCAGTGGTCGAACAGTTGTCGACCATGAAAGCGACACCCCGGGCATGCATGTACGGGTTGAGCGAGTCCGTCGCCTCGATGACCGACTCGTTCGCGATCTCCGAGTACGGGTGGCCGTACTCGATGAAGGTGTCGATCTGCCCCATCATCACGCCGCAGAAGACGCCGGCGGTGAACGGATCGAGCGGCAGCTGCTCGTCGTCGCGATCGCGGCGCGCCACCTCACCCGCCCGCCACATCGAGGCCCGGTCGATCCTGCCCATCGGGAACCGCGCGAGCCGTTCACCGGCCAGGATGACGCTGCGGATCTCGTTGCCGGAGCGCACCTCGTCGTAGATCTCGTGGGTGAGCTCCAGCCCGACCGGGTACGCGGCGGCGTACGCCCGAGCGAAGATCTCCCGCCCGGCATCGTCGAGCCGCTGATAGAGCCCGATCAAACCGTCCCTGGAAACCGTACGCGAAATGGGCCCGGTCACGCAGTCCACCGAATGCCGGTACGCGTCCGTCTCGCCCATCCCCTGCTCCCGGAACCGCCGGTACAGACTCTCGACGATCCCGTGCACCCCGCCGAGCAAAATGGCCCGCTCCCCGGTCAGGTCGGACAGGTATTCCGACCGCAGCGTGGTCCGGAACGTGTACGGCGCCCCCAGCCCCACCGACCAACCCAGCGCCCGATCGGTGGCCCGCCCGGTGACGTCCTGCTCAACGGCGAAGCTCGCGTTGATGCCCGCCCCGTTGGTCTCCGCGCCCTGCAGATAGAGCGCACGCACCGACGCGCCCATCCCCTTGGGACACACGGCGATGACGTCGATCCCCTCGGGGAACCGTGCGCCCTGCTGGTCGAGGTAGCCGAGGAGGAACCCGTGCGACAACCCGAGCGTGGCCCCCGTACGCAAAGCCGCAAAGATCTGCTCGTGAAGTGCCGCCTGGGCGGCATCGGAGATCAGCAGCAGCACCATGTCGGAGCCGGCGATCACCTCGAACATCTCCCCGAGCGTCCCGTCCTGCTCGGTGAACCCCGCCGCCCGCGCGGCCCCGGCCGACGCGGACCCGGCCCGCAGCCCGACAACCACCCTCACGTCACTGCCGGCGAGCGAATCCCGCAGGTTCTGCGACTGCGCCGACGCCTGCGGCCCCCACCCGATGACCCCGATCTGATCGACCCCCTCGAACGCCCGGGGCAGCCGGTCGAGCAGGTGCCGTCCCCCGACCACGATCCCCTCCCGGGTCCCGTTCAGGGTGATGTACTCCTTGTCGAAGACATCGGTCCGGAACTCAGCAACAGAAATTTCATCCACGCCTTGATGAACGGCCGCGCCGCCGCCGAGTTCAACGGGGATACAGATCCATCCCCGCCGCCACGGCAGCCTCGGCATACGCACTCGCCAGCGAGTCAGCCGTGGCATGCGCGTTCAGCCCGCTCGGATTCGGCACCACCCACAGGATCGCACCGGCCAACCGGTCCGGTTGCCGGCCGACCACAGCCTTCGGCCGATCGAAAGCCGCACGGTACGCGGTGATGCCCAGCAACGCGACGACCCGGGGCCGGATCCGGGCGACCCGCCCGGCCAACGCGGTCGCCCCCGCCCGGAGCTCCTCCGTCGTCAGCTCATCGGCCCTGGCCGTCGCCTTCGCCACCAGGCTCGTGATCCCGACACCCCGAGCCTCCAGATGAGCCACATCAGCCGGATCGAACCCACCCGACGCATCGATCAGCCGGTCGACGATCCCCGCCCGGAACAGCGCCGGATAGAACCTGTTCCCCCGCCGCCCGAAATGACTCTGCGTCGCCACCGTCAGCAACCCCGGATTGATCCCGGCAAACAACAACCGCACATCATCCCCGAGCAGATCCGGAATCGTCCCACCCCGATACCCCGCCAGCTCAGCCCGCGTGAACGCCACCCGCAAACCCTACCCAGCATCAACGTCAACTCCGGTACCGGTCAGCGTGTCCCTGTGTCAGATCTGCCGGGGTCGTCGAGGACGCCTCGAGCCATTTCGCGCATCAGCGGGTCGTCGCCGTCCGCGAGCTTCGTCAGCGTGGTCCGCAAGAATTTGGCGATGCGAGGGTCGTCACCGGCCATGTCATAGACGCTGTGGTGCATCAGCGGGCTCCTACCCATGCGGGGACCTGGGGGTGGCGGTAGGCGCTGTAATCGGCCAGGTCCGGGACCGCGTCGGCGACCCGTGACAGTTGTCCTTCGATGATGCCCAGCGCGGCCTGCACAGCGGCGAAGATGCTGTTGATCGCCTCGGTTGCCTGGGCCCACAGCCGAAGCATGTTGGCGATCTCCACGCCGGCGACGCCGTAACCGACGACGGCGCCGACCCCTGAGGCTGCAGTCGCGGTTCCTGCTACGAAGGCGATACCGGCGATGATCGCGGCATCGCAGAGACCCTTGAGGAAACCGCTGACGGCCTCGCTCGTGTTGTACACACCTTGCGCGATCTCGGTGAATTGCTGGGAGATCCCCCGGAACGGGTCAGCGAGGTTCGCCGCACCGTCAGCGAGGCGGGTGAAGCCGAAGTAGGCGGCGTCTGCGGCAACCCCTTCCCAGCCCGGCTGCAGGGCGATCGCTCCGCCCTGCACGTTGTAGCCGAGGTCCTGCACGGCGTCAGCGGCGTGACCGAACGCGACGCCGGCCTGGGCGATCGCCTGCCAGTCACCGAGCAGCGACTCGAGCGCCCGCTCCAGCGGGTTGAAGCCGAATACGTGGTCGAATGCCACCAGGATGTAGTTGGACGGGCTGGTGTAGTCCATCCACGCGAGCGGGTGGGTGATCGATCAGATATCGCTTCACCGCTGCCGCGTCGTCGCCGGCCCGGTGGACCTGCCCTGCGTATCCGTCCAGGAATGATGGTTCTACCCGGAACTCGCTGCGATGCCCCCATGACAACGTTCTCGGCCGCAAAGACGGCCGGTTGCGTGAGATACAGGTCGTCAGTCGATGAGCTGACTGACGACGATCAGCGCAACGACGCCCAGGACGGTGAGACCCGCGGACCAGGCTGTGAACCATCGGGAGATGGTGGTGTCCGATGCGACGTAGACCCCGATTCCCGCCAGCCCGCCGATTCCGAGCAGGGCGTAGCCAGGCAGCATCGGCCCGGTACCGCTGAATACCGCGACCAGGATCGCGATCAAGCCGAAGCACATCGAGGCGTCCGCGGCGCGATGCCGGATCCGCCGGATGTCCTCGTGCTCGTCAGCGTCCGCCATCGCGATCTCCTCCGCGTCGGCCAGGGCAGCAGATCATCATTGATCGCCGGGCAAGGAGCGTAGATGCATGATCAGTTCGGCGCTGCCCCGAAATGCTCTGGCGCACGACGTTGATACGGGGTGGCAGCGGCAAGCCTTGCCTGGGAATCCGAACTGTCGAGCGTCACCTGGCCCGGTCAGGTCCCCAAGCCGGGAGGGGGCGGGTGTTCCGATCGACCTCTACGCGGTCGCGGGCGGCCTGGCGGGTGGTGACGCCGAGTTTGGCGAAGATGTGGTTGACGTGGGTTTTGACGGTGGCGTTGCCGATGAAGAGGCGGGCTGCTATTTCTCGGTTGGGGAGGCCTTCGGCGATGAGCTGGAGGATTTGGTTCTCGCGGTCGGTGAGGCCCACCGGCCGGGTGGGGTGGCCCGGGGCCGCGGGGGTGGCCGCGGCGAGCAGTGCCTGCTGGGCCGGGCCGGCGAGGGTGACCTGGCCGGCCACCGCGGTGTGCAGCGCGCGGGCGAGGTCGGCGCGGCTCGCGTCCTTCGTCAGGTAGCCGCGGGCGCCGGCGGAGAGCGCGGTCAGCACGCTGTCGTCGTCGGCGTAGGTGGTGAGGACGACCACCGCCACCGACGGGTGCGTCCGGGCAATACGGGCGGTGGCCTCGACGCCGTCCATGACTGGCATTCGCAGGTCCATGAGGATGGCGTCGGGTTCGAGGGCTGCGGTCAGGGCGACCGCCTCGGCTCCGTCGGCGGCGGCGCCCACGACCTCGATGTCCGGCACTGTGCCGAGCAGGGCGACCAGACCGGCTCGGACGCTGGTCTGGTCGTCGGCGATCAGTAACCGGAGCGGGGCGGTCATGCGGGGACCTCGGCGCGGACGGTCCAGCCGCCGGAGTGCGTACCCGCGGTCAGGGAGCCGCCGGCGAGCCGGAGCCGTTCGTTCATGCCCGCCAGGCCGTAGCCGCCTTCCGGCGAGCCGGGCGGGGACAGGGCGGGTACAGCATTGTGGACGGTCAGGGCGGTCCGGTGCGGGTCGTACCGAAGATCAACCGTGATGGGTACGCCCGGAGCGTGCTTACGGGCGTTGGTCAGTGCCTCCTGCGCGGTGCGGAGCAGGGCGAGCCCGGCAGCCGGGGGCAGCGGCCGGGGCACTCCCGTGACGGCCAGGGCGGCCTGTGCCCCGACTAGCAGGGCGAGTGTCTCGGGCAGCGGCGGGGCGTCGCTGTGCAGGGCGTGGACCGCCCGTCGCGTCTCGCGCATGCCCTCGGCGGCCAGGCCGTGGGCGTGCCGGACCCGGTCGCGGGCGCCGCTGGTGTCGCCCGCGTCGGTGAGCAGCGCGTCCGCGAGCTCCAGTTGGATGGAGAGGTCGGCGAGCGAGTGGGCGAGGATGTCGTGGATCTCGCGGGCGATGCGGGAGCGTTCGGCCAGCGCGGCGGCTCGTTCCCGGTCGGCCTGCCCGGCGCGGGCCTCGCGCAGCTGCGCCTGCCGCAGGCCGCGGGCGAGGCCGCCGGCGAAGAAGCCGCCGATCAGTGCCAGCAGGACGAGTGTCGTGCCGCCGTCGCCACCCCCGAACGCCCAGCCCGCACCCACCGCGGCGGCACCCGCGGCCGGCACCACCACGGCACGGCGGCGCAGCGACGTCGCCGCGTGCAGGCACACGACCAGCATGAGGATGACGATCCAGGAACTGCCACCGGCCACGCCGGCGAATCCGCTCGTCGACGCGACCACCACGAGCAGGCCGAGCATGGCCGGATCGACCGGCAGCCGGTCACCGCGGCGCAGCTGCAACGCGAGCCAGCCGGTCCAGGCCAGGACCGTCGCGATCACGCAGGCCACGACCAGGATTCCGTACGCGGTGGGCGCGGTCGTGAACGTCAGCACCACGAAGACCGGTAGCTCGGCCGCGCACAGCAGCCAGCTCAGCCGGGCACCACTGATCCGGGGTTTCACCTTCTCACCGTACGGCCGCCGGGCTCACCGGGAATCAACCCGCGGGTGGAGAAGGAATCAACCCGGCGCTCCCACCACGGGTCGATGCCCGCCCCGGGCCACGTTCACAGACTGATGGCATGGCTCGATTTCTCGCACGCATCGGCGGCTTCAGCGCGCGCCGCCGGTGGCTCATCGTCGTTCTCTGGATCGCTCTGCTCGCCGCCGCGGCCGGTGGTGCCGCCGCCTGGTCGAAGCCGCTCGACCCGGACTTCACCATCGACGGCCTGGCCTCGGTCGGCACGCTGCAACGCATCGACGCGGAGTTCGGGATCAGCGACGACCCGGGCGGCGACATCGTCTTCGCCGCCCCGGCGGGACAGTCGCTGACCGCCGGTGACAAGGCGACCATCACGAGGCTGAGCAGCGACATCGCCGCCCTGCCCGGGGTCGCCGCCGCTCCTGCGACAACCCTGTCGCCCGGCGGGCGGGTGGGTCTGCTGTCCGTCACGCTGACCGGTGACGACGTGCCCGCGGGGCTCGCCGGGGTGGTTGACGCTGCCCGGGGTCCGGGGCTGCGGATCGAACTGTCCGCCGGGCTCGCACCGGCGGCGGAGTCCAGCAGCAGCACCGACATCGGGTTGCTGATCGCGCTGGTCGTGCTCGTCGTCACGTTCGGGTCGCTGGTGGCGGCCGGCGTGCCACTCGTCACCGCGCTGCTCGGGCTCGGGGTCAGCCTCGCCGGGATCTATGCGGCCACCCGGTTCATCGCGCTCAGCGACGTGGCGCCGTCACTGGCCCTGCTGCTCGGTCTCGCCGTCGGCATCGACTACGCGCTGTTCGTGGTGAACCGGCACCGGCGGCAGCTGATCGACGGGGTACCCGTACGACAATCCATCGCCCTCGCCGTCGGCACCGCCGGCACCGCGGTGGTCTTCGCCGCACTCACCGTGATCATCGCCCTGGCCGGGCTCGCCGTGATGCGCGTCGGCTTCCTGACCCAGATGGGTGTGTCCGCCGCCGTCGCCGTCGCGATCGCCATGCTGATCACGGTGACGCTCACCCCCGCCCTGCTCAGCATCGCCGGCCCGCGCATCCTCGGCCGCCGCACCCGCCGCCGGCTCGCCGCGGGCACGGTGCCGGCGGGCGGGAAGTACGCCCTGCGCTGGGCGGGCTGGATCGCGCGCTTCCCGGCGCTCGGGGTCCTCATCCCGGTCGTGCTGCTCGGCGCGCTCGCCATCCCGGTGCTGCACCTGCGGCTCGGGCTGCCGACCGACGGTTCGGAGCCGTCCACGTCGACGGTCCGGCAGGCGTACGACCTGAAAGCCGCCGGGTTCGGCGCCGGCGTCAACGCACCGATCCTCGTCGTCGGCACCGCCGCGGCCGAGCAGGGGCTCGACGCGGTGCCGGGTGTCGCCCGAGTCGTGCCCAGCGGCGAGCACGGTGGGCAGGTGCTGCTGACGGTCTACCCCACCGGCGGCCCGGAGGCGGAATCCACCACGACACTGGTCCACGACCTGCGCGAACGCCCGGGACTCGAGGTGACCGGCACCACCGCCATCGCCATCGACGTCTCCGACCTGCTCGCGGCGCGGCTCCCCGGCTACCTCGCCCTGATCATCGGGTTCGCGTTCCTGCTGCTGCTCGTGGTGTTCCGCTCGGTGCTGGTCGCGCTGAAAGCCGTCGTCAGCTTTCTGCTCAGTCTCGGCGCGGCGCTCGGCTGCACGGTCCTGGTGTTCCAGCAGGGCCACCTCGCCGGCCCGGTCGGCGTCGACCCGGCCGGCCCGCTGCTCAGCTTTCTGCCGGTCATCGTGATCGGAGTGCTCTTCGGCCTCTCCATGGACTACGAGATGTTCCTGCTCACCGGCATCCACGAGGAACACGCCCGCGGCGCCGACCCCCGCGGCGCCGTCCGCACCGGCTTCGCCCACGGCGCCAAGGTCATCGCCGCCGCGGCCCTCATCATGATCGGCGTCTTCGGCTCCGGCGCCCTGGGCCACGGCGACAACACGATCAAACCCATCGCGTTCAGCCTCGCTGCCGGGACTCTGGCCGATGCCTTCCTGGTACGCATGATGCTCGTCCCCGCCGTCATGACCCTCTTCGGCCGCGCCGCCTGGTGGCTCCCCCGCTGGCTCAACCGCGTCCTGCCCCACCTCGACATCGAGGGCTCACAGCTCGCGCCGTCCACCCCGCCCGGCGAGCCCTCCGCACGGCTGTATGCATCGGCAGGAAAGTAACCCTCCACGTCCCGGCCCGCGTTCAGTGAGCCTTTCAGAACTCCGGAAGTATTCCTTCAGTAATGGCGGATACGTTTTTTCGGGGTCAGCGATCAGCGTTGATCCGAATTGTCTCCACGAAGGAGTTCCATGAACAGGCGCAGCATTCTCACCGGCGCAGCGGCGGCGGCGATGACCGTTGCCGGGGCTCTTGCCGTCGCACCGGGTCCGGCCCAGGCCGCGTACACGTGCGGTCAGCAGCAGGTCTGTTTCTACAAGGATTACAACGCCACCGGGACCGCCTCGGTCCAGGCCCGGCTCAACCGCAGTAGTGGAACGGCATTCGTCGGCTACATCAAGGATTTCCGCAACAGCCATTACACGAATGGCGAGACCCTGCAGGACTCCATCTCGTCGATCGTGAACAACAGCGACGACGACATGCTCCTCTACGACGAGGGGAATTTCGGCGGTCCCCGGGTGCTGATCCCCCGGCACAGCGGCCTGCGGAACCTGGATTCCGGCACCGTTTACGGCCCCAACGGCAAGCCCGTGACGTATCTCTACACCTTGAACGACCGCGCCACCTCGGCCGCGGTGGGCAGCTGCACGACGACGGCCTGCACCCGATGAGGCCGGGTCAGCTCTCCGCCGGCCGGGTGGGTGGCCAGACCAGGACGTCGTCCGGGATGTGAGTGTCGTGGATGGCGGCGTGGTCGCGGCCCGGCAGGGTCCGGGCGTGGGCGGCGACGAGGCGGGCGACCTCGATCGCGCCGTGGGCCTGGAAGTGGGTGTTGTCGGCGACGCCGGCCGGGTAGTTGACCGACTCGCCCGGGTCGAGCCACAGGAAGTAGTCCTTGGTCGGCTCGGGGCCGAGCTTGCTCCACAGGTCGAATGACAGCGCGGTCAGATCGACCAGCGGGGTACGCGTACGGGCAGCCAGATCGCGCATGGCGTCCGGGTATTCGCCGTGGGACAGATACGGGACGCCGTCGGCGGTGAAGCGGCGGCGCTCGACCGGGGTGACCAGCACGGGATGGGCGTGCCGGGCCCGGGCGCCGTCGAGGTAGCGGCGCAGGTAGTCCTGGAACGTCGTCCACGGCTCGGTGTAGCGGGCGGGGTCCTCGGCCTTCTCGTCGTTGTGCCCGAACGACACGAGCAGGGTGTCGCCGGGCCGGATCGCGGCGAGGATGAGGTCGAGGCGTCCCAGGTCGGCGAAGCTCTTGGAGCTCGCCCCGGACAGCGCGGCGTTCGACACGGCAATGCCCGGTCGCAGGAACGCGGGCAGGGCCTGACCCCACCCTGCCCGGGGGACGTCAGCGGTGGCGTAGGTCGCCGCCGTGGAGTCGCCCGCCACGAACACCGTGCGATGCCGGCCCGCCGCCGAGGCTTCACCCGATCCCCAGGCAGCACTGACCGCGCCGCCGAGAGCAGCACCGAGAAGAGTTCTCCGTCCGATACCCATGCCCCCATTAAATCAACGTTCGTCGATCTGGCAAGCGCTTACCTGTGCCAAAGAAGACCGCTGTGGACCTGAGCACGCTCGACGTTGCAGCGCCGGCCCGGTCGCCCATCTCGGGTTCTAGCTGCACCGGACAAACCTGGACCCGCACCTGCGCGCCCGGGTGGTCACCGACCAGGACGAGCGGGTGCGGGTGCTCGAGGAGGCGACGGGAACTCAGCGTTCGATCATCTTCATCTGCTCGTCGGTGTGGTGGCCGCCCTCGGCGACCGGCAGGGCGTCGAGCGTGGCGATCTGCTCGGCCGTGAGCTCGACCGCGTCCGCCGCGGTGTTCTCCTCGACCCGGCTGACGCGCTTGGTGCCCGGGATCGGGACGACGTCGTTGCCCTTCGCGAGCAGCCAGGCCAGGGCGACCTGTCCGGCGGTGGCGCCCACCTGGTCGGCGACGTTCTGGACCTCGTCGGCGATGGCCAGGTTGCGCTGGAAGTTCTCGCCGGTGAAGCGCGGGTGGGTCTTGCGGAAGTCGCTGTCGTCCAGCTTCTCGACATCGGCCGGCGTGCGCAGCGCGCCCGTGAGGAACCCACGACCCAGCGGAGAGTACGCGACGAGCCCGATCCCCAGCTCCCGCAGCACCGGCAGCACCTCGTCCTGGTCGCGCGTCCACAGCGAGTACTCCGACTGCAGAGCGGCGATCGGGTGCACGGCGTGCGCGCGGCGGATCGTGGGGATCCATGCCTCGGACAGCCCGATGTGCCGGATCTTGCCCTCCTTCACCAGCTCGGCGAGGGTGCCCACGGTGTCCTCGATCGGGGTGTCCGGGTCGACGCGGTGCTGGTAGTACAGGTCGATGTGATCGGTGCCGAGCCGCTTGAGCGACCCCTCGACGGCGGTGCGGATGCTCTGCGGGCTGCTGTCGGCTGACCCCGCGGCGCGGCCGGTGTGCGAGATCAGGCCGAACTTGGTCGCGAGGACGACCTGGTCGCGGCGGCCCTGGAGCGCCTTGCCGACGAGCTCCTCGTTGACGTACGGGCCGTAGACCTCGGCGGTGTCGATCAGGGTGACGCCGAGGTCGATCGCCCGGTGGATGGTGCGGATGGATTCGGCGTCGTCGCTGCCGGATCCGGTGTAGCCGTGCGACATTCCCATCGCACCCAGGCCGATGCGGCCGACGTCGAGGTCTCCGAGCTTGGCACTGTGCATGATTCTCACGCTTCCGGGATAGGGCGGCCAGGGTTCACCGAACGCATACCCGGCTCAGGCTCAGCAAACATCCGTGTCCCGGAGTCAGGGAGTCATTGCTGGAAGGGGTAACGGCAGGGTCCCCCTCCGGCGGGCCGGTGCGCCCGGCCCGCCGGGGGTGACGTCAGTTGCCGTGCGGTGCGACCGGCCGCTGATCGGTCCACTCCGCGGTGACCACCGCCGTCGAGGACTCCTTGCCGCCCTTGCCGATGTCGGGTCTGCCGTCCTTGCCCTGCGTGGCGCCCTGCATGCCACCGCCGAGCAGCTGGTTCGTCGCCGGGTCGAGGATCAGCCAGGACCGGTCGACGAACTGCCCGGCGGTCCGGGTCAGCTCGAGGGCGACCCCCACGCGTCCCGTGACGTCGGCGCGCGATCCCACGTTGTCCACCCCCGTCAGTGTGGACAACACGGTGAGAGCAGCGGCTCGCAACGGCGGCCCGGCCGGTGCGTCGGTCAGCAGGGTGCCCAGATAGGCGAACACCGCGGCGTCGGTCGCCTCGATGCCGCGCTTCTCGAGCAGCTCGTCGACGGCGGCCCGCAGGCGCGCGGGGTCGGCCGGCAGGTCGGGGACGCCCCGCGAGGAAGTGCGGCTCAGTTCGGCCTTGCCCGGGGCCATGGTGCGGATGACGTGGCCACCCTGTGCGGAGTCCGCCGCGCCGAGGTCGAACGTGCGGGGCGAACCGGCGCGCTTCCAGGCCGCCTCGTCCTCGGCGGTGCGGGGCTGGTAACCCAGCGACTGACGCCCCTCCCACGCCTGCTCGCCACGGTCGCGCGGCGTCCAGGTCTCCGTGAGCCACCGCTCGGCGACGTAGAACGTCTCGCCCTTGGTGTGGACCGGCAGGTACAGCGCGCCCTCGGTGATCCGGGCGACCCGCCAGTACCGGCCGGAGTCAGCCGTGCCCCCGGCCCGCTCGGCCGCCGCCAGCAGCAGTTGCCGCGGGCCGGCCGGTGGTGCCGCCACCCCGGGGGCGCCGCCGCTGCCGGTCTCCCCCAGCCCGGCGGGGCTGCCCGTTCCGGTCGCCATGACCAGCGCGACACCGGCGGCGGCGACCGCGGCCAGGCCGCTGCCCGCCAGCGACAGCCGCCACGTGGTCCGGCGGGGACGCGACGGACGGCGGCCCGCGATCGCATCGGTGAGCTGCCGGCGCGCCGAGGCCACGGTGTGTGCGGCCGGCGGGGGCTCGGTGAGCAGCGTACGGATCATCTGGTTCTCGGTGTCCATCATGGTGTCCCTTCGTCGATGCGGGTGGGGTCGGTGCCGCCGAACGCCTCGCGGACGGCGCGGCGGGCGCGGGTGAGCCGGGACCCGACCGTGCCCGGCGGAACGCCCAGCGCGGCCGAGACCTCGGCATAGTCGAGCTGCGCGACGGCGGTGAGCAGCAGCACGTCGCGGTCCCGGGCGGGCAGCGCGGCCAGGGCCCGGGCCAGCGCGGGCTGGAGCGCTCCGGCTGCCACCCGGGCGACCGTCGCGTCGTCGCCGGAGGAGACGGGGACGCCGCGGTCGATGACGGCACTTGCCCGGGCGAGGGCGCGGTAGCGGCGTTCCTCGTCGCGGCGCTGCCGGTGGATCAGGTTGGTGGCGATGCCGTAGAGCCAGGCGCGGACGTTGCCGCCGCCCGGCACGTCGGTCCGGAAGCGCCCGCGGGTGCGGAACGCGACCAGGAACGTCTCGGCTGCCACGTCGTCGCCGCGTTCGCCGCCGAGCCGGCTGGCCGCGTAGTGCCGCAGCTCCGCGAAGTACCGGTCGAACAGCACGGCGAACAGGTCAGGGTCCGTCAGCGACGCCAGCAGGGCTGCGACGTCCGGATCCGAGGTCACGTGACGGGCGTCGAGGGCGGTCAAGGATGGTTCACGAGGCGGGCCTCCCAGGCTCCGTGGTGTTGGTCACGTATGAATGCCCGAACCGTACGATCGCCTTCACGGCGGCCTGCGTACGCTCGTCGCCATGGATGCGCCCGCCCACGACGACCTGAGTCTGGGCACGTGGCGGCGCGATCCGGGGACGGTCGTGCGCCGGGCCGTGTCGGCGGGGGATCCGGCGCCGCTCGCGATCGTCGCCGAGTCGGAGGTGCCGGGGTCCGCGACGGAGTGGTCGCCGCACGCGCACCCGATGCACGAGCTGGTGTGGGTGCGTGGCGGGACGCTGACCTCGCGGATCGGGAAGAGGATCTACACCGTGCCACCCGGGTGGGGGCTGTGGCTGCCCGCCGGTGTGGTGCACGGCGGCCGGCTGACCGCCGGCGCGGAGCTGCACGACGCGTTCTTCGCCCCCGGCCGTACCCCGGTCGAGTTCGCCGGGCCGACGTCGATCACGGTGACTCCCCTACTGGAGTCGTTGCTGCTGCGCCTGGCCCGCAAGGATCTGGACGACGGCGCGCGGGCGCGGACCGAGGCGGTCGTGTTCGACGTCCTCGATCCGACGGACCGGCAGTTCGCGCTGGAGCTGCCCGGCGATCCCCGGATCGATCCGATCGCCGAGGCGCTGCTCGACGATCCCTCCGACGGTCGCGGGCTGCAGGACTGGGCGGCGGAGCTGGGGATGAGCGATCGGACGGTGACGCGGGCGTTCCGCGGGGCGACCGGGTTGTCGTTCGCGCAGTGGCGACAGGCTCTGCGCGTACATGAAGCATTGGCCCTGTTGTCGGCGGGTGTCGATGTGCGGGAGGTCTCCGAACGGCTCGGGTATTCGCAGCCCAGCACGTTCATCGCGGCGTTCCGGCGGGTGATGAAGGTGACTCCCGGTGCCGTGGCGCCCACGTATCGCGCTTGATGTCCGGAATCCCGTATCGCCTGTCCTGAGTGCGGGATTGCCGTCAGCCCGAACGTCACCTAGCCTCCCGTAAGGCAAGGCAACCCTTACTCACGAGGGCGTGCTGCCCCTGTGATGCGGAGCCGATCGATGTCCACGACGTACGAGCCCCCGCGTGGGCCCGCCGGACTGGCGACGGATCTGCACGGCGAGCACCTCGACCTGCGCTACGGAAAGACGGCCGTGGTCCACGGCGTCTCGGTGGCGCTGACGTCCGGTCAGGTGACGGCGCTGATCGGGCCGAACGGCAGCGGGAAGTCCACCCTGCTGCGCGCCCTCGCCCGGCTGCACCGCGCCGACGGTGGCGAGGTCGTGCTGCGCCACCACGACGGGCGGCCGGAGCGCGCGGTGTCGCTGCTCAGCGCCCGGCAGTTCGCGCGGGAGGTCACGCTGTTCTCGCAGTCGCGGCAGGCCCCGCACGGGCTGACCGTGAACGAGGTCGTCTCGTTCGGGCGCCACCCGCACCGGCGGCGCTTCGCCGGGCCGTCGCCCGCGGACCGGAGCGCGGTCAGCCGTGCGATGGAGGTCACCGGCGTACGCGACATGGCCGAACGCGCCGTCGGTGAGCTCTCCGGTGGCGAGATGCAGCGCGTCTGGCTCGCCGCCTGTGTGGCCCAGGAGACCGGCGTCGTGCTGCTCGACGAGCCGACGAACCATCTGGACCTGCGCTACCAGATCGAGACGCTCGACCTGGTCCGCGATCTCGCCGACGAGCACGGCGTCGCCGTCGGCATCGTCCTGCACGACCTCGACCACGCCGCCCGGGTCGCGGACACGCTCGTGCTCCTGCACGCCGGGCGCATCCACGCCGCCGGGGATCCCCTGGACGTGCTCACCGCCGGGAACCTCAGCGAGGTCTACGACCTGAACGTCGAGGTCGGCGTCGATCCCCGCACCGGGCGCCTGCGCATAGACCCTGTCGGGCGGCATCCCGCCCGCAACCGAAACACCAGCACCACCTCAGGAGAGAACCTCGCATGATCCTTGTCAACCGCCTGACGGCCACCGCGGCGATGCTCGCCGTGGCAGCCGCCACGATCACGGCCTGCGGCACCACGAAGGTCGACGAACCCGCCGCCGGCGGCCCGTCCGCCCCCGCGTCGCAGACCTGCGCCGACGACACCACCTCGACCGCGACCGGCCCGGTGTCGATGACGGACGGCGTCGGGCGCAAGGTGGAGCTCGCCAAGCCCGCCCAGCGGGTCGCGGTCCTGGAGTGGCAGCAGACCGAGGACGTGCTCACGCTGTGCCTCACCCCGGTCGCGGTCGCCGACGCGAAGGGCTATGCGACCTACGTCAAGGCGGAGACGCTGCCCGCGAACGTCGCCGACACCGGCGAGCGCGGTGAGCCCGACCTCGACGCGCTCTACGCGACGAAGCCCGACCTCATCATCGTCGAGGCATTCAAGGCGGACGACGAGCTGATCACGAAGCTCGAGAAGCGTGGCGTCCCCGTGCTCGCCACGGTCGGCGCCGACGCCACCGGCCAGATCGCGAACATGAAGAAGGTCTTCTCGATGATCGGTACGGCCACCGGCCGCACCGAACGCGCCGACCTCGTCCTGCGGCAGTTCGACGAGCACCTCGCGCAGGCCAAGACGAAGGTGGCCGCCGCGAACGTCACCGCCAAGGATTTCCTGTTCTTCGACGGCTGGATCGAGGGCGGCAACGTCGTCATCCGCCCGTACGGCAAGGGCGCCCTGTTCACCGAGCTCGGCGAGCAGCTCGGCCTGACCCCGGCGTGGACCGACGCCGTCAACAAGGCCTACGGCAGCGGCGGCGTCGACCCCGCGTACGGCCTCGCGCAGACCGACATCGAGGGCCTCACCGCCGTCGGCGGCGCGACGCTGTTCTACTCCGACGACCAGACCCCGGAGAGCTACGTTCCGGAGCTGCGCAAGAGCTCGATCTGGACGGCGCTCCCGGCCGTGAAGGAGGGACGGGCGTACCCGTTCCCCGCGGGCGTCTGGGGAGCCGGTGGACCGTTGTCGAACGAGCAGGCGATCGACGCGTACACCGAGATCCTGACCAAGGGGTGAAAACCCGTCGTGGCGTGAGCGGGGCAGCCGTCCTGGTTGTCCTGCTCGTCGCCGTTGTCGTGGTCGGGCTGTGGCACGTGACCCAGGGAACCTCCGGGGTCGGGTTCTGGGACCTCCTGCGCTACCTGTCCGGGGCGCGGGAGGACGTCGGCGGCGTACCCATCACGGACGTCGTGACCGGCTCCCGCCTGCCCCGCGTCTTCGCCGGGATCGCGGTCGGTGTGGCACTCGGCTCGGCCGGGGCGCTGCTCCAGTCGGTCACCCGCAACGCGCTGGCCGCCCCGGACACCCTCGCCGTCACCGCCGGGGCCTACTTCGCGCTGTGCGTGGTCGCCGCGTTCAATCTCGCCGTGCCGCTGTGGGCCTCGGGCGCCGTTGCGTTCGGTGGTGGGCTGCTCGCCGCGGGGCTCGTGCTCGGCCTCGTCGGTGCCGCCTCGGGCGCGGCGTCCACACGGCTGATCCTGGCCGGCTCGGCGGTCGCGATGGCGCTCGACGCGGCGACCGCGATGCTGCTGATCCTGTTCAAGGACAGCACCACCGGGTTGTACGCGTGGGGCAGCGGCTCGCTCGCGCAGCTGAACATCGACGCGGCCATGCGCGCCGTCCCGGTCATCGCCGTGGTGCTCGCCGTCGTCCTGCTGCTGTCGCGGCGGCTCGACGTGCTCGGCCTCGGCGACGACGCGGCGGCCTCGCTCGGCGTACCGATCCGCACGACCCGGATCGCCGCCGTGCTCTGCGCCGTCCTGCTGACGAGCATCTCGGTGACGCTCGCCGGGCCCATCGCGTTCATCGGTCTCGCCGCGCCGGTCGCCGTACGCCTCGCCGCCACCCGCATCGGCGTACTCGGCCGGCACGTGTTCCTGATCCCCGCCTGCGGGCTGGCCGGGGCGCTGCTGGTGCTCCTCGCTGACGCCGTGCTCCGGGCCGTCCTCGGCCCCCAGGCGGCCGCGTCCATCCCCACCGGGGTCCCGACCTCGCTGCTCGGCGCCGTGGTCATCGTGATCCTCGCGCTGCGGTTGCGTGACTCGGGAGCGGCACGGGACGCGCCCCGCACACACGTGGCCATCCGCTCGCGCGGCCGTTTCCTCACCGTCGTGGCCGTGGTCGCGGTGCTGCTCGTCGCGACGGGGCTGACCGGTCTGCTCGCGGGCAGCCTGTGGCTGCGCACCGGTGACGTCCTGCTCTGGCTCCAGGGCACCGCGCCGGACCTGATCGCCGGCGCCCTCGACGACCGGGCACCCCGCGTCGCCGCTGCCATCGCGGCCGGTGCGGCACTCGCGCTCGCCGGGACGGTCGTGCAGGGCACCGTACACAACCCGCTGGCCGAACCGGGCGTCCTCGGCATCACGGCGGGCGCGGGTCTCGGCGCGGTGCTCGTGGTGACCTCCAGCATCGGCGGCGGCCGCACCGCCCTCATCGTCACCGCCGTCGCGCTGGGACTCGCCACCTTCGCCCTCATCGCCTTCCTGGCCTGGCGCGGCGGGCTCCTGCCCGACCGGTTCCTGCTCATCGGCATCGGCTGCGGCTACGCGCTCAGCGACATCAGCACGTTCCTGCTGCTGCGCGCCGACCCGTGGGACACACCCCGCATCCTCACGTGGCTCTCGGGCACGACCTACGGCCGCACGTTCGCCGACGTTCTGCCGGTCGCCGTTGTCCTGCTGCTCGCGACCCCGGTGGTTCTGGGAATGCGCCGCCAGCTCGACCTGCTGGCCATCGACGAGGACACCCCCAAGATCTTCGGGGTACGCCGGGAAGGCGCGCGGCTCTCCCTCCTCACCATCGCCGCGGTCACGGCGGCGGTGAGCGTGATCGCGGTCGGCGTCGTCGGCTTCGTGGGGCTCGTCGCCCCGCACATCGCCCGCAGCCTCGTCGGCGTCCGGCACGGGCGGATCATCCCCGTCGCCATGCTGATCGGCGGGCTGCTCGTCTGTGTGGCCGACACACTCGGGCGTACGGTCATCGCCCCCTCGCAGATCCCCGCGGGGCTGATGATGGCCCTGGTCGGGGCGCCCTACTTCATCTGGCTCCTGCGCCGGTCACGAACTCACGGATGAGTGCACTGACCAGCTCGGGGCGCTCGGCGACGAGGTGATGCGAGGTCCCCGGCACGACGCACAGCTGCGCGCCGGGGATCGACGCGGCGATGCGCAGGCTGTGCCCGGGGCGGATCGAGTCGCGGTCGCCCGACATCACGAGCACGGGCGCCGTGATCCGGGACAGCTCCGCCGGCTCGATGTGCGGCTCGCTGGTCCAGAGCCGGAAAAGCTTGGCCAGCACGACGTCCGCATGCTCCGGGCCGTCGGGCGACAGCCGTTCGTACGCCATGCGCTCGACGTCCGGCCGCTCGTCGCGGCTGATCTTGTCCAGCACGGGACCGTCGCCGGCTTCTTCGGAGAACACCGACGGATCGAGGTTCGCGCTGATCGCGGTCAGTGAACGGACCCGTTCCGGATGGTCGAGGGCGAGCAGCAGCCCGATGATCGCGCCGTCGCTGTAGCCGACGATGTGCGCCGAATCGACCCCCACGGCGTCGAGGTAGGCCAGGGTGTCGGCGACGCCGCGCTCGTAGCCGTACTCTCCGTCGATGTCCTTGGAACGGCCGTGACCGGGACGCTCGAAAGCGAACACGCGGTGATCCGCCACGAGCGCTTCGGACGGCGCGCACAACGCTTCGAGGGAGCAGAAGCCGCCGTGCAGCAGGAGGACGGGATCGCCCTCGCCGGCAACCTCCGAGTACAGGTCACGGTCACCGATTCGCAGGTAGGGCACCCTGCCACTCTAGTACCGAGGTGTGAGAGGGTGCGCCGATGACACAGGGCTGGGAGCAGGACGGGTCGTTTGCGCCGCACCGGGTTTTGCGTACGCCTCTGGGCCTGGACGACGACCATTCCTTCGGTGCGGTAGGACCGGCCGCGCTGGTGACGGTCGCGGGCCGGCCCGCCCTTGCCTGTTTCGGGTTGCCGACCGATGCGGGGTCCTACTACTCCGTGGTGGATCTGGAGACCGGAGAACGCATCCCGGACCGGTCGGGACTGCACGGCTCGGAGGGGCCACGCGCAGCGGCGGCGGGCATGTGCGGTGACCGGGCCGTTCTCGCTTTCCTGCTCCAGTGCACTGTCGACGGAGACATCTATCGCCGTGTGCTGCGGTTGCGCGACGCCTGGTCGGGCGAGCTCATCGACGTCGAGTTTCCCCGCATGCGACGCGACAGCCCGATCGCGGTCACCACGGTCGACGGGCGCGGCATGGTCGCCGTGGGGTCCACAGTGTACGACGCGGCCGACGCCGGTGTGATCGCCGAGCACGACGGCCCCGGTTACATCAAGGCCTTCGTGGACCACGACGGCCGCCTCCTCCAGGTCCGCTACGACGTCATGGGCCGCGTCCATCTACTGCAGGACGCCCTCACGGGTACGCCTGTCGGAACCCCGTTCCCCGGCCACGACACCAGCAAGGTCGCGACGATCGAGGTCGACGGCCACCTCTGGGTCGTGTTCGTCGCCGGCAAACGGGCCGGCATCCCACTGACGGCGTGGGACGTCACCGCAGGCCGCGAGGTGGAGTTGCCGCCGTTGTGGGACGCCGGACCGGACGACGACCGCCCGATCGAGAACCTGCGGCTGTCACTGCGGGACGGCGTGATCACCGCCCTGGTGCAGTGGGGATATCAGGGCAGGTACGGCACCGAGGTCTGGGTGACCGCACCGGGCGGCGCGCCGCGGCGGGGCATCGACTTCGGCAGCTCCAGCGCGATCGCCCTCGCTGTCCTCGACGGCCGGGCAACGGCGGTGGCGGGCTTCGACAACCGCTCCCTGCTGGTGTTCGACGCCGCCGCGGATGCCCTCGTGCCGAGCCCCTACTACACCGGTGCGATCACGGCTGAGATCAGAAAACGAGGCTGCTGCTTCGCCGACATCGCCGGCCGGGGTTCCCTGCTGGTGTGCGGCCCCACGAGCGTGTTGTGGGACCTCGCATCGGGTCTTCCCGTGGCGACGGCGCCGTTCGGTGAGGCGGTGCAGACCCTCGCGGCCGGAGTCCTCGACGGTCACACGGTGTTCGCCGTCCTGACCCCCACGGCATTGCAGGTGTGGGATCCGCAGACGTCCCGCACGCTCTTCCACCGGGAGCTTCCCGAGCAGTCCCGCCGCCACGCACTATTCCCCAGCCCGTTGACGTTCGTGGAGTTCGCCGGGCGCACCACCGTGGCGAGACGGTTCGACCAGAGCATCGAATTCCATGACGCCCGGACCGGTGAGATCGTGGGCAGCGTCGACGCCGGGGCCCTGAAGATCGTCGACGTTCTCACCACCGGCCGGATCAGCGGCCGTACCCTGCTCGCCGCCGGGGACCGTGGCGGCCCGGTGCAATTCTGGGACCCCGCCACCGGCGAGCAGGTAGGTCCGGTGCTGAAGGGCCACCACCTGTCCGTCACCAACGCGGCCGTGTCGGCCATCGCCTTCACCCGGCTGTCCGGCCGCGACGTCGTGGTCACCGGCGGCCTCGACAAAACCGTGCGGCTCTGGGACGCCACCAGCGGCGACGCCATCGGCACCCCCTTCGCCGCCCACACCGGCGAGATCACCGCACTGCTGCCGGCGAGCTGGGGGGATCAGGAAACGGTGCTCTCGGTGGCCACCACAGGCGCCCCGCGGATGTGGATGCTGGGCGCACCCCCGGTGGACACGGGACACACCGGCGAGATCTCCGCCCTGGTCGCCGGCGTCCGGAACGGCAGTCCCGCCTTCGCCTCCAGCTCCGCGGACGGAACAATCCGGCTGTGGGACGCTGCCACCACCCGGATCACCGGCTCGATCACCGCCGGCCCGGGCGGGGTCACCGGGGTGGCGTTCGGCGGCCCGTCCCGTGACATCCTGATCAGTGTCACCGAGAGCGGCCGCGTGCAACGCTGGGATGCCAACTCCGGCACCGCCATGGGCACCCCACTGCACAACACCGACATCCCGATGTACGCAGTGAGCACAGTGGACTTCGACGGACGCGCACTGGTCGGCGCTGCGGGAGCCGACCGGATGCTGCGAATCTGGGACGCGGCAACGGGAGAACCGGTCACGCAGCTCCCGGTCGGCAGGGTCGTCCGGTTCCTCTCACTGGCAGCGGCGGACGGGCACCTCCTGGCCCTCGTCTACGGCCACCCCACCGAAGCCGAAGGCACAGCGGATTCCGTGGCCGCCCTGTGGGACGTGCAGGCCCGACAGCCCGTCAACGCCCCCGTGCATCTCGACGACGGTGGCGAGGTGGCCACTCTCGGCGTCCTGAACGGTAGAATCGTCACGATGCACGGCCGCGACACCAGCGCCGAGGACTACGAGTACGACGGCCCGAGCATGGACAACCTGGAACTCCACGACGCCCTCACCGGCACCCTCCTCCACGTCCTCGAACAGCACGACCACGCCCGCAACGGCGCAGTGGTCATGGTCCCCACCGCGGACCGCACCGTCGTCGTCGCCGGCTTCGAGAACGGCACCGTCATCCTGGACGAGAGCCTGACGGAACTGAGCACACTCAAAGGCAAGCTGATCAACGCCGTCGCCGCCACCGACCTCGACGGCACCCTCGTCGTAGCCGCAGCCGACCAGGCCAACGCGGTCCACATCTGGAAACCAGCCATCTGAGGCGCAAGGAAACCTTCAATGGACGAGGCCTGGGCCCACGCCCACCGGATCGACACGAGCACCGCGCACCCGGCCCGGCGCTACAACTACCTGCTGGGCGGCAAGGACTACTTCCCCGTGGATCGTGATTCCGGCGAGGAATTCGAAAGGGTTTCCGGCTCAGCGAAACTCACGGCCCGAGAAAACCGGGCTTTCCTCCAACGTGCGGTCGCATTCCTCGCCACCGAGGGCCTCGACCAGTTCCTCGATATCGGGACGGGCCTGCCCACCGCGGACAACACCCATGAGGTCGCTCAGCGCATCAACCCCCGCAGCCGGGTGGCGTACGTCGACAACGACCCCCTGGTGCTCACCCACGCCAGGGCGATGTTGACCAGTACCCCCGAAGGTCATTCCTGCTACATCGAGGAGGACCTTCGCCGGCCCGACAAGATCCTCAACCATCCCGAGGTCAGAGCCGCCATCGATCTCAACCGGCCCCTGGCGTTGATGCTCGTTGCTGTCCTGCACTTCATCGAGAACGACGCCGAGGCACACGACATCGTGCAGCGGCTTCTCGACGCGTTGCCCTCCGGCAGCTACCTGGTCGCCTCGCACATGACTATCGACGGCAATTCACCGGAGCAGGCAGCGGCGTACCGCGCCCTGGTAGCAGCCGGGAGAATCGACGCGTTCACGCGGTCCCGGGAGCAGTTCAGCGAATTCTTCGCGGGCCTGGACCTCATCGGACCCGGTGTCGAGTGGGTCACCGACTGGCCCGAGCCGCTGCCTGCCGATCAGCGGCCCCCGGGCATCGCCGCCTACGGGGCTGTCGGCCGCAAGCCTTGATCCGACCAGGAGTCACGACAACTGCTGGACACCCGTGATCTCGACGGTGACGGCGGTGCGGGGCTGGGCGACGCAGGCGAGGATGTAGCCGTTGTCGCGGTCGGCCGGGCTGAGGCAGTTCGGTTCGGCCATCGTGACCTCGCCGCTGGTCAGGCGGATCCGGCATTCGCCGCAGCTGCCGACGGTGCAGGAGTACGGCAGGGGCAGCGCCGCCTCGAGACCGGCGTCCAGCAGCGTCTGCCCCGCGGCAACGGTGACGGTGCCCAGGTCGCCGATGGTCATCGTCTGCTCGGTGCCCTCGCCGGCCTGGACCGCGAGGCTTGCGAACGTCTCCTCGTGCCGGCGTGCGGCGGGCACCCCGAGATCGTCGAGGACCTCGGCCACGCCGGTCAGCATCCCCGCCGGGCCGCAGCTGTAGAAGTGCGCCTCGTCGCCGGGCGCTGCCTCGGCGAGCAGGCTCCGGACGGTCTCCTGGTCGAGGCGTCCGCGCCGGCCCCGCCAGCGCTGTCCGGGCCGGGAGAGCACGTGGTGCACGGTCAACCTGCCGGGATGCGCCCGCGCCAGGTCGGCGAGCGCGGCGGAGAAGATGATGCCGGACTCGGCCCGGTTGCCGTAGAGCAGCGTGATCCGGGTGTCGTGCGCGCCGGCGAGCGTCGATCGGATGATGCTCATCATGGGTGTGATGCCGCTGCCGGCAGCCATCAGTACGAGTTCCTTGGCCGGCCGGTCGACGCTGAACGACCCGGAGGGCCCGAGGATCCGCAGCTCGGCACCGGGCCTGACGGAGTCGCGGACGTGCGCTGAGGCGTACCCGTCGGCTGTGGCCTTGACCGTGAGCGTGAGCCGGGTGGATCCGGGCGCTGACGACGCCGAGTACGCGCGCCGCACAACCCGCCCGCCGATGTCGAGTACCAGCGTGAAGAACTGGCCGGGGAGGAAGTCGAACGCGGCGCCGTCCTCGAGCACGAGGGTCGTCGCGTCGGCCGTCTCCCGGATGACCTCGGCGACCCGCACCGTCCGCCCGGGTGTGGGTGCCGTCTGCGGGTTCGGCCCGTATCCCTCGCTCTGCAGCTGTTTGCTGAACATGGCAGCGGTCAGCGGTCGCGTCACCCGCGGGAACCTGCCGAGCTGGCGGACGAGCAGCCGTACCATCCGGCCCTTGATGCCCTGCGACATGTTCGAGGCGAGGTGGATGGCAGCGAGCGCGTTGAGATCGGGTACGGCGTTCAGGTCGACGTGCCGGGTCCGGTCCCACACCTGCGACGAGGCGATGGCATCGCTCGGCCCGACGATCGCCTCCGAAACGGTGAGAACCATTGCGGCGTGCGGGATCTGCGTTCCGACGGCCATCGTCCTCAGTAGACTCGGATCGTCGGTGAGCTCGGCCCGCCCGCTAAGCCGGAGCACCTCCAGCCGCCCCGGCACCAGCGCGACGAGCGACAACCGGTCGTCGGTGAGCAGGTTGTGCATGGTGTCGGCCCGCTTGTTTCCACGCCGGTCGGGCACGGCCAGCGTCCGCCCGTCGAGCACCCGCAGAAACCCCGGATTGTCGCCGCGCGGACTGCTGTCGCTGCCCCCAGCGGCATCCCATGACGAGACGACCAGGAACGGCGTCGCTGCCAGGAAGGCGGCAACCCGGGGATCCGTCAAGGGCCCTTCATCGGTACGCGCTGCAGCAGCCGGTCCCGGCCGGGGCGCCGCCCACAACCCGGAACGCCCCACCGCGCGGGCACAGTGGACGTACGCCTGCTCCACCGCGACGACGAGCCGCCCCGCCGTACCCGTCGCCAGGCTCGACCCGTTGAGCCGCAACACCTCGCCGACCCCGGGCAACAGGAACGCGAACGACACCCCACCTCCGGGTACGGGCTCCGCCTCCCCCTGCGGCAACCGCACCGAGATCCGCCGGGGCGACTCGACCTCGGCGAACCCGGGCCACCCGCCGACCACCGTGGTGCGCGGCCGCCCGTCCGCGTCGCAGTAGCCGAGACCGGCGATCGGGGCGGCTGCCAGCACCCGCCGGCACCCCTCGTCGAGCGCGTCCACCTGTTTGCGCATCACCGCGTCCATAGGCTCACCGATGATCGCTTCGAGCCCCGCCACGGTTGAGATGAGCTGCATGCTGATCACCGTAGGATGGCTGTTGAGCGCATGGCGGCCAACCGATAACGCGTACGCGCCAACCCGGAAGGATCCCGTGACCGTCTCACCGATCCTGAGCATCGAGCGGGGCACCCCCGCCGCCGGTCAGCAGCGGACCCACTCCCACCCGGAGCCGGTGCTGCTGTGGAGCGCGACCGCGACGGTCCTGGGCATCGCCGGCGCCCGGGACTGGCTGATCCCACCCGGCTACGGCCTGTGGGTGCCCGGCGGCGTCGAGCACGGCGGGACGGTCCTGCACGACGGCGAGATGTCGGTCATCCACCTCGACGCCGCCCACTGCCCGATCACCTGGCCCGCCCCGACCGGCGTCGCCGTCGGCCCACTGCTGCGCGAGCTCATCCGCCACCTCTACGGGACCGAGCCCCACGATCCCACCCGCACCCCGAGCGAGGCGCTCCTGTTCGCCCTGCTCGCCCCGCTGGCCACCCACGACATCCCGATCACCGTGCCGACGGATCCACGGGCACGGGCGATCGCGGAACGCCTCCTGGCCGACCCCGCCGACCAGCGCGAACTGGCCGACTGGGCCGATCACGTGCACTCCAGCGTGCGTACACTCTCCCGCCTCTTCCCCACCGAGACCGGCCTGACCTTCGCGGCCTGGCGCACCCACGCCCGCATCCGCGCCGCCGTCCCCCTGCTGGCCACGGGCACCCCGGTCAACACCACCGCCCGCGCCGTCGGCTACCGCAGACCCAGCGCCTTCATCACCGCCTTCCGCCGCATCACCGGCCAGACCCCCGGCATCTACCTCCCCGCTGGCTCATGAGCCTGCGACGCCCGTCTCCACCAACGCCGCGCGAAACGCGGCCACGGTCATGACCCGGTCCTCGGCCAGGGCCTCGTCCACGACGCCGGCGAGCCGGGCCGGCACCGCGCCCCGCGCCCCGATCCGGACCGGGTCTTCGCGCAGCACCACGCCGACCGGGTCACAGCCCGGCGGGAAGTCACGGGGGGTGTGACCGGTCAGCATCCAGTAGAGCGTGGCAGCCGCCGCCCAGACGTCCACCGCGGGCGTGACCCGCCGGTATCGCAGAAGCTGGGTCCGGGGCAGGAAACCGGCGCTGCCGCCGAGGTCGCCGGTCCGGGTGTTCCCGGACCATCCGGCCAGCTCGTACGCCTTGGCCAGGCCGAAGTCGGCGATCCGGGCGACGCCACCGGCGAGCAGCACGTTCTGCGGTTTGAGGTCCCGGTGCACGACTCCACGGGCTCCCCGGGTGGTGCCGTCCGCCAGAGGCACGTCCGGCAGATGTGCGTCGTGGGCATAGGCGAGCCCGTCCAGCACACCGAGCATGATCGGGACTGCCTCCTCCGGCGGGAGGACACCGCGCGAGTACACGCTGCCCTCCGGGTAGTACGCGCTCACGATGTGCGGCACCGGGTCCTCACCGGCCAAGAGGAACTCGGCGATGTTCGGGTGCCGCAGCACGCTCGCAATGCGCAGCTCGCGCAGGCACAGCCGGTTCTGCTCCGGGGTGCCCGCGGTCAGCACCTTCAGGGCGACCGGACGCCCGTCGCGGTCGTACGCGAGGAAGACCGTGCCCTGAGCACCCCGGCCGAGCTCGTGGCTGATAGTGAGTCCCGGGAACTCCAGCGGGCTCTCGGCGGCCGGCATGCGTCGCGGCTCAATCGACCAGCGCGACATACAGCGGCGAGCCCAGCAGCACCACGGTGCCGTCCGGTCCGGGCCCCTGCAGCAGCCGCTTCGCGATGAACTCCATGTTCTGGGCCGGGCCGCGCAATCCCGTCGAGGCGGCGTGCACGGCGGCGAGCGCGTCCTCGTCGCCGTCGACACCTGTGCCGTGCCCAGGCGGCGTGATCGCCTGCAACAACGACGGCAGCATCGACCGGCTCAGCGGACTGCCCTGCCCGGCTTCCTGGCCGGGCAGCCCGAACACGTGCTCCCGGGAACCACCCAGCCCGACGACGGTCTTCTCGTCCCGGCCGCCGAGATAGATCATCGAATGCCCGTCCTGACCGATCATCGGCCCCCAGCGCAGCGGCATCAGGCCCCACACGAACTGACCAGGGTTGTCGACGGTGCCGAGATCGCCATGGTCGTGCAGCCATCGCACGACCCGCTCGAGCCGGGTGACCCGGTCGGCCCCGGCCCGCGGCTCGTCGGTCGCCTTGGCCTTCAGCAGTTTGAGGTCGAACCCGATCTCCCATTTGCGCTGCCGGGTGGCACCGGCGTCGAGCTGTGGCAGCAACATGTCAATCTTGCGGTCGCTGACATAGACGAGATACCGGAAAGCCATGATCACCATACCCATCGATCGGCGCCATTTCGGACAACGGTAGCGACGAGTGTCTACTGTTGAATTCATGGGGGTCGAATGGCGTACGGGTGAGACCGTTCTGGATCTTTACCGGGTGAACGACGTGATCGAGTCTGGCGGAATGGGCACCGTCTATCACGTCAGCCATCTCGGCTGGGACATCGACCTGGCGATCAAAGTGGCGAAGGAGGTCACCCCGCAGCGGGTGGATCTCTTCGCCCGGGAAGCCGAGACCTGGGTACGCCTCGGCCTGCACCCGCACACCGTCAGCTGCGCCTACGTACGCCGCTACGAGGACGCTCCGCTCGTCTTCGCCGAATGGGTCGCCGGCGGCACCCTCGAACAGGCGATCACGAAACGCCGCCTCTACCGCGGTGACGACCGGGATGTCCTGCGACGGCTGCTCGGCGTAGTCGTTCAATTCGCCTGGGGGCTGCGGCACGCGCACGACTCGGGACTCATCCACCAGGATCTCAAGCCGTCCAACGTGCTGCTCACCGAGGAACCGGACAGCACCGTGAAGATCACCGACTTCGGCCTGGCCCGGGCCCGTGCGGTGGCGGCCGGCGCGGCACCCGCACGGCCCGGGTCGACACTCGCCGTCACCGGGGCCGGGCTCTTCACACCGGCGTACCGCTCACCCGAGCAGGGGCAGGGCGCCGCGACGCTGACCAAGGCGACCGACATCTGGTCCTGGGCGATCACGGTCTTCGAGATCTTCGCCGGCACGACGCCGCTGCAGGCCGGCGAGAACGCCCACACCTTCTTCGCGGCCTGGCTGGTGGACGACCAGCGAGACACCTCCATCCCGGCGATGCCCGCACGGCTGGCGGCACTGCTGCGCCGGTGCTTCGAGACGGATCCCCGCCGGCGAACGGTCCGCATGGACGAGGCGATCAGCGAGCTGCTCGCGATCTACCGGGCGGAGATCGGCAGCCCGTACGACCGGGAGGAGCCCAGCGCGGCCGCCCTGCGAGCCGACCAGAACAACAATCGCGCCCTGTCGCTGCTCGACCTCGGCCGCCCGGACGACGCCCGGCACGCCTGGGAGGAAGCCCTAGCTGCCGAGCCGTACCACCGGCACTCCGTCTACAACCTCGGCCTGCACCGCTGGCGCCGCGGGGAGATGACGTCGACCCGGCTGGACGCGGACCTGCGGGCCGCCGCGTCGGCCCGCGACGAGGACCCGGAGGTCGATCACCTGCGCGCGATGGTCCTGCTCGAAGGCGGTCATCCCGCTGCCGCGGCGCAGCTGCTCACCGGCATAGCTCCCACCGCTACGGCGGTAACCCCGGACGGGCGGGTGATCATCGCCCTCGGGAACGGCTCGGCCCAGGTGCGGCTCGTGGCCAGCGGCGAGTTGCTATCGAGCTGGGCCGGAGCCGACGGGTTCGTCGCGGTCAGCGCCGACGGCTCCACGGCGGCCTGCGGCACGCACGGCGCCGTGGTGGCCGTTCACGATGCGACGACGGGCGCGCAGCGGGCGCGCATCACGCTGCCTGCCGAGCCGAGTGCTCTCGCGCTGGATCCCACGGGAGCCGTCCTCGTGGCGGCCTGCGTGGACAGCTCCGTCACCACCTGGCTCGTCAGCACCGGGGTCCGCCGCCACACGCTGCAACCGGGCATCCGATTCCCGCGCGACACCGTCGGCCGGCTGCGGTTCACGCCGGACGGGTCAGCGATCACGTGGCTCGACCTGCTTCTCCTGAGACTGCGCACCTGGGACGCCCAGAGCGGCTTCCTGCTTGATTCCGTCCCCTACGGCCGCGGGACCGACCTGGACCCGTCGGCGCGGCACAGCTTCACGGGCACGCGGCACGATCCGGGCCTGCCCAGCGCGGTCGCGCTCTCCTACGAGCTGACGGACGACGAGCTGACGGACGACGAGCCGCCCGGGATGGGGCTGTCCCGGCCGCTGCCGCCGGCGGCGGGTGACGATCCCGACGTCGAGGCCGTGAGCATCGACGAGACGTACGCGGTGCTGAACCACGACGAGATCTGGGACCTGACATCCGGCCGGATGCTCCGGAGACGCGGCTCGATCGAGGACAGTGACCCCATCACCGACACGGGCGCGGGCGGCGTGACCACGGCACCGGGCGGGAAGACCCGCGCCTTCCTCGAGTTCAACGGGGCCGGGCCGCGGATGTCGTGGTCCTACGCGAGGCCGCTCGGCGCCGAGACCATCAGCGCGGCGTTCACCGCCGTGCGCCGCGCCCTCGACACCACGGACCCCGCAACCGGTGCCGCAGCCGCCGCGGCGCTCCGCAAGGCGCGGGACCTTCCCGGGCATCGCCGCGATCCGGCGCTGCTGGATCTCTGGGCCCGGGTCGGCCGGCAGGGCCGGCCCTCGACCCTGCTCGACGCCTGGCCGATCCAGGAGATTCCCGTCCCCGGTGACCGGAGAAGCGCCGCGATCACACCGGACGGGCGCCACATCGTGCTCCAGGCCGACAGCGAGATCCAGATCCGCGGCGCCCGTTCGGGTGACCCGCACCTGACCCTCGCCGATCAGGTCACCGCCATGGCGCTCGCTGCCACGGGCCGGCTGCTGACCGCGGATCCCGGACACGGGCTGCGGTTGTGGGATCTCGCCGGCCCGGACAACCCGCGAACGCTCGCCCGGCCGTCCGGGACGATCTCGTCGATCAGGGTGAGCGGCGACGGCAGCCTCGCCGTCACGCGGGATCCTGCCGGCTCTTTCCGGCTGTGGGACCTCGCCGCCGCACGGCGGATCCCGAACCCTCCCGGAGCCCCGGGCCAGGCCGATTCCGTACGGCTCGGCCCGACCGGCGAGCTGCTGTTCGTCACCGATCTACGACGGCAGCTCTCGCTGTGGCAGGTGCACGACGGCCGCCAACGGCGCGGGCCTCACGGGCCGCTGATCTCGGATCCGCTCGGGGTCTCCGGGGACGGGAGGACCGCCCTGCTGCGGGAGTGGGGTGACCGGGTGGTGTGGACCTTCGACGTCGAGCGAGGCGAGCCGGTGCATCGGCTGGCCGGGCATGCCGGACCGGTCCGGCACGGCTTGTTCACGGACGACGGGCGTACCGCGGTCACCGCCGGTGAGGACGGCACCATCCGGGTCTGGGACGTCACCTCCGGAGCCGGCCGCCACACCCTGCCCGGTCACCGAGGACGGATCTCCGGCATGAACCTCGCCGGGGTCGGGTCTCTCATAGCCGTCCGGGGCGGGCGCTTCCTGATCTCCGCCGGGCACGACCACGTGGTGCGGGTGTGGGACCTCGACACGGGCACGGCCGCCGGGGTGCTCGGCCCCGGGGACGAGGCCACCGGCAGCGACGACGGGCGCTTCGTGCTTGTCCGGGACGCCGCCGTGGCCCGGCTCTGGGAACTGGACTGGGATATCGACTTCCCGGAGAGGCCGCTGCGATGACCGTGCTGGGCTGCAACGGGAAGAACGGGGCCTGCACCAGACTGATCTCCGTATCAACGGTGCCAGGGGGAAACCGGCTCGCCCGGGACAACCCGGAGGACTGGTCGCGGACACACACCTACTGCCCGGGTTGTGGCCGTACCTATTGCGACCGGTGCACCGCCGGCCTCGGCCCGTCCCGGCGCTGTCACGAGTGCGGCGACACGGTCACCGATCCCGACACCGACCGGCGCACCCGCCTCACCCCGGCGATGGCGGCACACCACCGCGGCCTGCGGATGTTCCAGGACGGCCGATGGGAGCAGGCGCTCGCCGCCTTCGACGAGGCCGTAGGCCTGCCCGGCGCCCCGGCCGGCTCCCACTTCACCCGGGGCCTCCTGCTGTTCCGGCTCGGCCGCCACGACGAGGCCCTCAGCAGCTTCACCACCACGGCCCGCATCGATCCCGGGCACGCGGACGCGCACCACTACACCGGCGTCATCCACCTCCGCGGTGGCCGTGCGACCCTCGCGGCCACGGCGTTCGACAGGGCGCTCGGCCACGATCCCGCCCATCTGTACGCGGCGGCCATGCGGATGGAGGCTCTCACGAGAGCCGGGCGCCCCCGCGACTGCGTCCGCATCGGCGAACGAACGCTCGCCGCGGCGAAGAACCCCGACTTCACCGCCCTGGCCTCGGTGTACGCCCTGCTCGGCGACGCGCTGCAGCACCTGCACCGCGACGAGGAGGCATTGGCGATGCTGGACATCGCCTCCGGCATCGGCGAGGACGACCCGGCGGTCCATCGTGTCCGGGCGGCCGTGCTCCGGCGCCTGCACCGCGACGAGGAAGCCGCACTCGCCGCCCGCCTCGCCGCCGCGATCGGAGACCGCCCATGAGCTTTTTCCGCCGGAGCCGTACCCCGATAGCCCGCACCCTGGCCGAGGCCGAGATCTATCTTCAGCTGCATCCCTGCACCTGCGGCGCGATCGACATCCCCGGCGCGACGCACCGGGGCGACGCACTCTGGTACGACGGCGCCTGCCCCCTGTGCGGCCGGCCCCGCGCCGAACCATTCGGCCTGCCGCTGGCCGCACCCGCGTTCGGCACCCACTTCGAGACCTTCTACGGCGGCCCGCAGCCGTCCACGCTGATCGACGCCGGCGAGTGGCTCGACCTCCGGGCCCGCTACGCGAGCGTCGTACCCCCCGCACCGGGCAGCGCCCCATCGGTGGTCACCCGGTACACCGAGCGCATCACCCAGGCAACGGCACAGGTGACCGAATACCTCAAGTTCATCCCCGGTAACGGCCGGTGGACGACGCCGCCGAGGAGCGCCTACTGGACCGACGCCGGACGCGAGGCGGCACGCAAGGAAGTCACGCTCGGCCGGGCCTACAAGGAGGCCTACCGGCAGGCAATCAGCCAGGATCTGATCGAGAAGGGCGGCCGTTACCGGGGAGTCCGCATCGAGGGCGCCTACCCCGAGCCGTCATGAGTCGGCGATCCGCCTGATCAGGGCCGAGGCTTCCGCCAGGGTGGCCCGCTCGGCGGGGGTGAGCTCGGCGAGGCGCGCGTTGAGCCAGCTCACGCGATGCGCCCGGGCCTCGGCCGCCACCTCGGCACCCGCCGGGGTCGTCTCGATGAGCATGCGCCGCCCGTCGGCCGGGTCCCGGGCACGGTCCACGTAGCCGCCGGTGACCAGGCGGTTGACGGTCTGGCTCATCGACCCGGTGGTGACCCGGGCCCGCTCGCTGAGCTCGGTGAGCGTCAGCGCCCCGTTCTTGGCCAGCGCGATGAGCACGCCGACGGCGGCGTCGCCGAGCTCGCCCTCGGAGCGCTCGGACCGGAACCGGCTGTAGATCCGGGCGACCGCGGACTGCAGGTCGGCGCCGAGATCGTGGCTTGTGTCACGCACAGTTGCGAAGTATAACTAAGCAGTTCCATAGTAATACTACAGATTGCTCGGCCCGCCCCCAGGAGAACCATGACCGTCCTCGGCACGATCCTCTACCCGCTCGGCCGCCTGCTGCGTAACAAACGCCCCGACCTCGCCCTCAGCGTCCGCAACGCACCCCAACTGGCCACCACCCGCACGATCACCCTGACCAGCCCCGCCTTCACCCACGGCGGCGAGATCCCCGACCGGCACTGCTCCCTGGACCTCGGCCCGAACATCGCCCCCGCCCTGGCCTGGTCCGGTATCCCGGCCGGCACCGCCCAGCTCTTGTTCATCCTGGAGGACATCGACGTCCCGATGAACCGCCCCGGCCTGCACACGATCGCCCTGCTGGACCCCGCCACCCCCGGCCTCGCGGAAGGAGACCTCACCCCGGACAACAAAGCCATCAGGTACGTCCCCTGCGTCCGCGGCCGCACCGGCTACCTCGGCCCCCGCCCCCTCCCCGGCCACGGCCTCCACCACTACGGCTTCCACCTCTACGCCCTCAACACCCCCATCCCCGCCGACCACCCCCTGACCGGCCTGCCCGACATCCTCACCGCCGCCAACGGCCACGTCCTCGCCGACGCCTTCCTCGAAGGCACCAAGCGCGACTGACATTCGTTGACGCTTGCGGCGCACCCGAGGAAACAGTGACCATCAGTCGCGCGGCACTGCATCAGGCCATCGGCGCCGCGCTGACGAGTGCGGCCTGAGGCTCGCTCGCGGGGGCCTGCCGGTTGCTACTCTGCCGGGGTGATCGAGCCGTTGCGTACCGACCGTCTTGTTGTTCGCCGGTTCACGATGGCGGATGTGGACGACTTCTGTGCGTACCAATCGGATCCGAGGGTGCGAAAGTTCCTTCAGGGCGCACCGCAGTCCGCCGAGGAGGCGGCCCGATATCTGGCCGCTCAGGCCGTCCTCGACGAAAGAGCCACCAGCGCCTGGCACGGGTACGCCGTCCAGCATCTCGAATCCGGCAAGGTGATCGGTGACGTCGGGGTGTACCTCGTGTCCGCCGGCGAGGGCGACGTCGGTTTCCAGTTCCACCCCGCGTTCCACGGCCAGGGCTACGCACGGGAAGCCATGGTCGCGTTCCTGCGGTACGTGTTCGACATCCTCGGCGTCGAGCACGTCACGGCCGGCTGCGACCGGGCCAACGCCGCCTCCTCCACCCTGCTCCAACGCCTCGGCCTGCACCCCCGGCCGGCGTCCCCCGACGACGGCGATCTCCGATTCGACCTGACCCGCGACGAGTGGCGCGCTCAGCCCTGAGACGTCAGGCCGGGGTCAGCTTCCGCAATCTCGCCATCACCCCCCGGTGGGCTCAGCCGTGGAACCACGGGACCGGGTCGCCGACGTCATTCCGGTCGAAGAAGGTGGTGGCCTCGGCGATCTCCGCGGGGTCGGGGTGATCGTTCTGGCAGTCGGTGTCGCCCTGGGCGCCGGACATGAGCTTGGAGCAGCTGGGGTCGGTCCTGCCGATGTCGTTCAGGGACAGGATGTGGCCGAGCTCGTGGGCGACGATGCGGGGCCTGTAGAGCAGCGTGTCCCCGTTCTCGAGGTAGACCCAGCCGCGGCCGGCACCGTTCATGTAGACGTGCGACGACGTGCCGTTCGCCGTGGTGTAGGCCTTAACCCGCAGCGAGCCTCGGTGTCCCGCTCGATGAACTTGATGGTGGGGACGGCGTCGTTCCAGATCTGGATCGCCTCCCGGGCCGCGCCGGGTGTAGTCACCGGCCAGGCTTCTCACAGGGCACCCAGGACGTGTTGTACGCCCGCCACGGCCGCGCCGCGCGCCCAGTCGGTGAAGCTCAGGGTGGCCGTGGTGATGTCGAGGGTGCAGCGTTGCGTCTCGTCGGGGCCGGGGCGGAGCCGGTCGGCGACCGTGGCGGTCATCGCGGGGTTCGCGGCGATCTCGGCGACGTCCTCCCCCGCGAGGACGATCCGGGTGGTCTGCAGCGCGCCGGCGAACGTGGCGGCCAGGTTTCCGAGGGCCCGGGCGGAATCCTCAACAGCGACCCGCGGGCGACGGGCGGCGGCGGCACGGTCGAGGTAGGCAGCCACGCATCCGGCGTGCCCAAGTCCGCAGCGAGGGCCGCGGCTGTCGAGGGGCGAGTGGGCGAGCAGGTGGCCGTTGTCGATGAGTTCCTCGGCGACGATGCCTTCGCGGACGACGCCGAAGCCCAGGCCCGCGCCGACGGTGATCAGGCCGAACGTGGAGTGGGTGCGGCCGGCGCCGAACCAGAGCTGTTCGCGGGCCAGGGCGGTGACGTCGTTGGTGACGATGACCGGGAGGCCGGTGTCCCGGCGCAGGGGGGTGGCGAGGTCGATGTCGCGCCAGCCCAGGAACGTTCCTTCGCGGACGATCGAGCGGTTCACGACGACGCCGCCGAGTGATACGGCGATGCCGTCGACGGGCGGCACCTTGCGGGCGAGTCTGCGGACCAGCCGGGTGATCGTCCGTACGACCGCGGCGACGGGTACGACGCCGTCCGCGTCCCGGGCCGGCAGGGTCGCCTTCGCGGTGGTGAGGACCTCGCCGAACATGTCGCACGCGACGCCGTACGCCATGTCGGCCGTGAGTTTGCAGCCCACGACGTGCCGCGCACCCGGCACCGCGGACAGGATCTGACGCGGGCGCCCGATGGTGAAGTCCGGTTCGGCGTCCTGGGTGACGAGCCCGCCGTTGGTCAGCGAGCGGGCCAGCCGTGACATCGACGCGTACGACAACTGGAGCCGGTCGCCGAGGTCGGCACGCGTCGTCGGCCCGTGGACCAGCAGGTGGCGGGTCACGGCGAGCTCGGAAGCGGACAGCGCGGCCATGCATCAAGGGTAAATAGTGACCCTTGTCACTAGATCGATGTCGGTTTATTTTCAGTCTGGTTAAAAGTACGGACAGCTCGCGAAGGAGGATCCATGGCTCTGAGCGCGACGACCCGCCCGGACCGCACCCCACCAGCGAAGAAACGTGACGACACCCGCCTCGCGCTGCTGTTCATCGCGCCCGCGCTGATCGGGTTCCTGGTCTTCATGGTGTGGCCGACCCTGCGCGGCATCTATCTGAGCTTCACGAAGTTCAACCTGCTCACGCCGCCGGAGTTCAACGGGCTGGACAACTACGTGCGGATGGTCCAGGACCCGGTGTTCTGGAACTCGATGCGGGTGACCGTCTACTACGTCTTCGTCAACATCGTCCTGCAGACGGTGATCGCGCTGGTGATCGCCGTGCTGATGCAACGGCTCACGAGACGGACCTGGTTACGCGGGGCTGTGCTCACGCCGTACCTCGTGTCCAATGTTGTTGCTGCCATGGTCTTTCTCTGGATCCTGGATTACCAGCTCGGCATCGGGAACACCCTGATCGCCGCCCTCGGGATGGACCGGATCCCGTTCCTGTCGTCCGACGCCTGGGTGATCCCGACCATCGCCGCGATCAACGTCTGGCGCCACGTCGGTTACACCGCCCTGCTGATCTTCGCCGGCCTGCAGACCATTCCCGAGACGATGTACGAGGCGGGCCGGATGGACGGCGCCAGCGAACCCCGGATGTTCCGCAGCATCACCGTCCCCCTGCTGCGACCCGTGCTCGCGCTGGTCCTGATCATCACGGTGGTCGGCTCGTTCCAGGTGTTCGACACCGTCGCCATCGCCACGCGGGGCGGGCCGGTCGACTCGTCGCGGGTGCTGCAGTACTACATCTACGACGTCGCGTTCGGGCGCTTCCAGTTCGGCTACGCCTCCGCCATGTCCGTGGCCCTGCTGCTCGTCCTCGTGATCATCACGTTCGTCCAGTACCGGGTCACCCGGGCCGACTCCTCCGACCTGAACTGAGGATCACCCATGGCTATCGACACCGCTCCCCCGGTCACCACGGCCGGGCCCACACCTCCCGCGCGTACGGTCGATCCGCCTGAACCGCGCAGGTTCGGCATCGGCCGCGCTTTCGCCTGGGCCTTCATGGTCCTGGTCATCGCCGGCAGCCTGTTCCCGTTCTACTGGATGCTGCGCACCGCGCTGTCCAGCAACAACGCCCTCTACGCCGGGTCGGACAGCCTGCTGCCCGTCCAGCCGTCGTGGGGCGGCTTCGAGCGGGTCTTCGGGTTGCAGAGCGGTCAGGAGGCGATCGACGCCGGGGGTGCCGGGCAGCCGATCGACTTCTGGCGCTACCTGTTCAACTCCGTCGTGGTGTCCACCCTGGTCACCGTCGGCCAGGTGTTCTTCTCGGCGATGGCGGCGTACGCGTTCGCCCGGCTGGAGTGGAAGCACCGCGAGAAGTGGTTCGCGTTCTTCCTCGGCGGCCTGATGATCCCCGCGATCTTCACCCTGCTGCCGAACTTCGTCCTGATCAAACAGCTCGGCCTGGTGGACACGCTGCTCGGGATCGCCCTGCCGAGCATGCTGATGACCCCGTTCGCGGTGTTCTTCCTGCGTCAGTTCTTCCTCGGCATCTCCAAGGAGGTCGAGGAAGCGGCCCTGATCGACGGCGCGTCGAAGGTGCGGGTCTTCTTCCGGCTCATCCTGCCGATGTCCACCGCCCCGATCGCGACGCTCGCGATCCTCACCTACATCTCCGTCTGGAACGAGTACTTCTGGGCGCTGATGGTCAGCTACACCGACAAGTCGCGGGTGCTCACCGTCGCGCTCGGCGTCTTCAAGTCGCAGACCCCGCAGACCGGGCCGGACTGGGCGGGGCTGATGGCGGCGACACTGGTCGCCGCCCTGCCCATGCTGCTGCTGTTCATGGTCTTCGCCAAACGCATCGTCAACTCCATCGGCTTCAGCGGGATCAAGTGATGACACGCAGACTCCTGGCCGCAGCGGCCGCCCTGACCCTGACCCTGCTGACCGCGTGCGGCGGCGCCGGCACCGGCGGCCGCGACGGCACCATCGAATACTGGCTCTGGGACTCGGGACAGCAGCCCGGCTATCAGAAATGCGCCGATGCCTTCCACCAAGAAAACCCGAGCTTGCAGATCAATATCTCCCAGTACGGCTGGGACAGCTACTGGTCCAAGCTGACCGCCGGTTTCATCGCCGACACCGCCCCCGACGTCTTCACCGACCACCTGGCACGATTCGCCCAGTACGTCGATCTCGAGGTGCTCCGGCCCCTGGACGACCTCGGCCCCACCAGCGACATCCGGGACGCCGACTATCAGCAGGGCCTCGCCGAGCTGTGGAAGGGCCAGGACGGCAAACGGTACGGCGCCCCGAAGGACTGGGACACCGTCGCGCTCTTCTACGACAAGGCCGCCCTCACCGCCGCAGGCGTCGACCCGGCGCAGTTGCAGAACCTCTCCTGGAACCCGCAGGACGGCGGCACGTTCGAGAAACTCGTCGCGCACCTGACCATCGATGCCAACGGCGTCCGCGGCGACGAACCCGGCTTCGACAAGACGCACGTCAAGACCCACGGCCTGGCGTCCGAGGGCGCCGGCGGTGGTGGCTGGGGTCAGACCCAGTGGTCGGCGTTCGCCGCCAGCGCCGGTTGGCAGGTCACCGACAAGAACCCCTGGGGCACCCACTTCAACCTCGACCAGCCGGCCCTGCAGGACACCTTGAGCTGGTACTTCGGCCTGAAGGACAAGGGCTACCTCCCCACGTACGCCGAGATCGGCGGCAGCAACTCCATCGGCACCGACAAGCAGATCCAGTCGGGCATCGCCGCCATGGGCATCAGCGGATCCTGGATGATCTCGACGTTCAGCAAACTCACCGACGCCAACGGCAAGAAGCTCGACATCGCCATCGCCCCCACCCCGATCGGCCCCACCGGCAAACGAGCCTCCATGTTCAACGGCCTCGCCGACTCGGTCACCACCCTGTCGAAGCAGCCGGAGAACGCCGCGAAGTGGGTGAAGTTCATGTCCGGCGAGCAGTGCCAGGACCTCATCGGCCAGTCCGGCGTGGTGTTCCCCGCCCGCCCCGGGGCCACCGACCTCGCCATCGCGTACAACAAGACCGAACGCAACCTCGACGTCACCCCGTTCACCAACCAGGTCCGCGACAAGACCACGTTCCTGTTCCCGGTGACCACCAACGCCGCCGACATCACCGCCCTGCTCCAGCCCCGCCTCGACGCGGTCTACCTCGGCAGCGAACCGGTCAGCTCCCTCACCGACCTCAACAACCAGCTCAACGACCTCTTCAAGGTCGCCCAGTGACAGCCGGTCGGCACGGTGTCATTTTCCTGTCGTGGTGGCGGGAGTGTCGGTTCCGGTATTGAGGGCTGGATCCGTCGGCGCGGTCCGGTCCTGGCCGGGCTGTCCGGCCGCCCGCGCGGACAGCAAGGGGATTCCCTGGTAGGAGTCGAGGTCGTGGGCGGGGACGATCTGCATGTGCCCTTCGACAGCGATCACGCGGCGAAGGCCCTGCCGGAGCTGTTCGGGATCACTGTCGGCGAGCTTGCTCAGCAGCCAGGGCCGTTCGACACGACGGCGGATTCCGTCGATCTGCCAGGTGAGGTCGCCGATGAAGGCATACCTCTTGGCGGTGGGCAGGGTGACGAAGACGATGACCGAGCCGGTGGTGTGGCCGCCGGCGAGGGCGATGACCACCGAGCCGTCGCCGTACACGTCGTAGCTCGTCGCGAAGCCCAGGTAGGGCTTGTGGTCGAACCCGTACTCGTGGATGTCGTGGCCCTGGGACACGCTGCGGTAGACCTTGCCGTCCGGATCGCCGGCCGCGTACCCACGTTCGTTCGCGTTCATCCAGATGGGTGTGCCGTGCAGGCTGTCGAGGCCGCTGACGTGGTCCCAGTGCGAGTGGGTCGGCAGCACACCGCGCAGCCGACGGCGGTCGTAGCCGATGGCGTCCAGCTGACTGCTGACCGTCAGACCCGTTTGGTGAGGGGCGCGCACGAAGCGGGGCAGCATCGCGATGTGCGCGGCGACGTCGGCGCCGAAGCCCGCATCGATCAGCAGATCACCGTCGGGGTGTTGCACCAACACCGCTGACGAGGCGAATTGCCGTTTGTCGCCGAACGACCCGCCCTTGAAGGCCAGGGCCGCGCGAGTCGTGTAGGTGCCGGTGGGCAGATGGTAGATGGCCAGGTCCGCCGGCGGGAAGGCCTCGGGCAGCGGCTGTGACCACGGGTTGGGCTCGGTCAGCGAGGGCATGCAAATACCATACGAGCTGAGAATGTCTGAGACAAGAAGTTCTTGCCTGAGAATAATACTTACCTTCAGCGCCCGCCGAAGTACTAAAAGTGAAGGTGCCGCAGCGCATCCGCTGCGGGCGTCACAAGCAGGAACCTCGGTCTTCGCTGTCACCGATGATGGCGAAGAGCATCTGGCGCAGCGACGCGACGTTGTCCCGGCTGAACCCGTCGAGCACCGAGGCCTCGACGGCGGCGCTGGCCTCCGCGACTGTGGCGCGAAGAGCTGCGCCGCTCTCGGTGATCTCCGGGATACGAATCCGGCGGTCACCAGGGGCGCTGCGGCGAACCACCAGACCCTTGCGCTCGAGCCGGTCGAGCTGGCTCATCAAGGTGGTCTTGTCCAGGCTAAGAGTCTTACCGAGCTCTCCCTGAGTGAGGCCGGGAGCCTTGTCGAGTGCGCTCAGCACGATGTATTCGCGCAGCGTGAGTCCGTGTTTCTGAGCCTGATCGCCGGTGGCATTGTGCATGTGCTGAGCTGCCCGGTGCAGCAGCCAGGTGAGCTCGGAATCGAGTGAAGGTCGGGGCCCGGATGCTTGCGCGTCACTAACCGTCATAACGATCTCCACAACTCGAACCCGGCCACACCGTCGCCGTCCTTGGTGAATGTTATCACCCGAGAATTTCTCGAAAAAGAACTTCTTCCTTCGGACATTCGGTGTCGACTAGCGCGCTCGTCGACCGCACGACCTGGCACTTCACCGGCGGTCCCTGCGGGGATGTTCGGGAGATCGAGTTTGTCGCAGGGACCGCCGCCGTCCTCATTCGCACATGTAAGGCCCGCGAGGCTCAGCTGCGCCGGGGGACCGTGAAGTCTTCCGTGGGGGTGATGTCGGTGGCGCCCTCGGTGGTTGCGTGCAGGCCCATGCCTCGGGCGGCGAACGTACGCCAGATCGCGGTCTGGTTGTGGCCGTGGTCGACGACGCGGTCGGCCAGGAGGATCGAGTCGCGCATGTCGAGGTAGGAGGGGTCCGTGGGGGCCAGTTCCATGGCTCGGGTGATCAGGGAGCGGGACTTCCAGCTGCCGATGGTTGCGCGCAGGTCCCACAGGGTCTGGGCCCAGATCTCGCCGTCGGCGTGGATCTCCGCGCCGCCGCGGGAGTAGATCTTGCCGTAGTCGCCGTACGTGTAGCCGCCGGCGCCCGCGGTGGGGTTGCCCGCGCAGACCGGTTCGGTGCTGGCGACCGGGCAGTCCATGGCTTCGCTGCGCACCGAGCGGCCGCCCAGGATGTAGTCGCCCTCACGGACGTCGCCGTCGACCGGGTCGTCCTGTTCGAGGCCGCTGTCGACGAGGTAGTCCAGGCCGTACCAGTCGCTCCAGGCCTCGTACATGGCCTTGGCCTGGGCGCTGATGATGGTGGAGTTGCCGCTCGCGTCGACCACCAGGCGGTCGGACAGGCCGTGGGTGTACTCGTGGTAGACGATGTCGGCGGCGTCGCCGGAGTTGCCGGCCAGCACGGAAGCGGACCTGTTGAACAGGTACATCTGCATGCGGGGCGACATGCCGTCGGGCGGGGTCGCCATGTTCGCGTTGTTGAAGTGGTCGCTGTCGGGCAGACCGGCGGCGGTGTCCGCGCCGTCCATGGCCTCGCCGACGACCGGGTCGCCGTCGACGGCCTCGAAGTTGCCGGCCGCGCGGGTGAAGCCGATCGGGCCCGCGGCGAGGTGGTCGTGCCAGGTCCCGATGTACGTGAAGAGCTGCGTCGCGTTCTGTTCCCGGTTGGCCTGCCAGGAGTAGGGCACGGCCGGGTCCCAGGAGCACTGCCGCTGGGTGGAGCAGGGCGCGCCGACCGTGGCGGAGAAGTCGGTGAACGGGAAGTTGAAGCTGGTCCGGGCGTTCGGGAGCACCTCCTCCGAGGCCTGGGCGGTGTTGTCGGCGTTGACGTCGGTGTAGACGTGCGCGACGTTGCCGTCCAGCTTCGCCGCGTTCGACGGCAGCCACTTGTTCAGCGAGACGGTCTGCTGCGTTCCGCCGGCCGGGGCGCCGGGGTAGTTCTCCCAGGTCGTCGCGTGGTGCTCGGCGACGAGGCTGCGCCGGGAGAGGACCGTGCCGTCGGTGGCGTCGACCACGCTCTGATAGCCCTCGTCCGTGTCGGTCACCTCCCAGGCCAGCTTCGGGCCCGCTGCGGTGTTGACGACGACCTGGCGGACCCGGTCGCCCTCGGACGACGTCGGGGGCGCGGCCACCTTCGCGGTGCCGACCGACGCCGGCAGGCCGGCCACCGGCGTACCGTCGATCGCGATGATCCTGCCGTCCCTGGCGATGTGGACCTTGAGGCCGTTGCCGGTCAGCTCGACCCCACCCACGCTCTGCACGAAGCTCAGGTGATGCGTGCCCTCGATGTCCACGTAGTCCTTGCGTAACCGCAGGGCCGCGATCTCGGATTTCGTCAGCCCGACAACAGAGCGGTTCGCCACCAGATAGGTACGCGCGATGCTCTCGGGAGCAGCCTTGCTCGGCCCGGTCAGGAAGCCGTCGAGCCGGGCCAGCCGCCGTACCGTCCCGGTGCCGGGGTCGATGTCGACAACGCCGAGCGACCCGGTGTCTGCGGGATCCGCCTGCGCGCTCACGGGAAGCAGCACACAGGCCAGCAGAACGCCGCCGGCCGCGGCCACCCCGCGGCGGATGCGTGGTGAATTCATGCGGGAACTCCAAACTGTTCGTCGTCGATCCCGCCGAATACAACACGTCCGCTCTGGACACCGACTGAACCGCGCATTCACAGTCCTTGATGCCGGCGGACCGCTCCGATCAGCAGCACCATGCAGCCCGCCAGGCAGAGGACGGTCCGGGCGTGGTTGGCCGGTTCCCAGCCGGCCAGGAAGCGCGCCCAGGTGACCGTGCCGGCGTCGAGGCGGTCGTTCAGCGGCACGTTGACCGCGACGGTCACGCCGAGTGCGCCGACGAGGGTCAGGGCCGCGCCGGTCAGTAACCACGCGGCTCCCGGCACCGACCAGGTGGCGAGAGCGCGGACGATCGTGGCGAGGCACAACGCGGAGACGCCGAACAGGGCGATCATGAGCGGCGGACGCTGCGCGGTGACGTTGATCGAGCGCATGGCTGCCGCGCCGTCCGGGCCCGGCAGCCGCTGCAGACCGCTCATGACGAACGCGGAGAACGCGAAGAACACGCCGGCGAGCAGGCCGCTGCCGACGGTGGTCACGGCGGTGAGGACATCCCAGGTACGAGTCATGCCTCCATGGCACCGCAGCCCGGTACGCCGAGCCATGCGGCAGCCCCGCGACCGCATACGCGAGCGTCTACGCTGGGCCGTATGGACCCGCTGGGCGGCCTGCTCAACCCGCGGGCGCGGGGAGCGTTCCTGCTGCGCTCGCTGCTGTCCGAGCCGTGGTCGATGCGGATCGAGGACGAGGCGCCGCTGACCCTGGTGGCGGTCGTCCGGGGCTCGGCCCACATCGAGGCGGGCCCGGCGACGGCACAGATCGCGCCGGGGGACGTGGCGATCGTGTGTGGTCCGGAGCCGTACACCGTGGCCGGTTCTGCCGGGAGACGACCCCAGGTAGCGATCGGGCCGGACCAGGTCTGCCGGCCGATCCCCGGCGTGACCGGTGCCCGCGCGATGGGACCGCTCGGGCTGCGATCGTGGGGCAACGATCCGGACGGCGCCACGATGCTGCTGACCGGCACGTACCACTCCCCCGCCGAGATCAGCCGGTCGCTGCTTGCGGCGCTGCCCGCCCTGGTCGTGCTGCGGCCCGGAGAGTGGGACTCCGGGCTGATCCGGCACGTCATCCACGAGGTCGACCGGGACGCCCCCGGCCAGGACGTCATCCTGGACCGGCTGCTCGACCTCATCCTGATCACCGCCGTCCGCACCTGGCTGGCCCGGCCCGAGGCGCACCCGCCCCGGTGGTACACGGCCCAGGAGGATCCGCTCGTCGGGACCGCGCTCACCTGCATCCACGCCCGGCCGGAACACCCCTGGACCGTCGCCGCCCTGGCCGCGGAGGCACGCTGCTCCCGCGCGGCGATGGCGCGCCGGTTCACCGAGCTGGTGGGCGTGCCACCGATGACGTACCTGACCGAGTGGCGGCTGTCGTGCGCCGCCGATCTGCTCACCCACAGTGACGCGACGCTGGAGACGATCGCGCGCGAGGTCGGGTATGCCGGCCCGTTCGCCCTCAGCGCCGCGTTCAAACGGGTCCGCGGGGTCTCGCCGAGCACCCTGCGTACACGTGCATGATCCGTTTGAGTCTTTTGACTGAAGCCTTGCGCCGCCGGGCCTCCTAGCGTTCCCGACATGACCACTCTGCCCGAAACCGCCAAGCCCTTCTGGTTCCTCGGTGGACAGGCCCGCGTGCTCGTGCCCGGCGCGGCCACCGGAAGCGCCCTGTCCGTCATGGAGTTCAGCGACTCCGCCGGCCACGCGCCGCCCCTGCACATCCACGAGGACGAGGAGGAGGTCTGGATCGTCCTCGACGGGAAGATCACGTTCTTCGTCGGTGACCAGAAGTTCGACCTCGAGCCCGGCCAGGTGGCGTACGGCCCCCGCGGCGTCGCGCACAGCTATCTCGTCCGCAGCACAACCGCCCGGCTGGCTGCCGTCTTCGCCCCCGGCAACGTCGAGGAATGGTTCACGGCCAACGGCTCACCGGTCTCCAGCGTCGACGAGGCCCCGCCCGCTTTCGACATCGGCGCGATCCTGGCCTCGGCCGATGCCTTCCACGTACGCGTGGCGGGGCCCCCGCCGACCGAATAGCACGCGGGTCGCCGGCCCCTCACCAGCCCCTCGCCAGACTTCGCCAGACCTTCGCCGGCTGGAGAAGTGCGCGGTCAGAGCAGCGTGCCGGCCTCGAGGCCGGCCGCGGCGGCGGCGAGCGTCAGGACGCAGGCCAGGACGGCGAACTGGATCCGGTGCCGGCGGGCGAGGCGGCGGCTGGCCGCGACGATGGCGTCCGTTTTCGCCTCGTCCGGCCCGCCGGCCGCCGTGCCGATCGTCTCGAAGTGCTCACGTAACGCCTCCAGCACCCACCCGTAGCTCTCGACGGGGACGGGTTGCCGCTGGAGGGCGCTACGGCAGCGAAATGACTTCACACCCTTATAGACGATTATGAGCTCGGAAGTGTTGCACGCTGTCCGGGTTCTGTTCCGCTGAGTGGTTTGCCGGGGGTCAGCTGGTCCAGATCTCGGCGCGGTCGATGCTGATGTTCGCGGCGGTGGAGGCGGCGTTCTTCTCACCGGTGACGCGGACGCGCAGGGTGTGCGTACCGTGAGCGAGCTTGGGGGAAAGGTAGTTGACGTTCTCCCCGACCCGGATCGCGCCGTAGAAGTCGACCCGCTGCTCGGCGCCGCCGTCGACGCTGATCGCGGCGATGCCGTTACCGACGTCACGCACCGACAGCAGGGCGGCCTGGGTCCCGGTGAACGTGAAGGTCGCCGTGGCACCGGTCGCCGCGCTCCAGTGGTCGTCGCCCCAGAAGCACTGCGCGGCGCAGGTGGTGCCGGAATTCCAGGTCCCCGCGTACGCGAGGGAGCCCGCACCGCTGCTCCGACCGTCATCGTTGATCCAGCCGGTGGACGGTCCCGGGTCACCCGAGGGCAGGTCCTGGGTGGCACCCGCCGCGAGCGGCTCGCCCAGGTTCGGGCTGCCGTCGGCGTTCCAGCCGATCCGCTGCACCCGGGTGGTGCGGTTGTCGTACGTGAAGACGCTCGTGGTCTTGGCGTGGTAGACGATCCAGTCCTGGGTGCCGTCCGGGCTGGTGAAGAACGCGTGGTGACCGGGGCCGAAGACGCCGTGCGCGTCGGAACGGGCGAACACGGCTCCGCTGCGCTGCACCCAGTTGGCCGGGACGAGCGGGTCGGCGGTGCCCGCGATGCTCAGCTGCCACAACTGGTAGTCCGGTTTTCCGGTGTCGCACGTCGAGTAGGTCATCCAGGTGCGGCCGTTGCGGTAGAGGAACTCCGGCGCCTCCCGGACCTCGGCGCAGCCCCCGGCGGCGTTCAGCGCGACAGCGTTGCCGGAGACCGTCCAGGGGTTCGACAGCAGGGCGACGTTGATGCCGTTGTGCTGGTAGGCGTTCGTCCCCGCCCACGCCAGGTAGAGCTTGCCGTTGTGCTGCATCAGGGACGGGTCGATCGCGAACACGTCGCGGTTCGGCGGCACGAGACGGGCCTTGAAGTGGTACGGGCCGAGCGGGTTGTCGGCGTCGGATTCCAGCACGAACAACCGGTGGTTCTCGTCGACGCCGTTGTCCGCCGTGTAGTAGAGGTACCAGCGGGTGCCGACGCGGTAGAACTCCGGCGCCCACACGTCACGGTTGCGGGACGTGTCGGTGTCGCGCCACACCTCGACGGCCGGGGCGTTCAGCAGCCCCGCGACGCTCGGTGAGCGCCGCATCGTGATCGAGTCGCCCTTCGTCATCGTCAGGTAGTAGTTGCCGTTGAAGTACGTCATGAACGGATCGGGTCCGGTGCCGACCGGGTTGCGAAAAGTGCCGGTCGCGGCCTGTGCGGGAGCGGCGGACGAGAGCATAAGGGCGAGCACGGCGACAAGCACCGGCCACAGCGCTCTCCGGGCGACGGACGGGGTCATGGGGGAACCTCCATCGAAGGGGGACGATACCTGACCCTATGTCCGTGCTCACAGCTTCCTCATAACCGTTCGCGATCCTTGCCCCGGATGACGGATGAGCGAGGGAGAAACGGGTGTTCAGGACGTCTGCACGGCTCGGTCTGGTAGCGATGATCGCGGTTCTCGGCATGACGGGGTGCGGCCAGGGGAAGCCGGAGGCGGAGAAACCGCGGGTGGCGACCCTCGTCCCGCCCTCGGCGAGCGCGGCCCCGTCGGCGTCCGCGACGCCCGAGCGGCCCCGGCAACGGCTGGACGACACCGAGGCCGACTACCAGGCGCTCGTCAAGCCGTACCAGAAATGCATGAAGGCCCAGGGTTTCGCCGACGAGAAGTCGGGAGCGAGCTGGGCGGAGGGTGACGACGTCCCGGAGGAGCTACGGAAGGCGCAGGAGAAGTGCAAGAACTTCTGGCCGCTGCCGCCGTGGGAGACCGACCCCGCGAACCCGGAAGCCAAGGACTTCGCGCGGGACACGGTCAAGTGCCTCAAGACCAAGGGCGTCAAGTACGTCGAGGTGAACGACGACGGCATCGGCATCTCGGCCGGCGGCAAGGACAACGACTCCCGCTCCATCGCCCTGACCGGGGAATACCTTGACGCCTGCCAGCGCGAAGTCGCCGCCAAAAAGTAGAGTTCCCGCCATGGGCGCATTCGTGCTGGTCGCGGAGGACGACGTACGCCAGGCCGAGATCCTGCGCCGCTATCTCGAGGCCGACGGGCACCGGGCCACGGTCGTGCACGACGGCCGGGCCGCACTGGACGAGGTCCGGGCCAGTCGGCCGGAGCTGGTCGTGCTCGACGTCATGATGCCGAAGCTCGACGGGCTCGACGTGTGCCGCATCCTGCGCGAGGAGTCCGACGTGCCGGTCCTGATGCTCACCGCCCGGGCGAGCGAGGACGACCTCGTGCTCGGGCTCGAGCTCGGCGCCGACGACTACCTCACGAAGCCGTACAGCCCGCGGGAGCTCATGGCCCGGGTCCGGACCCTGTTGCGCCGCACGCAGCGGGCCCCGAACTCCACCGGCGTCATCCGGGCGGGCCGGCTCGCCGTCGACCCGCACCGGCACGAGGTGACGGTCGCCGGGGAGCGGATCGAGTGCACGCCGGACGAGTTCGCGATCCTCGCCGCGATGGCCGGGCAGCCCGACCGGGTCTTCACCCGTGGCCAGCTGCTCGAACACACCAGCGGCCTGGACCGCGACTCCATGGAACGGGCCATCGACGTGCACGTGATGAACCTGCGCCGCAAGATCGAGGAGAATCCGCGGCGACCGGCCCAGCTGCTGACCGTCTACGGCATCGGCTACAAGCTGACCGGCGGCGCGAGTTGACCCGGGTGCCCCCGCACCGCAGCCTGATCGTCCGGCTGCTCGCGACCTCGATCCTGGTGGCGATCTGCGCGACCGTGACGACGGCCTGGCTCGTGGTTCAGTCGACCACGCAGGCCGTCCGTCAGGAGCAGGGCCGCTCGCTGGCGGACGACACCAGCGTCTACGACACGCTGCTCGGCTACGCGGCGACCCACAAGGACTGGTCGGAGGTCGGTCCCGTCGTCGCCGGACGCGCCCGCGCCCTCGGCCGCCGGATCACCCTCACGACCACGCAGGACCGGCAGATCATCGCCGACTCCGCCCCGGGGCCGTCGCTCGCCGATGCCCGGCCGTCGGCGACCGTCGACCCGCTGCACCTCGACGGGAAACTGACCGGCGGCACGCAGACCATCGACCCGCGCGCGGTCGGGCCGTACAAACTGACCTCCGCCGAGCGCCGGACGCTGCGGGCCGCCGCGGACAAGCAGGTCTCCTGTCTCACCAAGGTGGGGATCGCCGCCGAGATCTCTGTCGCGGCGAACGGCCGGCCGACTGTCCGGCAACCCGGCACCACCACCGCGATCACCTATCCGGACTGCCTGGCGGGCCCGGACCTCGACGAGCCCACGAAGACCGAGACACCGGCCCTCGACCAGCTCACCACGATGACCCTGGCGTGCCTGGGCACCGACAACTACCGGGCGAAGATCTCCATAGGTACGGACTTCACGTCCATGTTCGGCGAAAGCGAGAAGCCCCCCAGCGTCGCCCGCGCAAAACAGGTCCGGGCCTGCGTGGTGGAGTCGCGGCAGAGCCAGCTCAAGCCGTACGTCGCGCCCGCGGCCCTGCTCTTCGTGACCGACCCCGCTGACGGCACCACCCAGCCGACGTTCAACCTGTCGCGCGCCAACCTCATCCGCATCGCCGCGGTGACCGGTGCGGTCCTGCTGCTGGCGATCCTGATCACCGTGCTGGTCGGTGCGCGCCTGGTCCGGCCGCTGCGCACGCTCACCGAGGCGGCGCGACGCCCGGTCGAGGACCAGGCCCGCGTGCCGGTCACCACCAACGACGAGATCGGCTACCTCGCTACCGCGCTCAACGATCTCGCGGAGCGCCGGGACCGGACCGAGCAGCAGCGCCGGGCGATGGTCAGCGACGTGGCGCACGAGCTGCGGACGCCGCTGACGAACATGCGAACCTGGCTGGAGGCCGCGCAGGACGGCCTGGCGCCCACCGACCCGCAGTTGCTCGCCCTGTTGCTGGAGGAGACGGCACTGCTGCAGCACGTCATCGACGACCTGCGCGACCTGGCCGCCGCCGACGCGGACACCCTGCGCATCCACCCCGAGCCCACCTACATCAACGACGCCCTCGACCAGGTCGTCGAGGCCCACCGCGGCGCTACCCAGGTCCGGCTCACCCTCGCGTGCGAGGGCGACCCCGAAGTGATCGTCGACCCCGTCCGCCTGCGCCAACTCGTCGGCAACCTCGTCTCCAACGCCGTCCGGCACACCCCACCCGGAGGCACCGTCACCGTCCGCTCCCAGGTCACCGATGGCCGGCTCACCATCGAGGTCACCGACACGGGCACCGGCATCGCCACCGCCGACCTGCCGAAGATCTTCGACCGGTTCTGGCGCGCGGACAGCTCCCGCAGCAGACACACCGGCGGCAGCGGCCTGGGTCTGGCCATCGCCCGCAAACTCACCGAGGCCCACGGCGGCACCATCACGGCCACCAGCACCCTCGGCGCGGGCTCGACGTTCACCGTGACGATGCCCGTCACCATGCCCGTCGCGCCCGCGCCGGTCTAGCTCAGAGCTTCCCGGTACCGGAGCCTGCGACCACCGTCGCCTTCACGCCGGCGGCGGCCTCCGGGGTGTAGGCGTACGGGACCGCCGCCACGCTCGCGGCGTTGCGGACCTGCTCCGTACCCGAGTTGACCTTGTAGTTGTTGAGGATCTTGAGGTTGCCCGGGTCGGACTCGGCGACCGTGGTGATCGTCGGCTTGGCCACGTTCTCGAAGTAGTTGCGCTCCACGTAGACGCCGGCGTTCATCGCGCTGCCGACACCGTACGACCCGATGTTGCTGTAGTAGTTGTTGAGCACGTGCACAGGATTGCCGAAGCGGACGCGGGGGTGCCGCTGGTTGGTGCCGTCGAACCAGTTGTGCACATAGGTGACCCGCAGATGCCCGATGTCCTGGACGCCGTTCGCGTCGTCATGGCCGAGCAGCATGGACTTGTCGTGGTCGTGCAGGTGGTTCCACGACACCGTGATGTAGTCCGAGCCACGCTTGATGTCGATCAGCCCGTCGTAGCCGCTCGCCAGGTCGTTGTGGTCGATCCAGACGTTGGTGCTGCCCGACTGGACGTTGATCGAGTCGTCGCTCGCGTTGCGGAACACCAGGTTGCGGATGATCACGTTGGTGACGCCGGACAGGTTGAAGCCGCCACCGGTGACCCCCGAGCTCGCGCCGGAACCCAGGATCGTCTTGTTCGAGGCGACGCTGTACATCCCGGTGATCGCGATCATCCCGGAGATCTTGACGGTCTGCGACGTGGCCGAGGTCAGCGCCGTCTTCAACGCGGCCGCGGTGTTCACGGTGACGACGGTGCTGCTGCCACCGCCCTTGGTGCCGCCGTTCATCCCGGCGAACACAACCCTGACCAATTTTCTCCCGGTCACGGGAACCCCTTCAGTAAGGCGCGGTGGTCGGCCAGACGATCTTGCTGTCCGGGATGGTCGTGGTCGTGAGCTGCTTGAAGTACGCCGCGGGCAGCACACCCTGGCCCTGCATCGCGAGGCCGATCAGCCGGGCGACCTCGATCGCGCCGTGGGCCTGGAAATGCGTGTTGTCCTCGACCCCGTCCGGATAGTTGGCGCTCTGCCCGGCGGTCAGGAACAGGAAGCACTTCTTGGTCCCCTCGACCCCGAGCCGGTTCCACAACGCCAGGCTGGACGCGCTGAGATCGATCAGCGGTACGCCCTTCGCGGCGGCGAGCTCGCGCATCGCACCCGGATAGGCGCCGTGCGACGCGGTGGCCACCCCGGCGCTGGTGAACCGGCGTCGCTCGACCGGTGTGATCAGCACCGGTTTCGCGCCCCTGGCCCGGGCCTTGTCGACGTACTGGCTGAGGTACGACTTGTACGTCGTCGACGGTTCCGTGTAGCGCGTCGGGTCGTCGGTCTTCTCGTCGTTGTGCCCGAACGAGATGAGCAGCAGATCACCGCTCGCGATCAGGCCCAGAATGTGGTCGAGCCGCCCCAGATTGATGAAGCTCTTGGAGCTGGCACCGGACTTCGCCACGTTTACCACGGTCGCGTCGGGCGTCAGGAAGAGCTGCAGGGCCTGACCCCAGCCCGTTCTCGGCTTGTACGCGGTGACGTACGTCGACGCCGTCGAATCGCCGGCCACGTAGACCTTGAGGGCGGTGGCGGCCGAAGTAGGTTGCGCGGTGACGAGGGCGTCCGTGGCGGCGGTCACCGTCGCCGCGGCGGCCAGCAACGCGGATCTGCGAGTGAGCATCAGCCGACCGGGTTCCACGCGTCGGTGCCGGCGAGGTACTTCTGCGGCGTGTAGTTCGCGGCCTGGGCGTCGGTCAACTGCTTGCGGTTGCTGTTGACGGTCGCGCCCGCGCCGGTGTTCTTGTACTCGTAGAAGCGGGCGTTCTTCCAGGAGTTGGTGGACATGTCGGTCCACGGCTGGGCGACCTTGATCGTGGCGCTCAGCGAGGACTCCCGGAACGTCACCTGAGCGGCGGCACCCCACGGCCGGCCGAGGTAGGTGAGGTTGGTCGGTGAGCCGGTGATCGTCGACTTGTAGATCAGGAAGCCGTACGTCTGGGACGCAGGGGTGTTCGCCGCCGTGAGGTAACCGCCGGTGCTGCGCTTCTGATAGATCTGGCAGGCGTTGAAGACCGCCTGGCCGTTGCCGTAGATGAAGTCGACGGTCCCCTCGATGTACGAGTTCGCGATGTACGCCCGTGCGCTGTTGTAGATCAGCAGGGTGTCCTGGTCGGCGGTGACCCGCACGTTCTTCAGCACCGCCTTGTCGCCGTAGAGCGCCAGCGCGAGAGCCTGCGACGCGGCGATGTTCTCGTCGTAGTCGTTGTTGAACGTCAGGTTGGTGGCCTGGAACTCCTTGGCCTGCACGTACACCGTGGCGGACCCGGTCGTGCCCGCGGTGGAGGCGGGCTTGTTGTTGACGATGACCGTGTTCGCCGGCCCCGACCCGAGACCCTGGAACGTGATGTACGGCTTGTTCGACGGAATGACCACGCTCTCGCGATAGGTCCCCGCCTTGATGGTGATGGTCCGCCGGGTCGTGTTGCCCGCCGGAACCGCGTCGACCGCGGCCTGGACCGTCGAGTACGTGCCGGTGCCGTCCTTGGCGACCGTCGGCTGACCGGCGGACAGCTCGTTGAACGACCACTGCATCCGCGCGATGTCGGAGCACGTCTCCTCGACGATCGGATTGTTCCCTGCCGTCGAGCCGTCCTTGTTGCTGATGCACAGACCGGAGGCGACGCTCTTGGCCAGGAACTTCCCGGTCGTCGCGGTGGAGGCGGCGAACGTCCAGAGCTGGTTGCCGGCCGCGACCGGCGTGGTGGCGGCCTGCGACGGGAGCGCCGCAAACCCGATCAGGGCGCTGGGGACGGCCAGCACCAGGGCGGTGACGAGCCACCGCCTTCTCCTTGTGTTCCCTGACATCTCAGGTCCTTCCTGGGCATCGGTGGTCGGCTCCACCGGCCGAGGACGACCCGGGAAGCCACCCAGGTAGATGCGGCAGCCGCCCGGCGACAACAGAAAAGGGAGAATCAGTCCTTGAAGGCCTTCCGGCGGCACTCCTGGATCTTGGGCGAACCGAAGTCCCCGTCCGGGCCGATCTCGGCGAGGCCGAACTGGCCGGTGTCCGGGTCGGGCGTGTTCAGCTTGTAGCCGGCTGCCTTGGCGCACCGGTACCATTCGCGCTGGTTGTCCTTGAAGGCCACCAGGTCGGTGCGCTTCTGGTGATCCTCGAACGCCTCGGGCTGCAGGGACAGGCAGGTGGCGAGCGCGGCTCTGCCCTTCGCGTCGTCGGCGATGATTCCGCCCTTCCCGATCAGGGTCTCCGCGCTGCTTTCGTACTCGGGACCGCCGTTGCTGACCATGCAGTCGGCCCAGGGCGCGGCCATGGACAGTTTGTCGTCCTCGGTGGCGTCGAAGGCGAACACCGGCCGTGCGGCGGCACTGGAGGATGGCGCCGGCGCGGAGCGCAAGGTGGCGACGGAGGGTGTTTCCGTGGTCCCGCCGGAACAGCCGGAGAGAACGCAGGCGAGACCGGCGACCATGATGGCCAAGCGATAAGACATGGGCCGGACTGTCACACACCAATGTCAGGACATTTTTAGGCTCACGGTGAACGTGGTTCCCACGCCGGGCACGCTCTCGACGGTGATGGTGCCGCCGTGGGCCTCGGCGATCTGGCGGGCGATCGGCAGGCCGAGCCCGCTGCCCCCGGTGCTGCGGCTGCGGGATTCGTCGGCCCGCCAGAACCGGTCGAAGACCTTCGGCAGATCGTCCGGGGCGATGCCTGTGCCGGTGTCGGCGACCTCGATGATGAGCCGGCCATCGGTCACCCGGGAGCGGACGGAGACCGAGCCGCCGGCGGGCGTGTGCCGGACGGCGTTGGACACCAGGTTGCCGACGAGCTGACGCAGCCGGACAGGGTCGACGATCGCCTCGGGGTCGCCCTCGCTCTCGAGGACCAGCGGGACCGGGGCAGCACCGCGGTGGGCCTCGACGACCTGCTCCAGGGCGTCGTTCACGAACGTCGGTTCCGGGTGGATGCGCAGGGTGCCCGCGTCGGCGGCGGCCAGGTCGCGCAGGTCGTCGACGATGTGCTGCAGTTGCGCGGTCTCGTCGTGCAGCAGCGTGAGCAGCGGCTCGTCCACCGTGGCCAGTCCGTCGCGGACGGCCTCCAGCCAGGTACGGATGTTGGTCAGCGGGTTGCGCAGCTCGTGTGCCACATCGCTGACCATGGCCTGCCGCAGGTGCTCGGACCGCTCACGGCGTTCGGCGAGTTCGTTGAGCGCGGCGGCCAGGTGACCGATCTCGTCGCGCCGGGCGACGGGCACGCGCGGGTGGTCGTCCGGGCGGTGGGCGGCCTCGGTCAGCGCCCGCAACGGGCGGGTCAGGCGGCGGCCGACGGTGACGGTGAGCAACCCGACGAACAGCAGCACCCCGGCAGTGGCGGTCCCCGTGCGCAGCAGGTTGTCCTGGGACAGGGGAAACACCGGCTGGGCGGTGGGATCGGCCGGATCGGTGACGAACAGCAGGGCGGCCGGAGCTGCGTACGGCTCGAGCTGCGTACGTCTCGCCTGATCCAGGCAGCCGGAAGCCCGCGCCGTCCGGTCCGCACTGGGCTGTTCGGTGACCGGGTCGACGATGTCGAGCACGAGATCGGGTGTCAGCCACACCCGGTCGAGATCCGTTTCGCCCGCGCAGGCGGCGACGAGTTCGCGCAACGCCGTCAGCGGCCGCTGCTCGGTGCGGGTCGCCGCGGGGACGAGCTCGCACGGGTACTCCTGTTTGCCGAGCCTGGTGACGACCACCTTCGCTCGCCCGTAGGGCCCGGTGACGACCTGCCCGTCACCGCCGAATCGGCGCAGGCAGTCCAGCGACCGGGCCAGATCGGCACGGATCTGCCGCTGCTCGGCCGGCGTCAGCCGGAAAGGGCCGACAAGCCGGGGATCAATGCGGTCGGTACGCCCGGAGAGCGCGAGATCCACCGCCAGCGGGTCGATCGTGGCGGACGGCCGGGCACTCGCCGGCGACGGGCCCGCCATCGAGTCCGCGATGACCCGCCGATCCTGCGTCATGAGGGTGATCCGCCGTTTCAGTGCCGTGGCGCGTGCGGTGATCACGGGCTGCACGCCGGACCAGTCCGGATGCGTCGCGGCATATCCGAGCAGTTCGTCGTAGACGCTCTTGTCGTCGCTCAGGGACTGCCCGAGCTGCTGCTCGATGGTCCGCGACGTGAGCTGCGAGGCGATCCAGGAGGTGGCGAGAACGGCCACGGCGGCGATCGCCAGGGAGGCGACCAGGAGCCGGACCGTCAGGCTGCGGTGCATCGGTACGCGGGGGGCGTACATCAGAGGCTTGTGGCAGTGAGTTTGTAGCCGACGCCATAGACGGTGAGTAACCGGGACGGCCGCCGGGGGTTGGGCTCGATCTTGCGCCGCAGGTTGAGCACGTGCACGTCGATGCTGCGCTCCACCGAGTCACGCTCGACGCCGTTGGTGTGCTGGAGCAGCTGGCCGCGCGTGAAGACCCGGTCGGGCGATCCGGCCAGCGCCGCGAGGATCGCGAACTCCCCCGGCGTACATTCCACCGGTTGTTCCTCGATCCGCACCTCGTGGCGGTTCAGGTCGACGGTGACCGCCCCGACGCGCAGCGTGGTCGCACCGGCGGCGCCCTGCCCGGCACTGCGCCGCAGCAGCGCCCGGATCCGCGCCAGCAACTCCCGAGGGCTGTAGGGCTTGGTCAGATAGTCGTCCGCCCCGCCCCGGAACCCGGCCAGCAGATCGTTCTCGCCGGACCGGGCGGTGAGCATCAGGATGGGGACACCCGACTCCTCCCGCAGGATCCGGCACAGGCTCAGCCCGTCGAGGCCGGGCATCATGAGATCCAGCACCAGCAGGTCGGGCGGCCGCCGCCGGACCTGCGTCAGCGCGACCCGCCCGTCATGCACCACGACCGCGTCATGACCGTCGGCGGTCAGGTACCGCCGCATGACCTCGGCCTGGGCGGGATCATCCTCGGCGACCAGCAGGTACGCACACACGCGACGACTATAGGTGCCGTCGATCAGCGCGCCCGGAAAGCTAACAGCTTCCTAAAGATCGCTGCAAGGATCGTTGCGGTATCGGGCATTCCTACGTCTGTCCCGCCCACGCGGCGCCGGATCCCACGGATCCGGCCTCCACTGCACGATCGGCAGCACCGCGGACCCGATCCGGACGCACACCGCCCGCGTCGGCCCCACCACCACGATCCCGACCAGCCCGCCGATCAAGCAGTTCGTCCTGCAGGACACGACGTTCCCGGTGCCGGCCGCCACCGATTGCCACGGCGGCCAACGGCGGGTCAACGCACGGTTCGGGCTGCCCGCCGCGAGCGGCAACAGCATCACCATGCAGGCCGCGTACACCTATCGGATGTACCCGATCAGTTGATGATGTCCGTGCGGTGAGCGAACAGGGCGGCCTGAACCCTGTTCTCGCAGCCGAGTTTGAGCAGGATGCGGCTGACGTGGGTCTTGACGGTGCTCTCGGAGATGACCAGACGCTCGCTGATCCCGGTGTTGGACAGCCCCTGGGCCAGCAGTCTCAGCACGTCCCGCTCCCGCTCGCTGAGCTCCGCGAGGCGAGCGCGGGCGCGGGCGCCGTCGTCACCGGGCGGGGCCGGGCGCAGCCGGCGCAGCTCGGTGACGGCCCGGCGGGTCACGGGTGGTGACAGGAACATCTCGCCGGCAGCGGCGGCGCGCAGGGCCGGTTCCAGCTCGTCGGCGGCCGAGCTCTTGAGGATGAAGCCGGCGGCGCCGGACGTGAGGGCCTCGTCGATGTAGGCCTCCTCGCCGAACGTCGTCAGCATGAGAACGGCGGCCCGGGAGCTGCGGGTGATCTCGCGCAACGCCGCCAGCCCGTCGAGGCCGGGCATCCTGATGTCCAGCAGGACGACGTCGGGGCGGTGCCGGATCGTCAGGTCACGGGCCTGGACGCCGTCACCCGCCTCGGCGACGACCTCGACGCCGGCGATGCCGCTGAGGATGAGACGGATGCCACCGCGGGTCAGCTCGTCGTCATCGGCGATCACGACGCGCAGCGGTGTCGGGTCAGCCGGCATCTGCCAGCGCCTCCTTCGAGATGAGCGCCTCCGCCCGGAAGCAGAACCGGTAGCCGTCGGCCCGCGGGCCCTGCAGCACGGGCGCGGCGTGGTAGGCCACACAGTCGGCGCCGGGTGGCGTCGGTGGCGCGGTGGTGCCCGGGTCGAACTCGGCGGTCCGGTCCGGCAGTTTTCTCCGTACGACCACCGCGCTGTCGCCGACCCGCAGCTGGTCGAACGTTGCCCGGCTCACGGTCTGCTGGCGCACGCCCAGCCACAGCCCACCGGCGCACAGTCCGATCACGAGCAGCACGCTGAGCGCCACCGCGACCGTCCACACCCGACGGCGCTGGTCGACGCGGCGCAGGTCATCGCCGAACTCGTCGGGAGCGGCCGGTTTCACACCGAGGGTTCGCGGTGCCGTGCCGGACAGCGGCAGGGTGGCGGCGATCCGGAACCCGCCGTCCGGTTCCTCGCCGTGGTAGAGCACACCCCCGGCGATCCGTACGCGCTCGGCCAGCCCGTAGAGCCCCTGTCCGCTGGTGACCCCGTCGTACGGGCGGCCCGGGCCGTTGACGACCTCCACGACCAGGGCGTCGTCCTCGTAGCGGACGGCCGGCCGGATGGTGCTGCCCCGGGCGTGCCGCACCGCGTTGGTGATGCCCTCCTGGACGGTCCGGTACGCCGCCTGGTCGATCATGGCGGGGAGGGTGACGGCCTTCCCCGAGCGGACGAACTCGATGTCCACGCCGGCCGCTCCGGCGTCAGCGATCAGCTCATCGACGTCGGCGAGCGTGGCGCGCCGCCGTGGCTCCTCGTCGGACGAGTCGTCCCGCAGGACGGCCAGGATGTCCCGCAGCTCGTCCATCGCGGACGTTGACGTGGCGTGCAGCAGGCGCAGGGTCTCCTCCGGCCGTTCCGGTGCGGAGCGCAGAGCCCCGGTATAGAGCGAGATCAGTGTCAACCGGTGACCCAGCGAGTCGTGCATCTCCCGGGCGATGCGGTTCGCCTCGCGGACCCGGGCCCGCTCGGCGACGATCTGCTGCTGCTCGCTGAGGTGCACCGTCCGCTCGTGCATGAGGGTCAGGATGCGGCGGCGCTGCGCGGAGAGCCGGGCCAGCGTCGCCGGGAACACGACGGCCACGATGAACACGCCGGCCGTGAACAGCACCTGTGGCACGCTGGTCGTGCCGGCCTTCAGCCATTCACCACCGATCTGGCAGGCCAGCACCGCGACGAGCGTGGCGCCGAGCCGCCCCGCCTCGCGGATCCGGTAACCCGCGGAGAACCCGAGCCCGAACAGCAGCACCGTGTCGAGCCGGCCGAGCACGGTGCCGACGACCGCCGTGATGACCAGGACGGTCCCGGGGAGCCGGTGCCGCAGCACGACCAGCACGACGTCGAGCACGGCGAGGCCGGCGATCGCAAGTGGGGCCTGGTCGCGGATCAGCGCCAGACCGGCCGTCACGCCCGCGAGCGTGACGGCCAGCGCGATCTCGTACGCGAGGCGGCCCGGCCCCGCCGCCCGCGCGGCACCCCACCAGGAGGCCGGCGCGGCTGGCGTACCCCTCATGCGCCGTCGATCCTGATCTGTTTCTTCTCGGTGAGCTTGCCCCCGGCGAAGCAGAACCGGAACAGCGGCCGGTCCTTACCGTCGGTGATCGGCTTGATCGCGTAGTAGGTGCAGGTGGCGCCGTCCGGCTTGCCCTGCTTGGTGACATCGTCGCCGTAGATCGTCTGCTCCTCGTCCTGCAGCGGTGTCGGCAGCGCGTCACGCACCGTGGTCTCCACACCGCCGACCTGCTGCGCGTCGAACTGCTGCTGTGTGATCGACGACCTGCTGATCTCGCGGCCGGTGTTCAGTGCCTGGAAGCCGAACCAGCCGCCGACTCCGCACAGGACCACCACTACCCCGGCGACAATCAGAAGAACCTTGCGCATCGTCATCTCCTCGCTTGTCCGATGTCTCCAGACTCGCGGGAAGACGAACTCGTCACGACGGCCCATCGACGGATCTTCGAAGCCCGCCGATGGTACGAAAGTGCCACCACCGCGGCTCAGAGAACCGTGTCGTCCAGGTCCAGCAGCAGGGTGTCGCCGGATTCGAGAAGGTCGAGCCACGGGCCGACGCGGGGCAGCTCGTGGTCGAAGAAGTAGCGGGCGGCCAGGCGCTTACCGTCGTAGAACGCGCCTTCGGCGTCGCCGGCAGCGTCGAGCTGGGACAGCCACATCCACGCGATCACGATGTGCCCGGCGGCGTCCAGGTAGGTCGACGCGTTCGCGAGGGCCTTGTCCGGGTCACCGGCGGCCCACAGTTTCGCGGTGACCGTGGCCAGCCGTTGCGCGGCGGCCAGCAGGCGGGGTGCGTACGGCGAGGACGAGGAGTCTGCCGTCGCGGAGATGGCCGAGACCAGGACCCGCAGGCCGTCGTTGAGCAGCACCTTGCGGCCGAGCAGGTCGAGCGCCTGGATGCCGTCCGTGCCCTCGTGGATGGGGTTGAGGCGGTTGTCGCGGTAGAACTGCTCGACCGGGTATTCGCGGGTGTAGCCGTAACCGCCGTGGACCTGGATGGCGAGGTCGTTGGCGCGCAGGCACCACTGCGACGGCCAGGCCTTGACGATCGGGGTGAGCACGTCGAGCAGCACGGTCTCGCCGACGTCGACCAGTTTGGCCGTGTAGAGGATGAGCGCCATGCCGCCCTCAACGTAGCTCTTCGACGCGAGCAGCATCCGCCGCACGTCGGGGTGCCGGACGATGGGCACGGGCGGTGCCGAGGGGTCCTTCCCGGCGGGTGGCCGGCCCTGCAGCCGTTCCCGCGCGTACGCGAGAGCGTGCAGATACCCCGTGTACCCGAGCGCCACCGCACCCGACCCGACGCCGATCCGCGCCTCGTTCATCATGTGGAACATCTGCGCCAGCCCCTGGCCCTCGGCCTGCACGAGATGACCCGTCGCGCCGTCGAAGGCGAGCACGGCGTTGGTCGTACCCCGGAAGCCCATCTTGTGGTTGAGCCCCGCCAGGGTGACGTTGTTGCGCGCGCCGGAGGGCAGGTGCTTCGGCACGATGAACAGCGACAGCCCCTTCACGCCCGCCGGGGCACCCACGACCCGCGCCAGCACCAGGTGCACGATCGTCTCGCTGAGCTCGTGGTCCCCGGCCGAGATCCACATCTTCGACCCGGTGATCGAGTAGGAGCCGTCGTCCTGCCGCTCCGCGCGCGTCGTCACGTCGCTCAGCGAGGAGCCCGCCTGCGGCTCGGACAGGCACATCGTCCCGGTGTAACGGCCCTCGAGCATCGGGCGTACGTACGTGTCGATCTGCTCCGGGGTCCCGTATTCGAGCAGCAGCGCCGCATTACCCATCGTGAGCATCGAGTAGGCCGACGTGGCGATGTTCGCGGCCTGGAACCACGCGAAACACGCCCGCCCGACCACCTGCGGCAACTCCATACCCCCGACCGACGCGGGGAACGTCGCCGAGATCAGCCCGGCGTCGGCGAACGCCCGCAACGCCTTGCCCACCTCGGGAATCACGGTCACCGCCGACCCGTCGAACGTCGGCTCCTCCAGGTCACTACGCCGATTGTGCGGCGCGAACTCCCGCTCCGCGATCTGCTGCGACAGGTCGAGCACCGCGTCGAACGTCTCCCGCCCGTGCTCCGCGAACCGGGGGTCCGCGGTCAGCGACTCGACATCGAGCCACTCGTACAGCAGGAATTCGAGGTCGCGGCGGTTCAGGATCATCGACATCCCCCCACCGTAGGCGACTTCCCCACCCTCGGCAGCACCCCGGCCCGTGGTGGACGCGGCTTGGCATCACCGTTGCCCGATCACATGTCCGAGTCCTTCATGGCATCGAGACACACTTCGGTACCTACCTTGATCCTCGTTCCGGCCGGCACGGATTGTCCGATGACCCGCCAGTGGGAGAACCACAGCGGAACAGAGCCCCCGGGCGTGCGGCAGACGCTCACATTGGTGAGACCGACGTTCGACCATGCGTAGTCGGCGATGTTCAGCTTGAGCCCGACCAGGTCAGGCATGGTCACCCGCCGGTTGGCGGCCTTTGCTGCAGCGGCTTTCTTCGCCGCTGCGGCCTTTTTCGCCGCCGCAGCCTTCGCCGCCGCAGCTTTCTTCTCTGCCGCAGCCTTCACGGCGGCGGCCTTGTCTTTCGCGGCCTTGTCCGCGGCTGCCTTCTCCGCGGCGGCCTTGTCCGCTGACGACGGGGACGGGGACGGGGATGCCGAAGCCTTGATCGTTCGCGTGGCCGCGGCATCGACGACAGAGCTGCTGCTGCTCGATGTGCTGTCGCCGGAACCGAACGATCCGATCACGCACAGCAGGAGGAAAACGACGAAGAGGGATCCGGCGCCGGTCAGAAATTTATGCCGCGAGACCCAGCTGCGGCGAACCCACAGCGGCCAGCCCACCGGAGGGTCACCCCACTCGGGCTCCGGCACCCATCCCGCCGGCGGCGTCCAGCCCTTCGGCGGCTGCGGCCAGTTCGGGGGCGGGTTGAAACGCAGGAGGGGACGATGGGGCACGACGATTCCTCACGGCGATCGGGACTGGCAACCGCGCGCCGGTGGACGCGTACGCCGACATATCGGCGTACGCGAGGAGCAGATTAGGAATCGGCGAGAAGCGCGAGCCGCGGCCCGGACGCGGGTGGTCAGAACTCGACCGGTGGGGCGTTGTGGGGGGTGATCACCTGGATGGCCGAGGGGTTGGTGCGGATGGGGCCGGGGAGGGTGCCGTGGGCCTGCATGATGGCGTGGCAGGCGCGGCGGAGGTCGATGCGCAGGTCGTGGTGCAGGACGGCGGAGAGTTTGCGGGCTCGCAGGAGGGTGGTGTTCTCGCGGTCCAGGTCGTGGGCCACGAAGACGTCGTACGTGCGGTGCTCGTCGGTGAAGGCCTTGATCACCGCGGTGTTGCCGCCCGCGCCGGCGTAGAGGGAGTAGACCGCCCGGATCGCCGGGTGGGTGGCCAGGGTGGCGCGGATGCCCTGGTAGACCTCGTCGGCGCGGTCCTCGGCGTCGACGACCTCGTGGAGGCGGCGGGGCGGGGAGCGCAGGCCCGTCTCGGTGCGGAATCCGGTTTCCCGTTCGTCCTCGCCGTGGAACGAGCCGTGGCCGCGGACCACGACGATGTCGGCGGCGCGACCGGCCAGCCACTGGTCGACGAGGTACGCGGCGGTCGCCCCGGCCGACCGGTTGTCGATCCCCGCGTACGCGATGCGCGGGCTGGCCGGGAGGTCGGTGACCAGGGTGACCAGGGGAACGGTGAGGCGCTGCGCCGCGGCGACGATCTCGGGGAGGTCGGGGGCCTTGAGGATCACGCCCTGCGATCCGCCGCGGCGGACCCGGTCGAGGGCGGCCACCACGTCGCGTACGGACGGTGCGTCGAGCAGATGGAATCGGGACCGGATCACCGCGGGTCGCAGCCCGGGCAACTCGGCTTCCAGGGCGGCGCGGACCGCGGCGGAGAATCGCGGCGGGGCCTGCACGATCACGTCGACCAGGAACGGCCGGGCGCCGAGCCGGATCTGCGTACGCTGCCGGTCGAGGTCGGCGATGGCCTGCCCGACCGCGCGTACGGTGCTGTCGCGGACCCCGCCGCGGGCGTTCAGCACCCGGTCCACGGTGGCTTCGCTGAGCCCGGACTGGACGGCGATCTCGCGGATCTTGTAGGGGTGCTTCACGACTTCACGATGATGGTCTTTTGAGGGGTTCTCAAGGGTCCACGGCCCGCGACCCGAACTTAGCGTGAGGCCATGACTACGTGGTTCACCGCCGCGGACTGCAGCCTCGACGACTTCCGGGCGGTCTGCGAGCAGAAGACGGAGCTGTCGGACTATCCACACGCCACCGATGTGATGGACGGTGTGCTGATCTACCCGGGCGCGGTGCCGGACACCCGGGAGCTGCGGGCCGAGCTGGTCCGGGCGCTGATGGACGGCCCGGGCGTGGTGGTGTTCGCCGGCGCCTTCGCCCCCGCCGTCGTGGACCGCGCCACCGCCGTCTTCACCGAGCTGATCGACGAGCAGAAGGCCGCCGGGACGGCCGCCGGTGACCACTTCGCCAAACCCGGTGCCAACGACCGGGTGTGGGGCGCGCTGGACAAGTTCGCCCTGCGCGACCCGGCCGCGTTCGCCGCCTACTACGACAACGACACGCTCCGGCTGATCAGCGAGGCCTGGCTGGGCCGCGGCTACCAGGTGACCTCCCAGGTCAACGTGGTCAACCCCGGCGGCGCCGCGCAGGTCGCGCATCGTGACTACCACCTCGGCTTCATGTCGCAGGAGCAGGCGATGGGCTATCCCGCGCACATCCACGCACTGTCACCCGCGCTCACGCTGCAGGGCGCGGTCGCCCACGTCGACATGCCCCTCGAGAGCGGCCCGACGCTGTACCTGCCGCACTCCCAGAAGTACCCGGCCGGGTACATCGCGTTCCATCAGCCCGAGTTCACCGCGTACTTCGATCGCAACCACATCCAGTTGCCGCTGGCCAAGGGCGACGCGGCATTCTTCAACCCGGCCCTGTTCCACGGCGCCGGGACCAACCGGTCCGGCGACATCCTGCGGATGGCCAACCTGCTGCAGGTGTCGTCACCGTTCGGCCGGGCGATGGAGACCGTCGACCGCACGGCGATGGTGACGGCGCTCTACCCGGTGCTGCGCGGGTTCACCGGGTCTGCCGCGAACGTGATCGCCGCGTCGGCGGAGGGCTACGCGTTCCCGACGAACCTCGACCGGGACCAGCCAGTCGGTGGTCTCGCTCCGCAGACCCAGGCCGAGCTCGTGCACCAGGCCCTCCAAGGGCAATGGGACACCGTACGCCTGGAGCACGCGCTCCGCCGCCACACAGTGAGGAGACAGTCGTGCGACTTGGCTTGATCGGGCTCGGCCGGATCGGTGCTTTCCATGCCCGAACCCTTGCCGCTCTGCCCACCGTGGAATCGCTGGTCGTCACCGACGCCGTCACATCGCTTACCAAGGAGGTCGCCGAACGGTGGGACGCCGAGGCAGCCGACTCCCCCGAGGCGCTGCTGGCCGCCGGGGTCGACGGCGTGGTCATCGCCGCCGCGACCGACGCGCATCCCGCGCTGCTGCTGGCCGCCGTCGCGGCCGGGCTGCCGGTGTTCTGCGAGAAACCGGTCGCCCGGCACGCCGGGGACGCCGCGGAGCTGCTCAGACGGGTCGGGGACAGCGGCGTGCCGGTGCAGATCGGCTATCCGCGCCGCTTCGACGCCGGGTTCGCGGCCGCCCGCGCCGCCGTGGCGTCCGGCGAGCTCGGGTGGCTGCACACCGTACGGTCCACGACCCTGGACCCGGCGCCGCCGCCGGCCGCGTACATCAAAGGGTCCGGTGGGATCTTCCGGGACTGCGGCGTGCACGACTTCGACGCCGTCCGCTGGGTCACCGGGCGTGAGGTCGTCGAGGTGTACGCGACCGGCAGCAACCGTGGCGCGGAATTCTTCGCCGAGGCCCAGGACGTGGACACGGCCGCCGTCGTGCTGACCCTCGACGACGGCACCCTCGCCCTGGTCTCGAACTCGCGGTACAACCAGCGCGGCTACGACGTCCGGCTCGAGCTGCACGGCTCGGTGGACAGCATCGCCGTCGGCCTGGAGGACCGGTTGCCGCTGCGCTCCGTCGAACCGGGTGTCACGTTCCCCGCCGGCAGCCCGTACCAGTTCTTCATGGACCGCTTCGGTGCCGCCTTCCGCGCTGAACTGACCGCCTTCACCGACGTCGTCGCCGGCAACAGGTCGTCCCCGTGCACGATCGCGGACGCGCTGGAGACCGGCTGGGTCGCCGAGGCCTGCACGCTGTCGCTGCGGGAACACCGCCCGGTCCGCGTCGACGAGGTGCGCTAACCGCGGATGTGCAGCGCGAAGCCCGTACGGTCGGCGGGCTCGAGGCCGGGCCTCAGGTGCAGGGCGGGGATCTCGTAGTCGCCGAAGTTCTGCCGCCGGAACGCGATCGGCTCGGTCGTGGCGAGGGTGAGCAGGCGTTCCTGCCAGGCCTTGGCGACCTCGGGGTAGTCCTGCGCGGTCAGCCGGTCGGTGCTGTGGAGGACGAACGGCGGCAGGACCTCGAGGCCCGGGTAGTAGAGGATGCCGTGCTGGATCGGCCACAGCAGATCGTCGATCGGGCCATTGATCCCGCGGGCGGCGTAGTGGGACTCCGGGCCGCCCGTGGTCACCGAGAGCAACGCGCGGCGGCCCGCGAGGGTGCCTTCGCCGAAGCGTTCGCCGTATTTCGTGTCGCTGTGCTCGCCGACGCCGTACGCGAAGTGGAACGTGAACACGCGGTCCACCCAGCCCTTGAGGATGGCGGGCATCGTGTACCACCACAGCGGGAACTGGAAGATGATCGTGTCGGACCACAGCAGCTTCTCCTGCTCGGCGGCGACGTCCGGGGTGAGCGCCGACGCGTCGAAAGCCCGGCCTGAGTCCTGGGCGACCCGCAACGGGCTCGACGCGTACGGGCCGTAGTCCTCGGCGTCCACGACGGCTTTCCAGTTCATCGCGTACAGGTCGCTCACCCGTACCTCATGCCCCGCCTCTTCCAGGGTGGTCACGGCGAGGTCCTTGAGCGAACCGTTGAGCGACCGCGGTTCCGGGTGGGCGTAAACGATCAACGTCTTCATGCCACCGAGTCTGGGCGGCACGGCGCCGGACTTTCAGGGGCGCGGCTTCCATCGGACCGGACTTCCTGGTAACCGCAGGGCCACCCTCGCCGACGAAGCCGGGGCGAGCGCGGGGCGATACTGAAGCGATGGACGATCTGGCGGGTTTCCTGCGTACCCGGCGCGCCCGGGTCGACCCCGTGGCCGCCGGCATCCCCGCCGACAGCCGCCGCCGGGTCGATGGGCTGCGCCGTGAAGAGGTCGCGCACCTGTCCGGGGTCAGCGTCGACTACTACATCCGCCTGGAACAGGGCCGCGCGACGCAGCCCTCCGAGCAGGTCGTCGACGCGCTCGCCCGCGTTCTCGGCCTCGACGACACCGAGCGCGGCCACCTCCTGCGGCTCTCCCGGCAGCGCCGCCGCCGCGCGAAGGCCCCGGGCGGGCGGGTCCGGCCCGAGCTGCTGCGTGTGCTCGACCTCGTCGCCGGCGCCCCCGCGGTGATCGTCGACCACCGCCTGGACGTGCTCGCCGGGAACCGCCTCGCCCGGCTCCTCTACGGCCGCCCGATCCCGGGCCTGAACACCGCCCGGCACCTCTTCCTGGAGGAGAGCGACCGCGGCCTCTACGCCAATTGGGACAACTGCACCCTCGACGTCGTCGGCCACCTGCGCCTCGCCGCCGGTAAATACCCCGACGACCCCCGCCTGGCCTCCCTCATCGGCGAGTTGTCCATGCGCAGCGACCGCTTCCGCCGCCTCTGGGCCCGAGCGGACGTCCGCGCCCGCACCCACGGCCGCAAGGTCTACCGGCATCCCCTGGTCGGCCCGCTCGAACTCCACCACGAGAACTTCGCCCTGCCCGGCGAGTCGAGCATGGAACTGCTCGTCCTCTCCGCCGACCCCGGCAGCCCCACCGAGGACGCCCTGCGCCTGCTCGCCGGTCTCGAAGTCCCGCAGGAGCTGCTACGAACGGGTGAACAGAGCGCGGTGCAGCATCGCGCGCACCCCGTCCGCAGCTGACTCACGCCCCGCCATGTCGCTGTCCGCCATGGCACCCTCCGCCATCGGGAAGGCCAGCATCACGTCGCTGACGCCGGTCTCGGGGTGCACGATGCCCGCTGCACGCCCCCGTTCCAGCAGGGGTGCGAAGGCGGCGATCGTGCGCTCCGAGAGTGCGGTCAGCCAGGTGAGGTCCGTCGCTGAGAGCAGCCGCGCGAAGCCGCGGTTCTGCCGCTGCTGATCCAGCACGTAGTCGAAGAGCGTCACGATGCCGTCGTCGGTGTCGAGCAGTTCGGCCGAACGCTTCTCGATCAGCGTGACGTTCTCCTCGAAGACCGTGGCGGCGAGCTGTTCGCGGGTGGCGAAGTGCCGGTAGAGCGTGGTGCGGCTGACCTCCGCCAGCCGGGCCACCTCTTCCAGGGCGGCGTCCGCACCCTGCTCGGCGAAGACCTGCCGGGCCGCGACGAGCAGCCGTTCCCTGTTCTGCACGGCGTCTCGCCGCATCGTGCGCTGCAGGTCCTCGGGCATGCCGGGAGCCTACTAGCCATCATCCGTACACAGGTGTACGTTTCGTGTCCGGTAGCACCAACGAAACGGAGACAGGTCATGGAAGGTCTCACCGACAAGGTCGTCGTCTTCGCCGGAGCCGGTGGCATCGCCACCGCCACGGCGTCCCTGCTCGGCGCCGGCGGCGCCAGGATCGTCGTCAGCGACGTGGTTCTCGACTCCGCGGAACGCACCGCCCAGGCCGCCCGCGACGCCGGTGGCGAAGCCATCGCGGTGGTCGCCGACATCTCCGACCAGGACCAGGTCAACGCCCAGATCGACCGCGCCGTCAAGGAGTACGGGCGCATCGACGGCCTGTTCAACGTCGCCGCCAACATCCACCCCGACCAGGTCGCCGAGGACACCGACGCGATCGGCATCGACCTGGCCGCGTGGCAGCGCACGATCGACGTCAACCTGACCGGTTACCTGCTCACCCTCAAGGCCGCACTGCCCCACATGATCGCCGGCGGTGGCGGCTCGGTGGTCAACACCATCTCCAACGCCGTCTACGCGGGCATGCCCGACAAGGTCGCCTACTCGGTCACCAAGTCCGGCATCACCGCCCTGACCCGGCACGTCGCCCGCCGCTACGGCAAGGACAGGATCCGCGCCAACAGCCTCTCCCCCGGGCTGGTGCTCACCGAGCAGACCAAACTCAACCTGCCCGAGGACTACCGTGACCTGATCCTGCAGTCCACCCCGTCCTGGCGCCACGGCGACCCGGCCGACCTCGGCGCCACCGCGGCGTTCCTGTTCTCCGACCTGTCCGCGTGGACGACCGGCCAGGTCTTCAACGTCGACGGCGGCACCACCATGCGGGCCTGACCGGGCTACCTCGGGCAGGCGCTCGCACCTCAGGCGTCGAGGGCCGGCTTCAGAACCTCGGTGCACCAGTCGCGGAACGTCGTGGGCGTGCTCGACGAGGGCGTACGCGTGACGCCCTGGTCCAGGCCGTTGTTCTTGGCCGTGGCCATGTCGACGCGGCCGTGGGCCATCGCCTCGGAGGCACCCTGATCGAGCGCCATTTTCAGGTTGGCCTCGGGGGTGGTCTGCACGTAGCGGACCGGCTTGCCGAGCACGTCGGAGATGATCGCGGCGACATCGTCGTAGCTGAGGTCCTCGGGGCCCAGGGCCGGCACCTCGTCGAAGCCGGTCCAGGTGTCGTCGAGCAGCAGCCGCGTGGAGACCGCGGCGATGTCCCTGGTCGCGATCAGCGGCAGGGCCAGGTCGTGCGTGGTGGGGCCGTAGACCGTGCCCTGGTTCTTGATGGCACCGACCTGCCGCAGGATGTTCTCCATGAAGGACGGGTTGGCGACGGCCCGATACGGTACGCCCGAAGCGGCGATCAGGTCGTCCATGGCCAGCGTCGCCGTGACATACCCCGCCTGCCCGGCCACCGCGGTGCCCCGGCCCAGCGCCGAGATGCCGACCACCCGGCCGACGCCCTGCGCGGTGAACGCCTCGATACCCGCCCGCGCGAACTGCGAGTACGCAGCGTCCAGGCTCTCCGCCTTCGGGTTCGCGGGCACGAGCCAGAAGACAGCGTCGGCACCGGCGAACGCCTCCGTCACGACGGCCGGGTCGGCGTGCGAGCCGCGGACGACCTCGACCCGTTCGGCGACGCCCGGTGCGAGTGTGGCCGGGTCGCGGGCCACGACGCGCACGGGGGCGTCCGCGTCGAGCAGGTTCTGCAGGACCTTGCTACCGATGTTGCTGGTGGGAGCGGTGACCACAATCATTGTTTTTCATCCCTCTTCGGTCGGATCGACAACTCCAGTGAACGCTGTTCCGGCGCGGAGCGGAAAGACCAATGGGATCTCGATTGATACTCTCGAAGTATGAGTGACCTGGAGACCCGGCAACTGCGCTACTTCGTGGCCGTCGCCGAGGAGCTGCACTTCGGGCGGGCCGCCGAGCGGCTGGCCATGGCGCAGCCGCCGCTGTCCCGCGCGATCCGGGACCTCGAACGTCAACTCGGGGTCGACCTGTTCGTCCGGACCACCCGCCAGGTCGCGCTCACCCCGGCCGGCGAGACCCTGCTGATCGACGCCCGGGTGGCGCTGGACGCCATCGCCGCGGCAGCGCAGCGGGCCCGGCGCGCGGGCCGGCCGGAGCAGAGCCTGCGGCTGACCTGCAAGGCCGACTTCGACGGCGGACTGCTGGCACCGATCCTGGCCGCCTACGACACGACGCCCGTCGAGCTGCTGCTGACCGGCCCGTGGGACCTGGTCCCGGCCCTGCACGACGGTCGTGCGGACGTCGCGCTGCTGGCCATGCCGTTCGACGACCCCGCCCTCGACAGCGAGGCGCTGCTGATCGAGCCGCGGATGGTCGCGCTGCCCGCGGCCGACCCGCTGGCGGCGCGTACGACACTGCGCCTGGCCGACCTGACCGGGCGCCGCCTGCCGAACGGCTCGGGCGCCGAGACCGGCAACCTGGCACCCCCGCCACCGGGCAGCCCGGCCATGCGGGACCTGTCGCAGATCTTCAACCTGGTCGAGACGGGCAGCCTGCTCTGGTTCCTCCCGGCCTGGGTGGCCCGCCAGTTCCCCCGTCCCCACATCGCCTACCGCCTCGTCGAGGATCTCCCCCCGGCCACCCTCGCGGTCGCCTGGCCGGCATCATCGCGCTCACCGCAGGTCGCGGCATTCGTCCGGGCCGCCGTGGGTGTCGCCAGGCAGGCCGCTCCGAACGAGCCCCGCGCGATGCCCGTCACCACCTGATCCGGCCCCGTCCGTTTCGAGCGGCTACGCATTCGGTTTCGATGTCGTTAACCGACAAGATCGAAAACCTTCACATCGATCAGAACTGTTGCTTCGTCTATAGCGTCGACGGCACTTCAGGCTTCTGATCGAGTTGAGGTATTCCGTTGAGCCTTTCGTCCCCCGGCAGGTCCGTGCCGCTGATCGTGGCGGCCGTAACGGTGCTGGCAGTGACCCCGCCATCGCCCGCCGACGCCCAAGCGACCACCCGTCACACCAGCGCTACGAACCCGGTGACAGCCACCACGATCACCCTGATCACCGGTGACAAGGTGACCGTACGGCCCGGCGTCACCACCGTGCAGGGCCCGGACGGCGAGCAGATCGGTGCGCACATCACCACCGTCGGCCCGGACACGTACGTGTATCCCGAGAGCGCCGCGCCGTACGTCGGCACCGGCCTGCTGGACAAGCGCCTGTTCAACATCACCTACCTGCAGCGCGAGGGTTACGCCGACAACGCGACCGGTCAGCTGCCGGTCATCCTCGGCTACCAGAGCTCCTCGTTCGCCAAGCGCAGCGCTGACACCCTGCCCGAGGCCAGCACAGAGGTCCGGGCGCTGCCCAGCATCCGGGGCCGCGCGGTGAACACGGACCGCGCGCACGCCGGGACCTTCTGGACGTCGCTGACCGGCAAGGCACCCGCGGCACCCGAGGCGCGGAAAGCGAGCACCACCCCCGCCTTCGCGCACGGCATCACCAAGGTGTGGCTGGACGGCAAGGTCCACGCCGCCCTGTCCGACAGCGTCGCGCAGATCGGCGCCCCGGAGGTCTGGGCGGGCGGGAACACCGGCGAGGGCATCGACGTCGCCGTGCTGGACACCGGCATCGACGCGGAACACCCCGACCTGGTCGGCCAGGTCGAGGCGAGCGCCAGCTTCGTGCCGGGTGAGGACGTCAAGGACGGACATGGCCACGGTACGCACGTAGCGTCCACAATCGCAGGAACGGGCGCGGGCTCGGGCGGCCTGGAGAAGGGTGTAGCGCCCGGCGCCGACCTCGAGATCGGCAAGGTCCTCGACAACGGCGGCTCCGGTCAGGACTCCTGGATCGTGGCCGGCATGGAGTGGGCCGCCCGGGACCGCAAGGCCAAGGTCATCAGCATGAGCCTCGGCGGCGACCCGACCGACGGCACCGACCCGATGAGCACGGCCGTCAACGAGCTCAGCGCCGAGACCGGCGCGCTGTTCGTCATCGCCGCGGGCAACAGCGGCCCGACCGAGTCGACCGTCGGTACGCCCGGCGCCGCCGACGCCGCCCTGACCGTGGGCGCCGTCGACGCCGAGGACCACATCGCCGAGTTCTCGAGCCGCGGCCCGCGCCTGGTGGACGGCGCGCTCAAGCCCGAGATCACCGCACCCGGCGTCGACATCCTGGCGGCCCGGTCGCAGTACTCGACCGAGGGCGAGGGCCTCTACCGCACGATGAGCGGCACGTCGATGGCCACCCCGCACGTGGCCGGCGCCGCTGTCCTGCTCGCCGCCCAGCACCCCGCCTGGACCGGTGCTCAGCTCAAGGATGCCCTGGTCAGCACGGCCAAGGAAACGCCCGACTACGACGCGTACACCGGTGGCAGCGGACGGGTCGACATCGCCAAGACCACCAAGGCGACGGTCTTCGCAACCGCGAGCGCGTACCTCGGTATCCACCCGCTCGAGGACGAGCCCAGCGGCACGACCGAGAAGCCGATCACGTACACGAACACCGGTGCGGCTGACGTGACGCTGGACCTGGCTCTCGCCGCTCCGGGCGTACCCACCGGATTGATCTCTCTTTCCGCTCCGAAGGTTGTTGTTCCCGCCGGCGGCACCGCCACGGTGACGGTCTCCGCCGACCTGAGCCTCACGAAGGAGAAGGGCCGCTACACCGGCAGCATCGTCGCCACCGGCACCGACGGCAGCAGGCTGGCCGACACGCTCGTCGGGCTCAGCACCGAGGACCAGCCCAAGCACCTGGTCATCGAGCCCACCGGCCGCGGCGGCGAGGCCATGCCCGGCGAGATCATGCTGCTCCGCGACGGCGACCCGCCCGGCGCCTACTACTACTTCCTCACCAACGACGGCCACCCCATCGACGTGCTCGTGCCGCAGGGCCGCTACTCCGTGTGGATGTGGGGCGACGTCGAGGGCACCCACGGCCCGAACTCCCGCGGCATGGCGCTGGTCACCGCACCCACGGTGGTCGTCGAGGACGACACCACCGTCGAGCTGAAGGCCAGCACGACCCGCGAGATCCAGGCGATCACCCCGAAGACCGCCGCGAACAGCGAGATCCGCCTCGCCTACCACCGCGAGCTGGGCACGGCCGAGGCCACCGACGCGTACATCATCGACCGCTTCTACGACAGCATCTGGGTGACCCCCGGTCAGAAGGCCCGCGACGGCAAGATGTCGGTGACCGCCCGGTGGCGCAAGATCCAGCCCCCGCTGGCGATCGAGAACGGCAGCACCACCTACGACGACCTGATCGTCCTGCCCGGCTCGACCGTCCCGGCCGAAGGCACCAAACAGATCCGGGCAGTCTTCGCGGGTACGGGCTCCGCGGCGGAAATGACGGCCGCAGGGGTCAGGAACAAGATCGCAGTGGTACGCCAGAACGACCTCGACGAGCAGGTCGAAGCCGCCGAGAACGCCGGGGCAGCCGTACTCCTGGTCGTCAACACCGGCACCGGCCGTTACTTCGACGCCACCAGCCGGACGACACTCGCCGTCGCGTCGCTGACCAAGGACGGCGGCGAGCGCCTGATCACACAGCTCGCCAAGGGCCGCGTGACCCTTCGCCTCACCTCCCACCCGACCACCGACTACCTGTACGACCTGGCCGAGTACTGGCCGGGCGGAGCACCGAAGTCGCTCGTCTACCGCCCGTCCGAGCGTGACCTGGCCCGGGTCGACGTCGACTTCCAGAACTCCTCCGACCGGGAGCTCACCGAGCGGCGCTACGACCTGAACCCGGACCTGCCCGTCCGCGTCGGCTCCTCCTCCACGATCAAGGTCGACCGCTTCCGCACCGACTGGGTGACCGCGGACGACGACGTCCGCTGGTCGCAGGAGCTGGACGACCTGCGATCGTTCGAGCGCAGCGGCACCCGCACCTACGAGCCCGGCAGCCGCACCAGCGAGAAGTGGCTTGCCGCGATCGTCCGCCCGCGCATCAACGACTTCGGCACCCTCCCCCACCGCGACGGCGACACCATCGTCGTCGAGGTCCCGGGCTGGGGCGGCTCCGGCGAGAACCACGCCGGCGACGCCGTGCCGGAAGGTTCCCTCGGCCAGACCGTGACACTGTCGCAGGGTAAGAAGGTCATCGAGGCCAACACCTGGGGCTGGATCGACTCCAACACCGGCCTGAGCCCCAAGCGCCTGCCCTACCGCCTCGTCACCACGACCGAGGGCGACCCCACGGTCCTCCCGTACTCCACCAAGACAAAGACAACCTGGGACTTCACCTCGGACGCCACCACCACCCGGCTCCCACTGATCCAACTCGACTACAAGGTCGACACGGACCTCACGGACAGGGCCTCCCGCTCCACCCCGATCACCGTCCTCCCGTCCCACCTGGCCGGCGCCCCGAGCACCGCATCCATCAAGACGGTCACCCTCGACGTCTCCTACAACGACGGCGCCACCTGGGTCACCCAGCGCCTGTCCAAGACCAAGGCCGGCTGGACCACCGAGCTGAAAGCCCCGAAGAGCGCGCAGCACGTCACGCTCCGCGCCGCTGCGAAGGACACGTACGGCAACAGCGTCGAACAGACGATCACCCGTGCCTTCGGCCTGAAGTAGCACCAGCACGTCAAGAACGGGCCGCGGCGAACCCTGCCGCGGCCCGTTCTGCTGCGCCCCGCCCCTTCCACGACCCGGCCAGCGGTTCACCCGCTTGCTCGCACAAGCCGCTTATCGCATTTGCTGATCTGCCGATGACAACAAGAAGGCCAACGAACTCGTGGCGCGGTGAGCACGAGGATTGCCTCCAGAAAGCCATCCGCCCACCACTTTACGGCTATCCGAATACTCGCTATCTGCCATTCGAATTTGTGTGACACCCCTCAACCCGACAATGGCACACCCGCCCTTCCGATCATGAAAATCCCTGAGAAAAATAAAGGCATGAAATACGTTCAGCTGGAAATCTTCACGACCGCTGAACTGGCGTGGATGCGTGACCCGACACGGCGCCGGAACTACTCCGCGGCAACCGAAGAGTTCCGGCGCGAGCACATGGTTCGGCGGGCTTTCGGAAAAGCTCTCGGCCACACCACCCGGCTACGGCGCGACTCTCCCGAAGCCCGGACACCGGACGGCAATCTGATGTGGATCGAGGCCGCACGAGCGTTGTTCCGTGAGGCGAACTCCCACCGGGCACAGGCCACCGCTGACCATGAACGTGACCGCAGACGTGCCGCCGGTGACCTGTTCGACTGGGGCCGGTTCACCAGCCGCTGGCTGGTGAAGTACGCCGCCGCCTACTAACCTACGAACACCGAACTCTGCGTCACACCCCGGGGCTTGACACGACAATCAACGCCCGTCGTCCAGGAACCCACCGACCAGCCCTACGGCATCCGCGACTGCGCCTTCCGCGACCCCGCCGGCGCACTTGAAATCACTCAACCAAAGTCCACGACCGGCGGCGAGTCCAGCGGGAACGGACACGACATGGGCGACGTGGCGGCTCTACGCGTACGAGCCGGCAGCAAACCTGCCGCGATCGAGCAACAAACCGATCTTCGACCACTATTCCGGCGGCACGTTCTCAAGCCGCCGAGAATGCGCGCGTCCCACGCAGATCGGTTAGGGAGTGTCCTGGCGTTGCGGATGCCCCCGCGCACGCTCGTGCCGAAAGTAGTGCGTCGTGCTGACGCGCGCGTCGAGAAGCGAAAACTCATCATGGGGAGCTTCCTCTACCTCCACGGTTGCGGTGGCACGGTCAACTCGTGCGGCGGAAGTCGGTAACGTCCGGGATCTTCTGAAAGCCAGCCGAGACGTACGTCGCCACGGCGCCGACGTTGCTGCTCGGGGTGCACACTGTCGCACTGGACGACCCCATCTCCTGCAACGCGGCGGCCGCGGCCACCGTGATGGCGCGGCCGTATCCGTGGCCACGGTGATCCCGATGAACGCCCAGTGGTTCGAGCAAACCCGGTCGCCCGTCCCCGGCCGACCACACCGTCACCGCGGCGACCGCATCGCCGTCGCCGTCGTAACCGACCAGGCACCGGGCCCGACGGTAAGGCGGGGCAGCGGCCATCGCGCGCCAGCGCTCCACAGTGAACGTCGAGTTGGCAAACGCCGCCAGATGCACCGCGACCCGATCATCAACGATCCGATCCCGAACGTCGTGCGCCTCGATGACCTCGACCCTGAGCCCGCAGTCCTCCACCAGCTCGATCAGTTCGCGAGACAACGGGGTCCACGGTTCGTCGGGCACCCAACCGCTGCGACGCAGGAGGTCTCGAAGAGCAGCGCCGAAGCGGGCCTCGACGGCCCCGGCGCCGTCGGGCAGTACCCCCTGCCCCGGATCCGACAGATCGGCCAGCAGCCGGGCGGCGAACGCGGCGTCCTCGTCGACGCTCGGTGCGATACCCATGCGGATCACCCCGTCGTCCACCATGCCAACGGCCAGGATCTGCCCGTTACGGGTCCACACCCGGACGGCCTGCGCCAACTCCCGCCCGCCGAACCTCCAGTGCCACCCAAGGTCGCCCGGATGAAGCTGCACCGGCCCGCCGGTGTGCTGCCAGACCGCTAACGCCTCAACGATCTCGCTCAACGAATCCGGCGTCGCAAGCCGCATCGTGATCGACATGCGCCGACCTAACCACACCACAGAGACTACGCAATTGTTTTTCATCGCCAGAGTGCTGACCCATGACTCGCGCATGAAGGTTGTCAAATGCAAACCGCAGAGCAGAACAAAATCAAACCCAGCCCAGATTGGCATCACTCTCATGCCGTCGACCACGCTCGGCGCACCCGGCTGACTGTTACGCTGCGTCCACGGAGCAGCGGGCGCGGACATGCCGAATTGAGTGCATCGAGTCACGGCGTCGCCGCAGGGTTAGTCAGGGTCGATGACCCGACCGATTCAGAATTGCGTGCGAATCGCCTTTTGGGGCGGGGGCTCGGATGCTGCACCGACTTGTCGTACCACTCGAGCAGCGCCTCCCGCTCGTGCGTCGCCGCCACGCAGGCCGATACTGCTGGCCACTGCAGTCGATGGTGGTGTCGGCGAGCAGAGCATCGACCTCGTCGGCGGTCAGGAAGGACGCCGTCGTGTGCCGGTCGAAGCGCGGCGGAGGTCGTATCCGGGAACGAGCGGACGGGTCGCGGGAGCCTGTCCGCTCCCGCGACCTGACCGTCAGCGTGCCCCTCGGCCGGCCGTCACGCGGCCTTCGCGAAGTACTGTGCGGCCGATCCGTTGCAGTCCCAGATCTGCACTCGGGTCCCGTTCGCTGTGGCGCCTGATGGCGAGTCGATGCACCGGTTGCTCTGGGGATTGCGCATCCGATTGCCTTCCTGCACCCAGTTCTGCGCCCCGCTGCCGTTGCAGTCCCAGAGTTGAAGCTTGGCGCCGTTGGCTGTTCCGGCGTCCTGTACGTCGAGGCAGCGGCCGAGGGTGCCGAGCGTCTGCCCGTTCCACGTCCACTGCTGGTCGATCGCCGCCGTGCCTTGGCAGTCCCACAACTGCACAGCCGCGCCGTTGCCACCCGTGTTGTCGCCCGCCACGTCGACGCACTTGCCGCTGGGCCCGTTGATCTGCGTCGCGGCTCCCCCCGTGGGAGGCGGCGTCGTGGCCCCGCCGTCCTGGTAGTAGCGGACGTAGTCGATCGATGCGGTGAGCGGGAACTGGCTCTGCACAGGGTTCTGTCCGGGGTATGTGCCGCCCAGCGCCAGGTTGAAGATGACGTGGAACGGCTTGCGGAACTCCTCCAAGGTCGCCGGCGTCGTGTCGATCACGTGCGTCTGCACACCGTCGATGTACCAGCGGATCTGCGCGGCCGTCCACTCGATCGCGTAGACGTGGAAGGCCGCGGCGTTGTTGACGGCGGGGTTCGCGACGTAGTTGGCGTTCTGACCCGCTGTCCACGGGAACACGCCAGTGCGGAGATCCCAGAAGATGTTGTTGGTTACGGTCGCATTCGCGTTTGCGTGTTCCATGATGTCGACCTCGCCGCAACTGGCCCAGTTGGTGGGCAGACGATCGTAGTAGGTCTGCGCCGGGTTGTAGGCGCTCGTGGACGTCTCGTCGCACGCGTCACCCAGCATCCAGAAAGCCGGCCACGAGCCGGTGGCGGTGGGGAGCGCCATGCGCGCCTCGATGCGTCCGTACTGGAAGGACTTCTTCGTGTCCGTCGTCATGCGGCACGACGTCTGATAGAAGTTGCGGCCGTTGACCGTGATAGGCGTAGTGAGCCAGTTAGCGCGCATCACGAGGTTGCCGCCGGACTGCGTGCAGTTCTCGGGGCGGTACCACTCCCACTCGCCGTTGCCCCAGCCGTCGAAAGCGTTGAGGCCGGGGTTGAGGCCGTTGCCGACGCTGTAGTTCCAGTTGGCACTGCTGGGCGCACCGGACCCGTTGAACTCGTCGGCCCACACGAGGTTCCACGCGGCGTGTGCGGGCTGCTGCTGGATGACCACGCTGCCCACGAGTGCAGTGACAGCCGCGGTGAGGAAGACCAGGAGGCGCCGGCAGCTACGCGACAGCGCTCGGCCCGGGAAACCTGCATTCATTGTCACGGAGAACGTCCTCTCGTACGGAGTGGTCGATCTTCTGCGAGGTGTTACCCGAGTATTACGTAAAGATTGCTAACTGTCGATGCAACGGGACGGCACTTGCCGACCGAGCCCGGGGAGTTACGTGGTGGTAAGTTTCGGTTTCGTCGCATCTGCGCCTTGTGAGGAGGACGCTATGGCGCACGCTCGTGCCGATGACACCAAGACGGCCAACGAACTCATGGCACGATGAGCACGAGGATCGCCTCCCGGGACCCATCCACCACCACTTTACGGCTTACCGAATACTCGCTATCTGCCATTCGAAGTCGTGTGATCCACCTCAACCCGACAATGGCACACCCACCCTTCCGATCATGAAACTCCCTGAGAACAATAAAGGCATGAAATACGCTCAGTTGGAGATTTTCACGACCGTTGAACTGGCGTGGATGCGTGACCCGACACGGCGCCGGAACTACTCCGCGGCAACCGAAGAGTTCCGGCGCGAGCACAAGGTCCGGCGGGCCTTCGGAAAAGCTCTCGGCCACACCACCCGCTTGCGGCGCGACTCCCCCGAAGCCCGGACACCGGACGGCAAACTGATCTGGATCGAGGCCGCACGAGC
>NZ_BOQP01000018.1 GCF_018332715.1 Winogradskya consettensis | reverse complement strand
CCGCTCCGGCCGCTCCGGCCGTGAGGCTCGCTGAGTCGGCTGGAGGGGCGCTGTCGGCGGGGGTAGCGCCGTCGTTTGTCGGCGTACTTGTGTAGGCCGCCATGACCGCGGTGGGATCTGTCTCTGGCGCTGTACCGGTCGGATGCGTGGTTTGGGTGTTGACGGCGTCGCCGGCCCTCCTGTGGGCGGAGGTTGTGGCTCGGGTGGCCTTGGCGTGGCGGGGTTGCCTGGCGGGCCGCGAAGCACGTGTGCCGGGTGGCGGAGGCGGGACGGCAGGGCGCAGGATTCGGGTGGTCTCGGCGGAGTCGGGCTGCTCGGGCTGGGGCTTTCGCCAGCTGCCCCAGAATCGACGCCGCGGATGTTCCACAGAGGACTCGACCGCGGACTCCACCACAGACTCCGTCGCCGCGGGTGTCCCGTCCGGCTGCCGGTTCGTGTCGCTGCTGATCGTGCCCCTGCTGATCAGGCCGCTGTTGGTCTGGCCGCTGTTGGTCTGGCCGCCGTCATGCCCAGCACCCCAGAGCTCGCCGCCCCGTTCAAGATCGCTCCGACCGCGCTCATCGGCAGAGGCAGCAGAAACGGCCCGGTCGGCAGACGCGGCCCGGTCGGCAGACGCGGCCCGGTCGGCAGACGCAGCAGAGGCGGCAGACGTAGCAGCAGAGACGGCAGACGTAGCAGGGTCGGCAGACGCGGCAGAGACGGCAGAGACGGCCCGGTCGGCAGACGCGGTAGAGACGGCAGCAGGGTCGGCGGACGCGGCAGCAGGGTCGGCGGACGCGGCAGCAGGGTCGGCGGACGCGGCAGCAGGGTCGGCAGTTGCGGCAGGGACAGCGGCGGGGTCAGCAGACGCGGCGGGGTCAGCAGACGCGGCGGAGTCCGTGGCGGGGTCGGGTGGGGTGGGCGCTTGCCGGGCGCCGGCTTGCGGCTGCTCAGTGGTCATTCCGCTCCCTTGTGCCGCCGGCCGGTCAGTTGCCTGCTTTCTCGCGCAGGAGCGCGATGTCGGCGGACTGGCCCTCGATTCCGCCCGGGGTCTCGACGATTGCCGGGGCTCCGGAGGCTCGGATGGCTGCTACCACCAACTCCGGGTCGATCTTGCCATTGCCGAGGTTGTCGTGCCGGTCTCGACCCGAGTCGAAGGTGTCCTTCGAGTCGTTGGCGTGGATGAGGTCGATGCGGCCGGTGATCGCCTTGACGCGGTCGACGATGTCGAGGAGCTCCTCGCCGCCGGCGTGGGCGTGACAGGTGTCGAGGCAGAAGCCCGCGCCGAACTCGCCGACAGCGTCCCAGAGCCGCGCAAGGCTGTCGAAGTGACGGGCCATCGCGTGGTCGCCGCCCGCTGTGTTCTCGATCAGGACCGGGAGCGGCAGGCCACCCTCCTTCTCCGCATACGCGAAGGTCTTGCGCCAGTTGTCGAAACCGACCGCGATGTCGTCGCCGGCGTTGACGTGACCGCCGTGGACGATGAGTGCCCGGGCGCCGATCTCGGCTGCCGCGCGGGCATGGGTGAGCAGCAGTTTGCGGCTCGGGATGCGGATGCGGTTGTTGAGTGTGGCGACGTTGATCACGTAGGGCGCGTGGATGTAGATGTCCACGTCGGACGCCTTCAGGGCTGCCGCGTCGGGGCGGGCGGCCGGTGCCTTCCAGCCCTGTGGGTCTGCCAGGAAGAACTGGACGGCGTCGGCACCGCGGGCGGCTGCCGCGTCGAGGGGATCGGCGGGATCTACATGGGCTCCGATGCGCATGGACCGAGCCTACGACGTGGGTACGACGCTCACCGTTCGTGGCCGCGGGTCCGCGTACGCGTCACTCCCTCGTTCAAGATGTCGTTAATCGGGAGAATTGACCACATAACGGGGAGATGGTGGCATGTCGCGGCAAGTCAGAAACCGTGTCGCAGCGATGGTGTTGGGCGGTTTTCTGCTGGCCGCGGCGGTTGTCACCACGGGAGCGGCCAGCGCTGCTCCCACAGGAACGGGGGCCTGCGCGACGATCGAGGTCGTGGTGTGCGGGAGTGCCGACGAGCCGCTTCCGGTGCCGGTCACGCCGGATCCCACGGTTGACCCGACGGATGTCCAGCCGGGGCCCGATCCGACAGATCCGACTGTTCCCCCGGGGTCGACCGATCCGGGAACCCCTGCTCCGACGGACCCGACGACGCCGCCCGTGGCCACGCGCACGCCTACTGCGACGCCGAATACCACCCGGCCCACGCGTCCGGGCTCAGTGGTCACCCATACTGCCGCGCCGGTCCTGCCGCCGGGCGGTCCCCGTTCCCCGATCAAGAACACTGCTACGGGTACGCCCGGAGCTGCCGTTCCACCGTTCACGCAGGTCCCGCCGCGTAACGCGAAGGCGGCCCTGGCGGGCGTACCGACGCTGAAATTGCCTTTGACCCCAACGCCGGCCGCACCGGCGCTCGATGCTGGAACCGCGCCGGAAGATGCGGCGGCGGAGCCGGTCGCGGCGATGGATCCGATCACGGAGTCGAGGCCGATCGGGCTGCTCGCGCTGGTGGCGGTGATCTGCGTGGCCGGTGTGGGCGCTGGGACTATTCGGGCATTTGTGTCGGAACGTGCATCTCGGTCAACGATCGCGTAGACTAGTCGGCAGAAGCTCCGCGGGGCGGCCGTTCCAACCTCATCGGTGTGGTCGTTCCTCCCCAGGTCCCACCCAGCGAATGCGGGCCGGGCGCCCCGCGGCTCCACCAGGAAAGAGCCTCGTCCCAGTGACGGGGCTCTTTTTGGTTGCCCGGCGACCCCCGGGTATGCTTCTCGGGTTCGCAGTCTGTACGCCGTGGGGCACCTGTCCCGCGGTTTCTTTCTGCGAGCGACACAAGACCTCCTGCCGCGGAAATACCGTGGCCGTCAAGCCCACAGGAGGTGAGAACGTCTTGCGTCATTACGAACTCATGGTGATCCTCGACCCTTCACTCGAGGAGCGCACCGTCGCCCCGTCGCTCGACACGTACCTGAACGTGATCCGGACCGCGGGCGGCTCGGTTGAGAAGCTCGATGTCTGGGGCCGTCGTCGGCTCTCGTTCGAGATCAACAAGAAGTCCGAGGGCATCTACGCCGTCGTGGACCTGCAGGCGACCCCCGAGGCCGTGGCGGAGCTGGACCGTCAGCTGCGGCTGAACGAGTCCATCCTGCGTACCAAGGTCATCCGGCCGGAGACCCGCTGACGTTCGTTTTTGTCGTAGGGGTCTGAGAACCTTTTCGACGAACGACGCCCAGCGGCGAGGAGAAGATCATGGCAGGAGAAACCACCATCACGATCGTCGGTAACTTGACCGACGATCCTGAGCTGCGCTTCACCCCTTCGGGTGCGGCGGTCGCCAAATTCCGCATCGCTTCGACGCCGCGGACCTTGGACCGGCAGTCGGGTGAGTGGAAAGACGGCGAGCCACTCTTCCTTGCGTGCAACATCTGGCGCGAAGCCGCCGAACACGTCGCCGAGTCGCTGCAGCGTGGCGCTCGGGTGATCGTGCAGGGCCGGCTGCGACAGCGGTCTTACGAGACCCGCGAGGGCGAGAAGCGCACCGTCTACGAGCTCGAGGTCGACGAGATCGGCCCGTCCCTGCGCTACGCCACGGCGAAGGTGCAGAAGGCGAGCAGGTCCGGTGGCGGCGGCGGAGGCGGCTTCGGCGGCGGCAGCGGCGGTGGTGGCAACCGGCAGCCCAGCAACGGTGGCGGCGGCGGTGGAGGCGGCAACGCATCCTCCTTCGACGACCCGTGGGCTACGGCGGCCCCGGCCTCCGGCAGCCGTCCCAGTGGCGGCGGCGGCAGCTCCTCATTCGACGACGAGCCTCCCTTCTAAGCCCCTCACCGGGCTTATCCGAGTTCAGGAGTAAGAGCAATGGCTAAGGCTGCGGCACTTCGCAAGCCGAAGAAGAAGGTGAACCCGCTCGACAAGGACGGGATCACCTACATCGACTACAAGGACACCGCGCTGCTGCGCAAGTTCATCTCGGACCGCGGCAAGATCCGCGCCCGCCGGGTGACTGGCGTTACCTCGCAGCAGCAGCGGCAGATCGCCCGCGCGGTTAAGAACGCCCGTGAAATGGCGCTCTTGCCGTACACGGCGACGGCGCGCTGAGGGGAGGCACCAAGATGAAGATCATCCTCACTCACGAGGTGTCCGGACTGGGCACCCCCGGCGACATCGTCGAGGTCAAGAACGGCTACGGCCGCAACTACCTCCTGCCGCAGGGCTTCGCGATCCAGTGGAGCAAGGGCGCCGAGAAGCAGGTCACGGTCATCAAGCGGGCGCGCGACGCCCGCGAGATCCGCGACCTGGGCCAGGCCAACGAGGTCAAGGGCCAGCTCGAGGGCCTGAAGGTCACGCTGCCGGCCCGCTCCGGCACCGGCGGCCGCCTGTTCGGCTCGATCACCCCGGCCGAGATCGTCAACGCGGTCAAGGCCGCCGGCGGTCCGTCCCTCGACCGGCGTCGCCTCGAGCTCCCGGCCCACATCAAGACCACGGGCGCTTACAAGGTCCAGGTCAAGCTCCACCCCGAGGTAACCGCCTCGTTCCCCGTGAACGTCGTGGCCGCCAAGTAACACCAGAACCACGAAGCGCGCCGTCCCAGCCGGGGCGGCGCGCTTTTCTGTCCCCGCAGCTCCCCGGCCTGCTTCCGAGCTGGCCCGGCTTTGTTGGCTGGCCGATCTCCACAGCTGGCCCGTGACGCTGCTCGGCCCGTCGAAGACTGCGGCACGGGGCAGCGGGGCCGCTGCTTTTCAGCTGAGCGACTGGCCGGTGATCGCTGAGGTGAGGACGGTAGCGAGCCCGCCGCCCATCACCGCGGCGGCGAGGCCGACGCTGGCAGCCTTCCAGGACCCGCTCGCCCACCGCAGTCCGACCGCGACCAGCATGCTCAGCACGAGCGACAGCCCGAACTGCGGCGCGGCCTTCGCGATCGTGTCCAACGCGTGAGTCTGCTGGCCGCTGAGCAACAGCATGTAGAGAACGAAGAGCACGACCGGCACGCCGTACCAGCCAACGGTGTAACCCACGGCCTTGAGCGGACCGCCGGTGTCCTCCTCGATCTCATCGTCCGGTTCGAGCAGATCGTTCTGCCGGGCCGAAGCCGACGTGAGCGTACTCACAGGCCGTCGCTCATAAGACCCGGTCGGCGACGTCATGACCGCACCCCGCGGCGGCCACTCCGTATCCGGCGGATCCTGCCAGCTGGCCCCCGTCCGCTGAATAACCTCGGTAGCACCCGCGGACGCCGAGTTCGCAGCCGGCACCTTCACCGACCCCGCGGCCCCACCCTGCGACGGCGCCCGGAACGGCACAAAGTTACTGGTACTGAACCGCCGGGACTCCCCATCAGCAAGATCACCGTCAGCCGCGAGCTCCCGACGCCAATCGGGCTGCCCACCGGCACCCGGGGTACGACCGCTCTGAGCTCGCTCCTCTTGCAGCCAGCCGGCCGTTCCGCTGGGGTCGGGCGCCCGGCCGTTCTGCGCGCGCTCTTCCTGCAGCCAGGGCGCGGGTTCGCCTAGCTCAGGACCACTTGGGGTACGGCCGTTCTGCGCGCGTTCTTCGTCGAGCCAGGACGCGGGACCGGCCTGCTCCGGGGCACTTTGCGCCCGGCCGCTCTGGGCGCGTTCTTCCAACAGCCACGCGGCGGTGTCGCCATCCTGCCGCGGGCCTTTCTGCGCGCGCTCCTCCTGCAGCCACGCAGCGGGCCGAACCTCAGTGACAGCATCGGAAGGCCGCGGCCCGCCCGTCTCGGCACGTAGTTGACTGAGCCAGTCCTCGGACTGGGCATCCGCCTGCACGGACGCCCGCCCCACGCCGGGCTTGGCCTGATCCCCGCCCATCTCGCGACGCCAGTCCTGCGCTGCCCCACGATCCTGCGCTGCCCCACGATCCTGTGGCGACTCCTCGTCCTGCTGCCGTGCCACGGACGCGGCCGATCCAGGCCGATCCATCGCACCGGGCACAGGCACCGCCGACACAGGCCGGTCGAACCCACCGGGCGCCGCCGATACGGGCCGGTCATAGTCGCCGGGCGCCGCCGAGACAGACCGGTCGAACCCCCCGGGCGCTGCTGACACGGGCCGGTCGTAGTCGCTGGGCGTTGCGGAGACCGACCGGGTCGATCCTCGGGGCGCTGCCGAGACCGGCCGGTCGTCGTAGCTGCCGGGTACTGCGGAAACGGGTGCGTCGGCGGGGCCACTGCGTGAGGTGCCCGGGCCGCTGAAAGCTCGGCCGGTGTCGTCCGGGGCACCGTCGCGTTGCCGGCCCGGCCCAACTTCGAGCTCGCGGGCGCGTCCCTGCAGAGGCCGCGTGGGCCCTTCGCCGTCGCGTCGGTAGGCATCCTGGGAAATCGGTGTCTCAGGAGCCGAACCAAGCTGCAGCGGAGCATCGGCAGCTCGGCGCCGCCCACCCGTACGCCGGCCGCCTTCCGGTCCTTCACCCTCCGCGCCTTCGCTCGCCGGCGGGCCACCGGGCGGGCTGTCAGGGGCACGGCGGCGTCGCCGTGGGCGGGGTCCGTCGCCTCGGTCGTCCTCGTCGTCCTCGTCGTCGTCGGAGTCGGCCCGGTGCCACTGACCGGTGTCGCTGTCGCGGAGCCATACCTCGGTCTCGGGATCGCGATCCCAGGACGCGGTTTCGAGCTCCCGCTGCCAACTGGTGTCCGGCTCGCGCCTGCGGGCGTACTCCCGCTGGCTGTCCTTGCGGCCCGGCATCCCGACGCCGCGCTGCGCGTCCAGACCACGACGGGGCTCGCGCTGGCTTTCCGGACCACGCGGGCGCGCGGGTCGGCGATCGGGGGTACGCCCCTGCCGCCCCTCGCCGTCGCGCTGCCACGATCCGGTGTCCCCGGGACCTGGCGCCTGGTCGGGCCGTCCGTCTCGCTGCCAGGAGCCGGTGTCCCCGGGCGCTGGCCGCCCGTCACGCCGCAACGATCCGGTGTCCCCGGGAGCCGGTACTTGATCAGGCCGTCCGCTGTCCGTCGGTCGCGGCCGTCCGTCTCGCTGCCAGGAACCGGTGTCCCCGGGCGCGGGTCGCCCGTCACGCCGTATCGATCCGGTGTCGCCGGGCGCAGGCCGTCCTTCGCGTTGCCACGATCCGGTGTCCCCAGGTGCGGGCCGCCCGTCACGCCGTATCGATCCGGTGTCCCCGGGCGCAGGCCGGCCCTCACGCTGCCAGGAGCCGGTGTCGCCGGGCTCGGGTCGTCCGTCGCGTTGCCATGAACCGGTGTCGGACCGTTCGTCGCGTTGCCAGGAGCTGGGCTCAGGCCGCTCGTCACGCTGCCATGAGCCGGTGTTGGATCGTTCGTCCTGCTGCCATGAGCCGGTGTCGCGAGGCCGGGGGCCGCCGGGGGCGGGTGGCTCGTCGCGTTGCCAGGAGCCGGATGCGGAGGGAGACGCGGATTCGATCTCGCGGCGCTGCCACGAACCCGAGGGCGAGCCCGATTCGATCTCGTACGGCCGGTCGGACCTGCTGCGCCGGCCGGTCTCGCCCCGCCCGCTGTCCGGGCCGGTCTCGCGCTGCCAGGAGCCGGTGTCCGTGCGGCTCTGCCAGTTGCCGGGCCTGCCGTCCTGCGGAAGCGGGATGATTCCGGTCTCGGTGGCGCTGTGTGCCCAGGGGTCGACTGCGGGTGCGGGTTCGGAGTCGCGCCGCCACGAGCCGCTGTCGTTCCAGCCGTCGCGTGGCTCGGGACCGCGTGCCTGGTCGCCGCTGCGCCAGCTGCCGCTGGGCGGTTCCGATGACTGCCAGTTGTCAGTACGCCGGGGAGCGCCGCGGGATTCGTCCCCGCTGCGCCAGCTGTCGGTGGTCGTACTCGTTCGCCAGTTGTCGCTGGAGGGCGGCAGGGGGGAGGGCGGCTGGGTGGCGTCGCGGCGCCAGCTGCCCGTGTCGGACATCGGGTCCTGGAACGCGGGGATGCTGCCCGTGTCGGTGTGGCCGGCCCAGTTGTCGGCGTCGGAGCGCGTGGTCCAGCCCGTACCCCCGCCTGTCCGGGATCCGGGTTCCGGGGCCCGGCGGCGACCCACCTGGGGTGACCCGGCGGCCGATTCGCGACGCCACTGAGCGCGGTCGTCCTCCCGGACGAGGTGCCGGCCGTCCTCGGACCAGCTTGACCGGGGCGGCTCGGAGGTCGGCTGCCAGCTCGAGCGGGTGTCCCACGACGGCCGGTCCGAGCGGGTCTCCCACGACGGCATGGACGACGACGGCGATGCGGCCGACGGCATCGACGAGGAAGGCATGGACGGCATCGAGGACGACGGAGCCGCGGGCGGGGTCGAATACTGCTGCCACGACGGCCGGTCGTCGGGTCGCTGCCAGCTCGGTGCGGCGTCGGCGGGGCGCGGCGGGGCCGACTGCTGCCAGCTCGGTGTGGGGTCCGACGGCGGTTGCTGCCAGCTGGGCGTCGGGTCGACGGGCCGCTGCTGCCAGCTGGGCACGCTGTCGGCGGCACCCTGCTGCCAGCTGGGTGCGGCGTCCGCGGGTCGCTGCCAGCTCGGCGGAGCGTCCGCGGGTCGCTGCTGTTGCCAGCTCGGGGTCGGGTCGGCGGCAGGCTGCGGCCAGCTCGAGGTGGGGCTGGGAGGTGACTGCCAGCTGGGGGTGGGGTCGACCGGCCGCTGCTGCCAGCTGGGCGTGGTGTCCCCGACCTGGCCCGGCAGACGGTCGTTGGGCTGCTGCCAGCTCGGGGCCGGCTCGGCGGCCTGCGGCCAGCTCGAGGTGGGGCTCGGCGGTGACTGCCAGCTGGGCGTCGGGTCGACCGGTCGCTGCTGCCAGCTGGGTGTGCTGTCTGCGGCAGCCTGTCGCCAGCTCGGTGTGTCAGCGGCCTGTTGCCAGCTCGGGATGTTCTGCTCGGCCGCGGAGTCAGGGGTGGGCCACGCGGTGCCTGAGATGGCCGGTAGGCGCGTGGACGGCTCGCCAGGGGTCACGCTCGGGGGCGGGACCGCTTCGTCCTCTGCGCCGCTCTGCCAGGCCTCAGTGGTGGTACGCCAGCCGTGCGAACCGGTGGACGATCGCCACTCGGTCGTCTGGCGCCACCGGGCTGACTCGGTGGTCGCGCGCCACTCAGCGGTGGACGTCCGCCAGCCGACGCCGTCTGCCGGAACCGGTGGACGGCCCGTTGCCGCGACGTCCGACCAGCGGCTGACCGTGCCGGAACCGGAGCGCTCGACGGCCTGGTCCTCGTTCTGAGCCCACGCCTCCGCGCGAAGCGACCAGGCGACCGCCTCGGGGATCGGCTGCATGCTGCCCGTGTCGGTCACCGAGCCGCTGCCCCAGATCGGCGCCCCAGGCTCGACATTCTTGGACGAATCAGGACTTTCCGGGCGGTCCGAGGGTGGCCAAGAGTCAGCGGCGCTCCTCTCGCGCGGCAGGCGGGCGCCGTAGTCCCACTCCCGTTGGTCCACCTGAAAAGCGTGACGTGCGTTGCCCGGTTCTGCAACGCCCTGGCGCGATCGCTTCGTTACCGGCAGCACCTTTTTGTTTTCTCCACATGCTGGGGACGACGAATATGCAGCTCACGGCGGTGCAGACCACCACGGCCGACGGAGTTTTACACAGGCTGTGCACAGGGCCGCGCACAGGCACAGCGACGTTGTCCACAGGTTGTCCCGAGCGCCGTCCACCGCAGCGTTTGGGTCGATGACGTGCGGGTTCGTATGGTTACCGGCGCTGGATCGCGCCCACCGGCCGGTCCGCACGGGTCAAACCGGCCCATGTGCCTGATCCGCCGGGAAGGCGGCAATTCGTGTCCTGGATCACTCGGTCGGGCGCGCCCTCACCCGAAAGTGTCGTACCAGAGGTGTTTGATCTACTCGGGTCACTGGCGTTCGCGCCAGGTCCCACCCGGACGGGATGTTCATCCGGCCCGGCGTTCACAGGAAGGGGAGGTCGGAGTGTCCATCACCGATGACGCACGACCGGAGGCCCGTCCGCAGTCCTCGGGGCGCCCGTCCGGCCCCCCGCCGTCCAGCGAAGGCGCGTTCGACAAGACCCCGCCACAGGACATCGCCGCCGAGCAGAGCGTCCTGGGCGGCATGCTGCTCTCCAAGGACGCCATCGCCGACGTCGTCGAGATGCTCAAGGTCGCGGACTTCTACCGGCCGGTGCACGCGACGATCTTCGACATCATTCTCGGACTGTACGGTCGCGGCGAACCCGCCGACGGCGTCACCGTGGCGGCCGCGCTGGCCGACTCCGGCGACCTGCAGCGCATCGGCGGGGTGCCGTACCTGCACACCCTGATGGAGAGCGTCCCGACAGCGGCCAACGCCTCGTATTACGCCCGCATCGTCGCGGACCGCGCGATCCTGCGCCGCGTGGTCGAGGCCGGCACCAGGATCGTGCAGCTGGGCTACGGCTCCGGCGGTCACGAGGGCCGCGACGTCGACGACATCGTCGACCTGGCTCAGCAGGCCATCTACGACGTGACCGAGAAGCGCGTCAACGAGGACTTCGCCGCCCTCGGCGACATGCTGCAACCCACCCTCGACGAGATCGAGGCGATCGGTGCGGCGGGCGGTGGCATGGCCGGCGTACCCACCGGATTTGCCGACCTTGACCGCCTGCTCAACGGCCTGCACGCTGGCCAGCTGATCATCGTCGCCGGCCGCCCCGGCCTCGGCAAGTCAACCGTCAGCATGGACTTCGCCCGCAACGCCGCCATCCGCAGCAATTGCGCCGCCGCCATCTTCTCCCTCGAAATGAGCAAAATCGAGATGGTGATGCGCCTCCTCTCCGCGGAGGCCCGCGTCCCGCTGCACTCCCTGCGCTCAGGCCAGCTCTCCGACGACGACTGGACCAAACTCGCCCGCCGCATGGGCGAGATCAGCGAAGCCCCGATCTTCGTCGACGACACCCCGAACATGAACCTCATGGAGATCCGAGCCAAGGCCCGCCGCCTCAAGCAGCGCCACAACCTCAAACTCCTGGTGATCGACTACCTCCAGCTGATGAGCTCCCCGAAGAAAACGGAAAGCCGCCAGCAGGAAGTCTCCGAACTCTCCCGAGGCCTCAAGCTCCTCGCCAAAGAGATCGAATGCCCGGTCATCGCCGTCAGCCAGCTGAACCGAGGCCCGGAACAGCGAACCGACAAACGCCCCCAACTCTCCGACCTGCGAGAATCCGGCTCCATCGAACAGGACGCCGACGTAGTCCTCCTCCTCCACCGAGACGACTACTACGACAAAGAATCCCCTCGAGCCGGCGAAGCAGACTTCATCGTCGCCAAACACCGAAACGGCCCCACCGACACAGTCACCGTGGCCGCCCAACTCCACCTCTCCCGCTTCGTGGACATGGCCATCGTCTAACCCCCTCCCCCACGAGGCGGCCCATAGTCCCAGCCCATCCGTTTACCTTCCTCGCACATCGCTCGGAGGGTCTCCTCGCTGGGTAGCTCCGTCGCCAACACGTCGTGGGCGATTCGTTCGGCTGCTATGCGGTCGAGCGACTGCGTTCTCTCCCGGTACTGGTCGTCGAAGAGGAACCGGACGGCCAGGGCCGGGGCGTAGATCCACGCCTTCCGTGGGACGCTCCACAGGATCGCCTCAAGTGGGCCGGTCACCTGTATGCGGTGGACCACGATGCTCGTTATCAGACCCGAGTCGTCCGACTTCAGGATCGTGCGGTAGCTGAATGCCGGCTCGGTCATCTGAGCGTTCCGATCTGTGTGGGCCAAAGACTTCCCCCGGAATCAGGCCGTACCTGTCGAGGATGTTCTGGAAGGTAGCGCCCTTGACCGACAGCATGCGCAAGTATTCGTTCCAAGCCGCATCCTCCTCGGCGATCCACGTTGCGAACGTCGAGTCGACCTGCTTCGAAACAGGTAGATCGTGCAGATCAGCCGGCTGATGCTGGGAAAGCGCGAGACTCTTGTTGATCGCGAGCATCTGCACGAAAGCATCGACGCGCACCGCGAACGGTGCCTGATGCAGTCGGAGGATCTCGTACAGCCGATGGGTCTGCTTCGCTGCACGCCATGACAGCGCGGTAGGGAACTGCATCTCGAACCGGAACCCGCCCGGGTCGGTGACTGTGGCGTTCAACCCGTTGTGGCGTCCGCCGGGGGTCCAGAATCCCACTACCTTGCCGACGTGGAACCCGCGCTGCCGAAGAGCCTCGAAGATGGACAGAATCGATCTCGAGTATCCATTTTCGGGTGTCTGCACCGAAAACCGAACCCGGTCCTTCACCGTTCCCAGAAAACCGTGAACGTCTAGGCCCTCGGTCTCTTTGAGCTCGGCAAACGTTCGGCTGATCGACTCCACAGTCTTAACCGAGTGCTCCAGCCCGACAAGTTCGAGCGGCCCGGCATCGGATCGCACGGAGCTGACGGAATCCAGAATTGTCTGCAGCTCCCCGGCGAGCCGAGCGGCGACCACTTGAGAAAGATCTACCGAAGCGACTATGGCGACCTTGTCCTCCCCATCGAGCGCGTCGACGTATTGCCCTTCGACCTCAGCGGGATCAAAATCGGCCGCCGTTACGCCGGCAACGGACAAGGAATCCAGGTTTTGATCATCGCTTTGAGGTAAGCCCGGTTCGGGCGGCGGTGCCGAGGCCGAAGCCGGTGGTGGTGCTGGGGGCGGCGGGGGTGGTGGGCCTGGGTGGGTTTGGGTTCGGGTTCGGGGGTGCCACCAGCCGTCTTCCCGGTTTTTGAAGGGTAGGGGGGTGCCTTGGCTGTTGACGACGAGGGCGTCGAGGGCGATGAGGTTGTCGGGGTGGGGTTCGCCGCGGTGGCCGTAGAGGGCCATTCCGGGTGGGGCTATGCGGCCTGATTGGGGGTCGACGTAGAGGATTTCGCCGTTGTGGTTGATGGCTGCCCAGGCGTGGGCGGAGCCGCCTTCCCAGGCGTTGACGAGGAAGGCGAAGGAGCCGTGGCCGCCCGCGATGAGCTGGGACGATACGTCGGTGAGGGCTCGGGCTACGCGTTGGCGGGCGAGGGTGGGGGTGTCTGCGGGGTTCGGTTTGCACAGGGATTGGAGGCGGCCGCCTGTTGCTTGTTCTACGCGTTCGGGGCCGGTTGTTTCGCCGTAGAGGGGGCGTTGGGGGTCGCCGTCGCGGTAGGCGTCGAATGTGCGGGGGGCTGAGACGCGGGGGCGGCCGTGGATGTAGGTGTCGAAGAAGGAGAGGACGCAGTCTTGGCAGTTGATTCCGCGGGTCGGGTCGGCTGCGGGGCCGCCGTCGTTCATGAGTTGGAAGTACGGCGAGCGCGGATCGACCAGGCGCATCGGGTTGCCGTAGAAGTCTCTGGGAACGGCGTTCTCGACGTCTAGTTGGTGCTGGGCGAGCGGGACTCGGAGACCGCCGAACTCGCCGTATCTGCGGGAGCCTTCAATTGCGGGCGGGTGGCCGTCGCCGGTCAACATCGAGCGGTTTCCGAGCGAGACCGCGCCGGGTGCGAGGTTGCCGGTGTCGCGGTTGGTGCGGTGCCAATCCTGCGGACCCACCGTTGACAGATCGCCGGTGGCTATGTCGAATGCGGGGTCGCGTACCACTCGGGCCTCGGTTTCGGCCCGGTCGGCGGCAAAATGGGCGGTGGTGGCGTTCGTGTCAAAGAACTGGGCCAGGCCTGGATCGAACTTCAGGAATCTCGCCACCCGGGCGGAACGGCGCGCGTTCCGGGCCTGCCGGCGGGCATTCTTGGCCTTCTCCTCAAGCCGTTCGGCGGTGTCCTGGCGTCGCATTTGCCCGTAGGCCGCCCGCTGTTCCCGTGCGAATCGGAAATAACGGTCCACTTCGGAGGTCGCTCCAGGAGGTGCCGCCGCCGGCCCAGACCCAGATCTCGACGGTACGCCCGCAGCGCGATCCCCGCCCATCAACGGACCCGACCACGGGCTTCCGCCGTGTTGACGCCCGGCACCTGGCGAATGGGGGACGAACCCGGGAGCGAGAGGCGTAGACGCCTGTCCGTAGGGGCTCGGAGCGGGCGATGGCGACAAAGGGTCCGAGAGCGGCGGCGGCGCATAGGCGTTGCTCGCCTGCCCGGCAAAGGTTCCTGAGTCGAAGCCGGCAGCCGAGAGCGAAGGCGCCGAAAGAGAAGCCGCCGCCAAGCCGGTGGAGCCACTGATGAAGCCCGTAGGGCCGCCGGCCAGGCCGCTTGGGACGCCAGCCAACTCGGTGGAGTCACCGGCCAAGCCAGTAGGGCTGCTGCTCAGGTCTGTGGAGTCGCCGGCCAAGCCGGTTGGGCTGCTGGCCAGGTCTGTGGAGTTGCCAGCCATGCCGGTTGGGCTGCTGGTCAAGTCGGTGGAGCTGCTGGCCAAGCCGAGATCTGTCGGTAGGGGGGAGGGTTCGGCGCTTAGAGGGGTGGCGGTCGAGTCCAGGTTGGTTGGGATCGTCAGCGCGCTGGTGTGCGCGATATCCGAGCCTGAAGGAGCGGAAGCAGGGTTCAGTCCCAGGTCAGGACGAGCAGAGGCTGGATCTGGTTGAGAGGAATCCAGGTACTGACGGGCGCCGCCCAGATCTGAGTGAGCGGTATCCAGTCCCGTGGGGACAGTGCTGACCCCGGGTTGGGGTGCGCTCAGGTCTGAGGGGGCGAGGCTGGAGAGGTCGATGGGGGGTGGGGAGGCTGGGCTGGGTGTTGGCGGGGTGGGTTCGAGGCCAGGGGGGAGGGTGTTCGAGTCGGGGGGTGGGGACAGGGCTGACATTTTGGATAGGAGGGAGTCTGTGGCGGTGGAGGTGCTGGATTGGAAGGAGGAAGTGGTGGCGCCGGAGGTGGCTGATTTGGCTAGTCCTTCCAGGTTCGGGAGGTTGCCGGTTATGGCTGCGCCGCCGAATTCGCCGAGGACCTCTGCGCCGGCTCCGCGGAGTACTCCGCCGTCGTGGGAGCCTTTTCCGGCGTGTGCGCCGGCTGCGGCGAAGCCGCCTCCGAAGCCGCCCGCGGCGGACATTCCCAGGTCGGTGAGGTTCACTCCGGATGCTCGGCCGGTGGAATTCTGGTAGCCCTGGACGGCGCCGTTCGTGGCTAGTTCCTCGCGGGTTTCGTCGAGGCCTTCGTGGAGGGCTTCCTTGCCGAGGTGTTTGCGGCCTTCTCGGGTGGTGAGCTGTTTGGCCGCTCGGGTGCCCGCTTCCTTGACGGTCTGCTTGATGGCTTTGCGGCCGAGTTGTTCGACGAGTCGTTTGAAGATCTGCTCGATGGCGATCCTGGTGGCGGCGATCAAGCCGCCCGCTGCGGGTGAGGCGGCGCCGAGGGTCATGGCGACCGCGACGGCCATGCCGATCAGTTCGATCAGGAACATGCCGATTTCGATCCAGGCCTCGAGTTTGGCGCCTTCGAGGTCGCGGCCGCAGCCTTCGACCAGTTTTGCCATTTCGTCGGCCATGTCGAGGAGGGCGGCGAGGGGCGAGTCGGCCTGTTTCCAGGCGTCGGCGAAGGCGTCGGCGGTGACTCCTTCACCGCCGTATCCGTTGAGGACCCGGCCGGCCGCGTCGGAGGCGTCGTCGCGGGGGACCAGCATCTGGCCGGCGATGGTGTACCAGTGGTCGGCGACGTCCCAGGTGGAGCTTTCGTTGCCGGCCGGCCAGTCGAAGCCGACGACCCATTCCAGCGCCTCGTAGGCCCAGCCCGGGACGTCGAACGGGCAGAAGTCGAGCGGATTGGGGATGGGGCTGGGCAGGATCGTCATCGCCGGTTCCGGTACGTGTGCTCTACGCGTACTGATGCGTGAAGATCTGCTTCTGTGGCCTCTCGAACCGCCTGGATGACCGCGTCGCCGAGCCCGGCCACGTGGCTGCCCAAAGCGGTCCAGGCCTGCAGGAATTGTTCTTCGGCGGGGCGGTAGTTGCGTTCGAAGGCGCGGCCCATGTCGTCGGTGCCCCAGGGCTGGGCGCCGCTCATTGCCGCTAGTTCTGCCCCGGCGTCCGACCGCAGTTCGCGGAGGTGTTCACCGGCTGATGCGAGGTCACGCCCGGCGCCACCGGCGAGGGTGGGGTCGAGCCAGAGCTCACTCATCGCCGAGTCCGAAGACAGGGCCGGAAGCGGGGCCGGGAACGGGGCCGGGAGCGGGACCGAAATCGGGCCCGGAAGCGGGAGCCGAGGCGGGTCCGGGGGCATCCCGCATGATCGCGTCCTGCCGGCGCAGCAGCGAGCCGAAGTCGTTGTCGCTGAGGAAGCGCATCGGGCCGGATTCGGAGGGGATCAGACCCGCCATCAGGCGTTGGACCTCGATCGCGGCCTTGGTGGCGGCCGCTGCGGTGACCGCGATGATCTCGTCGGCGAGCTCGTCGGGTTCCAGCTCGCGATAGACGCCCGGGTCGAGTTTCAGGTCTATGAGCTGGCCGCGCGGCCCGACGGTGGCCTCGACGAAGCCGTCGTCGGAGCGGACGGTGGCCCGCAGCGCACTCAGGTTGCGCTGCAATTCGTCCATTCCGGACCTAAGCCGCTGGTACTGGCCGTGTACCTCGTTGAAGCGTGCACGCAATGCCTGGTTAGCGTCACGATCTGCTGTCTCCGCCACGGTCGCCCCCCTCACGAACGTCCATCGACGTCAATGACAGTAACGGGCGACGCAACCGTATGTGTTCAGGTAACTTCAGCGCGTGCACATTTTTGGCACATCGAGGGGGCGGAATGATCACACGGGACGAGGCCGAGGAGATCGCCGCCGGCTGGGCGCGCAGCGAAACCGAGCGCCGGGGGTACGAGTGCACGCCGATGGTCACCGAGTTCGACCTGGGGTTCGTGGTGTGGACGCGCCAGCCGCCCGCGGTGCTGCCGATCCCGGGGGACGGTGCCCGCACGGTCATCGATCGCGAAACCGGTGCGCTGTCAACGTTTCCCGGGGTGCCGCCCAGCGTGGTTGCCGAGCTGTATCGCGAGCGGTGGCCGGAAGTCGCAGCTCAGCGGCGTACGGTGGCTCCAGAAGTGGAATTGCGGCGCAACGCGCGTCGCAGGCCGGTGCCGACGACGGCCGCGCACATCACTGTGGACGGACGGCTCTATCTGGCCCGCGGCGCCAAGGGTGACCAGGAGATCAACCACCATCCGCTGGTCGCGCGGCAGCTGCGAGACCTGGAACCCGCTTCGACGGTACGCGGCCTCGAGCGCCACGCCGAGTTGATCGTGCTCTCCGATGTGCTGCACGAGGCTGACCGGCACCGCGAAACCCCGATGACCCGCGACGAGGTCCGTGCCTGGTTGCGCACGGCGGACTTCGAAGCATATTTCGTACGCGAAAAAGGTGACCCGCTCGCCGGAACCGAAGCCCGTCCGTGCGAATCCTGCATCGCGATCCTCGTCGACTTCGCGCTGCTCCCCTGGTCCCACCTGGCGTTCATCGAACCGTTCCGCCCGTACTCGGAGAACGTCGCCCAGCCCGGCCGCTTCCCCGACCCGGTCGCCGGGGCGCTGGCCGACGCGGGCTGGCGACCGATGCAGCGAACCGTCGCCGAGGTCCTGGCCGACGGCATGATCGACGATGTGGTGCTGGTGCCGGGGAACCGGCATCGGCATCGGGTGTTTCCCGCCGCCCGGGCCGCGGTGATGGACTTTCCGGGGATCTTCTGCGGGCTCCGCGGTCCTGGGATTCGTCGGCAGATCAGGTGGCTGAACCTCGAGCCGTCGGCCGCGGCGTACACGGCGGATGTGCTCGGAGAATTTGGCACCGTGATCGGGACTCGGCTGTTTCCGCTCGGCGTGGAGGCCAAAGGCGACGCGATCCTCGCGATCGACGAGCACGGGCGGGTCTTCGCGCTGGATCAGGGCGGCGAGTGGTATCTCGGCAAGGATCTCGACGAGGCGCTGACCGGCCTGCTGACCGGCGACGGCCCGGCCGAACGGGTCCGCGACGACGGCAGCTGGTAGGCGGCGCGCGCCACTCACGCGCACCACTCAAGGGCGGCGAGTCACACTCGGGGGGTGCCCGCCATCAAGCGGGGGCGCGGCGGGTTGCCGCGCTCCCGATTCGGCGTCGGTGAGGCTCAGTCGAAGAGCTCGCCGAGGAAGCTCTTCTTGCGGCGGTAGTGGCCGTGATGCCCCTGCTGCCGGTAGTGGCCGTGGTATCCGTGCTGTGCGTACTGCGGACCGTGACCGTAGGCCGGGGCCGGGGCAGCCGGATAAGCGGGCTGGCCGTAGGCGGGGGCCGGGGCCGCGTAACCACCGTGGACCGGCGGGGCGGGCGGGGCCGGAGGCGGGTAACCCCCCGGGGCTCCCGGAGCCTGGGCCGGGCGCGGTGGGGCACCGGCCTGCGGTTGGCGGCTGTTCCAGTTGGCCTCGGCGTCGAAGAGTTTCTCCAGCTCGCCGCGGTCGAGGAAGATGCCGCGGCACTCCGTGCACTGGTCGATAGTCACGCCGCTGCGCTCGTAGACCCGCATCTCGCCATGACACTTGGGACAGGTCATCTGCATCTTTAAACGGTACAAGGCCGTGTCACTGCGTGGTGGCGTTGTCCCTGTGGGTCTGCTGAATGTCAGCCTGTATGCGCCAGCTATCCGGTGGACAGTCGAGCTGGTTGCCACTCCCGCCGGCCGAGTGCGGGGGCCCAGACGAGGAACGCGAGCGGGTACAGCAGGTAGCCGAATCTGGTGGTCGGCATGAGCAAAGTTGCGGCGAGGAGCCCGTACCCGCAGAAGAGGGCGGCTGTCGCGGCCGTGTGTGGCGGATGCTGGATGAGTCGCACCGCGATCGCCAGACCTGCCGCGAACAACAGTCCGATCGCGACATAACGACCGCCGGGCAGTGCCTGCGCGATGAGATAGCCCGGGAAGGGTGACTGCGCGGGGCTCGTCACCACCCCGTGACCGAGCGGGAAACGCAGGACGTTCTCGACGAACGCGTCCGCGTGGACGAGCAAGGCTGGTAGCAGCGTCAAGATCGGCAGGCCCAGGGCCCCCGGCAGGAAGCGGCGGACGTCCTTGCGCGTGATCGCCAGAACCAGGAGCACGGCGAGCACCGGAAACGCGAACAACTTCAGCGAGGCCGCCGCCCCCACCGCCACGCCCGCCGCGACGAACCGGCCCCGGCCCGCGAATGCCAGCGCGAGCAGCGACAGGGCGAGCACGGGGAGGTCGTCGCCGCCGGTCGCGAGCGTCAGGGCGCAGAGCGGGAGCACGGTGGCGAACTGCAATGCGCGTACGGTCGAGGTGGTCAGCAGCCGCACCGCCGTGACCAGCGCACCCGCGGTGACCAGGGCAAACCAGATCCGGGCGTCGGTGAACCAGAAGTCGCCGAGGGCAGCGCGAGGCAGACCGAAAACGGCCATTCCTGGCTGGTACGGCGCGTAGCCCAGCAACTGATCGCCTGACGGCAGCGCGGAGATGGCGTCGCGGGAGAGGTACGGCGTGCCGGTGTGCGCCAGGCGTTCGCCCATGTGCTCGACGACCAGCACTTCCTCCTGGGCGCGATCGGTGCGGCCGGTTGCGCGCTGCACCGCCTCCACCACTAGGGGAAGGAGTGCCGTCGCGGCCCAGGCTAGCCAGGTCAGGCCTGTCCGCGCGGCCGGTCGGCGGAGGATCAGCTGGGTGCTGGTGATCAGGAAGGCCGCGAGGTAGCCCCAGGCAGCGATCGTTCCCCAGGCTCGGTGCGGCAGCAATGTCGAGGTGAGCGCCGTTACCAGCGCGAATACGGCGGAGAGCCCGTAGAGGGCAGCGTCTGCGGCGAGTCCACCGGCTGCTTGATCAATCCGCTCCGGCAACCTCACGCTGGCCAGTCTGGCAGAGCCGATCATTCGCTGGCTGACGACCCACTTAGGTTGTGTGCAATTAAGTTGTGCACAATTTAATTGCACACAACCTAAGTGTGGATCGGCTTCGCCGTGGGGCCGGGCGGGTGGAAAGGCCGGGTGATGATCAAGCCGGGCGGGCGGTCAGGCCGGACGGGGTGGGTCAGGCCAGGTGGGCGGTCAGGCAGGACGGGCGATCGGGCAGGACGGGGCGGGTCAGGTGGGCGGTCGGGGCGGGCGGTCAGGCCCGATGGGGTGGGTCAGGCCGGGTGGCGGTCGGGCCGGACGGGCAGTCGGGCCGGGCGGGGTGGGTCAGGCCGGGTGGTGGTCGGGCCGGACGGGCGGTCGGGCCGGGTGGCGGTCGGGCCGGACGGGGTGGGGCGGGCCGGACAAGGTGGTCGGGTCGGGCGGGGTGGTCAGGCTGGGAGGTGGGGGATCTGGGAGCGCGAGTTGCGGCGGCGGGGCATGCGGACGACCGACCCGGCCTTGTGCAGCGGCTCGGCCAGGATGCCGGGTGTGCCTGCGGACCCGCGTTGCAGCGTGGCAAGCAGTCGGTCAGCCCGCATCGGGCGAGCGAACAAATGCCCCTGCCCGGCGACGCAGCCGAGCTCCCAGAGCGCCAGCCGCTGCGGTTCGCTCTCAACCCCCTCGGCGACCACGCTGAGCTGCAGGCTGCGGGCTAGGTCGACGGTTGACCTGATGACGGCCGCGGCCTCCGAGGACGTCTCGACCGCGGTGACGAACTCTCGGTCGATCTTCAGTTGGTGCACCGGGATGCGGGACAGGACCGAGAGTGATGAGACGCCCGTGCCGAAGTCGTCGAGGGCGAGGCGGACGCCGGCGTCGCGTAGTTCGCTCAGGGCCCGGTCGACGACGTCGAGCTGGCTCAGTGTCAGGGTCTCGGCCAGTTCCAGTACGAGCCGGTCGGGTGGCACCGAGTGGGCGGCGAGCCGGTCGAGGACGGTGGCTGGGAAGGTGGGGTCGAGGAGGCTGCGGGGGGAGACGTTGACGGCGACGGGGAGGTTGAAGCCGGCGTCGCGCCAGACGGAGAGGGCGGTAAGGGATTCTTCGAGGACGGCGTCGGCGAAGGCGGGGAGTTGGCCTGAGCGTTCGACCGTTTGCAGGAACTGCATCGGGGTCAGGTTGCCGTGTTCGGGGTGGTGCCAGCGGGCGAGGGCTTCCGCGGAGGTCACTTCGCCGGAGGCCAGGTCGACGATGGGCTGGAAGTCGACGAAGAATTCGTGCTCGGCCACCGCACGGGTGAGTTCACCGCCGAGCATCAGGCGGCCGACGTCCGCGGTGTCGTGTGCGTGGGCGTACGTGGCTGTGCTCTGGCCGCCGCGTTTTGCCTGGTACATGGCGACGTCGGCGCGGCGCATCAATTCCTGGACGCCGCCGCTGCCGGGGGCGAGGGCGATGCCGCCGGCCGCTTCGACGGTGAGTTGCATGCCGTCGACCACGATCGGGGGTTCGAGGCAGGTGAGCATCGCGGCGGCGCGGTGGCTGGCCACGGCCGGGGTGGGCAGGTGGGCGAGGAGGACCGCGAACTCGTCACCGCCGAGCCGTGCGACCAGGTCGCCGGGTTGCGCGGCGTGTTCGAGCCGGCGGGCTACCTCGCGCAGGACGTCGTCGCCGGCGGCGTGACCGAGGGTGTCGTTGACCTCCTTGAAGTGGTTGAGGTCGATCAGCAGCATGGCGAGCATGCCGTCGGAGCTGCGGCCGGCGAAGCTGCGGGCGGCCTGTTCGAGCAGCTCACGGCGGTTGGCGAGGCCGGTGAGCGGGTCGTGGGCTGCCTCGTACGCGTTTTCGGCGCTGACCCGCTTGAGCTCGGCGTACGCCCGCGCGTTGCCGATGGCCGTGGACAGTGAGGACGCCAGCGTCTGCAGCTTGTACTGCTCGGATTCGTTGAGCTTGACCGGTTTGCGGAAGCGGAGCCGCAGGACACCGATGGCACCGCTGGTCGGGCCGTCGAGCGCAGCCTCGATGGTCGAACCCTCCCGCTCGGGGGCCTCGCTGCGCGGTCCTTCGTAGCCGAGCCGATCGGCCGAGCCGCGCACGAGACGCGGTGGGTCCACGTCGTCCAGCTCGATCTCGGCCTCGTCGGCGGAGAACAGCCCGGGGGTGCGGGTCACCGCGGAGTGCAGCACCGAGGCCAGGTCGGTCACGTTGAGCTGGTCGGCGGTCCCCGCGAGTCGCTGCCAGGCCTCCTGGTCGGCGCGCTGACGGATCTTGTTCTTCGTCGCGAGCTGCAGGGCCAGCACCGTGGGGATCATCGTCACGATGAGCAGCGTGCTCCGCTCGATCGTGAGGACGGCGACCAGCGCCAGCACGATGTTGAACCCGCGGGCGGCGAGCACGAGGTCGAGGTTGCGCAGCATGGTGCGCCGCCATGACGTGCGCGTTGCCAGCGAGAAGATCGTGTTGCCGAGGAACTCGTCAACGATGCCGTAGGCAAGTGCGGCGGCGAGAAGACCGAGCACCAGACTCGGGTACGACTGGAAGTCGCCGATGTGCCCCATGTCGGGCCGGATGCCGACCAGGTAGGCGGTCGTGCCGGCGGCGGTGGCCGCGACGACGTCCTTGGCGACGTTCCAGGTGACCTTCATCGGGTCCCGGATGGAGATCTTCGCCGTCAGGATGCCCAGCATCGTGCAGATGATCACCCACTGGGGCGGGATGGTGGCCACCGCGACCAGCAGCGCGCCGGAGGTCGCCGAGTAGGCGCGCTTCTCCGAGCGGATGCGGATGAGGATGATCGGGCTGCCCGCGACCGCGATGATGACGGTCAGCGCGGCGAGATAGAACAGGCTGCCGAGCGGCACCGGTGGCGCCTCGAGCGCCGCCTGGAGCAGGCAGCATGACCCTGCGAACGCGACGAGGCCGACACACAACCGGAGTCGTTTGTCGGCCTTCGCGTCGTTCACCGCGGGTGCTCCATGTCCCCATGGTCCCCCGTTGCCCATACGGGCTGTCAATCCCTTGTCGCCACTCTGTAGCCGGCGAGGGCTGTCTGATTCAGTGCCAGTCGTTGTCACGCATTTGCGCCTCCATCACATGAACGGCATGCAAAGCCTTTTTTAAGGGCGTTGCGGAGCGAGTCCTTTGAGGAGCGCCGGCCGCGTTCCCTGCCAAGAGGTTAGGAAAGGAATGCGTAGTCAGCAAGAATGATTTGTCGCTCGTTTCACGAAATGCGAGTCTCGCCCGCTTTGTACCGAATCAGTGACCGTTTAACAACGCTCCGCAGTGTTCGGAGACCGTGTATTTGCCGTACCCCTCCAGTGGTTCGCGCACGCGTACTGGACGGGTGCCATGACCTGGAGTGCAATGTACGTCCGATGCCGTGGGGGCACCTCATGAAAAAAGCGTGTGGTGGACCAATTCACCGCGTGGAACGGATTGCAATCCGAAATGGCTACGGAAAGTGCAATGGTGCTGACAATGTGCTATTGCCTGGCGCGCCTAATTCCAAGACCATCTTGCTGGTGGATACGCTGGTGAACGTGACAGACGCAGCGAAAATGACTCATGTCGACGCCCAGGGCGCGGCACGCATGGTCGACGTATCCGCCAAAAACGTGACTGCTCGCCGTGCTGTCGCCGCCGGCCGGCTCGTCACCACCCCCGAGGTGGTGGCGCTCCTGCGCGGTGCGGGGGTGCCGAAGGGCGATGCGCTGGCGGTCGCCCGGCTCGCCGGCATCATGGGCGCGAAACGGACACCCGAGATCGTCCCGTTGTGTCACCCGATCGGGCTGCACGGGGTCACAGTGGACCTCACTGTCACAGACACCGGCGTCGACATCCTCGTCACGACCAAGACCGCGGACCGCACCGGCGTCGAGATGGAGGCACTGACGGCGGTCGCGACCGCGGGTCTCGCTCTGATCGACATGGTCAAGGCCGTCGACCCGGCCGCGAGCATCGAGGCCGTCCGCGTCCTGCGCAAAGAGGGCGGCAAGACCGGCGATTGGGTACGCCCGGAGAACCGCCAGTGATCCGCGCCCGGGTCATCGTCGCCTCCAACCGTGCCGCCGCGGGCGTCTACGCGGACACCAGCGGTCCCCTGCTCGTCGCGGGCCTGCGTGATCTCGGCTGTGAAGTCGACGCCGACCCGGTCGTGGTGCCGGACGGCGAGCCGGTGGCCGAGGCACTGCGCGCGGCGATCGCTGACGGCGTGGACGTCGTGCTGACCAGCGGCGGCACCGGGGTGACCCCGACGGATCGCACCCCCGAGGCGACCCGGCCCCTGCTCGACTTCGAGGTTCCGGGCATCGCCGAGGCCGTCCGGGCGTACAGCAGGGACAAGGTGCCGGCGGCGGTCCTCTCCCGTGGCCTCGCCGGGGTGGCCGGTCGCACGCTGATCGTGAACCTGCCCGGCTCGACCGGGGGTGCCCGCGACGGGCTCGCGGTTCTGGCACCGGTCCTTGCTCACACCGTGCAGCAGATCGGTGGCGGCGACCATAGGCTGCAGGGGTGAAGGCAGAGAGCATGCCCGTCGACTGGGACAAAGCCCGCGCCCTGGCCTACGAGGCGGGTCGCGCCGCGGCGGCCCCGGCCGAGCGGGTGCCGCTGAGCGTCGCGGACGGCCGCACCCTCGCCGAGCCGCTGGTCGCGCTCAGCGAGCTGCCGGCCTTCCCCACGTCGAGCATCGACGGCTGGGCCGTCCGGGGCCCCGAGCCGTGGCGCCCGATCGGCCGCGTTCTGGCCGGTGACACGCCGGCGCCGCTGACCGCGCCCGGCACCTGCGTGGAGATCGCCACCGGCGCCATGGTCCCGGTCGGCGCCGAGGCGGTGGTCCGCGTCGAGGAGTCGGCGCGTGACGCCGAGGGCCGGGTCACCGGCAGACCCCGGCCCGAGCCCGAGTGGCGCATGCCAGGCGACGAGGCGCGCGAGGGCGAGCAGCTGCTCCCCGCCGGCACCCCGATCGACCCGGCGGTCCTCGGCATGGCCGCCACCTGCGGTTACGACACCATTCCCGTGCGGCCCCTGCCCAGAGCCGCCCTGCTCGTCTTCGGTGACGAGCTGCTCACGAGCGGCCCGCCCGGGGAGGGCCGGGTGCGTGACTCGCTCAGCCCGCTCGTGCCGGCGTGGTTGCGTCGGTCGGGAGCCGCCGTCGACCCGTCCGCCGTGCAGGGCCCGGTGCAGGACACGCTCGAGGCCCATGTCGACGCGATCCGAGCCGGTCTGGCGGTCGCCGACCTGGTCTGCACGACCGGCGGGACGATGCATGGCCCGGTCGACCACCTCCACCCGGCGCTCACCCGGCTCGGCGCGGAATACGTCGTCAACACCGTCGCCGTGCGCCCGGGCTTTCCGATGCTGCTCGCGCGCGTGCCGGGCCCCGACGGTCGCCCGCGCTTCCTCGCCGGGCTTCCGGGCAACCCGCAGTCGGCGGTCATCGCCCTGGTCTCGCTGGTCGCACCGCTGCTCGCCGGGCTGCAGGGCCGCGAGTTGCCGGCGCTGCCCCAGGTCGAGGTGACCGCACCCGTGCCGGGCCGCGGCAGCTTCACCCATCTCTCGCTGGCCGCGCTGGACGCGCGGGGCCGGGCGGTCCCGGTGAGCCACGTCGGTTCGTCGATGCTGCGCGGGCTCGCCAACGCCCACGGCTTCGTCGTGATCCGCCCCGACACGAAAGCCGCGGCCGGGGACCTCGTGCCGTTCCTGCCGCTCCCGCTCTACCCCGGAGAACGCCCATGACCGACTCGATCCGCATCGCCGAGGTCGGCGATGTCCCACTGGACCTGGCCGCGCATGAGAAGGCGGTCGCCGACCCGCGCGCGGGTGCGGTCGTCTCCTTCCAGGGTGTTGTCCGCGACCACGATCACGGCCGCGGCGTGACGCTGCTCGAATACGAGGGCCACCCCACGGCCGGCGCGGTGCTGCGCGAGGTCGCCGCGGAGATCGCCGAAGACCCCGATGTGTACGCCGTGGCGGTCTCGCATCGCGTCGGCACCCTGCAGATCGGGGATGTCGCCATCGTCGCGGCAGTCAGCACGGCGCACCGAGCTGCGGCGTTCGCGGCGTGCGCCCGGCTGGTCGACGAGGCGAAGGCGCGACTGCCGATCTGGAAGCGCCAGGTCTTCACCGACGGCACGGACGAGTGGGTCAACTGCCCGTGAGGTCTCGCCACGGCATGGCGTTGACCAGCAGGATCAGCGCCAGTGCGAACGAGTTGGCGGCGAACGGCCCGCTCAGGCTCCACATCGGAGCCAGGACGAAGAGTAGATACAACAGGACGGCCGCGACCGTGAAGCGGGCGCGCCGTGATCGCCGACATCCTGCGGCGACGTCTCCAAGAACCAGCATGGCCGGCAGCACCCAGATCAACTCCTGCGTGCCGCTGACCGGCCCGGCGATCGCGGCGGTGAGCCCGACCAGCGCGAACGCCGCGACCTCGTTCCCGTCGGTGTGCGCGGCTCGGGCGCGGACCATGCCCACCGCGGTCAGCAACACGGCGAACGACATCCACAGCAGGACCGGAGTGCTGGACGCGTCGTAGAGTCGCGCGAGGACTCCGGCGAGTGACTGGTTGGTGGTCGCGTCGATCGGACCCGCCCGGTCGATGCGCCACAGCACCTCGACGAACCACGCGCGCGTCTCGTCCGGAGCGATGAGCAGGGAGATCAACGCGGCGGCGAGGGCAGTCCCGGTGGCCGTCAGCGCGGCCCGACGCTGCCTGCTGATCAGCAGGTACGCGACGAAGAACGCCGCACTACCGGTCAACGCCGTCGCCAGCCCGATCCCGAGCCCCCGCAGTGCGGAACAGCGCCGGAGCGCGACGATGTCGGCGGTGATCAAGCCGAAGACGAGCAGGTCGAGGGTGCCGAGGCCGAGCGTCGCGCGGACCGGTTCGAGGGTCAGCGCGAGCGCACCCGCGGCGAGCACCACCGGCCAGGTACGCCGCCCGTAGCGCTCGGCGATCGGCCCGATCGCCACGATCAGGGCGAGGCCCAGCGCGGCGACCCCGGCGAGCGCCACGAGCCACCCCGCGACCGCGATCGGCAGGAACGCGGCCGGCGTCATAACCAGCGCGGCGGGCGGCGACATCGCGGTGCCCAGATGCGAGACCGGCGCCCGGTACGCGTACAGCCCGGCGCCGTGCACCCAGCTGCTGATCGCCTCCCGGTCGAGGGCGAGCGTGCTGAACGCGTACCTCTGGGCGATCGTGGTGATCGCGGCGAGGATGCCGACGCAGGCGAGGATGACCACGACGGACCGGGAATTCGTCGATGTCCGCATTGCGGGCATGCCCGACCTCCCCGGCTAGTGACCTCCGCCCCGCTTAACGCCCCGGCCGCCGTTTAGTGATCATCAACCCGGCAGTTTGCGGACCGCCACAGCGATCTTCGCCTCGCGCTTCGCTGTGCGGACGGCGCGCCGCGCCGACCTTTGCGAGCGCGTCACCGCGCGGCTGACCGAGCGCTGGGACCGGTCGATCGCATGCGTGGTGCGGTATTTGAGGCCGGGCTGGCCCTCGGTGTCGGCGGCCGCCAACAGCAGACCACCGAGCAGGCCGAGGTTCTTCAGGAAATGCGTCTGATGCTGTTGACGCTCCTCCTTCGGCACAGCCCAGAACGGGTGACCCGCGATCGTCGTCGGCACCAGACCGGCGGCCAGCACCGCCGCGGACGGACGGGTCAGCCGGCCGCTGGCGAGCAGCAGGCCCGCCGCGACATCGGCGCCGGCCTTGAGTCGGACCAGGGTGCGGGCATCGCTGGGCAGGCGGGGGTCGACCCGCTCGATCAGCGGGCCGACCTGATCGGTCACCCGCTTGGCGGCGGCGACCTTCGAGTCGGGGTCGAGCACGGCACGAACTCCGCTGACAACGAAGATCGCGCCGAGCATGGCACGGGCGGCAGCGCGTACGGGTTTCATAAGCCCGTTATACCCACGATCCCGGGCGCTACGGCTGTGTGCGCAGATACCTGCCGAAGTGCGGGACGGTGAACGCGACCGTTCCGCGCTCGCCGGAGTAGATCAGGCCCTTCTTGATCAGGGCGTCGCGGGCGGGTGACAGGCTGGCCGGGCGGCGGGCGAGCGTCGCCGCGATCTCCGAGGTGGGAACGGCGGCGTCCATGTCGTTGTCCGTCTCGCCGGAGAGCGAGGCCATCGCGCGCATGTATTCGCGCTCGGCCGGGGTCGCCCGCTCGTAGCGCGAGCCGAAGAAGCCGACTGCCAGCTCCGCCTCCGCCTCGGGCGCGGCCACCAGCACATCCTCCGCGGTCACCGGCGAGGTGGGTGCGTGGTCCCAGGTCGCCTTTCCGTACGCCTGGACGAAGTACGGATACCCACCGGACTTCTCGTAGAGCAGTTCCAGCGCCTTGGGCTCGTACTCGACGTCCTCCCGCGCGGCCGGCGCGCAGAGTGCGAGGTCGGCGGCGATCCGGTCGAGCCGGTCGATGCGCTGGTAGCGGAAGAGCCGTTCCGAGTAGGACTTGGCGGCGGACAGCACGGCCGGCAGATGCGGCAGACCGGCACCGACCACGATCAGCGGCGCGCCCAGCTGGGACAACTCGTGACAGGCCGCACACAGCGCCGACACGTCCGCCGGGCCGAGGTCCTGCATCTCGTCGATGAAGAGCGCGATGCCCGTGCCGACATCGGTGGCCAGCGACGCGGCGTCGGTGAAGAGCTCCACCAGGTCGATCTCGATGTCGCCGGAATCCGCTCGGCCGCGCGCGGGCGGCACGTCGATGCCGGGCGTCCACCGGTCGCGCAGCTTCACGTTCTCGTCGTTGACACGTAGCGCGAACGCCTTGAGCACCGCCAGCACCTCGTCGACCCGCTCGGGGTTGCGGTGGTGCGGGGTCAGCTCGCGGATCGCCATGTGCAGGGCAGCCGAGACCGGGCGGCGCAGCGACTGGTCCGGGCGCGCTTCGATCTTGCCGGTGCCCCAGAGCCGGCCGATCGCCGCGGAGCGCAGTGTGTTGAGCAGCACGGTCTTGCCGACGCCGCGCAGACCGGTCAGGACGAGGCTGCGTTCGGGGCGGCCCCGGGCGACCCGCTCGAGGACGACGTCGAACGCGCCCAGCTCGCGGCTGCGCCCGGCCAGCTCGGGTGGGCGTTGGCCGGCGCCGGGGGCGTACGGATTGCGGATCGGATCCACGGAGAGCACCGTATCGGGCAGGCCGGACCCGACGCTAGAGTCCTCTTGGATCGTCTAAGAAATACGCTAGAGAGCGCTAGTTGCTGCCATACTCGCGGAGGCAGAGCACGAAGTCGAGGCTGTCCAGCTCGGAGTCGTAGAAGTACCACTTCGTGTACTTGTCGACCTTGCTGCACTTGTTCTCGGCATCCGCCTCGCCGGTGGTGCGGCCGTCGACCCGTTTGAGCACTTCGTACGCGCCGTCGGTGCAGGTGACGATCTTGAGCTGAGGGCTGTCGTCGGCGTTGCTCTCATTACGCACGCACTGACCCTTGCCGACGAACCGGGCGTCCTTGCTGGTTTGCGGCTCCGGCACGACGTCGTCATCCTCGGTGCCGCGGGTGGCCGGCGCCGACGACGGCCCGGCATCGAGCACGCTCCCCGGGTCTCCCCTGGTCACCAGCCAGGCGGCGGTGCCGAGACCGCCGCAGATCAGCAGGCCGAGCACGGCCACGAGCGCGATGATCGGCCCGTTGGTGCGCTTGCGGGGCGACGGTGCCGGGGAAGGCTGGTGCCAGACCGGCGGTGGCTGCGGGATGTGCTGCGGGGGCGGGGTGTAGGCCTCGGACGGGGATGAGGTGTAGGGCTCGGGTGCGGCTGAGACCGGGTGGCCTCCCCACCCCGGGGCCGGTGGCGGTGCGGCTTCGCCCCAGGGATCGGACGGCTCCGCATACGGCTCGCCGGACCCCGGCACGCCCCCGGTCGACCAGCCCTGACCGGAATACGGGCCGTTCTGCGACATCGGGAAATCCTCCAGGCGGGTTCGCTGTACGACACCGTAGCGTGCACATGTGACGGTGACCTTGACTGCGGGCTCGTGCGCCCTCAGGTGTCGGTAACCGGACGCGCACTTTGCCCCTTTCCGGGGATAGCGTCCGTGCTCATGTCCCTCCCGCTGACCCTTGGCGCGGCGCTCTTCGGCGGCGCCGGTGCCGCCTTCCTCCCCCGCGTCGCTCACCGCCTGGCGGTGCCGCGCGGCACCGAACCCCGGACCACCTGCGCTCACTGCGACACACCCTTGATGACTTGGGTACGCGCGGGAGCTGCCTGTTCGTGCCGCCGTTTCCCCGCGTGCACGATCGGCGCGGGCGCCGTGGCCACGGGGTTGCTCGGCGCTGCGCTCGGTGAGTCGCTGATGCTGCTGGTCCTGCTGCCCGCGACGCTGCTCGGGGTGCTGCTCGCCGTGGTCGATGTGAGCTGTCTACGGCTGCCGAACGTGCTCGTGGCTGCCTTCGCGGTTGTTTCCGCAGGTCCGCTCGTTATCGGCGGGGATGCGGCGCGGGTCTGGTGGGCATTGGGGGCGGCGTTTGCGTGCTTTGTCGCGTACGGTGCGATCTCGATCCTGCCCGGGAACGGCCTGGGTCTGGGCGATGTGAAGCTTGCCACCGTCCTGGCCTTTGTCCTGGGTTTCGCGGGCCGGCCCGCGCTGATCCTGGGGCTGCTCCTGCCGCATCTGATCAACGGAGCTGTCGTGCTGGTGCTGCTCAGCCTGCGGCGGGTGAGCCGCCGGACCGTGCTTCCGTTCGGTCCGGCGCTGCTCAGCGGCGCGCTATTAGCTCTCGTCTCGACTCAAAGCAGTCTGAGCTGACGGTCCTTCGGGCGTGCGGGCACAGCATCGCCGATCCGCTCGAACAGGCCCGGGTCGATCGCGTCGAGGAACGGGCTCGGCGACTGCTCCCGCTCGCTGCCGTGCCGGAACCGGCGGGCCGCGTGCGTGACGTAGAGCCGATCCTGGGCGCGGGTGAGCCCGACGAAGAACAGCCGGCGCTCCTCGGCGACCTCGTCATCCGTCGGCTTGCCACCCGGCCAGCGCAGCGGCAGCAGGCCGTCCTCGCAGCCGATCAGGAACACGATCGGGAATTCGAGGCCCTTCGCTGCATGCAGCGTGAGCAGGTTGACCGCCTCAGCACGCGGGTCCAGGGCATCCACCTCGGCCCCCGTCGCGATCTCCTGCAGGAAGTCGGTCAGGTCCTCGCCCGTCCGCCGGGCCAGCGGCGTGAGCAGGTCAGCGGCCGTCCAGATGTCCTCCGGCGCCAACTGCTCGGCGTCGAGCGTGGGGGCCGAATAACGCTGGGCGAGCACCTGCGCGGCCTGCTTGACCCGCGCGACGAGCGTTCCACTCCCGGCGTTCCGCAGCTCTTGGGCGATCACCTGCACACCCGGCCGGTCCCGCAGACGGTTGTGCGACCGCTTCTGCACCGGTACGCCGGCCCGGGACAACGCGTCCACCACGGCTTGCGACTGCGCGTCGGTGCGATACAGCACTGCGATGTCCGAGAACGACAACGTGCCCGGTGCCACCGCGCGCGAATCGATTCGGCCGGTGTCGAGCGAGCGGTGCGACAGGCCGCCGACCAGCTCGTCCACCGTACGCACAACGAAGTCGGCCTCGTCCGCGGTGCTGCCCGCGAAATAGCGCCCCACCAGCGGCGACTCCGGGTTGACCCGGGCCGGATCCAGCCGCCGGCCGCTCACCAGCGACGTCGGCGCGATCGCCTGCACGGCCGCGGCCAGGATCGGCGCCGACGACCGGTAGTTACGGGTCAGCCGGACCAGCCGAGCATCCGCGAAGTCCTGGTTGAAGCGCAGGAAGTAGCCCACGTCCGCACCGCGGAACGAGTAGATCGCCTGGTCGGGGTCGCCGATCGCGCACAGGTTGCCGTCCGCGGGGCTGAGCAGGCGCAACAGCTCGTACTGCGTGTCGTCGACGTCCTGATACTCGTCGACGAAGATCCACTGCCACTGTTTGCGGTACTTGTCGACCAGCGCAGGCTCGTCCCGCAGCAGCGCCACGGGCATCGTGAGCAGGTCGTCCAGATCGACGAGATCCTGCTGGCGGAGCAGCTTGAGGTAGGCGGCGTCGTCATCGCCGGCCTGCTCACGCGCGGCGGCTCGCTCGGTGTCGTCGGCGATCCGCCACCCCGCAGCCAGCCCGGCGGCCTTCGCGTTCTCCTTGAGGATGGTCAGGCCGATCGAGTGGAACGTGCCGACCGTGAGGTCCTGCGCGACATCACCCATCAGCGCGTCCAGCCGGGCCCGCATCTCCTCGGCGGCGCGCCGAGTGAATGTGATGGCCAGGCAGCGGTGCGGGAAGACATTCATCTCGGCACACAGGTACGCGATCCGGTGCGTCAGCGTCCGCGTCTTGCCCGTGCCCGGACCCGCCACGATGAGCAACGGACCACCCGGCGCGGAAGCGGCCACCCGCTGCATCGCGTCGAGCCGGTCGAGCAGGCCGGTGCCGACCTCCTCCATACCGGTCAGCGTCGGCTCGAACGGCTCATGCGGCGACGCGGGCTGCTGAATCGGCGGCGCCTTCTTGACCGGCTCCTTCACCTTCGGCTTCGCCGGGCTCTTCTTCGGCACCGGGGCACGCCCGATCGCGGGCTCCGCCTTGCGCTGCTGAGGGACGGGAACCATGTCGAACAGTGTCTCGGACTGCGGCTCGTTCTTCCTGAGCTCCCCGGGCCCGAACAGCGTGATCACGCCGTACTCGCCGTCGTAGCCCGGCACCCGCCGCACGTCACCGCGTCGCAGCCGGGTGATCGCTTCCTGCAACTCCTCGCCGCCGTGCTGCCCGATGTCGTCGAGCGGCACCTTGCGCAGGATGTCCAGCTCCGGCCCGAGCTTCGCGACCACGTTGGTGAGCTGGCCGTCCACGGTCTTCGACTTCGGGCCGACGCCGTTGATCTCACCGATGATCTCGGCGAGCTGGATCAGGTGCTCGACACTGTTCTTCCGGGCCTTCGGCGCCTCGCGGTCGGCCAGGTCCTCGACTCGGCTGAGCACACCGACGGTGAGGGGCTTGCCGCACTCGGGGCAGCGACCGCCAGCTGCTCGGGTTGTGGCCGGCTCCCAGTTGACGTTGCACACCCGGTGCCCGTCGGCGTGGTACTTGCCTTCCTCGGGGAAGAACTCCAGCGTGCCCGCGAGGCCCTTGCCGTCCTTGATCGCGAAGTAGTCGGGCGTACCCGTGAAGAGCGTGGCCTCCCGCGCCAGCGCCGCCGGCGAATGCGCGTCGGAGTTCGACACCAGCCGGTAGCGGTCGAGGCTCGACACCCGCCAGTTCATCTCCGGGTCGGAGGAGAGACCGGTCTCGACCGCCGTGATGTGATCGGCGAGGTCGGCGTAGCAGTCGGCGATCGCGTCAAAACCCGACTTCGAACCCAGCGCCGAGAACCACGGGGTCCAGATGTGCGCCGGCACCAGGTAGCCGTCCGGGCTGGCCTCCAGCACGATCTCCAGCAGATCGCGCGAGTCCAGGCCGAGGATCGGCCGCCCGTCAGCGGTGAGGTTCCCGATCCGGCCCAGCGCCGTGTTGAACCGGGCAGCGGCCTCAAAATCGGGCATATAGATCAGATGATGGACCTTACGCGTACGGTCGTCACGCTTGTAGATCGTCGAGATCTCCACGCTGAGCATGAACCGGGCCGCGTCGGCCGCCTGCAACGATCCTGGCAGGCGTTTCGTGACGTCGGCCTCGGCGTCCGCACCCAGGCGGAAAAGACCGGCCTCGTCCGCGGGCCGGAGGCTTTCGCGCAGGTGATCGAACCAGGCGGGATGGGTGAAGTCGCCGGTTCCGAGCACCGAGATGCCCTTACGCCGGGCCCACCAGGCCAGGTTGGGGAGGGTGAGGTCACGGCTGCAGGCACGCGAATACCGGGAGTGGATGTGCAGATCCGCGACGTACGTGTCCGCGGCAACCGAGGACCCTGCGCTGTCCGAGGGCACGCTGCATCCTGTCACGAGCGCGCCGGGCGCCTGAAGCCGCCACGCTCGAAGTGACATAACCGATCCACGATTGAATCCTGCGGAGATCCCCGCCGTGGCTCAACCCAATACTCAAGATTCACTCGGGCGCGCCGCGTTTCCGCTCCCTCTTCACGGGTCACTTCGTCCGCAGCTCGATGACTGTCACCTGCGGAGGTGCACCCACCCGGACCGGCGGGCCCCAGAACCCGGCCCCGTTGGTCACGTAGACCGGCACCCCGTCAACCTCCCCGAACCCGCTCACCACGGGCTGCTGCAGCTTCACCAGCAGGTTGAACGGCGCCATCTGCCCGCCATGCGTATGCCCGGAAACCTGCAGATCGACCCCGTAAGGCGCCGCCTGCCTCGCCGCGACCGGCTGATGAGCCATCAACACAACAGGCCGACTGAGATCCCGATCACCCAGAGCCCGCCCAAAATCAGGCCCGTCCCCCACCTCAACCCCACCAAGATCATTCACTCCGGCCAGGTCCAGCCCATCCAACTCCACCCGCTCATTCCGCAACGGCCGCACCCCCAGCCGCCCCACCTCATCAACCCACTCCCGATACCCCGAGTAGTACTCATGGTTCCCGGTCACGAAGTAAGCCCCCCGCCGCGACCGAATCCCCGCCAACGGAGCAGCAACATCCCCCAGCTCAGCCACGCTCCCATCAACCAGGTCCCCCACCACGCAGACAATGTCCGCATCCACCGAGTTGATGACCTCAACGATCCGCCGCGTATGCCCGATCCCCGTCAACGGCCCAAGATGAATATCCGAAACCACAGCCAGCCGGGTCCCATCCATCCCCCGGGGCAACTTCGCCAAAGGCATGACAACCCGATCAATCTGCGGCCTACCCATGGCGGTCCTCACCCCGTACCCGGTCACCCCGGCAGCAGTAAGCCCCGCAAAAATCGCCATCCCCCGAGCAAGCACCAACCGCCGCTCAACCCCACCCCGCTGCCCATCCCCCTCAGCCAGCGACCTATCCGCACCACTCAGCCCTCCGGCGCCGCTCAGGCTGTCCGCGCTGGTGGGCCTTTCCGCGTCGGCCGGTCCTGCGACGCTGGTCGGGCCTTCCTTGCTGGCTGGGCCTGCGACGCTGGTCGGGCTTGCGGTGTCGGCCGTGCCCGCTGTGTCGGCCTTGCTTGTGGTGCCGGCCTTGCTTGTGGTGCCGGTCGGGCCTGCGGTGCTGCTCAGGGTTTCCGTGCCGGTCGGGTTCTCTGCGCTGTTCGGGGCTCCGGCGCGGCCGACTTTCTCCGCGTTCGTGGGCTCATCTGTGCGACCCGCAGCGGCATGCACCGCCGATCCTGCTTCTGCCCGCTGCCCATCCCCAGCGTCCGACCGAACCTCGGCGCCTGAAACCCCCGCGTCCGTCCCGACCGTGGCGACCTCAGCGCCCGGCTCGCCCGCGGTTCCGCCCTCGCTGCCGACCCGTGGGCGGCCAGCCTGTTCCCCCGTTACTCGCACAGCAGTCTTCGCGCGCGAGCCCTCGCGTCGCCGAAGCCACAGTGAGGCAGCCAGGCGCGGAATTTCCAGCGCGGCCAGGGTCACCAACAGATAGAACATGAGCGCGATCCACAGATAGCCGGGCCACGCCAGCCACTTCACGTGACCGCTGCGGACCCCGACCAGCGTGACCGGCGCCAGGAACGCGAGCACAACGGCGACAACGCCACCAATTCTCCGCGCGCGCCCCTTGCGAAGCGGGTCGCGAACCAGTCGCTTCCAGAGGTAAAGGTGGATCAGGCCGACAACAACGATGATCAGCCCGACGAACCCGATCAAGCTCAACCCCCAGCGAATGGCGGCAGGACGTCAACCGTCACGCCGGCGGGTAGCTCCGCCGACCGATCATGGCAGGCAAGCCCGTCAACCAGGAAACTGGCTGCCTTGAGCACAACGGCAAGACTCTCACCATGGCGTCGCGTGAGCTCAGCGGCCAGCTCATCCAGCGACCCAGCCGAGATCAATTCCTCCCGTACGCCCCCGGCGGCCGCCCGGGCTCCCGCGAAGTACCGCACCTGCACCACGTCGATCAGCCCCCGATCGCCGACATGGGCCGGTCGGGCTGGAGGAATGAAGGGTCGTCGATGCCATGGCCCGCTTTCTTGCCCCACATAGCAATCCGCCAGGCCTCGGCGATCTCCTCATCGGAACCACCGCCCCGAATCAGCCCGCGAAGATCAGTCTCCCCGGTAGCGAACAAGCAGTTACGCACCTGTCCGTCAGCGGTCAACCGGGTCCGGTCGCAGTCGCCGCAGAACGGCCTGGTCACACTCCCGATGACTCCGACCCGGGCAGGATTCCCCGCCGCATCCCGGTAGCCCGGAACCAACCACGTCTCAGCGGGCGCTGTTCCACGTGAAACAGAGTCAGGTATCAGCCCAAAGGGTGACAAAGATTCCAGAATCGCCTCGGCGGTCACCATCTCGTGCCGGTCCCACTGGTGCTGGGCGTCAAGCGGCATCTGCTCGATGAACCGCAGCTCATACCCATGGTCGAGCGCGAACTGCAACAGTGCAGGAGCCTCGCCGTCGTTGATCCCCCGCATGAGAACGGTATTGATCTTCACCGGTGTCAGCCCGGCAGCCGCAGCCCCCGCCAACCCCTTGAGCACGTCAGCATGCCGATCGCGATGCGTGAGCTCCATGAACCGCGCCGGCGAGAGCGTATCGAGCGAAACATTCACCCGGTCCAACCCCGCATCCCGAAGCGCCCCGGCCATCCGCTCGAGCCCGATGCCGTTCGTGGTGATCGACATCTTCGGCCGAGGCTCCAGCCGAGCAACCCCAGCCAGGATCCCCACCAGCCCCCGCCGGATAAGCGGCTCCCCGCCGGTGAACCGAACCCCGGTAATCCCCAGCTGCGTAACCGCAACCCGGATCAACCGTCCCACCTCGTCATCGCTGAGCTGCTGCTCCCGAGGCATCCAGGCAAGCCCCTCTTCAGGCATGCAGTAGTTGCATCGAAGGTTGCACCGATCGGTCAACGACACCCGCAGATCGGTAGCCACCCGCCCGAACTGGTCAGCAAGCAACCCACTCCCACGAACAGACACCCGCGGCAGCACAACAGGCAGGCCAACCTCAGTCACCGTCCGAACCTAGCGCGATCTCAAACAAACCGCCGTTACGCAAACCACTGCACCGCCCCCCAGCACCCCCACCGACCACACAGACTCCCCGATCCCCACACCCTGCCCCCACTTCACCCAAACACCCCGCACCCCAACGAACCACCCCGTGCCGCGCCCTTCCTCCGGCCACCGCCCGTCCCGCTCCCTGCACCGCCCGCTCCCTGCACCGCCCGCTCCTTGCCGTGCCCGCTCCTTGCCGTGCCCGCTCCTTGCCGTGCCCGCTCCTTGCCGTGCCCGCTCCTTGCCGTGCCCGCTCCTTGCCGTGCCCGCTCCTTGCCGTGCCCGCTCCTTGCCGTGCCCGCTCCTTGCCGTGCCCGCTCCCTGCCGTGCCCGCTCCCTACCGTGCCCGCTCCCTGCGCCGCACCTCAAGCGCGGAGGACCGCATCCGCCGCTGCCCGAACCGACCCGCGATACGACTCTCCGAAAGCGGCCGCATGCACCAACAACAGGTGCAACTGATGCAGAGGCACCCGTGCTTGCCAGCCGTCACTCAGCGGCCACACCTCCTCGTACCCGGAAAGGATCTCCCGCAGGAAGGGCGCACCGCCAAAGAGCGCCAACTGAGCCAGATCCGTCTCCCGATGCCCTCCGTGAGCCGCCGGATCGATGAGCCACGAACGGTTGCCGGCGCCCCACAGCACGTTCCCCGGCCACAGATCGCCATGGATGCGCGCCGCGGGCTCGTCCCCGCCGTACGAGTCGATCCGGGTGAGGATGTGCTCGATGGCAGCGACGTCCTCCGCCTGCAACGCGCCGCGGTCTGCCGACATCTCGAGGTACGGCATGAGGCGGCGATGCGCGAACCACTGCGCCCACGGTTCCGAGGAGGGCGTGTTGTCCTGGTGCAGCGGACCGATGAACCCCACCCACGGCGCCCCAAAGCTCTGTGCCCCCGCTCGGTGAACGCCGGCAAGCTCCCCGCCGAACCGCCGGGCCGCCTCCGCGGAGGGCTGACCCGGGTTGATCCATTCCAGCGCGAGCATCTCGTCCAGCGCGGCGAATACCTCGGGAACGGGGGCGCCACCGGCTTCGCGTAGCCAATTCAGGCCGGCGGCCTCGGTGGCGAAGAAATGCTCGGGCGGGGTCCCCGACGGCCATGTCTTGGTGAAGATCGATGAGCCATCGTCCAAGGTCAGGCGGGATGCCTTGCATACGTCACCGCCTCCCACGGGCGTTTCTCGAATCCGCTGGTGGGTGAGAAATGTCGGGAGATGCTGGGGATGCGCGCGCAGATATGCCAGATCCACCGGCTTATCTTCCGCTTCGGGTTACAGCGTGCCCAATTCGGAGTCAAAATGTCGGCATGACACCTGTCGCGGTGCGTTCGTACCGGCCGAGCGATCACAGCGCCGGCCGACGTCTGTGGGCCGAGCTGACCTCGGAGCACAACAACATGTACGGGGACCTGTCCGACGACGGCGGGGCAGGTTTCGAGGAATACCTGACCAGGCTCGATCTCGGTGGACTCTGGGTGGCCGACCACGCGGATGACGGCGTCGTCGGCCTGGTCGGATTGATCATCCGGGGCCGCGCGGGTGAAGTCGAGCCGGTCGTGGTCACCATGACCCACCGCCACAAGGGTGTGGGGCGCAAGCTGCTGCGCCATGTGGCTCAAGAGGCCAAGAAGCGCAGCATGCAGTCGTTGACGATCTCGCCGTCGTCGCGAAACGTCGAGGCGATCCGCAGCCTGCACGCGGCCGGTTATGACGTGGTGTCGTCCATCGAGCTGACGATGCATCTGGATCATCAGACGCACGACTGGCAGCAGGATGGACTGGAGCTGCACGCGCTTCAATTCCGCTCCTGACCTCGGGCTTGTTCGGTCCCTGAAGCCTTCCACAACGTGGCGGGGTATCGACGGTTATCCACAATGCGGGGCTGTCCACAGGCTTTGAGGATCGATCCTGGGCCGGACCCGAACTTCGGCCACTCTTCCCGGCATGCAAAAGCTGAAAATCAACTCGAACGCCGACCTGCTGTCCGTGTTGCCCTTCATGATCGGCTTCCATCTGGAGGACAGCCTGGTCGTTTTCGCGATCAAAGGTTCCCTGCCCCTCTTCGTGGCTCGGACTGATCTGCCGGAGCGCGGGACCACCGAGCTCGAGATGCGTGAGCCGATGCTTCACCTGGCGGCATGCGTGGCGGAGAACCAGGTCGACGGCGTGATCGTTCTCGGCTACGGGCAGGCCGTTCGCGTCACTCCCGCCGTCAAATACCTCTCCAGGTGCATGACCGCGACGGACGTGACGGTCATCGACGAGCTTCGCGTCACGAACGGTCGCTATTGGTCATATCTGTGCGACGACCTGGTGTGCTGCCCGATCGAAGGTTCCGTCTGCCCGCCACACGGCAGCCTTCTGGCCGCTGAGGCGACCCTCGCGGGGGCGGTCGCCCTGACCAGCCGCAAGGAGCTGGAGGAGCGGCTGGCGCCGGTGACAGGTGTGGAGCGACGCTCCACCGACGAGGCCGAGGTCCGTGCGCTGGCCCGCCTGATGCGGATGAGCGGTGACGTGTCCAGCGAAGTGCGTCCCGGCACGCGGCGGAGCCGGGAGGGCATCGCCTCCGAGCAGGTCAGTCGGCTCGATCGGCAACTCAAGAAATCGGGTCGCGCCGCGGTGCGGGCGGCGGAGCAGCGCTATCGCTCGGGTGGACAGTTAAACCATGACGAGATGGCCTGGCTGCTTCTCGTTCTCAAGCACGCGCACATCCGTGACTACGCGTGGACGCGTTCGGGCACCGACGACTGGGAGATTAGGTTCTGGTCCGACGCGGTTCGCCGAGCCAGTTCCGAGTTCGTGGCGCCGCCGGCCTCATTGCTCGCCTTCATCGCGTGGCGTGCCAACCAGGGGCCGCTGGCATGCATCGCAGTCGACCGCGCCCTCGATGCCGATGCCGACTATTCGATGGCCCTGATGATGAACGGCGTCCTGTCCGACGCACTCCCGCCGGACGTGGTGAGCGATTGGCCGGCGCTCGAAGGACTGGACGAGATCCTGCTGGCGCGCGGTGAGCGGTTCGACGCCGACAATCCCGATCTCGATCCGGACGAGACCGTCGGCTCACCGGTGGAAGGCGGCCGGCCGATGCCTGCTGACGAGTCCGCAGCGGTGCCTCAGCCAGCTCACGGCGGGGTTGACACCGCCGCGGAGGAAAACGTCGCCGCCGATGATCCGATCACCGAGGCCGACACGGCCGACGAGAGCGAACACCTGCCGGATGTCGATCCCGAACGCAACCTACTGCCCTTCAGGAGACCTGGGGCGACGCTTGTGAAGCCCGATGCCGGCCGGCGGAGTGGCAGGGACGAGGACCATTCCCCGTCCCGCCACCCCACCCACCGTCGGCTCTGAGGAGCTGCTGATGCCTATTTGTACGGGTTCACGGGCGCTCGGTCTCCTGACGCACCGTTTCTGCTCCGAGGTCACCCTGCTTCAACGCCGTCGTGGCCGCGCCCGGGGTCGGGTTGTCCGCGGTCTGGTTCAGGCCTGGCACGCGGTCTTCGACGACAAACGTCGCGCGGGTGTGGACGGGTGCGTCGGGGCGCGTCACGTAGGGCAGGACCCGGAAATCCGCTGTGAGGTCGGCGGGGGTGATCCGGGTCCGGACGTAACCGCGCTGGTTGTTGTAGAAGCGCAGGTGAGGATTCCACGCTGCCCAGGGATGCGCGCTCGGGACCACGTCCGCGCCGTCACCAGTGGAGGTGATCGACGAGCAGACCAGTTCCGTGCCGACCGTTCGCGACGTGGGGTCGGTCCAGTCGAGCTTCAGGTCATCCGCCCAGTGGGCGTGCACGTCGCCCGTCAGGACCACGGGATTGCGTACGCCCGCGTCCACCCAGCCCTTCGTGATTCGCTCGCGGGACGCGGCATAGCCGTCCCAGCTGTCCATGCTGACCACCGAGGCGGGACCCGAGTTGTTGTCGCGCTGACCGAAGAACACCTGCTGGCCCAGGACGTCCCAGCGGGCCGTCGAGCGCCGGAAGCCGTCGATGAGCCACTGCTCCTGCTCGGGTCCGGTGATCGAGCGGGCCGGGTCGAGAGCAGCCGGGCAGTCCTTGTAGCCGTCCCCGCAGCCCTGGTCGTCGCGGAACTGGCGGGTGTCGAGCATGTGGAAGGTGGCGAGACGACCCCAGCGCAGCCGGCGGTAGAGCTGCATGTCGATGCCGCGGGGGATCGAGGTGCGCCGCAGTGGCATGTTCTCGTAGTAGGCCTGGAACGCCGCGGCCCTGCGCGCGAGGAAATTCGGGTCGGGCTGCTCGGGCACCTCGTCCGCCCAGTTGTTCTCGATCTCGTGGTCGTCGAAGACCACCGCCCACGGGGCGACCGCGTGGGCGGCCTGCAGATCGGGATCCGTCTTGTACTGGGCATGGCGCTGGCGGTAATTGGCCAGGGTCACCGTCTCGGGGCCCTCATGGTCGCGGGGGTTCCCACCCGGGATGTTGTAGGTGTCCGGCGCGTATTCGTACTGGTAGTCACCCAGGTGCAGGACCAGCTCCGGCTCGTCCTCGGCCAGCCGCCGGTAGGCGGTGAAGTACCCGTGCTCGTATTGCGAGCACGACACGAAGGACATCGCGAGGGCGGCGGGCGTCGTCCAGGGCGCCGGCGCCGTACGAGTCCGGGCGGTAGGGGAGACGTAACGCTCGGCCTTGAAACGGTAGAAATACTCGCGGCCGGGCAGCAGGCCGTTCAGCTCCACGTGCACGCTGTGCGCGGCCGAGGCGCGGGCGATGGTGACGCCGCGACGCACGACGTGGCGGAACAGCTCGTCCGCCGCCACCTCCCACTGCACAGGGACGTCGCGGGCGGGCATGCCGCCGAGTCCGTCATCGGCGAGTGGTGTGGGTGCCAAACGGGTCCACAGGACGAACCCGTCGTCCTCCGGGTCCCCCGATGCGAGTCCGAGAGTGAACGGATCGGAGCGCAGCGGACCCCGGTATACGGCAGCGGAGGCGGCCAGGGGCCATGTCGTCGCGGCGGTGGCCGCGCCGGCCGCGGCGCTGCTGAGCAGGAGGGTACGTCGGGTGAGTGCCATGTCGGTGCTCCCAGCGTTCCGGGGTTACGGACGCTGGAAATCCTCATGGCCGTGAATGTCTCGGCCGCGCTGCCCAGATTAATGCCGTCCGAAGACGCAACGAACTCACACCGAGATGCGTTCCGATCCGGAGTAGACGTTCATGCTCGGCCCGCGCAGGAAGCCCACCAGTGTCATCCCTGCCTCGTCGGCCAGTTCGGCGGCGAGCGTGCTGGGCGCCGAGACCGCGGCGAGGACCGGGATGCCGGCCATCCAGGCCTTCTGGGTGAGTTCGAAGCTCGCACGACCGGAGACCAGCAGCACGTGACCCGTGAGAGGCAGCCGGCCCTCCCGCAACGCCCAGCCGATCACCTTGTCGACGGCGTTGTGCCGGCCGACGTCCTCGCGGAGCACAAGCAACTCCCCATCGGCGGTGAAGAGCCCAGCCGCGTGCAGTCCGCCCGTACGCTCGAACGTGCGCTGGGCTGCCCGCAGCTTGTCCGGGATCTCGGACAGCGTCCGAGCAGCGACGACCGTTTTGTCCGTTCTGACGTCGAACTGGGAGCGGGTGCGGACCGCGTCGATGCTCGCCTTGCCGCACACCCCGCACGAACTGGTCGTGTAGAAGTTTCGGCTCACGTCGGTGGCCGGCGGTGGCACGTCGGCGCCGAGCACGATGTCGACCACGTTGTAGGTGTTCGGGGTGTCGGTGCCGGCGCAGAGCTGTGCCGTCAGCACGTCGTCTGCGGTCCGGATGATGCCCTCGGTCAGCAGGAATCCCATCGCCAGGTCGATGTCCTGCCCGGGGGTACGCATGGTCACCGCCAGCGGCTCCTTGCGCAGCCGGATCTCGAGCGGCTCCTCGGCGGCCAGGTCGTCGGGCCGTCGGCGGGGCTCCGCGTCCGAGTCAAGATTGATCTTCATGACCGGTCGCCGGTTCATCGTGCGCGCCATCTGACGAGCGTATGCCGTGCACGGGAGTGGCAGAACGACACCGGTGTGGCGCAGGCAACGGGGCGCGTCCGGAAAGGCAACAGTCACGCTCGAGGGCTCGGCGGGATACGGTACGTACGTGGGGGGATTCGCGGCGGTGGTGTTGGCCGGCGGTGCGGCGCGTCGGATGGGTGGGGCGGACAAGCCCACCATCCAGGTAGCCGGCCAGCCGATGCTGACCCGAGTCCTGGCAGCGGTGCACGACGCCGACCCCCGGGTGGTGGTCGGCAGAGTCCCACCCGACCTCCCGGTGCAGGTCGCCTCGACGACAGAGAACCCGCCCGGGGGCGGCCCGGTGGCGGCTACCGCCGCGGGGCTCGCGCTGGTTCCCGAGGGCGTGAGTTTCACGGCTCTGCTCGCCGCGGACCTGCCTTTGCTGACCGGCGAGGCGATCGACGTGCTCAGGCTCACAGTCGAGACGGCGCCCATGATGCAGGGCGCGGTCTATCGCGATGCGGAAGGTCGCCGGCAGACGCTCTGCGGAGTTTGGCGTACGAGTGCGTTGCGGAAGGCTCTGGCCGAGTTCGAGGAGGAACGCGGCAACCTGCACGGCGCTTCGATGCATGCCCTGCTCGACCATCTGCGCTTCATAGAGGTCTCCTGGCGCCGGCCCGGACCACCTCCGTGGTTCGACTGCGACACCGACGACGACCTGCGTACGGCGGAGGAGTGGGCACGGTGAACGTGCTCGAGGAATGGATCAGGGAGGCCTCCGCCGAGCTGGGGCTCTCCCCGGCCGACGTGGAGCACCATCTGGTCCTTGATGTGGCCCGCGATGTGGCGCACAACGTCGTGCGTCCTGGCGCACCCGTTACCGCCTACCTCCTGGGCCTGGCCGTCGGTCGCGGTGCGGACCCAGCCGCCGCCGCCGCACGCCTGAGCGCGCTGGCAACAGCGTGGCCGGCCACCCAAGAACAGCAGCGAGCCACCCCGCCGATACAAGAACAGCAGCAAGCCGCCCCAGCGACACACGATCAGCAACCGGCTGCCGCTGGAGACGATCAGTAGTCGGCCGCCCCGGCGAAGTAGGCGCTGGCCAGCGGAAAGGCCTGCCCGAGATCGGGTTGCCTCCGGTGCGATGGCAGTCCTGACAAGTGGCCGCAGGTGCGGGCGGGGCTGAAATGGGCACAGGGGAATGGGACGGGGCCGATGGGTGGGGCGTCGGCTCGATAGGGTGACGGAGCGGAGGTGACGATCATGACGGCGGAGAGCGCTGCTGAGCAGCCTGAAGGTGTCCTGCTTGACGAGCCGACCACGGCCGACTTGCGGGCGAAGGTGACGGAGGCCTGGCGGGAGTTCGCCAGTGCGTTCGCGTCCCTTGTGCCAACTTTGAGCGCTGGTGCGTACGTGGACATCACGCTCGACCCGACTGCTTCCGGCACCGGGGCGGCCGTTTACTCGGTGAGCATCCGCGTGCTTGATGACGGCGTCGTCGAGGCGCTCGCTGTCGGGAACGGAGCGCTGCCCGAGGGCTACAGAATGGATCGGGCGTCCGTCGCTGATCTGGTCGCGCTGGGCTGGTCACCGCCGGGTGTGCTACCCGACTCGGGCGACTCGTTCGGGTTGCGGACCTCGGTCGGGGCGGCCAAACAGCTCGCCACGATCGTCTCGCGGACCCTCCGTGACGTGTATGGCGCTCCGCATCCCGCGTTTCTGGTCTACCTGGTGCACGACGACCAGGATGAGCCGATCGAGACCGCGCCGCTGGCGACCGCCCGGCACGAGCCCAGCATCGACGAGGTGCTCAGCCTTGACGACCTGGACGAGGACGGAGTGCTTTCCGAGGCACTCGCCAACGCGGCTGACGAGGTTGTTCCGCTCGACGAGCGGGTGCGGACGGTCGTTGCCACCATGTCCAAGACGACGGTCGATCAGCTTCAGGTCGACACGGACGGCGACATCGGCATCCGTGCGGGTTCGGCGATGGTCTTCGTCCGGGTGCGCGACAACCCGCCGCTGGTCGACGTCTTCTCCCCGATTCTCACCGAGGTCGAGCCGACCGAACAGCTCTACGTGAAGCTGTCCGAGCTGACCAACCGGATGCCGATCGGCCGGCTCTACTGCGCGCAGGACACGGTCTGGGCCTCGATCCCCGTCTTCGGCCGCAACTTCCAGGCGACCCACCTCATGCTGGCGGTCCAGGTCATGACGGGCCTCGCGGACGAGCTCGACGACCGGCTGCACGGCGAGTTCGGCGGCAAGCGCTTCTTCGGCGAAGGCGACAAACCAGCCCCGGCCAAGCCCGACACCAAAGACGCCGACGACCACCGCCCCGGCATGTACCTCTAACCTGCCAGGACAACGGGAGAGCGCCGGCCGGCCCGCAGGAGGCTGGCGCTCCGGTCCAATGACTGACCAGCCCGCGCAAGGCCTGCAGAACGGCGCGGCCGGCTGCGCCGATCCAGCCCAATGCCGGCCAGCTGGCGCAAGGGCAGCGGCCTAGGCGTTGGGGAGCCAGGTCAGCTCCTCCATGGTGGACAGCGACGAGGCCAGCAAGCCGCCGCAGGAAGCCGGGGACCGATCCTGCCGCCGCGTAGGTAGGGGGTTTGTTGCCGGGTGGTGGTGAACCGGTAGATGTCCGTCGACGGGGGAACCGGCAGGGCGAAGGTCGAAGGTGCCCGCGCCGTTGCCCGCAGCGACCAGGTTGCCCCGGTCGGCCTCGTACCGGCTGACCACCCGCGGCGACCCGGCCAGGTCCACAAGTAGCAACAAAGCGCGTGAGCCGCCTGAACCACCCGGAATGTCGAGACTGCGCCGCTTCGAGAACCAGAACACGCTGGCCTTGGCCGCCTGCCGAAGCCCGCCCTCAAGCGCCTGACACGAGTCAAAAGCGGCCGGCCGAAAGCTGGAAAGCGGAGATGTACACCCGCCTAGAACGACGACAGCGAGAGCAAGAGCGCGCACCATGAGCATGGGCCGCGGCGACCCATGCCGAGGTTCTTCACTGCGGCGCGGGCACCGGTGTGGGCCGCTCGACCAGCCGGGAAAGCACGATCATGCTGCGCGTGGACGTCACGAACGGTTCGGCCCGTAGCCGCTCCAGCGCCTGCTCCAGATGCCCGATGTCCGCGGCGCGCAGGTGCACGAGAGCATCGGCCTCGCCGGAGACCGTGTAGGCCCCGACCACCTCGGGATGTCGGCGCGCTGCCACGGTGATCTGCGCCGGGGTCGTACGCCCGGTGCAGAAGAGCTCGACGAACGCCTCCGTGGTCCAGCCGACGGCCGACGGCTCGATGATGGTGGTGAATCCCTTGATCACGCCGTCGGTGCGGAGTCGATCGACGCGTCGCTTCACCGCGGGCGCCGAGAGTGACACCTTCGCCCCGATTTCGGCGTATGAGGCGCGGGCGTCCGTCGAGAGCAACGCAATGATTCGCTGGTCTACGGCGTCCATGCGCAACGATTCGTCTCCGACTAGCAAGGGATTGAGCTGTTTACGTCGTCCCAGCGTACCTACCCTTTACCTCATGAGCCAGACGGAGCGCTTGCCGCGAAAGCGGACATACCTCATGTGTCCGCCCGAACACTTCACGGTCGACTACGCCATCAACCCGTGGATGGACACGTCCGTCCCGGTGGACTCCGGTCTGGCGCTCAAGCAGTGGGCGATTCTGCGCGACACTTTGACCGATCTCGGCCACGCCGTGCACGTGATCGACGCAAAACCGGAGCTCCCGGACATGGTCTACGCGGCGAACGGCGCGTTCTCCGTCGACGGCACTGTCTATGGCGCCCGGTTCCGTTACCCGCAGCGGGTGGGCGAGGCTGCAGAGCATCGCAAGTTCTATGAAAGCACCGTAAACTGGACCACCAAGCAGGGCGATAGCGTCAACGAGGGCGAGGGCGATTTCGCGTACCTGCCGGCCGCGTACGGTGGAATGATCCTGGCTGGTCATGGTTTTCGCACCGAGCCGGCGGCCCACCTGGAGGCGCAGGAGATCCTCGGCCGCCCGGTGATCTCCCTGCAGCTGGTCGACCCGGCGTTCTACCACCTCGACACCGCGCTGGCGGCGCTCGACGACCGGCACATCACGTACTATCCAGAAGCGTTCTCGGAAGCGAGCCGGCGGGTTCTGCGCCAGCTCTTCCCCGATGCCGTGATCGCCGATCGTGGCGACGCCGAGGCGTTCGGCCTCAACCTGGTCAGCGACGGCCGTCACGTGATCCTCAACACCGAAGCCAGGGCGATGGGCGAAAAAGTACGCGCTCACGGCTACCAGCCGGTCCATGTGGAGCTGGGCGAGCTCAAACGCGGCGGTGGCAGCGTGAAATGCGTGGTGGCCGAACTCAGGGGATAGCGGCGGCGAGGCAAGATGGATCGCATGACCGACGACACCCGCACCGAAGAGAAGCACGATGACGGCTCGGTCATCGTGGTGGGCCCCGACGGCCGCCCCCTGGGCACGGTGGAGCCGGACGGCACCATGAAGGCCGAGGAGCCCGGCAACCTCATCGAGCAGCCGGCCAAGGTCATGCGGATCGGCAGCATGATCAAGCAGCTGCTCGAGGAGGTCCGTGCGGCACCGCTCGACGAGGCGAGCCGCAGCCGGCTCCGGGAGATCCACCAGCGTTCGATCAAGGAGCTGGAGGACGGCCTGGCACCGGAGCTGCAGGAGGAGCTCGAGCGGTTGTCGCTGCCGTTCGAGTCGGAGACCCCGCCGAGCGAGTCCGAGCTGCGCATCGCCCAGGCGCAGCTGGTCGGCTGGCTGGAGGGACTCTTTCACGGCATCCAGGCAGCACTCGTAGCGCAGCAGATGGCGGCGCGGCTGCAGCTGGAGCAGATGCGTGGCGGTCAGGGCCGTCCCGCGCTGCCCGTGGGAGGCACTATCCCGGGAATGCCGCAGGCGAGCGACGGCACAGGCCGCACTGGGCAGTACCTATAACCCGAACAGATCCGAGAGGTACGCAGCCACCCCGTCCTCGTCGTTCGTGAGCGTCACGTCATCGGCGACGGCTTTCACGGCGGGGTGCGCGTTGCCCATCGCCACGGAACGGCCTGCCCAGGAAAGCAGGGGCAGGTCGTTCGGCATGTCCCCGAAGGCGACGACCTCCGCGGCCTGGACGCCCTGACGCTCGCAGAGCCACGCCAGCCCGGCTGCCTTGGTGACCCCGGCGGCGGAGATCTCCACCAGCGCCGACGTCGACGAGTGGGTCGCCACCGCGATCTCGCCGAGGGTCCGGCTGACCAGCTCCGCGAATTCGTCCGGCCCGTGTGCGGCAGAGCGGGCCAGCAGCTTCACGGCGGGTGCGGACAGCAACTTCTCCTGCGAGGTCATCACCCGTACGGAGTCGTGCTTGCCGTCCCAGTGCAGCGGCCACTTCTCCTCGTACCAGAAGCTTCTGCCATCCTCGACCTCCACCGCCAGGGCGACGTCGGGCACCGCCTCGCGCAGCTTTGCAGTGACATCGAGCAGCAGCTCAACCGTGAGCGGAGCGGCTCGCAGGATCTGGTCGGAGAACGGGTCGTAGACCACGGCGCCGTTGGCGCAGACGGCCGGCAGCGGCTCGGCCATCTGCTCGTAGAGCTGGCGCAGCCAGCGCACGGGGCGGCCGGTGACGAGCACAGCCGGGACACCCTGGGCGTGGAGCCGGTCGAGGACCTCGATGGTTCGCGGGCTGAGCGTGCCGTCGCTGCGGATCAACGTGCCGTCGATATCCGAGGCGACCAGGCGAAAGTCTGACATCACCTCGACAGTAGCCGGTCGAGATAGACCGCCACCCCGTCCTCGTCGTTCGTCAGGGTCACCTCGTCGGCGACCGCGAGCAGCTCGGGGTGTGCGTTGGCGACGGCCACCCGACTCCAGCCGGCCCACGCGAACATCGGCAGGTCATTGGGCATGTCGCCGAAGACCAGCACGTCCGCCGGGTCGACCCCGACCGCCTCGGCGACCACTGCCAGGCCGGTGCCCTTGTCGACGTTCGGCGGGCAGATCTCGATGTAGTTGAGCCCGGCCTGGGTGACCGATGCCACGTGTTCGGGCACGATCCGCCGGGCGACGGCGAGCAGTTCGTCGACGTCGTGGTCGAAGGAGCGCGCGAACGCCTTGATCACGTCGCCGGTGACGCACTCGGCCCGGGTGCGGGGTTCGACAACGACCGGATAGCGCCATGTCGGGTCGTAATCGCCCCAGAGCGGGGAGTCGTGGTGCTCCAGCGCTTCCACCATCACCGACAGCGTGCCGATCTCGGCCTCGATGCTTTCCAGGGCGAGCTCCAGGGCGCGGCCCGGAAGCCGGGCACTGCGCAGCACCTGGGACTCGTTCTGGTCGATGACCCAGCCACCCTGGGCGAGCACGAGGAAGTCGGCGACCCGGATGTCGCCCCGGGTCAGCTCGGCCAGGCGGGGCCCACGACCGGTGGCGGCGACGATCCTGATCCCGGCGGCCCGGACCCGGTCCAGCACCTCGTGGGTGTATGCGGACACCGTGTCGTCACTGCGAACCAGGGTGCCGTCGAGGTCGGTTGCGATGAGCTTCGGGAGACCGGGCTTGACCATCAGTTCCTCCGAGGGTGGTGAGACCCCCGCGGAGGGCGGAAGGAAAACGTTACACCGACCCGGCTACCAGCAGCTATGACTTTTGGTAGCCGGGCGATTGCGAGATCGTTAGCGAACGGGTTCGAGAACGTCCCGCCCGCCGAGGTACGGCTGGAGCGCCTTGGGCACCCGCACCGAACCATCGGGCTGCTGGTGGTTCTCGAGGATCGGAATCAGCCACCGCGTCGTCGCCAGCGTGCCGTTCAGCGTCGCCGCCGTCTGCGGCTTGCCGTCCTCGTCGCGGTAGCGGATGTTGAGCCGCCGCGCCTGGAACGTGGTGCAGTTCGACGTGGAGGTGACCTCGCGGTAGCGGTTCTGCGACGGCACCCACGCCTCGCAGTCGTACTTGCGGGTGGCGCTCGACCCGAGGTCTCCGGCGGCCACGTCGATCACGCGGTAGGGGATCTCGACCTTGGCGAGCATCTCCTCCTCCATGGCGAGCAGCCTGAGATGCTCGGCCTCGGCCTCCTCGGGCCGGCAGAAGGAGAACATCTCCACCTTGTCGAACTGGTGAACACGCAGGATGCCGCGGACGTCCTTACCGTGCGAGCCGGCCTCGCGGCGGTAACACGTCGACCAGCCGGCGAAGCGCTCCGCCCCGGCCTCCAGGTCGATGATCTCGTTCGAGTGGTAGGCGGCGAGCGCCACCTCCGACGTACCCACCAGGTAGAGGTCGTCGGCCTCGAGCCGGTAGACCTCGCTGGCGTGCGAGCCGAGGAATCCGGTGCCCTCCATCGACTCCGGGCGCACCAGAGAAGGGGTGATCGACGGGGTGAAGCCGTGCTCGACCGCCTGGGCGATCGCCATCTGCAGCAGGCCGAGCTGCAGCAGCGCGCCCACACCGGTCAGGAAGTAGAACCGCGAGCCCGAGACCTTGGCACCCCGCTCGGTGTCGATCGCACGCAGCGCCTCACCGATCTCCAGGTGGTCCTTCGGATTCTCGATCTGCGGCCGGTCACCGACCTCGCGCAGCACCACGAAGTCGTCCTCGCCGCCCGGCGGGACCCCCGGCGTGACCAGGTTGGGCACGGCGAGATGCGCCGCACGCAGCGCCTCGTCGGCGGCGTTGGCGGCGGCCTCGGTGGCCTTCACCTCATTGGCGAGTTCCTTGGTGCGGGCGAGCAGCGCGACCCGCTCGTCAGCCGACGCCTTGGGGATCTGCTTGCCCAGGGATTTCTGCTCCGCCCGGACAGCCTCGAACCGCTGGGTCGCGGACCGGCGCTCCTCATCGGCGCGCAGCAGGTCATCCACCTTGTCGGTGGACTCGCCGCGCAGCCGCTGGCTGGCACGGATCAGCTCGGGCTCTTCGCGAAGCAGACGCAGGTCAATCACGATTGTCAGACTACCGGCGTGCCTGTTCCCATTTCACCTCGATATACCGGGGCGGCCGGAGTCACGGTCAGATCGAGTGGATCATCCTCGATGACAGCGGCCTCGACGAGGACGGGGTGACCTGCGACCGCGAAGGGCGCCAGGTAGGCAGCCAGCAGAATCAGCAGCACCCCCGCCCCGGCACACCAGGGCCCGCGCCCGATCGAGATCGAGAACTGGTCGTCGTTGAACGAGGCCAGCTCGACCTGCCGCAGCACAAAACTGGTCCGATCGAGCGTGGAGAACGCCGCCACCACCACGGCGAGCAGCACGCCACCGGAGCCCAGCGTGGCCAGCCGCGCGTAGGCCCGCCCCGGCACCGGCCCGAACAGAAGCAATGCCACCGCGACGACCAGCACGAACAGCCCGGCGAGGTATCCGGCACCCCACCCGCCCAGGTCGCCGATCGAACTTTCGAACGGGCGATTGCCGACGTTGCTCTCGCGCAGCTCCGTCGCGTCGATCCGGGTGACCTGCCACTCGGCGATCAGCGAGGCGAAAAGTGCGACCGCTCCCAGCCCGGCGGCGAGTGGCGCGATCCGCCGGTCCCGCCCCAGACGGCCGAGAGGCCCGAAGCGGCCCGGCCCGAACTCAATCACCGACATGGGACCAATCATTGCCCGCGCGGCGTCCACCGGCCACCGTGGCGGTGCATGGGCTAGCGTTCTTCTCATGCCTATTCGCACTGCTACCGCCCGCTGGTCCGGCAACCTGACCGAGGGCAACGGAACGATCAAAACCGGTAAGGGCGGCTACGAGGGGAACTACTCCTTCAAGTCGCGCTTCGAGGAGGGCGAGGGAACCAACCCCGAGGAGCTCATCGGCGCCGCGCACGCCGGCTGCTTCTCGATGGCGTTCTCGAAGGCGCTGTCCGACGAGGGCTTCGTCCCGACCTCGGTCGAGACCATCGCCAAGGTCCACCTCGACAAGAGCGACGCCGGGTTCTCGGTGACCCGCATCGACCTGGAGACCGTGGGCAACGTGCCCGGCGTCGACGCCGACACGTTCCAGAAGATCGCCGAGGACGCCAAGGCGAACTGCCCGATCTCCCGCCTCCTCTCCCCGGGCGCCGAGATCACCCTGAGCGCCACCCTCTCCTGACCCACGCGCACCTCTGCTCCACCCGTCCGCCGCGACACGTTTCGGGGTCCGGCGGGTGGAGCACAATGGGTGGTGTGCCGGTCGAGATGAGCCGTGAACGTTTCGAGGAGCTCGTGGGTGAGGCCCTCGACGAGGTCCCGCCCGAGCTCCTCAAATCCATGAACAACGTCGTGATCATGGTCGAGGACCTGCCCGCCGACGGCAGCCTCGGCCTGCTCGGCCTCTACGAGGGCACCGACCTCACCAGCCGCGGCTGGGACTACGCCGGGGTGCTGCCCGACCGCATCACCATCTACCGCCTGCCGACCCTGGCCGTCTGCGACACGGAGACGGACGTCATCGACGAGGTCGCGATCACCGTCGTGCACGAGATCGCACACCACTTCGGCATCGATGACCAGCGGTTGCACGAGTTGGGATGGGGCTGATCGGCCGAACCGGGCGTTGCCTGACGGCCCTACCCTGAGGATCCAAGCCCACAGGAGGAGCTTCATGCGCAGCGAACTGTTCTCGGCCGAGAACCTCGAGAAGGAATCGGCCCAGCCCGGTCTGCGACTGCAGAACCACAAACTGCTCAAGGCCGAGCTGAACGGCGAGTTCATGGCCCGGGTGGGCTCCATGGTCGCCTACCAGGGCCAGGTCAACTTCGAAGCCCTCGGCTCCGGCGGCATCGGCAAATTCCTCAAGCAGAAGCTCACCGGCGAAGGCGTCCCCCTGATGCGCGTCAGCGGCCGCGGCGACGTCTTCCTCGCCGAGAACGCCGCCGACATCCACCTGATCGACCTCGAACACGGCGACGGCCTCTCCATCAACGGCGCCAACGTCCTCGCCTTCGACTCCACGCTCAACTACGACATCAAACTCGTCAAAGGCGTCGGCATGGCCTCCAACGCCGGCCTGTTCAACTGCGTCTTCACCGGCGCCGGCCGCATCGCGGTAACCACCAAGGGCACCCCGGTCGTACTCACCGTCGACCAACCCACCTACGTGGACCCCCAGGCCGCCATCTGCTGGTCCGCCAGCCTCCAGACCGGCTACCACCGAGCCGAGCAGATGGGCCTCGGCACACTGCTGGGCCGCAGCACCGGCGAACGCTTCACCATGAGCTTCGCCGGCCAGGGCTTCGTCGTGGTCCAGCCCTCCGAAGAACCCCCCGGCGGCCTCGCCGGCGCCGCCCAGGGCCAGCAGCAAAGCGGCGGCCTCCTGGGAAATCTCCTCGGCGACTGAGCAGCTCCCAGCAAGAGCAACAAGATCAAATTCTGGAAGCAGATGTCGTAGCTCGGTGGGCGGTGCAGACCGCAGCTCCCGCCGAGGTCGGGCCCGGCAACCCCAGGCGCCTCAGCGGCGCCAGAACGGGGTTCCCGGGCCCTCAGCCTGAGTAAATGGTCACCCCCGCGACCCAGCGCTCCCACACCCCGCGAAGCGGCTCACCCCCGGCTTCAACCCCACAACACCCCCCGCTCGCGCCGGCACCCCGCTCGCGCCCGCGTCCCCGCGCTCGCGACTGGGGTCAGGCAGGTTCGCCAGAGCGGAGGCGCGTGAGCCAGGCCGCGCTGTCGGCGAAGTCGGTGTTGGTGAGGCCGGGCTGGGAGGGCAGGGGTTCCTCGCGGGCCTTCTTGGACCAGCGATGCTTGGGGTAGGAACCGAGGAAGCGCACGTCCGAGCAGATGCGTCGCAGACCCTGTAGTGCCTCGCCGAGCCGGGGCTCGGCGATGTGCCCCGTGCAGTCGAGGAAGAAGACGTAGACGCCGAGTTGCTCGCCGGTCGGACGGGACTCGATGCGGGACAGGTTGATGCCCCGGACGGCGAGCTCGGTGAGGACCGCGAGCAACGCGCCCACCCGGTCGTGGTCGATCATCAGGGCCAGCGAGGTCACGTCGTCGCCGGTAGGCGGGGCCGGCGGGGCAGGCCGGGACAGCAGCGCGAACCGTGTCACCGCGTCCGCCCGGTCGGCGATCTTCTCAGCGAGCACGGTCAGGTTGTTCCGCGGCACTCCGATAGGCGCGCAGATGGCAGCGTCGAACTCCCCCGCGGCGGCGGCCACCGCGGCGGCGGCGTTGGAGAGGACGTCAACGACCACGGCGTCGGGCATGTTCGCTTGCAGCCAGCCCCGGCACTGCGCGGAAGCCTGCGGGTGCGCGGCCACGGACCGCACCGAGGCGAGCGGGGTCAGCGACGCTGAGGCCAGCACGAACTCGACCGGCAGCACCACCTCCCGCGTGATCACGAGCGGCGAGCCGGTGCCCAGCTCATCAAGGGTGACCGGCACAGCCCCGCCGACGGAATTCTCCAACGGCACAAGCGCAGCGTCGGCGTCCCCGACCCGCACAGCCTCCAGCGCCTCGGGCACGCTGCGCGCGGGTGTGCGCACGGCATGCTCGGCTGCGGGGATCGTCCGCAGGGCCTGCTCGGTGAAGGTGCCCTCGGGTCCAAGATATACAAAACGCGTGGGCGGGGTTCCGGGCATGCCTCCACCCTATGACTTCGTGAGGATCAAGCCCCGCAGGCCCGTACGCGGATGCCGACCGGAGCCTGAGCCTGGACCTCGTTGCTGCACACGTCAGCGCCGGCCTCGATGAGCTTGAGCGTTGCCGGCTTGCCCGTGGTGACCACGGCGAGCGGCTCATACTTGTCCTCGGCGTCGTCCGCCACGATCTCCATCACCGCGAATTGCCATTCTCCGGAGCAAAACGGCCCGGTGGTGACCTTCAGCGGCTCATCCGGAATGCCGGGCGTGCCCTCGACGACGGCGATCAACTGCTGAGCGCTGGGACCCCCGGTGCACAGCGGCGCCGGCGACGGCCCCTGCGTGGTCGGCGTCGTCGTCGGAGTGGTCGTAGTCGGAACGACGACCGGCGGCGTGTAGAGCGGCGGCGTGTAGACCGGCGGCGTAATCACCGGATTGGTCGGCACCACACCCGGATACGTCGCCCCGCCCGTAGGCACCCCCGTATACCCACCAAGCGCCGGAACCGACAACGAGGACGACGGCACAGGCCCGGACGCACCCGAAATCGGCGGCGCCGTCCTAGGCGGTTCCGGAGGCTCCCCACAGGCACCCAAAAACGCCAGCACGCCGACAACCGGCAGGACACTCCCACCCGCCCGACGAACCACACCGTGGAGCACGGCCCCATATTAGGACGAAAACCGAATAGACAACCGTCTCAATTTGGCACCACCCCCAGCCCCCACCCCCCACAAGAGCCCCCACCCAAAGACACCCACCCTCCCCAAGCGACGCCCATCGTCAGACAGCGCTCACCCTCAGCCAATGGCCTGGTTAGCCAATGCTTGGTCAGGCGATGGCCTGGTCAGGTGATGGCCTGGTCAGATAGCGATTTGGTCAGATAGCGATCAGGGCATGCAGCGACCTGGTCGAGCGATCAGGGCAAATAACGATCAGGGCATGCAGCGACCTTGGCAGCCAGCGATCATGTCAGCAGCGGTCCGGACAGGTAGCGGCCCTCTTTAGGCAGCGGCGCCCTCCACCGTCAGCGCCCTCCACCAGGAGCGCCCCAACCGTCAGCGCCCCAACCGTCAGCGCCCCAACCGTCAGCGCCCCAACCGTCAGCGGCCAAGGCGGCAGCGGTCCCGGCAGGTGGCGGAGCCGGACCACACAGCAGCCCTCGTAGACAACGGCCTGCAGGCGCTCACCGCGTCTGGCAACGGCCC
>NZ_BOQP01000017.1 GCF_018332715.1 Winogradskya consettensis | reverse complement strand
TGGGGCAAATACCGCCTGCACGTCCAACGCCTCCTCGAACTACGCGCCGCCCAAGGAAACCCCACCCTCCACGCCACCAGCGGTATCCCTTGGGACGACATCCTCGCCACCGTCACACCACCACCACCGCAGCGCCCAACACCCGCGCCTGCACCGCCACAAGCCGCAGCCGCAGCCCGAACCGCAGCCGCAGCCCGAACCGCAGCCGCAGCCGCAGCCCGAACCGCAGCCGCAGCCCGAACCACAGCCGCAGCCCGAACCACAGCCGCAGCCCGAACCGCAAGCGCAGTCCGAATCGCAGCCTTACCCCGAATGCCGGCGCCTGTTCGGGCGTTGAAGGTCCCGCATCCTCCATGGTCGTCGCAGTGGGAGACGCCGACACCTACGCAAGCGCCTGCCTCTGCGATGTCAGGCTCGGCGGCGGTGCGGGTGCTCCGAACCCCGCCCTCTCCACGGTCGGCATCGAGCCAGTGGCCGTCAGAACCCAACCCGGCGCCCGCATCACGTCGAACGTCAGCTCCAGCATCAGTGCTGAGACCAGCGGTGATGGCGGCAGCTGCAGCGTTATCGATTGCCGCCTCATCGCCAGCGCCAAAACTCCCGCAGCCGCAGCCGCAGCCGCAGCCGCAGCCGCAGCCGCAGCCGCAGCCGCAGCCGCAGCCGGCACGCCTCCGACCTCCAGCGTCGAGTAGGCGGAAGATCTTTAGCCTGACTCTGGTACTTCCATCCGCGCGGCCCGAACCGCGGTGGCGAGCCTTGAGAGGAACGCCGACAACCCCGCGGCCGCTACTGGTGGCGCACCTGTTGCTGCCTGCGGTACGGCGTGAACCGAGTAGGAAGTTGCAGCTACCGGGAGCAGGGGAGTCGGCATCCGAGGCCTCGACACCCTCGCGCGGTGGGAGCTGCGGCACTCGGAGTCGGCTTGCGGGGCCTGGTGCCGGCGGGGTGGGCGCAGAGCGCGCCGAGGTGAGAAACCGATGCCGGAGAATTGCGGGGGCGGGCCGACGCGGATTTCTGCGATGGTGCCTGTCGCTTTTGCGGAGCGGTTCTCGGGACGCGGGAAACCTAGAGTATGGCAAAGCGTGCAGGGCGCTTATGTCGATTGGGGCGTTCTTGTGGATTGGGGAATTCGATTTACCGTTGTGTTCATTTGGATTGTGGAATGAGTTAGGTGGAAGGCGGCCGCCCTGATGTTGGTAGGTGACTCTTTGCGCTGCCGTTACGGATGGCCGAGCGGTGGTGCTGGTTTTCCATATTTTGGCCGGCATGGAGTTTGGTTAGTCGAATTATGCTGCTTGCTGCGCGGGAAAGGGCGCCTGCGCGGGAAAGGGCGCCTGCGCGGGGGCAGGGGTGCCTGCGAAGGGAAGTACATCCGTGTGGAGAAGGGAGAGCCTGCGCAGGAATGGCGCCCGTGCAGGCGAACTGGGTTCGAGCTTCTTCGCCTGTTCACGTCCGAGCTTCTTTGCTGGCCTTCGTGGCTCACCTCCCCCGAGCGCCCGAGCGCCCGAGCGCCCGAGGGGCTCAGGTGCCCGAGGGGCTCAGGTGGCCGAGGGGCTCAGGTGCCCGAGGGGCTCAGGTGCCCGAGGGGCTCAGGTGGCCGAGGGGCTCAGGTGGTCCGAGAGGCTCGGGGTTGGCCGGTAGCCAGGGGCCTGGGTGGGCGGGGTGGGTCAGTCAGGCGGCGGGCTTGGTGGAGGAGGGCCTATGGGTGAGGTGGAGCTTGGCTGGGCGGATACAGCTCGGCCAAGGGGTGGCAGCGGGTGGGGGATGGGGGGGAGGGGGTTAGGGGTGGGTGAGGGTGGAGAGGGCTGTGATCAGGCGGGTGATGTGGTCGTCGGGGGTGCCTAGGCCGAAGCTGATTCGGAGGAGGCTTTCGGAGAAGCCGCAGGCTGCTGTGTGGGTGGTGCCGGTGAGGCGGCGGGTGAGGGGGTGGGCGCAGAACTGGCCGGCTCGGACGCCGATGCCGTGGTGGGTGGAGAGGGTGCTGGCTATGGCGGCGGGGTCGTGGGCTGCGAGGGCGAGGGAGATGATGCCTACGCGGGGGTGGTCCGGGGCGAAGGTGTTGACTTCGAGGAGGCCGGGGAGGGGGCCCAGGCCGGAGCGGAGCCAGGTGAGGAGTTCCTGTTCGCGGTGGTGGAGGGCGGTGCGGTCGGTGCGGAGGAGGGCGGAGCAGGCGGCGGCGAGGGCTACGGCGCCGATGAGGTTGGGGGTGCCGGCTTCGTGGCGGGCGGGGCCGGTGGTCCAGGTGACGTCGCCGGGGGTTTCGCCCACGGAGGCGCTGGCGCCGCCGCCGGCGAGGTAGGGGGGTGCGGCGTCGAGCCAGTCGGCGCGGCCGGTGAGGACGCCGGTGCCGAAGGGGGCGTAGAGCTTGTGGCCGGAGAAGGCGAGGTAGTCGGCGCCGAGGTCGGTGAGGCTGATGGGGGCGTGCGGGGCGAGCTGGGCGGCGTCCACCGCCACGCGGGCGCCGGCGGCGTGGGCGGCGTCGGCGATGCGGCGGACCGGCCAGATCTCGCCGGTGACGTTGCTCGCGGCGGTCACGGCGACGAGGACGGGGCCTTCGACCGTACGCAGGGCGGCGCGCACGGCTTCGACCGCGTCGTCGGGGGTGGCGGGGACCGGGAGGCGGAGCTGGTTCGGCCAGGGCAGGAGGTTGGCGTGGTGCTCGGTCTCGAAGACGATGGTGGTGGTGCCGTCGGGGAGGGCGCGGGCGAGCAGGTTGAGGGCGTCGGTGGTGTTGCGGGTGAAGATGACCTCGTCGCCGGGGCGGGCGCCGACGAACTCGGCGACCACGTCGCGGGCCCGTTCGTACTCCAGCGTCGAGGTCTGGGCGCGGAGTCCGGTGCCGCGGTGGACGCTCCCGGCGTACGGAAGGATGGCAGTGACCGCGTCGGCGGCCGCGCGGATGCTGGGGGCCGAGGCCGCGTAGTCGAGGTGGGCGAACCCGACCACGTCGCCGGAGGGCAGGGTGGTGGTGAGGTCCCCGCCGACGATGTCGAGGTCGCGTTGCACAGCAAGAGTCACAGGGAAGCTCCGTGAGGTCGGGGTCCCGACTCCCCGGGGCCCGCGCTTGCCCGCACCGGGATCGGCGCAGGCCTGGTCCTCACCCGGGGCACCCCATCGCGAACGCAAGGGTTGCCGGCCAGCAAGCCGGGGCTACGCGCTGGCACTCATGACCGGCTCCGACGCTAACAGACGATCAGCAGGAACGCAGCAACCGGTCCAGCACCCGGGATCCGAACCGAAGCGCGTCGACGGGCACCCGCTCGTCGACGCCGTGGAACAGTGCGGTGAAGTCGAGCGACGGCGGGAGCTGCAGCGGGGCGAACCCGAAGTGGCGGATGCCGAGGCGGGCGAAGGACTTGGCGTCCGTACCCGCGGGAAGCATGTAGGGCAGTAGGCGCGACCCGGGGTCCTCGGCGGTGATGGCCGCCGCCATGGCCGCGACTAGGTCGCCGTCGAAGCTGGTCTGCACCGCGGGCAGGCTGTCCCACTCGACCTCGATGTCGGGCCCGAGCACCGAAGCCAGCTCGGCCCGGAACGCGGCGTCGCGCCCCGGGAGCATGCGCCCGTCGACGGTGGCCCGGGCGATCGACGGCACCACATTGGACTTGTAGCCCGCGTCGACCATCGTCACGGTCGCCGTGTCGCGGAGGGTCGCCTCGATCAGCCGGGACAGGTGCCCCAGTTTCGCGACCGTGGCCTCGGGGTCGGCGGGGTCGAACGGGAGCCCGGACCCGGCCAGGAATTCGCGCACCGGGTCGGTCAGGATCAGCGGGAAACGGTGCCGGTCGAGGCGGTCCAGCGCCGCGGCCAGTTTCGCGATCGGGTTGTCGGTGTGCAGCAGCGACCCGTGCCCGGCGGTGCCCCGGGCGGCGAGCCGCAACCACATGGACCCTTTCTCGGCGGTCTCCACGAGGTACGCCCGCCGCCCACCCAGTTCCACCGAGAACCCGCCGACCTCGCTGATCGCCTCGGTGACGCCGTCGAACAGGTCCCGCCGGTGCTCGACGAGCCACTGCGCGCCCACCACGCCGCCGGCCTCCTCGTCGGCCAGGAACGCGAAGACCAGATCCCGGGGAGGTACGACGTCCGTGCGCTTGAAGTGCCGGGCGACCGCGAGCATCATCGCCAGCATCCCCTTCATGTCGACGGCGCCGCGCCCCCACACGTACCCGTCGCGGACCTCCCCGGAGAACGGATGCACCGACCAGTCCGCGGGGTCGGCGGCGACGACGTCGAGGTGCCCGTGCACCAGCAACGCCCCGCGCGCCGGGTCCGCCCCGGCGAGCCGGACGATCACGTTGCCCCGTCCCGGTGCTCCCGACTCCACGTACTCCGCGGAGAGTCCGACCTCGGCGAGCTTCGCGGCGACGTACTCGGCTCCGGCCCGTTCGGGTCCCGGCCCGCCGTACGTTCCGGGGTTGGTGGTGTCGATGGCGATGAGCTCACTCGCCAGCGTGACGACCTCGTCCTCGGGTTTTGTCATCCCCGACTTGTAGCAGGAGTTGCGGCCAATCCGCGGTTTCGCGGCGCAGCCACCGGTCGTGCGTGGCCAGGACGACCGCCGCGCCGGTGGTGGCCAGGGCCTCGGTGAGCTCGCCGACCAGGGCCGTCGAGAGGTGGTTCGTCGGCTCGTCGAGCAGCAGCACGTGCGGCTGACCGGCCAGCACCGCGGCCAGGTCGAGGCGCCGCTTCTGGCCGGTCGAGAGCCGGTCATCACGAGGCGATTCCTGGGCCAGCAGGGCGATCCGGGCGGCGGGGTGACACCGTACCGAGCCCTCGGAAGGCGGCAGCAGCCCGGCGAGGACGGCGAGCAAGGTGGACTTGCCGGCGCCGTTGGGGCCGGTGACCACCAGGCGGGAGCCCGCCGAAAGAGCGAGGTCGACCGGGGTTTCGAGGCGGCCGTGGACCCGGACGCCGGTGGCCTCGACGAGAATCACGCCGGCCGGCGCGGTCAGCGCGGGCATGACGAACCGTGCTGGTGGGGACGGCATGGGGACCTCGTGAGCGGCAAGGTCAGAAGCGCGGCGGTGCACCGAGCGGACCAGGGCCGGTGCCCGCGTGGCGCGCTGATGCTTTCCCGTGCCCTTGTCCGGGCGCCAGCCGGTGCTCAGCCGGGCCTGCGCCGCCGCGAGGTCGCCGGCGAGCCGGGCCTGGGTTGCCTGGTGCGCGGCGTAGTCGTCAGTCCATGACTGGAGGTAGGCGTGGCGACCGCGGACGTACCCTGCGTAGCCGTCGCCGTAGGAAACGGGGCGGCCGTCGCGGCTGGGGTCGAGGTCCAGGACCGAGGTCGCCACCTCGGACAGCAGGTCGCGGTCGTGGCTGACCAGCACGATCCCGCCCGGCCAGGCACGCAGCCGTGCGGTGAGGAACTCCAGGCCCTGCTGGTCGAGGTGGTTGGTGGGCTCGTCGAGCAGCAGGAAGTCGTCGTTCGCGCCGAGCAGGCACGCCAGGCGCACCCGGTAGCGCTGACCGACCGACATCGTCTCCAGCGGCCGCTCACGGTCGGTGACGGCGCCGAGGGCCTCCAGCGCGATGTCGACGCGGCGATCGGCGTCCCAGGCGTCGAGCGCGACCGCGGCGTCCAGGGCCGCTTGATAGGCGGCGCCGGCGCCCGCGATCGAGTCGTCAACGGCACGAACCGCGGCCCTGGCGGCGGCCAGGTGGGTGGAGATCAGTCCTTCGACGGTACGCCCGGAGCCCGCCAGCTCCTGCCCGGCGACCCCCAGACTCCCGAGCCGGGAGACCCCCCCCTCGATCGGGGACCAGGTCACCGGAGAGCACCTGGAGCACCGTGCTCTTTCCCCGGCCGTTGTCGCCGACGATTCCCCAGCGCGAGCCGGGGGAGACGGTCAGATCGACGCCCCGCAGGACGGCATGTCCGCCCCGGGCGAGATGGACATCGGACATGGTGAGTTGCGCGCGCAAGGCTCGCCTCTTCCTGGAGCCGGAACAAGGACACGATGAACGGCCCGCTCACGTGGGGAGCGGGTCGTTACGGGTCCCGTCACAGGAAGTAGTAGTGCCTCACCCGGCCGACGATAGCCGCGGCGTACGGGGATCGCAGCTCAATTCGGCGGGCGGGAGAGCCGGCGAGAGCCCGACCGGGAGCCCCAGGGAGCGTGGGTGCGGCCCAGAGAGCGGGACGGACGGCGTTCCGTGATTGCCTAAATACCGATGGGCAGGGTAGGAAATGGGGGCGGCATCCGACAGGTGTCCATGATCGAGGCCTGCCGTCGAAGAAGGAGTGTCCCGTGAGCATCATCGCGCCCGTGCGTCCCACCACGGAGCCGGCCACCGGCGGCGCTCGCACGGCCCGGGCGAAGGGTGGCAGGCGGCGGGTGCTGCTGCGGGTCGTCGCGCTGCTCGTGCTGTACGCCCTCTGGGAGATCACCGCCCGGGTGACCCGCAATCCGGTGTTCATTCCGGGCCCGGGCGCGGTGTGGCACCAGCTGATCGTCACGTCGACCACCCACGACGGTGTCCGCGGGTACAGCGGGCATCTGCTGATCGAGCATCTCGGGGTGAGCCTGCGCCGCATCCTGATCGGATCGGTGATCGGTGTCGCCGCGGGCCTGGTGCTCGGCGTGGTGATGGGGACCGTCGGCTGGATCCGGGTCGTCGCCGAGCCGGTCGTCACGTTCGTGCGGGCGCTACCCCCGCTCGCGTACTTCAGCCTGTTCATCATCTGGTTCGGCATCGACGAGACGCCCAAGCTGTGGCTGCTGTCGATCGCCGCCCTGCCGCCCGTCGCGGTCGCCACGGCCGCGGCCGTCTACTCCGCGCCGACCGGGCTGGTCGAGGCGGCGCGGGCGCTGGGGGCGGGGCGCTGGCAGATCGTGCGGGACGTGGTGCTGCCGAACGCGCTGCCGGAGATCTTCACCGGGATCCGGCTCGCCGTCGGGGTGGCGTACTCGTCGGTGGTCGCCGCCGAGACGATCAACGGGGTGCCCGGGATCGGCGGGCTCATCCGGGACGCGCAGCGCTACTCGCAGACCGACGTCGTGGTGCTGGGACTGTTCGCCATCGGCCTCTCCGGCCTGCTCATCGACGCCCTGCTGCGGACGGCCGAGACTCGGCTGATCCCGTGGCGGGGCCGTAGTTAAGGACAATCCCCATGAGAAGACTTCTGCCCGTCCTCGCTGCCGCCACTGCGCTGCTGCTGGCGAGCGCCGCCTGCGGTAACGGTGCCGCGAGCGGTAACACGAGCCCGGACAGCAAGACGATCCGGATCGCGTACCAGGCGTTCCCGAGTGGTGACCTGGTCGTGAAGAACCAGGGGCTGCTGGAGAAGGCACTGCCGGACTACGAGATCAAGTGGACCAAGTTCGACTCCGGTGCCAGCATCAACACCGCGTTCGTGGCGAAGAGCCTGGACATCGCCGCCATCGGATCCAGCCCGGTCGCGCGGGGGCTCTCGGCGCCGCTGAACATCCCGTACCAGGTCGCGTTCGTGCTCGACGTGGCCGGTGACAACGAGGCGCTGGTGGCCCGCAACGGCTCCGGCGTCACCGATGTGGCCGGGCTGCGCGGCAAGAAGGTCGCCACACCGTTCGCGTCGACCGCGCACTACAGCCTGCTCGCCGCGCTGAAGCAGGCCGGCGTCGCGGAGTCCGACGTGACCATCGTGGACCTCGAACCGCAGGACATCCTGGCCGCCTGGACGCGCGGTGACCTCGACGCGGCGTACTCGTGGCTGCCCTCGCTCGACGAGCTGAAGAAGACCGGCAAGGTCCTGATCAGCAGCCGGCAGCTCGCCACCGCGGGCAAGCCGACCCTCGACCTCGGGGTGGTCTCCACGGCGTTCGCGTCGGCCCACCCGGAGGCCGTCGACGCGTGGCGCAAGGTGGAGGCGCAGGCCCTGGACCTGATCGCCAGTGACCCGGCCGCCGCCGCGAAGTCCGTCGCGCAGGAGCTCAACCTGACCCCCGCGGACGCGCAGAACCAGCTCAGCCAGGGTGTCTTCCTCAAACCGGCGGACATCTCCAGCGACGAGTGGCTGGGCACCGAGGCCAAGGTCGGCAAGCTCGCCGACAACCTGGTCAGCGCCGCGCAGTTCCTCAAGGAGCAGCAGAAGATCGACGCGGTCCCCGACCTGACCACCGTGCAGAAGTCCATCTACGTGAAGGGCCTGCCGGATGTCCTCGGATAGCGCGGCGGTAGAACTCGCGAACGTCGAGCACTCCTACGGCGATGTCACCGCGGTCGGGCCGGTCAGCCTGAGTGTGCCGGCGGGGGAGTTCCTGGTGCTGGTCGGCGCGTCCGGCTGCGGCAAGAGCACCCTGCTGCGGCTCATCGCCGGCTTCGAGCAACCCACCACGGGTACGGTCCTGACCGGCGGCCGCGCCCCGCGACCCGGCCGTGGTGCCGGGCTGGTGTTCCAGCAGCCTCGGCTCTTCCCGTGGAAGACCGTCGGCGGGAACGTCGCCCTGGCACTCAGGTACGCGGGCCTGCCCACCGACCGCGTCGACGAGCTGCTCGCCGGCGTCGGCCTGCACGACGTGGCGCACCGGCGCACCTGGCAGATCTCCGGCGGCCAGCAGCAGCGGGTCGCCATCGCGCGGGCGCTCGCCGTCGACAACCCGCTGCTGCTGCTCGACGAGCCGTTCGCAGCCCTGGACGCGCTCACCCGCGAGCGGCTTCAGGAGGATCTGCGGCGGGTGAGTGCGCGCACCGGGCGTACCTGTGTATTTGTCACCCACAGTGTTGATGAAGCGGTCTTCCTCGGCAGTCGCGTGGTGGTTCTCACCGCCCGGCCCGGGCGGGTGGCGCTCGACCTGAAGGTCGGGCTGCCCCGGGACGGTCTCGCCCCGGACGAGCTCCGCGGCCTGCCCGAGTACGCCGCCCTGCGCTCCCAGATCGGCCACGCCGTCCGCGAAGCGGCAACTGTCTCTGAAAAAGCGATCGGCCCCGAAGGAGTCCCCGCATGACCGCAGCGATCACCGCCCTCCAATTAGAACCGCTAGGCCCCCACTTCGGCTCGATCGTGCACGGCGTCGACCTGGCCACCGCCACCGACGAGCAGGTCGCCGCCGTCCGGGCCGCGCTGGTCGACCGCAAGGTGCTGTTCTTCCGCGACCAGAGCCTCGACGACGACGGCCAGGTGACCCTCGGGCGGCGCATCGGCGAGCTGACCGCCTCGCACCCGGTGGTCGGCGGCGTCGACGCGGCCCACCCCGAGGTGTACGCCCTCGACAGCACCGACAACGGCTTCGCCGACGTGTGGCACACCGACGTCACGTTCATGCGCCGCCCGCCACTCGGCTCGATCCTGCGCTCGGTGACCCTGCCCCCGAGCGGCGGCGACACGAACTGGGCGGATGCGCAGCTGGCGTACGAATCGCTGTCGCCGGGCGTACGGCAACTCGTCGACGGGCTCACGGCCGTGCACGACGGCACCCGCGAGTTCGGCTACTACCTGGCCCAGCGCCGCGGCGGGCAGGGCAACGAATGGGACGGCGAGATCGTCACCCGCCTCGACCCCGTGGAGCACCCGGTGATCCGCGTGCACCCGGAGACCGGCCGCAGGGGCATCTTCGTCAACCCGGGCTTCACCTCGCACATCGTCGGCGTCTCCGAGTTCGAGAGCCGCGCGATCCTGGACCTGCTCTACGCCCACCTGACCAAACCGGAGCACATCGTCCGGCACCGCTGGCGCCTCGGCGACGTGGCCATGTGGGACAACCGCAGCACCGCGCACTACGCCAACCGCGACTACGGAACGGATCGGCGCGTCATGCACCGGATCACCCTGCGCGGTGACATCCCGGCAGGACCGGCCCGTGCGTAGGCTGCTGCTGCTCGCCCTGGTCGGACTGGGCGCGCAGCTCGTCGACGGCAGTCTCGGCATGGCGTACGGCGTCACGTCCACAACACTGCTCCTGGCGATCGGCACCAACCCGGCCGCGGCGTCGGCGACCGTGCACCTGGCGGAGATCGGCACCACGCTGATGTCCGGCTTCTCGCACTGGCGGTTCGGCAACGTCGACTGGCGGGTGGTGCTCAAGATCGGCCTGCCCGGCGCGGTCGGCGCGTTCGCGGGCGCGACGTTCCTGTCCGGGCTCGACACGGCGACCGCGGCGCCGCTGATGTCGATCATCCTGCTGGTGCTGGGGCTCTACGTCTTCATCCGGTTCACCACGCTCGGCCTGCCGAAGGGCAACCTCGGCAAGCCGCTGCGCAAACGGTTCCTCGCGCCGCTCGGCGTCGTGGCCGGGTTCGTCGACGCGACCGGCGGCGGGGGCTGGGGACCGGTCGGCACGCCGGCGATCCTCGCGAGCGGCCGGCTCGAGCCCCGCAAGACGATCGGCTCGATCGACACGAGCGAGTTCCTGGTCGCGATCGCGGCGAGCATCGGCTTCTTCGTCGGGATCGGCTCCGAGGACATCAACCTGACGTGGGTCCTCGCGCTGCTGCTCGGCGGGGTGATCGCCGCCCCGGTCGCCGCCTGGCTGGTGCGCCACATCCCGCCGCGGGTGCTCGGCTCGGCGGTCGGCGGCGTCATCATCCTCACCAACGTGCGTACCCTGCTGCGCAGCGACTGGATCGACGCGCCGGACGCGGTCCGCTACAGCGTCTACGCGGTGATCTACGTGGTGTGGGCGGCCGCACTCGCGTACTCCATCGGGCAGTACCGCAAGCACCGCGAGGAGGACCGCGAGGTCATCGCGTCGGCTTCGGTCCAGGAGTCGGCTTAGAGGTACGTGGCGCGCTCCTCGGGGGAGAGCGGGCGAAGGGCAGCGCGCAGGGCCACATCCGGGTCGGGGTCGAGCACCCCGCGCAGGGCCGTGGTGAACGCGCCGTAGGTTCCGGGCTCGGCCAGCCAGACGCGCACCTGGCGGCCGAGCTCGGACTCCACACGAACAGGGCCACCGGAGGAAAGTGTCTTGGAAAGGCCGGGAGCGTCGGCGATGCCGAGTTTCGCGGCCTGTTCCCGGAGCAGAGTCAGAGCGAGGTCGCGACCCCCGGCCGGTAGCGGACCTCGCGCCCGCAGCAGATCACCCGGCCGGACGCCGCCGACGAACCACGGCTCCAGCTGGGCCGACAGCCGTGGCGCGGTCAAGGCGTCGGCGGGAACCCGGGCGTTGGTGAGGCGCTGCGCCAGGACCAGGGCCTTCGCCTCGGCATCACGCCAGGTCTCGTCGTCCTCACCGTCCGGCTCGCGCAGCCCGATCGCCCGGGTCAGGTGGGCGAGCATGTCCGGCTGGGTGCCCCACGTCAGTTCGGGCGCCGGGTACGCCGGATCGAACGCGACCGCGACCGCGCCGTCCAGCGCGTACGTGAACCGCGGCGTGGCCTGGTCGTCCCGCAGCACCGACAGCGCCTCCGTCCCGCGCGAGACCTCCTCGAGCAGCACATGGTCACCGCCCGCGACGCCGCGCGGCTCGATCACCAGCGCCCATTTGCCCAGCGTCATCGCCACGGCGCGGTCCTGGACGTCCGGGGCGACCGCGATCGTGTCCGGGTAGGCGCCCATCCGCAGCAGCGCGGAGCGCTCGTCGACGCCCTTGATGAACGTCAGGCACCACGCGTTGCCGAGGGCGGTTACCCGGCTCTGGGCGTACAACAGGTCATCCACGTCCGGAAGTTTAAATCAGGTCGCGCAATTTGTATAAGCGCTGTTACTTTCTCGGCATGGACCTGCTCGACAGCAACTACTGGTCGCCGGTGCACGCCCTGCTGGGCGAGCTCGACCGGGACATCGCCGCGCTCTACACCGAGGCGGGCATCGAGGGTGTACGGACCCGGTTCGTCGGGCCGCTGATCGCGCTCGGCCGCTTCGGCCCGCACACCATCCAGGAGCTGGCCGATCGCCGCGGCGTCACCCACTCGGCGATGAGCCAGACGGTGGCGGCGATGCGCACGGCCGGGCTCGTGGAGAGCGCGGAGGGCCCCGACGGACGGACGCGGCGGGTTCAGCTCACGGCGCGGGCGACGGAGATCGTGCCGTTCATGAACGCGGAGTGGCGCGCCACGGAGGCGACCGTCCGTGCGCTCGACGCCGAGCTGCCCTACCCGCTCACCAAGGTCGTCGAGGACATCCGCGCCGCCCTTGCCCGCCGTTCGTTCCCGGACCGCCTCCAGGACAACCTGCAGTGAACTCGCTCGTGGATCTGCGGCCGCTGCGCGAGAACGTCGCGTTCCGGCGGCTCTGGCTCGGCAGTACGGCGTCGGGCTTCGGCGGCCAGATGGGCAACTTCGCGGTCATCTACTTCGTGTGGCAGAGCACGCACAACGCGGCGATGGTAGGGCTCGTCGGGCTCGCGGCGGGCGTACCCATGATCGTGCTGGGCCTGGCCGGAAGTGCCTTCCTGGACCACGTCGACCGGCGGCTGCTGGCGATCCGCCTCACCTACGCCCGGATCGCGGTCGGCGTCCTCATGACCGCCGTTGCCTTCACCGGCACCGGCGGGGTGCCGGCGATGCTGCTGCTCACCGCGGCGGCCTCCTGCTGCGGCGCCCTGGCCGCGCCCGCCAAGCGGACCTTCATTCCACGCCTGCTCCAGGGCGACCGCCTCGCCGCGGGACTGGCCCTCAACCACCTGTCGTTCCAGCTCGCCATGCTGCTCGGCCCGGCCCTGGCCGGCCTGCTCACCGCGGCCACGAGCGTGGGCTGGTGCCTGGCCATCGACACCGTCACGTTCGGTGCCTCCATCGTCGGGCTGGCCGGCCTGCCGCGCGGGGTCACTCCCGCCGACGGCAGTCCCGGTCTGAGCGCTGTCAGAAACGGCCTCAGGTACGCCGTGAGCACCCCCGCCGTCCGCGGCTCCCTGCTCGCCGACCTGGCGGCCACGCTGCTCGCCATGCCGATCGCGCTGTTCCCCGTCCTCAACGCCGAGAAGTTCGGCGACCGCCCCGAGATCCTCGGCCTGTTCACCACCGCGCTCGCGGTCGGCGGCGTCCTGGCGTCGATCCTGTCCGGCACGATCACCCGCCGTCCCCGTGCCGGCGTGGTGATGCTGATCTGCGGCGCCGTATGGGCGGCGTCCCTCGGACTGACCGGCCTGGCAACCGCCCTGCCCGCCGTGCTCGGCCTCATCGCGCTCGCCGGCGCCGCCGACACGTGGGCGGTGGTGTCCCGGGGGACCGTGGTGCAGACCGCCACGCCGCAGGCGTACCTGGGCCGGATCTCGGTCCTGGAGAACATCGTCGGTGTCGCCGGCCCCGAGCTCGGCAACCTCCGTGCCGGCCTGGTCGCCTCGGCCACCTCCGGCGGCGCGTCCCTGGTCATCGGGGGAGCGGCGGCCCTCGTAGCCACCGGCCTGATCGCCGTCACGACCCCGGCCCTGCGACGTTTCCGCAGCTCGCCGACGGGTAGCCCGGTTACGTAACCAATCGTGGAGGAGGCCGGCTCACACCACCACGAACATCTGCGGGTCCGACCTGCACATGTACGAGGGGCGCACGTCGGTGGAGGAGGGCAAGGTCCTCGGCCACGAGAACATGGGCCCCTACGACGGCGGCCGGGCCGAACTGCTGCGCGTGCCCTACGCGGACTTCAACCTGCTCGAACTGCCGCAGGGCACCGAGCACGAGAACGACTTCACCATGCTGTCGGACATCTTCCCGACCGGCTGGCACGGCACCGAGCTCGCCCGGATGCAGCCCGGCGACAAGGTGGTCGTGTTCGGTGCCGGCCCGGTCGGCCTGATGGCGGCGCACAGCGCGATGATCCGCGGCGCCGCCGAGGTGTTCGTGGTCGACAAGCAGAAGGACCGCCTCGACCTCGCCGGCAAGATCGGCGCGACGCCGGTCGACTTCTCGAAGGCGGACCCGGCCCAGCAGATCCTCGACGCGACCGGCGGCCGCGGCGTGGTCGGCGTCTACGTCCCCGAGGACCCGGGCGCGACCTCCGACCTGGCCAAGGAGGGCCGCATCGCCTTCCATTACGGCACGTTCTTCAGCAAGGGCCAGCACATGGGTACGGGCCAGGCGCCGGTCAAGCGCTACAACCGCCGGCTGCGCGACCTGATCATCGCGGGCCGCGCGCAGCCGTCGTTCCTCGTGTCGCACGAGCTGCCGCTGTCGCAGGCCGCCGAGGGTTACGAGCGGTTCGACAAGCGCGAGGCCGGCTGGACCAAGGTGCTGCTCAAGCCCTGAGGTTGCCTTCGCCGGTTGCGGGGTACATCGAGTCGCATGACTGCCGCTCCTGTTGAGGTCGCCGGGCGATACGTGCTGGGGGAGCCACTGGGCGCCGGTGGTATGGGCAAGGTGTGGGTGGCCCGCGACGGCGTTCTCGATCGGGACGTGGCGGTCAAGGAGATCGTGCTCCCCGATGATCTGGTCGCCGCCGAACGCGACTCCGTGCACCGGCGTACGGTGCAGGAGGCGCGGGCGGCGGCCCAGCTCAGCCATCCCAACGTCGCCCAGGTCTACGACGTGGTCGAGAACGACGGTCGCGCGTGGATCGTCATGGAGTACGTGCCGTCGCGTTCGCTGCAGCAGGTGATCACCGAGGACGGGCCGCTCGAACCGCGCTGGGCGGCCGTGCTCGGGCTCGAGGTGCTCGACGCGCTGGAGGCGGCTCACCTGGCGGGCGTACGCCATCGGGATGTGAAGCCTGCCAACGTCCTGCTCGGCACCGACGGGCGGGTTGTCCTCACCGACTTCGGCATCGCCACCATCGAGGGCGACAGCATCATCACGACCAGCTCCGAGCTGGTCCTGGGCTCCCCGCACTACATGTCCCCGGAACGAGCCCGCGACGGCACGGACTCCCCGGCGTCGGATCTGTGGTCGCTCGGCGCGACGCTCTACACGGCTGTCGAGGGTCGCTCACCGTACAAACGTGACTCTGTCATGGGCACCCTGACCGCCCTCGCGGCCGACGAGCCGGACCCGCCGCAGCAGGCCGGCAGCATGGCGCCGGTCCTCGAAGGCCTCCTGCGCAAGGACCCCTCCCAGCGCATCGACACCGCGGAAACGCGCCGCCGCCTGCAGAAAGCCGCCGCCCCGCCGGCCGAGCCGTCCCGTCGCCGCCGCCCGCTGCTCGTCACGGCCGCGGCGGTCGTCATCCTGGCCGGCTCGGGCGCGACCTGGGCCCTGACCCGGCCGGACCCGGCCAAGCCCGTCGCCGTACCGCCACCGGTGGCCTCGGCCCTCCCTTCCGCTGCCCCCTCGGCCGTTACGCCGTCGTCAGCCGTTACGCCGTCCTCTGTCGCTCCGTCGCCCACCAAGGCGTCCCCGTCCCCGGCCTCCGGTGGTTTGCCGGCGCTTCCGGCGGGGTGGAAGGCGTACAAGGACAAAACGGGTTTCTCGCTGTATGTCCCGATCGGCTGGAAGCGGACCCTCGAAGAAGGCGCCACGTCGAAGGGGATGGTCTACTTCCGCGACGGCAAGGGCCACGTCCTCGGCATCGACCAGACGAACACGCCCGCCAAGAACCCGAAGGCCGACTGGGAGGGCAAGGCCGAGGCCCGGTCCTCCAGCGGCGACCTCCGCGGCTACCACGAGATCAGCATCAAGGAAGTCAAGTACTTCAAGAAGGCAGCGGACTGGGAGTACACCTACAGCGACGGCGGCACCCGCCACGTCCTGAACCGCGGCGTCATCACGTCGGCCCACCAGGCGTACGGCATCTACTGGGCCACCCGCGCCGCCGACTGGTCCTCCAGCAAGAAGGACATCGAGCTCATCTACGCGAGCTTCCGGCCCAATCCCTGATCATCGGCTGCAGCCGGCCCAGCGCCTCGCGAGCGGTGCCACCCTCACTGTCATCGATCCACTGCTCGAACGCGACCCGGTAGACCGCGGCGCCGACCTCCGCGGCCAGCCTCGCCTCCAGCGCGTCGACGCCCCGCTGCCGTAACGCATCGGCCAGCCCGGCCGCCAGCGACGCCAGTTTGATCAGCTCCCGCTCCTGCAGCTCCGGGTTGGCCCGGATGACCGCCTGCCGCTTGCGCGCCAGCTCCCGGTCGCCACCGACCACCTCGGCCGCCGCGTCGAGCGCGGCCGTCACGGCATCCAGCGCCGACGCGTCGGCGGGGGCTTCCGCCAGGGCTTCGAGGGCCCTGCGCTCCAATTCGGACGCCCCGGCGAACAGGACCTCACGCTTGTCGGTGAAATACCGGAAGAACGTACGCGCGGTGACCCCGGCCCGCCCGGCGATGTCAGCAACCATCGTCTGCTCGAACCCACGCTCCAGGTAAAGGTCCAGCGCGGCCTCCTGCAGCCGCCCCATCGCCCCCGGCTCCCAACGTCCCATCCTCCCAGTCTAGGTGTGCCCCACGTCATGTCACTCGATGACATCGCCGTGCTACGGTCATGTCATCAAATGACATCAACGCTCGGAGATCCTGATGAAGCGCATCCAGTACCACCGCTACGGCGGCCCCGAGGTCCTGCGCCTGGAAGACTTCAACCCCGGACAACCAGGCAAGGGCCAGATTTTGGTACGCGTACGAGCAGCCGCCGCCAACGCCATGGACTGGAAGATCCGCAACGGCGACATGCGCGTCATGACCGGCCGCACCTTCCCGCGCGGCCTCGGCAACGACTTCGCGGGCATCGTCGAGGCGATCGGCGCGGGCGTCACCCGTTTCCACCCCGGCGACGAGGTGCTCGGCGGCACGAGTCTCAAGGGTGCGGGAGCATTCGCCGAGCTGGTCCTCGCCGACGAGAAGTCGGTGGTGCTCAAGCCCGCGGACCTCTCCTACGAGCAGGCCGCGGCGCTCCCCGTGGTCGGGCTGACCGCCGTCCAGGCCCTGTTCACCAAGGGAAACCTGCAACCCGGCCAGTCCGTCTTCATCAACGGCTGCCTCGGCGGCGTCGGCCGCGCGGCTGTCCAGATCGCCCTGTCACACGGCGCCTCAGTGGCGGGCAGCTGCCGTGCCACCGCCTCCGACGCGGCCCGCGACCTCGGCATCGCCCCGATCGTCGCCTTCGACTTCGACCCGGCAGAGCTCAAGGACCGCTTCGACCTCATCCTCGACACCCCCGGCACCCTCCCGCGCCGAACAGCCCACACCCTGCTCAAACCCGGCGGCCGCATCATCGACATCGTCCCCACCCCCGCGAAGTTCGCCCGGAGCGCCCTCCCCGGCCCGTACCAGGTCATGATCTCCCAGCCCGTCACGAACGACCTGGAACAGGCCGCCCGCCTCGCCGCCCGCGGAATCCTCCAGATCCCGATCGCCCGCACAGCCCCGCTCACCGAAGCGATCCCCGCCCTCACCGACCTGGAACGCCACCAGACCCCCAAGGGCGGCAAACTCATCATCACCGTTCAGAACAACGCCGGCTGACCAGCCACCCACGCGAACAACTCGTCGTGAACGTGCGGCAGGTTGCACTCGGCGACATCCCGCCAGATGGCTTCCGTCCAGAGCAGCACCTCGGTGTCGATCAGGGCAAGCACGGCGTCCCGCTGGACCCGGTCGAGACCCGCGAATCCGGCGCCGTCGGGCAGTGGTCCCTCGTGAAAGGCGATGTCGAGCAGCAGCCGCACGGCCAGGTAGGACCATTCGGGGCCCTGCTGATCGCGCAGCCGCACGGTCAGCAGCCCCGCGAGCCGCGCCGGGACCTCGGCCGGCCGGCGCCTCCCGAACGCGTCGAACGCGGTCCCGGCCAGCACGGTCTCGGGGCTCTGCCAGTCGCCGCCGTCCGTCGTCACCAGACAGTCGGCGAGTTCCACCAGCATCGCCGTGTCCGTCTCGGCCACCACGCGAGCCAGCGCGGCCAGTGCGCACCGGTGAACGTACCGATCGCCGTGCCCCCGCCACAGACCCGCAGCCGCCGCCACCCGGCCGTACCCGAGCCGCCCTGTCCTCCCGACCGCCAGGCAGATCGCCGCCGCGACCTCGGGATCCTCCTCCTCCGCGAGCCGTTCGGCGAACTCCGCCGCCATGACCGGCCAGGCGGACGGAAAATGCCCGAGCAACGTCGCCATGCCCCGACGCAGCTGCCGATCCCCACTCCGCAGGACCTCCAGGTACGCCGGGACTCCCGCCCGCACCGCCTCGTGCGCCTCCCGGTCCACCGGGTCCGGGGCGACCGGCTCGTGGGCGGCGCCGCGCCGCCGGCGTGACCACCACGCGGCGCGGGCCGCGCTGAGCTCACCCAGCGTCGGCTCCGCGAAGTCTTCGCCCTCGTAGTGGTGCGCGTTCTCGACGATCGTCTGCAGCAGCTCGCACGCCAGGAGGCGATCGTGAGTGTCCTCGTCGGCGAGGGCGTCGATGAGGAGCTGCGCCGTGGGGACGGCCGGTGGATAGAGCTGGCCCTGGTGCTGGACATGGTCGCTCAGCTCGCGTTCGAGCTGCTCCCGCGAGTCCGGGCCGCCGTCGCGAAGCGCTCGGATCAGAGTGGGAACCTCGGTGGCGGGCCCGCACGCTCCCTGCATAAGCGTCCACTCGTGATCGTCCACGGCGGGCAAGGTAGCAGCCAGGACCCCGACCGGGGCGCTGATGTGTCCCGGTGTGAGCCTGCCGGAACTCGCCGGTCACCTGGGGGGTGTTGTTGGGATCTACAGTGGAACAAGCGTGAGGCGAGCTGGCTGGCGGCCACCCTGCGCTGGTTCTTGCTGGCATAGCGCCCCGCGGAGAGGGTTGTGATGGGGTAGCGTCACGCTGCGTGAGTCAGGTGCCGGAGCGGCGTACGGGGAGCCTGGTTGGTGCCATCGTGGCGGTGGTGGTGCTGGCGGGTGGGTCCGGGCTGGCAGCGCTGTTCAGCTTGTTCGTGTTCCCCATGGCCAGTGACGGGTGCGGGGACGCCGATTCCCACCTGATCTGTACGGCCAACGGGCAGATGCTCGTGGCCGTCGGCCCGTTGCTGGCGGCTGCCGCGGGGACGACGGTGGCCGCCTGTTCTTGTGCGCTGAGGCCGGGGCGGCGGGCTGTCGGGATCGGGATCGGTTATGTGATCGGGTTCGGGGGATTCCTGATCGCCTCGGTCATCGCTGACGCGGTGTAGCCCGATGCAGGGTGGTTGCGGGCAGCGGGTGGATCAGGGCGGCGAGCATGGTGCGGGCTGAGTCGTCGTCCATGTCCGTGGGGACCGTGATGTGGGTGAGGGAGACGTCGGTCGCCGTGGCGATGAATTCGTGGTCGTAGGTTGCTAGGGAGTCCGAGTAGCGCAGGGCGATCCGGCCGCGCCAGTCCAGGCGGAACGTGGTGCCGCCGGGGTTGGGGGTGAAGGTGATGCGGTGGTCCGAGACGCTGTCGTGGCCGAGGAGGTAGATGCCGAAGGCCTGGTCCTCGTCCTCCTCCTGCTCGACGACGTCGACGGTGAAGTCGAGGTTCGCGAGGGGCTGCTGGAGGGTCGCGGCCAGGAAGCCGGGGTTGTCCCAGTAGGTGGAGGACAGGATGCAGCGGTGGTAGTTGGTCCAGACGATGGGGGCGTTCCAGTCGTCCTCGCCGTCGATCGCAGCCGGGTCGGCGTCGTAGGGGGCGCTTTCCAGGTGCAGGTCGAACCAGAGGCCGGTGGCGGGTTCCAGGCGGGCGGTCCACTGCAGGTCGGCGAGCTCGTGGCCGGCGGGCCAGGGGTTGCCCGGGAAGCTGATCATGGGGCTGGAGGGTACAACAGCGGGAAAGTCCGGCGGGGGGCGCTGGTTCGTGCCTAGGCTCGCAGGCGTGCACATGATCGCCGAGGTGGGCAGCCGGGTGGATCCGGGCGTCAGCTTGGCCGAGGGGGCCCGGCTGACGATGGCCGCCGGGGAGCCCGTACGGCTGATGCTCTGTCTCAGTCGCCCGCACACGCTGGAGATCGACGCGGTGACGGCGAAGCCGACGCTGTTCGCGTGGGTCGACGCCGATGATGTCGGGGTGCTCGTCTACCGGCTCGGCCCGATCATGCCGTGGGCGCAGGTGACGTACCAGCCGCACCGGGCGGACGAGGACGCGGCGGTCGACGGCCGGAACGTCGAGATCATGCTGGTGGACCGGGACAGCCGCGTGGTCAAGGCGCTGCACCGGGTCCGGTGGTCGTACGAGTTCGCCGCCGCGGTCAAGGCGTCGGTGACCCGGATGAGCGAGGCGCCGTACAACCGGATCGGCCACGAGCATGCCCTCGCCGCGCTCCGGCGCCGCTACCCGACGCCGGAGGACCTGGTCATCGACCGCGCCGACGCGAGGTGCACCGCTAGCTGACCACCGCCCGGTCGAGGACGTCGTCGGCGGGGCAGCGGCCGCGCATCACGTACCTGTCGGTGAACGCCGCGACCGCGTCGCGCAGCTCGCGGGAGACGCCCTGGCGGGCCAGCCCCTCGTACGCCGAGACGAACAGCCCCCGGGCCGCCCGCGCGAGGACCGGATCGCCGAGCCCCTCACGTGCCGCGCGTTCCCACAGCCCAGGCAGGCCCCGTAGCGGCTCGGTGAGGTTGAGTGCCTGCACGGCGGCGCGCGGTTCGTCGAGCAGGGCGGCGATGACGGCGACGGGCACGCGCCAGCCCGCGCCGGGCTGACGGTCGGCAACGTCGATCTCGAGGTGTCCCCGGGCGGCGACCGGCGGCCGGACCGTCGCCAGGTGGGGACGCAGGTCCGCCACCAGGGGCCCGGTGCCGGCCCGGGTCCATTCCCGCAACGTACGCCCACCGCCCGCGACCGGCGCGTCGAGCACCAGGGCGGCCCAGTCGGAGCGCGGATCCGCCGTGGGCCGGATGAGCTGACGGTTCGCCTGCCGGGCCGACTTCCACCCGGTCGGGCGGCCGTCGCGCAGCGGGGAGTTGGCGAACGCGGCCGCCAGCACGGGGGCGAGCGCGTGGGCGAGGGTCCAGCGCCGCCGCAGCCCGAACAGGCCGTCCTCCTCGACACCGGCTTCGAGGCTGACGCGTACGCCCGCGGTGCCGTCCGTCGCGGAGCTGAACCCGCCGTCGGAGGCCTCGGAGAGCACCGAGATCCCGTGTCCTGAGAACAGCGGCACCGGCATCGGCAGGTCCTCGGTCATCCGGTCGACGGCGGTGTCCAGTCCGGGCGAGGGCGGGCCGCTCACCACCGCGACCCTGGCCGATCGGGCGGCGAGGAAACCATGGCGCAGCCGGGCCTGCCCGCCGGTCAGGGTGTCGGCGAGGGGCGCGGGCAGGCCGGGCTGGGAGAGCAGCAGATCCACCTCGGCGCCGACGAAGCCCGGCCGGGACGGCGTGAGGGCCGAGCCGGCGATGAGCAGCTCCGCGCCCTGTTCGGTCAGCGTGTTCATGACGGGCTCCATCCGTGAGGCCGCCTACCCTACTCCGCAGATAGGAATAGTGGGAACCCCTGGCAAGATGTGCCGCGCCCATCTGTAAGGTATGCATTCGTCACGACCGATACGACTCGAGGACGACCATGCGCAGAACCCTGCCCGCAACCCTTGCCGCGATAACGCTGGCCGGTTCGCTCGCGGCCTGCCAGGGTGGCGGCGACACCGGCACCACGACGACGGCGTTCGACCCCGCGACCTGCCAGGGCGGCACACTCTCGGTGCTCAACCAGGGTGGCATCACGCACCTCGACCCGGCCCGGCTCTACACCTCCGGCGGTGGCAACATCCCGTCGCTGCTGTTTCGCACACTGACCACCCGCAACCGGCTCGAGGGTGAGGCCGGCACGAAGCCCGCGCCCGACCTCGCCACCGACCTGGGCACCCCGTCCGACGGCGCGAAGACGTGGAAGTACACGCTGCGCGACGACATCTTCTTCGAGGACGGCACCCCGATCACCTCGGCGGACGTGAAGTACGGCATCGAGCGCTCGTTCGCCCCGGAGCTGCCGGGCGGCGCGCCCTACCTGCGGGACTGGCTCGTGGACGCGGCCGCCTACCCGGGCCCCTACAAGGCGCCGGACGGTCTCAGGTCCATCGAGACCCCGGACACCAAGACGATCATCTTCAAGCTCAGCAAGCCCGAGGGTGACTTCCCCTTCCTGGCCACGGCGACCCAGTTCGCGCCCGTGCCGAAGGCGAAGGACAAGGGCGCCGACTACGAGGCCCACCCGGTCTCGTCCGGGCCGTACATGGTCGAGAAGTACGAACCCAAGAAGACCCTGACACTGGTACGCAATCCGCACTGGTCCAAGGCCGCCGACACCCTGCGCTACGCGTGCCCCGACCGCATCGAGGTGACGTCCGGGCTCGACGCCGCCGTCATCAACCAGCGGCTCACGTCCGGCGCCGGTCAGGACGCGAACGCCGTCACCACCGACGCGGTCGTCGGCCCCGAGCAGCTCGCCCAGCTCGGCTCCGGGTCCGAGCTGGACAAGCGCGTCGCCCGCGGTGAGTTCCCGTCGACGACGTACCTCGCGTTCAACACCAAGAAGGCGCCGTTCGACAACCCCAAGGTGCGCGAGGCCCTGTCGTACGCCATCAACCGCACCTCGGTCGTCAACGCGCTCGGCGGCAGCGCGGTGGCCGGCCCGTCGACGACGTTCCTGCCCCCGCAGAAGGCGCTCGGCTACCAGGCGTACGACTACTTCCCGGCCGGTGACAACGGTGACCCGGCCAAGGCGAAGGAAGTCCTCGCCGCAGCCGGTCTCACCAACCTGACGATCGAGCTCGCCCACGAGAACGACGACTCCGAGGGGATCGGCCCGAAGGTCGCCGCCGCGATCCAGGACGCGTTCAAGCAGGCCGGCGTCACCGTCACGCTCAACGCCATCGACACCGCGACGTACCGCGACGTCACCGGCAAGCCCGCCACCCAGCCCGGCCTCTCGCTGGCGACGTGGGGCGCCGACTGGCCGTCCGGCGGCCCGTTCCTGATCCCGATCTTCGACGGCCGCCAGATCATCACCGCGGGCGGCAACTTCAACCAGTCCCAGTACAACGACCCCGCCGTCAACGCCGAGATCGACGCGATCCAGGCGCTCACCGACCCCGCCGAGGCCCAGGCCCGCTGGGGTGCACTCGACGCGAAGCTGGGCAAGCTCGCCCTGGTCCTCCCGCTCACCCACGAGAAGGACGTCTACCTCTACGGCAAGAACGTCAAGAACGCCGTGCCGGACGGCTGGCGGGGCACCTACGACCTGGCCCGGATCTCGGTCAAGTGACCCTGTTCCGCCGCCTCCTCGATGACCGCGCCTTCCTGGCAGGCGCGGTCATCGCGGGTGTCATGGTGCTGGTCGCCCTGTTCGCGCCGCTGCTGACGGCGCTCGCGGGGCAGGATCCGACCACCTTCCACCCGGAGCTGCTGGACTCCGCCCGCGGCGGCGTCCCCCTGCACGGGATCACCGCCGACCACTGGCTCGGCGTGGAACCCGGCACCGGCCGTGACCTGTTCGCCCGGGTCGTCTACGGCGCCCGGGTCTCGCTCGGCGTCGCCGTCTCCGCGCTCGCCCTGCAGCTGCTGATCGGTGTGGGCATCGGCGTCGCCGCCGGGCTGGGCGGCCGCTACACCGACGCGGTCCTGAGCCGGCTCACCGATCTGACGCTGGCGTTCCCGCTGCTGGTGCTCGCGATCGCCCTGCTCGCGATCGTCCCGCAGTCGTGGCCCCGGCCCGCATTGCTCGCCGTCGTCATCGCGCTGCTCGGCTGGGGCGGCACCGCCCGGATCGCCCGCGGCGAGACCCTGTCGCTCAAGACCCGCGACTACGTCTCCGCCGCCCGGGTCTCCGGAGCCGGGACGCTGCTGGTCGCCCGGCGCGAGATCCTGCCGGGCCTGGCCGCGCCCGTGCTCACGTACGCCGCGCTGATCCTGCCCTCCAACATGATCACCGAGGCCGGCCTCTCCTTCCTCGGGGTCGGCGTCCGGCCCCCGACACCCTCCTGGGGCCAGATGCTCTCCTCCGCCACGACCTGGTTCCGCGCCGACCCCATGTACGTCTTCGTCCCCGGCGCCCTGCTCTTCGTCACGCTGCTGGCCTTCGTGCTCGTGGCCAACGGCGTCCGCCGGGTCGTCGACCCCCGCCAGCGCGAGGTCCTGCGATGACCGGCTACCTGCTGCGCCGCGTCGGCGGCGCCATCGTGGTCCTGCTGGGACTGTCGATCATCGTGTACGCGTTGTTCTACCTCGCACCCAAGGACCCGGCCATCCTGACCTGCGGCAAGGGCTGCACCCCGGACCGCCTCGCCGACGTCCGCGCCGCGATGGGCCTCGACGCGTCCCCGCCCGCGCAGTACTGGGAATTCCTCCGCGGCCTCTTCCTCGGCCGCGACTTCCCGGCCGGCCCCGACGTGCGGCACTGCCCGGCACCCTGCCTCGGCTACTCCTTCGAGACCGACCAGCCCGTGACCAAGCTCCTTGCCGACCGGCTGCCCGTCTCGGCATCCCTCGCGATCGGCGCCGAGATCCTCTCCCTCGCGGTCGGCATCGGCGCGGGCCTGCTCTCCGGGCTGCGCCGCTTCCGGATCCTCGACCGCATCGTCAACGGGCTGATCCTCGCCGGCTACGCCGTACCCGTCTTCCTGGTCGGGCTGTTCCTGCTGCTGCTGTTCTGCGTACGCCTGCAGTGGCTGCCGTTCCCCACCTACGTCCCGTTCACCACGGACCCCGCGGCGTGGGCGGAGAACCTGATCCTGCCGTGGATCGCGCTCGCGGTCATCCAGTCCGCGGCCTACGCCCGGCTGACCCGCGCCGGCGTGCAGGAGAGCCTCGCCGAGGACCACGTGCGCACGGCGAGGGCCTACGGGATCCCGGAGGGGCGCATCGTGCGTACCCGTGCACTCAGGGGTGCCCTGGTCCCGCTCGTCACCCTCACGGCGATCGACCTGGCCGCCATCATGGCCAGCGCCGTGCTCACCGAGACGATGTTCGGCCTGCCCGGCGTCGGCCAGCTCCTCGTCGGCGCGGTCAACCAGATCGACCTCCCGGTCGTCGTCGGCGTCACCCTGCTCACGGGCTTCCTCGTGGTGGTCGCGAACGCCGTCGCCGACCTCCTCTACGCGGCCGTCGACCCGAGAGTGCAATTGAGATGACCCTTCTTTCGGTACGCGACCTGCGCATCGGTTTCGGCAACACGCAAGCTGTCGACGGGCTGTCGTTCGACCTCGAGGCCGGTGGGGCGCTCGGGATCGTCGGGGAGTCCGGGTCGGGCAAGAGTGCCACCGCGCTGGCCCTGCTCGGGCTGCACGGGGAGGCGCGGATCGAGGGCTCGATCGACTTCGACGGGCTCGAGCTGACCGGTGCCTCCGAGGACCAGCTCCGCGCGATCCGGGGTGCCGGGATCGCGATGGTGTTCCAGGAGCCGCTGACCGCACTGAGCCCGTTCCACCGGGTCGGGGACCAGATCGCCGAGGTCTACCGGTTGCACACCGGGGCGACGCGCAAGGCCGCGCGGGAGCGGGCCGTCGAGGTGCTCCGGCAGGTGCACATCGCGGACCCGGAGCGGCGGGCGCGGGCCTATCCGCACGAGTTCTCCGGGGGGATGCGGCAGCGGGCGCTCATCGCGATGGCGCTGGCCTGCAACCCGCGGCTGATCGTCGCCGACGAGCCGACCACCGCGCTCGACGTGACCGTGCAGGCGCAGATCCTCGACCTGCTCGACGAGGTGCGTACGGCGACCGGCGCGGCGCTGCTGCTGATCAGCCACGACCTGGGGGTGGTGGCGGGCTCCACCGACGACGTGATCGTGATGCGCCGCGGGGCGGTGGTCGAGGCCGGGGCCACCGATCAGGTGCTGGTCACGCCGCGGGCCGCGTACACAAAGGATCTGCTTGCTGCCGTGCCTAAGCCTTCACCGGCGCGCGTGATCCAGGGCGGGCCGTTGCTGCGGGTTTCGGGTGTGAGCAAGCGATTCCGCAAGTTCACCGCGGTCGACGACGTCACGCTGGACGTGCGCGAGGGTGAGACGCTCGGCATCGTCGGCGAGAGCGGCGCCGGCAAGACCACACTGTCGCGGATGATGGTCGGCCTGATCCCGCCGGACAGGGGCAGCATCACCCTCGCCGGCGCGGACATCGCCCGCCGCCGCGGACGCTCGGTGCAGATGGTCTTCCAGGACCCGATGTCGTCGCTCAACCCGCGCCGCACGGTGGGGGAGAGCATCGCGGACCCGCTGCGGCTCATCGGTGAGCCGGCCCCCAGGGTCAAGATCGAGGCTCTGCTCGTACGGGTGGGGCTCGCACCGTCGCACTACGACAGCTACCCCCACCAGCTCTCCGGCGGCATGCGGCAACGGGTCGGCATCGCCCGCGCGCTGGCCCCGTCGCCCCGCCTGATCGTCTGTGACGAGCCCGTGTCGTCGCTGGACGTCACCACGCAGGCCCAGGTGCTCGCCCTGCTCGAGGACATCCGTCTCGAACGCGAGCTCACCATGGTCTTCGTCACGCACGACCTGGCCGTCCTGCGCCAGATCGCCGACCGGGTCGTGGTCATGCACGACGGCGCGGTTGCCGAGGTGGGCGACGTCGCCGCCGTGTACGACCAGCCCCAGCACGCCTACACGAAGGAGCTGCTCGCCGCGATCCCCGTCGCCGACCCGATCGAGGCCCGCCGCCGCCGCGCCCTACGCCGGGTCGAGCTCGCCGGTGCCGGGCTCTCTGGTTCCGGGCTCGCCGGTGCCGGGCTCGCTGGGACCGGGCTCGCTGGGACCGGGCTTGATGGGGCCGGGCTCGATCCCGAGCCGCTCGGCGCCACCCAGCCCGAGTAGCACGCTGTCGTCCAGCAGCTCGCCCTCGACGACCAGGCCGAGCTGCACGTTCTCGCGCTCCTGATCGGCGTAGACGAGCACCTGCGCGGGCATCAGCCGCTTGCCCGCCCGCTCGCGCACCGCCTTGACGACCAGCACCTTCCGCTCGACGCCCGCATCGACGGCCTCGGCGGCGTCTCGCTCGACGCTCCCGGCGCTGGCGTCCGCGGCATTGACGGGTGCGGCATTGACGGCCGCGGCGTTGAGGGTCGCAGTGCCGGCGGCCGCGGCGTTGAGGGTCGCGGTGCCGGTGTTTGCGGCATTGACAGGTGCGGCATTGACAGGTGCGGCATCGACAGGTGCGGCATTGACGGGCGCGGTGCTGGCGGGTGCGGCGCTGAGGGTCGCGGTGCCGGTGTCTGCGGCATTGACGGTTGCCCGGCTGGCGGCTGCGGCGCTGCTGGACGCGAGCTCGGCGGCTGCGATCTCGACGGACTCGGTGGGGACGTGGGCGAGACTGATGGCGTCGGCGCGTGATTCCGGGAGGACGAGGAGGTCGTCGCGCTGGGCGTCGGCTCGGGAGATCGTGCGGGCGTCGTCCCAGCCGGTGACCCTCCAGGATGCCCGGTCGAAGAGCAGCAGGAGATCCGTCTCGACAGGGGCGGCAGCCCGTGGCGGGGCCTGCTCGATGACGCCGTCCCGGTAGGTGATCGTGCCGGCGGACAGCTGAGCGGCGACGGCGTCGGCGACCACGGCCTCCGGCAGGTGCAGGGCGGCGGCGAGCTCGCCCACCGTCGTCCCGCCCGACGCGGCCCGGCGCACCACGAAGTCGTCGACCGGCGGCAGCGGCCTGCGCTCCCGGGCGATGATCTCGGCGCTGATCCGGGTCACGGGGACGGCGGCGGCGACGACTCTCACGAGGTCCCAGCCCGGCCGGGCATAGCTGTCAGACGGCGGCGTCACGGGTCTCGCACTCCTCAGGATGGGCGCCGATGTAGAGCGACACGTCGCGCAGCGCCCCGGGACGGCTGCGGCAGAAGGCGGCGTCCCCGACAATGATCAGCCGGGACCGGGCCCGGGACAGCGCGACGCTGATCCGGCGCCAGTTCGGCTCGCCGACTAGCCCGAAGTCGCCCTTGTCGTTGCTGCGTGTCACGGAGAAGATCACGACGTCGCACTCGCGACCCTCGGCGGCGTCCAGGGAGATCACCTCGGCGTCGCCCGCTAGCCTGCGGAGTTCGTCGACCTGGCCTGCGTACGGAGCGATGATCAGCACTTTCTCCCCGGGCGCGACCGTCCCGAGCTGCTTGACCACCTCCGCGGCCTCGGCGGGGTTCACCAGACCGCCGTCGTCGCGTACCTCGCGGCGCCGATCGCCGAGACCGGTGGTGTCGACCCACAGCACCGGGCGGTCCGGTCCGGGCGACCCGGTGCCTTTCCGGCTGTAGAAGCAGGTCTCGATGAGATCGCCGATCGCGGGGACCATCCGGTGCTGACCGGTCAGCACGTGGGCGCCGGTGCGGGCGGCGGCATCCGTCTGCACGAGCGCGGGCGTGAGGGCGTACTCCTTCAGCACCGGTTTCTGCCGCAGCAGGACCTCGTCCGCCGGGGGAAGCTGGTTCGGGTCTCCGATGAGGACCGACCTGCGAGCCTGGACGAGCGCCACCAGCGTCTCGGTCGCGGTGGCCCGGGAAACCTCGTCGATGACGCAGAGGTCGAACTCCAGGTCGCCGATCCCGGGCCGGCTGAGGAACTCCCGCATGGTGGTGGCTACGAGGGCGGACGGGTGCAGGAACGCGGCAGCGAGCCACTCGTCCTGGATCCCCAGCACCCGCCTCGATTCCGGGTCCGTCTCCGCGCTGTGCACCCCGGCAGCCGCCAGCTGGTCCAGGGCTTCCCGGGTGTGGGTGAGAACGAGGACCCGGGCGCCCGGGTCGCGCAGGTGCGCCTGCCGCACGATCTCCGCGACGACCGTGGTCTTTCCCGAACCCGGGGCGCCCTGCACGAGCACCAGATCCTGCGACCCGAGAGCTTGGCGGACCGCCTCTCGCTGACTGTCGTCGAGGTCGTCCCGGGACCATTGGTGTACGTCGGCCACGTCGCCGCCCGGGATCGCACCCGGGTCCTGCAGGATCCCGGCCAGCCGGGGGTTCGTGGTGCGGCCCGTCCGGACCCTGACCAGCGCGTCCTCCTGCCGTCGCAGCGCGGCACGGTCGCTGCGCTCCAGGGCCTCGCGGGCGTCCAGCAGACGTTCCCAGAGCTCGAAGAGATCCGTGGCCGGCTTCTCCGCCGGGGTCTGCGAACGGTGCTCCTCCAGCCGGGCGAGCAGGAAATCAAGACCGTATCCGGCGGCCTCCGCACCCGGGTCCTCGAACTGGAACGTCACCATGCGGGTCAGATCGGTGGCCTTGCGCCGCCACCGCCGCAGCCAGACGTCGTCCTTGCGCTCCGCACTGATGATCCGCACCCGATCGGGGAACTCCGCATCGGACGCCGCCCGAAGCAGCATCGTGCGCCCGGCGAACAGGATCCGCTGATCGTTGACCTGCCCGGTCCGCGCGTCGAACGAATAATCGGTGTGCAGCACGCCGGCGAGCTCATCGAGGATGATCTGCTCGGCGCGCCGGAAGTCGGTCTCCTGCAGCGGCTCGACGCCGAGCACGAGCCCGGCCGCCGCGCGGGTGATGCCGAGCCAGACGGTGTTGCGGCTGCGGGACTCACGCTGCCGGGCGGTCCGGCACGCCCCGGCGAGCTCGTGCTCCAGCACGGCGGCGTCCGGGTAGCGCACCGCCGGATCCGGGGAGACACAGGTGTCGAGGACGTCCTGGACCTCGGGCGGCACGGTGGAGCCGTCGAGTGCCGCGATCGCGAGCTCGCCGAAGGCGTACACATCCTGGGAGAAACCCGCATCGGACCGGGTGCCCACCAGACCGGTGAGCTCGACCCGGCCGTCGGCGGTCAGTCCAACGCCGGCGGGGGTGAGGCCCGCGTGCGCGATGCCCCTGAGGTGGGCGTAGGCGAGCGCTCCGGCGAGAGGCAACCAGATGGTGTCGAAGAACGCGAGCCATTCGTAGTGCCGCTTCGAGTCCAGCTCGTCCTGCAGGCTGCGGCCCGGGCTGTCCTGCGGGCCGGCGATGTTCGGATGATGCAGTGCGTTCAGGGCCGCGGTCTGCCGGCGCAGGAGGAGCTCGATGACCTCGTCGTGCTCGGCTGGGGCCTGTTCGAGTGGGGGTGGCGGCACCCGGCAAACAGTATTACGACCGGCTTTCCACGCCCTCCGGAGGGTCCCGTTAGGTTGTGTGCAATTAAATTGCGCACAATTTAATTGTGCACAACCTAACGTTTGGACTTCCTGTCTTGATGCTGGACTTATCGTCTAGGCTGGCGATCGTGACGACCCCTCGTACGCCCTACCTGATGCTCGACCGCTCGGTGGCGTCGGCGAACATCGCGCGGCTCCGGGAGCGCATCGCCGGCCTCGGTGTCCGGCTGCGCCCGCACCTGAAGACCACGAAGTCGGTGGACGTCGCCCGCCTCGTCGTCGGCGACGTGCCCGGCCCTATCACCGTCTCCACCCTCGCGGAGGCGTTCGCCTTCGCCGACGCCGGCTACACCGACATCCTCTACGCGGTCGGCATCGCCCCAGCAAAACTCCCCGACGTGTACGCGCTGCAGGCCCGCGACGTGCGGCTGACCGTCCTGCTGGACAGCGTCGCCCAGGCCGAAGCGGTCGCGGGTTCGGCCCCCGCGCTCATCGAGATCGACTGCGACGGGCACCGCGGCGGCGTGCTGCCCGGGGACCCGCTGCTGCTGGACATCGCCGCGGCGCTGGGCGCACCCGCCGGCGTGCTCGTGCATGCGGGCGAGTCCTACCACGCACGCTCGATCCCTGAGCTGGAAGCGGCCGCGGAGAACGAACGCGCGGTCGCCGTCGAGGCCGCGACCCGGTTACGCGCGGCCGGACACGAATGCCCGATCGTGAGCGTGGGCTCCACCCCGACCGCGCACTTCGCCCGCGACCTGACCGGCGTCACCGAGGTCCGCGCCGGCAACTACGTCCTGTTCGACCTCGTCATGGCCGGCCTCGGAGTCTGCACCCCGGCGGACATCGCCGCCGCCGTGGTCGTCACGGTCATCGGCCACAACCCCGGCAAAGGCTGGATCATGACGGACGGCGGCTGGATGGCCACCTCCCGAGACCGCGGCACCGCCGCCCAGCCCGTCGACCAGGGATACGGCCTGGTCACGGCTCTGGACGGCACGATCTTCCCGGACCTGCTCATGGTGGACGCCTCCCAGGAACACGGCACCCTCGCCCTGCGCGAGGGCAGCGCGGAGAAACTCCCGGACCTCCCGGTCGGCACCCCACTCCGCATCCTGCCCAACCACGCCTGCGCCACCACCGCCCAGCACGACGGCTACCACGTCCGCGACACCCCCGGCGGCGAGCTGACCGCCTACTGGCCCCGGGTGCGGGGCTGGTGACCGCTGTTGATCACCGGTGACCGGTGACCGGTGACCGGGGAGCCGGGGATTGCCGGTGGCCTGAGAGCCTCGGGTCGCCGGTCGCGGGGAGGGCGACCGTGCGTTGTTCCTGGACCTGGATCTGCTGGTTCATCTCGTGGGCGTGAGGGCGGTACATCAGGTCGACCGGGCTCATAAGGTCGCGGCCCACGCCGCTGCGCCGCACCCGGGTCGCCAGCAGGCCGAGACCGGTGAACAGCGCGACGAGAACGGCGGCGAGGACCAGCAACGGCACGACCTGTTCCACGGCGACGAGTTTACCCCCGTCGCCCCATGATCGCCGCCCTACGGCCCGGTCCACGCCGTCTCTGGACCGCCACGTCCCGACCCAGTCCGTGTGCCGCTGCGTCCCGACCCAGACCCGTGTGCCGCTGCGTCCCGGTCCGGACAGGGTGCGGGTCGCTACGGATTGGTTCAGGCGGGGTGCGGGTCGCTACGGATCAGTTCAGGCGGGGTGCGGGTCGCTGCGGCCTGGTCCGGGCGAGGGGTGGGCTTTTCCGGCGAGGGGTGCGGGCTCCTACGGCTGGTCCAGGCGGGGTTCGGGCTCCTACGGCCTGGTCTGGGCGAGGGGTGCGGGCTGTTACGTCCCGGTCCAGGCGGGGTGCGGGCCCAGGAGGTCGGTCAGGGCGGTTGTGCCTGCGGGGGTGACGCGGACGGCGCGGCTGGAGCCGATGCGGGTGAGCCAGCCGGAGGTGAGGGCGTGGGAGCAGAGGGTGGCGCCGGCGATTCCGGCGAGGTGTTCGCGGCGTTCGGTCCAGTCGAGGCAGCCTCGGGCGAGGGGGCGCCGGGAGCGGGTGGGGGCGCCCGGGCCGGTCGGGCCGGTCGGGCCGGGGGTGGGCGGGTTGGTAAGGGTGGTCGGGGCAGCCGGGTTGGTCAGGGCGGTGAGCCAGGCGCGGCCCGGGTCGGTCAGGGTGAAGCCGGGGTCTCGGGAGAGCAGTCCTTTGTGGTCCATCGCGTCGGTGATGGCGACGCCGAGGCGGCCGGCAAGGTGGTCGTAGCAGGTACGGCCCCGGGCCAGCGCCGCCGACGCGGTGACCGCCCGCAGGCCCCGGGCCGGGGTGGGTGGGGCGGGGACGTGGCCGGCCAGGTCCTCGATGAGCTGGGCGATCGGGGCGCCGGAGAGGCGGACGTAGCGGTGGCGGCCCTGGCGTTGCTCGGTGAGGATGCCGCCCGCGACGAGTTTGTGGAGGTGCCCGGTGGCGGTGGCGGGGGCTACGCCGGCGTGGGTGGCCAACTCGCCGGCTGTCCAGGCGCGGCCGTCCAGCAGGGCGAGGCAGATGGTGGCCCGGGTCTCGTCGGCGAGCAGCGCGGCGAAACGGGACAGGGCCCGGGACTCGGTCATCGTCCCATCGTCCGGCATCGGGGTTTCGGCGTAGGCCGAACCGTCGGTCGAACCGCTGGTCGAACCGCTGGTCAAACCGTCGGTCGAGCCGTTGGCAGAACCGCTGGTCGAACCTCCGGGATATCGTCGGGGGTATGGGCGGTTACTACGAGTCGCACATCGATCGCAAGATCCGTGAGGCGCAGGAGCAGGGGCAGTTCGACAATCTTCCGGGCGCCGGGAAGCCACTGAGCGATCACGGGCGTGAGTACGACGAGGACTGGTGGGTGAAGGATTGGCTGCGCCGGGAGGGTGCGGCCGGGGGTGCCCTGCCTCCCACGCTGGCCGTGCGGCGGGAGCGGGAGGATGTCGAGGTGACCGTGGACAAACGGCATTCCGAGGACGAGGTCCGGGCGTACGTGTCGGCGTTGAACGAGCAGTTGCGTAAGGCCCGGGCCGGGTTGATGGACGGGCCGCCCGTGCTGCTTCGGCCGCTCGATGCCGACAGGGTGGTGCGGGGCTGGCGGGAACGCCGGGTCAGGCCTTCTTCTCGGTCATGACGAGCGGGTCCGCGGTCAGGGTGTCGCAGCGGATGAAGGCCTTCTGCAGTTTCACGTCGGTGAACCAGAGGACCGGTAACGTCAGCGGCGGCGGCGACTCCGGGGTGAAGACGACCGGGATGACACCGAAGAGTTTGCCCTCGAAGCGGGTGGCGTAGAGGCGTACGTTGCCCTTCGTTGTGAGGGTGTCGCTCTCGAAGAGGGTGATGTTTCCGGCCTTCTCCTGGACGGTCAGCCTGAACGGCTTGGTCACGGCCTTGTCCATGCTGAACTTCAGGGCTTTCAGGGTGCCCTGCGCCGTGGGGACGTCGACCACGCCGTCGTAGGTCGAGTCGTACATCGTCAGTGAGTCGCTCTCCAGCAGCGCCGGGTGGGCCGCGACCAGGGGAAGGTCGCTGCCGTCGCCGTCCTTGAAGACCCGCGGGCCCAGGCACGGGATCTCGTCGAGGCTCGGCGCCGGGGACGGGGACGCCGCGCCGGACGTGGTGGACGGCTCGGGGGATCCGGAAGCGCCGGCCGGAGCCGAGGTGGAAGGGGACGCCGGCGCGGACGGCTCCAGGGACGGTTCGGCGGACGGGGTCGGTTCGGTGGACAGTGTCGGGTCGGCTGAGGGCGCGACTTCGGGTTCGTCGTCACCGCCGAGGATGTCGTCCACGCCGTCGACCAGGCCGTTCCACACATCTGTCAGGGGGTTGCCCCCGTCGCCCTCCTCAGGGTCGTCGGACTTCTCCGCGGCGGGCGTGGGACTTTTCGAGGTGGAGGCGCGGGGTGCCGTCGCGGGCTTCTTGGCGATCTTCTTGGCGGCGGGCGAGGAAGCGGCAGGCAAGGAGGCGGCAGGCGAGGAGGCAGCCGGCGAGGAGGCGTTCGTGGAGCGCGACGGCAGGCCTTCGGGGCATTCGACGTCGGCGCGGGCCGGGGCGTGGCTGCCGGCGACGAGCAGGGCGGCCGTCACGACCAGCGGGACCATGGTGATCACGAGCGTCTTGCGGTGCGGGTGGTGGCCCTGGCGCTCGCCGGGCTCGGCCGCGGGGATGACCTGGGTGGTGTCGGGGTCACCATCCAGGCCGGGTCCACCATCCAGGCCGGGACCGACGCCAAGGCCGGGGACGATCTCCGGGGTGGAGACGGGCCGTGCGGGCGGTGCGCCGTAGGGCAGCTCCGGGGCGAGGGGCGCGTTACCCGGCGGCGAGGAGTGCGCGGCCGCGACGGGAGGGGGGGACGGCTTGCGGGGTACCCACGCCAGGACGAGGGCGCCGCCGATGATGCCGAGGAGCATGCCCAGGGCGAAGCCGCCGAAGTTCAGGCCGATCAGGGAGTACACGGCGGTGAGCAGGCCGAGGATGCCGTAGAAGAGCCGCTGGCCGGGGGAGAGCCAGGTCAGCACGCCGCAGAGCACCAGGATCAGCGGCAGCAGGTAGGACAGGAAGCCCTCGGGGCCGAAATGGACCTCGAGGTCGCCGATGCTCTGGTTCGCGCTGAGGAAGAGCTCCAGACCGGCGAGCAGGAGCAGCAGTCCGCCCCAGTACGGCCGGGTGCGCCGCCAGCGGTGAAAGCCCGCCCAGGTGGGTGTTGGCACGAAGCGCCCTTTCATGGTGCCAGGCACGGTTGAGGCCCGCGGCGGTGCAGACCGCGGGCCTCAAGCGTGGGTCAGAAGCACTCCGGAGGCGTACCGCTGCCGGAGACATTGATCTTCAGGTTGAGGCCGGTGAGGGTGAACGTGCCGGCCGTGGTGGAGACGGCGGTCTGTTTGAGGCCGTCGATCTTCACGTGGGTGGCCTGCTGGCCGAACATGCCGGTGCGGGCCTTCTTCTCCTCGGCGTTCTCGCTCGCGGGCCCGACCGTGGAGGCGTCCTGGCCGATGTTGATGTCGGTGAACTCCGCGTCGCCGCTGAGCTCGTTGACACCGATCAGCAGGTTGGTCGCCTTCGCGGGCTTCCCGTCCTCACGCCCCGCCCGGATGGTGAGGGAGATGGGCAGGCCGGGGGTCTTGACCGACTGGCACAGGTTGTAGAGCTTGGCGGAGTCGATGCTGGAGACGGCGACCGGGATCTTGGTGCCGTCCGTCTTCTCGACGAAGCCGCCGTACTGGGCGAAGCCGGTGCCGTCGAGCTGGTCGGCGGAGATCTTGAACGTCTGGCCGGAGACGGCGAACGAGGCCGCGAACGCCCCGTTGGCCATGCCGAAGACCAGTGCGGCGACCGCCGCGGTGGGTACCGCCGTGGCGACCGCGAAACGGCGCCAGTTGGTGCGACCGTAGGCCGGGTCGCCCTGCGCTTCCTTCACCGATTCTCCCTTGTGAAATGAACGGGTCCTAACGTGCGGGAGATGTTGCTCCTACTCGCCGGTAGGGAGCAAGAGGTCTGGCTACCGGCCGGTAACGTCCACGAAACAAGATCACCTCACGGTGAGTAACATCGGTCATCGCCAATGCCCGCGAACCCCCCATAACGCCGGTGTGACCGTCACCACAGGTGCGGGGGTCGCCAAGGTAACGAATCGGTAACGACCTTCAGGGAGCTCACAGGTTCAAGTCGGGCGCGAACGTGCCGAACCATGTGATGTGAGGGTGCGTGAGAAGGAGCGGCTGCGGGCGCTGCACGAGTACCACCTGCTCGACGCCCCCGCCGACGACGAGCTCGAGGCGGTCGTCCGGGTCGCCGCGATGGTGGCCGGTGTGCCCACCGCGACGCTGAACCTCATCGACGAGAAGCGCCAGTGCCAGCTCACCACGACCGGTTTCGAGGGCGGGGACTCGGCCCGCGAGGACTCCATGTGCGCGGTCCGGTTCGAGACCGGCCGGTTCACCTACCTCCCCGACGCCCGCCGGGACCCCGCGTACGCGACTAACCCCTGGGTCACCGGCCTGCTCGCCGACGTGCGGTTCTACGCCTCGGCGCCGCTGGTCACGCCGCAGGGCCACGCCCTGGGCACGCTGTGCGTGTTCGACTCCGAGGTGCGCGAGCTCAGCGACGCGCAGATCTCCCGCCTCAAGGATCTCGCGCAGGTCGTGCTCGCACTGTTCGAGCGGCGCCGTCAGGCCCGGCTCAACGCGCGGCTCTACGTCGAGGCCGAGGCGCGCCAGGACTTCACCGACGCGGTGCTGGAGACCATCGACGTCGCCGTGGTGGCCGCCGACCCCCACGGTCACCTGACCTTGTTCAACCGCGCCAGCCGCAACTGGCACGGCCTCGACGCCGACCCCACGGTCACGCCGGGCGAGTTCGCGGGCCACTACGCGCTCTACCGCACCGACGGCGTGACGCCGCTGCCCGTGGAGGAGATCCCGCTGCTGCGGGCGCTGCGCGGCGGCATGGTCCGGGACGCCGAGATGATCATCAAACCAGCGGGGCGTACGCCGGTGCACGTCAGCGTCAGCGGCCGTGCCCTCACCACGGCGGACGGCAGCCCGCTCGGCGCCGTGGTCGCGATGAGCGACGTGACCGCCGACCGGGCCCAGCGCGAAGCCCTGGAGAACGCCCTCGCCGAACTGCGCCGCTCCAACACCGAGCTGGAGCAGTTCGCCGGGGTGGTCAGCCACGACCTCGCGGCACCGCTCGCCGTCGTGCACGGCTACCTCGAGCTGCTCGCCGACAACTACCGGGAGAACCTCGACGAGCTGGCCCACAAATGGATCGACTCGGCGGTCCGTGCGGTCGGCCGCGTTCAGGGACTGATCGACGCGCTGCTCTCGTACGCACGGGCGGGCAGTGAGCCGTGCCGCCGCGCGCAGGCCGACCTCGGCGAGGTGGTGACGCTTGCCCTGCTGGATCTGCACGAGGTGATCGAACCGGCCGGCGCGCAGGTCGAGGTCGCACCCGGCCTGCCCACCCTCGCCGTCGACCCGACCCTGATCCGGCAGCTGCTGCAGAACCTCATCGGCAACGCCGTGAAGTACCGGCACCCCGACCGGCCCAGCCGGATCTCCGTCGCCGCCGTGCCCGCCCCCGGAGGATGGCGGGTGACGGTGACCGACAACGGCATCGGCATCCCCGCGTCCGACCGTTCGCGGGTCTTCGAGATGTTCACCCAGATCGACGGCGAGCTGCCCGGGTACGGCGTGGGCCTGTCCACCTGCCAGCGCATCGTCGAACGCCACGGCGGCACGATCCGGGCCGAGGCGACACCTACCGGTCAGGGCACGACCATCGCCTTCACCCTGCCGGAGGCGTGACGTGGGCTCGCTGGGCCGACGCGTACACGCCGGTTTCATCCTGCTGATCCTGCTGTTCCTCGGTTACGTCGTCACCCAGCTCGTGGTCACCGAGCGGCTGCAGACCCGCCACACCGCGCGGGCCACCCGGCTCGAGGCCGCCCGCGACGCCAACGTCGCGGTGCTGCAGCACATGACCGACGCCGAGACGGGCGTACGCGGATTCCAGCTGACCGGCCAGGACCTGTTCCTCGATCCGTACGACAAGGGCCGCAGCGGCGCGTTCGTCGCGCTCGACGCAGTGGCCGCCACGATCACCGACCCGACGGTGCTCCAGCTGCTCAAACAGGAACGCGCGGCCGCCTCGCAGTGGCTCTACGCGTTCGCGACCCCGGTCGTGAACGCGGGAGTCGCCGACCCCGAGTACCCGCTGACCCGCCGGGGCAAGGACCTGTTCGACGGGATCCGCGCGTCGAACGCCGCCGTGGACGCGGCGATCCGGGCCGAGCAGGCGAGCACCACCGACCACGACCGCCGTGAGCAGCGTCTGGCCCAGCTGCTCTTCGAGTCGCTCGGCGTCGTCCTGCTGGGCGGGACGATGCTGTTCGGGCTGTGGAGCCGCCGGACGCTGATCGCGCCGCTGGAACACATCCGCCGTACCCTGCAACGTCTCGCGAGCGGGGAGCTGTCGGCCCGGGCGGTGCCGGCCGGGCCGAAGGAACTGCGGACCGTCATCCGTACGCTCAACGATCTCGCCGCCGAGACCGAACGGCTGCACGCCGCGGACCGGGCCCGGATCCACCGCACCGACCTGCGCCAGGCGGTCGCCGTGGAACTGCGCGACACCCACGACCCCGCGCTCACCGCCCGCCGGGTCACCGCCATGATCGGTGAGGCGCTCGGCGCGGACGCCGTCCACGGCCGGATCTCGGTCGACGTCACGCACGGGCTCACCGTCAGCTGGCCGCAGGAGGCGCCGTCGCTGTCCGCGCGTACGGTCCAGGAGGTCCTTGCCGGTGAGCCCGGCGTGGCCCTGACCGTGCCGCACGTCCAGGGCGCCGTCGCCGTGGCGATCGCCGGTGACGCCAACTGCCCGCCGGGGCTGCTCTACGTGGTGCGCCACGAGCGTCCCGAGTGGAGCGACGACGAGCGCCGTCTGCTGGTCACGCTGACCCGCGAGATCGATCACGCCATCCGCCAGCAGCGCCTGCACGCCCGCCAGACCCGCCTCATCGGAGAGCTGCGCGGCCTCGACGAACGCAAGGACGTCTTCGTCTCGACCGTCACCCACGAGCTGCGCACCCCGCTGACCAGCATCCTCGGCTACACGGAGATGCTCAGCGACGGCGACGGCGGCGAACTGTCCCCGCTGCAGCAGCGCGGCGTCAGCGCGATCCTCCGCAACGCCCACCGCCTGCAGGCCACGGTCGCCGACCTGCTGCTCCTCGACAAGGCCGGCGCCGCGATCGGCGAGCACGACGACGCCGCCGGCGACAGCGCCCCGGTCGACCTCGCCACCACCGCGGCGACGGTGCACGCCGAGTTCGCCCCGGTCGCCCGCGGCCGCGACGTCACCCTGACCGGCGACGCCGCCCCGGTGTGGGTGCACGGCGACGCCAGGCGCCTGGAACGCGCCGTGCGCAACCTGTTCGACAACGCTCTGAAGTTCACCGCGGCGGGCGGCCACGTCACTTACCACGTACGCGCGGAGGGCAGCGACGCCGTCTTCTGCGTCACCGACACCGGCATCGGCATCCCCGAGGGCGACCTGCCCGGCATGTTCACCCCGTTCCACCGAGCGGCCAACGCCATGGATCAGGCAGTCCAGGGCCCCGGCCTGGGCCTCGCCATCGTCCGCACGATCGTCACCGAACACGGCGGCACGGTCCGGGTGCAGTCCCGCCTCGACCACGGCAGCACGTTCACGGTCACCCTGCCCCTCACCGCCGTCCCCAGCCCGGCCTGACCGCTGCCGGTGCCGGCTGTGGCGCTCACGTCTCTGCCGAGGTCCGCGGGGGTCGGCAACCGGTTCGCACCTGGAAGAGCACCGGTTCCGCACTCAGGGGGGCGCAGATTGGGGTCTCCCCGATCAAGGAGTCGCCCCGATGCGCCTGCGCCGGACCGTTATCGCCACCTTCGCCGCGGCCGCGATCGCCGTGCCCACCCTTGCCACCGCCGCCCTGGCCTCGACCCCCACGCCGGCCACGGCCACCGTCGCGGCCTCTGCCACGGCCGCCAAGTCCAGCGACAAATCGAGCAGCAAGCCGAGTGAGAAATCGAGTGGCAAGCCGACTGCGAAGCCGACCAAGACCGCCAAGCGGGCCCTTTTCGCCGCTACCGGCACGGTGACCTCGGTGGATGCGACGGCCGGGACGATCACTCTGTACGCCAAGGGTGGCACCAAGGACGTCCGCAAGAAGACGATCACGGTGACCGTGGCGGACGACGCGCTGATCAGGGTCAACGGGAAGCGGGGGGCGGGGCTGTCCTCGATCGCCGCCGGGTTCCGGATCGACGTGGGCGGTCGCCGGTCGGGGTCGGACTACACGGCGGAGATCATTATCGCCAAAGGTAAGGTCCGCGCCACCCCGTCACCGACCGTGTCGCCTAAGCCTTCACCGACAGTGTCGCCCTCGATCTCGCCCTCGCCGAGCGTAGAGCCGTCCGAGAGCACTGAGCCGGGCGACGATGACGACACGTCACCCTCCGCTGAGCCTGGCGACGACTCACAGTAGTTCCGCTTGAGCTATTGATGATCAGAAACGCCGCGTTCACCGCTTCGGTGCGCGGCGTTGCTGTGCCGGGCAGATACTGGCGGGCGTGACTGTGGCCAACGACGGCGTACCCGCCGACGAGTTCGAGACCGACCTGCTGCGCAACCTCGCCCACCAGCGGGGGACCACCCGCCAGTCGGCGAGCGCGCAGGACATCTACCAGGCGCTCGCGCTCACGGTGCGGGACCGTCTCGTCGATCGTTATGTGAAGACCGCCGCGACGTACTACGAGACGAACCCGCGGTTCGTCTACTACCTGTCCGCGGAGTACATGCTCGGCAAGCAGCTGCCGCAGAACCTGCTCTACTCCGGGCTGCAGAACCAGGCCCGCGACGCCCTCGAGAAGCTGGGTCTCGACCCGGCCGAGCTGGAGGATCTCGACGTCGAACCCGGCCTCGGCAACGGCGGGCTGGGCCGGCTCGCGGCGTGCATCCTCGACGCGCTCGCCACCGAGGACATCCCGGCCGTCGGTTACGGCATCCGTTACGACCTGGGCATCTTCAAGCAGACGTTCGAGGACGGCGCCCAGGTCGAACGCCCCGACGACTGGACGTTCTACGGCAACCCGTGGGAGTTCGCGGCCCCCGACGACCAGCAGCCGGTCGGCTTCTACGGCAAGGTCGAGGACGGCAAGTGGACGCCGGACGAGATCGTGCTCGGCGAGCCCAGCCACATGCTCGTCCCCGGCTACGGCACGCAGACCGTCAACCTGATCCGGTTGTGGCGGGCCCGGGCCAGCCGCGCGTCGTTCGACCTGTCCCGCTTCGGCGAGGGCCGCTACGGCGAGGCCGTCGACGCGATCGTGCGCTCCGAGAACATCAGCAAGGTGCTCTACCCCGACGACAGCACCGAGCTCGGCCGCGAGCTGCGACTCAAGCAGCAACATTTCCTGGTCACCTGTGCGCTGCGTGACATCGTGCGCCGTTACCGGCTGCGCAACACCGGGTGGGACGCGTTCACCGAGAAGGTGACCATCCAGCTCAACGACACGCATCCGGTCATGGCGGTCGCCGAGCTGATGCGGGTGCTGCTCGACGAGGAGGGCCTCGACTGGGATCGCGCCTGGCTGATCGTTCGCGGCACTTTCGCGTACACCTGTCACACGCTTCTGCCCGAAGCCCTGGAGACCTGGCCGGTCGCGCTGGTGGAACGGCTCCTGCCCCGGCACATGGAGATCATCTATCTGATCAACTTCCACTTCCTGCAGGAGGTGGAGCAGGCCTACCCCGGCGACACCGGCAGGCTGCGTGAGTTGTCGATCATTCAGGAAGAGCCCGAGCGACGGGTACGGATGGCACATCTCGCCGTCGTCGGCGCCAAAGCCGTCAACGGCGTCGCCGAGCTGCACTCGAAGCTGCTGCGCGAGACCACCCTGCGGCCCTTCGCCGAGCTGTGGCCCGAACGCTTCCACAACGTCACCAACGGCGTGTCCCCGCGGCGCTTCATGCTGATCGCCAACCCGCGGCTCACCGGCCTGATCAGCTCCCGGCTCGGCGACCACGACTGGCTGCGCGACCTCGACCGGCTCAGCGAACTCGAACCCGCCGCCGACGACTCCGCCTTCCGCGACCAGTGGCGCGAGGTCAAACGCGCCAACCGCCGCGACCTGGCCCGTTACGCTCGCGCGGTCACCGGCGTAGCTCTCGACCCCGACGCCATGGCCGACGTCATGATCAAGCGCTTCCACGAGTACAAGCGGCAGCTCCTGCGCGTCATGCACGTCATCACCCTGATCCACCGCATCCGCCGCGGTGAGACGGCCGGCCTCGTGCCACGGTCGGTCATCTTCGGCGGCAAGGCAGCCCCAGGCTACTACGCCGCCAAGCGCATCATGCGCCTCGCCAACGCCGTCGCCGACGTCGTCAACGGCGACCAGCAGCTCTCGGCGTACGTTCGGATGGCCTTCCTGCCCAACTACAACGTCTCCGGCGCCGAACTGATCATCCCGGCCGCCGACCTCTCCGAGCAGATCTCCCTCGCCGGCAAGGAGGCCTCCGGCACCAGCAACATGAAGCTCGCCCTCAACGGAGCCCTCACGATCGGCACCCTCGACGGCGCCAACGTCGAGATCCGCGACCGGGTCGGCGCCGACAACTTCTTCCTCTTCGGCCTCGACGCCGGCCAGGCCGTCGCCCTGAAACAGGCCGGCTACCGCCCCCGCAGCTGGTACGAAGCCGACTGGGAACTGCGCGAAACCATCGACTTCATCGCCACCATCGACGGCGGCGCCCTGCGCGAAGTCGCCGACGACCTGCTCAACCGCGACGAATACCTGACCCTCGCGGACTACCGCGCGTACATCGAATGCCAGGACGAGGTCGCCCACGCCTGGGAGGACCGCGACGCCTGGACCCGGATGTCCATCCTGAACGCCGCCCGCAGCGGCTTCTTCTCCGCCGACCGCACGGTCCGCGACTACGGACGCGAGATCTGGCACACGCCGGCGGTGCCCGAGGCCTGACCGCTTTACCCGGCCGGGACCTCACGCAGCGTCCCGGCCGGACCTTCTACTTTGGCGTCGGCTTCGTTGGCTTCGGTGGCTTTGTTGGCCTCGGTGGCGGCGTCGGTGGCGGCGGTGATGAATGCGGCGACCAGGAGGCGGGAGTCTTCCTGGGCCCAGGCGATGACGAGTTCGCTGGTGGGGGCGTCGGTGACCGGCCGGTACACCAGGTCGGGGTGCGGTGGCCGGGCGAGCGAGCGAGGCAGGATCGCGACGGTACGGCCCAGCCTGATCATCTGCAGAACCTCGGCGGCGTCGGTGACCTCGGGCCCTTCGTTCCCTTCCGGTGCCCCGGTCCAGCGGACCCCTTTCCAGCGCGGGAAGGTCTCCTGCGCGAGATCGGCGAGGGTCAGTTCGTCGCGGGAGGCCAGCCGGTGGCCGGGCGGCAGAATCGCCACGCGTCCCTCGACTGCCAGGGTCTCGTGGTCCAGTCCGGTCAGGTCGTCGAACGGTTTGTACAGCAGCGCGACGTCGGCCCGCCCATCACGCACGAAGTCGGCGCGGTCGGTCGCGCCGCCGAACAGAATGTCCACCTGGCGGGCGTCCGGCTGCCGGGCGTAGGCGGCGAGGATCCCGGACAACAGGCCGGCGTCGCCACCGGGTTTGATCACCAGACGAAGAGGAACCTGCCGGTCACCGGCCCGGCGTGCCTTGTCGACCGCCGCGCTGACGGCGTTGAGCGCGTGCCGGCCATGGTCCACCAGCGCCTGCCCGGCGGGCGTCAGGGCGACGTGCCTGCTGGAGCGTTCCAGCAGAGTCACCCTGAGGCGGCTCTCGACACGCCGGATCGCTTTTGACAACGCCGGCTGAGCGATCAGCAACCGAGCCGCAGCCCGCCCGAAATGCAGCTCCTCGGCCAGCACGACAAAGTACTCCAGCTCACGGGTCTCTAACTCCGCCACGCCAAGACATCCATTCCCCGCAGGCATCGTTCAAGAACCAGAAGATCTTGGATGCAATCATAAAATCCCTGTTCACTGGGTACATGATCCACCACACGATGATCGTAGCGTTCGACAATCCCATTCCCGGCGACGAGCTCGACCGCTACCTCAAAGAACTCGAAGAACTCGTCATGAACTCCGGCCTGATCGATTCCTTCGCCGCCCAGCACCACATCCGGGTCCCCGGCGACGACCACGCCCCGCTCGCCGTCGCCAGCGCCATCGTGCAGCTCCGTCTGACCGACCTCGACGCCCTGAACGCGTCCTTCAGCATGCCGGGCGTCTTCGACCTCATCGAGCGCTGGCAGAACCGCTACCCGTACAAGGCGATCTGGGTGAATCACCAGCCCCTGGACTGACCGGCCGCCTGGGTTGAGGGTCGCCCGGGGCCACGATCGAGGCCGTCCTGGAGTGCCCGCCCAGTCCTGCGGCTTGCGGGCTGCGGCAGAGAGGATCGGGTCCGACTTCAGTGACCGACTTCAGTGACCGAATGAGCGCCCCCAGAGTGCCGGCCATCCCTGACCGAGCCACGACGAAGGAACCAGCAGCCCGTGCACGGCGATCCGCTGCCAGAACTCGTCGGCGACTCCGCCCAGCTCCACGGCGTCCGGCCACGAACCCTGCCACAACGGATCCCGCAGCGACGAGGCCGGATAGCCCGGAACCGTCACCTGCCGCCGCCCGCTGACAGCCGCACACGCCCCGACCCTGCGCTGCCCGTCGAGCCGAGTGCCCCCGCGGGCGTGCGGCATTCCGGCCACTGTGCCGATTCCGCTGTGGACCTGACCGGTCTCGTCTCACTCGTTCGAGTCTCTGACTCCGCCAGGGCCGCCGACCTGGTGGAGCCCGCCCACCGGGAACGGCTGGGCTGCCCCGTCCGGCCCAACTACATCGGATGACTCTGTCACCCAGTCCGGCCCGGCTGTTTCGGACGGCTCGTTCGCCCCGTCCGACCGAGCCGCCCCGTCTGGCCGAGCCGCCCCGTCTGGCCGAGCTGACTCATGCGGCTGGGCTGCCCCCTCTGGCCAGGCCGCCCCGTCCGGCCGAGCTGTCTCACGCGGCTGGGCCGCACCGTTTGGTCGGGCCGCCCCGTCTGGCCGAGCTGTCTCATAGGGCTGGACCCCGCCGTCTGGCTGGACCCCGCCGTCTGGCCGGGCCCCGCCGTCTGGCCGGGCCCCGCCGTCTGGCCGGGCCCCGCCGTCTGGCCGGGGTGCATCGTCTGGCCGGGCTGTCCCGGACGGTCCGGTCGCTGCGGTGGGGAGGCCGCCCCAGGACGTTACGGCCAGGGCGGCGGCGCGGAGCAGGGGGTTGTGCGGGCGGGCCGTCATCGCGGCGGCCAGGATCGGGTCGTCGGTGCGCAGGAGGGTGGCGAAGGCGGCGCGGACTCGGAGGGCGACCAGCTCGGCGGTTCGGGCCGGGGCCACGCCGGGGAGTCGGGCCAGTTTGCGGAGTGCGCCGGGTAGCGGTTCGTCGCGGGACAGGGGTGCGAGGCGGGCGCGTACCTCGTCGGGGAGCTCGTTGATTGCGGCCGTGAGGGGGCGGTGGGCCGTGGCCGTCCAGAGGTTCGCGGCCTGTGCCGGGTCGTGCAGGGCGTGGCGGACGTGGTCCGTCAGCGCCGCCGGGGTCAGGCGGCGCAGGGCCACGAGGCTTGCGGGTGTGGGGTCGGCGGCGATGAGCTTGGTCAGGGCGGGCTCGGGCCGGAGCGGCACCGTGAGCCGGTCGGCCCACTGCTCGGCGAGTCGCTGGGCCGGTGGGCGGCGGCGGGCGGTCCGGGCCGGGGAGGGGTCCGTGGCGGGGTCGTCGCGGACGGGTGGGGTGGTGACCCGCGGTGGTGGCAGGGTGCGCATCCAGGCGCGGACGTGCTCGACCAGGTCCGGGGCGGGGTCGGCGTTGAAGCGGGCCTTCATCTCGTCGAGTTTCCAGCCCTTGCCGGTCGACTGGACGCTCACGTTGGCCCGGATCTCGCCGTCGGGGGCGCGCAGGGCCAGCAGCACCATCCGGCCCGCCATAGCCTCGTCGGCGTAGTCACTGCCGGCGATGCAATTGCCCATGTACGCCGCCCAGCCCGTCAGGGTGCTCCCGGTGCGGGCGATCTCGATGCGGTCCGTGGTGCCGGGCAGGAGGGTCGCGTCGAACGCCTGGACCTCGGGCGGCACGGTGAATCCCGCGACCAGTGCCTCGGCCGCCTCCTGCGCGGCGTGCAGTGCGGCGCTCAGCTCGCCCCAGCCGCGAGGTTTCGCGGGAACCACGCCGCTGAGCCCGGCCAGTTGGGCCGCGTGGGCGGCGGTGCGGGCCACCGTGGTGAGCTCCTGGGGGATCCGGGGAATCACCGCACTGAGCCAGCCATGATTGTGGTCGAGCTCGGCGGCGGGCCGGCCGCGCAGCTGGGCCATGGCGTCGGCGAGCTCACCGAGCCAGAACAGGTCGGCGACGACCTCGATGCTCGCCGGCGTAGCGGCGGGGTCGGCACGCAGCCGGTCCGGCAGCGCCGGCAGGTCACCCGACATCGGCTGGGGCCACGTCTCCATCCGGTGCGGCGAGAAATAGCCGGCCGCTGTGCGCCAGCCGGTGAGGCTCACCGACTGGAAGGAGTCCATCGCCGCCTGGGCGTCCGGGTTGATCAGGTGATCCTCCCCGTCACAGAGCATGTCCTCGGCTGCCCGCCACGCCAGTGTGGCGTAGGTGTGGGCCGTGCGGAGCCTGGCATCGACGGTCTGCAGCTGTTTCGCGGAGAGGTCTTCCTGGCCGGCCCGCTCTGCCAGGTCGCGGACGTAGGAACCGGGCCGGGCCGGGTGCCCGGTGAGGCCGGGGACGAGCCTGGCGGCGTCGACGGCGGCGCGCCTGCTCAGCAACGCGGCCGCCGCGTCCAGCTCGTGGCGGTGGTGGACGAGTGCGGCCCCGGTGCCGTGGTCGGCGGCGGTGGTGGCGACCCGCGCCAGCACGGTGGCGCCCATGGCGTCGTGCAGCACCCGGGTGAAACGCTCCCGCCAGTAGGACTGCGAGGGATGCCAGAGCGCTGCCTGGATCAGCGTCACTCTGCGGGGCAACAGGCGCTCGAGGATCGCGTCCTCGTGCTGGGCGCGACGGGCCCGTAGCTTGACCGTCAGCTCGTGACCGTGCTGCCACTTGCCGAGCCGCTCGACGCGTCGTCGCTCTCGCAGGAGGCCGCAGAGATGCTCCCACAGCCCGGTGATCAGGGTCAGCCGCCGCCGGGGGCTGTAGGACGACAGCACCCGTCCGAGGTGGTCACCGGCCACCGAAGGCAACCCGTCGGGGAACGGGTCGACTCCCGCCGGTGCCCGTAGCGCCAGAACCTCGACGAGTTGCTCGGGGCCGAGCAGGTCGCTGACGGCCACCGCGAAGCGCAGAACGGGCCACCGCCCGTCCGCGATCGCTTCCAGGGTAGCCGCGCCGAGAGGCTTCGTGGCGTCGGGACCGAACAGGGCGACCAGTGTGGCGGCCGGTGGCCCCAGCCGGTCCGCGAAGCGGGGCACGGCGAGTGCGGCGAGCACGGCGTCTCGGCGGTCACCCGCGCCTCCGGCGATCCTCGCGGAGCGGAACCCGCCACCCAGATCGGCGGTCGCGTCGGCGGCGACCACTCCTGCGGCGGTGACGAGGGCGCTCAGCTCGGCGACCGCGGCTTTCCGGGCCCCGGGGCCGGCCTCCGCGGGACCGATGGCGACCGGGGTGCCCGGCGAGAGATCGGCAGCACGGGTCACGGGGTCGAGTGCCAGGACGCATTCCCTGGCACCGACCGCCACACCACCCGACACCGTGACCATCACCAGACCATGATGGCCCCGGCGTCTACCGGATTTCGTCCTCGATCTCCGCCCTGTGGACAACTCGCGACACCGGCCGGAGGCCCTGTGGACAACGCGGGCACGGCCGGCGCCGATCGGTCCATCCTGGGGGCACGGCTGAGGCCCGCGACCCCGCGATGTGCGGGACCACGGGCCTCGTGGGGTGGTGCTCAGCCCTTGACGCTGCCCGCGAGCAGGCCGCGGACGAAGTAACGCTGGAGGAACAGGAAGATGGTGACCGGGACGATGATGGAGACGAAGGCGCCCGCCGAGAGCAGGTGCCACGCCGTGCCGCGGGTGCCGCTCAGGTTGGCCAGGGCCACCGTGATGGGGGCGATCTCGGTGCCGCCACCGCCGAACACCAGGGCGACCAGCAGGTCGTTCCACACCCAGAGGAACTGGAAGATGCCGAACGCGGCCAGGGCCGGGCGCAGCAGCGGTAGCAGGACCCTGAAGAAGATCGCCACGTGACCCGCGCCGTCGACGCGGGCCGCTTCCAGCAGGGAGGCCGGGATCTCCCGCATGAAGTTGTGCAGGAGATAGATGGCGAGTGGAAGACCGAAGATCGAGTGCGACAGCCAGATCGTCCAGAACGTGTTCGCCAGGCCCGCGTCCACGTAGAGGGTGAGCAGCGGGATCAGCGTGACCTGCAGGGGCACGATCTGCAGGGCGAAGATGACGAGGAAGAGCAGGTTCCGGCCGGGGAACTTGATCCAGGCGAAGGCGTACGCCGCGATCGTGGCCAGGGTCAACGGGATCAGCACCGAGGGGATGGAGATCACGATGGAGTTGATGAAGAACGAGCCCAGCCCGGCTCCCTCTTCGGAGTCGAGCACCGCCTTGTAGTTGTCGAGGGTGACCTGCGGGTCCGAGAAGAACGTCCACCAGCCGGTCGTCTTGATCGCGCGTTCGGGGCGGAACGACGAGACGAGCAGGCCGAACGTCGGCAGGGTCCAGAGGATGGCGATGACGAGCGCGGCGAGCGAGGCCCAGGGGGAGCTGAGCTTCCTCTTCGCGTACGAGGTGGTGGTCTCGTCCTTGACAGCGGCCGGCAGCACCTCGGTGCTCGGCAGGGCGGTGGTCATAGCGCCTCCGATTGCTTGAGCTGCCGGATGTTGTAGACGACGATGGGGATCACCAGGATGAACAGCAGCACCGCGAGCGCCGCGCCGAGCCCCTGGTTGTCGCTGCGGAAGCTCTGGCTGTAGAACTCGTTGGCGATCACGCTGGTGTTGAACTGGCCGCCGGTCATCGTCCGGACGATGTCGAAGACCTTCAGCGTGCCGATCGCGATGGTGGTCAGCACGACAACCACGGCCGGGCGGATCGCCGGCAGCGTCACGAATCGGAACATGCCCCACGGGCCGACCCCGTCGAGACGGGCGGCCTCGATGATGTCCTCCGGGATCGCCTTGATGGCCGCCGACAGCACGGTCATCGCGAAGCCGGCCTGGATCCAGATCAGCACGACGATGAGGAGGAACGTGTTGAGCCAGTCGGTGAGCAGCCACTGCTGCGGGGTGCCGCCCAGCCAGACGACGACCTGGTTGAGCAGGCCGATCTGCTTCACGTTGGCCTGGTCCGGCCGGTACGCGTAGACGAAGCTCCAGATGATGGAGGCGCCCACGAACGAGATCGCCATCGGGAGGAAGACCAGAGCCTTGGCGAACGACTCGAACTTCGTCTTGTCGACCAGGATGGCGTAGAGCATGCCGATCGCCGTGGCGACGAACGGGGTGAGCACGACCCAGATGACCGTGTTGCGCAGCACCGTCAGCTGTTCGCTGTCGGTGAAGATCGTCTCGTAGTTGCCGAGGCCGATGAAGGCGTCCCCGGCGGCGTTGAAGAACGACTGGTAGATCGTGCGGACGCCCGGGTAGACGAGGCCGACGGCCAGCATGATCAAGGTCGGTGCCAGATAGATGTACGCGGTGAAACGGTCGGCTAGCCGGCCCCGGAACAGCGTGGCGATGAACAGGATGATGCCTACGACCGCGGCGAAGAGCAGGATCGCGGCGATCATCAGCCCGATCTTGCCGGCGTTGGTGTCTGCGGTTAACACGCGACCCATACCTCCTTTGAGGAGAGAGGAGAAGGGCCGGTCACCTGTGGCGACCGGCCCCGGGACTTCCTAGCTCACTTGGCGGGCCACGCCTTTTCGACGTTGTCGACCGTGGTCTTGGTGTCCTGTCCGGTGATCCAGTTCGTCATCTGCTTGAAGATGGCGTTGGAGCCGACCGCGGCGGGCATCTGGTCGGAGCCGTCGAAGCGGAACGTCGTGCTCGGGTTCTGCAGCAGGTCGGCGGAGAGCTTGTCGATCGGGTTGCTGACCTTGCTGGTGTCCAGGCCCTTGTTGGCCGAGATCCAGCCCTGCGAGGCCTGCGCCTTGATGTTCGCCCAGGTGTCGGTCGACAGGTACGTCTGGAACGCCTTCACCTCGGGACGGTCGGCGAACGCGAGGTTGAACTCGCCGCCACCCAGAACCGGCTTGCTGGTGGCGTCCTTGCCCGGCAGGTAGAACGCGAAGACGTCGCCGTCCTCGGCCACCTTCGTGCCCGCGGGGAAGTTGGCCGCGTAGAAGCTCGCCATGCGGTGCAGCGAGCAGGTTCCGTCGAGGATCGGCAGGCCGGCCTCCTGGAACGTGGTGGTGGCGATGCTCTTGACGTCGCCGAGGCCACCGTTCACGTAGGCCGGGTTCTTCAGGTACGCGCCGACGGCGTCGAGTGCCGCAGTCGAGTCGGGACCGTTGAAGGGGATGTCGTGGTTGACCCACTTGTCATAGGTCTCCGGCCCGGAGAGCCGGAGCATGAAGTCCTCCATCCAGTCGGTGAGCGGCCAACCCGTGGCCTCACCGCTGGCGATGCCCGCGCACCACGGCTTCTTCTTGTCCGCGACCATCTTGTCGGTGAGCGTCTTGAGCTCGTCGAGCGTGGTCGGAACGGTGTAGCCGGCGTCCTTGAACTCGCTGGGCGAGTACCAGACCAGCGACTTCACGCTCGCACCCGAGGGGGCGGCGTAGAACTTGCCGTCGACGGTGCCGTAGGCCTTCCAGTCGGCACCCCAGAACTTGTCGACGTTCGCCGAGACCTCAGCCGGGGCCGCCACCGCTTTACCGGTCGCGACGAGCTGCTTGAGCAGGCCGGGCTGCGGCACGATCGCGAGGTCCGGCGGGTTGCCGGCCTTGGCGCGGACGAGGATCTGCGTCTCGAAGGACTTGTCACCCTCGTACTTGATCGTGACGCCGGTGCAGTCCTCGAAGGGCTTGTACGAGTCCTTGTAGGCCTTGTCCTCCGGCGTGACGATGCCCGTGTAGACCGAGACCGTCTTGCCCTTGAGGTCGCCGAACGTCTTGTATGGCGCGCAGTCGATGGACGCCGCACTGGCGGTGTCGTCATCCGAGCTGTCGCTGCTGCTGCTGCAGGCGGCTGCCCCGAGTACCAGGCCTACCCCCACGGTGCCCGCGAGCGCGCCCCTGAGGCGCCGACTCTTCGCAAGACCGAACATGCCACTCCCTATGTCACATCACGCCGGGGCGTGACAACGCCGTCACCATCTCCGGTTCCCCTGGCAGTCAGTCAAGAGTGAGGCGAGGTCTTTCGCAATGTTTCCGAATGATCAACCGAGTAACGATTCGGCACCAGAGGGAAGGGCAAGTAAAACGGTTAACACTATTTATATAAGACTTCCGCTGATCGGATGCAATTATCAATGGAAGATCACCGATGCGGTGAGGTTGCTGACGTCGCAAGATTTTTCATGGCAGATCCCGTGGGAGCGTGCCCATGGCGCCGTTCGGACGTGCCCGGATGACCGTTCCGATGACCGGATCGGGCCGTCCCACCGACCCTTCGCGCCGGTTGGCCGACCCTCTTCCGTGTGGTGAGCGTGACGTTGAGCACCGGGACGGTAACGATGAGCGCCAGGATGCGGTCCCCCGCCGCACGACCAGGTGGTCGAGTTTCACCGCGTGGCCGGGGGTTCGTGATGGGCCGCCGGCGGGCCGGAAACCGATTCGTCGGCGCGTCAGGATGACCCTCCGCCCGTGGGGTGGCCGTCAGGCCGGTTTGCGGCAGGCGCCGGCGTCGGTGAGAGCTCTTGCCACGGCTCCGGCGAGCCCGGTGCCGGACTCGGCGCCGGTGGGGTCGGATCCGGTTCCGGTGGGGTTGGTGCTGGGCGTGGCGTCGGTGGGGTTGAACGAGACGTTGCGGCCGGCGATGACCAGGCGCAGGCCGTCCGGGTGGGCCTCGATGGTCTGGAAGGTGAGGCCGCCGGGCAGGGTGGGCAGGGTGATCGTGCGGCCCTGACCGAGTTCGCCGAGCCGGTCGGCGGGAACCCGGATTCCGAAGGCGCTGATCTCCACCTCGGCGGGGCGTACGGTCAGCTTGCCGGCGGTCAGGGCGAGGTCGGCGTACACGCTGATCGGCATTGTCCGTCCCTGCATCGGCATCTTGGCATTGATCACCAGCCGGCCCGTTTCATCGCCGCTGATGGTGGCGCCGGCCAGAGCGCCGGCCAGAGCACCGGCCGCTTCCGGGCTGCTGCCGGTCGTGCCGGAGCCTTCCTCGGCAGGCGCGTCGCCGCTGCGCCCGGTGGAGGTCTGACCGTCGGCTGCGGGCTGCTTTCCGAGGCCGAGGAGGCTGCCGAGACCGCTGTCAGGACTGCCGTCGAGGTTGGTGCCGGCCTTGGTCATGAGGGATGACAGCGTGGCGTATCCGATTGTCGCGTCGAGGGAGATCGTGCGGGCGGTGACCGGTGTGGCCAGCTTGAGGTGTTCGGCCTCGGCGGCGATGTGGGTGAGGGTGATGGGGCCGGCGGTGACGTTGTTCGCGCTGATCGTGGGGTGGGTCAGGGTGCGGGTGGCGAGCTGCGTGAGGAACGGGAAGCCGCCTAGGGAGACGTCCGGGGGCGAGTTCAGGCCGGCGGCGCACTGGAGGCGGTCGGCGATCCGGTGTTCGGCGACGGACCGGGTGATGCGGTCGCCGAGCAGGGGCAGGCCGACGATCGCGGTGGACATCACGGCGAGGATCACGGTGCGTTTTCTGGTCATGGGCTCACTTCAGCAAGTGTGGTTGCCGGGCCGATGCGAGCGGGATGAGAGTTCGTTAGGAGTCGCGGGGGAGGGCGAACCAGACGGTGGATCCTTCGATGCCGGTGGTGCCGCCGTGGCCGCGGATGACTTCCGCGACGATGGCGAGGCCGAGGCCGGTGCCGCCCGAGGAGGGCCGGGAGGCGTCCGCGCGCCAGAACCGCTCGAAGGCGTGCGTGGTGGCCGCGTCGCCGAAGCCGGGACCCGCGTCGGTGACCTCGACGCGGAGGTCGACCGGGTGCAGGGTCACCGAGGCCGCGGTGCCGGGTGGCGTGTGGGCGCGTACGTTGCTCAGCAGGTTGGCTAGGACCTGGCGCAGGCCGTCGGGGTCGGCGGTGACCAGGCACGAGGCCGGAGCGGCAACGGTCAGCGGGCGGTCCGGCTCCACAGCCCGGGCGTCGGCGGCCGCGTCGCGGATCAGAGCCGCCAGATCGACGGGTACGCGGTTCGACTGCGGCCCGGCGTCCAGCCGCGCCAGGTACAGCAGGGACGTCACCAGGGTGCCCATCCGGGTGGCCTCGTCCTCGAGGCGTCCCAGCACGTCGGGGCGTTCCCGCAGATCGACCACGCCGGTGCGGACCAGCTGCAGGTAGCCGCGGATCGACGTGACCGGGGTGCGCAGCTCGTGGGACGCGTCGGCGACGAATGCGCGCATCCTCGACTCCGACCGCTCCCGGGCGGCGAGGGCGCGTTCCTGCGCGGAGAGGGCGGACTGGATGCGCGCGAGCATGCGGTTCACCGCCGACGTGAGCATGCCGACCTCGGTGCGGGGGGCGGCGAGGCGATCGGGGACGCGGCGGTTCAGGTCGCCGTCGGCGAGGGCGGTCGCGGTCGCCGCGATCTCGGTGAGCGGGGACAGGGCCCGGCGCAACAGCAGGCGCGCGGCGAGACAGAGCACGCCGAGCACCGCGAGGGAGGTGACCACGGCGATCAGAATCAGTCGCCGCACAATGTCGTCGACGGGGGACACGGGCAGCGCCACCAGGGCGAGAACCGGGCCGTCGCGGACCACCACGGCCCGGTAGCCGGCGACGGTCTGCGGACCCGTGCGGCTCAGGTCGGCCTGGTCGAGCAGGGGCCGCGCGGGCAGCCGGGACGTACCCGTCGTCCGGGTGATCCCGCCCTGCGCGTTGCGGAACTCGGCCACGAACTCGCTGACATTGGTGACCTGCTGGACGTTCTGGCCGCTTGCCACCGGTGCCAGGGCCGCTATGACGGCCCGCTCCCGCAGGGCCGCGGCGGCGGTGACCAGGGTGTTGTCCATCCGATCCAGCAGGTACGCCCGGAGCGCCACCACCGCCGTCACGCCGGTGACCGCGAGTGCCGCCGCGGTCAGCGCCACGATCCACAGCAGGATCCGCCGCCGGAGCGTCACAGCAGGCTCGAGCGCAGCGCGTACCCGAAGCCCCGGTGGGTGACGATCAAGGGTGGGCCGGACCGGTCGAGCTTGCGCCGCAGATAGCCGATGTAGGTGTCCACGACGTTGGAGCCGGCCCCGGTCTCGTATTCCCAGACCGCGGCGAGGATCTGGCCCCGGGACAGCACGCGCCCCGGATTCTGCAGGAAGTAGCGCAGCAGTTTCAGCTCGGTGGGGGAGAGCTGCAGCTGGACGCCGGCCCGGCGTACGTCGAGCGTGTCCTGATCGAGCTCGACATCGGCGTACCGGAGCAGCCGGCTCGTGGGGGTGTTGCCGCCGGTGCGCCGCAGCACCGCGCGCACCCGGGCGAGGAGGACCTCGACGTCGAACGGCTTGGTGATCCAGTCGTCACCGCCGTACGCGAGCCCCTGCACGAGGTCGTCGCGCGCGTCCCGGGCGGTCAGGAAAACGACGCCGGCCCCGGAACCGCCCGCGCGCAGCCGCCTGCACACGTCGACACCGTCGCCGTCGGGCAGCATCACGTCGAGCAGCACCAGGTCCGGGTCGCGCTCGGTGGCCTTCTCGACCGCCTGGGCGGCGGTGGCAGCCGTGTCCACCGCGAACCCGTGGAAGGTCAGCACGGTGGCGAGCATGTCCACGATGTTGGGCTGGTCGTCGACGACGAGGATGCGCGCGCTGGTCATGATGCCGCCATGACAGCACACCCCGATGAGAACTCCATGAGAACCGGCCGGGGGATGCCAGGGGGCCGTACCGGTCCTCCCGGCGGGGCGGGCAAATCGGTAGCGGTGCCGGCGGGGGCGGTCATAGGGTCGTCGGCGAACGCACCTTCGGTCGGTAGTTCGTTATGGGGAGGCGACATGCGAGGCATCGGGACGCTCCGGATCCGACGTCCGTTCCGACCTCGCGAGGTTCTCCTTGACCCGTCCCACACTCAATCTCGGCATCCTGGCGCATGTCGACGCAGGTAAGACCAGTCTCACCGAGAGGCTGCTGTTCGACCACGGCGTGATCGCTGCGCTGGGCAGCGTCGACGGCGGCGATACGCGTACCGACAGTGGTGACATCGAACGGGAGCGGGGCATCACCATCCGCTCGGCGGTCGCCTCGTTCACCCGGGCGGGCGTGCAGGTGAATCTGATCGACACGCCCGGGCACCCCGATTTCATCGCCGAGGTGGAACGCGCGCTGACCGTGCTCGACGCGGCGGTTCTGGTGCTGTCCGCGGTCGAGGGTGTGCAGGCTCAGACCAGGGTGCTGTTCCGCTCACTGCGCCGGCTCGGCGTGCCGACCGTGCTGTTCATCAACAAGATCGATCGGCCCGGCGCCCGGCCCGCGGAGATCATTTCTGAGGTACGCGCGAAGCTCGGCGCCGATGTGTTCGCGATGAACGACCCGGCGGCGGAGGAGCTGCGGTCGCTCATCACCGAGCAGACGGTGGCCGGGAGCCTGCATCCCGCGTACTTCGGCTCGGCGATCACCGGCGCCGGGGTGCAGGATCTGGCGAACGGACTGACCACCGTCCTCGGCCCACTCGCCGTGGCGAACCGGCAGGCTACGCGGGCCGAGGGGGAGCCGGAAGCGGTCAGCGGGCTGGTGTTCGCCGTTGAGCGGCGGGGTGGTGCGGAGAAGGTCGCGTATCTGCGGCTGTTCGGCGGGGAGGTCCGCGAGCGGCAGCGGGTCCGGCTGCGGCGGGGGAACGAGAGGGTCAGCGGGCGGGTGACCGGTATCGAGGTGGTCGGCGCGGACAGCCGGGTGCTGCGGGCCGGCAGTATCGCCCGGGTCCGGGGGCTTTCCGGGGTACGGGTGGGGGACCGGCTCGGGGAGCGGGGTGCTGACCCCTTGCCGGTGTTCTCGCCGCCGGGGCTGGAAGCCGTGGTGCGGCCCGCGTGTCCCGGTGACGAGGCCCGGCTGCACGCCGCGCTGACCCGGCTCGCTGACGAGGATCCGCTCATCCGGACGCGGGTGTCCGCGGGCGGCGGGACCTCCGTGTTGCTGTACGGGGCCGTGCAGCGGGAGGTGCTCGCCGAGCGGCTGGTGCGGGAGTTCGGCGTCGAGGCGGTCTTCGGGCGGATCCAGCCGGTCTGCTTCGAGCGCCTGCGTGGGAGCGGGACGGCGATCGTCGAGTTCGACAAGCGCGGGGGCAGCGACTTCTGGGCGACGGTCGGGCTCAGGGTCGCCGCGGGGCGGGCCGGGGCGGGGACGGTGTACCGGCGGGAGGACGAGTGGGGTGCGCTGCCCCGGGCGTTCCACGTCGCCGTCGAGGAGTCCGTCCGGAAGACCCTGGAGCAGGGGCTCTTCGGGTGGCAGGTGCTCGACTGCGAGGTCACCGTCGTGCGTACGGGATGGAAGTCGCCCATTTCGACCGCCGCGGACTTCCGGGGTCTCACGCCCGTGGTGCTGCTGCGGGCGTTGCGGGACGCCGGGACCCGGGTGCATGAGCCATGCCAGGCCTTCGAGGTGGAAATTCCCGGGGACACGCTCAGCGCGGTGCTCGCCGCGCTCACGGGGCTGGGGGCCGCGATCGCCGGCACCGCCGGACGCGGTGAGTCCTGGGCGGTCACCGGCGAGGTTCCGTCGCGGTCGGCGCAGGACCTGGCCCGGGTGCTTCCGGGCCTGACCCGTGGTGAGGGTGCCCTCTGGACCCGGCCGGGTGGTGACCGTCCGGTGAGCGGGCCGCCGCCGGTGCGGGCCCGCCTCGACGGCGATCCGCTCGACCGTGAGCGGTACCTGCGCCACCTGAACGGCAGGGTGCCGGTCAGGGGGCGGTCAGCGTGATTCGCGGTCCCGGTAGGTCCAGGAGCCGCCGCCGAGGGCCGACGAGCGTGGCCCGGGCTGGTTCCCGCCGGACGCGGACGGCCCCGACGCGGATCGCCCGGATGCGGACAGGCCCGATGCGGACGGCAGGGAGCCGGGCCGCGGGGCCGCGGGAGCAGGTGCGGCCGGCGTTCCCAGGCGGCGGGAGGCGAGGTACTCCGCGGCGGCGCGGTCCTCCTCCGTCGGGGCTGCCATCAGGGCGTACAGGAGGCCGAGGACGCCGAACAGCACCGTGAGGCCGATCGGGATCAGCAGCGACGTCCCGGAGGCGCCGGTCGGACTGGTCGCGGTGGCTCTGGTGTGTACGGACATCGCGGACATGCCCGTGAAGTGCATGCCGTTGACCGCTACGCCCATGATGAGGGCCGCGCCGAAGATGGCGACCGGGCGCTGGACGTTGGCGGCGAGCCAGAGGGCCGCGGTGGCGGCGAGGACCGCGATGGCGATCGAGGCTGCGACCTTGCCGGTGCCGTACGAGATGGCGCCGTTGAGGTGCATGGCGTACATGCCCATGTAGTGCATCGCGGCCACGCCGAGGCCGGCCAGGACGCCGCCGATGGCGATGCGGGCCGGGCCGGGACGGGTTGCCGTGGTGCCGCCGAAGACGACGAGCATGCCGAGGCCGACCGCCGCGATGGCCAGGATGGCGCTGGCGGCGGTGAGGGCCACGTCGTAGCGGATGGTGGTGCCGACGACGCCGAAGCCGAGCATGGCGACGAAGTGCATGGTCCAGATGCCGGTGCCGCCGATGGCGATGGCCGAGAGCGCGAGCCACCAGGTGCGTGCCCCGGTGCCCGTGGCGGAGCGCAGCCGGACCGCGCAGACCAGGCCCAGCATCGAGCCGAGAACGGACAGTGCGTAACTGATGGCCGGGGTCACCCAGCCGTGCTGGAAGTGGTGAATTTCCATTTGTTTGTACCCCCCAGGTATATCCCCGGGGCGCATCTTGCCTGGTGAAAGCGAATTCGGCGCGGCCCGGCGGCGGTTCCGGGGCAAGATCGGGCTGTTAGGGGGACGTCCGACCGGCTGACCAGCCGACCCTCGCGGGCATCCGGTGGGTGCGGCCGATACGACCGTCTTCGGGTAGTCTTAGTCGCCAGGCCGAGGGGCGCTGCGACGGGGTGACCCGCCACGCTCGGACTGGATTCACCGACCAAGGGCGCCTCCGAGATCCTTGCGGAGGTGGTCACGTGTCTGTAACAGCGCAAACCGGCAAAGACGTGGTGAAGACCCTGCGCCAGCTGATGGCTGAGCGCATTCTGGTCCTCGACGGTGCGTGGGGCACGATGCTGCAGGGTGCCAAGCTCACCCCGGCCGACTACCGCGGCGATCTCATCGGGGACGACCACCCCAAGGATGTCACCGGCGACCCCGACCTGCTCATCCTCACCCGCCCGGACGTGATCCTCGACGTCCACCGGCAGTACCTGGCCGCGGGCGCCGACATCACCACGACCAACACGTTCACCGCGACCAGCATCGGGCAGGCCGACTACGGCCTCGAGTCGATGGTGCGCGAGATGAACATCCAGGGTGCGCGGCTCGCCCGGCAGGCCGCCGACGAGGCCGAGGCCCGCGACGGCAGGCCACGGTTCGTCGCCGGTTCCGTCGGGCCGCTCAACGTGACGCTGTCGCTGTCGCCCAAGGTCGAGGACCCGGCCTATCGTGCCGTCACGTTCGACCAGGTCAAGGCGACGTACGCGGAGCAGATCCAGGCCCTCGCCGAGGGCGGCGTCGACCTTCTGCTGATCGAGACGGCCTTCGACACGCTCAACGTCAAGGCCGCCGTCTCCGCGGCCCGCGCCGTCGCACCGGACCTCCCGCTCTGGATCTCGGTCACGATCGTCGACCTCTCCGGCCGCACGCTGTCCGGGCAGACGGTCGAGGCGTTCTGGCGCTCCATCGAGCGGGCCAACCCGCTCGTGGTCGGCGTCAACTGCTCGCTCGGTGCCACCGAGATGCGCCCGCACGTGGCCGACCTGGCCCGCCTCGCGGGCACCTACGTGGCCTCCCACCCGAACGCCGGGCTGCCCAACGCGTTCGGCGGCTACGACGAGACGCCCGAGGAGACCTCCCACCTGGTCGGCGGGTTCGCCCGGGACGGCCTGGTCAACATCGTGGGCGGGTGCTGCGGCACCTCACCGGCGCACATCCAGCAGATCGCCGGCGCCGTCCAGGGGCTCGCCCCGCGGGCGGTCGCCGAGCCCGTGCCGGCCACCCGGTTCAGCGGTCTCGAGCCGTTCGAGATCGGCCCCGACACCGGCTTCGTCATGATCGGCGAGCGGACCAACGTCACCGGCTCCGCGAAGTTCCGCCGCCTCATCGAGGGCGACAACTTCCAGGCCGCGACCGACGTGGCCCTCGAGCAGGTGCGCGGCGGTGCCAACCTGCTCGACGTGAACATGGACGCCGACCTGCTCGACAGCGAGCAGGCGATGACCACGTTCCTCAACCTCATCGCGACCGAGCCCGAGGTCGCGCGCATCCCGGTGATGATCGACAGCTCCAAGTGGAGCGTGCTCGAGGCCGGGCTCAAGTGCGTGCAGGGCAAGGGCGTCGTCAACTCGATCAGCCTCAAGGAGGGCGAGGAGCCGTTCCTGGCCCAGGCCCGCAAGGTGCGCGACTACGGCGCCGGCGTGGTCGTGATGGCGTTCGACGAGAAGGGCCAGGCCGACACCACCGAGCGCAAGGTGTCGATCTGCGGCCGGGCGTACGACCTTCTGGTCAACGAGGCCGGGTTCGCGCCCGAGGACATCATCTTCGACCCGAACGTGCTCGCGGTCGCCACGGGCATCGCCGAGCACAACGGGTACGCGAAGGCGTTCATCGACGCGCTGCCGCTGATCAAGGCGCGGTGCCCCGGTGTGCGTACCAGTGGCGGCATCTCGAACCTGTCCTTCTCCTTCCGGGGCAACGACGTCGTCCGTGAGGCGATGCACTCGGCCTTCCTGCTGCACGCGGTCCGCGCGGGCCTGGACATGGGCATCGTCAACGCCGGCCAGCTCGCCGTCTACGCCGACATCCCGGCCGACCTGCTGGAGCTCGTCGAGGACGTCATCTTCGACCGCCGCGAGGACGCCACCGACCGTCTCGTCACGTTCGCGTCCACGGTCACCGGCTCGGGCACCAAGCGCGTCATCGACCTGAGCTGGCGTGAGGCGCCCGTGGCCGAGCGTCTCAAGCACGCCCTCATGCACGGCGTGGTCGACTTCGTCGAGGAGGACACCGAGGAGGCACGGCAGCTCGTCGACCGCCCCCTCGACGTGATCGAGGGGCCGCTGATGGACGGGATGAAGGCCGTCGGCGACCTGTTCGGGGCGGGCAAGATGTTCCTGCCCCAGGTCGTGAAGAGCGCCCGCGTGATGAAGCGCTCGGTTGCGTACCTCGAGCCCTTCATGGAGAAGGACAAGGCCGGTAGCCGCGGCCAGGGCAAGGTTGTCCTCGCCACGGTCAAGGGCGACGTGCACGACATCGGCAAGAACATCGTCGGCGTGGTCCTGGGCTGCAACAACTACGAGGTCATCGACCTGGGCGTCATGGTCCCGGCCGCGAAGATCCTCGACACGGCGATCGCCGAGGGCGCCGACGCGATCGGGCTCTCCGGCCTGATCACGCCGTCGCTGGACGAGATGGTCTCGGTGGGTGCCGAGATGCAGCGCCGCGGGATCCAGCTGCCGCTGCTCATCGGTGGTGCGACCACCTCACGCCAGCACACCGCCGTACGCATCGCGCCCGTCTACGAGGGCGCCACGGTGCACGTCCTCGACGCCTCCCGCGTCGTCGGCGTGGTCTCCGACCTGCTCGACCCGGGCCGCGCGGCGACCCTCGACACGGCCAACCGCGAGGAGCAGGCACGCCTGCGGGAGCAGCACGAGAACCGCCGCTCCCAGCCGCTGCTCAGCGTCGACGAGGCCCGCGCCAACCACGAGGTCGTCGACTTCACCGAGCTGCCCACCCCGTCGTTCACCGGGATCAAGGTGGTCGAGCCGTCCATCGCGACGCTGCGCGAGATGATCGACTGGCAGTTCCTCTTCCTGGCGTGGGAGCTCAAGGGCAAGTACCCCGCGATCCTCGACCAGCCCGTCGCCCGCGAGCTCTTCGACGACGCCAACACCATGCTCGACAAGATCATCGAGGACGGGTCCTTCCAGGCCAAGGGTGCATACGCGTTCTGGCCCGCCCACTGCGACGGCGACGACATCGTGCTCAGCTCCCACGGCGTACGGTTCCCGATGTTGCGGCAGCAGACGCAGAAGCCGCAGGGCCGCGCCAACCGTGCCCTCTCCGACTACATCGCGCCCGAGGGTGACCACCTCGGCGGGTTCGCGGTGGCGATCCAGGGTGCGGACGAGCTTGCCCACCGCTACGAGGCGGAGCAGGACGACTACCGCGCCATCATGGTCAAGGCCCTCGCCGACCGGCTGGCCGAGGCGTTCGCCGAATACATCCACCTCGAGGCCCGCCGCGAATGGTTCGAGCCGGACGCCCAGCCCGACCTCGCCGACCTGCACGCGGAACGCTTCCGCGGCATCCGGCCCGCCCTCGGCTACCCGGCCAGCCCGGACCACAGCGAGAAGAAGGACCTCTTCGAGCTGCTCGAGTCGGACAAGCTCGGCATCGCCCTCACCGAGTCGTTCGCCATGACCCCGGCGGCGGCGGTCAGCGGCCTGATCTTCGCCCACCCGGACGCCAAGTACTTCACCGTCGGCCGGATCGCGAAGGACCAGGTCGAGGATTACGCCAAGCGGCGCGGGATGCCGCTGGACGAGATCGAGCGGTGGCTGCGGCCGAACCTGGCGTACGAGATCTCCTGAGCGCCTTCATGCCCGGGCCGGCCTTGCGGGGCCGGCCCGGTTTTTGCCGGACCCCGGTCGTAGGGTGGGCCGATGGATACTCTGGATCGTGCGGAAGCGTTCCTCTGGGTCAATGCGCGGCTGCTCGACCGGCTGCGGTTCGCGTTCCACTTCCGCGACGGTGACCCGGCGACGGTGATCGACGCGCTGCGGCCCTATGGGAACGCGGACGGCGGCTTCGGGCACGCGCTCGAACCCGACCTCCGCGGCCCGGAGAGCCAGCCGGTCCCCGTCGAGCTTGCCCTCTTCGTCATGGACGAGGTGGGCACCCTCGACGCGGACCTGCTCGACGGCATCCTGCGCTACCTCGAGTCGATCACCCGCCCGGACGGCGGGGTGCCCTGGGTGCTGCCGACCACGAGCCCGCGCGGTCCGTGGTGGACGCCGGTCACCGGGCTGCCCGGTTCGCTCAACCCCACGGCCTCGATCGCCGGCCTGCTGCTCAAGAACGGCGTCGAGCACCCGTGGGTCGAGCGGGCCACCGGCTTCTGCTGGACAGCCCTCGACAATCTGAATGCTGTCGGCGCCTACGACGTACGCACCATCGTGAAGTTCTTGGAGCACGTGCCGGACCGGTCCCGAGCCGAAGCGACCTGGGCCGCCCTGAGCGAATCCGTCCGCTCGGTGATCGACCTCGACCCGGCCGCCGACGGTGACGTGCACGGGCCGCTCGACTTCGCACCCCACCCGGACAGCCTCGCCCGGTCGCTGTTCGACGGCGACGTGATCGACCGGCATCTGGACGCGCTGCGGGCGAAGCAGAAGGCGGACGGCGGCTGGGACTTCACGTTCGAGTCGTGGACACCGATCACGCGGCCGGAGTGGCGGGGCTGGGTCACGCTGGAGTCTCTGCTGACCCTGCGCTCCAACGGTCGCTTGTAGAGGAAAACCGCGGTGTGCTGTCCGAGCGCCACGTGGTGAGACGCGGGTGCCCCTCCAAGGAGCCGCGGCCGGTGGCCCACAACAGGGTGAGCCACGGATCGGCGCCGCCAGGAGCCTCGGGAAACAGGCGGGCGAGCAACCGTGAGCAGAGATCGGCGGGCGGGGCCCAGGCAAGCCCGAGGCCTTTCGTCAGATCGTGCATGTGGACCAGCGTCTCCTGCAACCCCAGCGCCGCGAAGCCTTCGGGGTCCGACACCCCGGCGGCGTGGTGGGCGCGGACCTGCGGCGGCGTGGTCCGCACCATCGCGACCAGCAGCGCACCACACGTCTCCAGCACCTGCAGCAGGCCGGCCGGACCCGCGGCACGGTCCGCGGAGAGGAACGTCGCGGGTGCGTCCGGCCTGTCCCGGCTCAAGGCGAAAGGCACGTGGGTGTCCAGCGGCGGGCTCTGCGGTCCCAGCTGCGCGGCGTAGTAGAACAGGTCGTTCGCGAGGTGTTCGGCGGTCTCCCAGCAGTCCCAGTCGAGCGAACCCGCCTTACCACCCCACCCCTGCGGGGGCGCGTCCCGAAGGACCTCCACGGCGAGCCGCACGGCAAGGTCGACGTCGTCCGCGGTGACGGGAGCGGGATACTGCGCGTGGATGTCGCCGTCGTGAAGGCGCCAGCAGAAGTCGTTCATGCGGGCAGCGGCTGGGGCGTGCCGGGCGAGGATGGCTGCGACGGCGGGTGGGACGTCCTGGGGGATGTCGCCGGTTGCGCACCGGCGGACGTACGTGTTGCGGGCGGTGAGGCTGCCGGTCACGCCGCAGGCCGTGGTGACCAGCCAGTTGACCAGGCGCATGGCCGCGTAGTCGCTGTCGTGGCCGAGGTTGCGGGTGACGAAGTCGCGTTCGGCGGGTGACAGGTCGAAGGTGGACGACGTTGCCAGGCCGAAGTCGACGAGGTAGATGCGGTCGGCGTCGGCGCGCATGTTGCCGAAGTGGCCGTCCATATGGAGCAGGTGTCGGCTGCGCAGAAACGCCACGATCTCGAACAACTCACGCTCAACGGTCTCGGGAGGGGCGGTCAACCGCTCGGGAACGGGGCTCGGGAGGTGCTCGAGGAACAGCACGAGGCTAGACGTGGCGGCGGCCAGTTCCTCGAAGCGGGTGCGGACGGCCGGGTTGCCGCCGAACTGCGTGACCACCGCGTCGATGTCGTGGTGTTCGGGCGCGAGCGGGGGACGGCCGGGGAGCACGCGCCAGTGGTACAGCAGGGGGAACGCCTCGGTCTCGCCGGCGAGCACCCCGTCGGAGACGATCGTGCACGCGGCGAGTTCGCGCCACGCGTTGAAGCCCGGGCCGGCGAGTCGGTACGTGCCGTACTGGCAGTGGACCGGCAGGTTGAACAGGTTCGCGGTGCTGTGCGGGTGGGCCAGCTCGCGGCCGGTGATCGGGATCCGTTTGGCGAACACCGGTGTGCCGTCGATGGTGACCACCGAGGAGCCGCCGCCCACGCCGACGGAGCCGGCGGGTGCGGCACGCAGCGATGCCGTCAGCTCGTCGTCGCTGCGTCCGGCGAGGGAGATCGACATGCGATGGTGGAGCAGACGCCGCGGGTTGGCCATCGCGCCATCATGTCATCGGCGGACCGGGTGGCCGGCCCTCCTGATCGTTCTGCAGGCCGAGCCAGATGCGGTCGCGCGTGAACGGCGGGTCGGTGAAACGTACGCCGGTGGCGTCCCGCAGCGCGTTGGCGATCGCCGGGGCGACCGGGTTGTACGGGCTCTCGCTCATCGATTTCGCGCCCAGCGGCCCGATCGCGTCCTCGGTCTGCGCGAACACGACCTCGGTGTGCGGCACGTCGGCGTACGCGGGCACGTGGTACTGCCGGAAGCCGGTCGTGCGGACCTCGCCCGTGCCGCCGTCGAGGACCATGCGCTCGGTCAGCGCCGACCCGAGGGCCTGGGCGACGCCACCCTCGATCTGGCCCCGGCACTGCAGGGGGTTCATGACCCGGCCTGCGTCGGCGCTGTGCACGCTGCGCAGGATGCGGAGCTCGCCCGTGCCCGGGTCCACCGCGATCCGGAACCACTGCGCGTTGAAGGCGACCGACCGGGGGCTGCCGGTCCAGTGTCCCTGCGCGCTGATCGGCCCGGGCACGTCCCGCAGGTGCAGCGTCGACCCGTCGGCCTGCACGACGGTGTCCACTCCCAGCGTGACCGCGCCGGTCTTGGCGAGGATGTCCGCACGCAACCCCTTCGCGGCGGCGAGGACGGCCTGCCCGGCGACGACCACCCCGGTGGAGGCGAACGCGCCCGTGTCGTGGGCCACGACGTCCGTGTCGGACTGGCGGATGACGATCCTGTCCGGCTTGGTGCCGAGGACGTCCGCGGCGATCTGCGCGTGGACCGTGGTGCTGCCGTTGCCGAACTCGGAGGTGCCGACGGCGATCTCGTACCGGCCGTCGGCCAGCAGGGTGAGCGTGGCGTCGGCGAAATGGCCACCGGGCGGCCCGGCGGCGATCATGGCCATCGCCATGCCCTCACCGACCAGCCATCCCGCGGGCGCCGGCTCGGGCAGGGGCTCGTGGGACGCGTCGCGGATGGCGGTCAGGCACTGGTCGAGGCCGTAGCTGGCGATGGTCAGGTCGTCGGCGTGCGAGCCGGGCGCGGTCATGTCCTCGCCGGGCAGGACGACGTTGCGTTCGCGCAGCAGGACCGGGTCCATGCCGAGCATCCGCGCGAGCTCGTCCAGCACCGACTCCACCGCGAACGACACCTGGCCCAGGCCGTAGCCCCGGAACGCGCCGGCGGGCACGGTGTTCGTGTAGACGGCGTACGCGTCGACCTTCTTGTTCGCGCAGCGGTAGACCGAGATGGATTCGTGGCAGCCGTGGAACATCACCGACGGGCCGTGGTTGCCGTAGGCGCCGGTGTCGGACACCACGCGCAGTTCGAGGGCGGTCAGGACGCCGTCGCTTCGTGCGCCCGCCTTCATGCGTACGGTGAAGGGGTGCCGTGTCGTCGCGGAGGTGAACTGCTCCGCGCGGGTGTATTCGTGCTTGACCGGTTGCCCGGTGGTGCGCACGGCGAGCGCGACGAGATCCTCGACCAGCATCTCCTGCTTGCCGCCGAAGCCGCCGCCGACCCGCCCGGTGAGCACCCGCACCCGGTCGAGGGGCAGGTCGTAAAGGTCGGCGAGCGCCCGCCGGGTCAGGAACGGCGTCTGGGTGCTCGACCGCAGCGTGAGCCGCCCGTCCGCGTCGAGCCAGCCGATCGCGCCGTGCGTCTCGAGGCTGGCGTGCTGCACACGGGCGGTCCGGAACGTCTGCTCGTAGACGACGGCGGCCTCGGCGTACCCGTCGGCGACCGAACCCAGCTCGGCATCGAGCCGCCCGATCGCGTTGCTGTCGCCACCGTGCAGCAGGGGAGCGCCGGGCAGTAACGCGTCCTCGGGGTCCACTACGGACGGCAACACGTCGTAGGACACGCGCAGTAGGCGGCAGCCCTCCTCGGCGGCACCCTCGGTGTCGGCCACGACGGCGGCCACCCGCTGGCCGATGAAGCGGACCACGTCGTCGAGAACCCGGGTGTCGGCGGGGTCCTCCGACGGGTTCTCGTGCCGGGCGGTGGAGAAATACTTCGCCGGCGCGTCCTCGTGGGTCAGCACCGCGCGCACCCCGGGCACGGCCAGTGCCCCGCTCGCGTCGATGCCCGTGATGCGCGCGTGGGCGTGCGGTGACCGGAGCACCTTGAGGTGCAGCATCCCGGGCATCGCCACGTCGAACGTGTAGCGGGCCGTTCCCGTCACGATCTGCGGACCGGCCGGGGCGCCGAGGCCGGCCCCGATGGCAGCTCCCGCCTCCGGATCCTCCACCGTACGCACACCGTTGATCGCGTCGGCCACCGCGCGGTACCCCGTACACCGGCACAGATTGCCCTTGAGCGACCGGGGCAGATCCGCGCGTTGCGCCTCGTCCAGCGCGGCCGTGGTCATGATCAGCCCGGCGGTGCAGAACCCGCACTGGAAGCCCTGGGCGTCCAGGAACGACTGCTGCACCGGATGCAGGCCGTCCGCCGTCGCGAGCCCCTCGATCGTGGTGACCCGCCTGCCCTGCGCGCGGAACGCCGGATAGACACAACTGTGCACCGGCTCGCCGTCCACATGGACGGTGCACGCGCCGCAGTCGCCGGTGTCGCACCCCTTCTTGACCCCGAAACAGCCCTCCTCGCGCAGGAACGTGCGCAGACACTGACCGGGCCGGGGTGCGCGGTCGTGCTCGGTACCGTTGATCCGGACCGTCATGCGGCCAGCTCCTGCCGGATCTCGGCGGCGAACGTGCGCGTCAGATGCGCACGCCAGGCGGGCAACCCGTGCACGTCATCGGTCCAGGCATCATCGGGAATCGCCGCCGCGAGCTCGTCCAGCAGGTGCCGCTCGTCCGGCAACTCCGGGAACCGCAGCTGATAGGGCCGCACCGTCGACGCCGTCACGGTCAGGACGAACCCGCCGGCCTGCGTGAGTCGTCCCGCCAGGAGAGCGGCCGACCGGCCGTGCGTGAACAACGACCCTTGACGGTACGCCGTCAGCCCGGTCAACGAGGCCCGGGGCAACGTCACGGACCGCAGCATCTCCCCGTCCCGCAACACCGTGCTGCCGTCCCCGGTCACGAAGTCGACGACCCGCACCCGCCGCTCGACCGGACCGCCGTCGCCATCACCGGGATCGGCGGGGATTTCGCCGGCCGGGCCGTCGGCGGGATCGGCGGGGCCGTCGGTGGGATCGGCGGGGCCGAGAATGAGGCATTCGCCGTCGAGGGCTGCGGTGAGGGCGATCATCGGGCCGGCGGGCAGGGCCGCGCACAGGTTGCCGCCGACGGTGGCGACGTTCCAGATCTTGAAGCTGGCGAGGAACGCTCGGCAGCAGGCGGTGGCAAGCCCGTGGAAAGCGGTGAACTCGGGCGCTCCGGCGAACCTGGTGACGTCCGCGACGGTGCAGGTCGCGGCGATCTCCAGCCCTTCGTCACGGACAGTGATCGGCGTCCAGCCGCTGGCGGCGAGGTCCAGCAGCCGGGTGACCCCGGGCTGAGGCTCGCCGAACAGCGCGGTCCCGCCACCCAGCCACGCGTCCCCGCGCCGCCACTGCCCGGGCCGCGCCGGGCTCACCACCTCGACCACCGTGTGCAGATCCACGCGAGCCCCCTGCGTCCGTACCCACCCCAAGGAAACACGGTACGTTACGCGCCGTCTGTTTCCGCTTCGCTTCCCGCGGACCCCGCCCGGATCGTGCGCCCGGTGGCCGCCGGATGCGATCATGCAGACGTGAGCTACGACCTGGCTGTGTGGTTCGAGACGCGCACGCTCTCGGACGACGAGGTGCTCGCGGTGTACGACGTGATGATCGACGCGGACCCCGATCCCCGCCCCGCACACCCCGCGGTGTCCGCGTTCCTCGACGACCTGACCGCCCGCTATCCCGTCGGCGACCTGGACGACCCCTGGTCCGCGGAGCCCTGCGCGGTCGTGGACGGTGTGCTGCTGTCCGTCATGTATTCGCGGGCCGATGAGTTCCGGTCGGTCGTTACCGAACTCGCGCGGCAGCACGGGTTGCTGTGTTTCGACGCCTCGTCCGACGTGGTACGGACGTTCGCGCGTGCCGGAGCATTCACGCTCTGGTCCGCTGAGGGGTTCCGGTGTGCTGATCCGTCGCACGAGCAGCTCCTCGCCGCGGTCGGGCGGATGAGCGAGACGAACAACTACATCGTCCTGGAACGGGGAGCGGAGAACAGCGAGGTGTACATCCAGTCCCTGGTGTCGGACGGCGCCCTGACCCTGGAACACCGGGAGGGGTCCGCCGACCGGCACTACGCCACGCGGGCCGCCGACCGGGTCGAGCTCGCCGGGGCGTTCGCAGCGTTCCTGGCGGGCGACGAGGAATGGAAGACGCGGTTCACGTGGGAGCGGGTCGACCTGTCCTGAGTCCGGCTCAGGCGTCCGGGGCGGTGCTCACCTCGGTCAGGGCGTGTGCGGGCAGGGGCTTGGCGTAGAGGTAGCCCTGGCCGCGGGTGCAGCCGAGGGTTTGCAGTTCGAGGGCCTGGTCGGTGGTTTCGATGCCCTCGGCGATGGTGGTCAGGTGCAGGACCTGGGCGAGGCGGATGACGGCTTCGGCGATGGCGCGGCCCTCGGGTGTGCCGTTCAGTTCCGCGACGAACGCGCGGTCGATCTTGAGGATGTCGACGGGCAGGCGGGTGAGGTACTGCAGGGACGAGTAGCCCGTACCGAAATCGTCGATCGCGACCCGGATGCCGTGCTCCCGCAGCGCCTGCAACGTCGGGGCGTGGGTGTCGTCCACGAGGGCCGATTCGGTGATCTCCAGGACGAGCCGCGAGGGTGAAGTGGCCGTGCGGTGCAGGACCGCGAGGACGTCGTGGACGAGCGTGGGGTCCTGCAGCTGCCGCGGTGACAGGTTGACGGACATGTAGCTGCCGCTCGGCCGGACCTTCAGGGCCTGTTCCAGCACCCACAGGCCGATACGCGCGATCGCCCCGCTGCGTTCGGCGAGCGGGATGAACCGTACGGGGCTGATGAACCCGCGTGCCGGGTGTTCCCAGCGCAGCAGGGCCTCGGCGCCGAGGGTTCTGCCGGTGGTGATGTCGACGATGGGCTGGTAGAGGACGTGGAGCTCGCCGCGGTCGAGGGCGTGCTGGAGGTCTTCGGTGAGGGTGGCGTCCTCGGCGCGGCGGTCGGTCATGGCGGGGTCGTATCTGGTCCAGCTGTGGGTGCCGGCGCGTTTGGCGTGGTACATGGCGAGGTCGGCGCGGCGCATGAGGTCTTTGACGGTGTCGTCGGCGTCGGTGGTGGGGGCGAGGCCGATCGAGGCGCGGATGGGGACGGTGTCGTCGTCGAGGGCGACGGTGGGGGTGTGCAGCAGGCGTTCGGCGATGGCGGGGGTGTCGTCGGTGGCGTCGGGGAGCCAGATGGCGAATTCGTCGCCGCCGATGCGGGCGCAGGTGTCGGTGTGGCGTACGGATGCTCGTAGGTGGTGGGCGAAGGTGGTGAGCATGTGGTCGCCGGCGGGGTGGCCGTAGGCGTCGTTGACGAGTTTGAAGCCGTCGAGGTCGATGAGCATGAGGGTGCCGTGTTCGTGGCGGCGCAGGCTGCGGGTGATGGCGTTGTCGAGGCCGGTGCGGTTGGCGAGGCCGGTGAGGACGTCGGAGACGATCAGGTCGCGGCTGTCGCGCAGCGAGATCACCTGGCGCAGCATGATCGAGGTGGTCATCACGATCAGGCCCAGCACCAGGCCGCCCCAGAGCAGGATGTGGTCCTCGCGGACGGTGACGATCAGCATGAGGCCGCCGCCGAACACCAGGGCGAGCAGCGGGAGCCGCGCCGACCACGCCGGTTGGCCGGTCAGCCGTTGACGCACGACCGGTGAGCGCGATCCGGTGCTGATCAGGATCGGCGACAGCGTGATCAGCGCCGTGGCGAGCAGGATGCCGCAGCCCAGCACCAGCGACGACTCCGGGTGCAGGCCGCGGACCGCCAACGCCGACCAGATCGCGTCGGTGACCAGGTAGGCGAGCATGCCGAACACCAGCGGCGTGACCGGGTGGGTGAGCCGGGGCACGGCACCCCCGAGCAGCAGCGCGCTGGCCGAGACGAGCATGAGCAGGTCACCGATCGTGTAGCCGATGGTCGCCACCCACAGCGGGCCCGGCTCCCAGTGCTCGATCAGCGGGTCCAGCGCGAAGTACCAGGTCAGCATGAAACCGCTGGCCAGCACGGTCAGCAGCTCGGCGCCGAACGCGTACCTGCGGCGCCCGGAGAGATCCACCATGCGGCTGATGACGGCACCCGCGGAGATCAGCCCGAACATCAGCATCCGCAGGACGGTGCCCGTCCACCACAACGCCTCGGAACCGTTGACCGAGGAGACCGCCAGGGTGACCCCCGCGGCGATCGCGGCGATGCGGCTCAGGCCGGCGAGCCGCCAGGACGACGGGTACGGGCTGCGCCGGGCGGCCCGGAAGAAGTACACGGCTCCGAAGGCGTCCAGCACCAGCAGCGTCGCGGAGAAGATGGCCCGGCGGCCCTCGACGTCCAGGACCGCGGCGGTGACACCCACGACCGCGACGAGCACGACCGCGCACGCCGCGACCGGTAGGACCCGCCCGGGGGATCTGCTCACCTCTGTCCGATCGGCAGGAAACCCACCGTTCTGAACCGCGCGGGGTCCGTGATCCGTACTGAGGCGCATGAGGGTCTTGCTGGTTGAGGACGACGAGTCCATCGCCGAGCCGTTGGTCGACGGCCTGGCGCGATACGGCATCGTCGCCGATCACGTCGCCACCGGCGCCGCCGCGCTCGCCGCCGCGCCCACGGACATGGTGCTGCTCGATCTCGGGCTGCCTGACATCGATGGCATCGAGGTCTGCCGGCAGCTGCGCCGGGGCCGCGACACGCCGCTGATCATGCTCACCGCGCGCGGCGACGAGGCCGACCGGGTGCTCGGCCTCGAACTCGGCGCCGACGACTACCTGCCGAAACCGTTCAGCGTGCGCGAGCTGGTCGCGCGGATGCGCGCGGTGGACCGCCGCACCCGCCCGGTGCCGCCCGCGGCCGACGACCCGGTGCGCTCCTGCGGCCCGCTCGCCATCGACACCCGCACCCATGACGTCCGCCTGCACCGCCTGCCCGTGTCGCTCAGCCCCAAGGAGTACGACCTGCTCCTGCTGCTCGCCGAGGACCCGGGCGCCGTCGTGGCCCGGCGGCACATCCTGGAGACCGTCTGGGGCCCGGCGTTCACCGGGCCGGGCAAGACGCTCGACTTCCACGTCGCCAGCCTGCGGCGCAAACTGGGCGACCCGGCCTGGATCGAGAACCGCCGCGGCGTCGGGTTCCGCCTGGTCGCTCCGGCGTGACCGGCGGAGGGACCGGGCGGCGTGACCGGCGGCGGGACCGGGCGGCGTGACCGGCGGCGTGACCGGGCGGCGGGACCGGGCTCAGTGGCGGGCGGCGGGTTCCGACCAGTCCGGGACCTGCGCGCCGGGGGCCGTGAACGTGGTGAAGTCCGTCGTGTCGCGGAACGCCGGGATGGCGTAGAGGTCCCGGGCGTACGCCCAGAGGTTCGGGTAGGCCGCCAGGCCGGGGTTGATCGTGCGGTGGGCGTTGGGGCCGGCGTCGTAGCGGACCAGGCGGACCCAGAGCCGGATGTCCGCCTCGGTGACCTGGTCGCCGAGCAGGTAACGCTGCTGGGCGAGGCGATCGTCGAGCTGCTGGAACGTGGCCAGCAGGGTGTCGCGGGCAGGTCCGGGGGTGGTCGCCTTGCCGGCGCCGTACGTGACCGCCGGGCCGAGCCGGCGGTCCAGTTCTTCGATCTCGTCCGCGAGCTCGGCCGGGTACGTCGCGATCAGGGGCTTGGCGAGGTGATGGAACTGCGTTGCCAGGTCGATGCCCATGGCGTGCGAGTCGTTGGTGAGGATCTTGCCGGTCGTACGGTCCCAGAGCGCCGGGACCGACACGTGGCCGTCGAACCCGGGGGTGGTCGCCTCGTAAGCCTGGCGCAGCAGGGTGAAGCCGTTGACCGGGTCGGGGCCGTACTGCTCGCGGAAGGCCCAGCCGCGGGCGTCGCGCTCGTTGCCGACGAACGACATGGTGACGATGTCGTCGAGACCGGCGAGGGTGCGCACGATGGCGACCCGGTGTGACCACGGGCAGAACCAGCCGCCGTACAGGTGGTAGCGGCCCGCCTCGGCGGTGTCCGCGGTGATCCGGCCGGTGAGGGGACCCGGGGTGGCCGGCATCGTGTACTCGCCGTGGGTCGCGAGGTCGACCGGGCTCGCAAAAGTGGTCATCGCGAAATTCTAGGCGGCGCCCTGCGCGGTGGCCGCCACCGCCATCGTCGACCATTTCATCGCCGCCATCACGGTTCCGGACAGGTCCTGGCCTGCGTACGCGGCAGCAACTTCTTTGAGATCTCCCCGCTCGTACGCGTTGACGACCCGCAGCACCTGCCCGATCTTCCCCGTGCCCCGCTCGAGGGCCTGCTCGATCTCCGGGGTCAGCGGCAACTGGTGCGCCATCGACGCCGGGCTGATCCCGAGCATCTGCGCGACCGCCGTGATCAGTCCCGCCATGAACGCCGCGTCGCCCGCGGCGCCGAACGTGGCGGCGACGTTCTCGCAGAGGCGGGCGCGGGTCAGGGCGTCGGCCATCTGGGTCTCGGTCGCCTCGGCCACGTCGTCGACCACCATCAGCATCGCCCACTGGCGGATGTGGGGCAGACCGAGCATGACGACCGCCTGGCGTACGGAGGACACCCGGCTCGTCGCCCCCACCGCGGCCGAGTTGCTGGCCCGCAGGACCCGCATCGTCAGCGCCGGGTCGCCCGCGATGATCCGCAGAACCTTGTCCAGGTCGGCGTCGGGGGCGGTCAGCGCGCCGAGCAGTTCGAGGCGGCGCAGCTTCGACGGGGTGAGGCTCTGCGCGGTCAGGACCTGGGGGCGGCTCAGGACGTACCCCTGGCGAAGTTCGAAGCCGTACCTGTTGCTGAGCGCGAGATGCTCGCCGGTCTCGAGCCCCTCGGCCACGATCTTGATGTCGGGGTAGGCCCGGCACGCGGCGACGATCTCGTCGAGATGTGTGAGATCCCCGTCGAGCAGATCGAGCTTCACGTACGAGGCCAGCGGCAGCAGCTTCTCGTGCCCCGAACCCCACACGAAGTCGTCGAGCGCGATCTTGTAACCCTGCGCGACCAGCTCCGTCACGCCCGCGATCACCTCGTCGTCGACCTCGACCGTCTCGAGGACCTCCAGCACGACGTGCTCCGGCCCGAACGGCAGAATCAGCTCGCCGACCAGGAACTCCCGGGTCATGTTGATGAAGCAGGTACGGTCCCCGACAACCTCGTCGATGCCGAACTCGGTGAACGCGTTCACGATGACCTGGCTCGTCGCGTACGTGTCGCGCCGGCCTGCCTCGATCGCGTCCATGCTGCCTCGGAACAGCAGCTCGTAGGCGACGACATCGCCGGTCTGATCGAAGATCGGCTGACGCCCGACATGTACGAGCTGTGTCCCCGGCAACGGGATCGGCACCATGGGGTTCACGCCATGATTGATCGGCGGCACCCGCCCCGGTATGAAGGTTTTCGCTCAGCCCGGTCGTAAAAGAGTGGCATTCGTGGTGCAGCCCTCAGATTCGCGCCCCGCGCAGCTCCTCGACCAGCGACGATCCCGCCGGCGTCCACCCCAGCCCCCGCGCCTTCGCCCCGCTCGCCGCCTGGTCCAGCAGCAGCGCGTCGGCATAGGCACCCCCGAGCCGCTGCCGCGAGGCCTCGGCGCTCTCCGCCACGAAGCTGCCCAATGCCTCCCCGAGCTCGCGTACGCTCGGATTGTCGCCGCTCGCCCCGATCAGATACCCGAGCCCCTCACCCCGCTCGAGCACGATCCGGTACAGCTTCGCGATGTCATCCACGTGCACGGTCGTCCAGTGCTGCGACCCGTCCCCGACCAACGGCACCTTCCCCTCGGGGGTACGCGCAGCAGCGAACCCCTCGACGACCATCCCACCGCCGTGCCCGTAGACAACGCCCGGCGCAATGATCGTCACGACGAGCCCGGACGTGAGCACGGCCTCCTCGACGGGGATGCGCCAGGCGGTGAGCGCCGGCGGCTGAACCGGCGACTCCTCGGTGATCGAGGTGTTGTCACCCCACAGCCAGATCCCACTGGTGTGCACATACGGCTTCCCGGCCCTGCGCGCGGCCTCGAGCACGTTCCTGTCCAGCAGCGCGGTCTCCGCGTCCCCGGTCGCAGCGAGATGCGCCACGGCATCGGCCTTCTTGAACTGCTCCGCAGCCCATCCCGGCTCGAACAGGTCCCCGACAGCTGCCCGCGCCCCGAGCTCGCCGACCTTCCCCGCGGCCCCGGCACTGCGCACCAGCGCAATGACCTCATGCCCCGCCGAAACCAGCTCCGCCACCACCGCCGACCCGATAAACCCTGACCCACCCGTCACCGCGATCTTCATTTGACGACGCTAACCCGTCACGGGCCCCGGACGGACCGTGACGTTACCCACCAGGGACACATCACCATGCTGCACACCGACCGCCTCCTGCTGCGCCGGTGGCGCCCGTCCGACCGCGCCCCGTTCGCCGCGATGAACGCCGACCCGGTGGTCATGCGCCACTTCCCGGCCACACTGTCTGCCGACCGGAGCGACGCGATGGCGGACCGGCTCTCGGCGGCGATCGACTCGCGGGGGTGGGGTTTCTGGGCTGTGGAGCTGGTGGCGACTGGCGACTTCTGCGGCTTTGTCGGGATTCGGCCTGTTCCGGAAACGCTGCTGTTCGCTCCTGCCGTGGAGATCGGCTGGCGGATCGCTCCTGCTTACCGGGGGCAGGGCTTAGCACCGGAAGCCGGCTGCGCCGCAATCGCCTACGCCTTCTCCCCTCCGGCTGTGGGTGGTCCGGCTGGTAGCGGTCCGGCTGGTAGCGGTCCGGGCGTGGGTGGTCCGGGCGTCGGTGGTCCGGGTGTGGGTGGTCCGGGTGTGGGCGTGGCCGTGGGGGATGGGCGGGGTGTGGGTGGGTTGGGGCTGGGGGCGTTGGTTGCGCTTACTACCAGGGAGGATGTGGCGTCGCGGCGGGTCATGGAGAAGATCGGCATGAGATATGACCCGGCCGACGACTTCATCCACCCGACCGTGCCGCAGGACTGGCCTCAGCGCGACTGCGTCCTCTACCGCCTGATCAACAAATAGCCCCGCCGTCGACCGTCAGGGCGCTACCGGCACGAGCGGCCACGGCGAGCCGCGAATTCGCTCCGGGCGCCGACCGCCAGCTCGACGACGGGGCCGAGCTGCCACCGACCGCCCGCGCTGAGGACGTGAGCCGACCGCCCGCGCTGAGGACGTGAGCCGGGCACCCGCGCTGAGGACGTGAGCCGGGCACCCGCGCTGAGGACGTGAGCCGGGCACCCGCGCTGAGGACGTGAGCCGGGCACCCGCGCTGAGGACGTGAGCCGGGCACCCGCGCTGAGGACGTGAGCCGGGCACCCGTGCTGAGGACGTGAGCCGGGCACCCGCGCTGAGGACGTGAGCCGGGCACCCGTGCTGAGGACGTGAGCCGGGCACCCGCGCTGACGACAGGTCCGGGGACGCCGGTGTGGTGGGCGGGCGGGTGCCGCTGTCGAGGTGCAGGGTGGCGCCGAGGTCGGTGACCTTGACGCTGCCGCGTTGTGCGGGCGGGCGCCGATCGAGGCGCTGATCGTGTTCGGGTAACCCGTGGCCCGCCCGCGCTGACGCTTGAGTTGAGCACCCGTCCTGACGACGGGTGCTGGGATGCCCGTCGAGCGCGCGCCGGCGACGGTCGGCCGGCCCCGACCAGTGGCCGCACGGCACGCAGCACCGCTAGGAGGGTGGCGGTCTCCGGACGGGCCGGGCGGTCGTGAGTGACGGCCACGGCCGGGCTTTCCGGGCGGGGTGCGCGCACTCGGCGGGCAGGGTGCGCGCCCTCGGCGGGCAAGCCACGACGCCGGCTTCTGGGATGCCCGGCCGGCCGCGGGCTCGAGGAGCACCCGGTTGCTGTCAGTCGGTGGTGAGGGCCTCCAGGACCTGTTGGCCGTACTTGGCGAGTTTGCTTTCGCCGACGCCGCTGATGGTGGAGAGCTCGGCGAGGGAGCCGGGCTTGGTGGAGGCGATCTGGCGCAGGGTGGCGTCGTGGAAGATGACGTAGGCCGGGACGCCGGTTTCCTTGGCGGCGGCGGCTCGCCAGGCTCGGAGGTGTTCGAAGAGGGCGGTGGCGGCGGGGTCGAGGTCGGCGGCCGGGGCTGCACCGGAGCCACCCGAGCTGCTTGAGGCGCGGCGGGCTCGGGGGGCCTTGGTGCGCTCGGGTTCGCGGCGCATCATGACCTGGCGTTCGCGGCGCAGGACGGTGGAGCTGGCGTCGGTGAGGGCGAGGGTGCCGTATTCGCCTTCGACGGCCAGGAGGCCCTGGGCGAGGAGTTGGCGGACGACGCCGCGCCAATCCTGCTCGCGGAGGTCGCTGCCGATGCCGAAGACGGACAGCTCGTGGTGGCGGAACTGGGTGATCTTCTCGGTGGTTTTGCCGAGGAGGATGTCGATGGACTGGCCGGCGCCGAACTTCTGGCCTCGTTCGCGTTGCAGGCGCAGGACCGTGGAGAGCAGTTTCTGGGCGGCGACCGTGCCGTCCCAGGACTCCGGGGGATTCAGGCAGGTGTCGCAGTTGCCGCAGCCCGCGACTGTGGAGGAGTCCTGGCCGAAGTAGGCGAGGAGCTGGGCGCGGCGGCACTGGACCGTTTCGCAGAGGGCCAGCATCGCTTCGAGGTGGGCGGCGAGGTTGCGGCGGTGGGCGAAGTCGCCGTCGGAGGTCTCGATCATCTTGCGTTGCTGGACGACGTCCTGCAGGCCGTAGGCGAGCCAGGCGGTGGAGGGCTGGCCGTCGCGGCCGGCGCGGCCGGTCTCCTGGTAGTAGCCCTCGACGGACTTGGGCAGGTCGAGGTGGGCGACGAAGCGGACGTCGGGTTTGTCGATGCCCATGCCGAACGCGATCGTGGCGACCATGACCAGGCCGTCCTCGCGCAGGAAGCGGCTCTGGTTGCGGGCGCGGGTGCCCGAGTCGAGGCCCGCGTGGTAGGGCAGGGCCGCGATGCCGTTCTGCACGAGGAATTCGGCTGTCTTCTCCACCGAGGCGCGGGACAGGCAGTAGACGATGCCGGCGTCGCCGGGGTGCTCGGTGCGCAGCAGCTCGAGGAGCTGGCGTTTGGGCTCCTGCTTGCCGACGATGCGGTACTGGATGTTGGGGCGGTCGAAGCTGGCCGTGTAGTGCCGGGCGCCGACGAGGTCGAGGCGGGTCGCGATCTCCTCGCGGGTGGCGCTGGTGGCCGTGGCGGTGAGCGCGATGCGGGGCACGTCGGGCCAGCGCTCGTGCAGCATCGAGAGGTTGAGGTAGTCGGGGCGGAAGTCGTGGCCCCACTGCGACACGCAGTGCGCCTCGTCGATGGCGAAGAGCGCGATCTTGCCCTGGTCGAGCAGGCGCTGGGTGGAGGGGACGCCGAGCCCCTCGGGCGCGACGTAGAGCAGGTCGAGCTCGCCGGCGACGAACTGCTGCTCGGTGCGGCGGCGCTCGCTGACGTCCTGGGTCGAGTTGAGGAAGCCGGCCTTGACGCCGAGCTGGCGCAGCGCGTCGACCTGGTCCTGCATGAGCGCGATCAGCGGCGAGATCACGATGCCGGTGCCCTCGCGGACCAGGGACGGGATCTGGTAGCAGAGCGATTTGCCGCCACCGGTCGGCATGAGCACGAGCGCGTCGCCACCGTCGATGAGGTGCTCGATGATCTCCTGCTGCTCCCCGCGGAACGCGGAGTAGCCGAAGACGCGGTTGAGCACCTCGGAAGCGGGGCCGCTGAGCGGGGGAGCGGAAGTCACCCCGCGAGTTTAGTGAACTCGCCAGGACGACTTCCGCACCCTGTGGATAACTACCTGACGTCGATGAATATGGGGTTCGTGTAGAGCCAGGTGTCGAGCCACGGATCGCCGTCACCCGGGGTGTGCGGGACCGGGCCGTGCGGATCGATGGACCGCCCGAGCAGCCCGGGACCGCCCCGCCGCCCGTCCGAACCGCGAAGCCGCAGGTAGGAGGACGAAGAAGCCACGAGCGGGAACTTCAGCGTGTACGTCCCGGAGCGCCGCGACGTGTCGAAGCTCTCCACCACGCGGGTGTCCGGCGCCAGGAAAGAATCCGCCGCGGAAGGGCCACGAACGGCACCTCGGATGACGTCCAGGTGGGCAAGGCGCGGGAGGAGGCCGTGGAAATTGGGGCGGGAGGCGCTGGTCACAGTCACGGTCAGGGTCAGCCGTTCGCCGCGCCGGGCGGAGATGCGGCCACCCAGCGTCGCCGATCGGCCGTGTGCCGAGGTCAGGCGTACGTCGACGCCGTCCACGAGCTGGCCGTGGTCGACCCAGACGCGGCCGGCGCGCAGGCCCGCCATGACCTCGGCGTATCCGTACCGGGTGACACCTACGTGCGTACGCGAGAATTGGCCCGGCCAGAAGTCGCTGCCGGCCTGGGCCGTGTGGGTTTCGATCGGGTCCGGGATCCTGCCTGTGGAGTCGAACGTGGACCCGGCCGGGAAGTCACCGTTGCGCAGCGTGTCGAAGACGGTCCGGTGGTTGTCGGAATTGCTGGTGATCGAGAACAGTTTCCCCTCGGCCAGCAGGGAATCCCACATACCGCCGACCGTCGCGGTCATCCAGTCGAAACCACCGTGCGTCACGTACGCGTCCGCGGGGTACCCGGCGTACGACTGGGCCGACGGTTTGTTCTCGTATTCGCCGCGGATGCTGGCCGCGCCCCGCAGGCCCGGGATGGCAGCGCCCTGCGCACCCGGCGCGCCCTCCATGCCGATCATGATCCCGGGCGCCGCGTCCCGCCACGCGCGCAGTTCGTGCGGCGCGTCGATGCCCAGCCGCGACGGATGGTTCGCCAGGACCAGGGCGTCCTTGCCGGAGGCGGCCAGCCACTTCAGCGCGGCGACCGCGAGGCTCTCGTCGGACGACGGCAGCAGCTTGCCGTCGTAGAGCTTCTCGAACTGGCGCAGCACCTCGGCCTCGGCCTCACCCGGCGCGGTGAACACCGTGGCGTGCTCGGCGCCGGGGATGTACCACTCGAGGCCCTGGAAAATCAGCGTTCGCGGGTTCTCGGCGCGCGCCTTGAGTATGTCGGCGCGTTCGAGCACGGCGCCGAAGTCCTCGTGCCCGACGTTGCTGTGCTCGGTGCAGACCATCCAGTCCAGACCGAACTGCGCACCCCGCCCGGCGGCCTGCGACACCGTGTACTTCGCGTCGTGGCTGTACTGCGTGTGCACGTGGTGATCGCCGACGAGGTAGACGTACTGATCAAGCTGTTTGTCAGAAGCTGCCGCGGGTGCGGCGGGACCCGCCACCGAGGCCGCGGCGAAGCCTGCTCCGAACAGGCCCGCCCCGAACAGGCCCGCGCGGCGCAACAGGGAGCGCCGGTTCAGGCCCTGAGGATCCAGATCCGCTTCGGGTACGCCCGGATCAGCCCACTGCGGAATCGATGTCATGGCCCGTGACGCTAGGCCGCGCCGACGACCGCCAGCCGTCCACCGGATGATCATCAGGCGAACGCCGGACCGGGAGGAACAGCAGCAGACCCAGGGCGATCCACACGTACGCGTTGGCGCCGGCGAACGCCACCGGCCCCGAGGGGTCCGCCCACCACAGCCACACGACGCTGCTGCTGAGGAGGATCCAGAGCGGCCACGGGCGGCGTACCAGAAACAGGGCCGGCAGCAGCCAGACCAGATGGTGCACCCACGTGACCGGGCTGACCAGGCACGCGAGGGCCCCGGTCAGCGCGAACCCGGTCACGGCGTCGGCGCGGCGCACCCGCACGAACCAGCAGGTCAGCACGGCCAGGACCAGGACCGCCCACCAGGCCGCGGGCAGCTCCAGCCGGGCGATGACCCCACGCAGCGACTGATTCGACACGTACGCCAGCCGCCCGACCCGGCTCGTGTCCCACACCGCGTCCGTCCAGAACGCCACGGAAGCATCCGGAGCGAGTACGGCGGCCAGCAGCGTCGCCCCCGCCGCCGTGCCCGAGGCGACGGCGGCCGCCCGCCATCGCCGCGTGACCAGCAGATACAGCACGAAGACGGCCGGGGTCAGCTTGATCGCGACGGCCAGTCCGATGCCGACGCCCGCCCATCTGCCGCCCCCGGTCAGTGCCCGCACGCCGGCTTCCCCGCGGGCCAGCGTTCGCAGGTCGGCGCAGACCAGGAGCAGCAGGACGAGGTTGACCTGACCGAAACTGAACGTGTCGCGGGCCGGTTCGAACATCAGCATCGCGAGGAGGAGCAGCGAGGTGATCCACCACGCGCGCCGACCCAGCCACCAACGCAACAGGGTGAGCGTGGCCGCGGTGTTCACGACCACGGACGTCACGATCGCCACGGGCCAGGAGGTCAGGGCGAGCGGGCTCATGACCAGCGCGGCGAACGGTGGGTACGTGAAGCCGTACTCGGAGTCCTGGTATCGGTATTCGTAGAGCGGCTCGCCGTCGAGCAGCCAGAACCGCACCGCGCCACGATAGACACCCAGGTCGAAGAAGTGCCGGAACGTCGGCACGGTCACCAGGAATACTCCGACGGCGATCGCCGCACCGGTGACGAGGGCAAGCTTTTTCATCGCAGTGCCCGGGATGCCGGGGTCGCGGTGGTGGCCAGGGCGAACGCGGCCACGCCGAGCAGGGCGCCGAGAACGGCCAGGAGCACCTCACCGCGGTCCGCCGCGTAACCGTCCGGCAGCACCACCGGCGTCAGCACGGCGCTGAGCAGGGCCAGCCCGCGATGCGCGGCCGGGACGACGGCGAGCGGCACGAGCGCCCAGATCACATACCAGGGCCGCAGCGCAGGACCGAAAATGACCACTGCGAGCAACGCCAGGCCAAGACCGGGCAAGGCCCCGATGCGCTCACGGTACGCCCAGACGAGCCCCGCCGACACCACAGTGGCCAGCACCCCCGCCCACCGCCACACCTCGATCGCGAACGGCGACCCCACCCCCTGCGCGGTCACCCGCCCGAGCACCCCGGTCAACGACCAGTTCCCGGCCGACACCGGCGTCCCGAGCGCCCCGACCCACCCGTACCCGCTCCCCGCCACAGCCGTCACCACCACCGTCGTCACCCCTGCCACCGCAGCCGTGACAGCCCAGGCATTCACCCCTGCCCACCGCCCGGCTCCCCGGCCCTGGTGCGTGGCGCGCAGCGAATCCGCCCCGATGATCGCCACTGCCACCAGCCCGAGCGCAGCCGGCGCCTTGACCAGGGCGGCCATCGTGACCAGGACCGCGCCGGCAACCGGGTGCCGGTGCAGGGCGGCGGCCAGCCCGGCGGCGAGCAGGCCGACCATCAGGGCATCGTTGTGGGCACCGCCGACGAGGTGGATCAGGACGAGCGGGTTGAGGATCACCAGCCACCACGCCCTCCCGTCACGGGTCAGCCGCGGCAGCGTGACGGCCAGCAGCGCAAGCCCCGCAACCGCGACCAGCCGCATCCCGAACACCCCGGCACCCACGTGCTCACCGGTCACGGCGGTCACCGTCCGCGACGCGAGCAGGGCCACCGGACCGTACGGGGCCGGCGTGTGCTGCCAGATCTCCGGAACCAGCGCGGCCACCTGCCCACCGAGCACGGCGGGACCGTCCCGGTAGACGTCATGCCCCGAACCGGCCAGCAGCCCCTGCGCGAGATAGCTGTACACGTCCCGGCTGAACAACGGCGGCGCCACCAGCAACGGACCCGCCCAGATGCCGAGGGTCGCCCACCCGTGCCGCGGTGCCGCCGTCCCCGCCCGCCCGTACCACCACCAGCCGAGCAGCATCAGGGTCAGCCCCGCGTAGGCGCAGGTCAGCCCGCCGCGGCCCAGGGTCCCCCCGGCGGCGACCAGCAGGGAACCGGCACCACCGGTCGCGGTGGCCAGAGCGTGATCGCTGCGCACGGCAGCACCGTGACAGCCCAACATGTCCACCCGCGGTACGCCGGGTGACGCCCCCCGGTCGCGCGCTTGTCGCCCCGCCCGCAGCTTCCCAGCCCGACCCACAGCTTCCCAGCCCGACCCGCTGCTTTTCAGCCCGGCCCGCTGCTTTTCAGCCCGGCCCGCAGCCTCCCGGCCCGCAGCCTCCCGGCCCGCAGCCTCCCGGCCCGCAGCCTCCCGGCCCGCAGCCTCCCGGCCTGACCTACAGCGACTCCGCACCCACGGCACACGGCGGTCCTGGCCCCTGCTGCTCCGCGCTCACAGCGAACCGGTGTCCCAGGCGGCCCTGATCATCTCCCGCCCGGCGGCCAGCTCGTAAACGGCCGCGGTCAGCCAGGCCACAGCCAGCCGTTCCGCATCATGCGGATCCAGCCGCCCGAACACATCCCGGGTACGCCGCACACCCGCCGCCCCGAGCCCGTCAACAACCGCCACCGCCGTCCCGAGTTGAGCAGCCGCAAGCCGCCGCGAATCATCCGCCACACCCGACACCAGTGCCGAACGCCCGCCCGCAACCACCCGCTCGAGCCGGTACCGCACCAGATGAAGCGGCGGCCCCGCCACCGCCTCCCCGCCATCACCGGTGCCGCCGCTCCTCAGCGGTTCCGCTTCCGGTCCAGGGATGGGCTGGGCCGGGGGTGTGGCGGTGGGGAGGTCGGTGCGGGTGAGGGAGGTGGTGCCCAGATCGAGGTGGCCGCCGTGCCGGGTCGGGAGCCAGCCGGCGGTGAAGGCGAGGGCGGCGACCCGGCGCGGGCCGGTGAAGCGGGCGATGAGGCGGATGCGGGACCCGGTGGCGTGGGTGGCCAGCTTTCGCAGGTTGGCGACGTAGGGCAGGGACGGGTCGTCGTAGGGGGCGGTCACCACGACCGTGCGCGGGCGTTCGTCGGCGGTATGCCGACCGGAGGAGGGGAGTGCGTCGCGGCGGTCGGTGGAGAGGAGGAGGCCGCGGTGGTCGGAACCGAGGATCGTGCCGTCCAGGAAGGCCAGGTCGTGGGTGGCGGGGCGGGCGTGGTCGGGCAGGGTCGCGGCCTGCAGCCAGCGGTCGGTCTGCGTCCGGTGGTCGTCGGTCCAGAGGGTGGCCAGTGGGGGGTCGAACCAACTGCTGCCGGTGGCCCGCACCGCCTGGCGGGCGCGGCCGTGGCTGAGGCGGCCGGAGGGGGAGGCATGGGCGTTGACCGCCAGGAGGCCCGCGCGGGACAGGTCGTGATGGCTGAGCCGAACCTCGCCGAGGTCCACCGGAGCCCCCGTCGGGGAGATCTGGGCCGCTGTATCCGGGGTGGCGGGTTTGATGTCGGAGATCACCCACAGGCGGCCGTTCGCGTCGGCGAGGTAGGTGACGGCGCCGGCGTGGCCTGTTGCTGCTCGTACGGGTTCGCAGAAGAGGCCGTGGAGGCGTAGGTCGCCGACGGGTTCGTAGTCGCGGCGGGCGACACCGGTTGCCGAGGCGTCGCCGGTGGATACGCGGTGGCAGGCGGTGAGGAGGTCGCGCAGGTCGTCGGTGAGGGTGGACAGGCGGAATGCGGGGTTGTCGTGGTGGGCCGAGCGCAGGTGTTCGACGACGCGGATCGCGTACGTTGCGGGGGTGTGGAGGCCTGTGGCTCTGGCCTGGTGGACGGCCCGGAGCAGGTCGGCCTGGGCGACCGCGCCGGCTCCGGGGATTCCGGTGGAGAGCACCGCGGCCGCGGCCGACCACAGCCCGCGGGCCGCGTCTCGTTGAGCGTCACTGACCTGTGCCGGTGGGAGCGCCGCGGCGACCTGGGGGTTGGGGGCCGGTTCGGCGGGCGCGACGGGGGCTGCGCTGAGGACGGCGGCGCGGTGCAGGCATCGGGGGGACAGCAGGCAGCTGCAAGTGGCGTCGGCCGGGGTGGTGACCGGGGTGCTGAGGGTGATGGTTGTCCGGTCGTCGGGGTGGACCGTGATCTGGGCGCCGGCCTGCCGGACGGGCCAGGTGGTGGCCTGGGCGACGCTCTGATCGAGGCGGCTGCGCAGGCGAGCGGGAAGCACGGACACCGCATCGGCGGTGACGGCGGCGGGAACCGGTGGCAGGGCCACCGGCGACTGGGTCACCGACGGCGGGGTCACTGGTGGCTGGGTCACCGGCGACTGGGTCTCTGGCGGCGGGGTCAAGGACGGCTGGGTCATCGGATCTGGTCTCCGATCCAGCGGGCCAGTTCGGTGGGGCTGAGCGCTGCCACGGGCATGCCGGCTGCGGCCAGCTGGGCGGCTGTGCCGGTGCTGTAGCGGGGGGCGCCGCGGTCGTCGAGGCTGGCGCAGCCGAGCAGGGTGATGCCGTCGTCGGTCAGGGCGCGGGTCGCGGTGAGGAGACCGCCGAGCGGGAAGCCCTCCTCGAAGTCGCTGATCGTGATGACCAGGGTGCGGCTGGGCACGAGGGCGATCTGCCGGGCGTAGCGCAGAGCGGCCGCGATGTGGGTGCCGCCGCCGACGCGGATCTCCAGCAGGAGGGAGAGCGGGTCGGTGACGCGGTCGGTCAGGTCGATGACCTCGGTCGAGAACGTCACGAAATGGGTGCGCAGGGCCGGCACCCCCGCCACGATCGACGCCGTCAGGGCCGCCCAGATCGTCGACTGCTCCATCGAGCCGGAGACGTCGACCAGGAGGATGACCTGCCAATCGACGCTGCGCCGGCCGGGGGTGCGAAAGACCGGCCGCTCCGGGACGAGCTGCGGTCGTCCGGCCGCATCCGCTCGTACGGTGTGCAGGTTGCGCCGCACCGTAGCCGCCAGATCGAGGCGTCCGGTGGGGCGCAGGGTCGGCCGTGACGTCCCCAGGCCCGTGAGCGCCGGGCGGATCCTGCGAGCCAGTTGCGCGGTCAGCTCCGCGGTGAGCCGGGCGACGAGCGGCCGCAACCGCGCCAGCCGCGCCTCGGGCAGGCCGCCGGCCAGGGACAGCACGGCGTGCAGCAGGTCGATCGAGGGCCGGACCCGCTCCGGGTCGGCGGCCAGCACCGCGTCGAGCCTGCCGTGCTCGGCCGCCCGGGCGAGGACCTCGTCGCGCACATCGGCGCCGAAGAGCGCCTGCAGCTCGTCGAGCCAGTCACGAACCTGCGGGTACGCGGCCTCCTGCCCGCCACCGCCACCCGCCGTCCACGCACCCTCGCCGTGCCCGGCGCCGTAGAGCTCGTCGAGCGCGGTCGCGAGCCGTCGCTGCCGGGCCGGGAGCTGGTCGCTCTCGCGGCCCAGCAACAGCCGCCAGCGCTGCTCAGCAGTGATCGTCGAGGGAAGGGCCGAGGAAGACGGCGCGGAGAAAGACAGCTCGGCGGGGGCCGGGTGGGGAGATTCGGAGGTGGGCGGGAGGGCGAGGGCGGTCAGGGCTGCCAGGCCGGCCCGGTCTGCCGACAGCCAGGTGGCGAGGGTGGCGGCATCGGTGGGGAGGTGCTCGTCGAGGGGCCCGTGCCGGGCGGTGACGGTGGTCAGGAGGCGGTCGCGGTCGGCGGGGGTGAGGGCGTCGAAGCCACCGCGCAGGGCGGGCAGGCGGCGTACGAAATCGTCGTCCGGGAGGTTGTCGATCGTGGTGAGCAGCGGGGTGAGGATCTCGTCACCGGATTGCAGGAGCGCACCGGCGACGCTGAGGGCGCCGCGTAGCCGGTCGGTCGCCGCGGTGCCGGGCAGGGTGACCCAGGAGGCGAGGCGATGACCGAAGGCGCTGGGCTCCTCGTAGCCGGTCAGGACGCCGACCGCGGCAGCTGCTCCGCGGATCAGGGGAGAGCCGTCGCGGGTCAGGGCGCGGATCGTGTGGCTCAGCCGGAGCAGCAGGCCGGCCTCGTCGGCGGCGCGGACCAGGTCGTAGAGGGCACGGGCGTCCTCGACGCGGGTCGAGCCGGCGGTCCCGGCCACGGCGGCGACCGCCGCCGCGTGCAGGTCGGCACGAGCTTCCGCGACGGCAGTACCGAGGGCGGCGGGGGCGAGGCTGGGGAAGTGGCCTTTGCCGAGGCGGGTGAGGAGGTGGAGGGCGGTGACGAGCTGGGTGACGGTGCCGGTGTGGCAGACGGAGCGCCGCAGGTCGGTGAGGCGGGCGTGGGTGAGGGTGGTGGCGGCGCAGGACGCTGCCGCTTCGAGGCCGGTGAGGGACTGCTCCGGGGTGGGGCCGCCGGCCCGGGTCTCGCGGTGGCGGCGGGTGGTCAGCATGCCTTCGGCGGCGTGGGCGAGGGTGACGCCGTGCAGGCCGACGAGGGCGAGTGCCGCATCAATGCCGGGGGTCCATTCGACCCGCCAGGTGCTGGTCAGCGACTCGCCACCCACGGCGGGACCGGCGGTGCCGGGGGTGGCGTAGGGGATGCCGCAGGCGGTGAGCCGGCGGATCGTCAGGTCGCGGACGCGGTCGGTCGGGGAGCGCAGCGGGTCGAGCCGGATTCGCTCGGCGGGCCGGCCGGGGCCGGGGAGTTTCAGCCGGGCGAGCTCCCGCTCGACGGCGGGACGCAGACCGGTGACGGGGGCGCCCGCGGGGAGCCGGCCGCGCTGCCGTCCGATCAGGACGGTCTCCATGGCCTGGGCGACGCCGCGGCCCACGCCGGCCGGGGAGCCCTGGGCGAGGACGGTCTGCAGGGCTTCGACGAGTTCGCCGCGCCCCGGTGCCGGTAGCGTGCGCATTCCCGCCAGGTCCGCGGCGAGACGGGTGACCTCGGCCGCCTCGGCCGGGCCGGCCGGGTGACCCTGGGCGCGTAGTTCGCGGGTGACCTCGACGGCGAACGCCCCCACCGCGGAACGGATCCGGGCAGGATCGGCGCCGCAGTCGTGGACCGCCTGCTGCCAGCGGGGATCGCGGATGCCCGCCGGATAGCCGGACCGGGCGTCGAGCAGGCCGAACGTGTACGGCACCAGGGAGATCACCGGCGCCGGACCAGGGGATGACGCCTCCTCCGGCAAGGGACCGCTGAGCAACGCCGGGGCATGGAAGGCGCCGACGACGACGGCGACCCGTCCGGGCGTACGCGTGATGTGTCCTCGCATCCACGCCTCCCGCCGCAGATCCAGCGGGCCCACAGCGGTGTTGTGCCGCAACGCCCACCCGGCGGCCAGCGCGGCCCGCCGTACACCCTCCGGGGTGCTGCCGGGCGCACCCGCCTCGATCAGCCGGTCCCACAGGTCGTCGTCGTCCCGCCCGGTCAGCGCCGTCCGCACCACCGCGCCCAGCGACGGCCCGGACGGATCCTCCCGCCCGGACTCCCAGTCGGGGTCGGTGAGCGGCAGGTCGCAACAGATCACGGGTACGCCGTTGCGCTGAGCCCAGCGCAACGCTGCCAGCTCCGGGCTGAAGTCGGCGAACGGGTAGAAGACGTGCGCGTCCGCCGCGAGCGCCACCGGGGCGGTGGTGCCCGGATCGGCGAGCCAGCGCACCCACGGCTGCATCTCCGCGGGGAGCTCCACCAGCACCGTCTCCGGGGCGAACGCGTCGAGCAGGGCGGGCACGGCGACGGCCAGGACCGGGGAATGATGGCGTACGCCGATCAGCTGCACCCGGTCGTCCCCGGCCAGCTCCTCGACGACGGCTCGGGGATCAGTCACGCAGCACGTCCCGGTGCTCCCACAGCTGACGCCACGATCGCGAGCCTGCCTCGGCCCGCCGCCGCAGGGCCCCGTCCCAGTACGCGAGGAGCCGCGCCGCGTCGGCGGGGTCGTCCTTGCGGGCCACGCCGAGCAGTTGCCCGGGCAGCAGCGACAGCGGGTCAGGGCCGGGCAGGTACGCGGCGGCGAGCCCGATCGAGGCGGCGACCGCGACCGCTTCGGCGGTGCTCATGACCGACGACGGGCGTTCGACCTCCCAGCCTTCGGCGCTGCGGCCGGTACGCAGGTCGCGGAACGCCGTCACCAGGATCGCCAGCACGTCCTCGTCGACGGCGAACGTGGCACCGCCGCGCTCGACCGCCGCCGTCGCCTGCCGGGTGACCAGGGCGACCTCGGCATCGAAGTCGGCGATGGGCGGCACGACCTCGAAGTTGAACCGGCGTTTGAGCGCCGCGGACATCTCCGACACCCCGCGGTCGCGCAGGTTCGCGGTCGCGATCAGGCAGAAGCCCGGCACGGCGTAGCCGACCGCGCCGTCCTGCCCCGCGAGCTCGGGCACGGTGATGCGGCGCTCGGACATGATCGAGACGAGGGCGTCCTGGACCTCCGGGAGGCACCGGGTGATCTCCTCGACCCGGGCCACCGCGCCGGTCGTCATCGCGGTCAGGATCGGCGACGGCACCAGTGACTCCGCAGACGGTCCCTTCGCGAGCAGCAACGCGTAGTTCCAGCCGTACCTCAGCTGGTCCTCGCTGGTGCCCGCCGTGCCCTGCACGGCCAGGGCGCTCGTGCCGCAGATCGCCGCCGCGAGCAGCTCCGACAGCATCGATTTCGCGGTGCCGGGCTCGCCGACCAGCAGCAACCCGCGCTCGCCGGCGAGGGTGACGACGCAACGCTCGACCAGGGCCCGCTCGCCGACGAACTTCGCGTCGATGACCCGGCTCCCGCCGGGCCCCGGCACCGGGAGGCCGCCGGAACCGCAGACGAAGGTCACCACCGCGCGCGGGGTCAGGTGCCAGCCCGGTGGGCGCCGGCCGTCGTCGGCCGCGGCGAGGAACGTCAGCTCCCCGGCGTGCAGGTGCTCGGGCGGATCGATCTGGCGGACGGCGGTCACGGCTGTTCCTTCAGGTCGTGGTAGCGGGGGACGTCGCCGGCGGTGACCCTGCTCCACGCCGCGGCGAACAGCTCGGGCAGGGCCAGGGGCACGACCCGCCGGTTGCCGGCCTCGACGTACAGCGACTGTTTCCAGGTCTCCACCGGCAACCGGGGCGCCCGGGCCGGCAGCCAGCCACCCGGCAGGAACACCGGCCGCCCGGCTCGTTCCCGCTTGGCCGCCACCACCAGACCCGCGGTGGTGAGCGCTTCCTGCGCCTTGCGCAGAGCGGCGGGTTTCCAGCCGTTCCACGCCTGGACCGCCTTGTCGGTCGGGTCGGGCAGGGCGAGCAGCTGCAGATAGTACGCCGCCACAGCGCTGTCGCACCCGAACCGTTCGGCCGCCTCGGCGACCAGGTGCGGGACGCTGACCCGGGGGTCGTGCGGCTCCCCGGAGGCATCGTCGGGACTGGACACGACGCCGTCGATCCAGCCGGAGAGCAGGATCCGCAGCGCCGTCGCGGTGCCGTCGTCGACGAAGCCGAGGGCCGGATCGTCGTCGCCGGTCAGCTTCGCCGGGACGACGTGGTGGGTCACGAAGCTGTGCATCGCGTGCCCGTCGACCAGCGCGGGGCCGGCGTCCGGGCGCTCGGTCACCGGGTGGACCCCGGTGCCGGCCAGCAGGTGGGGGTTGCGCAGCCGGGCCCGGACCAACTCCAGCGCGCCGGGCAGCGCGGCCCGCAGCGGGTCGTCCCAGGACAGCCTGTACGCCAGCCACGGCAGGGCGACCGCGACGGCGTGCAGCCAGATCTCGTCGAACGGCTCGCCGCCGTCCGCCTCGGTCCGCACGTCGTGGTACGACACGATGCGTGACCGGCCGTCGGTGCTGAGCCAGTCACCGTCCTGCGGCCCCGCGATCGCCTGCAGCACCGCCGCGGCCCGGGCGTCGTCGATGACCCGCGCCAGCTCCGCGACCAGCTCTTCCGGCACGGCGATCCGGCGTCCCCGCAGCCGGATCCACTCCTGAGCGACGGCGTCGACGTCGGGCCCCCGCTCCCACAGGCCGGCCGGGTCGGCGGGCATCGCCGCGTCCAGCAACGCGACGCGCTCGGCATGCAGCTTCACCAGGGCGGCCCGGGCGACCTTGGCCTGCGCCGAGGTGAGGCCGAGCGTCGCACGCTGCTCCGGGGTGAGGAAGTTGGCCTCCCACACCTGGATCCCGGGCAGCCCCGCCAGCAGCAGCGTCGCCTCGGCCCGGGTCATGCCGGTCGCGGCGGCCAGCGCCTCGGCCGCCTCCGGGCGCCACGGTGCCGGCCCGCGCTCGGCCAGCAGGGTGCAGAACGCCGTCAGCCGCGCGCCACCCAGTCGGCCACCGGGCCGCACCTCGTTGCGTACGGTCAGATCGGGGGGAAGGGTGAAGACCCCGGTGGGGGAGACCTGGACGGCGTCCTGGCTCCACGAGTATCCGCCCGCGGTGTAGTGCTGCTCGGGTGGGAACAGCACGGTGACCTGCGGTCCGTCGCGGTGCACGACGACCTCCGACGCGGTCATCCGTGGCAGGGTCAGCTCCAGGACGCGCAGCGGCGGCCCGTCACCGGCGAGGGGCGTGCCGGCGATCGCGGTGAGCAGCGCGGTCAGGGCCATCCGGTCGGCGTCGGTGGTCACCGCGGACGCCGCGCGCAGGGCGACCGCGCCGAGACCGGTGAGCAGGGCCGTCCAGCCGGCGGTGGCCGCGGGGATGTCGCCGTGCAGGTCGGAGCCGGCCAGCAGCTCGCCCACCGCGGTCACCTGCTCGAGGATCTGATGCCGGGGCCCGGACGGCCCGGAGTAGTAGTTGTGGGTTGTCCGGGTCAGCCCGTCCCAGGCCAGCCGGATGGCCGAGTCGGTGACGGCCGGCAGCGGACGTTCGGGTGCCGCCTGCGCTCCCAGGTGGCGGGGGATCTCGGCGATCCGGCGGCGCATCCGCACGGCGAGGGCGACCACCTCGACGACCCGGGCCCGCAGGACGGTGTCGGTGACCTCGGGCAGGTGCGCCGCGACGTTGGCCGCGACCGCTTCCTTGACCCGGACCGTCCCGGACACCGTGTCGTCGACGGCGAGCAGCGCCGCCGAGGTGGTCTCGTCGATGGCCCGCAGCGCTGCCGAGCCGGCCTCGTCACGGGCCCGCAACGCGTGCCACCACTCGAACGGCGGCAGCGTCATGGTCTGCTCGCCGACCTCGGCGAGCACGTGCCCGCCGTCGGCCGTCCACACCCGCATCCGCCCGCCCGGGTAACCGGGCCGCCGGGTCACCGGCAGCGGCGCCGCCGAGCCGGGCATTGTGACGGCACCCACGAGCGGTTCGTCGCGGCCGTCGACCCCGGAGAGCGTGACCCGGCGGCCGTCGACGCCCTCACCCGTCTGGGTCCCGGAGGCGGTGGTGGTGACCCGCCAGCCGATCAGGCCGTCGTGCCATCCCAGCGGCGACGCCGCGAACTCCTTCGGCGCGGGATGCAGCCGGCTCGCCTCGGCGACCAGCTCCCCGGTGGCACCGGCGAGGAACGCGGGAACGCTGACCCGGCCACCGTCGCCGGTCAGCGGGTCGAACTCCCGCCACCGCCAGGCGTGGTCGCCGGAGTCGCCGCGCTCCCACTCGCAGCGCCAGAACGCCTGCCCGTCGCTCACCATCGGATAGGCGTGGCCGGGACCGCGGGCGTCCCCGGCGTGCACGGGCTGGGCGCCGGTGGTGACACCCCCGCCGGGCAGCGGCAGCGGTGTCGCCGGCACACCCCACCCCGGCCGCTGCAACTGCCAGTCGGCGCCGGTCAGCTCCGCCGGTCGCGACGCCCAGTAGGCGGCTGGGCCGTGCTCACTCTGCCAGGACACGATCAGGTCGCCGTCGGCATGAAGACAGGACACCCGTGTGTACGCGCTGGGCGCCATCCGCTGCCCCGCCGCCGGGTAACGGAACGCGTGTTCGGTGGTCGCGCCGTCCGGCTCGATCACGTGCGCCGATTGCTGGTCGTGGACCACCAGCTGCGGCCACGCGGCGCCGATCTGGATGCCCTTTTTCTCCTTGGCGACAGCTTCGTAGGCGGGCCAGCAGAGCTCCGCCAGCAGCCCGGCGCGCAGCGTCCGCGCCACCACGGCCGCGGCGTCGAGCTCGTGCAGCCGCCGGAACCCGCCGGGCGCGAGTGCCATGCCCGCGGGTGACCAGAGCGGCGCCAGGCCGCTCAGGTCGGCGTCGAGCGCGGTGATCGTGGCGTCGCCGGCCCGCCCGGTGCGTTCCAGGATCAGGCCGGTGAGCACGTCGCGGACACCGGCGGCGCTGAACGCGAGCTCCAGGGTCCGCACCGGCAGAGCGGGACTGTTGAGACTCGTGCCGGTGCGGAGCCGGGAGAGCGCGTCGCCGACCCCGAGTGCCAGCGCCGGGCGCAGCCCCGGATCGGCGGCGATCGCCGCCAGGTCGCGGCGCCCGGCACCCTCGTCCTGCGACCACGCCGCGACGTCGAAGCCCGAACCCCGGTGACCCGGCCCGATGCCCACCCGGACACCGCCGGCGACACACAGGTCGAGCACGTCCAGCTCGGCGGTCCACGACGAGGCGGCCAGCTGCACGCCGTCGTCCGCGACCAGCCGGGGAATCATCCGTTCCACCAGCGCCAGCAGCCGCTCGCTGCGGATCTTGCGCCCGGCGAGCCGCCGGGCCAGCAGGCGTTCCAGCCAGCGGCTCGCAAGACCCGGGGTGAACCCGGCCGCCACCGTCGTCAGGGCCGCGTCGGCGCCCGAGGCGGACAGCAGCTCCAGCCACTGGTCGGTCATGTCGGTGTTGTAGCCGGGCGGCTCGGGGACGATCTCCAGCAGCCGGGCGCGGATCGCGGCGTCGCGCCTGCCGAGACGCACCAGGCTCTTGCGGTAGGCCTTCCACACCGAGGGGTGGGCGCGGCCCATCGCGGGGAAGCTCAGCAGCCGGGTGACGACCTCGTCGGTCTCCGCCTCGGGATCGCGACCCGCTGCCTTCGCCAGCCGGGCGAGATCGGCCGCCATCGAGACGTGCGGTGACAGCCCGCCCGCAACCCGTTGCAGGGCAAGGCTTTTCACCAGCTCGTACGCCTCGGAAGCAGCCCGCCGGTCGACCACGCCCCGGGTGTACTCGGCGAGCATGGCCGCCGTGAGCGCCCCGGCGAACGCGAACTCCAGATGCACGTCGCGCACCCGGTCCTCGTCGACGACCAGGCCGTGGACCTGCTCGGCACGGCGCGCCGCCGTGAAACAGGTCCCCGCCATCCGTGCGTTGCCGGCGGCGGTGAACGCCCGGCCCGCCTGCTCCCAGAAAGTCGGCAGGAACTGCGGCGCGGCGGCGTCGAGCCGCCGGGCGAGCGCGTCGTAGCCGTCCTTCGCGTTGCCGGGCTTGCCGGTGGCGACCCGGGCGAGCTTCTCCATCTCCTTGACCAGCGCCAGCGCGTGCCGCCCGTTGGCAGGGTCGTGCACGAGCGCCCAGGCCGGGAAACCCAGCGCCTGGCGCCGCGCGTGCCCGACCGCGACCGGCTCACCGGCGGGGGCGAAACCGAGGAACTCCATGCTCAGATCCTCGGCGGCACCGACAGCCGCCCCGACCAGCCGCACCACCGTGCGGCCCTCCAGGACCGGGTGCCGATAGGAGCGGGCGGCAACGGCATCGAGGGCGCCGTCCCCGGGCGGGCCGGGCAGAACGGCACCGGCCTCCAGCAGCACGTCACTCATCGGGTGCCGTCCTCATCGGTGACGCGACCGGCGTGCAGGGTCGCAGCCATCCGTAACCCTTCCGACCACGCGACAGGCGGCACGTCCAGCAGAGGGATCGCCTTCCCGGCCGCGTCGGTGAACTCCAGCTCGGACGTCTCCGCCTCCCACGACGGGTCACCGTCACCGATCCAGACCGCCGCCACCACGGTGACGCCCGCTTCCCACACCTTGCAGACGGCTGTGCCACCCTGCACGCGGTAGCCCGCCGAGGTGGCCCGGGTCTGGGCGTGCCGAAGCTCCTTGAACCGGGCATCGGCGTAACGCGCGATCTCCCGGCGATGCCCCGCCTCGTCGACAGGCTTGTGCCAGACCTCCCGGAACAACTGCAGCAGGCCCTGCTGCACGCCGAGATCGGCGGCGAACTCCCGCAGATCACCGAGATCGGGCAGCCGCACCGGATGCGGGATCGCGACGGTGGCCGTAGCGATCCGAGTGGACTCCCCATCGAGGTCGACGATGCCGAGCACCCCGTCAGCACCGGCGTCCCGCAGGAACCCCGCCCCGGCGACATCCCACTCGCCCCCGGCGGTCACCGGAACGACAACAAGATCCCGCAGCACGGCCCGCCACACCTCATCGGCCCACACCTGCCCGATCAGCACAGCCGGCACCGGCAGCGACCGGATCATCCACCGCTCCACCTCCGCCCGGCACGACGCCTCATGCCGCCGCAGCCACTCCACGAGCTGCCGAAGCCCCACCACCGCCTCGTGCTCCCGGACCGCCTTCGGCACGCTCCTCAAGGCCTTGCCCTGCGCCGTCCGCGCCACGACTTTCCCCTGGTCAAGACTGACCTCATAGCCGGCCCCCGCAGCCACCCACCCCATGGACATCCCCTCATCGAAGCGTGCCGCGGATTGTGCCACCGACCCCCGACATTTCTCCCGGGCCCGAGGCCGGTCGGGGTGGGTTGCGACGATCGTTTCCTGCGGGAACTCCGGCAGGACGGTGCTTGCACACCGATCAGCGGGCGCTCGCTGTGGGCGACAAGCCGTTCGAGGAGTTGGCGGATGACGCTGTCGCCGAAGGTGCCTGTGGTGTCTCCTCTCCGGAAGCCACCCTGCACAGCTACGGCCACGCGGATTCACTCGCCGCAGTGGCTGCGATCGCGGCAGGCCGGTCTACGGTGGATCGGATGGCTGGTCCGATCACAGGAGATTCCCTGGTAGGGCGGCCGGCGCTGCCTCTGGTCATGCGCCCTCGGTTGCACCACTCTGCTCGGGAAGTCTCCCGGGTGGCTGTGGACCGGGGCCGAACGTGCACAGCCCGCGTTGTTCATGACGTCGACCGTCACCATCGCTGCCGGATCAGCGCCGGCGGATCGTGTAGTGCAGGGTCATGAATGGCAGGCCGTAGAGGGTGAAGGCGTGGTCGGCGCGGAGTTGGCCGTTGTCGGTGTGGACGTCGAGGCGTTCGGTGAAGCCGGGGACTGCGAGGGTGGTGAGGTCGCGGGTTTCCGGATCGATGTAGGTCAGGTAGTGGCCGGGGTGGGCGAGGTCGCTGTGGCTGGTCAGGATCAGGCCGCCGCCGGGGCGGGGGAGGGGCAGCAGGGTGGCGGTGAAGCTGCCGTGCGGGACGGGGAAGCCGACGCTGACGTAGCCGTGGTCGTCGTGGCGGTACGTCGTGTAGATGCCGACGTAGATCGGTTCGTCGGTGTCGGCGTAGGAGCGGATCCAGCCGCGTACGCCGACCGCGCCGCCGCCGTCGGGGGTGATCGTGTCGATGCGGCTGCGGACGCCGCGGAGGGTTTCGCGCTGGTTCATGGGTACGTTGGCCTGGCCGACCGGGCGGGCCACCAGGCTGCGGTAGAGCAGGTAGCCGGGGCGCACCCAGAGTCGCCACTCGGGGACGATGTCGAGGGTGAAGCGGGTGGTGCGCTCGTAGAATTCGCGCACCAGCGGATCCACGCCGGCCGGGTCGAACTGCGGGCCGGCCAGGTCGTCGAGTGAGCCGACGATCCCGACGTCCGCGGCGTTCGCCTCGTAGGTGCCGCCGATGACCTCGGCGAGGGTGCGCACGTAGTCGACGCCGACGTAGCGGGTGCGCGACTCGAGCGGGACCACGAACGGCAGGTCCGCGGCTCGCACCCGTTCGGCGAGCAGGCCCACCTGCGGGTCGCGGAACAGCAGCGCCGACAGCACCCGGAATCCGACCACGGCACTTGCCGCCACGGCGGCAGGCGGCGCCGACGGTCCACCGGCCAGCCTCCAGGCCACGCCGACGGCAGCCCCGGCCACCGGCCCGAGCACCACCTTCTGCGGCCGCAACCCGAGCGCCCCGGCCACCGCCCCGGCAACAAGCCCCACGGCCACCGGCCCTGCCCCGCTCGCCAGCCCGGACCCGGACCCGGACCCGGACCCGGTCACCCTGGCGCCGAGCCAGCCGAGCGGTGCTGCGATCGCCCCGCTCATGATTACCCGCGACCACCACGGCGGGATTTCCCCGGGCCGCTGCCGGACCCGCGCCACGGCTTCGGAAGCCATCAACGCCGCCGTCCCCACCAGCCCACCGGCCACCGCGGCCCGCGAACCCCTGCGCCCGGCAATCGCAGCCCCTGCCAGAGCCCCGACCAACCCGGCGACCACCAGCTCACCGACCCGCTGCCCCGCCGCCTTCTCCGCCATGGCCGCACGCTAACAGCCCAGCGGTCGTGAGGCGGCCCGGCGGGAGTCCAGCAGCCAGGCGGGGAGTCCAGCAGCCCGGTTGGGAGTCCAGCGGCCAGGCGGGGTGTCCAGCAGCCCGGTTGGGAGTCCAGCAGCCCGGTGGGGAGTCCAGCAGCGCGGGCCGTGACTGACCGACAGCAACCGCTGGGTGCGGTGAGATCAGGAGTGCAGCGCGCGGAGGGCGGCGAGGAAGCCGTGGCGGTCCGATTCGGAGAGTGTGGCGAGGAGGTCGTTCTCGGCGGCGCGGATGGCGGTCTGGATCCGTTGGTGCAGGCTGGTTCCGGCCGGGGTGAGGGCGAGCAGCCGCACACGCCGGTCCGCCGGATCGGGTTCCCGGTGGATCAGTCCGCGATGTTGCAGGTCGTCGAGGATCGGGATGAGGCGTGTCTTGTCCGCACCGATGGCCGTGGCGAGCGCCGCCTGTGTGCGCACCGTCCGGCGGCTCAGGGCGGTCAGCACCACGTAGCCCCACATGGACAGCTCGTGCCCGGCCAGGATCGGCTGCTCCATCGCGATCAGGCGACGGCCGAGCCGCATCACCATTTCCCCGAGGTCGGGCCTGTCGGAATCCATGTGCGCAAGCTTATAGTAAGCGAATGCACATCATTGAGGCGGATGCCCTGGCGACCCGCGGAAGTGCCGACGTGGTCGCCCGGGCCACGACCGCCGATCTCACCCTGGCCACGCCGTGCACGGGGTGGGACCTGCGGGCCCTCCTGGCGCACATGACCGCCCAGCACCGGGGATTCGCCGCCGCGGCGAACGGGCACGGCGACGACCTCGCGATCTGGGGACCTGACGACACCGGAGAGCCGCTCACGGCGTACGCACAAGCGGTTGATCCGGTCCTGGATGCCTTTGCCGTGACCGGCGTCCTGGAGCGACCCTTCGCCCTGCCCGAGCTGGGCCGGGTCCTGCCCGGGCGGATCGCCGTCGGATTCCACCTGGTCGACTATGTGGTGCACGGGTGGGACGTCGCCCGCACGATCGGCGTCGATTGGCAGCTCGCCCCCGGCGTGCTCGACGCGGCGCTGGTGGTCGCGGAGGCCGTGCCGAAGGAGAACAGGGTGTCCTTCGCGCCCGCCCTGCCGGTGCCGGACGACGCCGGCACCCTCGACCGGATACTGCTCCTACTGGGCCGCGACCCGCATGCGGTTCAGGGTGGTCTCCAGTAGCGGGAGGGCGCGCAGGACCTGCCGGGAGCGGATCAGGGCGTCCCAGAGCGGTTCGAACTTCTTCCACCCCCCGGCGTACGCGAGATGCCGCATCCGGTCCGGCAACGGCTTCGCACTCGCCCCGCGCCAGATGTTGCCCCACCGGTAGAAGTCCCGGTATGCCTGCCAGTAGCCGGCTTCGAGCTGCTCAGGGGTCATCCCGCGCGGGCGGTGGACGACGTGCCGGGTGTCGTAGAGGTCCCAGTCGTGGTGCACGATCCGGTCGTCGGCCTGCATCCGCTTGTAGAGGGCGGTGCCCGGGTACGGCGTCATGATGTGGAACGTTGCCGTCTCCAGGCCCGCGCCGACCGCCCATTCGACGGTGCGGCCGAAGACGTCGGGGCCGTCGCCGTCCATGCCGAAGACGAAGCTGGCGTTGACCATGACGCCCGCGTCGTGCAGGCGGCGGGCGACCGCGTCGTAGTCACGGCCCACGTTCTGGCGTTTGCGCTGCTCGGTCAGGTTGGCCTCGTTGACCGTCTCGAAGCCGACGAACATGCTGCGCAGTCCGGCGGCGTACGCCTTCTCGACCAGACCGGGGGCGAGCACCGCGTCGACCGTGCTCGCCGCCTGCCAGACCCGGCCCATGCCCTTCATGCCCTCGAACAGGGCCTCGGCGAAACGGCGGTTGCCGAACAGATGGTCGTCGAGAAAATACAGGTGTTTGCCCGGCAGGCGGTCGATCTCGGCGAGCGCGTCGTCGACCGCCTGTGTGTAGTACGACTTCCCGCCCTCGAAGAACGCGTCCTTGTAGCAGAAGTCGCAGTGATGCGGGCAGCCCCGGGACACGACGATCGAGTTCGGCACGAGGTACCGCTCGCGCTTGATCAGGTCACGCCGGATCGGGGGCAGACCCTGCAGCGTCCGCGTGGTGGACTCGTAGCGCGGGGCAGCCTCGCCGCGCCGGTGATCGGCCAGGAACTGCGGCCAGGTGTCCTCGCCGGGACCGAGGAAGATCGCGTCGGCGTGCGCGGCGGCCTCGTCCGGCAACGACGTCACGTGCAGGCCGCCGAGGGCGACGAAGACGCCACGGGCCCTGTACTGGTCGGCCAGCTCGTACGAGCGCCGCGCCGACGTGATGTACACCTGGATCACCACGACGTCCGGCCGGTCGTCGGTGAGATCGGCCCGCTCGACGTGCTCGTCGACGATGCGCACCTCGTCGTCCGGGCTCAGGTAGCCGGCGAGCGTGGCCAGGCCCAGCGGCGGGAACAGCGAATACTTGATCGGCCGGAACAGCGGGCTGGTCGCCTCGGTCAGCGCGGGAAGGATCATCGTGACTCGCATGCCGTCACGGTAGAAAGCGTTTGCGGAGAAACTGTGCGCCCGCGGGGGAGGTTGCGTGCGGCCTTGCGGAGAAGGCCGCACGCAGCACTTCACTCGAAGTTGAGGCCACCGGTGCGGGTGCGCTTGAGCTCGAAGAAGTCGGGATAGCTCGCCAGGGCCACCGCGCCGTCGAAGATCTTCACGGCCTGCTCGCCCTTGGGGATGCTGCTGAGCACCGGGCCGAAGAACGCCACGCCGTCGATGTGGATCGTCGGGGTGCCGACGTCCGGGCCGACCGGGTCCATGCCCTCGTGGTGGCTCTTGCGCAGCGCGGCGTCGTACTCGTCGCTCTGCGCGGCCTCCGCGAGGGACGCGGGCAGGCCGGCCTCCTCGAGGGACTCCGCGATGACGGCGGCGATGTCGGTCTTGCGGCCCTGGTTGTGGATGCGGGTGCCCAGCGCGGTGTAGAGCGGGGCGAGGACCTGGTCGCCGTGCTGCTGCCAGGCCGCGGTGACCACGCGGACCGTGCCGAGCGACGCGTTGACGGAGGTGCGGTAGGACTCGGGGAGATCCCGGCCCTCGTTGAGGACGTAGAGGCTCATCACGTGCCAGCGCACGTCGACCTCGCGCTGCTTCTCGACCTCGAGGATCCAGCGGGAGGTGATCCAGGCGAACGGGCACGCCGGATCGAAGTAGAAGTCGACAGTCGTCATGACCCGACGATATGCCGTCCCTTACGGGGAAGCTCCGGGACGCACCCGATTACCGCGCGGATCACTTTCCCCGAGCATCGAGTCATGACTATCGCATCCGTGCTGGCACTGGTGATGACGGCGAGCGTCGTTGCCGCGCCGGCGCCCGTACCCATCGAATGGACCTCCTGCGGCAATTCCGCAGAGTGCGCGACACTGCAGTTACCGGTGGACTGGAGTGATCCGGGCGGCGAGAAATTCGGCTTCCGGGTGGCGAGGCACCAGGCGAAACCGGGGCTCCGCGTCGGGACGCTGGTGTTCGGCCCCGGCGGGCCCGGTGACTCCGGCGTCGGCGTCATCACCGACCCGACGCGGTTCGACCGGTTCAGCCAGGATCTCATCGACCGGTTCGACATCGTCAGTTATGACCCGCGCGGGGTGGGCCAGAGCAGTCCGATGCCGTGCCCCGCCCCGGCGTCACCCGTTATCGCCAGCGCCGCGGACTTCGACCTGCGGATCCAGCAGAACCAGGCGGCCTGGGCGAAGTGCCGGGAGGACTACGGCCCGCTCTGGGAGCACGCCGACAGCCTGAGCACCGTACGCGACATCGACGCGCTCCGGTCGGCGCTGGGCGAACGGCAGCTGACGTTCCACGGCAGCTCCTACGGCACCCTGGTGGGGGAGCTGTACGCCGAGACGTACCCGTCGCGTACCCGGGCGGTCGTCCTGGAGAGCTCCGTCGATCACAGTCAGCGGACCGCCGGTTTCGTGCGGACCCAGGCCTGGGCGTTGCAGGACTCGTTCGACGCGTTCGCCGCGTGGTGCGACGCGACGGAGAGCTGCGCCCTGCACGGCAAGGACGTGCACGCCGAGTGGGCCGCCCTGCTCGACGCCGCCGGCCCCGACGAGGTGTGGGACCTGACGGCAACCGCGCATCGCAGCATGTACGCGCCCGACTATGCGGGCTTTGCGGGCGCCATCGCCGCCGGGGACATCGAGAAGCAGTCCACGCCGGAGCCGGCCACCGCGGTGTCCTGCAACGACTGGGCCCTGCCGGTCCGCGACTACGCGTCCTACCAGCGGCTCATCACGAGCAACGCGACCCGTGACTTCCGCTACTCCGCCGGCGTCCTCGCGATCGGGACCTGCCTCGGCTGGCCGCGACCGGTGGCGGACCCGCAGCACCGCCTCGACGTGCACACCCGCACGCCGCTCCTGCTGATCAACGCGCGGCACGACCCGGCCAGCGGCTACAACTGGGCGCTCTCCGTGGCGGCCCAGCTCGGCCGGCACGGCGTGCTGCTCACCTATGACGGCGCCGGACACGGGTCGTACAACAGATCCACCTGCGTGAAGGCGGCCGTGGACGCGTACCTGATGAATCTGACCGTTCCACGACGCGGAACGGTCTGCTAGAGGCCGGGCAGGTCGAGGGTGTGCGAGGTGTGGGTCGCCTTCGTGGCCAGGTAGCGCCGGTTCGCAGGGGACAGGTGCACGCCGGTCGGGATGCGTTCCTTCACCTCCACGCCGTACGCCTGGAGCTGGGTGGCCTTGTCCGGGTTGTTGCTCAGCAGGCGGATCTTCTCCGTGCCGAGCGCCAGCAGCATCTGCGCCGCGGCGGTGTAGTCGCGCTCGTCCTCGCCCCGGCCGAGCGCGACGTTCGCCTCGTACGTGTCCAGGCCCGAGTCCTGCAGTGCGTACGCGTCGAGTTTCGCGTACAGCCCGATGCCCCGGCCCTCCTGGCGCAGGTAGAGCAGGTAGCCGCCGGTCTGGGTGATGCGCTCGACGGCCTCGCGCAGCTGCGGGCCGCAGTCGCAGCGCTCGGAGCCGAACACGTCACCGGTCATGCACTCGGAATGGGGCCGCACGAGCGGCACGCTGTCCGGGTCCGGAGAGCCGAGCGCGAGGGCCAGGTGCTCCTTGCCGTCGGCGAGGCCGTTGAACGTGTGCACCTGGGCGGTGGTGGAGTAGCCGTCCGCGAAGCGCAGCGGAACCGTGACGCGGGTGCGGATCGTCGCCCGCTGTAAAACCCGGCATTCCAGTGAGTCGGACATCGGCCCCCCAGTGTTGTTGATCTGTCGCATTCTCGTCGTACCCCGGCGTTCCCGGGTCAGTCCCGGAACCTGTCGGACAGTGCGTAACGCAACAGCACGACGTCGCCGATCTGGCGCACTTCGGTCAAATCAGCCCGGCGTTGCGGTCCCCACGGGAAAGCCCCGTCGCTGACGAAACGGGGCGCCGTGGAATCGCCGACGAAGAACGGCGCGACCACGAGCTGCAGCTCGTCGGCGAGCCCGGCGGTGAGGAACTGGGTGTGCATGCTGCCACCGCCCTCGACCATGAGCCGGCCGACGCCGCGGTCGGCCAGGTCGGCGGTGACCCGGTTGAGGTCCAGGGGATCGCCGCCGTCGATGACGGTGGCGACACCGCCCAGCTTGCGCCTCGCCGACGGGAGCGCCGGTGACGCGCAATAGACGAGCTTGTCGGCGTCGCCGAGGGCGAAGAACCGGGCTGCCGGGTCGAGGTCACAGCTGCTCGTGACGGTGACCTTGACCGGGTCGGGGCAGACGCCGCGGGTGATCCGGGCGCGGCGCCGGGCCTCGTCGCGGATCAGCAGCCGCGGGTTGTCGGTGCGCACCGTGCCCGCGCCGACCAGGATCGCGTCGCAGGTCGCGCGGACCTCGTCCACCCGGTCGAAGTCCGCGTCGTTGGAGAGCAGGAGCCGTTCGTCGCCCGGGCTGTCCACGTATCCGTCGATGGACATGCCACAGCTCAGCAGCACGTACGGGCGATCTTTCACTGACCCAACATAGACCGAACCAACTGTGTTGGCACCCTCACGCACCGCTACCAACCAGCTGCCGCACCTGGGGCATGGGGAGCGACACGGCGGGGGAGACCGGCGCCACCGCGCGGACCCGCATCTTGGTCATCGCCCGGTGCGCGATGACGAGCAGCCCGGGCAGTGCCGCCACGAAGGCGAACAGGCCGTAGACCACGGCGATGGTCAGGCCCTGGCCGGCGCTGAGACCGGCCGCGCCGAACGCCCACGCGGTGACCGCCTCGCGGGGCCCCCAGCCGCCGATGTTCACCGGCAGCGTCATGGCGAGCAGGGCCAGCAGCATCAGCGGCGCGAGCCGCAGCACGGACGTCCCCGAACCGGCCGCGCGGGCCGCGACCACGAACGTCGCGAGGTGCCCGGCGAGCACGATCGTCGAGGCGAGCACGATGCCCGGCCAGTTGCGGCGCGACAGCAGCCCGGCGCGGATCTCGGTGACGCCGGTGCGGGCCGCGCGGGCCCAGCGGGACGCCCCGGTGCGCAGCCGGCCGACCGCCAGCACCGCCAGCAGGGCGGCGGCGATGACGGCGGCGACGGCGAGGCCGATGACCGGGGCGTGATCGTGCAGGTGGGACAGGACCGGCGACGGGACCGTGAACAGCACCACCAGGCCGACCGTGACGAGCACGACCTGGCCGGCGGTGCGTTCGAGCACGACCGCGCGGACGCTCTTGCCGACGTCGCCGCCCTCACGGCCGTGCTGCACCGCGCGGTCCACGTCGCCGAGGATGCCGCCGGGCAGCGCCGCGTTGATGAACAGCGCCTTGTAGTAGTCGGCGATCGCCGTGCGCAGCGAGAGCCGCATGCCCAGGCCGCGGGCGACCAGGCACCAGCGCCAGGCGCTGAAGACCGTGGTGGTCACACCGATCGCGAACGCGGTGCCGAGCGTCGTGGCATCGATCACCCGCAGCCCGTCGAGGAAGGCACCGGTGCCCAGGCGCCAGAGCAGCACCGCGAGGATCGCCACCCCGCCGAGCACTCGGACCCACGCCCAGATCGATCGGTTCATTGCGACGCCACCTCCGGTTAGCCGTTCCTGCGACTAATACGTCCGGGTGGGGCCGTGCGGTTCAGTCTTTCTGTGCGTAAAGATCTTGATGGCCTACGGACACCCGCAACGCACCCGCCTCGGCGGCCGCGACGCGGTCCGCGAGGTAGCCGTCCAGCTCCAGCTCAGGGCGCTGTTCGGCGGCCGCGGCCACCCAGCCCTTCAGCCATTGCACGATCAGTTCGCGCTGATCGGGACCGAGCTCCCAGGGGGTGGCCCGGGTGGTCACACCCGCGCCGGCCCGCGCGAAGGACTCCGCGGCCGCGCCGACGGCCTCCGGTCCGAGCAGCCAGCGGTCCCCGGTGTGGCGCCGCTGGTGGTCGTTGAACGCGGCCACCACCTGCTCGTCGAGGGGGTGCGGCGGGTCCAGGGTCACCTCGCCGGCCACGGTCAGGGTGAACAGCGCCGGGGTCCCCGACGCCACGCAGATGTCGGCCAGCGCGGCCACCTCGTCGGAGGTGAACAGGTCGAGCAGCGCGGAGCATGTGACGAGCGACACCCCGGCCAGGTGCTCCGCGGTCAGGCCGGCCACGTCCAGCTCGGAGGTCTCCCCGGTCACCGGGCTGCCGTCGGCGGCGGCTTCGGGCAGATGAGACTTGGCGTACGCGAGGAGCGCCGGATCCCTGTCCTGCAGAATCCACCGCTGCGGCCCCGGCAGCAGGGGAGCGAGCCACCGCCCCAGCGACCCGGCGCCGCAGCCGAGGTCGCGGATCACGATCTCGCCGCCGCCGGCGAACTCGGGCCGGGCCTTGATCAGGTCGATCAGGTCGGTCGCGCGGGCCGCCGCGTCGGCGGGCTCCCGCAGCAGCAGCCAGTCGGTGCTGAACTCTCCGGTCATGGTTCGAGTACCTCGCTCAGTCGTCGTGTCGTCTCGTCCCAGCCGCGCAGCGTGTCACGGCGCTCGCGGGCCGCGGCCCGCCAGTCCGTGCGCAGACCGGGGTCGGTCAGCCAGCGCCGCAGGGCGCCGGCCAGGGCTTCGGCGTCACCCGGCGGCACGAGACCACCCGGCACGCTGCCGTCCGGTGCGGTCCCGATCGCCTCGGGCACGCCCTGGACCTCGGTCGCCAGCACGGGGATGCCCCGGGCCAGGGCCTCGGTGACCACCATGCCGTACGTCTCGGCGCGCGACGGCAGCACCAGCAGATCCGCCGCCGCATACGTCTCATCGAGCGCCTTACCGGTTCTGGTGCCGACAAACCGCACCTTTTCGTACGCGAGCAGCGGCTGGACAAACGCAGGATCCCGGTCCAGCGCACCGGCGCAGACGCAATCCCAGTCCAGATCGTCCACTGTGCGCAATGCCTCGACCAGCACGTCCTGCGCCTTGCGGCGCGTGACGGCGGCGACGCACAGCAACCGGTTGCCCGCGTCGCTCGGCTCGGTCATGGGTGCGGCGTCGACGCCGGGCAGCGCAACGTGCACATTGCCGTCCCGCAGACCGTGCAGGCCCTCGATGCGCCGGGCCGCGCCGGCACTGGTCGCCACGACGGCTGCGGCCGCACGGACCGTACGCCCTTCGAGCTCACTGAGCGTCGCGTCCGCCCCGGTCTCGTCACCGAGCGGCAGATGCACCAGCACCACGAGGCGTAACCGGTCGGCCTGCGCCTCGACGGCGTCCGGCGCCGCACACGCCACCAGGCCGTCGAGCAGCACCGTCGAGCTGTCCGGGATGTCCGCGAGAACCCGTCGCAGCCGTGCCCGGGACGCGTCGGAGGGGTGCGGCCACTCGCCGGTGAGGGCGAGCTCGTGCACGTCCCGGGTCTTCGCGAGACCGGTCAGCACCCGCCGGTCGTACGTGTTGCCGCCGCTGGGTGCCGCCGGGTCGTCGATCCCGCCCGGCAGCACCGCCCAGAGCGGACCGGTCACAGATCTCTCTCATACGAGGCCCACGCGATGTGGGACTCGTGCAGCGTCACCGCGATCCCGGTGAGCCCGCCCGCGCCGGCACCGAGCCCGCCGTCGGCCGCCTTCGCCGCGAGCCGGTCGGCGATGACCTTCGCCAGGAACTCCGTCGACGTGTTGATCCCCGTGAAGTCGGTGTCGTCGTCGAGGTTCTTGTAGCTCAGGCCCTTGCAGATGGCGCCGAGCTCCTGCAGCGCGAGGCCGATGTCCACCACGATGTTGTCGTCGTCCAGCTCGGGCCGCTTGAACGTGGCGTCCACGACGAACGTGGCGCCGTGCAGCTTCTGGGCCGGGCCGAACACCTCCCCGCGGAAGCTGTGGGCAACCATGATGTGATCACGGACGGTGACGCTGAACATTACGCTCCAGACGGGTAGGTGATGAGGTGGCAGAGCGCAGGTAGCTCTCCGCTGGTCAGCCTGGGCATGACCCCGGGCAGCTCGGCGAAGTCGGACTCCCCGGTGAGCAGGGCGTCGAAGACCGGGTCGGCGAGCAGGTCGAGGGCCGTGGCCAGGCGGTCAGCGTACGTGCGGCGCCCGCGCCGGGCCGGGGCGATCCCGCCGACCTGGCTGCTCTTGACCACCAGCCGCCGGGAGTGGAAGAACTCCCCGAGCGGCACGCTGACCTGTTTGTCCCCGTACCAGCTGAGCTCGACGACGGTGCCCTCGACGGCGAGCAGCTCGAGGGAGCGGGTGAGCCCGGCCGAGGTGGCGCTGGCATGCACGACCAGGTCGCAGTCGCCGGTCGCGTCCGCGGGCAGCGCGAAGCCGACGCCCATCGCGGCCGCCAGCTCGGCGCGTTGCGGGTTCGCATCCACGAGCTGCAGTTTCACGCCGGGGAACCGGGACAGGATCGCCGCGACGCTCGCGCCGACCATCCCGGCGCCGACCACGGCGATGCGGTCACCGATCAGCGGCGCGGCGTCCCACAGCCCGTTCAGCGCGGTCTCGACCGTGCCGGCGAGGACGGCGCGGGCGGCGGGGACGTTCTCCGGCACGACAGTGACGGATCCCACGGGTACGACGAAGCGCGTCTGGTGGGGGAAGAGGCTGAACACCGTACGCCCGAGAAGTTCCGCCGGGCCTTCTTCCACCACGCCGACGTTGAGGTAGCCGTACTTCACCGGGGCCGGGAAATCGCCCTCCTGGAACGGCGCACGCATCGTGGCGTGCTGATTCTCCGGCACGCCACCGCGGAACACGAGCGTCTCGGTGCCTCGGCTGACCCCCGAGTGCAGGGTCCGCACGAGCACCTCACCGGGACCGGGTCCGGGCACCTCCACGGGCCGGATCGCGCCCTCGCCGGGAGCCGTGATCCAGAACGCGAAATCCGTCACCGGCGATCTCCTTCCGCAATCGATGAACCGAAGCCGCCGCACCAACGTGATGCAGGAGGACAGCGGCAACCATACGCGGGACCCGATCTTGCGCCCCCGGAGGCACGGTGACCATGAGTATCGGCACGATGACGGCCAGGCCCGCCCGCGGACCCCTCGCGGGGCTCGTGGCACACCTCGTCCTCAGCACCGCCCTCGCAGCGACGACGGGGCTGACCGGCAGTGGCTGGGTGGCCGGCATCGCGTACGCCATCGCGCTCTACGTGCTGCTCCGCACGGGTCTGGAGCGGGCCGGCATGCGCGCCCTCGGCGCGGCCAACGCGGTCACCCTGGGCCGCGCGGTCCTGGTCGGCGGCGTGACCGCCCTGGTCGTCACCTCGTTCTCGCAGTCGATCTCACTGCCCGTGCTGGTCACGCTGGTCGGCGTCGCCCTCGCCCTCGACGGCGTGGACGGCCAGGTCGCCCGTCGCACCGGCACCACGTCCTCGCTCGGCGCCCGCTTCGACATGGAGATCGACGCGTTCCTCATCCTGGTGCTCAGCGTGTACGTCGGCAGCACGTACGGCTGGTGGGCGATCGCGATCGGCGCGTTCCGCTACGTCTTCGTCGCCGCGATGTGGGCCGCCCCCTGGCTGAACGGCGCCCTGCCCCCGAAGTTCTCCCGCAAGGTCGTCGCGGCCCTGCAGGGCGTGGTCCTGGTGGTGGTGACGGCCGACCTCCTGCCGCACGGCCTGTCCTTCGCCGCCCTCGCGGTCGCTCTGATCTCCCTGACCTGGTCCTTCGGCCGAGACATCGCCTGGCTGCGCCGCACGGAACTCACCCGCCGCACCGCCACCGCCCGCACCCCGCTCACCCGCCGCATCCCGGCCGTCCGCATCCCGTCCCAGCGCCGCCGCCGCACCGCCTCGGCCAACGTCTGACGGTCCCGGAGTCTGCTTGACCCGGGGCGGCAGGATGGGCGCATGAAATTGATAGCTGTGATCATCTCGGCGGCGGTGGCTGTTGTTGTTCTGGTCACGGGTGGGGCCGTGTGGGCGGCGAAGCGTGGCGGGGACGGGCCGGCGATCCCGGATCGGGTCATGCTGCAGGCCGAGGATCTCAACGGTGTCGAGCCCGGGCCCGCGGCGGACGAGGAAGGTCTCCCGCAGCCCTGCGCCGACTCCCCGGTGCCAGCGCCTGTCGCCAGCCGTGCCATTGCCGCTGACTACCTGCCGCGGGCCCGGGTGCACGAGTTCGTCGCGGAGTTCCCGGAGACCGTGGCCGGTTCGTACATCGCGGCGTTGAAGGAGCAGCTCGGCCGGTGCAAAGCGGGCGGTGGCGAGGACGGGTTCCGGCTGATCGCCGAGGACCCGATCGGACCCGGCACGGTGCTGTTCAGCAAGCAGTATGACGAGGGTGACCGCTGGGTGGCGTACACCGCTGGTGTCACCGGCCGCTACGTCATCATCATCTCGGTGACCGACCCGGTCGTGGGCGGCGCCGACTTCACGACCGCGAACGACCTGCTCGGCAAGGCGCTGCGCCGCGCTGCTCAGAGCGGCCGGTAGTGCTTCTCAGTATTTGTGTTGACGGTAACTGGATTTACCCGGCTACTGCGGGCGAGATTCCCGATGTTGTATCTGAAGTATTTGAGGGCCTGGAAAATGAGCACGAATCGTTGATGCCCGTAGAAGGTGAAAGTCCGATTCGGGTATATCACCCTGGAAGCGATGCCTGGTTCAGTTTCTCCGATCGTAGGCTGGACGACGACGTGGTGGGCGGCGCCTGCTATCTGCGCGTTGCGGTCAACAACGCGACGGGATACGGCGGGCTCATCTGGACGCTCGACGCCGCCGATCCGCGGCATGGCGGCATCTTCGATCACTGCTGGATCTCCGACAATCCGGCACCACCGGCCAGTGACCCGCGGGTGATAGCCGATCCGGGCCTGCCCAGGTTCCATGACCCGCGGAGCACCCTGCGGTCGGGCCACATTCGTGCCGCGGTCGAAGAGTTCTGCCGGTCAGAGGCCGGCGAACGGCCAGAGTCTGTTCGGTGGACGCTGGGGGACCTTGACGGGCGGCGTCACGACGTTCCACAAGATCCTGGAAGCAGCGAAGTAGACGATCCGTGGGCCTGAACCTGTCCCAGCTGGCTTGATCTGACGATCCCTGGTCCTGGGGCGCCGGTTTCGCGTAGGTCAACGCCAAAGGAACGGTGATCGAGGCCGGCCTGTGCCGGGAAAGTGAGCCGGGTAGCTCTGGGATCAGACTCGCCTGACGGTTCCCACGGGGGCGGGCGGGACGGCGTCCGGGTGCAGGATTGCGGCTATCGCTTCGACTCCGTCGACCAGGCGGGGGCCGGGGCGGACCACCAGGGCGTCGCCGTCGATGGCCCAGACCTGGGCGTCCGGGAAGTGGGGCACGACCCGGGCTGCCTGGTCGACCGCGCCGGCCAGGTGGAAGCCGCACGGGGTGACCAGGACGATGTCGGGGCGGGCGGCGGTCAGTGTGGACCAGGTTGTTTCGATCGAGCGTTGGCCGGCGCGGGCCGCGACCGGTTCTCCGCCCGCGGCGGTGATCAGGTCGGGGACCCAGTGGCCGCCCGCGAACGGCGGGTCCACCCATTCGACGATGGCCACGCGGGGGCGCCGGCGGCCCTCGACGGCGGTGGCGATCGCGGCCAGTCGTGCCCGGAGGTCCGCGACCAGGGTTGCCGCTCGCGCGGGGACCCCGGCCCGCCGGCCGACCTCGGTGATCGTGGCGAGGACGTCCTCGAGGGTGTGCGGGTCGAGGGACAGCACGTCCGAGTGGCAGCCGAGATGGTCGAGGGCGTCCTCGACGTGGTCGGACGGCAGGGCGCACACGCGGCAGAGGTCCTGGGTGAGGATCAGGTCGGGGGCGAGGGAAGCCAGGGCTCCGGCGTGGAGGGTGTAGAGGTCCTCGCCTGCGGCCATACGGCCCTTCACATACGCGTCGATGTCCCCGGGGGTCATGCCGCGCGTGTCCCTCCCGCCGACAACCACAGTCTTGTCGGTACGCGCTGACGGCGGCTCGTCGCACTCGAACGTGACGCCTACGAGGTCGTCGCCGAGGCCGAGGGCGTACACGATCTCGGTGGCGGAGGGGAGCAGCGAGACGAGGCGCACACCGGCGAGCCTATCCCCGGCAAGGTGTGGCTGGCCTGCGGGGACCGCGCTGTACTCGTACTCATCCGCGATGCCTGGGAGGGCCTGTGAACGACATGAAGCTGGGCGACGTGACCGTGCTGCGGGTCGAGGAGAGCGACGGGCCGATCATGGCGGCCGGGGCGTTCTTCCCGGATCTGCCGGCGGCGGCGTGGGAGGAGCAGCGGGCGGTGCTCGTGCCCGATCATCTGGACGGCGAGATGGTGCGGGCGGCGATGCAGACGTGGGTGCTGCGCAGTGAGGGGCGGACCGTGCTGATCGACACCGCCGTGGGTAACGACAAGGTGCGGCCGGCGGTGGCGGCGTGGGACCACCTGGACATCGATTTTCTGGGACGGCTCGCCGCTGTGGGCGTACACCCGGATGATGTTGATCTGGTGGTGAACACGCATCTGCATGTGGACCATGTCGGGTGGAACACGCGGCTCGTCGGCGGGGAATGGGTGCCGACGTTTCCGAATGCGACCTATCTGATGCCCGAGGTGGACTTCGCGTACTGGAATCCGGCGAACAACCCGGCGATCGAGGGCGGGGTCAACGAGAACGCGTACGCGGACAGCATCGCCCCCGTGCATGCGGCGGGGCAGGTGCGGTTGTGGCGGGACGCGTACCGGATCGACGGGAATCTGCGGCTGGAGGCCGCGCCCGGGCACACGCCGGGGCACGGCGTGGTCGTCCTGGAGTCGGGCGGGGACAGAGCGCTGTTCGCGGCGGACATCCTGCACACGCCGTTGCAACTGCCGCACCCGGAACACGCCAGCTGCTTCTGCGACGACCCGGCGCAGGCGCTGACCACCCGGCGCCGGCTGCTCGACTGGGCCGCCGACAACCGCGCCCTGGTTCTTCCCGCCCACTTCAGCGGTGCGCACGCCCTGGAGATCGAGCGGGCAGGTGGCGCGTACGCGGTCAAGAGCTGGGCGTAACCGCGTCGTTCACCTGAAATTCACACCGGACATGCCAGGGTCGGCGGGTGCCACTTCCCGATCTTGCGTCCTACAGCCCTCATCGGACGGTTCTGAACGCCGCGTTCGAGGGGGTCAGCGTGCCCGGTCTGCGCGCGGAGTTCTTCCATCGCAGCGAGGGGGAGCGGACCGCCTCGGTGGGACGGTACTCACTGGGCGGGCAGTACCTGCTGATGGCGTGGGGCTGGACCGATGAGGAGCATTGTTCCTGGTCGTCGGTCCGGGACCCGGCCGGGTTCTGGCATCCTGAGCGCGCGGGCCACCCGGTGGTGCGGATCCTGCGGGCGGGCCCGGGGCCGGACGCCCCCGTGACCGGGATGGCCGTGCGCGCGCCGTCCGGTGAGTGGGTCACGGCCGACCGGGGGCCGGTGCCGGCCCGGTGAGCATGAAGTTGGCGCGCCGGCTTTCCCCCGTGGAAGCCGGCGCGGCCCTTGATCATCGTCGCGGGCGGCGGCAGGCGCAGGGCATCGGCCCGCAGGTCCCTCTAACGGGCTACAGCACCGGCGCCGACCGGGACAGGTTGCGCGCGATGAGGTCGAACGCCGCCGGGAGGCAGGTGCTCCAGTAGCCGTAGTTGTGGCGGCCGTCCGCGTACGTGGCGGTGACCAGCGGCAGGACCTCCTGCAGCGCCTTCACGTGGTCCAGGAAACCGTCGTCCTCGCCGCACCAGAGCCCGACCGGCACCTCCCGCAGCGTGCCCGCCTGCACGAACACGTCGTCGCCCGCGCTGACGGCGGGGGACAGGGCCGCGACGGTGCTGACAAAACCGGGAAACCGCTCCGCCAGCAGCAGCGCCCCGTAGCCGCCCATCGACCAGCCCAGCGCCCCGAACGACTCCGTGGCGAACCCGAGATCCTCGCACCAGCGCGGAATCTCCTCGTGCACCATCTTCTGCGGATCGTCGTCGCCGTTCGGGCGCCACGCGAGCCGGTCACCGGTCGCGCCGACGAGCACGAAGGGCGGATTGCCGCGGCGCACGGAATCGGTCACGAATCTGCCCAGGCCCATCCCGGGGAAGTCCGCCGCGACCTTCGACCCGCCGTGCAGCACGAGGCACACCGGCAGGCCCTGCCCGTCACCGTGACCCTCGGGAACGGCCGTGTAGAAGTCGACCGTACGCCCCCGCGCCCGTGACTTGTGCTTCACCAGGCGCTCGTCACCGACCGGCGCGTCCGGGATCACCGGCTCGGCGGCGGTCATTCGCGACCGCGCGTACCCACCCGCGGCCACCACGGCCCCGGCCGCGGCGACCGCGCCGGCGCCGGTCAGCAAAGTTCGTCTTCTCATCGTCGTGAACAACGCCGCGACCGCACCGGCGTGACGATCACAGCAGAAGCTCGGCCAGCCGGTGCACCGCCGGGTTCGTCGAATCCTTCGGGTACGCGAGTGCGACGTCGACCGTCGGCGTCGGCGCGGCGAACCGTCGCAGGCACAACCCGGGCATCGTCAACGCCCGCGCCCGTCCCTCGGGCACCGCGGCGATCACGGCGCCCCCGGCGACGGCCCGCAACAGCTGCTCGTCGTCGGGCTCGTGATGGGCCAGCCGGAAACCGCCGTCCGGCCACACCTGCGCGATGATCCTGTCGTACATGCCGGGCCCGTTCTCCCGGGGCCACATCACCGCGGGCTCCCCGGTGATGTCGGCGCGCTGGATCCGCCGGCACTGCGCCAGGCGGTGCCGCCGCGGCACGGCCAGCAGCAGCTCCTCCCGGTCGACATGCCGGCAGGCCAGCGCCGGCTCATCGATCGGCGGCCGCACGAACGCCGCGTCGAACCGCCCGGCCAGCAGGCCCGCGACGTTCGGCGCCGTCCACGCGGTCTCCGCGACCACCTCGATCTGCGGATGCAGCTCCCGGAACCGCCCGATCAGCGCGTCGACCCGTCCACCTCGGGCCGACCTCGTGTACGCCAGCCGCAGCCGCCCCTCCCGCCCGCCGACCGCCGCCCGTATCCGCGCCAGCCCCGCGTCCACATCGGCCAGCACCCGCCGCGCCTCGGCGGCGACCAGCCGTCCCACCTCGCTCAGCGAACACCCCCGGGCATCGCGCCGGACCAGCTCGGCACCGAGCTGCCGTTCGAGGGCTCGGATCTGCTGACTCAACGCCGGCTGGGTCAGGTGCAACAGCGCGGCGGCCCGGGTGAAATGCAGCTCCTCGGCGAGCACCACGAACGACCTCAGACGGTCCAGGTCCACTCCGGGCGTACGCGCATCTTCCATGCCGTGAGCCTAGATGCGCAGGTGGATCGTGGTGATAGCCGTTTCTTATGACCACTGCGGCGACAACTATTGGCCAACCCGCCCACCCCGCCCGAACGATATGTCCATGACAGAAGTGACAGTCCTCGGCGCCGGCATCATCGGCCTGACCGCCGCCGTCCGCCTCCAGCAACGCGGCGCCCGGGTCACGGTCGTCCACGACACCGCCACCCTGGACACGGTCTCCGCGGTGGCGGCCGCCGTCTGGTACCCCACCCACACCGACCCGCAGCCCCGCGTCCGCGACTGGACGCGCCGCAGCTACGCCGAATTCCTGCGCCAGGCCGACGCGGGGGTGCCGGGGGTGCTGCTCCGGCGTACCCGGATGCTGGTGCGCGCCGACCTGCCCTGGTGGGCCCCGCCGGACGCGACTCTCACCGCCCACGAGCTGCGTTTCACCGCACCACTGGCCGAGATGGACGTCTACCTGCCCTGGCTGCACGAGCGGATCGTCGACGCGGGCGGCCGCTTCGTGCGCCGCCACATCGAGGATCCGGCCCTTCTCCTGAGCGGAACCCCGGTGGTGGTCAATGCGACGGGCCTGGCCGCGGCTGACAAGGACCTCTATCCGGTACGCGGTCAGATCGTCCTCGTCACCAACCCCGGCCTGCACGAATCCGTCCGCGACGAACACAACCCGGCCGGCATCACGTACGTCCACCCTCGCCGCCACGACGTCGTCCTGGGCGGCACGTTCGAGGAGAACCGCTCGGACACCACACCGGACCCCGGGGAAACGGCGGCCATCGTCGCCCGCTGCACAGCCCTGGTCCCCGCCCTGCGCGAGGCCCGCACCCTCACCACCCGCATCGGCCTGCGCCCCGCCCGCCACGGCGGCCCCCGGGTCGAGGCGGTCACCACGGGTCGCGGCCGCATCATCCATGCCTACGGTCACGGCGGCGCCGGCATGACCATGTCCTGGGGCTGCGCCGACGAGGTCGCCTCCCTCGCCCTCGGGGCGGGGTGAGGGTGGGGGCGCAGGACTGAGGAAAACGGGTTGCTAAAGGAGTCTTTATAAAGAAGTCTCTAGGAATGACTTCCGAGGAGCGCAGGACGATCCGGCTGGACGATCCGCGGGCGCTGCGCGCCTATGCGCACCCGTTGCGCCTCAGCCTGATCGGGATGCTGCGGCGCAACGGGCCGATGACCGCCACCCAGTGCGCCGCCGTCCTGGACGAGAACGTGCCGAACTGCTCGTTCCACCTGCGCCAGCTCGCGAAGTACGGGCTGGCGCAACGGGCACCCGCCGCCGACGGGCGGGAACGGCCCTGGCAGGCGACCGCGCGCAGCACCTCCTGGACCGACGACTCGGACGACCCGGAGACGCGGCTCGCGGCGGACCAGCTGAACGCGGCGATCCTGCGGCAGTACGTACGGCGGGCCGAGGCCTATCTCGCGATCCGCGCGCAGGAGCCGGTCGAGTGGCGCACGGCGGCCGGCTTCAGCGACGACATGATCTATGTGACCGCCGAGCAGCTGGTCACGCTCACCGAGCAGGTCGAGTCGCTGCTGGAGCCCTACCGGGACAAGACCGCCCGGGCCGCGGAATCCCGGCCGGTCACCGTCGTGCAGCTGGCGATACCGACCCCCGAGGACGGTTCGCCGTGACGACCGGGGCCCCGCCGAAGACCGCGCCGGCGCTGCTGCGCGAGCGGGTCTTCCGGAACTACTGGTCGGCGCACGCCGTCTCGCTGGCCGGGGACCAGATCTCGCTGATCGCGATCCCGCTGCTGGCCGTGCTGACGATCGGCGCCGGCGCAGCCGAGATGGGATACCTGACCGCCGCCGCGCTGCTGCCGAACCTGTTCCTCTCGCTGCTCGCCGGGGCGTGGGTGGACCGGCGGCCGTACAAACGAAAGGTCATGATCGGCGCCGACCTCGGCCGGGCCGCACTGCTGGCAGTGGTGCCGGTCCTGGCGTTCGCGGGCGTCCTGCACCTGTGGCACCTCTGCGTGCTGTCCTTCGCCATCGGCACGTTCACCGTCTTCTACGAGGTCGCCGATGGCAGCCTGTTCGCGTCCGTGGTCCGGCGACCGGACTACATCGCCGCGAACTCGCTGACCAACGGTGCCCGGGCCATGTCGTTCGTGGCCGGTCCGAGCGTGGGCGGCGTCCTCGTGCAGGTGTTCACCGCGCCGTTCGCGCTGGTGGCCGACGTGCTGTCGTACCTCGGGTCGGCTCTGCTGCTGACCCGGATCGCCCCGCCGGAGCACGCCGGCTCCGCATCGGAGGGTGGCGGCCTGCGGATCGGCTCCGGGCTGGCGTTCATAGCGCGGTCCGCTGTGCTGCGGCAGCTGCTGCTCGGGGTCACCGTGATCAACCTGTTCAACTACCTCTTCCACGCGCTGCTGATCCTCTACGTGACCACCGTGCTGGGCATCTCACCGGGGCTGCTCGGCGCGCTGATCGGCATCGCGTCGATCGGCGGGCTGGCCGGCGCCGCGGTCACCGGCCCGCTCACCCGCCGGTACGGCATCGGCCCGGTCGTGATCCTCGGCTACGTGGCGTTCCCGCTCCCGCTGGTTCTGATCCCGCTCGCCGGCGGTACCCGGCCGGTGGTGATCGCCATGCTGCTCGCCGCGGAATTCCTCTCCTCGCTCGGCGTGATGATCCTCGACATCAGCGTCGGCTCCCTGCAGACGGCGGCCACCCCGGTGTCCCGGCTCTCCCTGGTCAAGGGCGCGCAACGCACGGTCAACTACGGGGTACGGCCCATCGGGGCGCTGCTCGGCGGGGTGCTCGGCGAGCTGATCGGGGTGCACGCGACACTGTGGATCGGCGCGACCGGTGCGGTGGCCGGTGTGCTCTTCGTCGTGTTCTCCCCGGTCCCCCGCATGCGTGACCTGCCCAGTGCCTGACCACCGCCGAGGGCGGCCGGGTCAGGTGGGATAGACCGTGCCGGGGACCGCGGTGATGAGGACCTCGGCGACCGTCTTCCAGCCCAGCGACCCGTAGAGATGGCGGCCCTCGTCGCTGGCGATGAGCAGGCCGCGCTCGGCCCCCCTGCTGATCGCTGTCTGAGCGAGGGTGCCCATTACCGCGCGGCCGAGGCCCCGGCGGCGGTGGGACGGCCAGGTCAGCACCTTGTCGGGGACGGCGTCCCGGCCGGAGAGGCCCAGGGTGCCGCGGGCGGCCTGCTCACCCGAGTCGTGCCACACCTCGACGCGTACGACGGTGTCGCCGTCCGGGACCTCGTTGAGCTGGTAGGGCGCGGTGACCGTACCCCGGGGATGGTCTCGGAGATCTGTGGTCATCAGCCATTCACGACGGTTGAGCAGGACCTGGCCGGCCGATTCCAGGGTGGCCAGGGCTGCTTCCGGGTCGGTGGTGGGGATGTGCAGCCACGTGGTCGCCTCCTCCTCGGACACGAGCTCGGCCAGTCCGCGCAGGGAATCGGCGTCGAGGGCGTAGTAGTCGACCTCGCGGCTGGTCTGGCGGCTGTGGACGCGCAGGCCGCCTCCGACGTCCGTGGCGGGTGGGAGCCCGCGGGCGGCACCCCAGCCGCGCTGCCAGCTGGTGATGAGGTCGCGCATCAGATGCTGACCAGGACCTTGCCGGTGTCCTCGCCGCTGAGCATCGACAGGAACGCCGCCGGGGCGTTCTCGATGCCGGCGTGGATGCTTTCCTGGTATTTGAGGGTGCCGTCGGCGACCAGCGGGGCGACCTCGGTGATGAACTGGTCCCGCAGGTCGCGGTGGTCGCGGACCAGCATGCCGCGCATGGTGATGCGCTTGCCGATCAGGGCCGCGAGGTTGCGGGGAGCGGCGGGAGGCTCGGTGGCGTTGTAGGCGCTGATCATGCCGCAGACGCAGATGCGCCCGTGCACGTTCATCCGCGCGATGGCCGCCTCGAGGTGATCGCCGCCGACGTTGTCGAAGTACACGTCGATGCCGTCGGGGGCGGCGGCTGCGAGCTGATCGCGTACCGGAGCGTCCTTGTAGTTGAATGCCTTGTCGAAGCCCAGCTCGTTCAGCAGGTGGGCAACCTTGGCGGCCGAGCCCGCGCTGCCGATCACCAGGCTCGCGCCCCGCAGCCGGGCGAGCTGCCCGACGACCTGGCCCACCGCGCCGGCCGCGCTGGAGACGAAGACCGCGTCGCCCGGCTTGAACTCCGCGGTGCGCAGCAGTCCCGCATAGGCGGTGGTCCCGGTCATCCCGAGCACCCCCAGATACGCCCCGAGCGGTGCCGCCGCCGGATCGACCCGCGTGGCGGCCTTCGCGTCCACGACGGCGTACGAGCGCCAGCCGAGCCCGTGCAGCACATGATCGCCGACCTTGAAGCCGTCGGCGGCGGAGGCGACAACCTCACCGACCGCCCCGCCCTCGAGGGCTTTCCCCAGCTCGAAGGGAGGCACGTACGACTTCCGGTCGTCCATCCGCCCCCGCATGTACGGGTCGACGCTCATCAACGCGTTCCGCACGACGATCTGCCCGGGCGCGGGATCACCCACCTCCACCTCGGCCACCTCGAAGTCGTCGGGTGCGGGAGTGCCGTGCGGGCGGGCAGCGAGCCGGATCTCAGTCGAGGTGAAGGTCATGACCCCCACCCTAGGAGGGCGTTCCGCGAACCTCACCCGCGCACCCGGGCAGTCGAGAACAATCATGGTCATGGCGCACTGGCTGCTGCAGGCTAACCGGACCCGCTGGCGGATCGAGGACTTCTTCGCCGACGGTCACCACGAGACGGCCTGGCCGATCCGCCGGCACCGCACCGCCGTCACCGAGGGGGACCAGGTCGCACTCTGGCTCTCCGGCAAGGACGGCGGCGTCGCCGCGCTGGGCATCATCACGGCCGAGCCGGTCCAGGGCCGGGTCCCGGACCCGCAATACTGGAGCCCGAAACCCCCGGACAAGGACGGCTGGCTGCTTCCGGTGCGCTTCGATCAGATCTTCGTGGGTACGCCCATAGCGCGCGCAACGCTCGCCGCCGACCCCCGCTTCGCCACGAGCCTCATCATGCGCATGTCCGGCGGCGGCAACCCCTTCCCGGTCAAGCCCCTCGAATGGGAAGCCATCGAGGAACACATCCCACCCCACGGCCCGGTCGCCGCCACCGTCCGCGGCGCCGCCGCCGTGGTCGCAGCAGGAGCAACCGCCGTCCGCGAAGCCTTCCGCAGCGCGATCACCCGTTCCTAGATCGTCTCCGGAGGTAGCCCGGACGACCCCCATCTGTGCTGGCAGGACTTGAACTTCCTGCCAGACCCACACGGGCACCGGTCGTTACGCTCAGGGCGGGCAAAGGTGCCGAAGGAGGCAACTTTCAAAGCGAACGCCGTCTCGCTCGTCATGGCCAGGTCGTAGACCAGCCATCGCACCCGCCGGAGATCCCTCATCAGCACCCGGCCACCCGCGATGACCGCGTCGGCCGCCGCGTGCGCAACCGTCGGAGTGAGCTCGAAGCCCGTGGCGGCGAGCATCCCGAGCGGGTGGCGCGCATAGACCTCCCGGAAATGGGTGCCGGTCGAGTGCTTACCCCGGGTGACCAGGTAGGTCGTCGACGACCCGAAGCTGGGATGCACCGCGTCGCACAACCATTGGTAGATGTCGTTGATGTCATGAGCGGTCTCGGCCTTGGCCAGCTTGCCGATATAGGTGAGAACGTTCCGGCTGAGAAACGTCGGTGGCCGCTGGGTGCCCTGCCCGACCCGGGACGAGAATTGGAGCTCGGCTACCCGGCGGCTGAAGTCCCCCGCGAACTCCTCGAGGGATTCGAGCTGTGGCTCACCCTTCCGTTTGAACGTGTCCCATTCCTGGAGGGTCGTCGTAGCTTCCTGCGTGAAGGCCGCCGCACCTTCCAGCAGCGACCGTGCCGCGGCCGCGGCGGTGATCACCTGCCATCGGTCCAGCGCGCCCCGGACCGAGCCGGCCAGTTCAGCCGCCCGCCACAGGCTCGTGAGATACCAGGCCGCCAGCCTGGTGTGCAGGTCCGCCAAGGAGAAGCGGATGAACCATTCCTGCGATCCGGGGAAGGCCGCCGGAAGGAACGGGCTTGCTTTCCCGATCCTGCGGCCGTCAGACGTGCGGAACGTGGCGAAAGCCCATTGCCTGCCGGGATCCCTGGCTTCGATCCTGCGGCTCAACTCGATCGCCGCGGCCTCAGGGGATTGTGACCTCAGGGGCACCGGGAGATGCACGACGGATTCCGTGGTCGGGGATGCCGAGTCGGCGAGATCGAGAAGGTCACGGGTGACGTCGGCCAGCTGGGCGGCACGGTCACGGCCCAGCGCCCGTTCTACCAGATTGTCGGTCGGCACGAACTCACCGTGGTGTACCCGCCCGGTGCGGGTCAACGAAGTTTTGCCGGTTGCGGGACGCCGGTGATGGCGTCCCGCAACCGGTGAACGTCAGACCGTGCGGGCGAGGCGGTCGGCGAGGAGCTTGGCGAAGCGGGCCGGGTCGGCGAGGTCGCCGCCCTCGGCCAGCAGGGCCGTGCCGTAGAGCAGCTCGGCGGTCTCGGGCAGGGCCGGGTCCTCGGCGCGGCCGGCGTACGCGTCGCGCAGGCCGGTGACGAGGGGGTGGTCCGGGTTCAGTTCGAGGATCCGCTTGACCGGGGGGACGTCCTGGCCCATCGCCTTGTACATCTTCTCCAGCGTGGGCGTGATGTCGTTCGCGTCGCTGACCAGGCAGGCCGGGGAGGTGGTCAGCCGGGAGGTGAGGCGGACCTCCTTGACCTCGTCGAGGGTCTCGCCGAGCCAGGTGAGCAGCGGGGCGAATTCGCCGGTCTTCTCCTGCGACGGCTTGTCCTCGTCCGCGGAGAGGTCGACGTTGCCGCGGGCGATCGACTGCAGCTTCTTGCCGTCGTACTCGGGGACCGCCTCGACCCAGATCTCGTCGACCGGGTCGGTGAGCAGCAGAACCTCGTACCCCTTGGCCTGGAACGCCTCCATGTGCGGGGAATTCTCGACCTGGGCGCGGCTCTCGCCGGTCATGTAATAGATCTCGTCCTGACCGTCCTTCATCCGGCTCACGTAGTCGGCGAGGGTGGTGGGGTCGGCGGAGGCGGTCGAGGCGAAGGACGACACGTCCAGGATCGCCTTCTGGTCGTCCTGCTCGCTGAGCAGGCCCTCCTTGACCGCGCGGCCGAACTCGCGCCAGAACGTGGCGTACTTCTCCGCGTCCTTGGTCATGAGGTCCTTGATGGTGCTGAGGACCTTCTTGGCGAGCCGGCGCCGGATCATCTGGATGTGCCGGTCCTGCTGCAGGATCTCGCGGGAGATGTTCAGCGACAGGTCCGCCGCGTCCACGACACCCTTGACGAAGCGCAGGTAGTCGGGCATCAGCTCACGGCTGTCGTCCATGATGAAGACGCGCTTGACGTAGAGCTGGATGCCGCGGGCGCCGTCGCGCTGGAACAGGTCGTGCGGGGCGCGGGACGGGATGAACAGCAGCGCCTCGTACTCGAAGGTGCCCTCGGCCCGCATCTGGATGATCTCCAGCGGGTCGGTCCAGTCGTGGCTGATGTGCCGGTAGAACTCGGCGTACTCCTCGTCCTTGACGTCGGAGCGCGGGCGCGCCCAGAGCGCCTTCATGGAGTTCAGGGTCTCCGGCGCGGCGGGCGACTCGTCGTCCCCCTCGGCCTTCGGTTCCGCGGCGGCCTTGACCAGCAGGATCGGGAACGAGATGAAGTCGGAGTACCGCTTGACGATCTCCTTGATCTTCCACTCGTCGGTGTAGTCGTAGAGCGCGTCCTCCTCGTCCTTCGGCCGCAGGTGCACGGTCACCGAGGTGCCGGTCGCGACGTCCGCGGCCTCCTCGATGGTGTACGTGCCCTCGCCGGCGGACTCCCAGCGCGTACCCGTCTGTTCGCCGGCCTTGCGCGTGACCAGGGTGACCCGGTCGGCGACCATGAAGGTGGAGTAGAACCCGACACCGAACTGGCCGATCAGCTCGGCCGAGTCCTTGTCCTTGTTCTCCTTCATGCGGCGCAGCAGATCCGCCGTGCCCGACTTCGCGATCGTCCCGATCAGCGTCACGACCTCGTCCCGCGCCATGCCGATGCCGTTGTCCCGCACGGTCAGGGTGCGGGCCTCAGCGTCCGCGACGACCTCGATGTGCAGGTCCTCCGCGGTGAGCTCGTCGTCGGTCAGGGCCGCAAGACGCAACTTGTCCAGGGCGTCGGAGGCGTTGGAGATCAGCTCCCGCAGGAAGATGTCCTTGTTGGAGTAGATCGAGTGGACCATCAGCTGCAGCAGCTGGCGCGCTTCGGCCTGGAACTCCAGCGTCTCGGTGCTCATGCCTTCCCTCCGTGCATCACAATCCTCCGTGCATACGGTGCATTACGCACGTGATCGTATGACCCCACGGTGATCTCCCCGACACGCGCACCCGGTCAGCACCGCCGCGCAGCTCACCAGGCCCATCATCCCCGCCCGGTCTCATTCTGCGCGGGCGGCCGGCTGCGCTGCTGCTGCGGCCACCGGACCGGGCGTCGGCGTGCGTTCCGGGTGTGCGCTCGCGGCGCTTCCCGCCGCGGCGCCGTCCGGCTTCAAGCCGTCATCGTCGGCCGCGACTGACGGGGAGACGGCCACGACCGACGGGGTGGCGGTCGTGTCTGGCGGGGTGGCGGTCGTGTTTGGCGGGGTGGCGGTCGGTGCCGGCGGGGTGACGGGCGGGGCCGGGCTCGGCGGCGGCGGGTTGCCTTCCGCCGGTTCGATGTCCGCTGCTGTGGTGGGAGACGCCGTGATCTCAGGGGCGGTGACGGTCGGTTCTGCGGTGGGCGGCGGGGTGCTGGCCGGTTCCGGGGTGACGAACGGCGGCGTCGCGGGTGGTGCGGTGGCCGGGGGTGCCGTGGTCGGCGGCTGCGTGGCGGCCGGGGTGGTCGGCGCGGGCGTCGGCGGCGGCGGAGCCGGCGTTGTCGTGCCGGGCAGTTGAACGCCGGGCAGTTGAATGCCGGGCAGATGAGTTGTGGGCAATTTAATTGTGGGCAACTTAGTTGCGCCCGATCCGGTGGTGGGTGGGGGTGTGCCGAGCGGGGTGCCCGGGAACGGGATCACCGTGACGGGCAGCGGTTCCTGGCCGGCGGGTGGGGGACCGTCGGCCGGCGGGTTGGCGGGGCCGAGGCCGACGTTCGCGGCGGCGTCGGCGATCGCGGGTGGCTGTGCCAGCACCGGGTTCGGGCCGATTTTCTCCTCGCGCAGGGCGAGGGCGCCGGAGCCCGCGACGAGCAGCACGGCGACGCTGCTTCCGATGATCTGTTTGTCCCGTTTGGTCAAGTCACCCATGAAGACGTCATACCGGCATGAACAGGACTTCCGGGGATCTTTACCGAACATTCCCCCCGGTGGTGAGGCGGGTTCCGGCCGCGAGGAGGGCCAGGGCCGCGGCGAACATGACGGCACCGGCGGCGTACGGCATGCGGTAGCCGACCGCCGTGGCCGCGCCGACGATCGGGCCGGCGATCACCGAGCCGGCCGGGAACGTGTTGCTGAACAGTGTCGACGCCCGACCGGGATGCCCCGGCAGCATGTCCTGCACATAGGTGACGCCGAGCCCGGTCAGCGCGGCGATCGAGGCGGCGTTGAAAACCGAACCCGCGATCAGCTGCCAGGTGCTGGTGGCGACGGCCACGATCAGCATGTACGCGAGCCCGCACGCCGCCCCCGCGATCAGCAGCCGCCGTACGGGCACCCGCGCGGACAGCAGCCCGAAGCCCAGCATCAACGGGATCTCCAGCCCCGCGCAGAGTCCCAGCAGCAGCCCGGCGAGGCCGACGTCGCCGCCGAGATCCCGGGTGATCAGCAGCGGGAGCGCCTGCACCGACATCGCCCCGGCGCAGCGGGTGAGCACGAAGACCGTGATCGTCAGCCAGATCAGTGCGCGGGGCGCGTCGACGCCGGCCGGCTTGCGCGTCTGCGGGCCGGCCGGGACGGGGTGTTCCGATCCCAGGGCGACGAGGGCGACGACCGCCGCGACCGCGTACATGAGCGAGGCGAAGCCGTAGACGAGTACGAAACCGCCGGCCTGCAGCAGCGCCGCGGCGAGTGGGGGCCCGGCGACCCATGCGATCGAGAACAGGGTCCGCAGCGCGCTCATCGTCATCGCGACGCGGCCGGAGCCTTCGAGGGCCTCCCGGGCGTACGCGAAAGCCTGCGGCATCATCGCCGCCGCGAGAGCGGTCAACGGCACGGTGACCAGCAGCAGTGCCCAGTAATCCCGCACGAAAGCGGTGACCAGCGTCCCCGCGCATCCGGCCAGCGCCGTCCCGAGCAGCACGACACGCCGGGACGGGACGCGGTCGGAGAGCTTGCCGATCAGCGTCGACACGATCACGGCCGAGACGGGGGCGACGGTGAGGAAGAGCGCCACGTGGAGGGGGTCGGCGTGGATCTCGTCGGTGAGGAAGAGCGCGAGGAACGGCGAGGCCATCGCGGTCGAGAGCCCGACCGCCAGGAAGACCAGGGAGATCGGCAGCCATCGTTTCGCGGCCGCGCGCAGGGGCAGGACGCTCATGGATCTTGACGCTAGGCGGTTACGGGCCGCACCGACGGACCAGAGGTGTGGCCTGCCCAAGGTGAGAAAAACTACTCCTGGTTATTCTCCTTGGCTGCATCGAGTTATGGCTACTCAAAGTGATGTCGCGTAGGGTGGCCGGGTTGGCGCGTTATGAATGATCCGGGCTGGAGTTCTCCGTGAATTTGACAGAAGCTGCGATGGCCGCAGCAGTCACCTTGAGTATTGGCGGCGTTTCTTACGCTGTGTTGAACAGTGATGCGCTGACCGCCCGTACGCAGCAGGTGGCGAACGCCGTCAGCTGCCGGACCGTCGATGAGGCGATCGTCGCGTACGTGGCGCAGAACGACCGCACCCCGACCCGGCTGTCGCAGCTGCGGGCGTACGTGAAGGGCGACATCTCGGCGTACCGGATCGTGAACGGAGTGGCCGCCGGGCCCGGCTGCTGAAGTCCCCGGGGTGGTAACCCGGCGATAACAATCACGGCGAACAATGCCTCGCATGTCGTCACCGATCGTTGCCGAAGGGAAACACCCCGTAGATCAGATGCTGCCGTTCGGGCGGCTCGCGGTTCTCGGACTGCAGCACGTGCTCGTGATGTACGCGGGTTGCGTCGCCGTTCCGCTCATCGTCGGCGGGGCCCTCGGCCTCGGCTCCGACGTCATCGCGATCCTCGTCAACGCCGACCTCTTCGTGGCCGGTGTGATCACTGTTGTGCAGAGTCTCGGCGTCGGGAAGATTCTCGGCGTACGCCTCCCGATCGTCGCCGGTGCCACGTTCACCGCGCTGAGCCCGATGATCCTGATCGGCGGCAAGTACGGCATGCCCGCCGTCTACGGCTCGATGCTCGCCGCGGGCGCGTTCGGCCTGATCGTCGCGAAGCCGTTCTCGAAGATCATCCACCTGTTCCCGCCGCTGGTCACGGGCACGGTGATCACCGTGATCGGGCTGTCGCTGATCGACGCGGGCGCCGGCCTGATCGCCGGCAACGACGAATCCGATCCCGGGTACGGCACCCTGAGCCACCTCGCCCTGGCCGCCGCGATCATCCTACTGATCGTGCTGATCAACCGGTTCGCCCGCGGCTTCCTGGTGTCGCTGGCGGTGCTGATCGGCCTCGTCTTCGGCGTGATCGTCGCGTCCTTCATGGGCCTGGTCGACTTCTCCGCGGTCGGCGACGCCGGCTGGTTCGGCCTCGCCCGCCCGTTCTACTTCGGCGCCCCGCAGTTCCCGGTCGCCGCGGTCATCTCCATGTGCGTGGTCATGCTCGTCATCTACGTCGAGTCGACGGCCGACATGCTCGCCGTCGCCGCCCTGACCGACAAACAACTGACGGAGAACGACATCGCCCGCGGTCTCGCGGCGGACGGCGTCAGCGGCCTGCTCGCCGGCACCTTCAACTCGTTCCTCGACACGGCGTTCGCCCAGAACGTCGGCCTGGTCCAGATCACCCGCGTCCGCAGCCGCTTCGTCGTCACCGCCGCCGGCGTGATCCTGATCCTGCTCGGCCTGATCCCCAAACTCGGCGAGATCATCGCCGCCGTCCCCGGCCCGGTCATCGGCGGCGCCGCCCTCGTCATGTTCGCCACGGTCACCGCCGTCGGCATCAAGAGTCTCCGCCGCGTCGACTTCGACGGCACCCACAACCTGCTCATCGTCGCGGTGGCCATCGGCGCGGGCATGATCCCGGTCGTCGCCCCTGCCTTCTACGGCAAATTCCCCGACGAACTCCAGATCATCTTCGGCAGCTCCATCACCACCACCGTCGTGGTGGTCTTCCTGCTCAACCTCCTCTTCAACCACCTCACGTGGCGACGCGAGGAACCCGCACCCGACGAGGAGCCCAGCACGATCAGGTGATCCGCAACCGCTCACCGCAGTCCGCCGAGGCGATGGACCGCTTCTCGTTGCCGAGCCACCACACGGCGACTACGAGCCGATACCGCCCGGCGGGCATGTCGGAAGGCAACCTCAGCGATCGCCGATAGGCCGTCGTCCCGGTCCGCAGCCACAACTTGCGGTCACTCCTGGGGTCGAAGTATTCGTGCCCGGTCCTGCCGAACAGGCTCGCCCCGAGCTGGACCGGAACAGGAGCACCGTCGTTGCGGACGACGTAGTCCAGCACCACGGAGTCCCCGGCGGCCGCGGCCTCCGGGACCAGGTCGAGACCCAGAATGCCGGCGTCTCCGGGCTCGGCGCCCGCAGTCAGGTCGCGATGGGACTTCTTGCCCGTGTCGATCGCGAACCGGAGCTTGCCGAGCCAGTTCGCCGCATGCAGGTCCACCCAGTGCCATCGTTGCAACGCCTCGGGAACGATCGTGTCGTCGAGCCCGAGGGGAATGATGAACGCCTTCCCGGCGGGGCGTTCCAGCGCGGCCCGCAGCGCCAACCGGAGCTCTTTCTGCACGAACCCGGTCTTGCCCGCCGACGGCCACGTCCTCGGATGCATAGCTGATCATGACTCTTGGCTCGTCGGGGACCGCTCTGTCCAACGGGGTCGGCTCCACGCCGGGACCATATAACAATAAGAAGATCAATCTCCGCCTCGCGGACCTGAGGAGGGGCCATGACCGCCGGGCAGTTGCCGTTCCTGCACGCGGTGCCGGGCATCGTTCTGACGCTGGTCGGCGCGTACCTGTCGGTCGCGGTAGATGGCCGCAGGCCGTGGGCCGAGGTGTCCGGGGTGTTGATCGGGGTGGGGTCGTCGCTGATCCTGGACGAGTTCGCGCTGATCCTGCACCTGCAGGACGTGTACTGGTCGCCGGAGGGTCAGCTGTCCGTGCGGCTGGTCGCGCTGGCGCTCAGCGGTATGGGGCTGGTCCTTTTCGGGCTGAACCCGCTGACCTCGGACGATGGCTTCGGCGCCGGGCATGTTGCCGTTGCGGCCTCGGCGCTGGTCCACATCGCGGTGCTGCTCGTCTGTGTGCGCAAGGGAAAGTATTCGACGGCCGTGCTCGGTGTCTTCCTGCCGCCGGTGGCGTGGATCGGCGCGGTCCGGCTGGCGCGCCCCGGATCCTCGTGGGCCCGCCATCGCTACGACCCGGACCGGCAGGCCCGGGCGAAGGCGAGGGCGGCCGGCCTCGACGCCCGCTTCGGCCACTGGGGCCTCACCATCGCCGACCTGGTCGCCGGCCGCCCCTCAACGCCCAACCCGCCCCCGCCCGCACACGCGCCGGCCGGCCACGCGCCGGTCGCCGGGTTGTCAGTCCCGCAACCGGTGCAGGAGGGTCCGGCGGTAGGTGTAGGCCCGGCGCAAGATGATCAGGGCGGTGCCGGTGAGCGTCACGCCGACAGTGACGGCGGCCAGTGACCCCGTGACGGCAACGGCGACCACGGCGGTGAGGGTGCTGAAAGCCGTGGCCAGCCAGCCCGCGATCACCCGGTCCAGGGCGAACAGGGGCCGCCGCAGCAGCGCCCAGGCGGCGAACCCGGCCCACGCCAGACCGATCAGGACCATCACGGCAAAGGCGATCCGGGTACGCACGGGCAGCGCGACCGGCTCCGTGGCCCACAGCAGACCGAGGAAGACGGCCGCGCACAGACCCGCCAGCCCCACCGCCACGACGGCGAGGCGGCGGCGCAGGGAGACCGTACCGACGAGCTGGTCCGGGGTGAATCCTGGTGTTTCCGTCATGCCGCGTATCCCTTCTCGATCAGGTGGGCGCGCAGCAGCAGGCGGGCCCGGTGCAGGCGGGATTTGACCGTGCCGGGTGGGACGCCGAGGATCTGGGCGCAGTCGTCGAGGGACAGGTCGTGCAGGTAGAACAGGATCAGCGTCTCGCGTTCGCGCAGGGGCACGCCGGCCAGCCCGGCCACGACCTCGGCACGGTCGAGGACTCCGGCGCTGAAATCGTCCTCGACGAGATCGCCGGGAACCGGCGCCGGGGCGGCGTACTTGTCACGCAGGTGGTTCATCAGGGTCCGCCGCGTGATGGTGAGGAGCCAGGGCGCGAACCGGTCGGGCTGTCTCAGCCGGGGCAGGGCGCGCAGGGCGGCCGACCACGCCTCCTGGCTGACGTCGTCGGCGAGGGCCGGGGTGGCGAGCATCCGCCGGACGTACTGCCAGATCGGCAGGTGCCAGCGTTCCACCAGCGCGGTCAGGGCGCGGCGGTCGCCGAGCTGGGCGCGGATCACCAGTTCCGCGTCGTCTGTGTGCATGCCTGTTCAGTCGCGGGGGAGGCCGCGCGGGTTCACAGCAGGGACGCGCAATAGTCGAGCAGCTCGTCCTGGAGCTTCACGTCGTTGGCCGCGTCGAAGGGCGAATACTGCCGCTGGTGGTGGAAGTAACGGCCGGTGACCTTGGCGCGGGGATCGTCGCTGACCGCGAGCCAGGTCTGGGTGACCGCGCCCTGGGTCAGGTCGTCGGGGGCGCCGGGGCCGCCCATCCGGGTCGCGACCCAGCCGGGGTCGACGGCGTTGGACAGCACCCGCGGGTGGCGGCGGGCGAAACCGAGGGCCAGGAGAACATCCAGGAACTTGCTGTCGCTGTACGCCTGGGAGCCGTTCCAGCGCCGGACGGTCCACTGCGGATCGGCGAGCCCGGGCGTGCCGCCGTGGTGCATGCCGGAGCTGAGATAGACCAGGCGCTGCGGCAGGGGCATCAGGACCGTCAGCGCGTACGGCGCGAGCACGTTCACGGCGAACACGTGCTCGAGCCCGTCGGGGGTCTCCGAGCGCGGCTCGCGATAGCCGACCGCCACGTTGTGGATCACCGCGTCGTACGGCCCGAGCGCCGTCGCCTGCTCCGCCACCGCACGCATGCCGGCGATGGTGGTGACGTCGCCGATCACCGCCGGGGCGAAATCGGGAGCGCGGCCGGCGGCACGGGCGTGCAGGACGACCTCGTGCCCGTCACGGTGCAGGGACTCGGCGGCCATCAGGCCGAGACCGTCGGCGGATCCGGTGATGAAGACGCGTGCCATTGTTCAGACCCTAACCCCGGTCGTGATGTCATGGGCGGTGACGGCGACCACCGACGAGAGCGAGCCCTTCCCGTGCCGACGATCTTCTCCCGCATCATCTCCGGCGAGCTACCCGGCCGCATCGTCTGGTCCGACGACCGGGTGGCAGCCTTCCTCACCATCGCCCCGCTGACCCCCGGCCACACCCTCGTGGTCCCCCGCGCCGAGGTCGAGGAGTGGACCGAGCTGGACCCGGAGCTGGCCGCACACGTCTTCGCGGTCGCCCACACCATCGGCCGGGCGTTGAAGAAGGCGTTCGACGCGCCCCGGGTCGGTCTGGTCGTGGCGGGTTTCGAGGTGCCCCACGCCCACGTACACGTCTTCCCGGCCCGGGAGATGGCCGACTTCGACTTCACCCGCGCCGACGCGGACGCGAGCGCCGAGGACCTGGATGCCCACCACCAGCGCATCCTCGACGCCCTGCCCAAGAGTTGAAGCGGCGCGACGACCCCTCTAGAACGGCATGAACTGAGGCCAGGGGCGGGTGCCGGCGTAGGAAATACGTGATCGTGGCCGGGATTCTTCGCCGACCGACCAGGCCGGAGCGTCGTCGGTGCGCCAGATCGGGTCGTCGGTGCGCCAGGTCGGGTCGTCAGTGCGCCAGGTCGGAGAAGAAGACGCCGATGTTGCGGAAGATGTCGGCGATGCCGTCCCCGATGCCCTGGGCCGTGTCCGCGGCCGGGACCGGGTTCGTGCCGATGTAGAAGATGACGAGGCCGAGCAGGACCCAGCCGAGAACTTTCTTCACGATCCACCTCCGCCTGACGCCGTGACCGAAGTGATCGTGACACACGCGAGCACGCCTCACCTGCTAACACGCTCAGTCCCTGCCCCCAGGTGGGGCGAGCGCCGCGCGGGCGGCTGTCAGGATCCGGTCGGAGAGGTCGGTGCCGCTGGTGGCGCGGGCCAGCAGGAGGGCGCCGACCATGGTGGAGAGCTCGACGAGATTCTCGTCGTCGGTGCCGCCCAGCCAGTCCGCGAAGCCCTGGACCCCGGCGGCGAACGGTTCGCGGGCGGGGCTGCCGGGTGCCTCGCGGGCGACGTCCGGGCCGAACCCCGTGGTCGGGCAGCCGTGGCCCGGGTCGTCGCGGTGCCCGGGGGAGAGGTAGTAGTCGAGCAGGTCGCCCACGGCCTGACCGTGGTCGCCGGGGTGCTCGGTGTCGTAGTCGGTCAGCCGTCCGGCCAGGCCTTCGTACGCCGTGCCGACGGTCTCCGCGACGAGGGCCTCCTTCGACGCGAACTGCTTGTAGAAGCCGCCGTGGGTCAGCCCGGCCTCCGCCATGAGGTCGGCGACGCTGACCCCCTGGACGCCGCGCTCACGAAAGAGCCGGGAGGCCGTCTCGACCACCCGCTGCCGGTTCTCCTGTGCCTGTGCCTGCGATACCCGTGCCATGCCGACCATTATATGACACACATCATCTAAGCCTTGCGTCTCTTAGATGTTGCTCGTAATCTAACTTCCATGGACATCACGAACGCAGTAGCAGTAGTCACCGGCGCCAACCGCGGCCTCGGCCGTCGCTTCGCCGAGCAGCTCGTCGCCCGCGGCGCGAAGGTCTACGCCGGGGCCCGCGATCCTCAGACCGTCGACCTGCCGGGCGTCATCCCGCTGCGCCTCGACATCACCGACCCCGAGTCGGTCGCCCAGGCCGCCAAGATCGCGTCGGACGCCACCCTGGTGGTCAACAACGCCGGCTCCGCGACCGGCGCGGACCTGCTCACCGGTGACCTCGACAAGATCCGCCTGGAGATGGAGACCCACTACTACGGCACCCTGTCGGTCAGCCGAGCCTTCGCCCCGGTCATCGAGGCCAACGGCGGCGGCGCCTTCCTCAACGTGCTGTCGGTGCTCTCCTGGTACCACCCGGGCGCCCTCGGCGGTTACGTCGCGGCCAAGGCCGCCGAGTGGGCGCTGAGCGACGCGCTGCGTGAACAGCTCGCCCCCAAGGGCATCACGGTCTCCGCGCTGCACGTCGGCTACATGGACACCGATATGGCCGCGAGCATCCCGGCCGACCAGAAGCTCGACCCCGCGATCGTCGCCGCCCTCGGCCTCGACGGCGTCGCGGAGGGAAAGCCGGAGATCCTCGCCGACGATCTCAGCCGCCAGGTGAAGGTGGGGCTGGCCACTGTTCTGCAGGGGTGAGCCTCGGGGTTCCGGGGGCGGGGATCGCCTCACGCAGCCCGTCAGGCTTGATGTCTGCGTGAGGCGATCCCCGCCCCCGGAACCGTGGCTCGGTTCAGGTCACGGTGGCCAGGGCTGAGCGCGCCCGGCGTTCCGTGGCTAGGACCAGTTCGGTGGTTTCGGGCGGTAGGGCGGGCTCGCCCGAGGCGATTTCGTAGGCCTCGCGGAGGACCATGAGGTTCACGGCCAAGCGGCGTGCGAGCTCTCGCGTGGGAGCGGCGGTCAGTTCGTCCGTGGTGCGGGTGCAGGTGGCCAGGGCCTTGTCCAGGTGGCGGGCGGCGGTGCGGGTTCGGATGGTTGCTGCGGTCAGGAGGCCGATCGCGCAGCCGAGGATGGTCTGGATCAGGCGGTCGCGGAGCAGGTCGAGGGGCGGGGTCGCATGACCCAGTTCGCCCACCAGGAGAGCCAGTGGGGTCACGGCGAGCATCGCCAGGGCGTAGTTGCGGATCACCAGGAGTTCGGCGGTGATCTGGGCCGCGACGATCAGGGCCACCAGGGGCCAGGTGCCGCCGGGGACCGCCAGGACGGCGACCGCGACCAGCAGGCCGGCCACGGTTCCCGCGGCTCGCTGGATGCCGCGGTGGATGGTGACCAGGAGGTTGGTGCTCTGCAGGACGGCGACTGCGGAGACCGCTGCCCAGTAGGCGTGGCCGAGGCCGGTGATGTGGGCCAGCGCGCCCGCGACCGATCCGGCCGCCAGGGCGCCTACGGCGACCCGGAGCGCGGCCAGGAGCAGGGGTCCGCCGAGCGGCGTCGATCGGACGGAGTGGCGCAGCAGGTCACGTCCTGGTGGTGGGGCGAGGGCGGCTGCCCGGGTGCGGCCGGAGATCTCCTCGCTCTCGGCCTTCGTGGGGCTCAACGCGGGCACCGGTCCTCGCTTCGCCGCCGCGCCGGCGAGTCGTCGTAGATCGGCGGGGTTGGCTGACGCCGGGTCCGCGAGGGCACTCTCCGCCCGCGCGACCAGAGCATCCAGCCCACCGCCGGCCGAGAGCGGCTCGGCCGGGCCTCCAGAACCCGCAGCCGGGCCTCCAGAACCCGCAGCCGGGCCTGCGGAACCCGCGGGCGGGCCCTTATGGAGGGCGGCGGGAGTGGGAGAGGCGGGCAGGGCGGTCCAGGCCTTTTCGATCGCGGTGGCGGCCTGGTGGCGCAGGCGCAGGCCGGGCGGGCCGGAAGGGGCCTCGGCGGCTGCCGCTGCGGCGCGCAGGGCGCGGGCAACGGCCAGGCGGCGCGGGGCGTCGCGGTCGAAGGCGGCCCCGGCCATCGCGATCAGCCAGGCGATCAGAGCGGCCGCGGCGGTGAGAACGGCGTGGCGCGCGAGGTCGGCAGGCGTGGCGGGGACGGCGGCGCTGACCGCGGTGGCGAAGGCGAACATCAGGCCGGCCGGGGGACCCACGCGAAAGACGCCGCAGAGCCAGGTCGCGGCCGCGCCGACCAGGGACACCGCGACCACCGCCGGGATGGCGGGAGCCGGGGTGAGGGCGGCCAGCGTGCCGATCGTGACGGCGGTGACCAGGCCGAGGCCCGCGGCGGCCACGACCCGGCCCCGGGAGCGGTAGTGGGTGTCGCGGGCGTACAGAGCGGCGAACGAGCCGAACGTGGCGATTCCCGCCCAGGCGGTGTGCCCGGCGGGGATCAGGACGACCAGGGGGATCGCGACCGCGAGCCCGGCGCGCAGCGCGAACGCCCACGCCGCGTCGGCCGGGCGTACGCGGGCAGCATCTCGGAGCCGGCTCACCTGGAACTCATACCACTGTCACGGTGTGATCCACAGGAGGTTGGCGTTCGCCCGAACGGGGTACGGCTCGCGGTATGACCGCTTCCGTGCTGGCCGCCGAGACCATCACCCACGCATCGTCCTGGCATCTGGTGCTCGCGGCGGTGCTCGGCATCGCCGTCGTCGTCGTGCTCATCGCGTGGGCGAAATGGCATCCGTTCCTCGCCCTGATCGTCGGTGCCGCGGTGCTGGGCCTGGTCGCGGGGGCCGCCCCGGTGGACACCGTCGACTCGTTCACCGCCGGGGTCGGCAGCACGGTCGGCAGCGTCGGGTTGCTGATCGCGCTCGGGTCGATGATCGGGGCGCTGCTCGCGGAGTCCGGGGGCGCGGACGGGATCGTCAACACCATCGTGCGCAAGTTCACCGGCAGCGCGCTGCCGTGGGCGATGGCCGGCGTGGCCGCGCTGATCGGGTTGCCGCTGTTCTTCGAGGTCGGCGTGGTGCTGCTGGTGCCGATCGTGCTGCTGGTGGCGCAGCGTACGGGCGTGTCGCTGTTGAAGGTCGGTATTCCTGCCCTGGCCGGGCTGTCGGTGCTGCACGGGCTGGTCCCGCCGCACCCGGGCCCGCTGGTGGCGGTCTCCAGCCTCAACGCCGACCTGGGCCTCACGCTGGCGTTCGGCCTGATCTGCGCGATCCCGACGGTGATCATCGCGGGCCCGGTCTTCGGCAACTTCATCGCCAAGCGGGTGCCCGTCGCCATCCCCGAGCGCGCGACCGTCAGCAACGTCGACGACACGGCGGCCGACAGCGAGACCGGTGACGTGCCCGCGAAGCGCAACCCGGGCTTCTGGGCGGCGGTGCTGACCGTGCTGCTGCCGATCGTGCTGATGCTGCTGCGCGCGATCGCCGAGCTGACCCTGGACGAGGGCAACGGCGTGCGCGGCGTCTTCGAGGTCTTCGGAACGCCGGTCGTGGCGCTGCTGTTCGGTGTGCTGCTGGCCATGTGGACGCTGGGCAAGCGGGCCGGTTTCGACCGGGCGCGGACCTCGTCGGTGCTGGGCGGGGCGCTGCCCCCGATCGCGGGCATCCTGCTCATCGTCGCCGCGGGTGGTGGCTTCAAGCAGGTGCTCGTCGACGCGGGCGTCGGCGGCGTGGTCGCGAAGGCGGCCGAGGACGCGAACATGTCGGCACTGCTGCTGGGCTTCCTGGTCGCCGTCGGCATCCGGGTCGCCACCGGCTCGGCGACGGTCGCCACGATCACCGCCGCCGGGATCGTCGCCCCGCTCGCCGCGACGCTGGACAAGCCCGAGGTGTCGCTGCTCGCGCTCGCGATCGGCTGCGGGTCGCTGTTCTTCTCGCACGTCAACGACGCCGGCTTCTGGCTCGTCAAGGAGTATTTCGGGATGACCGTCGGGCAGACCATCAAGACCTGGTCGGTCATGGAGACGATCATCTCGGTGGTGGGTTTCGGCTGCGTCATGCTCCTTGACGTATTTGTCTGACCAGCGGCTACTACCAACTGTGATGTTGCGCTCGCTCAATTCTCACGATCATCACAGGTACGCGGAAAAGAATGTGATCATGCGTAGACGGACTCTGTTGCTCGCACTCGCGGGCGTCGCGGGGGGCGGGAGCCTCGCCGCGTGCACGGCGGAGACCGACATCGGCATGTCGGGGAACACCACGGCCTCCGCCTCTGCCGCGCCCATCCTCGCCTCGACCGCTTCGTCCTCACTGGCACCCCAGAACATCACCTCGGTGTACACGCCGGCATCGGGGAGCGCGCCCACGAGGGCGTACGCCCTGGGTAAGCAGATTCTCCCGTTCAGCCGCGGCGACCGGTCCCTGCCCACCACGGTCTGGTACCCGATCGGCGGCACCGCGCCCGCGAGCCCCGCCCCCACGGACAACGCGCCGCCGGAGCAGGGCCGCTTCCCGCTGGTGCTGTTCAGCCACGGCCTCACCTCGCAGCCCGGTGATTACTCGGCGATGCTGATGCGGTGGGCCCAGGCCGGGTTCGTCGTTGCGGGCCCGACCTACCCCAACACGTGGTACGGCGCCACGGATCTCGACGCGAACGACATCGTGAACCAGCCGCTGGACGCCTCGCACGTCATCGACCTGCTGCTGTCGTCGGCCGGGACGCTCACCACGACGATCGACCCGAACAGGATCGCCGCGGCCGGCCACTCGGCGGGTGGCATCACCACCACCGGCCTGTTCAGCGCGTACCGCGACGAGCGGCTCAAGGCCGGCGTCGTCTTCGCCGGCACCGATTTTCAGGGCGCGTCGTTCACCGGCCCGTCGGCGGCGATGTTGTTCGTCCACGGCCGCAAGGACACCACCGTCACCTACCGCGCGGGGCACGCGGTCTACGCGGCGGTGCCCTGGTCCCGGGCGATGCTGTCGATCACCGATGGCGGTCATGTCACTGAGAGCGACGACTTCGAGGCGACGACACAGACGTCCACGGAATTTCTCAGGTACGCCCTATACGGTGACTCCACGGCGAAAGCCCGTATCCCCGCGGCCGCCGCGACCGGTGATGTGGCTACGCTCGAGAATCAGCTCTGAGCTACGGGCTGTGACGTACACCGCTGTGATGTACACCGCATCCTGGCTCCGCCCTTGCCGTCCACGGGGGAGTAGGGAGCGGCCGGGATGGGCATAACGGACCGACTCGCACCGGAAAAGCCGTGCCAGGGCGGCGGTTACGGCCACGCCCGCAATGTGAGCAATTGGGGTGACCCTCGAAAGGTGGTGCTGGATCTCCGTGGCTAACGTTGACCGGGTGACCTTCTGGACCCGAAAACGCGAACGCTCCCTCTTTGCCAACTCAGGATCGTTGGTGATCTGCGGTCTGCTGGCAGGCGTGGTGGTAGCGGCCGCCTCGTTCCCGGCCGTCGCGATGTCGGGGCTCGCGGCGAAGGCGGGTTCGGAGTCGTTCGCGGACCTGCCGAGCGAGCTGGCCAAGCCGGCCGCGCCGCAGGTGACCCGGATCTTCGCCTCCGACGGCAAGACCCAGATCGCCGTCATGTACGACGAGTTCCGCAGCGACGTGCCGCTCGACGAGATCAACGTCAACATGCAGAACGCGATCGTCGCCGCGGAGGACCACCAGTTCTACGAGCACAACGGTGTCGACCTCAAGGGTGTCGCCCGGGCGTTCGTGAACAACAAGCAGGGTGGCTCGCAGCAGGGCGCCTCGACGCTGACGATGCAGTACGTCCGGATGACGCTCGCCTACACGGCGAAGACGCCGACCGAGGCGATCGAGGCCACGAAGGACACCCCGGAGCGCAAGCTCACGGAGATGAAGTACGCCATGCAGGTCGAGAAGGAGCTGAGCAAGCAGCAGATCCTCGAGCGCTACCTGAACATGGCCCCGTTCGGCAACAGCGCCTACGGCGTCTACGCCGGCAGCCAGGTCTACTTCAAGAAGAAGCCGAAGGACCTGACCATCGCCCAGGCCGCGCTGCTGGCCGGCATGGTGAAGGCGCCGACCGCGTTCGACCCGACCACGGCCAGCGGCTACCCGCAGGCGCTCGACCGTCGTAACTACATCATCGACAACATGCTCAGCCTGAAGATGATCACGGCGGAGCAGGCGGCGACGGCGAAGAAGGAAAAGCTCGGCAAGACCACGAACCACCCCGGCAACGGCTGCACCCAGGTCGCCAAGAACAACTGGGGATTCTTCTGCGACTACTTCTACCGCTGGTGGATGACCCAGAGCGAGTTCGGCGCCAACACCTATGACCGCGAGCGTCAGCTCAAGTCCGGCGGCTACCGCATCGTGACCTCGCTGGACCTCAAGGCGCAGGCGTCGGCGCGTAAAGAGATCAGCGACGTGACCACCGACGGCAACCGCAACGCGCTGCTGCTCGCGGCGGTCCAGCCGGGCACGGGCCGGGTCCAGGCGCTCGCCGCCAACCGCAAGTACAAGCTGGACGACGGGGAGAACAAGCCGAGCTCGAACCCGGAGCTGGCGGCGAACGGCGTGAAGGGCACCTACCCGAACACCACCAACCCGATCATCACCGGCGGCGGCGACATCACCGGTTACCAGGCCGGCTCGGTGTTCAAGATGTTCACGATGGTCGCGGCGCTGGAGAATGGCTACGGGCTCGACCACTCGATCACGTCCGGGTCGACCTACAAGTCCGGTTACGTGATCGACCCGAGCTCCGACGCGGCCTGCCCGGGCACGCACTTCTACTGCCCGAGGAACGCCTCGGCCAGCGAGCAGGGCACGTTCAACATGTGGACCGGTTTCGGCAAGTCCGTGAACACCTACTTCGTGCCGCTCGAGGAGCAGGTCGGCGCGGACAAGGTCGTCGACGTGGCGAAGCGGTTCGGCATCCAGTTCCGGGCCGGCTCCGACGCCGCCCTGGTCAAGGATGACGCCACCGCCCGGACGTTCGGCGCGTTCACGCTCGGCGTCACCTCGTCCACGCCGCTGGACATCGCCAACGCGTACGCCACGCTCGCCGGCGACGGCATGTACTGCAAGCCGACCCCGATCCAGAAGATCACTTCGGCCGACGGTACGAAGGTCAACGCCGGCCAGCCGCAGTGCACCCGGGTGACCTCGAAGGACGTCGCCCGCGAGGCCCTCGACGCGGCCCGCTGCCCGGTCGGTGACCAGGCGCAGCTCGGTAGCTGTTCCGGCTCGACCGCGCCGCAGGTGCACTCGGCGGTGGGTCACCCGGTCTTCGGCAAGACCGGAACCACCGACGCGGACAAGACGGCCGCGCTGGTGGTCGGCACGCGGGACACCGTGGTCGCCGGGTATCTGGTCAACCCGGACTGGTCCAACCACTCCGACCACATGGATCACAACATCGTGAACCCGGCGGTCTGGAAGACGGTCGCGGACTTCATGAAGGGCAAACCCGTGGAGGAGTTCAAGAAACCCGGGGAGTAATCCTCCGGAACTTCCGGACAAGTCACCAGCGGCCCCGACGGCTCACCTGCCGTCGGGGCCGTTTTTGTGGCTTGCGGTCCCCTCATTGCCCGGGAGAGACTGCGACAGTCATCCGGAAGTTGACCGAAAGTTTCAGGAGGCTTTGTCATGACCGTGGTGCACCCGGTCGGCCGGTCCCCGTGGACCGACCGCGCCCTGGATCCCGGCGCCCGGGCGGATGCGCTGCTCGCGGCCATGACGCTCGAGGAGAAGATCGCCCAGCTCGGCAGCGTCTGGCACGGCTTCGGCGTGGAGAGCACCGGTGACGTCGCCCCCATGCAGGAGGTCTTCGCCGCCGGGCAGCGCTCGCTCGACACCGCCGTCGCCCACGGGATCGGCCACCTGACCCGCGTCTTCGGCACCCGCCCGGTCACCGCCGAGCAGGGCCGCGACCGCGTCGTCGAGATGCAGCGGGCAGTCGTCGAGGCCTCGCGGCTCGCGATCCCGGCGATCGTGCACGAGGAGTGCCTCACCGGCTTCACCACGCTCGGCGCGACCGTCTACCCGTCGGCGCTCGCGTGGGCCGCCACCTTCGACCCGGAGCTGGTCGAGCGGATGAGCTCGGCGATCGCCGCCGACATGCGCGCGGTCGGGGTGCACCAGGGCCTGTCACCCGTGCTCGACGTGGTCCGCGACTACCGCTGGGGACGGGTCGAGGAGACGCTGGGCGAGGACCCCTACGTCGTGGCGACGCTCGGGGCGGCGTACGTGAAGGGCCTGGAGAAGCAGGGGATCGTCGCGACGCTCAAGCACTTCGCGGGCTATTCCGCGTCGCGGGCCGCGCGCAACCACGGCCCGGTCGCGATGGGCCCCCGGGAGCTGCGCGAGGTCATCCTGCCGTCGTTCGAGACCGCCCTGCGTGTCGGTGGCGCGCGATCGGTGATGAATTCCTACTCGGAGATCGACGGCGTCCCGGTCGCCGCCGACCCGGCGCTGCTCACCGGCATCCTGCGCGACGAGTGGGGCTTCGAGGGCGTGGTGGTCTCCGACTACTGGTCCATCCCCTTCCTGCAGACGATGCACCGCGTCGCCGCCGACAACGCCGAGGCGGGGGCGCTGGCCCTCGAGGCGGGTATCGACGTGGAACTGCCCGATGCCATCGCGTACGGCGCGGGGCTGACGGAGCTGGTGCGCTCCGGGCGCGTACCCGAGGCATTGGTGGACCGGGCGGCCCGCCGCGTCCTGCGGCAGAAGGCCGAGCTCGGGCTGCTCGACCCCGATTGGACCCCCGAGGCGTCGGTGGCCGCGGGGGAGGGCATCGACTTCGACGCCCCCGCCAACCGGGAGATCGCCCGTGACCTGGCGGAACGCTCGGTCATCCTGCTCGCCAACGACGCCGGCGCGCTGCCGCTGACCCTCGGCACACCGCCGCGGCGCATCGCCGTGATCGGTCCCTGCGCCGATGACCCGCAGGCGTTCATGGGCTGCTACTCCTACCCCAATCACGTCCTGCCCGACTACCCGCAGTTCGGGATCGGGCTGCCCGCCGACTCGCTCTGGACCGCCCTGCGCGCCGAGCTGCCGGACGACTCCCTCACGCTGGAAGCGGGCTGCCCGATCCGCGACGAGGACCGCTCGGGCTTCGCGGCGGCGATCGACGCGGCCGCTGCCGCGGACATCTGCATCGCGGTGGTCGGCGACCGGGCCGGCCTGTTCGGCCGGGGCACGTCGGGCGAGGGCTGCGACGTCCCCGACCTGAGCCTGCCCGGCGTGCAGGGCGAACTGCTCGATCAACTGCTGGACACGGGTACGCCCGTCGTGGTCGTCGTCGTCTCCGGCCGCCCCTACGCCCTCGGCGCCTACTCGTCGGCGGCCGCCCTGGTGCAGGCGTTCATGCCGGGCGAGGAGGGCGGCGCGGCGATCGCGGGCGTGCTCACCGGCCGGATCAACCCGAGCGGCAAGCTCCCCGTCCAGATCCCCCGCGAGCCGGGCGGCCAGCCGGGCACGTACCTGCAGCCGCCGCTCGGGGCGTTCAGCGAGGGCGTCAGCAACCTCGACCCCACGCCGATGTTCGGGTTCGGGCACGGGCGTTCCTACACGACGTACGAGTACGACGAGTTCGCGGTGAGCTCGCCGACGCTGCCCACCGACGGCGCCGTGGAGGTGTCCGTGCGGGTTCGCAACACGGGCACCCGGGACGGCGCGGAGATCGTCCAGCTGTACGCGCACGACGTCCAGGCCGAGGTGACGCGGCCGGTGCACCAGCTGGCCGGGTTCGCCCGGGTGCCGCTCGCGGCGGGTGCCGCGGCCCGGGTGACGTTCACCCTGCACGCGGATCGCACCTCGTACGTGGGGCGTGATCTGCGCCGGGTGGTCGACCCGGGCGCCCTGGAGCTCTTCGCCGGCCCGTCCGTGACGGAACTGCCCTGCATCGCGACCGTGGACCTCACCGGCCCGCGGCGCTACGTCGGCCCGGAGCGCGTCCTGCACACCCCGGTGGTCGTCTCGCCGGCCTGACCGATAATCGTTTGACTACGGTGGGACCGCCCTGGAAGGCTTCCGGGCGGTCCCATTGTTCACCGCTCTTGACGCTCCTGAAGGAATGAAGCCTGTGATCTCGACGCGCCTGAGGGCCGCCTGAGATTTTCCGCGGCGGCCCACCGAATCTGTCGCCCGCACACGCTCTTTCTTCATGTCTCGAGGTCCTACGTTGAACATGGATGCCCGCATCCAGCAGTCCGTCGTCGCCAACCTGCTCACCCGGCCCGCCGCGGCGCAGGCGGGGCCGTTCGTCCTGGGTATCGACCCGGCGACGACCAGCCCCGGCATCAACTACGCCACGCCACGCCCCGGCTCGGAGATCACCCCGGCCGCCGTCACCGAAATGGTCGCCGCCTTCCGTGCGGCCGACCGGCTCCCGCGCCTGGAGTACGTCACCTCCAGCGCCCCGGAGCTGGAGAAACACCTGCTCGCCGCGGGATTCACCGTGGAGGCCCGGCACGACTACCTCGTCTGCACGCCGGAGACACTGGTCGTGCCGCCGGCGCCGGACGGCTTCGACCTGCGTGAACCGGCCACCGACGAGCAACGCGTCGCCATGGTGAACGCGCAGATCATCGGGTTCGGGGGTGACCCCGGTGCCACCGCCGAGGACGCCGAACGGATGGGCCGCCTGCAGTCCCGGGGCGGCGTCTCCGTGATGGCCGTCGCCGCCGACGGCACCTGCGCCGGGGGCGGTCAGGCGGTGCCGCCGAACGACGGGGTGAGCGAGGTGGCCGGCATCGCCGTCCCGCCCGCCTACCGCCGCCGTGGTCTCGCCGCCGCGATCACCGCCCGGGTCGCCGCCGCCCTCTTCGCCGGGGACGGCACCGTCGCCTGGCTCGAGGCGTCGGGCCCGGACGCGGGGCGGATCTACGAACGGGTCGGTTTCCGGCCCACGGGTAAGCGCCTCTACCTGGTGCTGGACCGCTGATTGCCGGGGTCCCGACGGGACGGTGGCAGTCCTGTCGGGACCCACAGTGGTGCGTTCGTTACCCCGTATCCATTGACGTGGACCGTGGTGACCTGATGATCTACAGCCTCACTCCTGGAAGCCCACCCTCAAACGCGCAGCTCGTGGCGGCTTTCGTTCAGTTTGCGGACGTCTGATCGCCTCCTGGCGCCCACCTTCCGGATATCCGGCACTCCCATGATCCACGCAGCGGCGGGGCCCCTCAGGCGGCCGCCGATGAGATGGAGGAACCAAGTGCGGACCCTGGCACGTACCGCGGCCACCCTGCTGGCGGTCACGACTTTCGCCGGCCTGACGGCCTGCTCCCCGCCCGAGAAGGAGAGCGCCTCGGCCGGCACCGGCGCGGCGACGGCCACCAGCGCCGCCGACCTCGGGGGCATCGACGCCCTCGCCGCCGCCGCCAAGAAGGAGGGAGCGCTGAACGTCATCGCGCTGCCGCCGGACTGGGCCAACTACGGCGAGATCATCAAGGCGTTCGGCACCAAGTACGGCATCACCGTCAACTCCGCGCAGCCCGACGCGTCGAGCCAGGACGAGATCAACGCCGCCGACCAGCTCAAGGGTCAGGACAAGGCGCCGGACGTGTTCGACCTCGGCTCGGCCGTGGCCACCGCCAACGTCGCGAAGTTCGCGCCGTACAAGCCCGCCACCTGGGCGGACATCCCGGACGCGCTCAAAGAGGCGAGCGGCACGTGGACCAACGACTACGGCGGCTACATGTCGATCGGCTACGACAGCAGCAAGGTGCCCGCCCCCACGAGCATCGCCGACCTGCTCAAGCCCGAGTACAAGGGCAAGATCGCGCTGAACGGTGACCCGACCCAGGCCGGTGCCGCGTTCAACGGCGTCGTCGCGGCCGCGCTCGGCAGCGGAGGCTCCGCCGACGACATCACCGCCGGCGTCGACTTCTTCGGCAAGCTGAAGAAGGCCGGCAACTTCCTGCCCGTCGACCCGACCCCCGCGACGATCGAGTCCGGTCAGACCCCGGTCGTGTTCGACTGGGACTACCTGAACGTCGCGCAGGCCGCCAAGACCCCCACCTGGAAGACCGTCGTTCCCGCGGGTGCGGTTGTCGGCTCGTACTACGTCCAGGCCATCAGCAAGGACGCCCCGCACCCCGCCGCCGCGCGGCTCTGGCAGGAATTCCTCTACTCCGACGAGGGCCAGAACCTGTGGCTCAAGGGCGGCGCCCGCCCGGTCCGCGCCGACGCGATGGTGAAGGCCGCCACGATCGACGCCACCGCGTTCGCCGCGCTGCCGAAGGTCGAGGGCACCCCGGTGTTCCAGACCGAGGCGCAGACCACGAAGGCGAAGGAATACCTGACCGCCAACTGGGCCAAGGCCATCGGTTAAGAATGACCAGCATCCCGACGAGGGTGCCACGTGGCAGGCTGCGGATCACTCAGGTCCGCAGCCTGCTCGGCACGGTTCCCTTCTTCGCGTACGTCGCGATCTTCCTGGTCATCCCCACCCTCGTGGTGGCGATCGGTGCCTTCACCGGCGACGGCGGTTTCACGTTCTCGAACGTCACCGCCCTCGGCGACGCCTACGTGCTCGACGCGTTCGGGCGCAGCATCCTGCTCTCCGCGGTCAGCGCCCTCATCGGCGCGGTCCTCGGGGCGGTGCTCGCCTACGTGCTGGTCACCGCGAAGCCCGACGGCCTGCTCCGGCGGGTCGTCACCGCCGCGTCCGGGGTCCTGGCCCAGTTCGGCGGCGTCACCCTCGCGTTCGCGTTCCTCGCCACCATCGGCCTGTCCGGCTTCGTCACCGTGTTCCTGCGCGACCATCTCGGCACGGACATCTACGCGAACGGCGTGTGGCTGTTCGAGCTGCCCGGGCTGATGCTCGTATACACGTACTTCCAGATCCCGCTCATGGTCATCGTGTTCCTGCCCGCGCTCGACGGCATCAAGCCGCAGTGGCGGGAGGCGACCGAGAGCCTCGGCGGCTCCACGTGGCACTACTGGACCCGGGTCGCCGGACCGCTGCTCGCCCCCGCTTTCCTCGGGTCCGCGCTGCTGCTGTTCGCCAACGCCTTCTCCGCGTACGCGACCGCTGCCGCCCTGGTCAGCCAGGGCAGCCCGATCGTGCCGTTGCAGATCCGCGGCGCCCTGACCAGCGAGGTCGTCCTCGGCCAGCAGAACCTGGGCAAGGCGATGGCGCTCGGCATGGTCGTCGTGGTGGCAGTTGTCATGACCCTCTACGCCCTGCTGCAGAGACGGACCGCGAAATGGCTGGGGTAAGGGCACAACGCGTACGCCGTCAGCGCGTCCTGCGCTGGGTCGTCCTGGTCGTCCTCGGCGTCTTCTTCCTGCTGCCACTCGCGGCGATGGTCGAGTTCACCACGCGTGGCGACGGGAACACCTGGTCGCTGCTGGTCGACTGGCCGCAGCTCAGCGCCACGTATCCGGACCTCGCCGACGGGATCGCCGCGTCCCTCGAACAGGCGCTGCTGACCGCCCTGCTCATGCTCGTGCTGCTCGTGCCGACCGCTGTCTGGGTACGGCTGCGACTACCCGGGCTGCGGCCGCTGGTGGAGTTCATCTGCCTGCTGCCGCTGACGATCCCCGCGATCGTGCTGGTGGTCGGGCTCGCGCCGGTCTACGCGTGGGTCAACTATTTCCTCGGCGGGTCGTCGCTGACGCTCGTCTTCGCGTACACCATCCTGGTCCTGCCCTATGCGTACCGTGCGATCGATGCCGGACTCTCGGCGATCGACGTCAAGACGCTCGCCGAGGCCGCCCGCGGCCTGGGCGCCGGCTGGTTCACCGTGATGGTGCGGGTGGTCCTGCCCAACATCCGCTCGGCGGTGCTCTCCGCGGCGTTCCTCACCGTGGCGCTGGTGCTGGGCGAGTTCACCATCGCGTCGCTGCTCAACCGCACCAACCTGCAGGTCGCGATCAACCTGCTCGGCAAGAGCAGCGCCACGATGTCGGTGGCGGTCTCGCTGGCGGCGCTCGTGCTCGCGTTCGTCCTGCTGCTGATCCTGTCCCTGTTCGGAGATCGACGAAAGGCCTCCCGATGAGTGGCGTTGCGGTCCACCTGAACGAGCTGCGCCGCAGCTTCGGCGGCGTGCCCGCCCTCGACGGGCTCGACCTGCACATCGAGCCGGGCGAGCTGATCGCCCTGCTCGGCCCGTCCGGCTGCGGCAAGACCACCGCGCTGCGCATCCTCGCGGGGCTGGAGGACGCGGACACCGGCCGGGTGCTGGTCGACGGCAAGGACATCACCGCGCTGCCCGCGAGCAAACGGGACATGGGCATGGTGTTCCAGGCGTACAGCCTCTTCCCGCACCTGACCGCCCTGGAGAACGTCCAGTTCGGCCTGAAGCTGCGCCGCCGCAAGGACACCAGCCGCGCCGCCGACATGCTCGACCTCGTCGGCATCGGCACGCACGGTGCCCGCTACCCGCACCAGCTCTCCGGCGGTCAGCAGCAACGGGTCGCCCTGGCCCGGGCCCTCGCCATCGAACCGCAGGTCCTGCTGCTCGACGAGCCGCTGTCCGCCCTGGACGCCAAGGTCCGCGTGCAGCTGCGCGACGAGATCCGCCGCATCCAGACCGAGGTCGGCACGACCACCCTGTTCGTCACCCACGACCAGGAGGAGGCCCTCGCCATCGCGGACCGGGTCGGCGTCATGCGCGCCGGCCGCCTCGAGCAGCTCGCCGCCCCGCCGGAGGTCTACCTGCGCCCGGCCAGCGCGTTCGTCGCCGACTTCGTGGGCCTCAGCAACCGCTTGCCCGGCCGCCTCGACGGCGACGCGGTCGAAGTCCTGGGCACGCGTCTGCCGCTGGTCTCCCAGGCGACCGGCGGCCCCGAGGTCATTGCCCTGGTACGCCCGGAGTCCATCATCGTCGTCCCCGACCCCACCGGCGACGCCACGGTCCTCTCCACCGCGTTCCTCGGCCCCACCAGCCGCGTCACCGTCACCCGCGGCAACGACGTGATCGTCGCCCAGATCAGCGGCGAACTCCTGGCCGGCCTCCCCGTCGGTGCCCCCGTCCGGGTGGAACTCCGCCCGGTCGCGGTCGCCCTGCAGGACGCTGCCTGACCTCCACCCTTCACCCATCTCGATGAGAAGCCGGCCCGGCGGGTTCCTCACCGTCGCGGCCGGCCTCACCGTCGCGGCCGGCCTCACCGATCCGGTGGTCCGCCGGGCACCCGCGACCTGCCGGTCCGCGCCCGCGAGATCCACGGCGTCGAGAAGACCTGCTGGTGGTCCATCGCCGACTCGTCCTGGCCCGACTACGCCGATCACCGCGCGTCCCTGAGCCACGAACTCCGATGTTCCTGCTGGTGCCGCTGACCCCCGTAGATTCCTGCCCCTCGCCCGCCGGCGTTCCCGGCAACGGGTCGCCCTGCGCGTGCCGAGGGTCGCTCTGCGCGTGCCGAGGGTCGCTCTGCGCGCGCCGGCGGTCGCTCTGCGCGCGGGTCCGCTCTGTCGGCGAGACCTGAGCGTGAGAGTTGGGATGCGCAGGGTGAGGCTGCGAAAAATAATGTCTAACAGCGCCAGACTCGAAGTTGCGTCCAGGTCAGCTTTCGATCAACTTTGTTTGGTGCAGGCCTTTAAGCGCACAACATTTCGTCGCACATGCCAGCTTGAGTTTTGGTGGACTCACGCTCTGTATGGTCGCGCCGCATTCTCAGGGTCGGGTGTCGAGCGCTCCGCGGACCGCGTTGACGACCTGGACGCGATGCCGTCGGTGCCGATGATCGCGGGGTGCGTGCAGGTGCCGGTCAGGGTGCGCCGGCGTCCCCCTGGTCACCACGGGAAGTGGCGTCCGGCTTGCGGAAGATCGAGCGGATGTGGGTGGCGACCGGGTTGGAGGAGATGAGGTGGTGGGCCAGCGGCGGAGGGTGCCGCCGCCGCGATGGATCAGCTTGAAGGCGGGCGCGCCCGCGCGAAGATCGTCCTTACGATCGTTGACGGTATGTGAGTACAGAGGTCACGACGGTCCTGGAGTTCGGTGCGGAGCTGGAGCAGCTCAGAGTGCGGCACGCGGAGCGCAACAAGCGGCCGCTGTTGTCGGCCGGGGAGATCACCGAGCGGGCGCGGCTCAGCTCCGCGGAGACGATCACCGCGTATCTTGCCGGGACCGCGTTGCCGGGGCCGGCCATCCTGGATCGGCTGACCGTTCTGTTCGGTGCCAGTCCGGGTGAACGCCGGCGGCTGAACGAGATCCGCGACCGGCTCGCCGCGGAGGCCGATCCCGGTGGGGAGCCGGTGCGCAGAAACTGGCTGACCACGAAGACGGTTCTGGGTCTGACGGCCGCGGCTGTGGTGATCGCCATCGCGACGACGGCGCTGTTCCATCTGCCGGCCGCGGAGCCTCAGGGCGGCAAGCTCGGGGCTGCGCACGATGGTCCGGCTGCTGACTGCGTACCCCTCGAGGTCTGGACCCATTCTTTTGATCCGGGTTTCGAGGGTGACGTCTATGTTCTGATGGCGGATTTCGGCAGCGTCACCCGCACAGCGTCGGTCGACCTGGTCCGCGCGGGGAGGCACTGGCGGCGGACCGTCGACGTGCACCCGGGCGTGCCGGCGCAGGGGACCGGCGGGACGATGCTGGCGTTCGCGAACGACCCGGGTGCCCCGGACGTGACCCTGCGCAGCGATCCGGCCCTGTGCGCGGCGTTCGGCACGTCGGCGACCGAACCCGCCGCGGTGCCGGCGCTCTACCTGCGGGTCGACGGCTGGTCATGAAAGCTTTTGGATCGATCTCTTTCGCAGTGACGATCATTGATGTCAGACTTCGGCGCGACGCGGCGCTCGGCCGGTCTGCGACGAGAAGGTGATCGATGGGAAAACACGCACGCAGGCGGTTCGGTGTGGTCGCCGCAGTCGCCGCCCTGGGGATCCTGGTCCCGGCCACGGCGGCGTTCGCGGCCCCGCCCGGCAACCTGCCGCAGAACGCCGGGGGCTATGAGCAGACGTTCTCGCCGGCCTACGACTACGACACCGACGGCTGTTACGCGACACCCGCGATCGGGCCCGACGGCACGCTGAACTCTGGCCTGAACACCACCGGCGCGATCAACGGGAACTGCAGGGACCAGTCCGACCTGGACAACTCCCAGACGTACGCGCGATCGAAGTGCAACAACGGCTGGTGCGCGATCGTCTACGCGAGCTACTTCGAGAAGGACCAGACGCTCAACGGCTGCTGCGGGCACCGCCACGACTTCGAGCACGTGATCTCCTGGGTGAACCAGAGCACCAACCAGGTCGAGTACGTCACGAACACCGTCCACAGCGGCGTGCAGACGTTCACCCGCTCGCAGATCCGCTTCGACGGCACCCACCCGAAGGTCGTCTACCACAAGGACGGCTGCTGCAACACGCACTTCTTCCGGCTCGCCGGCACCGGCGACGAGCCCCCGGAAAATCACTACCACGACTGGCGCTACCCGCCGATCGTCGACTGGAACGGCTGGCCCAGCACTACGCTGCGCGACAAACTGATGAACGCCGACTTCGGCTCCGCCACCATCAAGATCACGGACGGCCGGTTCGTCGACCTGCTCACGAACAGCAAGCCGAGCGCCATTCCGTTCAATCCCGCGGGTTAGTCCATCCCGGTCTTTCCGGGTGCCCAGAACGGCTTGGTGAGCACGTCGCGGCGGTTCCAGCCCCGGTCGCGGACCAGGTGGGAGCAGATCATCTGAACGGTGCCGGCCTCGCCGGCGAGGTAGGCGGTGCCCGGGCGGTCGGGCAGGTCGAGCGCGGCGACGGCCGCGACCAGCTCGCCCGACCGCGCCGCGGGCCGGCCCCGGCGGTGCAGCCAGACGGTGCCGCCGGGCAGCGGCAGCTGCTCGTGCTCGGTGTCCACTTCGACGACCGTGTGCACGGGGGCGTCGCCGGCCAGGCCGCGGATCATCGCACCGAACGCGACCGAGGCCGTCTCGTCCCCGGCGAACAGGTGGTACCCGCTGGGCCGGCAGACGAAATCGCCCTGCGGCTTCATCAGGTGCACGACGTCACCGGCCCTGGCCTCGCGGGCCCACCGCGCACCGGGGCCGTCGCCGTGGTCGAAGACGCGCAACTCCATGCTCTCCCGTCGTATTCCCAGATCGAGTACGTCCGCAGCATCCCGCCGAGGCGGTCGACGACCCGGTTGGGGGCGGGCACCTGGATCCGTACCTGTTGACCGGGCCTGGCGCTCAGCCCCGCGAGAGCGGGACCGCCCAGGGTGACCGCCCGCATCCGGCCCCCGAGCGGGCCGGCCCGCGCTCCCGCCGGTCGACGACCCGCTCGAGGACGTGACCCGCTACCTCGAGGCGCTGTACCACTTCCTGACCCGCTCGCACGCCGGGGCCGCCTACCGGGCGCTGCTCGGCGAGGCGCAGCACGACCCGGAGATCGCCGCGCTGCTCGCCGGCCGCGACATCCTCGGCGACACCGCGCGGGCCGTCGTCTCCCGGGTCGCTCCGGGTGCCGATCCCGACCGGGCGACCGGGCTGCTGATCGGGCCGATGTTCTTCTGGGTGCTCAGCGGGCGCGACCCGGCCCGGCTCGACCCGCCCGACCTGGCCCGCATTTTCCTGGCGGAGGTCAGCCCGGGAAAGACAGCCTGCGGCTAAGCGGGCCGGTATTCGACTTCGGGGCGTCCTGGGCTGCCGTAGCGCGGATTTCTGATCACCTGGCCGGCGTCGGCCAGGTGCTCGAGGTAGCGCCGCGCGGTGACCCGGGACGCGCCGATCCGGGCGGCGACCTCGGCGGCGGAGAGTCCGGCCGGAGCGGCGAGATCCCGCAGGACACCGAGCACCAGATCGAGGGTGTGCTCGTCGAGGCCTTTCGGCAGGCTGTCGTGCGGGGATCCGCGCAGGGTCGCGAACGCCCGGTCGATCTCGTGCTGCGCGGCGACCTCGCCCGTGCCGGGGAGCTGGCTGCGGTAGCGGGCGTAGCGGTCGAGCTTGTCGCGGAACGCCGCGAACGTGAATGGTTTCAGCAGGTAGTGGGTCACGCCGAGGGCGACTGCCTGGCGGACCGTCGCGACGTCCCGGGCGGAGGTCACGGCGAGCACGTCGGTGCCGCTGCCCGCCGCCCGTAACGCGCGGGCGACCTCCAGGCCGTGCTTGTCCGGCAGGTTCAGGTCCAGCAGCACCAGGTCGACCGGCCCGGCCCGGAGTGCGGCCATGGCGTCCCGCGCGGTGTGCGCCACCCCGACAACCTCAAAGCCGGGCACCTTCTCCGTGTACGCCCGGTGCGCCTCGGCGATCAGCGGCTCGTCATCGACCACGAGGACCCGGATCGCCGTCACGGGGTGCGCACCGGGAGGCGTACGGTCAGAATCGCCCCGTGGTCGTCGGTGCCGGACGTGATCGCGTAGCTGCCGCCGTACCTTTCAGCGACCTGCCGGACCAGTGACAGGCCGACGCCGCGTCCCGCACCCGGTTTGGTCGACCACCCGCGCCGGAAGGCGGCAGCCGCCTGATCGGGCGTCAGCCCGGGGCCCGTGTCACTCACCCGCACCAGCACCTCGTCCTGCTCCTGCCGCACCAGAACCCGCACCCTGCGCGGCGGATCGGCCAGCGCGACCGCTTCGAGGGCGTTGTCGACGAGGTTGCCGACGACCGTGAGCAGGTCCCGGCTGGGCAGCATGTGCTCGCCCGCGAGCCGGGAGTCGTCGGAGACGGTCAGCTCCACGCCGCGCTCGCTGGCCTGCGCCGACTTGCCGAGCAGCAGCGCCGCGAGCGCCGGTTCGTCGAGGGCGCCGACGACCTGGTCGGTGAGCTGCTGCGCCAGGGCCAGCTCGGCGGTGGCCAGCTCGATCGCCTCGTCGGCGCGCCCCAGCTCCACCATGGTCAGGACGGTGTGCAGCCGGTTCGCCGCCTCGTGGGCCTGCGCCTGCAGGGCGGCGGTGAGCCCGCGTACCGAGTCGAGCTCGCCGGTCAGCTCCCGCAGCTCGGTGTGGTCGCGCAGCGTGAGGACCGTGCCCAGGGTCCGTCCCTCGAACCGGGTCTCGCTCTGGCTGGCCACCAGGACGCGGTCGCCGGCCAGGACCGGCTCGTCCACGGTGGGGCGGCGCGAGGCGATCAGCTCCGCGGCCTCCGTGGGCAGGTCCAGCTCCGCGACGGGCCGGTCGACCCGAGAATCGTCGGGTACGCCGAGAAGTCGTCTTCCCTCGTCATTGATGAGCGCCACGCGTCCGTCGCGATCGACGACCACCAGGCCCTCGCGGACGGAGTGCAGCACCGCGTCGTAGTACTCGTACATCCGGGTCATCTCCGCCGGTCCGAGCCCGTGGGTCTGGCGGCGCAACCGGCGGCTCAGCAGCCAGGCGCCCGCCCCGGCGAGCAGCAGCGCGACCGCCGTGCTCCCGGCCACCGCCGGCACCTGGCGCAGCAGCCCCCGGTTGATCGCCTCGGTGGTGATGCCGACCGACACCAGCCCGATGATCGCGCCGTCCGGCTCGCGCACCGGCACCACCGTGCGCACCGAGTCGCCGAGGCTGCCCCTGTACTGCTGGATCACGGTGCCCCCGCGCAGCGCGGCGTCGACGTCCCCGGCGAACTTCTGCCCGATCAGCGACACGGTCGGGTGCGTGTACCGGGTGCGGTCCGGGGCCATCACCACGATGAAGTCGGTGCCGGTCGCGAGGCGGGTCGATTCGGCGTACGGCTGCAGCTCGGCGGTGGGGTTCCCCGTCCGCAGCGCCTCGGCGACACCGGGGGAGCGGGCGATCGCCTCGGCCACCGCCGTCACCTCCCCGACCGCCGCGTTGTGCGCGTCGCTGCGGGCGAGCAGGAACGCGCCCGCCGTACCGATCGCCACCAGCAACGTCACGACGAGCACCTGCAGCGCGAACAACTGCCCGGCGATACTCCAGCGTGGCGACATCACTACCTTCGGTTTCCTTGTTTCCCCGGCGAGAGCACCGTGTTTCGGCCCGGTGCCGGGAGTGTCGCCTGCCCCCCGTCGCGAGTCAACCGCAGCCACCCGTCACGCATTGACCATCCTGAATTAAAGGCCATAGGCTGCCGATGATCGGTACGGATGGCAGGGACGGGAAACGGGGACATGATGCGAGTTCCGAAGCTCGTGACCGGTGCTCTGGCGGTCGCGCTGATCGCCGCCCTGAACCCCCTGATCAGCGGGCCGCCCGCGAGTGCCACGTCCCGCGCAGGGTCGTGCGCCGGTGATCCTGCGGCCCACCTGGGCGGCGTACCCACTCCTGAGAAGTTTCTGGGCTTTCCGCTCGGCATCGGCCAGCAGCGCGTGGTCACGAACACGGAGATCAGCGGCTACCTCAGCGCGGTGGACAGGGCGTCCGACCGGGTGGTGAGCGGTGTCATGGGGACCAGCGTGCTGGGGCAGCCCCTGCCGTACGCCGTGGTGTCCAGCGGGCGCCAGGCCGACCGCCGCACCCTGGACGAGATCGCCGGCGAGATCCGCGGCCTGCGCGACCCGCGGACGCTGAGTGCCGCCAGGGCGCGCCGGATCGCCGCGGACCGCCCGGCCATCGTGTGGATCGCCGGGAACGTGCACGGCGGCGAGACCAGCGGCGCCGACGCGGCCCTCAAAACCCTCTACGAGCTGGCCGCGGGCGCCTCCTGCGCGGCGCGGGAGCGTACCGACAACCTGATCACGGTGATCCTGCCGACGCAGAACCCGGACGGACGTGACGCCGTCCGGCGGCAGAACGAGTACGGCTTCGACCTCAACCGGGACTGGTTCGCGCGGACCCAGCCGGAGACCGACAGCAAGGTCGAGCTGATCCGCAGGTTCCCGCCGCAGGTGTTCATCGACGCCCACGAGATGGGCGGTCAGCAGTACTTCTTCCCGCCGAACGCCGACCCGATCCACCACGAGATCGCCGCCGAACCGGTCGACTGGATCAACCGGATCGGGGCGGCGAACCAGGCCGCGTTCGGCTACAACGGCGCCTGCACCGCCACCGTGACGAGCGAGTGCTACTTCAACTACGACACGTACGACCTGTTCTACATGGGATACGGCGACACCGTGCCGTCCACGGGGTTCGGCGCGGCCGGGATGACGTACGAGAAGGGCAGCGCCTCAGCCGTCCAGGACCGGGTGCAGCAGCAGTTCACCACGCAGTGGACGACCCTCGGCTGGGCCGCCGCCCACAAGCGCGAGGTGCTGACGAGCTACTACAAGATCTGGACGGACGCGCTCGCCGAGGGCCGGGCCGGTGCGCTGGAACCCAACGAGGTCGTCCAGCCCGAGAACACCGTCCAGTTCCCGGTGCCGGACGTCACGATCAAGTCGTACTTCCTCATGCCCGGGCGCCAGCTCGCCGACGTGCGCCGGCTGGTCGAGCGGCTGCGGCGGATGGACGTCGAGGTCTATGAGATCAAAAAGCCGTTGACCGTACGCCATGCGCGTATCTTCGGCGGCCGGACGGGATCGAATGTCACCGTGCCGGCGGGGGCGTACTGGATCCCGATGGAGCAGCCGCAGAAGCATTGGATCCAGGCGACGCTGGGCGAGGACCCGTACGCCCCGTTCCCGTACTTCTATGACGTCTCGTCCTGGAGCAACCCGCTGCTGATGGGCGTCGATACGATCTACACCGGCGACGACGTGCGCCCGCGTGCCGAGCAGGTCGAGCGGATCGAGGGCGGCAGGTCCTCGGCGGCACCGCGCAACGGCTCCTACTCGTTCCGCGGCGACTCCGCCTCGGCGGCCCAGCTGACCTTCCAACTGCTCGGTCAGGGCGTTCCCGCCGTACGCGACGGCGTCCTGGTCCGGCTTCCGGCGGCCCGAGTGACGCCGGCGGTCGACCGGCTCGCCCGGTCCCTCGGTGTCACCCTGACCCCGAGCCGGAGTCCCGCCCGGGGGACCGCGATCGTGCTGCCCGACGTCGGGCTGTTCCGCGGCACCGGCATCACCACCACGTCCGGTTCCTACGGCGAGGCCCGCTACGTCCTGGGTGCGCGGTGGGGTCTCGACCTCACCCCGGTGACCACGGCGGACATCAACGACAACACGGCGGCGTTCACCGGGCGTACGGTGCTGATGGTTCCCGACGGCAGCAGCGCGACCGGCGGCCTCACCGCGGCCGGGCAGGCCAACCTGCGGAACTGGATCGCCCAGGGCCACACCTACGTCGGGTTGCGCAACGAGGGTACGAGGGTTGCCCGAGCTGCCGGCCTGACGTCCACCACCGAGAAGGCGAAGCCCGCCGACTACCTGGTGATCGGCTCGCACCTGCGGGTGGACGTCGACGGGAGCAGCCCGGTCGCGCTGGGCCGGCCGGCCGAGGACTTCGAGTTCAACAACGGCGACGCGATCCTCACGCCGAGCACCACCGGCGTCAACGTCCTGACCTATCCGGGCGGCGACACGTTCTGGTACAACGGCTACACCGTGCACGCCGACGCCCTGAAGGGCACTGCGGTGGTGGTGGACGAGCCGACCGGCGCGGGGCGGGCGGTGCTGTTCGCGTTCGATCCGCTGTTCCGGGCGTACAACGAGAGCGGTCTGCAGCTGGTGGCCAACACGCTGCTCTACCCGGCCTCGGCAACCCGGGCCCCGCTGGTCGCTCAGCCGGCGCGGGACGCGGCGGCAGCTCAGCCCGCCCCGGCAAACCTCGGCGGCGAATGGCGCCCGGGCCGCATCGAGGTGGCCACCGCCGATCTCGCCCGCACCCGGCTCGTGGTCGGCCGCTACACGAGCACCGCCACCGTGTCGACGGCGGGCGGTTCGGCGTACCTGACGATCCCCAACCCTGCCGGGCTCCCGTTCGACGAGCACCCGTTCCTGCGGAACCTGATCGCCGACCTGCGCGCCGCCGGCATCCCGCTGCGCTCGGTGGTCGGCTGAACGTTGCACCCGTGCTTCGGCCGCGAGTCGGGCCGGTGAACAGAATGAACGCAATGGTGCCCTGAGGTGAGACGCAGACCACAGTCTGCGGCATGGCAATCGAGACCACCGCTCCGGCCAGGCGGGACCGCACGCACTTCCTCTATCTGGCGGTGATCGCTGCCGTCCTGCTCGGCATCGCCGTCGGATTCCTCTTCCCCGACTTCGCCAAGGAGCTCAAGCCGATCGGCACGGGCTTCGTCAACTTGATCAAAATGATGATCGCCCCGGTCATCTTCTGCACCATCGTCCTGGGCGTCGGCTCGATCCGCCAGGCCGCCCGGGTCGGCAAGGTCGGCGGGCTCGCGCTCGGCTACTTCCTGCTGATGTCCACGGTGGCGCTGGCGATCGGCCTGGTCGTCGGCAACCTCATCCACCCCGGCTCGGGCCTGCACCTCACCCCCGACGCGGCAGCGGCCGGTCAGAAGGCCGTCGGCACCACCGGCGGCGAGGGCACGGCGGACTTCCTGCTCGGCATCATCCCCACCACCCTGGTGTCGTCGCTGACCGAGGGATCGGTCCTGCAGGCACTGCTGGTCGCGCTTCTCGTGGGCTTCGCCATTCAGGCCCTGGGTACGCGTGGAGAAGCCGTCCTGCACGCCGTCGGCACGTTCCAGCGCCTCGTGTTCAAGGTCCTGTCCATGATCATGTGGCTGGCCCCGATCGGCGCGTTCGGCGCGATCGCGGCGGTGGTCGGCGAGACGGGCATCGACGCCCTCAAGAGCCTCGCGCAGATCATGCTGGGCTTCTACCTCACCTGCGCGATCTTCGTCTTCGTCATCCTGGGCACGCTGCTCTGGCTGGTCGCCCGGATCAACCTGTTCGGGCTGCTGCGCTATCTCGGCCGCGAGTTCCTGCTGATCCTGTCGACCTCCTCCTCGGAATCGGCGCTGCCCCGCGTCATCGCCAAGATGGAACACTTCGGCGTCAGCAAACCGGTCGTCGGCATCACGATCCCGACCGGCTACTCCTTCAACCTGGACGGCACGGCCATCTACCTGACGATGGCCTCGCTCTTCATCGCCCAGGCCATGGACAAGCCCCTCTCCGTCGGCGAACAGATCTCCCTGCTCCTGTTCATGATCATCGCCTCGAAGGGCGCCGCCGGCGTCACCGGAGCAGGCCTCGCCACCCTCGCCGGCGGTCTCCAGAGCCACCGCCCCGAACTCCTCGACGGCGTAGGCCTCATCGTCGGCATCGACCGCTTCATGTCCGAAGCCCGAGCCCTCACCAACTTCGCCGGCAACGCCGTCGCCACCGTCCTCATCGGCACCTGGACCGGCGAATTCGACCGCGACCGAGCCCACCGCGTCATGAGCGGCCAAGAACCCTTCGACGAATCCACCATGGTCGACGAGGACCACCACGACGCCCCTGCCCCGGTCCCGGCCGCAGCCACCACCGACAAACCCGCCCCCTGAGACCACCACCCCGCCGCGCGTTCCCAACGCCCCCGCGCGGCGGGGTGGGCCCCTCAGCAGATCGACCGGCGATCCTCTGCTCGGTGCTCACCCTCACCGCGGCAAGCCGCGCAGACGAGGACCCGATGACCATTGAGCGACAACGATGACGCCTGCGGCGACCTCGGCGACGGCACGGCCGTCCGTACGAACCCTCACCACCCACGAGGGCGCGGAGGCCTCCAGCCGCCGGGACATCTCTGCACCACGGATCAGGTGCGCGTCGAGTTGGGTGCCGATCTCCCGCGCCTGCAACCGGCCCCGGGCCGTGGAGTCGTCGGCCGTCAGGAGCGCAGCGGTGATGCGTGGAGTGCCACCCACGGCCCTGCTGATCATGTCGGCCTCCAGAACGGAGACCGTGTTGGTGTAGACCAGTCTGCGATAGCCGAGCGCAGCGTAGTTGTGCCAGATCGCGGTCAGATTCGACTCCGTCAGCTTCCTGCGGGTGGGGTCGCCGGGCGGCGCAGGGTATGCCTGGTCGAGGTTGTCTCCCTCGACAAGACAGTGAGCGATCCCGGCGGCCTGCAGCTGTGCCGAGATCTCCCACCCGACGGTGGTCTTCCCGGCCCCGGCCCGGCCCGCGATGAGCAGGACCTCGGGCGGCACGATCTGCGTCATGGGGCCTCCTCGTCGGTGACGCGCTGGGACAATCGTGACCTGGTTGCCCGCAGCGTGCCTGTACGTTGTGATTCGCAGCCTCACCTGGGGTGACGGACCCGGCGGCGCCGGATAATCTTCCGGGAACCCGGGAGGAACCGATGGCCGAAACGACACGACTGCGGGCCGACGCTCAGCGCAACCGCGACCAGATCGTGGCCGTCGCCCGGATCGTGTTCGCCGAGGTCGGGCCCGGGGCGCCGATGGACGAGATCGCGCGGCGGGCCGGGGTCGGTGTCGGGACGCTCTACCGGCGGTTCCCCGACCGGGGGTCGTTGCTGCGGGCCGTGGCGCTGGAAAGCCTCTCGGTGATCCTAACCGACGCCCACGCCGCGATCGGTGAGGAGCCGACCGCCTGGGACGCGCTGGCGCGGATCGTCCGTCGGGCCGTGGGCCTGCGGTTCAGTACGCACATGACCATGATGGACGAGCACACGCGGCGGGCCTTCAAGGAGGCGCCCGACTTCCGGCGGACCCGCGCCGCGGTGATCGGCGTGGTCGAGCAGCTCGTCGAGCGGGCTCAGGCCGAGGGTTCGATGCGCTCCGACGTCGGCGCCGGTGATGTCTTCGCGGTGGTGTCGTTCCTGCTCAAGCCGCCGCCGAGCCGGTCCGCGGAGCTTTCCGACCTGCTGATGCGGCGCTGCCTGGCGCTCATTCTGGACGGTCTGCACTCCGGCGGGCGCAGCGTGCTCCCCGGCGAGCCGGTCAGCGTCGCCGATCTCCACCTGGATTCCTGAGAACCGGCACCGTCGACTCTGGACGAATGTCCGTATTGGGGGTTAGTGTCGGCGAGGAAACGGAAGGTTTTATTCCGTTTGTAATCGATCTTCAGCGATGGAGGCCCTCGATGACCGCTCCCGCCCTGCAGACCACCCGCCAATGCCCGTACGCGCCGCCAGAGGAGCACACCCGCATCCGGGACACCGACTCCGGGATCTCCCGGGTGACCCTGCCCAGCGGCCAGGTCGCCTGGGCCCTGAGCCGGCTCGAGCACATCCGGGCCATGCTCACGGACCCTCGGTTCAGCTCCGACCGCCGGGATCCGAACTTCCCCCGGTTCACCCGCGAGCAGCCCTCCTTCGACATCATGCGCCGGTCGATCATCCAGATGGACCCGCCCGAGCACGGTCCCGCCCGCAAGGCCGTGGTCGGCGAGTTCACCGTGCGCCGCATGGCCGGGCTGCGCCCGCGCATCCAGGAGATCGTCGACGAGCACATCGACGCGATGCTGGCCGGGCCGCGCCCCGCCGACCTCGTCCAGGCACTCTCCCTGCCGGTGCCGTCCCTGGTCATCTGCGAGCAGCTCGGCGTGCCGTACCACGATCATGATTTCTTCCAGGTCCGTAGCTCAGCCCTGCTGAGCCGCGCCACCACCGCCGAGGGCAGGAGGCAGGCGGTCACGGAGCTGTGCGACTACCTCAAGGACCTCATCGCCAAGAAGGCCGCCGAGCCGACCGACGACCTGCTGGGCCGTCAGCTCGCCCAGGGCAACGACCCCGAGGACGTCCTGTCGCTGGCCTTCCTGCTGCTGATCGCAGGGCACGAGACAACCGCCAACATGATCTCGCTCGGCGTCGTGACGCTGCTGGAACGCCCGGAGGAACTGGCGGCACTGCGTGCGGATCCTGCGCGTACGCTGCCCGCGATCGAGGAACTGCTGAGGGTCTACACCATCGCGGAGTTCGCCAACTCCCGCGTCGCCGTCGAGGACGTGGAGATCGGCGGCGTGACCATCCGCGCCGGCGACCCCGTCCTGGCCATGAGCAACGCGGCGAACCACGACCCCGCGGCCTTCGACGACGCGGACGAAATCAAGCTCGACCGGGGCGCCCGCAACCACGTCGCCTTCGGCTTCGGCATCCACCAGTGCCTCGGGCAGAACCTGGCCCGGATGGAGCTGCAGATCGTCTTCGACACGCTCCTGCGTCGGATCCCGGGGCTGCGGCTTGCCACGCCCGCCGACAAGCTGTCGTACAAGGATGATGTCCTGATCTATGGCATCCACGAGGTGCCCGTGACGTGGGAGGACCCGGCATGACCGCGATCGTGGCGGATGTCGGCCGCTGCGTCGGAGCGGGCCAGTGCGTCCTGACCGACCCCGACGCGTTCGACCAGAGCGAGGAGGACGGCACGGTCATCGTTCTCCAGGACAGCCCATCGGATGACGAGGCGCTGAAACGTGCCCAGGTCGCCGTCGACATCTGCCCGAGCCGCGCCCTGTCCCTGACGCAGTAGCCGTCCGCTCGGCCACTGTGGCTTTTGTCCGCTCTTATCGGCGGCCCGGATCAACGCGGCAGCAGAACGTCACGTCCGATCACCGCCAGACATGCGATACCCCGGCGCCGCAGGATTTGCGTCATGAGCAACGCACTTGAGGGCAAGGCAGCGCTGGTCACCGGTGGGAGCCGGGGTATCGGTGCGGCGGTGGCGGTGCGGCTGGCCCGGGACGGCGCCGACGTGATGCTGACGTACCGCGAGGACACCGCGAGCGCGGAAGCGGTCGCGGAGCAGATCCGCGCCATGGGCCGCAGTGCCGTGGTGGCGCAGGCCGACAGCGGTGATCCGGGGGCGGTGGTCGCCGCCGTGAACCGGGCCGCCGGAGAGTTCGGCCGGCTCGACATCGTGGTGAACAACGCGGGGGCGTTCCTGCTCGGCGCGCTGGAGGATCTGGGTCCGGAACAGTTCGAGCGGACCGTCGCGGTCAACATCCGGCGCCGTTCGTGGCCTCGCAGGCGGCGGTCCGCCATCTACCCGCCGGTGGGCGGATCATCACCATCGGCAGCAACGTGGCCGAGCGCACGGTCTTCCCGGGCTTCACTCTGTACGCGACGAGCAAGGCCGCGCTCACCGGCATGACCAAGGCCCTCGGCCGTGAGCTCGGCCCCCGCGCCATCACCGTCAACCTGGTCAACCCCGGCCCCACCGACACGGACGCCAACCCTGCCCACGGCCAGGACGCCGCGGCCATCAGCGCGCTCACCGCCCTCGGCCACTACGCCGACCCGGGTGACATCGCGGCAACCGTGGCATTCCTCGCCGGCCCGGAAGCCCGCTACATCACCGGCGCCACCGTCAATGTCGACGGCGGCTTCACCATCTGACGCCCTCGACCCCCGTCCCCGGCGGCCCGATCACCCAACCCACCCAGGCGGACGGCAGTCCGCCCCAATCAGCCGCCGCCCGCCCGGGAAAGCGCCCGCCCGGGAAGGTGCCCGCCCGGGAAGGTGCCCGCCCGGGAAGGTGCCCGCCCGGGAAAGCGGCCACCGGCTCACATCAGTGCAGCCCCGCCCGGAAGCGCCGCGGTCCGCCGGCCCGGGGAAGCGGAGGCCGGGCGGGCCCCCACAGTCGTTACGGCAGGAAGTCGGCGAGGGTGGGGTGGTCGCCGTTGGTGTGGGCGGTCAGGAGGGCGGCGAAGCGGTCGGCGGGCATGATGGTCAGGCCGAGTTCCTCGGCCTTGGCGGCCTTGGTGCCGGCGCCGTCGCCGACCACGACGAGGGCGGTGCGTTTGGAGACCGAGCCGGAGGATTTGCCGCCGAGGTGTTCGACGGCCTCGTTGCCCTCGTTGCGGGTGAGGCCCGGGACCGAGCCGGTGACCACGACGGTCATCGGGGTGCCGTCCTCGTTCTGGAGCGGCAGGCGGGGCCCGGCTGCCGCAGCGCCGGCTCCGTCGTCGGAAGCAGCGGCGGCTGCTGCGGCGGCGACTCGCTCCGCGTAGGGGGTGACGCCGGGCTCGGTCGTGGTGACACCGCGGGCGATCAGTTTGTCGATCACGGGGCCGAGGTCGGCGAGCTCGGCGTGGATCGTCGCGGCTCGTTCGGGGCCGACCGCCTCGACCTCCTGGAGCTGCTCGACGGTTGCGGCGCGCAGGTCCTGCATCGAGGCGAAGTGGCGGGCGAGGCGGCGGGACATGGAGCGGCCGGTCATCCGGACGCCGAGGCCGGTCAGGACGCGGGACAGGGGCTGGGTGCGGCTGGCATCGATGGCAGTGACCAGTTTCGTGGCGGAGGTGCGGCCGAGGCGGTCGAGCTGCTCCAGGGTTTCGACGTCCAGGTCGTAGAGGTCCGCGGGGTCGGTGACGTGGCCGGCGGCGACCAGGGCGCGGATCACCTTGTCGCCGAGGCCCTCGATGTCCATGGAGTCGCGGGCGGTGAAGTAGGCGAGGGACTCGACGGCACCGCAGGCCCGGCCCTGCACGCAACGCCAGCGTTTCTGCGACCGGTCGATGTCGCCGCCGCAGCGGGGGCAGACCTCGGGAGGGGTGAACGGCTCGGCGCCGTCGGGACGCACGTCGAGCTTGGCACCGGTGATCTCGGGGATGACCTCACCGGCTCGGCGCACGAAGACGGTGTCGCCGACGCGGACGTCACGGCGTACGAGATCGTCGAAGTTGTGCAGGGTGGCCGAGGTGACCACGACACCGCCCACCTGGACCGGCTCGAGCACCGCGACCGGGGTGATCACGCCGGTCCGGCCGACCTGGACCTCGATGCCCAGCAGCTTGCCGGTACGGGTGTCGGCGGGGAACTTGTGCGCGATCGCCCAGCGCGGCGCCCGGCTGGAGGAGCCCGCCGCGTCCCGGTCGGCCGGGTCGTCGGCCTTGATCACGGCGCCGTCGATGTCGAAGCCGAGCGTGCCACGGGCCGCCCCGAGCGCGGCGATGGCGGCGAGCAGCTCGTCAACCGTCGAGCACAGCGGCATCCCCGTGGGCGAACCCGCGGTCGTCGCCACACCGAGCTCCGCGACGGCCGCCATCGCCGCCGAGTGGAAGAGCCCCTCACCACCCGGCAGGTCGTGCACGCCGTACGCGAGGAACGACAGCGGCGCCACATACGCCCGGTCCTGCGCGCGCAGCGTCCCCGCGGCGGCGTTGCGCGGGTTGGCGAACGGCTGGCCGCCGTGCGCCGTACGCAACTCGTTGGCCCTGGTGAAGTCCGCGTCGGTCATGAAGACCTCGCCGCGCACCTCGACGGTCACCGCCCGGGCCAGCTCCCCGGGCAGCCCGGCCACCGCCGCGGCCTGACCCGTCACGTCCTCCCCGGCCCGCCCGTCACCACGCGTGGCGACCTGCACCAGCCGCCCGTCGACGTACCGTGCGGCGATCGCCATGCCGTCGATCTTCGGCTCGACCGTGTAACCCCGCGCGGGCCGGCCCAGCACCCGCTCCAGCCGCGCCGCCCAGGCGTGCAGCTCATCGGCGTCGAACACGTTGGCCAGGCTCAGCATCGGCGTGCTGTGCTCGACGTCCCCGCCGGCCACCGCCCCGGCGGCGACCACCTCGGTGGGGGAGCCGGCGACGGTCCACCCGGGCTCGGCCACCTCGGTCGCGGCCACCCGCGCCAGCAGCGCGTCATAGGTCGCGTCATCCATCGCGAGATCCTCACCCGCGTAGTACGACGCGGCCGCCGCCCGGATCTCCGCGATCGCGGCGTGATACTCCTCGGCGCCCGTGAACGGCGCTGCATGCGCGGCATCGACGACGGGGGAGACCGCCGGGGTGGTCGTGGACATGCGCACTCGTTTCCTCGATCTTGCGGGACCTGTCCTTTCTACGCCACGGGTACGACAGAACCGCTCAGCGCCGCCAGATCCGCGCCCACTGCGACGCCGCGCCCGGATCGCCTCGCCAGGTGCCGGGCCCACCCGCTTGCACGCCGCAAACGGCACACGCCCGGCCCAGCCGCCCGCCCACCGTCCCGCACGCCACACATTGCCCGTCCGGGTCGGCAGCGAGAACCCGGCGCACGACGGTCGCGAGCGGTGCCGTGGGATGACGCTCGGGATCGGGGCAGTACGCGATCGCCTGCCCGTCCGACAAATTCCGGGACCGGGGGACGCGCCGACCGGTCGCTTTCTCCCGGCGTCTTTCCTGCTCGTACGCCAGCCGCGCAGCAACCAGCACGTCCCGCGCCGCGCTCAGCTCGTCGATCGCGCGCTCCAGGGAAACGGGATCGTCCTCGAGCCGCCGCGGGATCCGGGCCGAGACAACAAGGTGATGCCACGTGGCACGGAATCCGTACGGCGCGAAGTGCAGGGTGCACTCCCGCAACGCGTGCAGCCTCCGTAGCGGCGCCGGCCCCGGATCGCGTACCCGTCGGGCCTGTGAAGGAAAGCTGGTCACCGAGCAACCGTGCCCGGATCCGTTGCCTGGCGCCAGCGGATTGCGATCGTCGTGACCGGGAGTGTGGTCCGCGTCCTGCCGGTGCCTGTCTTACCCGTGGGACCATCCGGTGGTTGCGGGCCATCGCCCGCTGTTGGGGGGATGAGTGCTGTGAAGTTGCATGACGCGATCACCGGGCGGCTGCGGGAGTTCATCGACGCGCAGCCGATGTTCTTCGTCGCGACCGCGCCGGCCGGGCCGCAGGGCCACGTGAACGTCTCGCCGAAGGGGATGACCGGGACGTTCGTGGTGCTGGGCGAGCACCGGGTGGCGTACCTCGACTATCACGGCAGCGGGGCCGAGACCATCGCGCACCTGCGGGAGAACGGCCGGATCACGATCATGTTCTGCGCCTTCCAGGGCGCGCCGAACATCGTCCGGCTGTACGGCACGGGCCGCGTGGAAGAGGCCACCGCCGAGAAGCTGGCCCTGTTCCCGGAGTCGCCGGACCAGCGCGCCGTGCGAGCGGTCATCGAGATCGACGTGCACCGGATCAGCGACTCGTGCGGCTATTCCGTGCCGTTCATGTCCTACGACGGTGACCGGGACACGCTCCTGCGCTGGAGCGAGCGCAAGAGCGACGACGACCTTGCCGACTACCGGCGCAAGAAGAACAGCACCAGCATCGACGGGCTCCCGGCGATGAGCTGAGGCAGGGCCTCAATGCGCGACCGGGAAATCGAAGTAGGTGTCCGGGTAGGGCTCGCCGGCGAGGGTGTAGTGCCACCACTCGAGGTCGAAGTTGGTGAAGCCGGCGTTGGTCATGGCCTGCTTGAGTGTGAGGCGGTTGGCGAGTGGGGCGCCGGTGATGCGGGGGTCGAGGGTGTTGGCGAGGGTGTCGAAGCAGTCGTAGCCCGTACCCATGTTGATGGAATTGTCGGGGAAGCGGGCGCTCACGGGGTTGGTGCAGGGCTGGAGCGGCTCGCCGGGGAGGTATGGGCGCTGCGGCTTCGGGGGGAGTTTGACCAGGGTGAGGTCGAGGGTGCTGCCGCGGCTGTGGCCGGAGCGTTCGGCGATGTAGCCCAGGTCGAACAGGACCGACTTGTCGAGCGTCGGGTAGAACTCCGCCTTTGTGAGGGTGTCGTCTAGGTCCTCGGCCCAGGCGATGAAGTCGTTGACCGCGCGTTGCGGGCGGTAGCAGTCGTAGACCTTGAGGGTGTAGCCCTGACGGCGTACCTCTCGCTGGGCCTTGATCAGAGCTGTGGCGGCCTCGCGGGTGAGGACGCAGAGGGGTTCCTGGTATCCCGCGACGGGGCGGCCGAGGAAGTTGTGGGCCGTGGCGTAGCGGATGTCGTGCAGGATCGACGGATCGCGCTGCGAGACCACCACGAAACCGGGTGGGAGCGACGACGGCCGGATCGATGACAGGCGGAGCGACGACGGGAGGGGAGCCGCACTGGCCGTGCTCACCGGGGCGAGCACGGCCAGGGCTAGGAGAACGGCTGCGGCGACGCGTTGGAGCCTCATGCGGACAGTTATACCGGAGATCGTCCGCTGTGGATGGTGGCTACTTGCTGAAGCCCGCGGTCAGGCCGCTGAGGAGCTGGCGGCGGCCGATGGCATAGAGGATGAGGATGGGCAGGGTGGTGAGGACGACCGAGGCGGCCACGGCGGGGACGTTGACGCCGTACTGACCCTGGAAGTCCCAGAGGGCGAGGGGCATGGTGCGCTGGTCGGCCGACTGGGTGAGGATCAGCGGCAGCAGGAAGCCGTTCCAGATGCCGAGCCCGTTGTAGATCGTGACGGTGACCAGGGCGGGGCGGGTCAGCGGGAACGCCAGGTGCCACAGCGTGCCCCATTCGGTCGCGCCGTCCATGCGCATGCTCTCGAACAGTTCTCGGGGCACGTCGCGGATGAAGTTCGACAGCACCAGGACCGACAGCGGGATGGAGAACGCGATCGAGGGCAGGATGATCGCGAGCAGGGTGTCGTACATCTGCAGCCGGATGATGATCAGGTAGACCGGGATGATCACCGCCTGCAGCGGGATCGCCAGGCCCATCAGGAACAGCGAGTTGGTCAGCCTGAGGAAGCGGCTGCGGCGCCCGGCGCGGATGATCGCGTACGCCGCCATGAAGCTGATCAGCACCGCCGGCAGCACCGCGCCGATCGTGACGATGACGCTGTTGACGAAGTACCGGGCGAAGTCCGACTCGATGACCAGCCGGTAGTTGGACAGGGTCGCCTCGGACGGCGGCGCCAGCGGATTCTGCACGTAGTAGTTGCTCTGTTGCTTGAAGCTGGTGATGACGATCCAGTAGACCGGCAGCATCACGACGAACAACCAGAGCCAGGACAGCGAGCCGCCGAGCCAGTTGAGGTTACGCGACCGGCGGCGCTGGGGCGCTGCGGTCTTCTTGTGCTGCGTGGGAACGACCGTGGTCATGGTGGCCAACGTCAGGCTCCTTCGAGCTGGCTGTCGTCGCCGCTGCCCCCGCCGAGGCGGCGCAGCACGAGGGCGAGGACGAGACCGGTCAGGACGAGGATCACCGCGATCACGCTGGCGGGACCCATCAGGCTGGCCTGGAAGCCGCGCTGGTACATGTCGAGCGCCAGCACCGAGGTGGCGTCGGCGGGCCCGCCTGAGGTCAGGATGAAGATGAGGTCGAAGAAGGTCAGCGAGCCGACCACCATCAGCGTGGACGAGGTGATGATCGTGTATTTGAGCTGGGGCAGCGTGATGCTGAGGAACTGGCGGAACCGGCCGGCACCGTCGATCTGCGCCGCCTCGTAGAGCGAGGCCGGGATCTGCCGCACGCCGCCCTGGTAGATCAGCGAGTGGAACGGGATGAACTGCCAGGAGACCACGAAGACGACGACACCGACCGCGAGTTTGCTGTCACCGAGCCAGTCCTGGGCCAGGATCGGCAGCCCGAGGCCGGCGCCGATCCCGAAGTTGGGGTCGAGCAGCGCCTTGAAGGTGATGGCGATGGCGGCGGAGCTGAGCAGCAGCGGGATGAAGTAGAGGACGGCGAGGAACTCCCGGTAGCGCTGGTGACCGGCGAGGAATACCCCGATCAGCAGGCTGAGCGGGGTCTGGAAGATCCAGGACAGTCCCATGATCAGGAAAGTGACGCCGATGGTGTGCAGCAGGCCGGGGTCTGCCAGCACCGCGCGCCAGCTGGTCAGCCCGCTCGGGTGCACGGCGCCGAGGCCGTCCCACGTGGTGAAGCTGAGGGCGAGCACGCCGAGCAGCGGCACCACGGCGAACGCGAGGAACATCAGCAGGGCGGGAACGGCCATCCAGGTGACGCGGCCGCTGCGCCCCCCGGTGTCGGTGGAGGGCGCAACCACCCGCACAGGGGGCGCAGCGAGCGACGTCATTTCCCGATGACCCCGTTCATGGTGGTGATGAACTGGTCGGGGCCGATGTTGAGCTGGAAGAACTTGGCGATGGTGTCCAGCAGCGTCTCGGCGGCGGTCGGGCTCAGCGCCTGGTCCCAGGACTGCGCGAAGACCTTCGCGTTGACCGAGGTGTCGTAGACGAACTTGAGGAACTCGGGGTCCTTCGACGCGGCGATCTGCGTCTCGGTGCCCTTGACGATCGGCACGGAGCCGGTGTCGAGGAACGACTTGATCTCGGTGTCGTCGAGCACAGCGCTCTGGAAGAACTTCTTGGCTACGTCCTTCTGCTCCGCGGTGGCCTTGGAGGAGATGGCGAGATACTGCCCGGGGTTGCCGACGGTGTCGCTCGGGTCGCCCTTGCCGCCCTCGACCGCGGGGAAGTTCATGTAGCCGAGCTTGCCGCTCTTGACGAAGTCGCCGCCGTCGGAGGCCATGCTGCCGTAGGTCCAGGTGCCGTGCAGCATCATCGCGGCCTTGCCGGTGTAGAGCAGCGCCTGGTCGGCGTTGGCGTCCGCGGCGATCGAGGAGAAGCCCTTGATGAAGCCGTCGGCCTTGATCAGCTCCTGCATCTTGGTGAGCGCGAGCTTGGCGGACGGGTTCGACCAGGCGTCCTTCTCACCCTCGAAGACGGCCTGGAAGACCTCGCTGCCGCCGATGCGGTCGAAGAGGAACTCCAGCCACATCATGTTGGTCCAGCGGGACTGCCCGGCCAGCGAGAACGGCGCGACCTTCTTGGCCTTGAAGACCTCGACGAGGTTCATGATGTCGGCCCACGACTGGGGCGGCTGCGCTCCGGCCTTCTCGAAGACCTCTTTGTTGTAGAACAGGACGATCGGCGCGACCGTCTCGGCGGGCATCGCGTAGATCTTGTTGTTGATCGTGGCGGCACCGAACGAGGTCGGGAACAGCCGGTCCTTGACCGCGGCGTTCTCGGTGAACCACGAGGTGAGGTCCTCGACCTGGCCGGCCTCGACCCAGCTCTTCAGGCCGCCGCCGCCCCAGCCCCAGATCAGGGTCGGTGCCTGGCCGGCGCCGAGGGCCGTCTTGATCTTCTGCTTGTACGCGTCGTTGGCGAAGGCGTTCGGAGCGATCTTGGTGTCGGGGTTGGCCTTGTTGAACCGCTCGACGGTCGCGGTGCGGATGCCCTCGTTGGGCTGACCGGTGAGGTACCAGTAGCTCGCCGCACCCTTGCTGTCACCGCCGCCGCCACCGGTGCTCGGACCGGAGCTGCCGCAGGCCGCCAGGGTGGCGGCAGCGCTGGTGCCTGCTACCAGGGTGAGGAAGTTACGCCGGGAATATGAGTTGCCTGCCACGTTGGTCTCCATGCTCTTTAGCCGCGGTAGTGCGGCGAAACTGGCACCGGAAGTTTCGAAATGAGGCCGTAAGTTATCGAGAGATTTCGTTAACGTAGGGTTTCGGCGCGAGTGTGTCAAGGGTCTCAACGGCCTTCGTGCCGACACACGAAAAGCCGACTTCGCGACCGGTGGGACCGCTCCCATGGAAGGGCCGAAGTTGATCACGCAGATGTTTCCGGATCACCGAGAATGCATCCCGGAAGTTTCAGATTCGGGCAGTCGTCCCACGCCTGATCAGCGAGGTCGGAAGCTCCATGCCGTGTACGGGCACCACGCCGTCGTCCCCTGCCAGGCGCAACACCGTCCGGGCGGCCAGCCCGCCCATCTCGAGCAGCGGCTGGCGCACCGTGGTCAGCGGGGGTGAGGACCACCGCGCCTCGGGCACGTCGTCGAAGCCGACCACGCTCACGTCGGCGGGCACCCGCAGGCCCCGCCGTCGCACGGCCTCGCAGGCACCGAGCGCCATCTGATCACTCGCGACGAAGAGCGCCGTCGGCGGGCGCGCCTGGGCCAGCAGTTCGGTGGCCGCGGAGAATCCGGACTCATGGTAGAAATCGCCTTCCCGGATCAGGGCGGGATCTGCCTCGAGCCCCGCGGCCTCGAGCCCGGCCCGGTACCCGTCGAACCGCGCCCGGCTGCACAGCACGTGCGCCGGCCCGCCGATGAAACCGATCCGCCGATGTCCAAGTTCGATCAGGTGTTCCGTGGCGCCCAGCGCGCCGGCCCAGTTCGTCGCGCCGATCGCCGGCACGCCCGCCCCGGCCGGGGTCACCGGATCGACCAGCACGAGCGGGACGCGCAGCCGCGACAGCTCGGCCAGGACCTCGACGCTGAGCACGGCGTTGGCGGCGATCACCCCGGCCGCCGACCGGGTCCGCAGGTTGCCCAGCCAGCGCTGCCACGCGATCGGGGCACGATGCACCGCCGAGACCACCGTGCCGATCCCGGCGGCCCGCGTCACGTCCTCGATGCCCCGGATAACCTCGACCGCCCACGGGCAATAAAGATCATCAAAGACCACATCGACCAGGAGGGTACGCCCGGAGCGCCGCGCCGCCCGCCGCCGGTAACCGTTCTCCCGCAACGCGGCCTCGACCCGGATCCGGGTCGGCGCCGACACGTCCGGGTGCCCGTTGAGCACCCGCGACACGGTGGGAACCGACACCCCGGCCGCGCGGGCGACAGCCGACATGGTGACGCGCCGCCCATCGTCCACTGTGCTCACCCGGGTTCCGGAAGTTGCGGTTCACCAGCTTTCCTTCCGGAAGGTATTGAACGAATCGATTGCAGTCAACCTGTTCACGTGCCACCGAAACTTCCGGCCGATCGTCCGGTCAGGTTCCATCCATGGATTCTTCGCCCGCCGGACACGCCACGGACCCGCTCGATCTCTTAGATTGCCATCGATCTATCTCTTCGATCCCGTGGGAGAACGCATGTCCGTCAAGGGCAGGATCGCCGCAGCCCTGGCCACCGCCGTGACCGTCGCGCTCGGGGGTGCGGGTCTGCTCGGGCCGGCCCCGGCACACGCCGCGGTCAGCCGCGCCGCGCTCGCACTGCGCTGGGCGCCCATCCACTACCAGGACGTGGACGCCACCGGCAGCCATGCGCTGGCCGGCAGGTCCGACTACCTCACCAAGGTCGACTACGACGGCGACCTGAACGGGCGCAACAACTGGGACCGCGCCGCGGACTCCGACGTGTCCTTCGCCGCCAACGTCTACTACTCCGTCGTGGAGACGAGCAGCCACTGGTTCGTCACGTACTTCTTCTTCCACCCACGGGACTGGGTCGACCACCCGTTCTTCGAGACGGAGCACGAGAACGACGGCGAGGGCCTGATGCTCTCGATCGAGAAGGACGGCACCGACTACGGCGTGCTGCGCGCGATGGTCACCGTGGCGCACAGCGACTTCTACTCGTACACCCCGTCAGGAAGCTCGTGGACCAACGGCCGGGAGACGATCGACGGCACCGTGCAGCTGCAGTCCTCACCGCACGACGCGTTCCAGCACCCGGTGACCGCCCAGGAGGTGCAGGGCCACGGCCTCAAGGCCTGGCCGCAGTACGACATCAACGGCGACGGCATCGTCTACTACCCGTCGGGCACGGCGGAGACCCCGAGCAGCACCAACGACCGCGACGTCCGGTACGCCCTGATCGACATCTTCGCCGACGGCGGCCTCTGGGCGCAGCGCGCCAACAGCAGCCTCTTCGCGTCGCTCGGCACCTTCGCCGGTGACACCTCGGGCGACTGCGGCGTGGGAACCTTCTCCTGCGGCACCAACTCCGCGAACGCCCCGTGGGGCTGGGACGACGGCAACGACCTGCCCGGCCGCGGCGAGATCGCCACCGACCCGGCGAAACTGTCGGCGGAGTACTACACGATCCCGGGCACACTGTCGCGGGCGTACGCGTACAACCCGTACGGCAGCGCGGCAGAGGCCCTGAAGAAGGCCGCCGAAACGCTGCCCCGCACGATCGACTAAACGGTTTTCGGTGGGGCTGTGCTGTCGCGGACGACGAGTTCGGTGGCCAGCTCCACCCGCGGGGTCTCGATGTCACCGCCCTGCGCGAGCCGCAGGGCGGTGCGGGCCGCGAGCCCGCCCATCTCGGCCAGGGGCTGGCGGACGGTGGTCAGCGGGGGAGAGGCCCAGCGCGCCTCCGGCAGGTCGTCGAAGCCGATGACACTCAGGTCGTCCGGCACCCGCAGACCCCGGTGCCGCGCCGCCTCGTAGACGCCGAGCGCCATGGTGTCGCTGGACGCGAACACCGCGGTGGGTGGCTCCGGCATCTCCAGCAGCGACATGCCGCTGGTGAAGCCCGACTCGTAGAGGAAATCGCCCTGCCGGATCAGGCTCTCGTCGGAGTGCTCGAGCCCCGCCCGGTACCCGTCGAGGCGCGCCCGGCTGCACAGCAGCTCCTTGGGGCCGGCGATGAACCCGATCCGGCGATGCCCGAGCGCGGTCAGATGCCGCGTCGCGGACAGCCCCCCGGCCCAGTTCGTCGCCCCGATCGTCGGGATGTCGAGCGGCGCGCCACCGGCCGGATCGACCACCACCACCGGGATGTTGAGCCGTTGCAGCTCGGCGTACACCGGGGTGGTCAGGTCGGAGGTCACGAAGATCACGCCGTCGGACTGCCGCGCGTACAGATTCTGCAGCCACTGCCGCGTCGCCGCCGACTTGCGGTGCACCGCCGACACGACCGTCCCCACCCCGGACGCGTGCATGACATCCTCGACCCCGCGGATCAGCTCCACCGCCCACGGACTGTCCAGGTCGTTGAACACCAGGTCGACCAGCGCGGCCCGCCCCGGCTGCTGACGAGACGCCCGCCGCCGGTACCCGTGCTGTTTCAGCAACTTCTCCACAAGCTCCCGGGTCTGCGGGGCGACGTCCGCCCGCCCGTTCAGCACCCGGGACACGGTCGGCACAGAGACGCCGGCCTCACTTGCGATCGCGGCGATGGTCACGCGGGCCACGGGCCCCTCCTCGTAACTTTCGGAACCGAGGACCGGAAGTATTCCACAGGTTGCGCCCCATGTCCGATCCCAGTTTCGGGCACTCACCGATTCACCCGGTGATCCGCTTCCGGCTGGCGGTCATCGCGGCGTGCACCCTCTCATCCGTACGCATCGCAGCATCGGCATCCCCGATATGGAACCCGGCCCGACGCCGCCCCGCCACCCACCGATCCAGCCGGTCGAGGACGGGCCGCGCGTACGGTTCCATCTCCGCGAACACCCGCAGCACCTCGGGCGCGTACACGTCGTCGGACAGGTATTCCGGCAGGACCTCCAGCAGTTCAGCGGCAACCCCGGGACCCTCGTGCATCCACAGTGCGCGGGCCGACTCCACCTGCCCGGCCCCGGGAACGCCGAACAAGCTCCGCAGCTGCCGGTGCTGGCGAGCGGTGAGCCCGGCGTGCCCGTGCTCGGCGATCCAGGTCAGCATCGCCGAGGCGGCCCGGCCACGGTGAGGCTGCTCCGGGCGCGCGGCGAGGTACCGGTCGGCCACCTCGCGGTCCGACGTGATGGTGAGCAGCGCGAACACCGCGCTTTGAATCGGATACCGCAGCAGCTCGGGAACGGCCGCCGCGGCACCCGGGCCGATCCGTCGCAGGACGTGGATCGCCCAGTCCGGGGTGTCGTTCTCCGCTCCCTGAAGCCTGGCGATGAGCTCCGGCACCGCGGCGGCCGAGCCCGGACCGAACGCGGCCAGCACCCGCATCGGCATTTCCGGCGCGCACGATGCCGGAAGCGCGGCGAGGATCTGCCGAACGGCTGCCACCGGTTCCCGCGGGTCGGCGCCGGCGGCGGCAACCGCCCGGAACGCTTCCAGCAGCCGGGGGTCGTCGCTGCCGGCGACCATCAGCCGTACCAGCTGGGGTAGCGCTCGGTGGTCGCCGATGCTGCCCAGCGCGACAGCGGCCACCGTGCCGAGCTGCGGGTCGTCCAGCGTCGCCACGAGGTCGTCGGCGGCCAGCCGGGACGCGGTCAACGATGCCGCCAGGGCGTGCAGAGCCGCCGGCCGTACGTCCTCCGCGTTCAGGAGACCGGTCAGCGTCGGCGTCAGCCGGTCCGGCGCGGCGCGCCACTGCCGCATCGCCTCGACCGCCATCCGTACGCCTTCGACCCTCATCGGGGTCCTCTCGGCCGGGCTCGTCAGACGTCCCACCCAGGCGTAACAGTCCTCCTCCCGGTCGAGGCCGTTCAGCGCCCGCGCCCAGCGCTGCCCCGGCGTCAGCGCGAGGCGCGATCCCGGCGCGTCCAGAACTCCGGCGCAGACCTCGAGGTCTGCGCGGACCGAGGCATCCAGCGCCGCCGAATCCTTGCCCATCATGGCGAGGGTGGCGAGCAGCCGGACACCCGGAACAGGATCCGACCGCAGGCGTTCCAGGACGTCGTGCCCCTGCGGGACGTCGTCCCAAGCAATGGCGTCCACGAGAGCGATCCGGACATCGGGGTCGGTCGAGGAGTGCAACGCTGCCATGGCTCGCGCGGGTTCGGCGGTACGCGCCGGTAACGTCGCTGCGGTACGGCGTACGGGTGGATCCACGTCTTTCAAAGCAAGCGCGACGTTGTCTGCCACCACGGGCCAGCCGGGTTCCTGGAAGGACAACTCATCCAGCAACGTCAGCGCGGTCCGGCGTACTGATGCGCGGTGGTGGGTGGTGAAGGTCAGCAGGCGATCGGTCAGCGGGCCGTTCCGGTCGGCCCGGATGAAGTGGAAGATGTGGGACCGCGACTCGCTGCCGGGGAGCAGGACCTCGCCCGAGGTGATGGCCGCTTCCAGCCATTCCCATTTCGTCGGCGATGCCGGCCGCGTCACGAAGGCTGCCGGGTCAGGCTGAACAGTTCGCAGGTCATCGAGTAGTAGCGGTCCGTCCGGCCCTGCCCGGTCATCCCGAGGCGGCGGCAGACGGCCTGCGAGGCCTCGTTGCCGGGGTGGGTGACGGCGAAGGTCTCCTCGAGGCCCGCCTCGAACGCGTAGCGCAGGACCGTCTGCGCCGCTTCGCCCGCGTAGCCGTTGCCCCACGCGTCGGGGTGGAAGAACCAGCCGATCTCGGTGTCGCCGGTGCCGTCCAGCTCCACGAGCAGCAGGGCGCCGAGCAACTGCCCACCCTCGAGACTCTCCACAGCCCAGACGCCGCGTACGCCGTCAGCGCGCCCCCGCCAGCGCCCGATCTGCGCCCGGGCCTCGTCGAGGTCGGCGAGCACCCGCGGCTCGGGTCCGATGTAGCGCTGGACCTCCCACCGTGAGCACATGTCGAGGACAAAAGGGGCGTCGTCGTCGTGCCATTCGCGCAGGAGCAGGCGCTTCGAGCTCAGGGGAAGCATCGACGAAGAGTATTGGGACGCGCGGCCCGTCACAGGACGGGCCGCGCCGTGGGTGTTCCAGGTTTCAACCGTTGACCGTGATGGTCAGCGCCGCCGTGTAGCCGGCAGTGGTCGAGCCGCTGACCGTGGCCATCTCGCGGGCCGCGAGGTCGTCGCCGAAGACCATGTCGGACGCGAGGGTGATCCGGCTGAGGTTCGTCACGCTGGCGCTGTACCCGGTGGTCTGGTAGACCGCCGCCGACACGTCGCGGGGCAGGGCGATCTGCGAGGTCTTGACGATCGGGCCGCTACCGCTGGTGGCCGCCGTCAGTGACGAGTAGACCTCGAAGTGGATGTGCGGCCACCGCCCCGAGTAGCAGCCGGGGTAGATGCTGGTGAAGCTGACCTTGCCGGTCGCGTCGGTGGCCTGGATGCCGCGCAGATAGTTCTGGTTGGTGACGCCGCTGGAGTACATCGAGTAGCGGCCCTCCCGGTCGCAGTGCCACGCGTAGACGGCGGCACCGACCAGCGGCGCGCAGCTGAGCTTGAGCACGGTGAGCGAGAACGTGAGCGGGATGCCCCCGGCCACGCCGCTGGCGGTGCCGAACGACGAGCGGATGTCGCTGCGCACGACACCGGAGACGGTCCGGATCTGCGGGCCGTTGCTGCCGTCCGCGGGGTACGGCCCGGCGGTCTCCGACTCGACCTCGGCCGCGCACGCCGCCTCGGCCGGGGACTGGTCGAGCAGCAGCCTGCCGCCGACCGCCGTCAGCACCCCGGCGCCCCCGAGCGCCGTCAGCATTCTGCGCCGCGACATCGTCCGCAGATCGAACTGCAGACCCTTGTCGTGTACTTCCCGGACGTACGCGTCGTTGTCGATCGTGGCTTCGGTGGGTTCCTCGATCATCGTCGTTTCTCCTGTTCGCCGTGGTTCCGGAACGAAGCAGGCAGTGAAACATCGAAATCTATGAATGGACTATGAATCGGGTGTCCCAGGCCACTTCTGGCAGATCCGGCACGTTTCAGGGGTGGCCGGCTCTTTTCAGGAGTGACCGGTTCTTTCGGGATTGACCGGCTCTTTTCAGGAGTGGGCGGTGGACAACTCCGACCAGACCGCCAGGGCGACCTCCTCGTGGGGCAGGTTGATGCCGGCGAAGGCGCTCGGCATCGGGTCCTCGACGAGCAGGTGGTGCCGCACCGCCAGCTCGACCAGCTCCTGCTGCTCCGGGGTCAGGGCGGCGAACCGGGCGTCGTCGCCCAGCGGGCCCTGCGGGAAGAGCGTGCCGATCAGCAGCTCGACGACGTTGTAGTAGAAGCCCTCCGCGCGGTGGTGGCGGAGCTGGTCGAGCAGGATGCCGGGCAGGGCGGGGTTGTCGGCCGGGGCGAGGGTCTCCAGGGACCAGCAGGCGCCGGCGGACGGCCGGCCGTGGAAGGGCCAGTCCTCGATCGGGTCGTCGGGCTCGACCAGGCAGACCGCGAGCTCGGTGAGCAGGGCGTGGTCGGGGGCATCGGTGAGCTGGGCGATCGCCATCAGGGCCGCGAGGTGGGCCAGGCGGTGCGGGGCGTCGCGCCACAGGGTCAGGGCGCTGAGCAGGGCCGGGTCGCCGGTCTCGCCGCACTGACCGGCCGCGACGCACAGCGAGGCCGCGACCATGGGGCTGGTCTCGGTGGTCAGCCGCGCGACCAGGGCGGGCACGGCCCCCGGCGCCGGGTGGGCGGCGATCAGGTGCGCCGCGCCGATCCGCAGGCGCGGGTCAGGATCATCAAGAAGCTTCACGTACGCCGTGAGCCCCGCCCCGACCGCCTCGTATGCCCGCAGCTGCCACCGCCGTCCATCGGTCTCCGGGGCGACGATCTCGCCGAACTGCCACGGATAACGCTCGGCCGGGTCGGCGGGCCGCCGGGTCAGCCGCCACTCGAAACGCTCCCGGGTCAGCTCGACCAGCGACGGCCCGGCGGCGCGCGTGCGGTGCCGGGGCAACTCGTCGTTGTCGGAGATGAGGGCGAGCAACTCGTACGCCTCGTGCCGCCCGGTTGTCTCCGTGTCTGCCAGGATCTCGATCAGGAACGGGACCGCCGCCGCGCTGGCATCGTATTTCGAGCCCTGATGGGCGAGCATGTGCCCGAGCTCGGACCGGGCGAACCCCCGCCGCGCCACGTCGGGCGAGCGCAGCGCCGCCAGCAGCTCGGGAACCTCGGTCGCAGGACCATACGCGCACATGAGCGAATCGAACACCGCGTGAACCTAACAGCCGGGTCCGACAGAAACCCGGCGCAGCGGACGACCACGGGCGACCACGAAGCGAGCAGCCCGAGCGCCTCGGCGCTCGGCGAGCCGGGCTCAGCCGTATAGATGGTCAGCATGAGCCCCGGCTCGGAGCGCAGATCGAGGCTCTCCCATGCAAGGGCCAGGTCTCCGACGACGCGGTGATGGGACACATGGCCAGTTCAGGACCTGCCCGCCCGCCTCAGAGCAGGCGGCCCGTTCAACATCCGCGACTTCACCTCAGCCTACGGCGGCGACCACCACGGCTACGCCGGCTACCCCACCCTCCCGTAACGGCTCACCCCGCGTGCCGTAACCGCTTTCGCCGCCCGCTGTGACCCGGTCATCCCGCTCCGCAGCGATCGGGCTTCGACTCTGCCATGACCGTTCGCCCGGTCTGCTGCGATCGGGCTTCGGCCCTGCCATGACCGTTCGCCCGCTCTGCTGCGACTGGGCTTCGGCCCTGCTGCAATCTGTGCGTCCTGCTCTGCCGTGAGCGGTTGGCCCGCGCTGCTATGGGGGGCATTCTCGCTCGGCCGTGGCTGGTCATCCCGCCCTGGTCGGACCTGCCATTCCACGTTGCCGTGACAAAGCCCCCGGCGGTCCAGTCCGTATGGGCCGCCGGGGTTGACGATGTTGATCCGGGTTGACTTGATGGGTTGACTCGATGGGTTGATTAGGTGGACCGCATTGACGTCCAGGGGTTCAGTCGCGCTGCTGACCCGTGCCGGTCGTGCCGGTCGAGTTGACCGTGCCGGTCGTGCCGGCCGAGGCGACCGTTGCGACCTCGGCGTTCGTGCTGGCCGCGGCGACCGGGGTGGCCGTGGCGACCGGGGTGGCTGTGGCGGTCTGGGCGGTGTTGCGGCCGGGGAGGAAGAGGGCGACCACAGCGCCCACGGCGATGACTGCGCCGCCGACGAGGACCGCGGGGACGAGGCCGTCCACGAAGGACTGCGGGCTGGAGTAGCCGCCGGCGGAGCTGAAGACCGAGGCCAGGACCGCGACGCCGATGGCCACGCCGGCCTGGCGGATGGTGTTGTTGGTGCCTGAGGCGACGCCTCGTTGGTCGGCGGGGGCGCTGGACAGGGCGAGGGCGCTGATCGGGGCGAAGCTGAGGCCCATGCCGATGCCGGCCAGGATGAAGCCGGTGACCATGTGGGGGTAGGTGACCGTGGTGGTCGTGGCGAGGGCCAGCCAGAGGACGCCCGCGGCGAGGAGGACCTGGCCGGCGACGATCAGGTTGCGTACGCCCAGGCGGTCGGCGTAGATGCCGGCGACGGGGGCGACGAGCATCGGGGCGGCGGTCCAGGCCAGGGTGCGTACGCCGGCTTCCAGGGGGGTGAGGCCCTGGACGACCTGGAAGAACTGGGCCAGGAGGAAGACGGCGCCGAACGCTCCGGCGGAGAATGTCAGGCTGACGACGCTGACCAGGCTGAACGCGCGGTTGCGGAACAGGATCAGCGGCAGCATCGGGGTGCTGTTGCGACGCTGCCAGACCACGAACGCGGTGAGCAGGGCTACGCCGCCGGCGAGCATGCCGAGCACTCGGGCCGAGGTCCAGCCGTGGTCGGGGCCGTCGGCGACCCCCCAGACGAGCAGGAGCATGCCGGCTGCTGACAGGACGAGGCCGAGGGGGTCGAGGCGGCGGGCGCCGCCGCGGGATTCGTCGAGGACGGTGGCCGCGAGGATGACCGCGATGACGCCGACGGGGACGTTGAGCCAGAAGATGAACGACCAGTCGAGGCCTTCGATGACCGCGCCGCCGACCACCGGGCCGATCGCGACGCCGAGGCCGCTGATGCCGCCCCAGATGCCGACGGAGGCGTTGCGCAGGCGGTCGGGGACCGCCTGGGCGAGCAGGGTCAGTGACAGCGGGGTCACCGCCGCACCGCCGATGCCCTGGATCGCGCGGGCGGCGGTGAGCTGCCAGGGCTCGGTGGCCAGGGCCGCCGCCGCGGAGGCGAGCGTGAAGAGCACGATCCCGCCGAGATACATCCGCCGCCGGCCGAGGCGGTCACCGAGGGCCGCAGCGGTGAGCAGGAAGGCCGCGAAGGGCAGGGTGTACGCGTTGACGAACCACTGCAGATCGGTGATCGAGGCGCCGATGTCCGCCTTGATCACGGGCAGCGCCGTGGTCACCACGAGGTTGTCGAGCGTGACCATGAACGTCGGGATGCCGACGGCGGCGATCACGGCTGCGAGAGGCCGGTTTCGGCGTGGTGCCGCGGCTGCGGCGGGTGCCGGTGAGGCGAGGGCGGTCATCGTGGCTCCCAGTTGTTATCGACTGATAACTAGCAAGGTAGTTATCCGCTGATAACTTGTCAATGCCGATTGGTCATCAGCTGATAACATGGGAGTATGACCAGGTCACGACTCACTGCCGAGGAGCGCCAGGACCAATTGGTCCGGGCCGCAGTCACCGCCTTCGCGACCGGTGGGTACGCCGGAACGACCACGGATCAGGTCGCGGGTCTCGCCGGGGTGTCGCAGCCGTACGTGATCCGGCTCTTCGGCAGCAAGCAGCAGCTCTTCATCGCGGCGGTCACCCACGCGGCCGCCCGGATCGAGGACCACTTCCGTGAGGCGGCGAAGGCCGAGCCGACCCTGGCCTCCCTCGGCTCAGCCTACGAGGAGCTGCTCGCCGAGCGGGAGCTGATCACCTGTCTGCTGCACGGCTACACCGCGAGCGCCGACCCGGCAATCGGCCCCGTCGTCCGCGACTGCTTCGGCACGATCTACCGGACGATCCGCGAACTCACCGGTGCCGGCGTCAAGGAAACGCGCCAGTTCCTCGCCATGGGCATGCTGATGACGGTCCTCGGCGCCATGCGCGTCCTCGGCCCCGACGCCGTCCCGCGCGACCCGTGGATGACCGAACTCATCGACTTCGACGACGAGGAAAGCTGATGCCGCCGGGTTCGTAGCGGAACTGCTGCGGCTCTGGCCGGTCAGATGTTGTGGCTCAGGTAGGCCGGGGCGCGGAGGCCGAGGAGGGCTTCGGTCATGTGGACGGCGTCGACGGCTGCCTTGACGTCGTGGACCCGGACGATGCGGGCGCCGTGGAGGATGGTGAAGACGAGGGCGGCGAGGGTGCCGGCGAGGCGTTCGTGCTGGGGGGCGTCGAGGGTTTCGCCGATGAAGTCCTTGTTGCTGACCGCGGCGAGCAGGGGGTGGCCGAGGTCGGCGATCTCGCGCAGGCGGCGGGTGAGTTCGAGGGTGTGCAGGGTGTTCTTGTTCAGGTCGTGACCGGGGTCGATGACGATCTGCTCCGGGCGTACGCCATGGGCCAGAGCGGTCTCCACCCGGGAGCGCAGGAAATCGGCGATCTCCTTCGCGACGTCCTGGTACTGCGGGCTGGGGTGCAGGGTGCGGGGCGCGGCCAGGCTGTGGGTGATCACCAGGGTGGCGTCGGAATCCGCCACGATCTCGGCCATCCGGACGTCGCGCAGGCCCGAGGTGTCGTTGATGACGCCCGCGCCGGCCTTGATCACGGCCTCGGCGACCTCGGGGCGGAACGTGTCCACCGAGACCACCGCGAGGCCCTGGGCGGCCTCGACCACCGGGAGCACCCGGTCCAGCTCCTCGGCGGCGGAGACCTCCGGGCCGGGAGCGAACGGTACGCCGCCGATGTCGATCCAGTCAGCACCCGCGCCCGCCGCTTTCCGCACCGCCTCGGTGGCTTTCTCGAGGGCGAACGTGCGGCCACGGTCGTGGAAGGAGTCCGGCGTGCGGTTGACGATGGCCATCACCACGACGCGCCGGGAGAAGTCGTACGACCGCCCGCCGATGAGCCGTTGCGCGCTGATCAGCGGGGGTGCGTAATCACTCACGTCGCGAGACTACCTGGGCCCTGAGGTGCGGTATTGGGGGGTTACCTCAGATGATCGGCGCGCAATAAGGTGCAAGGCGTGACGGAGACGGGACTCGCAGTTGCCGACTTACGAGGCCCGATGTGGTATCTGTGGTGGCTCGTGCGGCACCAGAAGTGGCGCATCGCCGTCGGCGGGCTGGTCGGGTCGGCGTGGATGGCCGGGCTGACGCTGCCGCCGTACCTGTTGTCCCAGGCTGTTGACCGGGGGTTGCAGCGGCGGGACCTGCCGGTGCTGGCCGTGTGGGTGGCCGCGCTGCTGGTAGCCGGGGTGGCCAATGCCGCGCTGGCGGTCCTGCGGCACCGGACGATGACGAAGATCAGGCTCGATGCGGGGTTCCGGACCGTGCGGGTGGTGCTCACCCATGCGGCGAGTCTCGGGTCGGCGCTGCCCCGGCGGGTGGGTGCGGGGGAGGTCGTCACCATCGGCGTGGCGGATGTGTGGGTGCTCGCTCAGGCGCTGACCGTGACCGGGCCGGGGTTCGGGGCGGCCGTGGCGTACGCGATAGTCGCCGTCCTGCTGCTGCACATCTCGCCGCTGCTGGCGGTGGTGGTGCTGGCGGGCGTACCCGTGCTGGCCCTTGTCGTCGGGCCGATGCTGCGCAGCCTGCAGCGGGCCGGGCTGAGTTACCGCGAGCGGCAAGGTGCGCTCGCCGACCGGCTCGCCGATGTGGTCGGTGGGTTGCAGGTGCTGAACGGGCTCGGTGGCAAGGACGGGTTCGCGCGGCGCTATCACCGCGAGTCGCAGGCGGTGGCGCGGGAGGGTTACCGGGTCGGTGCCGTGACCAGCTGGATCCAGGCGCTCGGGGTGGGCCTGCCCGCGTTGTTCCTGGCCGTGGTGATCTGGCTCGCCGCCCGGATGGCCGCCGCGGGTGCCATCACCGCGGGTGAGCTGGTCGCGGTCTGGGGGTACGCGGCGATGCTCGTCGTCCCGGTCGCGTTCCTGATCGAGGGCGGGTTCGACATCGGGCACGCCCTGGTCGCCGGGCGGCGGGTGCTGGGGTTCCTGCGGCTCCCCGTCCCGCCGGCGCAGCTGATGTGGTTCCCGTGCGCCCCGGCCGAGCTGAGCGATCCGCAGTCCGGGGTGGTGGTCGTGCCCGGCCGGTTCGCGGTACTCGCGACCGCGCGCGCCGCCGACGCCGCGGCCGTGGTGGACCGGCTCGGCGGGTACGGGCCCACCGAGGCGACCTGGGGCGGCGTACGCGTCGACACGCTCGCCGTCCGGGAGCGGATCCTGGTCGCCGACAACGAGTCGTACCTGTTCGCCGGGACCCTCGCCGAGGCCGTCGCCGGGCGGGCCGACCGGGGGCACGGCGAGATCGCCTACGCCCTGGCGGCCGCGGCGGCGACGGACCTGTCCGGCCGGCAACCCGTCGAGGACCGGGGGCGCAACCTCTCCGGCGGGCAGCGCCAGCGGGTACGCCTGGCCCGCGCGCTGCTGCACGACCCCGAGATCCTGCTCGCCGTCGAGCCGACCTCCGCGGTCGACGCGCACACCGAGGCCACCGTCGCCGAACGGCTCAAAGCGGTCCGGGCCGGGCAGACGACGCTGATCACGACCACGTCACCGGCGTTGCTGGAGCGGGCCGACTGTGTGATCTACCTGGTCGGCGGCCGGGTAGCCGCCACCGGGACGCACCGCGAGCTGCTGCGCACCCAGCCCGGATACCGCGCCCTGGTGACCCGGACAGCGGGAGAGACCGCGGGAGAGGACGCGGCCACCGGGGCGGTCCGGTGATCCGGCTGCCGATCGCGGACCGGGCCGGGGTCCGCCGCGCGGCGCTGGACCTGATCCGGGCCGACAAACGGGCCGTGGTGGCGATGGTCGCGCTGAACGCCGTCGCCGCCGTCGCCGGGCTGACGGGGCCGTGGCTGCTCGGGCACATCGTCGACGCGGTCGCCGAGAACAGGGCGTCAGTGCACCTGGTCGACCGGCTCGCGCTCGGCATCCTGCTCTGCACGCTCACCCAGATCCTGCTGGGCCGTTCGGCGATGGCGATCGGGTACCGGTTCGGGGAGCGTACGGCGGCCCGGATCCGGGAGAGCTATCTGGACCGGGTGCTCGCCCTGCCGCCGGCGCTCGCCGAGCGGGTGCCGGCCGGGGACCTCACCGCCCGCGGGACGGCCGACGTCAACGCGGTCGCCACCACCCTGCGCGACGCGGTGCCGGAGGTGCTGATCGCCGCGGCCCAGGCCGTGTTCGTGCTGGTCGCGGTGTTCTTCCTGGACCCGGTTCTCGGCGGGGTCGCGGTGCTCGGGCTGTCCGGGATCGCGGTGGCGACCAGGTGGTACCTGCGGCGGGCGCGGACGGCGTACCTTGACGAGGGGGCGGCCGGGTCGGCGCTGGCGGACGAGCTGACGGCGGCGGTCGCCGGTGCGCGTACCGTCGAGGCCCTGGGTCTGCTGGAACGCCGCGCCGAGCATGCCCGGCAGGTGCTCGCCGGGGCCCGGCGCACCCGCCTGCGGACCCTGTTCCTGCGCACGGTCTTCTACCCGTCGGTGGACGTGTCCTATGTGATCCCGGTCGTGTCGGTGCTGTTGATCGGCGGCGCGCTCTACACCCACGGTCTGCTCACCCTGGGCGAGGTCGCGGCGGCGGCGCTGTATCTGCGGCAGCTGGCGGTGCCGCTCGACGCGATCCTGATCTGGCTGGAGCAACTGCAGAGCAGCGGCGCGTCGTTCGCCCGCCTTGAGGGCCTCGCGGCCCTGCCCACCGCCTTCCCAGGCGGAAAACTCCCGGTCGGGGACCGGATCGAGGTTCATGACGTGCGATACGCGTACGCCGGAGCCGCCGACGTTCTCCGGGGAGTCGACCTGACCGTACGCCCGGGGGAGCGCCTCGCCCTGGTCGGCCCGTCGGGTGCGGGCAAGTCGACGCTGGGCCGCCTGCTCGCCGGCGTGGACCGGCCGCGCACGGGCACGGTGACCACCGGCGGGGTGCCGGTCGCCGAGCTGCCCCCGGATCTGTTGCGCCGCCAGGTCGTGCTGGTCACCCAGGAGCACCACGTGTTCCGGGAGACGCTGCGCGCCAACCTGACCCTGGCCGCGCCGGACGCGACGGACGAGGACCTGCACGCCGCGCTCGCCGTCGTCGGCGCGGACTGGGCCCGGGAACTGCCCGACGGCCTCGGCACGGTGCTGGGCGGCGCCGGGTACGCCCTCGACGGCGCCGCCGCCCAGCAGATCGCGCTCGCCCGGGTGGTGCTCGCGGACCCGCACACCGTGATCCTCGACGAGGCCACCGCGCTGCTCGACCCGGCGACGGCCCGCGCGGCGGAACGGGCGCTCGCCGCCGTGCTGCACTCGCGGACGGTCATCGCGATCGCCCACCGGCTGCAGACGGCCCACGACGCCGACCGGGTCGCGGTCATGGAGGCGGGCCGCCTGGTCGAGCTCGGCACCCACGACGACCTGGTCGCGGCCGGGGGGACGTACGCCGCGCTCTGGCGCACCTGGCACGGCTGAGGTCAGTCCGCGCAGGTCCAGGTGACGCTGCCGGAGACCTCGGGGCCGCCGCCCTCGGTGCCGTCGGGGTTCTTTACCGACAGACCGGTGAAGACCCACGACCCACCGCCCTTGCCGTCGGTGGTCACCGTGCTGGCGGAGCCCTCCTGCGTGTAGTAGAGGTCCCCGCCGAAGCTCACCCCGGGCGGGCTGCCGGTATCGGTCAAGGTCTTCTTCTCGTACGTTCCCGCCCCGTGGTAGTCCTTCACCATCGCGCCGATGTAGACGGTTTTGCCCTCGATCGGGTCGACGGGCATCTGCGGCACGAGGAACCACGTGTGGCCCTTGTCGTCCTGCTCACCGCCGCCGTACTGATCACAGGACCTGTAGTCGACGCCGTTGTTCGTCGGCATCGGCGCGTTACTGCTGCCCTTCACCGTGACGTCCCCGGTGATGTCCACGGTGACCTCGGTGTGCACGTCTCCCGTGGAAGAAGTGCCCGCGGTGGCACCTCCGCAACCCGTCGTCAATGCCAGCAAACCGCCCGCGAGCAGTGCCGCAACCCCCCGAGTGACCATGCTTTTGCCGCCCCTTCGCCCGCAGAGAATGATGCATCGCGCCGTTAGCGTGGAAGGACGCGCTGAAGAAACGGTTAAGACATCTATGCGGTACGAGGTACTCGGCCCGGTCCGGGCGGTCACCGGCGACGGCACCGCCACTCCGCTGCCACCCCGGATGCGCGCCCTGCTCGCGGCGCTGCTCGCCGCCGGTGGCCGTCCCGTCTCCCCGGAACGGCTGATCGCCGAGCTGTGGCCGGCCGACGTGCCGCCCACCGCCGCGGGGGCGCTGCAGGTGCACGTCTCCGGCCTGCGCAAGATCGTGGGGGCCGCGCTGTCCACGACGCCCGGCGGGTACGTCCTCGCCGCCACGTCCGACGCGGACGAGTTCACCGAGCTCGTGGGTGCCGAGGCGTGGGACGAGGCGCTCGCGTTGTGGCACGGGCCCGCGTACGAGGGTGGTGGCACCGGGCCGATGGTCGCTGCGGCCGCCGCCCGCCTGGAGGAGTCGCTGCTCGCCGCCCGCCAGCGCTGGGTGGATCGGGAGATGGCTCTCGGGCACCCCGTCCTCGCCGAGCTGAGTGCCTGGGTCGCCGCCGAGCCGGTCACCGAACCCCTGGTCGAACGGCTGATGCTGGCCCTGCACCGCGACGGGCGAACGGCAGACGCCCTGGACCTTTTCGACCGTACGACGATGGCGCTCGCGGAGTACGAGACGCAGCCGCGCGCCGCGATGGCCGCACTCGCCGAGGCCGTCCGCCGCCGCGACCCCGCTCTCGACCGGCCCCCGGCGGGACTGCCCGGCAGCCGCAGCCGGTTCATCGGGCGGCGCGCCGAGCTCGACAGGGTGATCGGGCTGCTCGGGCGCAGCCGGCTGCTCACCATCGCCGGGCCGGGCGGCTGCGGCAAGACCCGGCTGTCACTGGAACTCGCCCGCGAGGTCGCCGCCGACCACGACGCGGTGATCGTGGCCGAGCTGGCCGGGCACACCACGGGGCTGCTCGTCGAACGGGTCGCTGCCGCCGCCGGGGTACGCGAGGAGCCCGGCGTCCCCGTGCTCGACCTCCTCGCCCGGCACCTCGGCGGGCGGGCACTGCTCGTGCTGGACAACTGCGAGCACCTGCGCGCCGACGTGGCCGAGCTCGTGCACGACCTGCTCGGTGCCGCGCCGGGCGTACGGGTGGTCGCCACGAGCCGCGAACCTCTGGGCGTACCCGGAGAAGTCGTCTTTGTCCTCACCGGCCTGACCACCCCCGCACCCGGCGCCGACCCCGCCCGCTCGGACGCCGTCCGGTTGCTCGCCGACCGCGTCGCCGCGGCCCGGGGCGGCACCACCCTGCGCGCCGACGAACTGCCTGTCGCCGCCGAACTGTGCCGCCGGCTCGACGGGCTCCCGCTCGCCCTGGAGCTGGCCGCCGCCCGGCTCGGCGCCCTGGCCCTGACCGAGATCATGTCCCGTCTCGACCGCCGCCTCGATCTGCTCGTCGGCACCTCCCCGGTCGCCCGGCACCAGACCATGCGCGCGGCCATCGACTGGGGTTACGAGCTGCTCGACGTTCCCCAGCGGGAACTGCTGCCCCGCCTCGGCGTGTTCGCCACCGGCTTCGACCTGGCCGCGGCCTCGGCGGTCGCCGGCACCGACGCCCTGAACCCGCTCACCCAGCTCGCCGCCCGCTCCATGGTGGAACACGCCGACGGCCGCTACCGGCTGATCGAGACCATCCGCGAGTACGCCGCCGAGCGCCTCCCCGCCGATGACCCCGCGCACCGGCGGCACGCGCAGCTGTGGGCCGACCGGCTCGCCGAGCCCCCGCCCGCCGACGGGCCCGAGCACAGCCGCTGGCTGGCCGTGACGGGACAGGACTACGACAACATCCAGGCCGCGCTGACCTGGTCCCTGACCGGCGATCCCGGGCTCGGCCTGGACATTGCCGCCGGGATGTGGTGGTACTGGTGGATCACCGGCCGGATGGCCGAGGGTCTGTCCTGGCTCGGTCGCGCGCTCGACGCCGCACCGGCCACCGCGACCCCGCTGCGCGGCCGGGCCCTGCGCGCCGCCGCGGCCCTGGCCCGCAACTCCGGCGACCTGAGCGCCGCCCGTGACCTCGGGGAACAGGCCCTGACGACGTTCCGCGACCTCGCCGACCGGCCCGGGATGATCGCCTCGCTCAACAACCTGTCGATCACCGCTCAGGGCCAGCAGGACTACGAGGCCTCCCTGGCGTACGGCTACGAGAGCCTCGACCTCGCCCGTCAGCAGGGCAACGCCCGGGCGATCGCGGCGGCGCTCAACAACACCGCCGGCACCCTGCGCTGCATGGACCGCCTCGACGAGGCCGAACCCCTCTTCGAGCAGGCGCTGACCGGTTTCCGGGAAGCGGGGGAGCAGCGCGGCGAGGCAGCCGCCCTGACCAACCTCGGCATCGTGACCCGCCGCCGGGGCCGGCTCGCGGAGTCCGGCGAGCACATGCGCCGCTCGCTGCGCATCTACACCGACCTGGCGATCCCCGAGGGCCAGCTCGACACGATCGAGGGCCTCGCCCAGGTGGCGATCCTCGGCGACGACCCGGCCCGCGGCCTCACGCTGCTGGTGATCGCCGAACGGGAACGCACCGCCATCGGCGCGCCGCTGTTCACACCGGACGAGGTGGCCGATCGCGACACCGCTGAAGCCCTCGCCCGTTCGTCGCTCGCGGCTGATGAGGTGGGCAAGGCGTACCGCACGGCCTCGGAGACGACCCTCGGCGCGGCCGTCGCCTCACTTCTTTAGCGTTTCTTAATTCCGGGCACTCACGCTGCCGTCATGACCTCACGCATTCCGCTGCTCCTGCTGGGAACCCTCACCCTTTCCGCATGTACGCCCATAGTGCAGGCCTCCCCCTCCTCGTCCTCGTCTCCCTCCGCTCACACGTCCACCTCTCCTTCTGCGTCGCCGTCGCGCACTCACTCGACTAAGGCGTCCCACAAGGCGTCCCACAAGCCGTCGCACTCCCCGTCCCCGTCGCACTCCACGGTGTCCGGTCCCCGGATCGTCTCCTTCAAGGTGATCCAGAAGCCGAAATGCGCCGAGGGAACCGCCGTCTTCCGCGCCCCCGCCGTCGACCTGATCATCGCCTGGAAGATCACCGGCGCGGACAGCGGCGCCCTCTCGGTCGACGACCCCACCCACACCCCGGGCACCTACCGCATGGTGGGCACCGAGGGCACGGAATCATTCGGCTTCTCCTGCGGCGGCGAGGTGGGCTCGGTCGAGACCCACAAGTACGACATCTACTCCGTCGGCGGCGGTACCCAGAAATCCAGGTCGCTCACCGTCTCCGCCAAGGTCCTCGACACCGGCCGGGAGACCGTCGCCCCGAAGTGACGGGCGCCCTCACCCGGCATTGCTGACCCGGCATTGCTCACCCGGCATTGCTGACCCGGCATTGCTCACCCGGCATTGCTGACCCGGCATTGCTCACCCGGCAGGGCTAACCTGATCGTTTCCGGTCTCTGCCGGAAAAGCCGATCGTCCATGGTGAATGTAAGCGGCACGCTGTCCCGCGTGACCGCGCCAAACCAGCCCGCCCGCTCCACCTCTCTGAAGGTCGCCCTCGCCACCGGGGTGGCGTTCCTGCTGCTCTGCTGCGGCGGCATCACCGCGATCAAGGCCTTCACCGGCGGCGGCAACCCATCCTCCGCCCCGCAGTTCATCGCGCCGTCGCTCGCGTCCCCGCCCCCGATGGAGTCCACGTCGTCCCCGTCGCCGTCACGCTCCCGGCCGTCCTCACCGTCCCCTTCGTCCTCGTCCTCCCGCACCAAGGTCCCACCGATCAAGAAGCCGGTCCCCGCCCGGACCGCCCCCGAGCCGTCCCCCTCGAAGACCACGAAGAAGCCGAGCCCGAAGCCCACCACCACCGCACCTCCCGCGGTCCCCGCCGTGGTCAGGCCGGGCGCGTTCTGCTCACCCGAGGGCGCCACCGGCGTCACGAGGAAGGGCACCCCGATGATCTGCACCCGCAAGCCCGGCGAGGAGCGCGCCCGCTGGCGCAAGGCCTGACCCGTGGGCGGACGGCCTTCATCGGACCCACACACTCGCGCGAGCCCTGATCCGCGCGCGAGCCCTGATCCGCGCGCGAGCCCTGATCCGCGCGCGAGCCCTGATCCGCGCGCGAGCCCTGATCCGCGTGAGGCCTGACCCGCGTGAGGCCTGACCCGCGTGAGGTCTGACCCGCGCGTGAGGCCTCACGCGGGGGCGCAAGGTCTGACCCGCGAGCGCTGCGCCTGAAAGCGCAGGTAGGCAAGCATAAGAACGGCCCCGCCACATCGAAGAGATGTGGCGGAGCCGTTCTCGTTAGTGCGTTAGGTTGTGCACAATTTAATTGTGCACAACCTAAATCGCCGTGCGAAGCCGTGCCGTCCGGCGGTCAGGCGGTGCGACAGCCAGGCGGTGCGACCGGTCAGGCCGTGCGACCGGTCAGGCCGTGCGACCGGTCAGGCGGTGCGACCGGTCAGGCCTTGTGGCGGTCAGGCCTTGTGGGAGGCGTGCGGGAGGTGCAGCTCCTCCGGCTCCGGCGGGACGTCCGAGACGCCGGTGGCGACGGCCTGCTCGTGGCGGCGGCGGGCGGACGGCAGGGCGAGGGCGGCGCCGATGCCCAGGACCGCAACCGCGGCGCAGACCCAGAAGCCGATGGTGAAGGCGTCGTCGCTGGGCAGGCCGCGGGCGTCGGCGTGGGAGGTGATGACCGCGGCGATGACGGCTGTGCCGATGCTGCTGCCGATGGTGCGGGCGATCGTGTTGACGCTGGTGGCCTCGCCGGTCTGGCTGGCGGGGACCGCTTCGATGATGGCGTTGCTCATGGCGGCGAACGCGAAGCCGATGCCGGCGCCGGTGAGGACGCCCGAGGCGAGGACCTGCCAGATCGCGCCGTGGGCGAGGGCGGGCAGGATGAACGCGGCGGTGACCAGGGCCGTGCCGAGGAACATCGGGAGCTTGGGGCCGTACTTACGGTTGAGGATGCCGGCGATCGGGCCGAAGACGACCATCATGACGACGGTCGGCAGGAGGAACAGCCCGGCCTGCGACACCGACTTGCCGAAGCCGTAACCGGTCGCGGCGGGCAGCTGGAGCAGCGTCGGGACCAGGACGAACGTGCCGAACATCGCGAAGCCGAGGATCAGGGCGACCAGGTCGGTGGCCCACACGCCGCGCAGCTTCATCAGGTGCATGTCGATGAGCGGCTCGGCGACCTTGAACTCGACCGGGATGAAGACGGCCAGCGCGATGACGCCGACGGCGAGCAGGCCGATGGTCTTCGGGTCGCCCCAGCCCCACGACTGGCCCTTGCTGATGGCGAGCAGCAGGGTCACCAGCGCCACCGACAGGATGCCCGCGCCGAGGTAGTCGAGGCGGCCCGGGGTGCGTACCGGGGACTCCTTCATGCCGAAGATCGCACCCACCAGGGCGATGACGACCAGGACGAGCGGCAGCCAGAACAGCCAGTGCCAGGAGAGGTGCTCGACGATCGGGCCGGCCGCGACGATGCCGATGCCGGCGCCGATGCCGAAGATCGCGGAGATGAGGCCGACGGTGACGCTGACCTTCTCGCGGGGCAGCTCGTCGCGGATCATGCCGATCGACAGCGGCAGGATGGCACCGGCGGCGCCCTGCAGCGCGCGGGCGACGATCAGCACCGCGAGGTTGGGGGCGAGGGCGGCGAGCAGGGTGCCCGCGGCGAGCGCGATCAGGACCCCGATGAGGACCTTGCGCTTGCCGGCCATGTCGCCGAGGCGGCCCAGGATCGGCGTGAGCACCGAGGCGGAGAGCAGGTACGCCGTGATCACCCAGCTGGCGTCGCTGGTCGACGCCCCGAGGTCGCGGCCGATGGTGCCCAGGGCGGGGGCGACCAGCGACTGGAGCACGGCGAACGCGAGGCCACCGAGCGACAGGTAGAGCACCAGCATCGTGCCGCTGGAGCCGCTTCCCCCGTCCGTGCCGGTGCCGGTGGAGCCGGGAGCGCCGGGCTCCTCGATGGTCTGGGTCATGACGTCCCCGAAGATAGAAGTAAACGTGTGCTTACTTATTATCGGGTCAGGGCGGCGTAAGTCAACATCCGTTTACGTCACACCGCGACTACCGCCGGGTCGGCCGTCCGGTTCAGGCGCAGGTACGCGAGCAGCCCCGCCGGCAGCACGAGCCAGAACGAGATGAGCCGGTAACCGAGCACGACGGCGGTGGCGCTCGCGTACGGCGCACCCGCCGCCACCAGGCCGGCGAGCAGACTGGCCTCGATCAGCCCGATACCACCGGGCGTCACGGGGATCTGCCGCACGACCTGCACGGCCAGATAGGCGGTGGCCAGCTGGAACGCGCTCAGCGGCAGCCCGCAGGCGTGCGCGACGGCGATCAGGCAGCAGAGATCGGCGAGCCAGTTGAGTACGGCGTAGGTGATCGTCACCGCCCAGTGCCGGGCCCGCACCGACCGCGCCTCGGCGATGATGCCGCGCAGCTGGTCGAGTGCCCGGCCGGCCCAGCGCCACGTGGGCTGCCACGCGAACGACCGCCCCCGCAACAGTACGAAAAGCCCGGTCAGGGTGGCCGCCGCGAGGGCGAGCACCAGGATCGTGTGCAGCCCCGCGGTGCCCGCGTAGAGCACCGCCAGCCCGATGATCGAGGCGAGCCCGGACAGCACCATCACGGTCGCCGCCACGGAGACGCTCGCGCCGCGCCGCCGGTACTGCCGCAGCGCGAATGCCGCGGACATCGCCGCCCCGGCCGGCAGCACCATGCTGATCGCCGAGCGGGTGTAGGTGATGGCCAGCGCGGAGCCCCGGGAGATGACGACGTCGAGGGCCGTCAGCAGGGCGCGCTGCTGCCGCGCGAAGGCCACCTGTGAGAGGAACTGCACGAGCACCGCCACGGCCAGCCAGCGCACATCGGCGTCGGCCAGGACGGCGATGACGTCGCCCGGATCCGGGACGCGCCCGCGCATCGCCACCACCACGGCGACCCCGGCGACGGCTACGGCGAGGACGCGCAGCGCGTACCTGCGTGTCTGGGGGCGGGTGGCAGCGACCGCCTGCCGCAGGGTGCCGAGGCCGAGGACGGGGATGGCGACCAGGGCCAGCAGGGCGACCGCCACGATCGCGTCCAGCCAGTAGTGGTTGCCGGTGCCCACCACCACGAGCAGGGTGATCAGCGGGTGCGCGAACCAGAGCCACCGCCACCGGTTGCGGGTCGCCGCGAACAGCGCACCGGCGACGACCACCGCCCACCCGACGTGCAGCGAGGGCATGGCGGCGTACTGGTTGCTGAGCGCGTCGGTGTCCGGCGGGCCGTAGACGGCCGGGCCGTACAGCGTGCCGGTGTCGAGCAGGCCGGTGCCCGGCGTGAGCCGCGGCGGGGCGAGCGGGAACCACATCTGCGCGGCGAAGGCCGTCGCGGTGAGAAGAGCGAGAATCCGACGGGTACGCAGATAGAGCCCCGGCCGTCGCATGTACAGCCAGATCAGCGTCACGGCGGTCGCGGGGAAGTGCACGTACGCGTAGTAGTGGTTCGCCGCGAGCAGCAACCAGTGCCAGTCCACGAGCGCGTTCTGCACCGCGAGCTCGCTCGGCAGATGCAGCAGCCGTTCCAGGTGCCACACCTTCGCCGCGTTCGCCGTCGCCACGTCGGCGTGACCGGCGGTGAGGATGCGGCCCGCCTTGTAGGCCAGGAAGAGCGCCGCGACCAGACCGAGCTCACCGAGCCAGGCCGGCCACCGCCGCCCGGTGACCTCCCTGAGTGCTGACACTCCGCGCCCCCGACTACTAGTAAACACCCGCTGACTTATGCGACGCTCATCATGCGCCGCCCCGGCGAACGGTTACCAGCAGGTGAGCGGACCATCACATCGCCATGACGGGAGGGCAGCCACATGGGCACAGCTCCAGGCCCGGTCATGCCCGTCGCCCCAGGTCGTGCCACGATCCCCGGAACCCGCCGCCCCCGCGACGCGGAACGCACCCGGGCCCAGCTGCTCGCGGTGGCAACGGGCCGTTTCGCCCGCAACGGGTACGCCACCACCACGGTCCGCGACATCGCCGACGACGCGGGCGTCAACGTGGCCCTGATCAGCCGCTACTTCACGTCCAAGGAAGGCCTGTTCGAGGCGTGCCTGGCCGAGGCGGTCACCGAGGTCAGACGCGACTCCGACGACACCCCGCTCGACCGGATCGCGGCCGCCCTGGCCCACAAGATCGCCGGCCCGGACCGGGAGGACCGCCTGCCCGAGCGTTTCCTGCTGCTGCTGCGCTCCTCAGGCGACCAGCACGCCGAGGACATGCGCCTCGGCGTCCTCCGCACGATCAGCGAACGCATGGCCTCCGCCGCCGCCGGCCACGACGACGGCTCCGCCTTGTTGCGCGCCCAGATCGTACTGTCCGCGGCCCTGGGCATCATCCTGATGCGCGGCTCCCTGGGCCTGCAGCCCCTCGCCGGCGCCACCGAACAGGACCTCGCCGCCCCACTCGCCGATCTGGTAAACGCGCTGTGCGCAAAGGATCGCACCTCGTAGAGTCCCGCGAAGTCATCAGCCGCGCCGCCGACCTGGTCCTCCCCACCCTCGAGAAGGAGGAGGCCTACCATCGCGCAGTGACGATCCCCCCGGACAACCTGGACCCCGCCACGGCCTGGGCCCGGATCGGCCCCGACCCGTCCGCGGACCTCCTGCCCTGGCTGGCCCGCACCTGCGCCTCCCTCGCCGCCGACGACCGCGAAAGATTCCTGGCCACGGCCGGCTTCATCGCGGTGGACGCAAGCGACGACGAGCGGACCAGGTACGCCGAGGAGATCGCGACCCTCCGCAACCTCGCGCTGCAGGGCCTGCCCGCCGCCTCCACCGACGCCATGTACGTCCACCTCCAGCAGGCCATCCTCGGCCTCGACGGCGACGAGCTCTGGGGCCACGAACTCGACCACGTCAACGACGGCGAGGCCGACATCGAATGGCGATGTAGCCGTGGTGGGGACCGTCTCGCAGATCCAGACAAAGGACCTTGCCGGTATGGTCCTCCCCGATCGGCAGGAAGGGCGGATGGGGCTTGCCACGGTGTCATTCACACTCTGATCGTGCCGCCCGGGGGCGGGGCTCCTGAGGGGGAATCGGGCCGTAATGGCCGTCGGATGACCGGACCCCGGGCCGGGTCGGTGGGGTGGGGCCGGTACCCTTATGATCTTGCCGCGTGATCCACAAAAGACTGTCCATAGTGGGTATAACCGGATTGATCGGTTTATCTAGTCTTCTCGGTGCGGGGCCGGCGCAGGCGAGAGAGCCCGGTGAGCAGGCCGAACCGCCTCGCGTAGAGCTGGTGCTCGATGTCAGCGGGTCGATGCGGGCGGCTGACATCGATGGGGAGACCCGGATCGCCGTGGCGAAGCGGGCCTTCAACGAGGTGGTCGACGCGCTGCCGGAGACGACGTATCTCGGGATCCGGGTGCTGGGGGCGACCTATCCCGGGGACAACAAGAAGACGGGGTGCAAGGACACCCAGCAGATCGTCGAGGTCGGGCCGGTTGACCGGAACGCTGCCAAGGATGCGATCGCGGGGCTCAAGCCGACCGGGTTCACGCCGGTCGGGCTCGCGTTGCGGGAGGCCGCCAAGGATCTGGGGGACTCCGGGTCCGTGCGGCGGATCGTTCTGATCACTGATGGCGAGGATACGTGTACGCCGCCAGATCCTTGCGCCGTGGCCAGGGAGCTCGCCGCGCAGGGGACGAAGCTGGTTGTTGACACGCTGGGGCTGGCGCCCGATGAGAAGACGCGTAAGCAGCTGGTCTGCATCTCCACCGCGACCGGGGGGACGTTCACCGCGGCGCAGAGCCAGGAGGAGCTGACCGACCGGGTCAAGCAGCTCGTGGACCGGGCCGCTGTGCCGCCGCCCGTGGCTCCCGCGGCGGTGACCGGGGCTGAGGACTGCCAGAGTGCGCCGTTGCTCGCGCCTGGGGTCTACACCGATCGGGAGAAGATCGGGGAGCACCGGTATTACCGCGTACCCGTGCAGTCGGGTCAGGAATTGCGGGCCTCGGTGAGTGTCGCGCTGGACCGGCAGGTTTCGCGGGATTACGGCGTACTGATGAAAGCGGCGACGGCCGACGGCCGGGAGCTGGTCCGGGGGAGCGACGCGGGCAGTGGGCGGGCCGACGTGCTCTCCGCCGGGCTGCGCTGGTCGGGTGATGAGGAGCCCTCGCCGCAGGCGAGCGACGACGCTGATGACGGCGAACAAAAAGTGACCACCGATGTGTGTCTCATCGTGAGCAACTCGTTCGCGTCGAACACCGCGGCGAGCGCTCCCGGTATGCCCCTCGAGCTGAGCATCGACGTCGTGGACGCCTCGCACACGCCGGACGCTCCGGGGCTCGGGCGGGGCTGGTTGCTGCTGCTCGTGCTCGGGCTGGCGGGGCTCGTCGCCGGGGTACTGGCCGGCTGGCTGACCCGCTGGTGGGTTGCGACCTGGAGGGACAACTGAGATGCGTACCCGACATGTTCTGATCACGGCGGCGCTCGGCGCCATCTTTATCGGTGCGACCGGACAGAGCGCGGCCGCGGTGCCGTCCCCCGCTCCCGGGGTGAGCAGCGCCGGGACCTCGTTCCTGACAGCCGTCGCGGTGACGCCGGGTCAGCAGGTGCACGTCGACGCGGTCACCGGTGACTATCTGTACTGGTCGTTCGGCGCGGAGGCCGGGCAGCGGCCCGACGTGACCGCGACGGTGGCGCTGCCCCCGGCCGGGGACCGTACCGGCGGACAGGCCTGGACCATCGAGGTCTTCGACGGGCTGCGCCGCCGGCAGGCCTGCGTGGCCGGGGAGCAGAGCCCCCTGGCCGACGCGAGCGCGACGCAGATCGCGTTGCGCTGTCAGCTGCGCCAGGTCCGGTCGTGGGCGGAGCCGTGGGACGGTGACCCGCTGCCGGGCACGTACTACGTGCGGCTGTCGAGCACCGAGCTGCCGGAGAAGGATCTGGGCCTGCCGCTGAAGGTGGACCTGCTGCTCGCCGCGCCGAAGGGTGACACCGGCGCCGACCAGGGTGTGCTCGCCGCGCCGCTGGTGGCGAACAATCGGCCGGGCAGCGTGCTGACCGGGGGCACTGCCCCGTCGGCGGCGCCGGTGGACGACGAGGACGGCGGCACCTTCGACTGGGTGCCGGACTTCTCGTCCCGCTGGGTCTGGACCGTGGGCGGCGGCGTCCTTGCCGCGGTCACCGGCCTGATCGGGTTTTCCTGGACCCGCCGCCGCAAGGTCAGGACGGCGTAACGAAGTTGGGGACGGAGGGCCGTGCGGAGGACGCGCGGCCCTTCGGCTCCTCCCACTCCTCCTGGCGGCCCAGGGCGGTGAGATCGAGGAAACCGTACGCCCCGCCGAGGTGATCCACCCCGCGCCCGAACGTCGAATACGTGTGGAACACCGCGTCGTCCACCTTCAGGAAGCAGCTCATGCCGGGCTGTTCCTGGGTGGTGCCGGGCTCGACGGCCCACGGCAGCGGCTGGTAGTTGTAGATCGGCGGATCCTCGTCGGCCGGGTCCATGGTCACGCCGTAGTCGAGGTTGAAGTTCGTGCCGTGCGACGAGTACCACGGGATCGTCCAGCCCTTGCGGGCCTGGTAGCCGGCGAGCTTCGGCTGCGGCGCGCGCGAGATCAGCGCGAACGAGGTGTCGCGGGCGTTGAGGTGCTCGATCAGGCCGGGGGAGAGCTCGTCGACCCCGGCGGTGCAGCTGGGGCACGCGTCGTCCCAGGACGGGTCGAACATGACGTGCTGCACGATGAGTTGCCGGCGCCCGTCGAACAGGTCCGCCAGCCGGGCCGGTCCGTGGGCGCCGTGGAATTCGTAGGGCTCGTTCACGCGTACCATCGGGAGCCGCCGGCGGTCCGCGTTGAGCGCGTCGATCCGCCGGGTCATCTCTTTCTCCCGGCCGAGCAGCTCCACCCGGGCGGCCAGCCAAACCTCACGGTCGACGATCTGCGGAAGCGTCATACCGGATTTTAACCCCGGAACGGGACGATCGGCGTCAGCGCGTCCCGTCGAGCGCGGCGGCCAGGTACGCGGTGGCGTCCCTGATGTCGACCTCGCGCATGTGCAGCGGCCCGGTCTCGGTGATCCACGCCCGGTCGGCGCCGCCCGCGAACATCGGCGCGAGCCCGAGATCGCGTACGAGCTGCGACGCCGTCGCCCGGGCGTCGGCGAAGTCGGTGCACAGGAACTCCGCGAGCATCGGGTCCCGGCCGCGCCGCGCGTCGAGCACCGAGACGGGCAGCGTGTTCAGCGCCTTCACCCAGTGAGCGTCCGGCGACCACAGGGCCAGCTGCTCGAGGCCGCTCTCGCTCGGCGGCGGCTCGGTCGCGTCCAGCACGGGCTTCCCCGCGAGCGCACCACCGGCCAGGTCGAGAGCGTCGTGCGCCGCACCCCACTCCGGCGCGAACAGCACCGCGTCCCCGAACACCGCCGCCTCCTGCACGGTGGCACCCGCGTCCCCGATGCTGGCGACCACCTCGTGCCCGGCCTGCGTCCACCATTGCGCGAGCGCCCCGCCGATCTCGCCCTGCCCCGCGATGACCCCGATCCGCATAGTCCACAGAATGCCTGCTGATCTTCGGTCGCCGTGGGCGAATCAGGTGATCTCGTTGCCCGTGTGGAAGAAGCGGGTGTCGTAGTCCTGCGAGCACAGGGGCTGCTGCGGGCCAGGGCGAACAGTTCGGTGTCCTCGGCGAGCGGGTAGTCGCCGATCAGGAAGGCCTGGGCGGGCCCGGACGGCGTACCAGGTCATCAGGCCGCGGCGGCGAGGCGGTTGCGGCCACCGCGTTTGGCCGCGTAGAGGTTGGCGTCGGCGCGGGTGTAGAGGTCGTCGCCGGTCTCGCCGGGGCGGCAGGTGGCCAGGCCCATGCTCAGGGTGACGCGCAGGCCGGGGGCGATCGTGGACCAGTCGCGGGAGAGGATGACCTGCCGGATCCGCTCGGCGACCTGGCGGGATTCCAGCTCGCCGGTGGACAGGAACAGCGCGAACTCGTCGCCGCCGAAGCGGATCGCCACCTCGTCGTGGCGGCAGTGCGCCCGCAGGACGGCGGCGATCTCGCCGAGGACGCGGTCGCCGACGCCGTGGGAGAACTCGTCGTTGATGGCCTTGAACCGGTCCACGTCGATGAGCAGCAGTGCGCCCGCGCCCGACATCGACGACATGCGGCTGTCGAACATCCGGCGGTTGCCGAGCCCGGTGAGTGCGTCTGAGGTGGCCTGCCGGTCGGCGCTCTTGCGGGCCGCCTCCAGCTCCACCCGCTTGTACGACTGGTGCAGCATCGTGCGCCGGTCCAGCCGCAGCTGCCACAGCATCCGGATGTGCGCGTGCAGCGCCCCCAGCATCGTGCTGCTCGCCTCGCCGGGGGACTGCATCGCGGCGGTGACGGCCAGCTCGAACTGGAAGTTGAGCCGCTGGGCGGGCAGGACGCACAGCTCGTCGCCGGCCAGGAACTCGCGCCGGGCGGCCCGGAGGTCCCCGGCCGCGCGCAGCACCAGGCCGTGCGCCATGTGCAGGGCACGCGTCTCGTGGTTGTGGCCGCCGGCGCGCATGGGCATCAGGTGCTCGTCGACGAGTTCCTGGGCAGCGGTGAGCCGGCCCTGCTTGGCGTAGCCGAGCGCGAGCAGCGCCTCGCCGATGGGGGCGTCGGTGCCGCGGTCCGACCAGTAGGTCAGGATGGTAACGCTCTTGCCGAGGATGACCGCGGCCTCCTCCTCACGCTGCACCTGCTCGAGGCGTAACGCCCATTCGAGCAGGAACTCCGCGTACTGCAGCTCGGCGCCGGAGCGGTAGATGTCGTTCGGTTCCTCGAAGGCGTTGATGGCCTGCAGCATGGCCACCTCGGCCAGCTCGAACAGCTCGGCCTCGCGGGCGGCGTCGGCGAGCGACGCCATCGCGGAGAAGTAGCGCAGGCTCTTGCGGGGCACGACGTCGAGCATCGCCATCGCCCGGGCCACGTAGTGCAGGCCCTCGTCCATCCGCCCGACCTGGATCAGCATCCGGGCGGTGTCGGCGAGGATCTTGGCGTCGGTGGTGCGCGGGCCGGTGGACGGGCCGGTGTCGGCGACCAGCTCCTCGCCGATGCGCAGGGCCTCGTCGGGGCGGCCGAGGGCGCTGAGGGCGTACATGCGCCCGAGGCGGCTGACCCGGTAGGTCCGGCCGTCGCCGAGGATGCGCAGCGCACCCTCGGCCGCGTCGGCGGCGATCAGCGTCTCGCCGTGGTGCCCGCGGATGGTCAGGTCGTGGATGTGCAGGCCGAGGCCGGCGTACGCGCCATAGGGCGAGACGACAGCCGGCAGATTCTCCACGGTTCTAACGTCGGTCGGCTTTTCGGGAAGGTGAGCCTTCCGCTACGATTTGAGCGTACGCTCAACGGGAAGAGGGTCGTGTCCGCTACTCAGCAGAAGTTGATCGAGGGCGCCCTGGCCGCGGTGCGCGAGCACGGCATCGCGGGTGTCTCGGCACGTACCATCGCCGCCGCCGCGGGGGTCAACCAGGCGCTCGTCTTCTACCACTTCGGCACGGTCGACGAGTTGCTCTCGGTCGCGTGCAGGAGCGAGACCGAGACCCGCGTGGCGGTCTACCGGGAGCGCTTCGCCGCCGTGAGCAACCTGCGTGAGCTGCTCGATGTCGGCCGCGCGCTGCACGAGCGGGAGAAGACGGACGGCAACGTCGCGGTCCTCGGGCAGTTGCTCGCCGGGGCGCAGACCGACGAGCGCCTCGCCGCCTCGACGGGAGCGGCCCTGGCCCTCTGGACCGCGGAGATCGAGACGGTGCTGCGCCGGTTGCTGGACGGCTCGCCGCTGGGCATGCTGGCCGACCCGGCGGGCCTGGCGCAGGCGGTGTCGGCGGCGTTCGTCGGCCTGGAGCTGTTCGAGGGTGTCGATCCGGACGGCGCTGCCCAGGCTTTCACCGCACTGGAGCAGCTCGCCGTCCTCGCCGAGGTCGTCGACGACCTCGGGCCGGTGGCACGCCGAGCCCTGAAGATGCGCCTCAGGAAACTGTGACGGGCTTCCAGCCGAGCGCGGGCCCGAGCTTCGTGGCCATGTCGGTCAGGATCTGCACGTAATCGGCGTGCTCGAAACTGAACGGCAGCGCGAACGCCACCTCGTGGATCTCCCGGAACGCGGCGTGCGCGTAGAGCTGCTCGGCGATCTGCTCCGACGAGCCGATCAGGTCGGGCGCGAACATCATCCGCCGAGGTCCGTGCGTGGTCGCGGTGCGGGGAAGACGCTTTTCCACGTACGCCGAATAGCGCGCTTTCTGTTCGTCGGTGGCACTGTCGGTGGGGATCACGACGAGCCCCTGCGACACCCGGGCGTCCTCGCCGCCGGGGTGCGCCGCGCGGAACGCCCGCACCTGCGCGAGCTGGTTCTGCGCGAAGTCCTCCGACCCCTCCGCCTGGATGACGCTGCTGGTCAGGAAGTTCATCCGGTGCTCGCCGGCCCACGTCGCCGAGCGCAGGCTGGCCCCGCCGTACCACATGCGCTCCCGCAGCCCGGCGGCGTGCGGCTCGACCCGGTCGGAGAAGACCTCGACGACGCCCTGCGCCCCGCTGAGGTCACTGGCCTTCTCCCCGGCGACAAAGCTCAGCAGCCGCTCGACCCGCCCGTAGGTGAGGTCCTCCGTGCCGGCGGTGTCCGGGTAGAGCGCGTCGCGGACGTGCTCCCAGTTCATCGGCGGCCCCACGCTGATGCCCGGGTTGAGCCGCCCGCCGGTCAGGATGTCGACGGTCGCGAGGTCCTCGGCGAGCCGCAGCGGGTTCTCCCAGCCCAGCGGGGTGACCGCCGTGCCGAGCTCGATGCGGCTCGTGCGCTGCGACGCGGCGGCGAGCACCGCGATCGGCGACGAGATCCCGAACTGCAGGTGGCGGTGGCGCAGCCAGGCACTGTCGAACCCGAGCTGCTCACCCAGCTGGATGATCGCCAGCGTCGACTCGTGACCCGGCCCGGGATCGGCCCCGTCGAACAGCCCGATCGTCAGAAAGCCCATTTTCCGCAGCGGTGATGAAGGCGTCGGCACGCCCCCGATTCTGCCCGCTCGCGGAAAACTCGTGATCAGCGGGCGGGGGACCAGCCGATCGCGGGCGCGATGTGCTTGGTCAGCGTTTCGAGGATCCGGGCGTTGTACTCGACGCCGAGCTGGTTGGGCACCGTGAACAGGATCGTGTCGGCGGCCTGGACCGCCTCGTCGGCGGCGAGCTCTGCCGCGATACGGTCGGGCTCCCCGGCGTACGTTCGGCCGAAGCGGGAGCGGACGCCCTCGAGCAGCCCGACCTGGTCCTCGTCCTGCTCCTGGTTGCCGAAGTAGATGCGGTCGATGTCCTCGGTGATCGGCAGCACGCTGCGGGAGATCGACACGCGGGCCTCGCGGGTGTGGCCGGCTTCCTTCCAGGCCTGGCGGAACAGCTCGATCTGCTCGGCCTGGAGGCGGTCGAACGGTACGCCGGTGTCCTCGCTCAGCAGCGTCGAGCTCTGCAGGTTGACGCCGATCCCGGCGGCCCACTGCGCGGTGGCGCGGGTGCCGGCGCCCCACCAGATCCGGTCGCGCAGGCCGGGGGACTGCGGCGTGACGGCGAGCCCGCCGCTGACGCCGCCGGTGCGGGCCGGGTCGGTGCGGGCGACCGCGGCACCGTCGATCGCGGCGAGGAAGATCTCGGTCTTGTTGCGGGCATCGTCGCCGGCGGTCGAACCCTCGGCCGGGACGTAGCCGAACGACTCGGCGCCGCGCAGCGCGGTCTCGGGGGATCCGCGGCTCACGCCCAGCTGCAGGCGCCCGCCGCTGATCAGGTCGGCGGCGGCGGCTTCCTCGGCCATGTAGAGGGGATTCTCGTAGCGCATGTCGATCACGCCGGTGCCGATCTCGATCCGGCTGGTCCGCGCGCCGATCGCGGCGAGCAGCGGGAACGGCGAGGCCAGTTGGCGCTCGAAGTGGTGCACGCGCACGAACGCGCCGTCGACGCCGAGCTCCTCGGCGGCCACGGCCAGGTCGATGGTCTGCAGCAGCGCGTCGCCGCCGCTGCGGGTCTGTGACCCGTTGACGTCACGCCAGTGGCCGAACGACAGGAACCCGATCTTCTTCTTCACGCAGGCCCCAACCCCCGTCAGGACCCCGGCATTCCCAACCTATCCTCCTAGGACGCCCAGGAACGTGCCCTACGGTTCGATCTGCGGGGCGATCGACTCCGTCTGCGAGGCGTTCGACTCCGTCTGCGGGGCGATCGACTCTGTCCGCGGGGCAATTGCGATGAGCAGGTCGAACGAGGGCTGCCCGGGAGTCGTGGCGGCGCTGAACTGCTCGACGACCTCCAGCAGCGCCTCGCGGAACCGGCCGGCCTGCTCCGGTGCCATGCCGGCGGACGTGTAGCTGACGACGATGCGCTCGGCGTCGGGGGCGTCCCGGTCGAGCGCGGCCCGGCCCGAGCGCAGGCCCGTCATGATCGTGCCTTTCACCTCGTCGAGGAACGTGCTGACCAGCGCGCCCATCTCCTCGACCGGCTCGCCGGCGCTGCCGCGCTGGAAGACGATGCTCGCCTGGGCGGTGCCGTAGTGCTTCTCGATGATGCCGTTGACCACCTGGGTGCTGCGGATCTCGAGCAGGCCGCGCTGTTCGAGCAGGCCGAGGTGGTAGTAGAGCTTCTTCGGCGGCATCACGATCGCGGTGGCCAGCTCCTTGGCCGTCCAGGAGCGGGCCCGGTCGGCCATCATCAGCTCCACGATCGCCAGGCGTGCCGGATCGGCGAGGGCCTTGAGCGTCTCCACGTCGCGGACGACGCGGGGTTCGGCGGTCATCGATGTATTTCCCTTCAAACGGTGACGTCTCGGAGCATAGTCGCGATATCCAAATCCCCTCGAATGAACCGCCGAAATACGACGCTTGACTTAGCTAGATCATCTAGCAAAACTTGGACGTTCCACGATGATCTGTTTCTCCAGCGGATTCAGGGGTGCACCCATGCTGATCGATTCCTGGCTTCTGCAGCACGCGGCTGAACTGGCCGAACAGGCGGGCACCCAGCTCAGTGCCGCCGCCGGCGTGCTCCACCACGAGGCGCACGTCTTCATGGAGGAGATCACCCAGGCCACCACGACCCTGCACTCCGCGTTCACCGAGACCGTCAACGCCGGCTGTGCCGAGAACTGACCGCCTGCGACCCAGCAGGTATGCGGTGGTCGGCCGGAACGCCTTCCGCCATCCCTCGGGCCGGGTCGTGCGCCCGGTCCTGAACACCGCGACGGCGAAGGTCTACCTGGTCGACCTGGCCACCGCGCAGCGCCTGGAAGCGGGCGTCGCCGAGGGGGACGACGCCCGCCTGGCGCAATCGGGGCTACTGGTCGAAGTGGACCACGACGAGGCGGCCGAGGTCATCGAGGCCTCCCGGGTGGCGGCCCGCGACCGCCGGACCCGCGACTTCGTGGTGATGCCGAGCGCCTACTGCAACATGGGCTGCGGCTACTGCGGGCAGACCCACGAGCGGGTCACGGTCTCGCGGGACCACCGCGCCGCGCTGGCGGAACGCGTCGCCCGGGCGGCCCGCGGCGGCCGGTACGACACGCTCAACGTCCGCTGGTTCGGCGGCGAGCCGCTGATGGGCTATGCCGTGCTGCTCGACCTGTCCCGCCGCTTCACCGCCGCCGCCGACGAGGCCGGCGTCGGGTATGCCGCGAAGATCGTCACCAACGGGTCGCTGCTGGACGCGCGCAAGCTCCGGGCGCTGCACCGGGACGCGCGGATCAGCTCCGTCGAGGTCACCCTCGACGGCCCGGCCGAGGTGCACGACGCGTCGCGGCCGTTGAAGAGCGGCGCCGGCTCGTTCCACAAGATTATCGGGGTCATCGGCGCGGCGTTGCGGGACCCCGAGCTGGACGGGCTGCACTTCACCGTGCGTACCAACATCGGCGTGCACAACGCGGCCCTGGCCGAACCGTTCGCCGCGGAGCTGGCAGCCGCCGGGCTCGCCCACGACCGGGTCGCCTGCTACCCGGCGCCGGTGCACTCGTGGGGCAACGACGTCAGCGACGTGGCCGTGCCGCGCGCGGACCTGGCGGCGGCCGAGATGGCGTGGTTCCTCGCCTACCAGCGCCACGGGCTGCGGTTCCGGTTGCTGCCGGCGGCCCCGCGCCGGGTGGTCTGCGCCGCGACGTCGCGGCACAGCGAGGTGGTCGGCGCCGACGGGCGCGTCTACAGCTGCACCGAGCAGTCGCTCGTGCCCGGCCATCGCGACGAGGACCTCGGGCACGTCGGAAGCCTGGCTGCTGACGAGCTGCGGCCACCGGGGGCCTTCGACGACTGGTACGACACCCTCGACGCCGGTGCGACAGCGTGCCGCGGGTGCGCGATCCTGCCGGTGTGCGGCGGCGCGTGCCCCAAACTCTGGCGGGAGGGCAAACCGCCCTGCCCGTCGCTGCGGGACAACGTCCGCGACCGTCTCGATCTCTACGCTCTGACCGCCGGTTACACCCCCGTCGGCTGAGGTCCGCGTCATCGCAGGACCAGGGTCCGGACCAGGTTGGGCACCCGCAGCTCGGTGCTCACCTCGCTGTGCGAGGCTCGGACCAGCCCGCAGCCGATGAGTACGTCGAGCCCGGCGGCGACCTCGTCGAGCCCGTGCCCCAGGGCGCGCACGACATCGGTCACCGTGCCCGGCCTCGCGGTGCCGGCCAGTTCGCGCAGGATCGTGTGGTGCCACTTGCCCAGCCGCGCGAGGCTGGCGCCGACCACGGCGCCGATGGTCAGGGCCTGGCGGTCGGGGCGGGCCGGGACGGCGAGGTCGAGCAGGTCCGCGGGGGTCACCTCGGCGAGCTGCTGCGGACTGAGCACCCGGCCTCGCTCCGCGACGACCTCCAGGGCGAGCGGCAGCCCGTCGAGCCGCCGGCAGATCTCGGCCGCGGCCAGGGCGTTCGCCGTGCTCAGCCCGAAACCCGGCCGGGCCTGCGCCAGGCGTTCCACGAACAACCGCACGGAGGGTACGCCCGCCAGCTCGGCCGGCGCTTCTGTTCTCATCGACGGCGTGGGCAGCGGCGCGACGACCGCCGGGTGCGCGCCCGCGACGTGCCACGGCCGCCGGGACGTGGTGATCACCCGCAGGCCGGGGCACTGGGCGAGCAGCTCCCGCACGAGCAGCGGCATCGTGGCCTCGGCGAGCCCGTCGAGGACGAGCAGGGCCTCGTGCCGGCCGATCAGCTGACGCACCTGCCCGACCGCGTCCCGGGTTTCGTCGTCGGCGTCGCTCTCGGTCAGGGACTTCAGCGACCGCAGCAGCGGACCGTACGCGGTGCCGTGCCGGTGCAGCGTCCCCATGTCGGTGCCGATCCAGAGCACCGGCCAGTCGTGCCGGGCCCCGGCGCGCGTCGAGACCTCGGCGGCCAGCCGGGTCTTGCCTACCCCGGGCAGCCCGGAGAGCGCGATCATCCGCCGCCCGGAGGCGAGCACCTCGAGCAGGTCGAGGACCTCGCCCTCCCGCCCGATCAGCGCGTCGGGGGCCGTGGGCGCGGCGGTGCAGCAGCCGTTGTCGAACGGGCCGGTGGGACGCCTGGTCAGGCTGGCCGTCACGAACAGGTCGCGCATAGCGCCCTGTAGGTGCAGGCCGTCGGCGAGCAGGTGGATCGTCTGGGTGCGGGCGTTGGCCCGGCCGGCCTCGAGGTCGCGGATCGCCCGGGGGCTGACCGTGGAGAGGTCGGCGAGGGCCCGCTGGGTCAGGCCGGCCCGCACCCGATGGTGGCGCAGGAGTTCCGGGAAAGGGATGGGAGTCGTCACGCTGCCCCCGCTCGATCTAATCTTCAGGAACATCCAAATTATCTTGGACGTCCGAACGGAGTGTCAACCCGGCTGTTCGGTCCCGTTAGGTTGTGCACAATTAAGTTGTACACAACTTAATTGTGCACAACTAAATTGCACGCGACCTAACGGTGCGCGACCGCGCGGCCCGCAACCTAACGGTGTGTCACCAGGCGACCCGCACGTAACGGTGCGCAGCTGGTGGCCCGCACGTAACGGTGCGCAGCCGGCGGCCCGGACCTAACGGTGCGCAGCCGGCGGCCTGCACCTAACGGTGGGCAATCGGCGGCCCGGACTTAACGGTGCGCGACCGTTCGGGTGCGCCGGTCCAGCAGGTCCAGTGAGACGCCGAGCAGAGCGACCGCGAGGGGGTCGGAGGCGTCCGTCGCGGCGTGTTCGGAGAGCCGGGCGAGCAGGTTCCCCAGCGGGGGCGGCGGCGCGGTGCGGTCGGTGCGCCGCAGCAGGGCGAGGCTCAGGGCGGCCTGGGCGGCGATCAGGTCGAGCAGTTCCATGTCGTCGAGTTCGCGGGCGGCGTCGTCGGTGCCCACCCGGCGGTCGAGGACCTCGAGGACGCCGATGCACTCGCCCTCGGCGACGAGCGGGGCCGCCATGATGCTGGCCGGTAGGTAGCCGGTGGACGCCGCCGCGTCGCGGGCGAACCGGTCGGTGCCGCTCACGTCGGTGATCAGGGTCTGGCAGCTCGCCGCGACCCAGCCGGCGATCCCGGTGCCGGGGGCGAACCGGCGCCCGACCAGGCTCTGCTGGCCCGCGCCGGCGACCGCGGCGAAGACCAGTTCGCCGGTGTCCGGGCTGACCATGAAGACCGATGTGGCGGCCGCCGAGTAGACGTGGCGTGCCACCGCGACGACGGACTGCAGCAGCAGCTGCTCGGTGACCCCGCTATGTGGCCCTGCTGACGAGAACTCCACCGTCATCCCCCTCGATCGATACGTTGTCGGCGCAGTGGTAGAGCACGCTCTTGAGCTGGAACGGCGTCAGCCACGGGTGTTTGCTCAGGACCCGGGCGGCGATCCCCGCGATGTGCGGCGCCGCGAAGCTGTTGCCGGTGTTGCGGGTGACACCGCCACCGGGCTGGGCGACGGGAACGCGTACGCCCCGCGCGCAGAATTCCACCGGCGGCGCGGCGTTGTAGTAGTAGGTGAGCGGGCCGGGCTCCGCGTGGCTCGCCACGGAGATCACCGACGAGAAGCTCCACGGGAAGCTCTCGATCGGCAGGTTGTGCGCGGCCACGACGAGGGTCGTGCGGCGGAAGTAGGCGCGGTCGCAGAGCTCGGCCAGCCGTCCCCGGAATTCCAGCCGGGCGGTGGAGAGGCTCATGTTGATGACGTCGAAGTCCTGCTCGATCGCGTACGCGAGCCCCGCGATCAGCGCCGCCGCGCTGCCGGACTTCCCGTCCTCGAGGACCCGCAGCGAGCTGAGCTCCACGCCGGGGGCGAGTTCGCGGATGATTCCCGCGCACGCCGTGCCGTGCCCCGCGGTGTCGGTCGGCTCGCAGGCGCGGACCCGGGGCACCCGGCCCTCCTCGGTGACGACCTCCCAGGCCCGGTCGACGGGTCCGGCGAGGGGATGGGTGCCGTCGATGCCGCTGTCGAGGACGCAGACGCGTACGCCGCTGCCGTCCGCGCCACCGAGTGCCCAATCCCGGTCGACACCGCCGAACAGGCTCGCGGGTACGGGCTCCTCGCGGTACCCCGTGGCAGGCATGCCCCACGCCGGTACGCCCGCGAAGTACCGGGCCCGTTCACGCCGCCACGGGGCAGGGGTCAGCTCCACGCGCGTACCGATCGCAGGGGAACCTCGGCCCCGATCCCGGCGTAACTCGCGACAGCTTCCCGGGCCGCCCGCGCCGCCGCGGCTTCGTCCCCGGCAGTGCGATGGGCGCGGGCGAGATCGAAGTGCACGTCACCGCGCAGGCACGGGTCGTCGGTGGTGGCGAGCAGCGACGTCACGGCGTCCGGCGGGGCGACGCCGAGCCGCGCGGCGGTGGACAGGGCGAGCAGCCGCCCGCGTACCTCCATGTCCTGATGCTCTTCCAGGAGCCCGGCGATCTCGGCGGTCGCGCCCGGCAGGTCCTCGGTGATCAGCTCCCGGGCCGCCTGCACGCGCAACGTCAGGGCGGTCGGAGCGTGCCCGGCCCGTTCCAGTGCCGCCGCGGCGTCCTGGAAATGCCTGCGCGCGCCGCGGTGGTCGCCGTCCAGTGCGGTCACGAGCCCCGCGGCCTGGGAGATCAGGACCTCGCCCATGGTGAGCCGCAGTTGCGCGACGATCGCCCCGGCTCCGGCGAGTGCGGCGTGGGCGCCCGGGCCGTCACCGGTCAGCGCGAGACTCCGGGCCCGCGCGACCAGCACCGGCATGAGCAGGAACGGGTCGGCGGCGAAACGGCCGGCGAGCTCGGCGCAGTGGGCCAGTCGTTCGGCGAGGGGCACCGGCGACCACTGCCGGATCTCGCAGAGCGCGACGAGCAGCCGCTCCTGCTCGTAGTCGTCGCCGAGCTCCTTCGCGTGCCCGAGCGCGGCGCGTGCCGCCAGCTCGGCTGCCCCGAACCTGCCGCACGCCAGGTGGGTGAGCATGCGCAGCTGCTCGAAGCGGCAGCCGGCGAGCCGGTCACCCGGGTCGCCCTCGAGCTCCCGCCGGACCTCCGTACGGATGCCGCGCCGCGCGTCCAGCAGGTACCGCTGGGCGCGGCAGGCCGGCGAGCCCGCTGCCGCGGCGATCACCGAGACCGCGCGGGTCAGGTCGCCCGCCAGGAGCAGGGCGTCGCTGAGCCGGATCGCCGCGACCTCCCCGCCCGGGATCAGCTCCACGGCCTGCCCGAGCAGCTCGATCGCCGCCGGGACGTCGCGTTGCCGCAGCGCCGCCGTGCCCTCGCGGAGCAGAGCATCGGCCGCTTCTCCGGTCAGGGCGGGCAGCTCGGCGTCGTGCGGGCGCAGCTCCGCGAGCAGGCGTACGGCCGCCGCGAGATGGAACGCCGCCGCGACCCCGCCCGCGGCCAGGGCCCGGTGCCAGATCAGCCGCTGGTTCTTGTCGAGCCGCCCGTACGCGACCTCGTGCACCGGCTGCTGGACGAAGCTGTACCCGCCGGGCCGCTCGGCAGGCCGGATCAGCCCCCGCCGTACCAGCGTCTCCAGATCGGCGGCGGTCACGGGCGTACCCAGCGGATCGAGCTCGTGCACCGTGAACGAGGACCCGGCCACCGCGGCGGCGCCGAGCAGCTCCCGGGCCGGTGCGGGCAGCCGGTCGAGGGCCGCCCCGACCAGCGCGGTGATCGTCGGTGGCACGCCTCCGGATGACTCCACCATCAGCCGGATGAACAGGGGATTGCCCGCGCTGTGCGCCGTGACCCGGTCGATCGTCCCGGCCTCGTGCGCCTGCACCTCGGCACCGGCGGCGAGCAGCAGCGCGACGAGCGACGCGCTGTCCTGCGGACCCAGCGGTCCCAGGCAGATCACCTCGTCGCCGGGCCCGCGCACCCAGGGGGCACCGCGTTCCATCAGCTCGGGGCGGCCGGCGCAGATCATCAGCAGCGGAAGGTCCCACAACGTACGCGTGAGCTCGCCGATCAACCGCAGCAGCGACAGCCCGGCCGCGTCGAGCCCGTCCCAGACCACGACGAGCGGCTGCGCACCGGCGGCCGCGGTGAGCAGCTCCCGCGCGGCCCAGGACACCTCCTCCACACCCGGTGTCCGGGCGTGCGCACCCTGGCGCAGGCCGTCCAGGACCGCGGTCACGCGGGGGCTGTGCCCGCTGTGGGCCAGCGCGTCGAGGACCTGCAGCAGGGTGACGTGGTTGCCGTTCGGACCGTACGACGGGCACGTCCCGGTCACCGCGGTGAACACGGCACCGGCGGCGGCCAGCTCCGCCAGCACCTCGCGGACCAGGCGGGACTTGCCGACCCCGGGTGGGCCGAGCACGGTCACCGTCCGGGTGCGCCGCTGCCCTGCGGCGGCGTCGTACGCGGCCCTGATCCGGGCCCGCTCGGCGTCGCGGTCCACCATGGGGGCACCGTCGTCGGGGCGGCCGCCGGCGCCGTACGCGTCCCCGGCCCGCAGCGCCGCCACCGGCAGCTCCTTGCCCTTCACGGTCAGCGGCGGCACCGGAACCATGGCGAAGTGCTGCCGGGCCAGGTCCGCGACGACGTCGTTGACGATGATCTCCCCGGCGACGGCGGCCGACTGCAGCCGCGCTGCGAGGTTGACGACGTCACCGACGATCCGCAGCCCGGCCCGCGGCGAGTGGGTCACCAGTGCCTCGCCCGCCGCGATCCCGCAGTGCACGTCGACCGGCCGGCCCAGGGGATTGACCAGAGCCGCCGTCCCGGCCCGGATGTCGCACGCGGCGCGCAGGGCCCGCAGCGCGTCGTCCTCCCCGGAGCGGTCCGTGCCGAAGACCGCCATGACGGCGTCCCCGATGAACTTCTCCACGACCCCGCCGTGGTCCTCGATCGATGCCGAGCAGATGCCGTAGTACTGCTCCAGCAGCACCTGCAGCGGCTCCGGGTCGACCCGTTCCGCGAGCGCGGTCCAGCCGACCAGATCGAGGAAGAGCACGACCACCAGCCTGCGGCTCACGCGTCAGAGCAGCTTCAGGTCGTGGGCGGTGACCTCGCCCTCGGCGTCGCGCAGCCGGTCGTGCACCGCGACGAGCAGGGTCGTCTCCTGTTCCGACAGCGCGGCCAGCACCGCCTGCTGCGGTCCGCTCAGCTGGTCGACCGGATATCCGGCGTCGCGCAGCACACCCAGGGCGTCATGCATTTCACTCACCCACCAAAGAGAGTTCGGACATCGGGGCGTACGGCGGGGGCCAGACGCCGACCGGCAGCAGCCGGTGCACATAGCAGTACGCGACCAGCTCGGCCCGGTTGCGGCACTTGAACCGCCCGAGCAGGACGCTGATCTCCTCGCCGACGGTGTGCCGGCTCAGGCGCAGCTCGCGGGCGGCCCGGTCGGTGGTGTGCCCGCGCGCGAGCATCGCCAGCAGCTGCAGGTCGCGGGCGGAGATCGGGTCAGCGGGCGGCATCGAAGAGCTCCCGGAGCATCACGGCGGCCAGGAACGTCACGCCGTGCCAGCGGGCGCGGCGCTCGTACCAGAGCCAGTCGCCGTCCGGGTTGGCCTCCAGGAAGACGACCTCGCCGGTGCCGGTGACGAGCAGGTCGAACGCCGCGTAGCGCAGCCCCCACGCGGCGGCCAGGGCCCGGACCACCACCGCGGCGGCGCCCGGGCAGTCCGTGCGGGCCACGCTCACCGACGCGGGGTCGGTCCAGGTCGCAGCCGGGTTCCGCTTGCCGACGTCGAACGCGCACAGCGTGCCGTTCAGGTAGTAGACGCGCAGCTCACGGACGTGCGCGACGTATTCCTGCACGACCACCGGATGCCCGCCGCTGTCCTGCACCGCCGGAGCGTCGAGCACGACGGGTAGGTGGGGGGCCCAGCTACGCGGATCCGGCTCGGCCAGGCGGAAGTCCGGGATCTTGACCATCACCCGGTCCGTGCCCAGCTGCCGGGCCGCGGCGGCGACATCGGTGCTGAGCACCGTACGCGGTACGCGTACCCCGAGCCGTCCCGCCGACCGCACCTGCGCCGTCCCGGCCGGAGCCGTCCCCGGCAGCGTGGTCGTCGCCGCGGCGCACACCTCGCCGAGGAAGTCCGCCCACGCGGAAGCCGCGAGCGCCGACATCGACCCCGCCGGACGGGCATGGGCGACGAGCGTGCCGGGCGCCCGATGCCGCGTCCACACCACCGCCGGGCGCACCCGCCGGTCGCCGTCCGTCAGCGTCCCCGAATCGACGTCGAGAGAAAGGGGGCCGTCGCCCGCGCCGACCGTTATCGCCGGTGTCGAGAATGCTCCGGTCACCATGTCGCGTACCCCGGTCAATTCCGCACCGCCCGCGCCGTCGAACAGCACTACAGCCGGTTCTGCCATTGCCATGGATGAATGCTAAGGACGTGACTGCCCCGCGAATGGCAGATAGGCGGCAGCTTCGCGGCAGTTCGCTGCCGAGAGGTTTTCGGCGCCGTACGGTCCCCTCAACAACGTCGATGGATGGGGGGAGGGATCGTGGCGACCGATGTGGTGAGTGCGGTGGAGCTGACGAAGCGCTACCGCGGCAAGGAGACGCCGGCGGTGGACGGCATCTCGTTCGACATCGCCCGGGGCGAGACCGTCGGGCTGCTCGGGCCCAACGGCGCGGGGAAGACCACGCTGATGAAGCTGATCTGCGGGGTCACCCCGCCGACCAGCGGCGTGATCCAGGTCTTCGGGCTGGACCCCGCGCAGGACCCGGTGCGCGCCAAGTCCGGGATCGGCGCGATGCACCAGTCCGGCCCGTACGACGAGATGCTGTCCGGACTGGACAACCTGAAGATCGCCGCGAAGTTCCGGGGTCTGTCCTGGCAGGCCGTCGAGCCGTGGGCGGCCGAGGTGGCCGGCTATCTCGGGCTGACCGAGGCGCTGCCGCGGCTCGTGTTCCAGCTCTCCGGCGGGCAGCGGCAGCGGTTGCAGCTCGTCCGGGCGCTGCTCACGATCCCGCAGCTGCTGATCCTCGACGAGCCGTCGGCGGGCCTGGACGTCGCCGGGCGGCACCAGGTCGAGCAGTTCGTCCGGTGGCTGCGCGCCGAGCACGGCGTGACGGTGCTCTGGACCAGCCACCACATCGAGGAGATCGAGCGCAACTGCCAGCGCGTCCTGGTCGTCAGCGCGGGCCGGGTGCTGCGCTTCGCCCAGCCGCGTGAGCTGGTCCGCGAGTACGGCGGCAGCCGCCTGGTCGTGACCGTCGACGACCCGATCGCCGCGAAGGTCGTCGCCGAATGGGCCGACGGCGAGGGGCTGGCGGCAACCGTCGACGACACCGAGGTGCAGATCGACGGCGCCGCCGGCCGTGACGTGCTGCCCGGCCTGACCCTGCACTGCCAGGACGCCGGCGTGGCGATCACCGGCTTCACGACCGCCGCCGACTCCCTGGAGCAGGTGTTCCTCCGGATGACAGAGAAGAGTGCCCTGTGACCGAGCTGGTGTTCGAGCACACCCCGCCGGTCGCGCCCGCGCGTGCCGCCGACTTCTCCGCGGTCTTCTACCGGGAGTACGCCCTGCTGGCCCGCAACCGGGTCAACCTCATCTTCGGCCTGACCCCGACCCTGGTGTACCTGCTGCTGGTCAACACCGCGCTCGGCAACGTCGTCGGGGACATCTCCTACAAGGGCACGACCCTGCCGTTCGCGGTCTTCCTGCTGCCGATGGTGCTGGCGATGTCCGTGGTCAGCGCCGCGGGCACCACCGGGATGGCGCTGTTCCAGGAGGAGATGAGCGGCGTCTCCACCCAGCTGTGGTCGTGGCCGCTGCGCCGGTCGCGGTTCCTGCTGGGCAAGCTGCTCGCCGGGGTCACGCTGGTGCTGGCGCAGAGCCTGCTCGCGCTGGTCGTGGCGATGGCGTTGTTCCGCTACCCGTTCCCGCTCGCCAACTGGCTGACGATGCTGGTCGCGCTCGTGCTCGCCGCGGTCGCTTTCAACGGGATCTACCTCGCCGGCGCGATCCTCATCCGCGACTACCGGACGTTCTCCGTGCTCAGCAGCATCTCGGTGCTCGTGCTGGTGTTCACCGCCCCGGCACTGTCCCCGGTGGACCAGCTGCCGGTCGTGCTGCGCTGGATCTCGGTGGTGAACCCGGTGACGTACGCGATCAACGGGATGCGCGACGGCGCCGTGCTCGGGTTCGGCTCCGCGTGGCCCAGCCTGGTCGTGCTCGCCGTCATCGCCGTCGTGGCCAACGCTGTCGCAGCCCGCGCGCTGCTACGGCGTACCGCCAATCTCTGAACGGGGGAGCGACCACATGCAGACCGAGACGGATGAGCGGAAGGTACGGCTGCCCGGCACCGATCGGGCCCGGCCACCGGCGGAGACCCTCGTCATGGCGGAGCGGGCCGCCGGGATCGTCGGCGTCACCCGGGTCGCCGACATCACCCGGCTCGACACGATCGGGATCCCGACGTTCCAGGCGGTCCGACCGCTGTCCGCGACATTGGCCGTGTCCCAGGGCAAGGGGGTGACCCCGGAGCTGGCCCGGCTCTCCGCGGTGATGGAGTCGATCGAGATCTGGCACGCCGAGCAGCCGCTGGGCGCGGACCTGACGGCGAGCCCGCGCGAGGTCGCCGACCGGCTCACCTACGACGTGTACGCCCTGACCCCCAGCGTCCCCAGCGTCCTGCACGACGGACTGCCCCTCGACTGGGTGCCCGCGCGCTCGCTCGACGGTGGCGCGCTGACACTCGTACCCGTCGATGTCGTCGGTCTCTCCCTGCAGCGCCGCGACGGCTGGCACCCACCGGCGTTCCTGTCCTCCACCAACGGCCTGGCCAGCGGCAACACCGTCGTGGAGGCCACCCTGCACGGCCTCTACGAGGTGATCGAACGCGACGCGGTCACGGCCGCCCTCGCCGGTGCCGGTGTCCCCGGCGTCCGGGTCGCACCGCAGAGCCTGGGCTCGGCGGTGGCCGACGGGCTGAGCGCGCTGATCGACCGGGCCGGCGTCACCCTCGAGGTTCGCCTGCTCGCGTCGCCCACCGGCTTGCCGTGTTTCCTCGCGTGGCTGGCCTGCGACGACTACCCGGCCGCCATGTTCGGCTTCGGCTGCCATCTGGACCCGGAGATCGCGCTGACCCGGGCGGTCACCGAGGCGGCGCAGACCCGGCTCAGTTACATCGCCGGTGCCCGCGACGACCTGCACGACGACATCGACGACGCGGGGTCCAGACGCCGCCGTGAACCCGCCGGCACCCCCGCCGACCTGCGTGATCTGCTCGCGCCCCCGGTCCGGCACGAGAGCCTGTCGGAGGATCTCGCCCACGTCACCGCGGTGGCCACCGCCGCGTTCGGTCATGCGCCGCTGGTCGCCGAGCTGACCCGCGCCCAGGTCGGCGTGCCGGTCGTCAAGGTCGTCGCCCCGGGCAGCCGCGTCACCACGGAGGTGCTGTAGTGACTCCCGCAACCGTGGTCGTCTACGCCGGGCCGACCATCTCCGCCACCGACATCCACCGCGTCCTCCCGGCAGCCGAGATCCGGCCCCCGGCGGCCCGCGGCGACCTGCTGGCCCGCGACTGGCAGCCCGGTGACGTGGCCGTGCTGATCGACGGCTACTTCCGGGAACGGCGCTCGGTCGGGCACAAGGAGATCCTGCGCCTGATCGACGCCGGGGTCCGAGTGCTCGGCGCGGCCAGCATGGGTGCGCTGCGGGCCGCGGAGCTGGCACCCTGCGGCATGCACGGCGTCGGCGAGGTCTACGAGATGTACCGCTCGGGGCGCATCGACGGCGACGACGAGGTCGGCATGCTGCACGGCCCGGCCGAGCTGGGCTATCCCGCGCGGACGATTGCCCTGGTCAACCTGCGGTACGGCTGCGACGAGGGCGGGTTCGGCCCGCGGATCGTCGCGGCGGCCAAGGCCATGGCGTTCATGGACCGTACGTGGGACGGGCTCGCCGCCGCGGTCGAGGAGCCGGACCGGGTCGCGCTGCTGTCCCTGGAGCACCGGATCGCCTCCGGGGAGTGGGACCTGAAACGCCGCGACGCCCTTGCGGCACTGCGGGTGGCCGCTGCCCCGGGTGTCGCTCCGGCGGCACGTCAAACGGTGCCGTTCGCGGTGATCGCCGAGCATCAGGCCCTCGACCGGCGTACGCGCCGCGAGTACGCCCCCGGCCGCTGGATGTCCGACCTGGACGTCCTCACCGCCGCGCGGCTCTTCGACGACGACTACCCGGAGGTCCACGAGCGGGTGCTGACCGGGCTGCTCGACGGGTTCGCGGCTGCCGGGGGGACGAGCACGGCGGATTACGCGTACGCGAAGCTCGGTGTGCGGGACCCCCTGCCCGACGCCCTCGCCGGCTGGCTGACCGACGCCGAGATGGCCAGGTTGTCGCCCGCCGGACGGATCACCCGGGTCCTCGTGCGGGTGTGGCCGGTGTGGCACAGCACCGACTGGCGGCCCGCCGTCCTCGAGGCCCTGCGTGACTCGCAGCGCTGGGACGAGTGGTGCGACCTGGTGGCCCGGGCCGACGAGGCCGCCGAGCAGGCCCGGTTCCGGGTGGCCGTTCCGCCGCCCGCGGTGTGCGCACAGCTGTTCCTGCGGCATTGGCGGGGTCCCGGCACGGCACCGAAGGTCGAGATGGCCCGGCGGGGATTCAGTTCTCCCGAGGAGCTGGGCGGCGCGGTGCGGCGCTATTTCGCGTACGACATGAGCCGCAGGGGCACCCGATGACCGCGACCCTGTTCGACCCGGACGTGCGTTCCGATCCGCATCCGATGCTGCGGCAGATGCGCGAGGAAGCACCTGTCCATCGGCACGTGACGCCGGTCAGCGGACGTGTGTTCTGGTACCTCACCCGGTACGCGGACGTGCAGGCCGCCCTGCGCCACCCGGATCTCGGCCGCCAGCTCGACCGGTTGCCGGCCGGGCTCGCCGCCACGCACCGCCGGGCCACCGCCGACCCCCTGGCCATGCTGCGGCGCAACGTCTTCCACCTCGACCCGCCCGACCACACCCGGCTGCGCAGGCTGATCAGCCCCGCGTTCGGTGCCCGCACCGTCGCCGCGATCGACGACCACATCACCCGCATCGTCGGCGAACTGATCGACGACCCTGCTTTCGGTGATGGCGGCGTGGTGGACATCATCGAGGGGCTGGCGTTGCCGTTGCCGGTGCTGGTCGTCGCGGAGCTGCTGGGCTTCCCGATCGAGGACCGGCCGGCGCTGCGCCGGTGGAGCGACGAGATGAGCCGCAGCGAGGACCCGGCCAGGATCCAGCGCGCCGGCCTGGAGTTCGCGAGCCACCTCGCCAGGGTCATCGCCCAGCGCCGGGCCGCCCCCGGCGACGACCTGCTGTCCCAGCTCGCCCTCGCCCCGATCAGCCGCCCCGAGCAGATCGCGGCGGTCTTCCAGCTCCTGCTCGCCGGCGACGAGACCAGCGTGAACCTGATCGGGAACGCGGTGCTGGAACTGCTGCGCCACCGCGACCAACTCGCCCGGCTGCGCGCCGACCCCGCCCTGATCGACTCGTGTGTCGAGGAGGTCATCCGGTTCAACGGGCCGGTCGGGCACACCGGCCTGCTGTACGCGCTGGCCGACGTGGAGATCGGCGGCACGATCGTCCCGCGCGGCGACGCGGTGGTGCCGGTGCTGCTCGCGGCGAACCGGGACCCGGCGGTGTTCGCGGACCCGGACGTGTTCGACATCGGGCGTACCCCGAACCGGCACCTCGGCTTCGGCCACGGCGTCCACTTCTGCCTCGGCGCCGCCCTGGCCCGGATGCAGGCCCGGACGGCGGTCGGCACGCTCGTGCGGCGGTTCCCGGCGCTGCGGCCGGCCGGTGACCTCTCCGCGTTGCGGTGGACGCCGGATCTGTTCCTGCACGGCGTACGCCACCTGCCCGTACATCTGAAGTGAAGGGTCCCGTGCCATGACCTACACGCCGCTGACCCGGATGGCCTTCGGCTACGCCACCTCGCAGATCCTGCACACCGCCGTGCGGCTCGGCGTCCCCGAAGCCCTGGAAGCGGGTCCGCTGCAGGCGGAGAAGCTCGCCGTCGAGACCTCCTGCGACCGGGCAGGACTGGGCCGGCTCCTGCGCGCGCTCACCGTGCTCGGGGTGGTCGAGCAGACCTCCGACGGGTACGCCCTCACCGAACTGGGCCGGCCGCTGTGCCCCGGGCACCCCGGATCGCTGCACGCCGCGCTGCTGCTGCTCGGCGACCCGGCGATGTGGCGGGCCTGGGGGTCGCTGACCGACGCCGTCCGCTCCGGTGGCTCGGCGTTCGAGCACGCCTGCGGGCATCCGCTCTTCGATCATCTCGCCGGCGATCCGGGACTGTCCACGCTGTTCAACACCGCGATGGGCGCCGGGACGGGGGAGGTGGCGGGTGACTTCGTCCGGGCGTACGACGTCCGCGCGGCCCGCACGGTGGTCGACATCGGCGGCGGCAACGGCACCCTGCTCGCCGCCGTGCTCGCCGCGGCCCCGGACGCCCACGGCATCCTGCTCGACAGCGCGGAAGGCGCGGCCCGGGCAGCCCCGACCCTACGGCGCGCCGCACCCCCGAAACGCTGGACGATCGCCCCCGGCGACTTCTTCGACGCCGTCCCCGAGGGCGACCTGATCCTGCTCAAGGGCATCCTGCACGACTGGGACGACCGGCAGTGCGGCACGATCCTGCGCAACTGCCGTCGCGCGATAGCCCCGGACGGCCGCCTGCTCGTGCTCGAACCCGTGGTGCCGCCCGGTGCCGGCCCGGGCGCCGCGGCCGCGGTCATGAGCGACATCGCCATGCTCGTGCTCACCGGCGGCCAGGAACGCACGGTGGCCGAATACCGTGCGCTTCTCGCCGCCTCCGGATTCGCCCTTTCCGCCATTACCGAACCGCTCGGCGCCACTGCTACGCGTATTCTCACCGCCATTCCGTGCTGATTGTCCGACCCCACATTCGTGGGGTTGTGCGCCGGTAATGCGAGCCAGCATTCTTCTCCTATCCCCGCTATTTCCCACAGCGAAAGGAAAAGGCCATGTCCTACAACTCGGTAGAGGCACTGCGTGAAGCCGGCATCATCGGCGGCCAGATGTCGCCGGAGCTCGAGGAGTTCTACGGCAGCCTGACCCAGCAGGAGACCGAGGTCCTCATCTCCACCAAGAGCCGGCTCGTGGCGCTGTTCCCCGACGTCGCGGCGCACTCCCAGGAATGGTCCACCCCCGAGGCGGCAGAGCAGGGTTTCGACGCCGCGATGCTGTGCGCCTGCGCGATCTGGTCGGGGTCCGGCGCGGCCAACTAGCTCCACCCCGTGCGCCGGCGTGGCCAGCGGGCCACGCCGGCGCCGAACCGGCGAAGGAGACATCATGCGCGGGCATCTGGTTCGCAATCGCTCATTGTTCGACGTGCCGAAGGACCTGACGTACTTCGTGCACGGCGAGGACCACCTCGTGATCAACCCGGCGGTCGGCGCCCGCTGCGTCCTGACGCCGGCGGAATTCCGGGTGCTCGAGGCGCTGGCCACCGGGGCGCCGCTGGAGGCCGCGCAGGAGACCGAGAAGGCCCTCGCCAAGTTCATCCTCAGCTGGATCGTCTACTACAACGGGCACCGGCCCACGATCACGGCCAACGAGTCGCCGCTCAACATGGCGTACTACGCGATCACCGACGGGTGCAACCTGCGCTGCCCGTACTGCTATGCCTCCTCGGAGAAGTGCCTGCCGAACGAGCTGACCACCGCCGAGTCCCTCGACCTGGTCACCCAGATCGCCGAGTTCGGCGCGAAGACCATCGTCTTCACCGGCGGTGAACCGATGCTGCGCAAGGACCTCTTCGAGATCGTCGCGCACGCCCGGGCCCAGGGACTGCTGGCCAACGTGATCACCAATGCGACGATGATCCGTACCCCGCAGATCGCGCGGCGCTTCGCCGAGCTGTTCAACTCGGTCACGGTCAGCGTGGACGGCAGCACCGCCGAGACCCATGACAAGACCCGGGGCAAGGGCACGTTCGCCAAGACCCACAAGGCGTTGCGGATGCTCAACGACGCGGGGGTGACACCGCGCATCAACCACATCGTCACCTCCGACAGCATCGGCGAGCTGGAGAAGTTCGCGGAGTTCATCCAGGGCCTGGACGTGCACAGCGTGCGGCTGATGAACCACAACGAGATCGGCCGCGGTGCGAGCGACAACTACGACTTCGGCTGGAACGACCACCTGCGGGTGCAGCAGCTGGTCTGGACCTCACCGATCGCCGGCACGCTGCGCCCGGACGGCCCGCGCCCGGTGAGCCCCTGCTCGGTCAGCGGCAACTGCGGCATGGGCGGCAACGAGATCTACATCAACTCGCTCGGCGACATCTACCCCTGCAAGCTGGTCACCGGCAAGGCCGAGCACGCCGGCAACATCCGCACCCAGCCGCTGGCGGACATCTTCGCCAGCCCGGTGCTCGCGGCGATGCGCAGGAGCACGGTCTTCGGCGGCGAGTTCCACGAGGACTGCGCGAAGTGCTACATCAAGTCGAACTGCGGGGGCGGCTGCCGGGCGACGCACATGTCGCTCTCCGGCGACCTGCGGCGCAACGACCGGCACTTCTGCCGCATCCTGCGCCACGGCGTGGTCACCCAGCTGTGGCAGGAGTCCGGGGTCAGCCGCGCCGAGATCGCCGCGGACGACGAGGCGATGACCGTCCCGCGGATGGTCGGCGGCGGTGCCGTGCACGAGGCGTACGACCAGTGGAAGACCTATGTCCCCAAGCCGCCGCCGGTGATCCGCACCGGCGCGCTGATCCCCATCATGCCGGTACCGAGGAGGTCGGGCAGTGTCCCTGCACATCAGTGAATCCGTCATCTGGAACGAGACGGCCGACGGCGTCTCGCTCTACCACACCGAGACCGGCGATTTCCGTACGTTGAACGCCACCGCCGCCCAGATCTGGGTCCTCCTCGCCGACGGCGGCGACCCGGCATCGGTCGGCTCCCGGCTCGCGCTGCTCTTCGCCGGCGGCAACGCCGCGATCGCCGCCCGCATCCGCACCGAGGTCCAGACCTTCGTTTCCTCGATGCTGACGCAGGGCCTGCTGGAGGAGCAACCCTCATGACCTCGGCGGTCGTGCTCGGGGGCGGGTTCGCCGGGGTGCTGGCGGCCCGGGTGCTCGCGGGTCACGCGGATGCCGTGACCGTGATCGAGAGCGGCCGCTACCCGCAGACCCCGGGAGCGCGGCCCGGGGTGCCGCAGGCCCACCACAACCACGTGCTGGTGACCGGGGGAGCGCGGGCGCTCGACGAGCTGATCCCCGGCACGGTCGCCGCGCTGCTGGCGGCGGGCGCGCACCGACGCGGGCTGACCGGCGACGCCCTCATCCTCAGCGCGGAGGGCTGGTTCCGCCGCCACGAGACCGGCGCGTTCGCGATCTCGTGCAGCCGGTGGCTGCTCGACCACGTCGTCCGCGGCCGGGCCCTGGCGGATCCGCGGGTGACCGTCCGGGAGGGGCACCGGGCGCTGCGCCTCACCACGACCGGGGATCGGGTGACGGGAGTCGTCGTCGCCGGGCCGGACGGGCGGGCCGAGGAGATCCCCGCGGACCTGGTCGTCGACGCGACCGGGCGGCGCTCCCCGGCTCGGCGCTGGCTGCCCGGGGTCGAGGAGAGCGTTGTGGACTGCGGGCTCGCGTACTCCACCCGGGTCTATCAGGCCCCGGCAGGGCTCAGCCGGGGCATGCCCGCGATCATGCTGCACCCCCGGACGACCGCGGGCCGCGAGGGTCACGGCGCGACCCTGTTCCCGATCGAGCGGGGCCGCTGGATCGTCACCCTGACCGGCACGCGGGGCAACATCCCACCCGTGGACGCGGCCGGCTTCGCGGCGTGCCTGGCCGCTCTGGGCTCGCCGATCGTCGCGGACGTACTGGCCGGCGCGCGCCCGATCGGCACTCCACGCCCGTACCGCGCGACCGCCAATCACCGTCGCCACTTCGAACGCCGCCGCACCGGGGGTTTTCTCGTCCTCGGCGACGCGCTGGTGGCCACGAACCCGGTCTACTCGCTCGGCATGTCGGTGGCCGCGCTCAGCGCCCTGCGGCTGGACGGTGCGCTGGCCGAGCACGGCCTGCACGCGGCCCCGGCACTGCAGGAGGCCGTCGCGGCGGAGGCGGACCGGGCCTGGCGGATGGCCGTGGCGAAGGACGACCCGGCCCCCGCCACGGTCCCGGCGCCGCTGCGGGCCCTGATCGGCCGGTCCCTGCTCGGCAGCCCGGCGCTGATCGGCGAGCTCTTCCGCAACCAGACCCTGCTCGACCCGGCCCCCGGTGGCTTCGCGCCGCTCGCAGGAAACCCGCCGCCGCTGCTCAGCACCGGTGACGCGGTGGCACAGTTCCCCCGGCTCGGCGACTGGTACTCAGCAACGCGGAGGGCGACATGACAGTGATCCCGCACGAGGTGCTGTTCGGCAACCCGGCGTACCTGAAACCCGAGGTCTCCCCGGACGGCCGCAGCCTGTTCTTCCTCGCCCCCCACGACGGTGTGATGAACGTCTGGACAGCACCGGTCGGCAACCCCGGCGCGGCGACCCCGGTGACCCACGACCGCGGCCGCGGCATCCGGCTCTTCGGCGTGTGTCACGACGGCCGCACCCTGTTCCACCTGCGCGACCGGGACGGCGACGAGAGCTGGCGGCTTTACCTGGTCGACCTCGCGACCGGCGCGGAACGCTGCGCGACCCCGTTCGACGGCGTCCAGGCCCGCATCCTCACGCACAACCGCCGCCACCCGGGCACGATCCTGCTCGGACTCAACAGCAACAGCCCGAATCTGCACGACGTCTACCGCCTCGACCTGGCCACCGCCGAACTCACCGAGGTGGCGGCGAACCCGGGATACCTGAGCTGGATCATCGACGCCGACCTGAACGTGCGCGGCGGCACCTGCATGCACCCGGACGGCAGCCTGACGATCCACGTCGACGACACCGTCCTCGAGGTGCCCTACGAGGACGTCATGACCACCCGCGTCCTGGGCTTCTCCGCCGACAGCAGCACGTACTACCTGCAGTCGTCTATCGGTGCCAACGCCAGCCGCCTCTTCGCCGTCGACGTGGCCACCGGCACCCACACCCTGCTGGCCGGGCACCCCGTCCACGACATCCGCCAGGTCGAGGTCAACCCGGAGACGGGCGTCCCCCAGGCGGTCATCTTCGCCGGCGACCGCGACGAGCGGGTCTTCCTCGACGACACCTACGCCGAGGACCTCGACCGCATCAGAACAGCACTGCACAACCTCGACGCCGAGGTGTACGCCGACCGCGCCGCCCCCGTCTGGACGATCACCGCCGTGACGGGCGCGGGCCCGCTGCTCTACTACGTCTACGACCCCGCGACCTCGGTCCTGACGTACCTGTTCAACCACCAGCCGGCGCTCGACGCGTACGAGCTCGCGCGGATGGAACCGTTCACGTTCACCGCGCGGGACGGCGTACCCGTGCACGGCTATGTGACCTGGCCCTTGAGCCGCCCCGGCCCGGTGCCCGCGGTCGTCAACGTGCACGGCGGCCCCTGGTCGCGCAACTTCTTCGGCTTCGACGAGGAGGCCCAGCTCCTGGCCAACCGCGGCTACGCCTGCATCCAGGTCAACTATCGCGGCTCCACCGGTTACGGCAAACACTTCCGCAACCTCGGCGCCCGGCAATGGGGCGCCGCCATGCACACCGACCTGCTCGACGCGGTCACCCACCTGACCACGACCGGCGCGATCGACCCGGCCCGGGTGGCGATCATGGGCTGCTCGTACGGCGGCTACGCGGCCCTGGTCGGAGCGGCCTTCACACCTGACGTCTTCGCCTGCGCCATCGACCTGTGCGGCCCGTCGAGCCTGCTGACCATGCTCGCCGCCGGCGCCCCCTACCGAACCCCCGTCACCGCCTTCATGCACGCCCAGGTGGGCGACCCCGCTCTCGACGCGGACATGCTGTGGGCCCGTTCCCCGCTGTCCCGCATCGACGACATCACCATTCCCATCCTGATCGCCCAGGGCGCCAACGACGTCCGCGTCCCCCGCTCCGAAGCGGAACAGATCGTCGAAGCCCTCCGCACCAAGGGCCTGCCCCACGAATACCTGCTCTTCCCCGACGAGGGCCACGGCCTGTCCCGCCCCCACAACCGCCAGACCTACTACACCGCCGTAGAACGCTTCCTCGCCACCCACCTGTCCCCGAAAGGCCCCCCATGCGCTCCTGGAACACCCCCCGCGGTGGGGGAGACGTCGTTTACGGTCTCGGCCTCATCGGCGCCCTGATCCACTACCTCACCGAAGCCAACGCCTTCTGGCCGGCCCTTCTCGGCGTCCTCAAAGCCCTGATCTGGCCCGTCTTCCTGGTCCAGTCGCTGCTCTAAAATGGATCGGTGCCGGGCAGGAAGTACCTACTCTTCGACCACGACGGCTCTTCGACCACGACGGTGTGCTGGTGGACACCGAACTCTGGTATTACCGGGCCGGCGAAAAAGCCCTGGCGGACATCGGCATAACCCTGGACAAGGACCGGTACGTCCGGGACATGAACCGGGGATCGGGCACGTGGGCCCAAGCCAGAGCGGCCGGCGTCGACGACCGGACAATCAGCAGGGCCCGAGCGGTACGCGACGACTATTACCAGCAATACCTGAGAACGGAACCCATCGAGATCGACGGCGTCACCGACGCCCTCGCCGAACTCGCACCCCACGCCCGCATGGCCATCGTCACGACCGCAAAGCGCGCGGACTTCGACCTGATCCACCAGAACCGCCACATCACGCAATTCATGGACTTCATCCTGGTCCGCGAGGACTACAACCACGCCAAACCGCACCCCGAGCCCTACCTGGCCGGCCTGAACCGCTTCGGCGCCACTAGAAAGGAAACCCTGGTCGTAGAGGACTCCTCCCGAGGCCTGAACTCAGCAGTGGCAGCCGGCATCGACTGCGCCATCGTCCACAACGAGTTCACCAGAACACATGACTTCTCCCAGGCCACCCATCGCATCAAAACCTTGCACGACCTGAAAGCCATAATCCTGAAGTAACCTGAAAGCCGCTCGCGCCGGGTGCCCGGAACCGCAGGGCATCGTGAGGCCGGATGCGGCGCGATCAAGACCACCCATGCACAATTCTGCGGCGATTGATGTCAAACGCCGCAAGTTATTGAACCGAACAAAACTCATTCCTCCGCTCGCAGTCACAGCGAGCACCATCGTTGTAACGCTGGGCAACTCAACCTCCACGCGCCCGCCCGACGCCTCCCGCCCGCCCAACCGGAACGTTTCGCCCCACCCGGCCTGCGTCCAGTGCCCACCTGGCCCCCTAGGCTGACGGCATGCGCGTGCTGATCGTGGAAGACGATTCCGACCTTGCCGAAACCGTTCGTGAAGGCCTGCGACTGGAGGCGATCGAGGCCGACATCGCCGGCGACGGCGCCCGCGCCCTGGAACTGCTGAGCGTCAACCTCTACGACCTCGCAGTCCTCGACCGGAACACCCGCGGCACCCGAGGCCCCTCCGGCGACGAGATCGCCCAGCGAATCACCGCCTCCGGCACCGGCATCCCGTACCTCATGCTCACCGACCCGTCCGAACTCGCGGCATCGCCGCTGCCTGCCGCCGATCCGTCCGGGCCTGACGATTCATTGGGGCCTGACGACTCGTCGGGGCCTGACGACTCGTCGGGGCCTGGCGATCCGTCGGTGCCTGCCGGGCGGTCCGGGCTTGCCGCATCGTCCGGGCTTGCCGCATCGTCCGAGCTCGTCAAACCGTTCGACGTCGCCGAGCTCGTGCTGCGGCTGCGGGCACTCGACAGCGAACGCACGCCGGTGCGGCCCCCGGTCCGCGAGACCGCCGGTCTGCGACTGGACCCGTTCCACCGTGAGGCCGTCCGTGACGGGCGCCGTATCGCGCTCACCCGCCGGCAGTTCGCCGTGCTCGAGATCCTCGTCGCCGCCGAAGGGGACGCGGTCCCCGCCGGCGAGCTCCTGGATCGCGCCTGGGGCGCCGACGCCGACCCGCTCGCCAACGCCGTCAAGGTCACCATCTCGGCCCTGCGCAAACGACTCGGCACCCCCTGGCTGATCGCCACGGTGCCCGGCGAGGGCTACCGGATCGACCCCGGCGCCGACTCCACCCGCACCGGCGAGGAGACCACTCCCGGCGCAGACAGCTTGCACACTCCCCAGGAGTAACCGGACGTGGCGGCGGTGTCGTAGCCGATGAGTCGTGCCGTCTGCCCGGGTCGGCGGGTCGGCGGGTCGGCGGGTCGTGCCGCGACCCGGCCCCAAACCCGGCCCTGCCGCGGCCCGGCCCGGCTCAGCCCTGCCGCGACACGAACCCGGCCCGGCCGCGACACGAACCCGGCCCGGCCGCGACACGAACCCGGCCCGGCCGCGACACGAACCCGGCCCGGCCGCGACACGAACCCGGCCCGGTCGCGACACGAACCCGGCCCGGTCGCGACACGAACCCGGCCCGGCCCTGCAGCGGCGCTGCCCCAGCCACGCCTGAAACAAGACGCGTCGCCGCAGGCGACCTAGCCAGGGCAGAGCGCCACAAGAAGTGACCCAGCCTCCTAGGATGACCAAGACCGAGTGGGCCCCGGCTCAACCGAAGAAGCCTCGGGCGCGTATCAATACGGTGTGGAACGAGTGCGGGCATACGCGGGACTGATCTCCGCCCTGGCAGCGGGATCCCTGCTCCTGGCCCTGCCGCCCGCCGCGCAGGGCAAGACCGGCGCCCCGGCGCCCCTGTCCGTAGCCTGGCCGACAGCAAGCAAAGCCGCACTCCCAGCAACCCTGCCGGACAAAACCCCCTACGAACCGACCCTGTTCCTCGACGCGAACACCTCGGTCGGCACCGCACCCACCCCCGACAACAAGTCACTACGCCTCCTGATCCGGACTAAAACCGAGAAAGTCCTCCGCACCCTCCCCAGCACCGCGAACCCGTCATTCCAGAGCGTGACGGTCGCCGGCGGCACCCTCGGCTGGTTCGAGCGCACGGACAAGGGCGGCCTGCAGCTGTGGACGGCCGACCTGAAGACCGGCGCGGTCCGGCAGGTCACCGCGGACACCGGCCTGGCAAGGTTCTACCGCTCCGACAACGACCTGGTCATTGCCGACGGCCGGTTCCGCTGGGTGGCGAGCGGCCCGCGCGACACCACGGAAGTACGGTCGGTCGCGCTTGCGGGAGGGCCCGTGGAGGTGCGCCCGGAGCCCGGTTCGTGGCGGTTCACCGGCTGGCCCTGGTTGGTGGACGGCGCGACCAGCACCACCGGCGCGACCACCCTGCGTAACGTCGTTACGGGGCAGGACGTCAAGGTCAAGACGACGCGCAAAGCGGCAACCGATTGCAGTCCGACGTGGTGTCAGGTGGTGTCGCTGGACGAGGACGGCTTCAGCAGGATCGAGCTGATGCGTCCCGATGGCAGTGCCCGGGTCGACGTCGCGGGGGACACCGCGAATACGGAGATCGTGGACGTCGCGCCGCTGGGGAAGTTCGAGATCTTCGTGCGGATCGATGCGAACTCCGAGCTCACCGGCAATGCCGAGCTGCTGATGTACGAGATCGCGACCCACCGTACGGTGCAGGTGAGCCCGGACGCCGGCCAGATCGCGTACCGAAATGGTGTCCTGTCCTGGTCCACCGGCAACCTGGAGACCTTCGTGCGGCACAGCCTGGACCTGCGCACGATCCATTGAGCTAGAAAAGCGACAGCTGCCCGGGCGTGGGATCCCGCCGCCCGTTCAGGCCGCGCCGGAACACCCACGGCCGCAGGTCGGGGATCGGGTCTTCGTCGCGTTCCTCGCGTTGCGGGGGCAGGCTGCCGGTGAGCGCCCACAGCGACGGCCCGAGGTTGATCCCGCGGGCCCGCAGCGCTACCCGCATCGTGGCGAGATTCAACGGCAACCGCGCCGAGCCAGGATCGGGGACGGGCAGGTCGGTGCGCATCCGCATGAGCCGCTGGTTGCGCTCCACGATGGACCGTACGCCGTCAGCGCCGAGTTGTGCCGTTGCCTTCTCGCCGACGGCCTCGCGGACGAGGTGCTCCTGGCCGGAATCGAGGGCCGCCCACACCGTGTCGATCGAGCCGAACGCCGCGAGCAGGCGTGCCGCGGTGGCCTCGCCGAAGCCGCGTACGCCGTGGAGGTTGTCGGAGGGGTCGCCGCGCAGGGCGGCGTAGTCGCGGTACTGCCAGGACTCGACGCCGCACAGCTCGGTGAGGCCGGTCCGGTCGACGAGGACGGCCTCGTCGAAGCCCCCGTTGCGTACGCGGAGCACGGATGTCGTCTCGTTGATCAACGCGAACGCGTCGCGGTCGCTGGTCATCAGCACCGAGCGCCAGCCGGCGGCGGTGGCGGTCGCGGCGGAGCTGGCGAGGACGTCGTCGGCCTCGTAGGCGGGCGGGACGACGGTGTGGATGCCGGCGGCCCGGAGCAGGTCGGGGGCGCCGAGGATCTGTTCGGCGAGGTCGGCGGCCTTGTCGGGGCGGTGTGCCTTGTACGCGGGGTAGTCGGCCCGGCGCGCCGAGTCGTGGGGGCAGTCGAAGCCCACGATCAGCGCGTCGGGCCGCAGGTAGGCGGCGGCCCTGGCGATGTAGCCGACGAGCCCGCGCAGCGCCCAGATGGGGCGTCCGGCCTGGTCGACCCAGCCGTCCCCGGCCCCGGCGTGGTACGCGCGGTGCAGCAGGCTGTTGCCGTCGAGCACCAGCAGCAGGGGGAGTTCGGGCACCGCAAGAGCCTAGGCCACGAGGCGTTTCAGGGCTTCACCCGCCATGGTGACGGCGCCGGGAACGTACCCGTTGGGGATGAGGTTGAAGGTGAGGCCGTCGACGCCCTGGTCGAGCACGTCGCGCTGGATCTGCTCGGTGACCTGGTCGGGGGTGCCGACGAAGGCGACGGCCTGGCGGGCCTCGGGCAGGCGCAGGAGCAGCTCCTTGGCCTCGCCCTCGGATTCGGCCATGACGACGGTGGCGTGCCAGGTGGTGGGCAGCGTGGCCGGGTCCCTGTCGATCTCCTCGCAGCGCTGCTTGAGCACGGCGATCTTGCGGGCGATGTCCTCGCGGGCGCAGATGATGTTCATGTGGTCGGCGAACCGCGCAGCCAGCCGGAACGTCTTCTGCTCGCCGCTGCCGCCGAGCATGATCGGGATGGTGGGCCGGATCCGCGGGTTGTTCATGGCGTTGCGGCTGGTGTACCACTTACCCTCGAACGTCGGCTGCTCGCCCTTGAGCATCCCGGTGATGATGGTCAGCGACTCCTCGAGCTTCTCGAACCGGTCGGTGAAGCTGCCGAACTCGATGCCGAAGTCGTCGTGCTCGAGCTCGTACCACCCGGCTCCGATGCCGAGGATCGCCCGCCCCTTGGACGCCACGTCGAGAGTGGTGACGGTCTTGGCGAGCACGGCGGGATGACGGTACGTGTTCCCGGTGACCAGCGTCCCGAGCTGCGCCTTCGTGGTGGCGGTGGCGAGCGCGCCGAGCGCGGTGTAGGCCTCGAGCATCGGGTTGTCGGGCGTCCCGATGCCGGGCAGCTGGTAGAAGTGGTCCATCAGCAGCACGGTGTCGACCCCGGCGCCCTCGGCCTCGCGGGCCTGCGCGATCACGGTGTCGAACAGCTCCTCGACGGGCACGCCGGGATAGGTGAAGTTCGGGATCTGGTATCCGAGCCTGATGGTCACAGCGTCCTCCATGGTGACGAGCGTTCATCGGTTAATGTAAGAGCCCCTTCACATCGGGGCAAGCCGGGAGGCGGGCGTGTCGGGCGGCAGGAAATATCATCACGGCGATCTCTGCGCGGCCCTCGTCCGCACCAGCTTCGAGGTCCTCGCGGAGTCGGGTCTGCGTGGCTTCTCGGTCGCCCGGGTCGCCCGCCGTCTCGGCGTCAGTGCCGCGGCGCCCTACCGGCACTTCGCCGGCCGTGACCATCTGCTGGCGGCGGTCTCCGAGCGGGCCGCCCGCGAGCTGACCGCGTGTGTGGAATCCGCCGCGGCCGCCGCGGGCCCGGACCCCGCCGGCCGTTTCGCCGCTGCAGCCGGCGCCTATGTCGCGTTCGTCAGCCGGACGGGCGCGGGCTTCGACGTGATCTTCGCCCCCGGCCTGTCCGAGGTGGACGACGATAACCGGGTCGAGGCCACCCGCGCGCTGATGACCCTGCTGGTCGACCTCGCAGCGGCCACCGCCCCCCGCCCGGCCGCGGAGTCGTTGCGGCTGGTCGAGGAATCGGTGGCCCTGGCGCACGGCTACACGACCCTGCTGCGCGACGGCTTCTTCCACCGGTCGCAGGAGGAACTGGTGTCCCACGTGACCGGCGCGGCCCGCAAGCTCATCGTCCCTACTGACTGACCGTGAAGATGACATGGTTGCCGGTGGGCGCGACGCCCTGGAAGAACGCCACCACATCGGCGAAATTCGACCAGGTGTAATCGAAGTCCTCGTCTCCTAGATAGTCCTGGTAGTCCTCGGCGTCGATCGCGTCGTAGCGGGCCCGCAACTGCTCCCGCGTGATCGGGCCGATCGCGGCGGCGACGTCTCGCACCTGCTCGGGCGTCAGCAGACTGACGATGTATTCCTCGCCGTCGTAGAACTGCTCCCCGCCGAGGATGGCCCCGTTGAGCGGATACTCCCCGTTGTCGAACCCGAGCTCCCCGTCGGTCAGGCAGCGGTGGATCGCCTCCCACGCCTTGTCGGTGTCGACCTTCCCGAGATGGTTGTCACCCTCCTCGATCTCCTCGATCAGCTCGGCGACCCGCTCGTCGTCGCCGTCCGCGGCACGCAGCCGCCCGGTCATCGTCTCGTCGATGGCGAAATGCACCCCAAGGCTCACCCCCACATCGTGGCGCAGGGGTACGACAGTTTTCGGGCGCGACTCGCGCGGGGCTTGTCAGGTGCGGATTCGGTGGAAAGATGGGCTCGCGACCAGGGATCTGCTCATCGGGAGGCCGGATGACCACCAAAACCGTGCTGCACAACTTCGTCGGGGGGCAGGCCGTGGCGCCCGTCGAGGGGCGTTACGCCGACCTCGTGGACCCCTCGACGGGGGAGGTGTTCGCCAGTGCACCCGTCTCCGGCAACGAGGACGTCGACCGGGCGATGAAGGCCGCAGCCACCGCGTTCGAGACCTGGCGGGACACGACGCCGGCAGAGCGGCAGCTGGCCCTGCTCAAGTTCGCCGACGCGATCGAGGCGCGGGCAGGGGAGCTGGTCGCCGCCGAGTCGCAGAACACCGGTAAGCCGCTCGGGCTGACCGCGAGCGAGGAGCTGCCGCCGGCGATCGACCAGATCCGGTTCTTCGCCGGGGCGGCGCGCCTGCTCGAAGGGCGTTCGGCGGGGCAGTATCTGGCCGGCTACGAGAGCTATGTGCGCCGGGAGCCGGTCGGAGTCTGCGCGCAGGTCACGCCCTGGAACTATCCGCTGATGATGGCGGTGTGGAAGATCGCGCCGGCGCTCGCGGCCGGTAACACCGTGGTGCTGAAGCCGTCGGACACCACGCCGGTGACGTCGGTGCTGCTGGCGGAGATCGCCGCGGAGTTCTTCCCGGCGGGGGTTTTCAACGTGGTCACCGGTGACCGGGACACCGGGCGGGCGCTGGTCGAGCACCGCACGCCGCAGATGGTGTCGATCACCGGGTCGGTGCGCGCAGGGATGGAGGTGGCGGGTTCCGCCGCCGCCGATCTGAAGCGTACGCATCTCGAGCTGGGCGGTAAGGCGCCCGTGGTGGTCTTCGACGACGCCGACGTGGCGGCCGCGGCAGCCGGGATCGCCGAGGCGGGCTATTTCAACGCGGGCCAGGACTGCACCGCGGCGACGCGGGTGCTCGCGGGGCCCGGTGTCTACGAGGACTTCGTGGCGGCGCTCGCCGAGCAGGCCAGGGGCACCCGCACCGGCGCACCCGGCGACGAGGACGTGCTCTACGGGCCGTTGAACAACGCGCGGCAGCTGGAGCGGGTCAGCGGGTTCCTCGACCGGCTGCCGGGGCACGCCACGGTGGAGGCCGGGGGTGCGCGGCAGGGGGAGCGGGGCTACTTCTACACGCCGACCGTGGTGGCCGGGCTGCGCCAGGGTGACGAGCTGGTGCAGGACGAGGTGTTCGGGCCGGTCATCACCGTGCAGCGGTTCACCGACGAGGACGAGGCCGTGGCCTGGGCCAACGGCGTCGAGTACGGCCTGGCGTCCAGCGTGTGGACCAAGGATCACGGGCGGGCCATGCGGATGACGCGGCGCCTCGACTTCGGCTGCGTCTGGGTCAACTGTCACATCCCGCTGGTCGCGGAGATGCCGCACGGCGGGTTCAAGCACTCCGGGCACGGCAAGGACCTCTCCGTGTACGGGCTGGAGGACTACACCCGCATCAAGCACGTCATGCACTACACGGGAGAGTGAGCATGCCGTCGTCCGAAGAAGTCCACAAACGCCGGTCGGCGGCCGTCGCGCGCGGTGTCAGCTCGGTGATCAGCAGTTATGTGAGCGACGCCGGGGGTGGCACGCTCACCGACGTCGACGGCCGGGAGTGGATCGACTTCGCGTCCGGGATCGCCGTCACGAACGTCGGCAACAGCGCGCCCCGGGTCGTCGAGGCGGTCCGGGCGCAGGTGGAGCGGTTCACCCACACCTGTTTCATGGTCGCGCCGTACGAGTCGTACGTCGCGGTGTGCGAGCAGTTGATCGAGTTGACGCCGGGCTCGTTCGAGAAGCGGGCCGCGCTGTTCAACTCCGGGGCGGAGGCGGTGGAGAACGCCGTCAAGATCGCGCGGCATGCGACCGGGCGGCCGGCGGTGATCGTGTTCGACCACGCTTACCACGGGCGGACGAACCTCACGATGGCGCTGACGGCGAAGTCGATGCCGTACAAGCACCGGTTCGGGCCGTTCGCGCCGGAGATCTACCGGGTGCCGATGTCGTACCCGCTGCGGGACGGCGGGCTGAGCGGGCCCGAGGCGGCGCTCCGGGCCATCGACACGATCGAGGAGCAGGTCGGCGGCGCGAACGTCGCGGTCGTGGTGATCGAGCCGATCCAGGGCGAGGGCGGTTTCGTCGTCCCGGCGCCCGGGTTCCTCCCGGCGATCGCGGCCTGGGCAAAAGGCGCCGGCGCGGTGTTCGTCGCCGATGAGATCCAGACCGGTTTCTGCCGTACGGGGTCCTGGTTCGCCTCCGAGCACGAGAGCGTGGAGCCCGACCTGGTGACCACAGCCAAGGGCATGGGCGGTGGCCTGCCGATCGCGGGCGTGGTCGGGCGCGCGGAGCTGATGGACGCCGTGCACGCCGGTGGCCTCGGCGGCACGTACGGCGGCAACCCGATCGCGTGCGCGGCGGCGCTCGCGGCCATCGAGACGATGCGCGAGCTGGACCTGAACGCGGCGGCGCGCGGCATCGAGGCGCGGATGCTGCCGGCGCTTGAGCGGATCGCCCCGGAAGGTGCCGAGGTCCGGGGGCGCGGGGCGATGCTCGCCGTCGAGCTGGTCAAGCCGGGCACGATCGAGCCGGACTCCGTGCGTACGGTGCGCATTGCGAAGGCCTGTCACGACGCGGGCCTGCTCGTGCTGACGTGCGGGACGTACGGCAATGTCCTGCGTTTTCTCCCGCCCCTGGTCATCGGGGAGCGGGAGCTGGACCGCGGCCTGGAGATCCTGGCAGGTGCCCTACTGCACGCGTAGCGCCCAGGGCGATCCGTAGGCCGTGAGCAGGTCGAGGAAGGGCACGGCGTCGAACGCCTCCGGGCCGAGGACGCCGCTGCCCGACCACGTGCCGGCGGCGAGCAGTTCCAGCGCGACCACCGGGTTCACCGCGGTCTGCCACACCACGGCCTGCGACCCGTACTCGCTCATCGACCACTGGTTGTCGACCACGTGGTAGAGGTAGACGGTGCTCGGCCGGCCCTGCTTGTCGAGCCCGGACACCAGCGTGCCCGCGCACGTCGCACCCGTCATCCGCGCGCCGAGCGTCGCCGGGTCGGGCAGCACCGCGGCCACCACGTCACGCGGAGACACCGGCACCCCGCCGACCAGCACCGGGGCGGTCCGGTCGAGGCCGAGCTTGTGCAGCGTCCGCAGTACGTCGATGAACTCCTTGCCCAGCCCGTACTTGAACGTGACCCGCCGTGCCCCCACCCAGCGGGGGATGAGCAGCACCTCCTCGTGCTCGACGTGCACGCACTCGACCGGCCCGATCCCGCCGGGGAAGTCGAACAGCTCCGGCTCGCTGAGCGCCTCGACCGTGAACCAGCCCCGGTCCCGCTCGTAGACGACCGGCGGGTTCAGGCACTCCTCGATGGTGGTCCAGATGGAGAACGACGGCGCGAAGTCGTACCCCTCGACGACCAGGTTGCCGCCGTCGCGGATGCCGATCTCGTCGATCTCGGAGAACAGGTGGTCGGCGGCGTAGCGGGCGAAGACGTCGGACAGGCCCGGCTCGACCCCCATCCCGACCAGCGCGAGCCGGCCCGCCCCCGTCCACTGCGCCTCGGCGGCGAACTGAGTGTCCCCGAGGCGCACCCCGGTCGCGGCGTCCGACAACGACATCGCCATGTCCAGATAGTCGGCGCCGGCGGCCAGGGCGCCCTCGAAGACCGGCATGACGAACCGCGGGTCGACGGCGTTCAGCACGTGCGTGATCGCGTGCGCGCGGCACAGCGAGGCGACCGCCCCGGCGTCGGACGCGTCGACCTGCGCGGCGGTGAACCGGTCATCGAGCCCGGCGACCGCCCGCTCGGCGCGCGCGGGGTCGTAGTCGGCCACCACGTAGCGGTCGAAGAAGCCGCGCCGGGCCGCGATGAGCGCCGCGGCACTGCCGACACCGCCGGCACCGATGGAGAGGATCCGCATGCGCCATCCTAGATCGAAGAACCGAAACATTGTTCTGCGAGCGTTGTGGCGACGGAAACACTTGTCAAGAGGCCGGAAAGCTGCGATAAACGTAGATGCCCGTGGTTGACGACTTGTCCGCGGGACACGCCGGGACAGGTGGAACAATCCTGGCGTGACCGACCAGACGCTGGACTCCACCAACAAGCAGATCATCGAGCACCTGCAGCGCGACGGACGGATGTCCTACGCGACGCTCGCCAAGACCATCGGGCTGTCCGAGGCCGCCGTGCGCCAGCGCGTGCAGCGACTCCTCGACGGCGGCCTGATGCAGATCGTCGCGGTCACCGACCCGCTGACGCTCGGCTTCGCCCGCCAGGCGATGGTCGGGGTCAAGGTGCTCGGCGACATGCGCCGCGTCGCCGACGAGATCGCCGCCATCCCGGAGGTCGACTACGTGGTGATCTGCGCCGGCGGCTACGACATGCTCGTCGAGCTCGTCTGCACCGATGACGAGCACCTGCTCGAGCTGCTCAACGACAAGATCAGGGCGGTCGAGGGCGTCGCCGCCACCGAGACGTTCATGTATCTCAAGCTCGCGAAACAGACCTATGCGTGGGGAACCAGATGACTCAGGACCTGTCAGCCGCGGCACGCGACCACCTCTGGATGCACTTCACCCGGCTCTCCAGCTACACCGGGCCGGATGCCGGGGAGGTGCCGGTCATCGTGCGCGGCTCCGGTCCGTACATCTACGACCAGCACGGCAAGCGCTACCTCGACGGCCTGTCCGGGCTGTTCGTGGTGCAGACCGGCCACGGCCGCACCGAGCTGGCCGAGGCCGCCGCGAAACAGGCCGCCGAGCTGGCCTACTTCCCCGTCTGGTCCTATGCGCACCCGACCGCGGTCGAGCTCGCCGAACGCCTCGCGTCGCTGACCCCCGGCGACCTGAACAGGGTCTTCTTCACCACCGGCGGCTCCGAGGCCGTGGAGAGCGCCTGGAAACTGGCCCGCAGCTACTTCAAGCTGACCGGCAAGCCCATGAAGACCAAGGCGATCTCCCGCGCGGTCGCCTACCACGGCACCACCATGGGCGCCCTGTCGATCACCGGCCTGCCCGCGCTCAAGCAGGAGTTCGAGCCGCTCGTGCCCAGCACCATGCGCGTCCCGAACACCAACTACTACCGCCGCCCCGACGAGAGCATGAGCGAGGAGCAGTTCGGCATCTGGGCCGCCGACCGCATCGCCGAGGCCATCGAGTTCGAGGGCCCCGACACGGTCGCCTGCGTCTACCTCGAGCCGGTGCAGAACGCCGGCGGCTGCTTCCCGCCCCCGCCCGGCTACTTCCAGCGGGTCCGCGAGATCTGCGACCGCTACGACGTCCTGCTCGTCTCCGACGAGGTGATCTGCGCGTTCGGCCGGCTCGGCGAATACTTCGGCTCCCAGCGCTACGGCTACACCCCCGACATCATCACCTGCGCCAAGGGCCTCACCTCCGGGTACGTCCCCATGGGCGCGATGATCGCCTCGGAACGCCTGGTGGAGCCGTTCCTGCACGGCACCGCCACGTTCGCGCACGGCATCACGTTCGGCGGGCACCCCGTCGCCTCCGCCGTCGCCCTGACCAACCTCGACATCTTCGAGCGCGAGGACCTCAACGGCCACGTCCGCGCCCAGACCGACGTGTTCCGCTCCTACCTCGACCGGCTGCGTGACCTGCCGATCGTCGGCGACGTCCGCGGCGACGGCTACTTCTTCGGCATCGAGCTCGTCAAGGACAAGGCCACCAAGGAAACGTTCGACATGGCCGAGTCCGACCGGCTCCTGCGCGGCTTTCTGTCCCAGGCGCTGTTCGAGGCCGGGCTCTACTGCCGCGCCGACGACCGCGGCGACCCCGTCATCCAGCTCGCCCCGCCGCTCATCTGCGAGGAGAAACACTTCCAGGAGATCGAGCAGATCCTGCGTACGGTGCTGAGCGAGGCATGGACCAAGATCTGACGCCGAGCTTCTGGCTCTCCGGTCTCGCCGTCGACAAACGCCCCCCACTGCCCGGCGACACCAGCGCCGACGTGGCGATCGTCGGCGGCGGCTACACGGGCCTGTGGACCGCCTACTACCTGGCCGCCGCCGCCCCGCACCTGCGCATCGTGATCCTCGAAGCCGACTACTGCGGGTTCGGGGCCTCGGGACGCAACGGTGGCTGGTGCTCGGGGCTGTTCCCCGTCGCCTTCGACAAACTCGAGCGGCGCTACGGCGAGACCCAGGCGCAGGCCATGACCAAGGCCCTCGCGGACACGGTTGACGAGGTCGGCCGGGTGGCGGCCGCCGAGGGCATCGACTGCGACTACGCCAAGGGTGGCACCATCACCCTTGCCCGCACGCAGCCCCAGCTCAAGCGCGCGTCGCAGTCCCCGGACTTCATCGACGCCGCGGCCGCCTCCAAGATATGCGGCGCCACCGACGTCCTCGGCGCCACCTACAGCCCGGACTGCGCCGCCCTGCACCCCGCCAAACTCGTCCGCGGCCTGGCCGACGCCGTCGAACGGCGCGGCGTCACCATCCACGAGGGAACCCGCGTCCACCGCATCACCCGAGGCACGGTCGAGACCAGCCACGGCACGGTCCGCGCCGCCACGATCGTCCGCGCCCTCGAGGGCTACACCTCCACCCTGCCCGGCCACCGACGAGCGATCGCCCCGGTCTACTCCCTCATGATCGCCACCGAACCCCTCGACACCGCGACCTGGGACCGCATCGGCCTCGCAAGGCGAGAGACCTTCACCGACGAAAGACACCTCGTCGTGTACGGCCAACGCACAGCAGACGACAGACTCGCCTTCGGCGGCCGCGGAGCCCCGTACCACTACAGCTCCACAGTAAAACCGGCCTACGACACCGTCCCATCGGTCTTCGCCGCCCTGCGCCGCACGATCACCGACCTGTTCGGCATCACCCCACCGATCGCCGCGTCCTGGGGCGGCCCCCTCGGCATCCCCCGCGACTGGATGCCCTCGGTCGGCATCCAGAACGGCATCGCCTGGTCCGGCGGCTACGTCGGCGACGGCGTAGCAGCAGCGAACCTAGGCGGCCGCACCCTCGCCGACCTCATCTCCGGCAACCTCACCGACCGCACCACCCTCCCGTGGGTCGGCCACCGTTCCCGTCCCTGGGAACCAGAACCCCTCCGCTGGCTCGGCATCAACGCGGCCCTGCACGGCACGGCCCTGCGCGACCTCTGGGAACGCCGCTGAGCCGCCCCATCTGCTTCTGCGTGAGCGTGATCCCCTCCGCGGCCACATTCTGGGGAATGAAAGATTGCTATTAACGATGCACGCCGCATTGCTAAACGATGGAGGCTTCATCCGAGTCGTTCGAGGTCGGCGTCTCGGTTGCGATACGGAAGCGTTTTAGGAGGTCCGGCGGCAGCACGTCCCCTGTAACAGCGCTGGTTAGGTGCTCGACCAGCTTGATGTGGTCGTCTTGGCTCAACGGAACTCCCGCGAATCCCTCGAACTGCTTCAGCTTGCCAGAGGCATAGACGGAGCCAGCACCGAGCTTGTTATTCATCAGGGACTTCGAGCTTCTCAGCAGGTCCTGGAGGAAAAACTCTATTCCACCCACTACGAGACGCATCGAAGCCGTCTCAACCGTCTCGAAGAAGGCGTTGAAATAGTAGGTCGATCGGCCGGCCAGGAACTGCACCGCGCGCCAGTCTCCGGGCGTGAGGTTCCGTCCGGGAGCGAACGGCAACCAGTATTCGTCGGCGCTCTTCGCCTGATCGAGGGCTGCGAGGGTGACCATTTGACTTAGATCTGCCTTGTGGTCGCCCAGTACCACCGCCGTTCGTCTCCCCGCCGCGCGTGCCGGTGCGAGGGTGGTCCGGACCGCGTCCGCGGTGACGGCCACCCTCGCCCGCATGTACGCCAACAGTCGTGACGCGACCGACTGAAGGTTCTCCGCATCCTCGGGGACGAATCTTCGGGCGATGGCGAGCGCGATCAGATTGGAAACGTCGCGGCCGTCCAGCCACTCCTGCGGAGGATCGATGTGCTCCACACCGCCGCCGTCCTCCTGAGCGGTGTGCAGAATCAATTGGCTCAGAAGCGGTTCCTTAATGAACGCCTCTCTTGACTCGTTGAAACCTTTGAGCTTTAAGGCTTGCATGCAGAAGTCACAGAAGCAGTGCAGGATGTAACCGAGTCGCCCAGGGGCCGACGAATTCGGGTAAGCGTCGGTGATATCCAGGACGATGCCGTCGACACCGGAGCCGATAACTTCACCGATCAGGTCCCCGATGATCTCTTGGACCGTCGGGTTGACCAGACAGACCTGCGGAAGTGAATCACCAAACTGATCGGTCAGCCAGAGGGCCTCGTTGTTCAGGAAGCCCATCTCGACAATGATCGATCCCCAGACGACCCCGTCATCACCGAGGCCGTCTCTTGAATCCGCGACCCACTGCGGCAGGAGATTATTGCGTTTGTACGTCAGAGGAGCTGGATGGACGACCGAACTGAAGAGAGGCCCCGAGAATCCGACAGCAGGGAGAACTATCTCCTGTGCGCTCCGCTGAGTGAATTCCGCGAACCTCTGCAACCAGTGTCCCACCGGCTGTAGACGGAGCATCTCTCCTGAGGGGAGGAAGCAAATCGACCGGCTTTCGGGCATGGTGAAACCATCTCTCGCGTCAGGAGGGTATCTGCTGAAGCATTCGTTGGAAGTCGATCACGGTGTCACCTGGTCCGTGGCCATCCACAAAACGTTCCACGAGAAGGCGAACCTGGGAAGGTGCATCGCGCCCGCCTTCATGCCTGACCGGTATTACGCCGGGCGTCGGGAGGATCTTTCCCCCGTTCCGGGAAAGGCACCCTTCTCCTTCAAGGATGACGCGAAGTGTAACTGCGAGTGCGTAGACGTCGGATGCATAGGAGATCGGCTCGGCGCCAGCGCGGACACTCTGCGGAAAGAAGTCGGCTCGGCCTCCGACGAGCAGACTCCCACTACCGCGGCTGACCAATGTTTCTTCGATGATTTTCAACAGTCCAAAGTCGGAAAGTTTGTAAACTTTCTCGGCGGGATCGTACAGGAAGTTCCACGGCGAGATGTCGCTGTGTACAATTCCGCTCTGATGTGCGGTGGCAACAGCATCGGAAACCTCGAACATGATTTTTTTCATGCGAGCCACGGAGACGGCGCCGACGTCTCCGGATAGATCTATTTTGGATTTCCCTGGCGGCCGCTCGATCCATTCCATGACGAAGTAGGGGGTATCCCTGATCATGCCGAGGTCGATGACCTTGACGACGTGGCGGGATATCCGACCGAGCCGGGCACCTGCCTGGGCCTCTCTGACGAAGGTCCGTCGTGCGGTGTCATTCAAAGATAACGACAGGAACTCGCTGATCGTCTTGATGGCTACGACTCGATCAAACAGTAGGTCATGGCATTTCCACACCTGACCACATCCACCCTGGCCGACAGGATGATCAGATATTGTGTTGTATCGGTATAATTCTTCGAGTGCCTGTCGCGCCGCATTTGCCAATGCTTCCTCCTTTGTGGAATTTGCGATATGTGTGCCTGAGGAAAGCGACCGGCGGAAGGTGTGGTCCACCACTATTTTGGGGGTTTACCGTCCGGTGGTTCGTCATGTTCACTGCTGTGCCCCGCAGGTCGAAAATAACAGCAGAAAACGTCCCGGCCAAGGCTGGGTTAGGATTTAACCCCATTGAGTCATCCCGGGTAAGGTTTTCTTCACTCTGCCTATCATTTCAGGTGGGCCGTGTGTTTCGATGTGCAGGTAGGCGGAGCCGCCATACGTGATCATGGCTGAGTGAGTGTTTAGATGGTGGTGGTTCGGGTTTGTCGTCGTTGCTGGTGGCGGGTCGGTCCACCTCGGGTGAGTCGTCGTAGCATCTGGCTGATCGCAGCCCAGCGGATCATTTCTTCGGACACTTCGGGATCACGTTCGTGGTCACGGGCAAGTCGCCGGTGCAGCATCAGCCAGGCCAGGCCAGGGTTCGTTCGACGACCCAGCGTTTGCGGTGGACGACGAACCCGCGTTGCTCGGCGGGCTTAGGCACGATCTCGATCATCATCCGCAAGATGGTCGCGGCCCAGCCGACGAGCCGGCCGGCGAAGCCTTGATCGGCGAACACATGCCGGATCGGCGTGGCCAGATAGACGCTCAGTAGGGCAGTCTTCGCGCCGTCGCGGTCCTGCCACGACGCAGCCAATACGGTGACGGGGACGAGTAGGCCGAGGGTGTCGGTAACGATGAAACGCTTACGCCCGTTGACGTTCTTACCCGCGTCAAAGCCGCGGGTGTCGCGGCCGACGGTGTCCGCACCGCGAACGGACTGCGAGTCGATGACCCCTGCGGTCGGCTCGGCGTCGCGTCCCTCGGCGAGGCGGATCTGCTCACGCAACTCGTCCAGGATCCGCTCGGTAACTCCACGGGCCTGCCACCTGCGGAACCAGCCGTAACAGGTTTCCCAGGGCGGGAAGTCTGCCGGCAGTTGCCGCCACGAACACCCCGCCCGATCGATATATAAGATCGCGTCTACCAGGTCACGGAACGGGTGTTTCGGTGGCAGGCCGGGCTCCTTGATCAGCGGGAGCATCGGTTCGATGACCTCCCACTGATCATCGGTCAGGTCCGAGGGATACGTCCGTTCACGAGCCATCACCCGACCCTGAACGCTCCGCAGCCACACCCCCCGGACACGCCGTCCGACACCTATCTAAACACTCACTGAGGTTCGAAAATGAAGGCGGCGATTGCAGTGGGCTTGCTTGGTTCGTGCCCGTAGACGGCGTCGTCATCGTGATCAGCGCGAACGATGGGTGATACAGCCTATGGCCCGAGGTAGCGAGATGTTAATGAAGCGGCGTATCTCGTCGACGATCAACGGACCATGTCCGGATGCTCGGGGCCTTCGTCCAGGGCTTCTTCGGTAGCGGCGCAGATCGCGAGGATGCCGAGGGTTGCCAGAACAAGGGTGGCGAACCGGTGCCATGCGGTCCAGCGGCGGACCTGGTACTGGTCGAGGCCGGCCTGGCCCTTTCCGGCTTGGTACTCCCTCATCCACGGTCCACCGAACTCTTGCCACACGCACGACATGGGCAGCCGTTATGGTCATGCGCTGCGTTTGTCGCGCCAGGTGAGGAAATCGGTGATGACGGGGGTGGGCCGCCGGTGTGGGTGGTGACGAGGCGGGCTCTGAGTTCGTACATCCTGTCGCGGTCGGCGGTCTTGCCTATCACTGAGATCTCAATCTCGACCGGATCACGGGCGATGTCGGCCAGTGCTGTCCGAGGTTGCCGAGTTGCCGAACAGAGTTCTCCAGCCCGACACTTCCGGGGTGAACTCGTGAGAAGACCGGCCTTCCCGGGCTAGCAGGAGCGCTTTGACTACTGGGCCGCCCAGCGCTAGGAAGCCTTGGCAGGGCTGATCATGATTCGATCGGTCTCCTGCCCGGTTGCGTCATGCGTTGCGGGGATCACGCCAGGCGATGAACTCGCGGAGTTCGGTGGGGTCGCCGGTGTGGACGGTGAACAGACGTGCGCCCAACTCGTACATCTTGTCGCGGTCCTCGGTCTTACCCATTACCGAGATCTCGATCTCGGCTGGGTCGCGGCCGAGGTCGGCGCAGTGGCCCGCGAGTATGCCGAGTTCGCGTTCCAGGGTGGCGGTGTCGGAGAAACTGTGCCAGATGTCGGCATGCTTCGCCATCAGGCGCAGGGTCTTCTTCTCACCTCCGCCGCCGATCAGGACAGGGATGTTGCTGGTGGGCTTCGGGTTGAGTTTTCCCAGCGGGATTCGATGCGGGGCAGCGCCTCTGCGAGGGCGTAGAGGCGGCCACCGGCCGTACCGAACTCATAGCCGTACTCGGTGTAGTCACTTTCGAACCAGCCTGAGCCGATATCAAGGATGACTCGGCCTTCGGAGATGTGGTCGACCGTCCGGGCCATGTCAGCGAGGAGTTTGGGGTTGCGGTAGCTGTTGCAGGCGACGAGAGCCCCGATCCCGACCCGGGACGTGGACTCGGCCCACGCTGCAAGCATGGTCCAGCATTCAAACGTGCAGTCCGTCCGGTTCTCCACTTAAAGGGGAAAGCGGTCTCAGTCGAACAGGCTGTATCGGCTCTGCACCGCGTCGATCGTGGTGACCTCCCGGGCCTCCGCGAGCTGCCGGGCCTCATATCGGAAAGTCCGATCAGCCCTTCGTCCCGCAGGTCACGCAGCGTCCCCCCTGCTCGGCGAGCGGCACCTCCGGATCCACCCGATCCAGCTGTAGTAACCCCCAGCCGGTCCCTCCGCAGCCGCTCGTTTGCTGCCCGCTCGTACAAATGGGCGGTGTCGATGAGAGTGACCCCCCGCTCGACCGCGCGCCACGGAGAGTGCGTTGTCCCGGGCTGCGGCCGGTTCCGGCGCCAGGTGCATGGCGCCGAATCCTGTTCTCAACGTTGTGTCCCTTCGCCATTCACCGGACTCGGCTATCCTCCCGCGGTGCGCAAGCGTCGTCTTCTGATAGCCGCCCTGGTCGCCGGGATCCTCGGTGCGGGGGTGGGCGTCACGGTCCTCGCCGCACCCGCCGTCGCGGTCACCGTCTGCCCCGCCTGCTACGGCCTGCACAACCTCGGCGGCAACGTCTGGGCCGAGACGGACGACCCGCACTACCGCACGATGATCGACGGCGCCCGCGCCCGCCTCGACTACTTCTACGGCGACCGCACCGCGAACCCGCGCATCCTGATCTGCGCCACCGACACGTGCTACCGGCACATCGGCGGGGGAGGGGAGAAGGGCAAGGCCCTCGGCGAGTTCTCGCTCATGCTCTCCCCGGCGGGCGCGACCGAGACCATCGCCACCCACGAGCTCAGCCACGCCGAACTGCACCACCTCCTCGGCGCGTCCGCGAACTCCGTCCCCGACTGGTTCGACGAGGGCCTCGCGGTCCTGGTCTCGCAGGACCCCCGCTACCTCGCCCCGGTCGGCACCCCGGAACGCTGCCTGATGCCGTACGAGCTGGCCCTCCCGGTCGTCGACGCCGACTGGTTCTCCAGCACGCAGCACGGCAACGACCTCCCGTACCGTCAGGCGGCCTGCGTGGTCAGCCGCTGGGCCCGCGGCCACGGCAACGGCACGGGCGTCGCCGACCTGGCGTCCCGCCTCGCCCAGGGCAGCAAGTTCGGCGAGGTGGTCAATCCGCAGCCGACTGTCTCACCATCGGCCTCGCCGTCGCCGATTCCCCCGCCGCTGCCGTCGCCCCCGCCGTCGCCGGTTCCCTCGCGGTGAGCGCCGTCACGGTGTGAGGGCTTTCCGGGGGCGGATCCGGGAGTAGGTTCAAGTGGATATGTCTACGCCACTTTCCGTCCTCGACCTCGCGCCCATCGCCCCCGGGCAGAGCGCGCGCGACAGCTTCGAGGCCAGCGTCACCCTCGCCCGCGCCGCCGAACGCAGCGGTTACCGCCGCGTCTGGTATGCCGAACACCACAACATGGCCTCGATCGCCTCGTCGGCCACCAGCGTGCTGATCGGCTACGTCGCCGCCCACACCGAGTCGATCCGCCTCGGCGCCGGCGGCATCATGCTGCCCAACCACTCACCCCTGGTGATCGCCGAACAGTTCGGCACCCTCGCCACCCTCTTCCCCGACCGCATCGACCTGGGCCTGGGCCGCGCCCCCGGCAGCGACCAGACCACGATGCGAGCCCTGCGCCGCGACAACTCCTCCGCCGAGACGTTCCCCCAGGACGTCCAGGAGCTCCAGGCCTACCTCACCGGCCACAGCCTGATCCCCGGCGTCCAGGCCGTCCCCACCCCCGACGGCCCGGTCCCGCTCTACATCCTCGGCTCCTCGCTGTTCGGCGCCCAGCTCGCCGCCCACCTCGGCCTGCCGTACGCCTTCGCCTCCCACTTCGCCCCGGACGCCCTGATCCAGGCCATCGCCGTCTACCGCGACACGTTCAAGCCCTCAGCCCAACTGGCGGAGCCCTACGCCATCGCCGGCGTCAACGTCATCGCCGCCGACACCCACGACGAAGCGGTCGCCCAGAAAAACGCGTCCTACCGCTCCCGCACCCGAGCCTTCATCTCCCGGGGCCCGATCGCCCGCAACTACACCGATGCCGAGATCGACACCTTCCTGGCCTCCCCGGGCGGCCAGCAACTCTCCGCCATGACCCGCTACACCGCAGTCGGCACCGCCGCCGAGGTCCACGACTACCTCGAAGCCTTCGCCAAGGAATGCGGCGCCGACGAGCTCATCACCGCCCACCACGCCCTGAACATCGACGACCGCATCCACTCGGTCGAGCTCACCGCCCAGCCCTGACCGGCTCGTGGGTCTTGCTCCTGCCCGCGGATCCTGCCTGCCGGTCGTTGATCTCCGCGGCGACCGCGGGCAGCGTTGATCTCCGCGGCGACCGCGGGCAGGCCGGCACCGAGATGATCGGGACACCCCCGGGGGCTTCGACCGATCTGGCGCTGCCGGGAGGACCGGCCGGGGCGCACGTGCAGCGCTGCTGCCGGCGGCTTCGAATTCCCGTCACAGGGCAGCGACCCGGCGTGCGCAGCCACAGCGGCTCCCGGATGGGTCCCAGTTCGCGAATGGCGGCCCGCTCACCGCGCAGGTTCACCTCCCGCGGACTGCCCGACGGATCCCGGGCGTCACACCCCGTGTTCCCCCTCGAAGAAGTCAATCGGCCCGATTCTTCGAGGGGAAAATGCCGCCAGATGTTGCGCTAATCCCATGAATGCCGCAACTTCTGATGGATGCGGCTGTCAAACGAGGGGCGATTATTGTTCAGCGCAGGACACATACCTCAGACCAAGGTGACGCACAGTAACTCCATCGCCCGGCGACCCATCGCCCGCAGGCCTTGTGACCCACAGGCCCCATCGCCTGCACGCCCCATCGCCCGCAGGCCCTGTGACCCGCAGGCCCTGTCGCTGGTAGGCCTTGTGACCCGCAGGCCCTGCCGCTCGAGGTCTGGCGGATCGTCGGGCTACGGCCGGTTGGTGTCGGGCACGGCGGGGGTGACCAGCAGGGTGAGGCGGTCGCCGTCGGTGCAGATGACGGTGGCCAGGGACGGTGGCTGGTCGGAGAAGTAGGCCAGGTCGACCGTGCGGCCGGCGGCCGGGATGCTGTGCGGCCGTTTGCTCCAGCCGGCGGCGCTCAGCAGCAGCCGCGCGACCGGCCCGTGCGCGACGCCCACCGCGGCGACCAGGGCGGCAAGCTCGGCCGAGGGGTCGGTCGAGCGGGGCCACCAGCGCCCGTCGAGCATCATGTGGTGGTACGGAACCGGCTCGAGGCGTATTCGGTCCGCGCTCGCGGGGGTGTTGGTCAGTGTTGCCATCGGACTTCCTGACGTCGTGGACCTGAGCAGGGCGCGGGGTCCATGACTTGGTGATGACAAGGCTGGGACGACGGTCCACCGAGGCCGGTGAGGCTTTCCTGAACTCCGGAGAACCGCCAGCGCGTACGCGGACAAGTGGACTGGAATGACCCCGACTGTACGCCCGCCCAGCGGGTACAGTCGAAGTGTCGCTCCAGACCCCGGCGGCTCATGAATGTCGTGCGCGGACATCCGGCTACGGCCGGGGTCAGGACCGGGTCATGTCAGCTGTCTGGACTTTCGTCGTCATCGCCCTCGTGGTGCTGGTGCTGCTCACCCTCGCGATCAAGGTCGTGAAACAGTACGAGCAGGGCGTCCTGTTCCGCCTCGGCCGGGTCATCGGCACCCGCCAGGCCGGCCTGACCGTGATCATCCCGTTCGTCGACGTCCTGACCAGGGTGAGTCTGCGCATCGTCACCATGCCCATCCAGTCGCAGGGCATCATCACCCGCGACAACGTGAGCGTGGACGTGTCCGCGGTCGCCTACTTCCGGGTCGTCGACGCGGTGAAATCAGTGGTCGCCATCGAGAACGTCGCGACGGCGATCAACCAGATCGCGCAGACCACCCTGCGCAAGGTCGTCGGCCAGCACACCCTCGACGAGACCCTCTCGGAAACCGACCGGATCAACGTCAGCATCCGCGAGATCCTCGACGTCACCACCGCCGACTGGGGCGTGGTCGTCACCCTGGTCGAGCTGAAGGACATCCAGCTCCCGGAGAGCATGAAACGCGCCATGGCCCGCCAGGCGGAAGCCGAGCGCGAGAAACGAGCAAAGATCATCGCCGCGGAGGGCGAGGCCATGGCCGCGGACACGATGATGGCCCACCCGCTCGCCCTGCCGGCACCCCCGGTGAACCCGATCCACCCACCCACGAACGGTGCGACGCTACCCACCGCCGGTTAGCAGCGCGCCCGTTCCGGCGGGCGCGGGCCGGGTGGCGGCCCGCGCCCGCGCCGGCCGTTTCAGCGTCCCCGGGGCAGGTGGCCCACTCTGAGCTGCACCGGCCCGCCGTCCGACCATTCCTCCCAGGACTGGGCGGGAGGCAGTTCCTCCCCCGCGCAGCCGGCGGGCGAGTCGAACTCGCCCCGGAGCTGATCGATCAGGGCCCGGGCCTGGGCGAGCACCGCCGCCGACCCGTCCGGGTCATCGATGCTCAGGCCGAGCACCGCGGACCCGTCACGGGTGACCGTGATGATCGCTCCGTAGTACGCACGCGCCTTGACGTACAGCGAGAAACCGTCGCCCAGCGAGTCGCCTCGCCCGAGGTCGGCAAGCGCCGCCCGGTCGTCATCGCTCGCGGTGCCGTCGATGTAGGCGCGAATGAACGCCTCGAGCCTGTCGTCACCCGGGTTCCGCCGGTCGACATACCGTTCGACGAAATGCCTGAACGCGCCCGCATCGCACCTCGGAAGCCAGACGTACACATCCATGCAAGGTGGCATCCGCGGAGCCTACCGGCGGTGTCAGGGGAAGGTGACCTCGACGAGGGGGCTGCTCGCGATCCAGAACTCGGGTGCGTGGCCCGGCCGGCTGGTGATTTCGCGGAGCGGCGCGAGCAGGCCGGCGAAGACCTTCGCGCGCTCGCCCTGGTCGGTGACAGCCCGCGCGGTGGCCGACAGGTCGGCGGTCGCGGATACCTTGAGGTGGAACGTGAAGGCCGGGTTGGCGACGAGGTTGGCGTACCAGTCCCGGGGCCGGCCGGGGGTGCCGGTGATGTAGTACCGCCCGTCGACCCGGTGGAACCAGATCTCGATGCGGCTCGGTGAGCCGGTCCTTCGCCCGGTGGTGGTGATGTCGATGACCCGGTCCTGTGCCAGCGCGGTGGCGGTCTCGCCGCTCATGGACGCCTCCCTCGGAGATACCCTCTATGACCTACCGGAATTAGAGAGTAACTCAGGAGTCGAAGCCGAGACCTGCCTTGTCGAGCGTCCGCAGCCACAGGTTGCGCCGCCCGTCGTGCCGGTCGGCCTGGGCGATCGACCAGCGGGTCAGCTGGATGACCCCGGAGCGCACGGGCTCCGGTGGGAACGGCACCGGCTTCGTGCGGACCAACTGCAGAGAAGTGAGTGGGGTACGCCGCCCGCTGAGCAGATCCAGCATCACGTTGGCGCCGAACCGGGTGGCTCCCACGCCCAGCCCCGTGTAGCCGGCGGCGTACGCGAGCCGCCCGCTGAAAGCCGTACCGAAGAAAGAGCTGAACCGGCTGCACGCGTCGATGACCCCGCCCCACTTGTGGGTGAAAGTCACGTCGGCGAGCTGCGGGAACGTCTGCGCGAAGTGCTGCGCCAGCAGCGCGAAGGTGGCGTCCCGCTGATCATGGTCCGAGCTGATCCGCCCGCCCCGGTAGTAGACGGCGTCGTAGCCGCCCCACAGGATCCGGTTGTCGCTGGTCAGCCGGTAGTAGTGGAACTGGTTGCCGGAGTCGCCGACGCCCTGCCGGTGCCGCCAGCCGACCGAGGCGAGCTGGGCGGGGGTCAGCGGTGCCGTCATCAGCGCATAGTCGTAAACCGGGATGACGTAGTGCTGGAGCCGCCGCAGCAGGGTGGTGTGCGCGCCGGTAGCCAGCGCGACCCGGGCCGCGGTGAGCTGCCCCCGCAGCGTGTGCAACCGTAGCCCACCCCCGCCGGCGACAACCCGGTCGACACGCGTGTTCTCGTAGAACCGCACCCCCAGCGACAGACACGCGTCACGCAACCCCCAGACCAAACGCGCCGGGTCGACCATGGCGCATCCGTCACGGTCCCAGACCCCGCCGAGATAGGTGGGGGAGTCGACCTCGGCCCGGACCTCGTCACGGTCCAGGAACTGCAGCCCCCGGTCACGCAGCGTGGCAAGGGAGGCCAATTGCCAGGGCTCGGTCGCGACATGCAGTTCGCCCGTACGCTCGAAGCCGCACGAGATCCCGTACCGCGCGACGGCCTCCTCGATCTCGTCGAGATTGCGCCGTCCGAGCCGCTCGAGGGCGTCCACCTCGTCGGGGAAGCGCGACAACCCGTTGTCGAACCCATGCGTGAGGCTCGCCGAGCAGAACCCGCCGTTGCGCCCCGACGCCGCCCAGCCCGCCGTCCCGGCCTCGACCACGACGACGTCGCGTCCGGGGTCGCGTTCCTTGGCGAGCAGCGCCGTCCACAACCCGCTGTACCCGGCCCCGATCACCGCCAGGTCGGCCGTGGTGGCCCCGGTCAGCGGGTCCAGCGCCGCGGGGGCAGCGTCCTGGTCGAGCCAGTAGGGCGTGGGCGACGCGCCTGAAAGAGCAGCCAGGGAAGCCGGCGGGGCCATGATCAGGCCCGCGAGACACGCGAGGAGCGGACGGTCGTGCCGACCGCGATCAGGACGCCCACCAGGAAGATCAGGGTGCCCATCACGTTGACCTGCGGGGGCAGCCCGACGCGGGTCGCGCCCCAGATCCAGAGCGGGAACGTCGTCGTGGTGCCCGCGGTGAAGTTGGTGACCACGAAGTCGTCGATGCTCAGTGCGAACGCCAGCAGCATGCCCGAGCCGACGGCCGGCAGGATCAGCGGGAACGTGACGCGCCAGAACGTGGTCCAGCCGTTCGCGCCGAGGTCCGCGGCGGCCTCCTCGATCGAGCGGTCCAGGGTCAGCACCCGGGCGCGGACCACGACCGCCACGAACGAGATGGAGAACATCACGTGCGCGATGGTGATGGTGGCCGCGCCGAGACCGACGCCGAGCGACACGAACAGCGTCAGCAGCGAGGCCCCCATGACCAGCTCGGGTGAGGACATCGTGGCGAACATGATCAGGTTGATCGTGCCGGAGCCGCGGAACCGGTAGCGGCCCAGGGCGTACCCGATGCCGGTGCCCAGCGCGCCGGCGATCAGCATCGTCAGAACAGCGACTACCAGCGAGACGACCAGGGCCCTGGTGAGCTCGTCGAGGGCGAACACCTTGCCGTACCACTTGAGGGTGAAGCCGTCCCAGGTCTGGTTGTAGCGCCCCGGGGTGTCGTTGAAGCCGAACACGATCATGACCAGGACCGGCAGCGTCAGCCACGCGATCACGAGCCAGGTGTAGGCGCGCAGGATCTTCATCGGGCGGCCACCTTCATGACGTCCTCGGTGCCGAGCGCCCGGGCGTAGGCAAAGACGCCGATGAGCAGCACCGCCATCAGCGTGAACGACAGCGCCGACGCCGTCGGGTAGTTGGAGCTGACCAGGTACTGCGACTGGATCACCTGGCCGATCATCGTGGTCGACGAGCTGCCCAGCACCGCCGAGTTGACGTAGTCGGAGCTTGCCGGGACGAACGTCATGAGGACCCCCGCGAAGACGCCGGGCAGCGCGAGCGGGAAGACGACCTTGCGGAAGGCGAGCAGCGGGGACGCGTACAGATCGCGGGCGGCCTCGACCACCCGCGGGTCGATGCGTTCCAGCGCGACATAGATCGGCAGCACCATGAAGGGCAGGAAGTTGTAGACCAGCCCGAGGATGACCGCGACCGGGGTGCCGAGGATGTGGAAGCTGTCCGCCAGCAGCCCGGCGTCCTTCAGCGGCCCGAGCAGGATGCCCTCGTCGGTGAGGATGTAGCGCCACGAGATCGTCCGCAGCACGAACGACACGAAGAACGGCAGCAACAGCAGGAACAGGAACGTCGCCTTGCGGCGCCTGCCGTAGAACGCGATGAAGTACGCCACCGGGAACGCCGCGACGATCAGCAGCACCGTCGTGATCGCCCCGTAGATCAGCGACCGGACGAGCTGGACGCGATAGTTCGTGATGGCGTCCACGTACGTCTGCCAGTGACCCGTCAGGACGTACCCGTTGACGACGTCGCCCTCCTGCAGCGACAGCGACAGCATCGTCACCATCGGGACGACGAAGAACAACAGCAGCCAGAGCCCGCCGGGCAGGACCAGCAGGTAGGGCGCGAGACGGTGGCGCATCGCAGGTCAGCTCAGGACGACGGGTTCGAAGATGGCCTGGTACTCCTGGTGCTCGGCCTCGGTGGCGAACTCGCGGTAGTAGTGCAGCTTCGCGTAGTCGGCGGCGCCCGGGAAAACGAGCGGGCTGCTGGCGACGGCCTCCAGCGACGCCTTGTCATCCCCGGTAGAAGCAGCGGCGTCCTTGGTGATCTGCGCCTGCGCGGCCGGCACCGGGCACACGAAGTTGATGTATTCGGCGAGCGTCGCGGCGTTGGCCACGTCGTAGAAGAAGTCCATCAGCTTGATCGCGTCGAGGGGGTTCTTCGCGGTGATCGGGATGGCGAAGTTGTCCGTCCAGATCGTGCCGCCCTCGGAGGGGATCACGAACTTGAAATCCGTACCGTCGGACACGTTCTTCTGGAAGACGTCACCCGACCAGGCCTGGGTGATCCACACCTCGCCCTTGCCGAGCGCGTCGATGTAGCTCTGGTCGTAGTAGTTGCGCAGGATGCCCTGGCTCTTCTGTTCCTTGAGCTTGGCGGCCGCCTTCTTCCAGTCCTCGGCGGTCGACTTCTCCGGGTTGATGCCGAGCGCCATGAGGCCGAAGTTGCCGAGCTCGGAGGTGTCGGAGAACATGCCGACCTTGCCCTTGAACGCCGGGTCGAACAGGTCGGCGATGCCGGTGATCGGGCGCCCGGTCTTCTTCTCGTCGTACGCGATGCCGGTGATCCCCGACGTCCACGGGATCGAGTACACGTTGCCCGGGTCGAAGGCCTCCTTGCTGTACGCGGGATCGGCGTTCGCCACGTAGTTCGTCAGCTTCGAATGGTCCAGCGGCGCGAGGAAGCCGGAGTCACGGAACTGCTTGAACTGGATGCCGTTGGTGATGACCATCAGGTCGTACCCGATGTCCTGACCCGCGGCGAGCTGCGGCTGCACCTTGGCGAACCAGGGACCCATCTCCTGGATGACCTCTTCGTACTTCACCTGCACGCCGGTCGCCGCCGTGAACTTCGTCAGCTCGGGGTGCTTCGGGTCCATGTAGAGCGGCCAGTTCGCGAAGTTCAGCTTGCCGTTGCTGGTCTTGCCGGCCCAGAACTTCGCCACCGCGTCGGCGGCGGGGGCACTGGCACCGGGGGAGCCCTTGCCCTTCACCCCGCACGCGGCGAGGGCCAAGCCGAGGCCCGCGAGCCCGGACATCTTCAGGACGTCGCGGCGATTGGTCAAACCACGAAGGAGGGAGGGGTCGGTCACGGTCGGACTCCGATCGGGTACGAGTGCTGCGGGCTCCAGGTCAGGTACACGCGGTCGCCGGGCCCGGCCAGATCCTCGGCGGAGTACGCGTTCTGGTCGAACACGACGAGGTCGGCGCCGGCGGACGTCCTGACCGTGTAGTTCGTGGACGTGCCGTGATAGACGACCTCGCGGACGGTGCCGGTGAGCACGCTGCAATCGGCGGCGGCGGGTGCGTCACGGCTCAGGTCGATCTTCTCCGGGCGTACCGAGATCTCGAGTTTTGCGCCATCGGTGACCGAGGCCGGGACCGGAACCAGAACCTTCTCCTCCGGACCGAAGACCAGCAGGGCGACGCCGCCGGTGACCGAGTCGACCGAGCCGTCGAGCAGGTTGGAGGTGCCGATGAAGCCGGCCACGAACCGGGTCGCGGGCTTCTCGTAGATCTCGCGCGGCGTCCCGAGCTGGTCGATGCGCCCGCCCTCCATCACCGCGATGCGGTCCGACATGGTCAGCGCCTCGCCCTGGTCGTGGGTGACGTAGACGAACGTGATGCCGACCTCGCGCTGGATGCGTTTGAGCTCGATCTGCATCTGCTGGCGCAGCTTGAGGTCGAGCGCGCCGAGCGGCTCGTCGAGCAGCAGCGCCCGCGGCCCGTTCACCAGCGCCCGGGCCAGCGCGACCCGCTGCTGCTGACCGCCGGACATCTCGCGCGGCGATCGTTTCTCCATCCCCGTCAGCGACACGATCTCCAGCATCTCGCCGACCCGGCGGCGGATCTCATCCTTGGCGACCTTCTTGCGCTCCAGACCGAAGGCCACATTTTGGTACGCGGTCAGATGCGGGAACAACGCATACGACTGGAACACCATGTTGACGTCCCGCTTGTGCGGCGCGACCCCGGTGACATCGTTGCCGTCCAGGAACACGGTCCCGCCGCTGGGCTCCTCGAACCCGGCGATCATCCGCATGGTCGTGGTCTTCCCGCAGCCCGACGGGCCGAGCAGGGAGAAGAACTCGCCCTGCCCCACGGCGAGATCGGTCGGCTTGACGGCCTGCACCGTGTCACCGTGGGAGAGGAAGTCCTTGTGTACGCCGACGAGCTCGATCGCGGCCGTATCGCTCATGGATGATCCTTACTTCAGCCGAGGTAGCTCATCACGTGCTTGATGCGGGTGTATTCCTCGAAGCCGTACATCGAGAGGTCCTTGCCATAGCCGGAGTGCCCGAACCCGCCGTGCGGCATCTCGGACACGAACGGCAGGTGGGTGTTGATCCAGACGGCACCGAAGTCGAGGCGCCGCGAGACCCGCATCGCGCGGCCGTGGTCGCGGGTCCAGACGCTGGCGCTGAGCCCGAACCGCACGTCGTTGGCCCACCGCACGGCCGCGTCCTCGTCGTCGAAGCGCTGCACGGTGATCACCGGCCCGAAGACCTCGTCCTGGATCATCTCGTCGCGCTGCAGCAGCCCGGCGACGACGGTCGGCTCGACGAAGTAGCCGCGGTCACCGATCCGGCGCCCGCCGGTGACGACCTCCGCGTGCTCCGGCGCCCGGGCCAGGAAGCCCTGCACCCGGCCGAGCTGGTCGGCGTTGTTGACCGGCCCGAAGAACGCCTCCGGGTTGCCGGGCGCACCGACCACGGTGTCGTTCGCGGCGGCGGCCAGCGCGGCGGTGAAGTCGCCGGCGATCCGCTCGTGCACCAGCACCCGGGTCGCCGCGGTGCAGTCCTGGCCCGCGTTGAAGTAGCCGGCCTCGGCGATCGCGGCCGCGGCGGACGCTATGTCCACGTCGTCGAACACGATCACCGGTGCCTTGCCGCCCAGCTCGAGGTGCACCTTCTTCAGGTCGGCGGCGGCACCCGCGGCGACCTCCATGCCCGCGCGGGTGGAGCCGGTGATCGAGACGAGCCGGGGGAGCGGGTGCGCGACCAGCGCCCGGCCGGTGTCGCGATCGCCGCACACGACGTTGAGCACACCCGGCGGCAGGAACTCGGCGGCGATCTCCGCGAGCAGCAGCGTCGTCACCGGGGTCGTCTCGGAGGGCTTCAGCACGACGGCGTTGCCGGCGGCGATCGCGGGTGCGAACTTCCACACCGCCATGACCATCGGATAGTTCCACGGCGTCACCTGCGCGCAGACACCGATCGGCTCGCGGCGCACCCAGGACGTGTGGTCCCGCAGATACTCACCGGCCGAACGGCCCTCGAGGACGCGGGCCGCGCCGGCGAAGAAACGCAGTTCGTCGAGGAGCGGGGCCATCTCCTCCTGCCGGGTCGCCCCGATCGGCTTTCCGGTGTCGCGGCACTCCGCGGCGATGATCTCTTCGGCCCGCGCCTCGACGGCGTCGGCGATCCGCAGCAGTGCGCGCTGGCGGTCGGCCGGGGTCGCGTCGCGCCAGGTCTCGAAGCCGGCTGCGGCGGCTGCCATCGCGGCGTCGACGTCCTCGGCGGTCGAGACGGGTGCGTGCGCGTACGTCTCGCCGGTGCTCGGGTCGATGACGGGAGACGTGCGTCCCTCGGCGGGCTCGGCATAGGACCCCGCGATGAAATTCCGCAGGACGGGCAGCGCTTCACTCAACGTAGTCGAACCCTCCCCGGTCGGCGTGGAGGGACCTTGACACACGCCGAGCCGTGGAGACAAGCAAATCCGAAGCATTTTTCAAGAACGAAACGGAATCAGCCGTACGCCGCCCGCGCAGCCACGCAATCCACCGTCGCTACGGGCTCGCAAAAGGGAAAACAGCGCCGGTCCCGGTGTGGGGCCGACGCTGTCCCGGGCAGTGGATCAGAGCGCGCCGAGCACCTTGCCGGCCTGGCGGGCGGACTCGACGGCACCGGCGTGCATCTGGGCGCCGAGGTCCTTGAAGTCGTCGAGGGCCGGGTTCACGCCGACGAGGGTGAACTCGCGCTCGACCACGGTGAGGTCGGCGCCCCACGAGTCGGCGATGATGCGCTTGAGGAACGGCGTCGAGTGGTCCCAGCCGTGCCGCGGGGTGCCCTCGCCGTACGCGCCGCCGCGCACGGTGGCGAGCACGACCTTCTTGCCGGCGAGGAACGGCCCGCTGGCGACCCGCGGCGAGGTGGCGACCAGGTCGATGTACGCCTTGATGTGCTGCGACGGCCCGAAGTTGTAGAGCGGCACGGCGAACAGGATCGCGTCGGCGGCGAGCAGCTCGTCGACCAGCGTCTCGGCGAGCGCGGCCGCGGCGACCTGCTCCTGCGTGCGGTCGGCCTCGGGGGTGTAGGGCGCGTTGACGGCGGCGGCCCAGTAGGTGGCGGGGATCGGCTCGGTGCCGATGTGCCGGCGTTCGATGGTGTCACCGGGGTGGGCGGCGAGCCATTCCTGCTCGACGATGTCCGCGATCTCGCGGCTCGCGGAGCCCTCAACACGGATACTGGCGTCCAGCCGGAACAGCGTCACGGGGATTTCCTCTCTCGGTTCAACCTTGAAGCTAGAAGGTAGCACGCTAACTTCAAGATTGAACTCAATGCGAGATCCGTCACTTTCGCAGGTGTTCCCGGGTCGTAGGCTTGCGGGTATGCAGCAGGAGCAGGAAGAGACCCAGTGGCTCGAGGGTGACGAGCGCGCCGCGTGGCTGGCGCTGGCGAGCCTCATCTTCAAGTTGCCGTCCGCGCTCGACGCCCAGCTCCTGCGCGACAACAACCTGACCCTGTTCGACTACATGGCGCTCAGCGGCCTCTCCATGACCGAGGGCCGCACGCTGCGGATGAGCGAGCTCGCGAGCATGGTCAACAGCTCGCTCTCCCGGCTGTCCAACGTCGTCAAGCGGCTCGAGACCCGCGGCCTGCTGCGCCGCGAGCCCGACCCGGAGAACGCCCGCTTCACCGTCGCCGTGCTCACCGACGCAGGCTGGGACCTCGTCGTCGCGGCGGCCCCGGGTCACGTGGCCGCCGTCCGCCGCTACGTGATCGACGGGCTGAGCAAGGAGCAGATCGAGGTGGTCCGCCAGGTCGGCTGTCAGGTCGCCCGCAACGTCGAGCAGAACCCGATCTCCTGCTGACCCGTCCGGTGCCGGCCCCTCTCGTGCCGGGCGGGCCTCTGCCCGCCGCGGCTACGGCAGCAGCTGGTCGAGCTGCGGCGTGCCGGTGAAGATGCCGTCCTCGGTGCCCAGGGTGGCGAGGCGCTGCAACGAGCCACGGTTGATGTCGTGCGGCCAGTTCGGCAGGATCATCGCGGTCCGCACGACGTCCGTGATCGGCGTGTAGGTCCCGATGATGTCGCGGACCTCATCCGGATGCGCGGCCGCGTAGGCGAGCGACTCGTCGATCGCCTCGGAGAACCGTTTGACGAGGTCAGGGTCCTTGCCGAGGAGGGCGGTCCCGGCGAAGTACAGCGCCACGGTCAGGTCCGGCGCCGTGTCGACGTAGTTCGACGCCACCACCTGAGATCCCTGGGTCAGGGCCTCGGACAGCTGCGGCTCCACCACCCAGGCGGCGTCGACCTTGCCGGCCTGCAGCGCCGCGGGCATCGCCGAGAACGGCATCGCCTCGAAATCGATGTGACCCGGGTCGCCGCCGTCCTTGCGTACCGACTGCCGGATGGTGGTGTCACCCAGGTTCTTCAGCGTGTTCACGGCGATCTTCCGGCCCGCCAGATCCTTGGCCGTCCGGATCGGGCTCCCGTCCCGCACCACGACGGCCGAGAAGTCCCGCCCCGCCCGACCGGTCGACGCCACCCCGTTGGCGACCGCCTTGAGCGGCGCACCCCCGGCCGTCGCCGCGATCAACGAGGTCGCGTTGCTGAACCCGAACGCGTACTTACCGCTCAGCACGCCCTGCACGATCGGCGCGCCGCCCTGCTCCGGCACCATGGTCAGCTCGATGCCCCGCTTCGAGAAGAACCCCTTGGCCTTCCCCAGGTACGCGGGAGCCACGTCCACGATCGGAATGACCCCGAGACTGATCCTGTCCGGCCCGGCCACCGGCGCCGGATCGTCCGACGAACACCCCGCCCCGGCAGCGAGCAGCAGCACAACACCGAACACGCCGAGGATCCGTTTGGTCACAGCGCCGCACGCTACCGTCCCCCACCTGCGGTGTCAGGCTGGCGGAACGGCCAAAGATCCCCGTCGAAGGGGCGGAAGTCAGCTCCGCGCCCGGATCCCGTCCAGCGCCATGGCGAGCACCCGGTCCCGCTGGGCCTCCTGCACGAAGTTCGCCCCGCTGACCCCGTTGACCAGGAACAGCACGTCGTCGAAGCTCACGTCACCCCGCGCGGCACCGGCCTCCTGGGCCCGCTCGAGCAACGGCCGCCCGGCAGTGTGGATGATGTCGCGGCACGTCACGAACATCGCCTCGTTGTGCGCGATCGCGTCGTAGACGGCCTTCTTGGTGGTCGCGTAACTGACGAACTGCCGCAACCACGTCTCCAGCGCCTCCCACGGATCCAGGTCGTCCCGCTCGGCGGCGACCCGGGCCAGCGCCTCGACCTCGTCGAGATAGACGGCCTCGAACAGATGCTGCCGGGTGGGGAAGTTCCGGTAGAGCGTGGCGATGTTGACCCCGGCCCGCCGCGCGACCCCCTCCAGCGAGGCCCCGGCGCCATCGGCGGCGAACACCTCCCGGGCAGCGTCGAGCAGCGCATCGAAGTTACGCCGGGCATCGGCCCGCTGCGGGCGGCGCACGGTGACGCGCGTTTCGGTCATCGCCCCTGATCTCCCTGCTCCTGCCGAACCCATACCCCTGCCCGTGCCGAACCCTGCTCCTGCCGGATTCTACGTTCTTGACAAACGCAGGGACCCCTTCGCTAAAGTCAAGGCACTCCTTGACTTGCGGGCACACCGAAGGACAAGACATGACCACGATCGGTTTCATCGGCAGCGGAAAGATCGGCGGCACGCTCGCGCGCCTGGCCGTGGACGCGGGCCACGACGTCGTGCTGAGCAACAGCCGCGGCCCGGAATCGCTGCGGGACCTGGCCGCCCAGCTCGGACCGCGGGCCCGCGCGGCAACGGTGGACGAGGCCGCACAGGCGGGGGACATCGTCGTGGTGACGATCCCGCTGAAGGCCTTCCCCGAGGTCCCCGCCGAACCCCTGCACGGCAAGATCGTCATCGACACCACCAACTACAACCCCGACCGCGACGGCCGCTTCGCCGGGATCGAGGACGGCACCACCACGGCCGGTGACCTGCTCCAGGAACACCTGCCGGAGTCGTACGTCGTCAAGGCGTTCAACAACATCTTCTTCAAGCACCTCGCCACCCTCGGCCGCCCGTCCGGCGCCCCCGACCGCAGCGCCCTGCCCATCGCCGGCAACGACCCCGCCGGCAAGGCAACGGTCACGGCCCTGCTCGACACCCTCGGCTACGACACCCACGACGCCGGCCCCCTCCCCGAGAGCCGCCGCTTCGCCCCCGGCACCCCGGCCCACCACGCCTACCTCAACCCGGCCGGCATGTTCACCGCCCCCGGCCGCCCCGCCCCCGCTCCGGTCCTAGCAGCCCTTCTCGCCGCCGCCCCCGCCCCCCACGACGACCATGCCGCCCATGCCGCCCATGCCGCCCACGACGGTCACGCCGCCCACGACGGTCCGGCGGTCTACGGGGCCACCGACGAGGAGCGCCGGCTCGTCGAGACGCTCTACCGCGCGGTCGGTGGCGAGCCCGACCTCCTCGACGACGTGCTCGCGCCCGGCTGGGAGGACATCCCCTCAGCCCCGGGCCAGCGTCCCGGCCCCGAGGGACTCAAGCCGATCATCGAGCAGTTCCACACGAGCTTCGCGGACGGCAAAGTCGTCCTGCACGACATCATCGGCTCGTCGGGCCGGGTAGCGGTCCGCGCGGAACTGACCGGCATCCACCGCGGCGAGTTCCTCGGCGTCCCCGCGACCGGCAGACCCAGCTCGATCACCATCCACGAGTTCCACCAGATCAACCACGGCCGCATCGTCCGCACCTGGCACCTCGAGGACCTCCACGGCTGGCTCCAGCAGGCGAAAAACTAGCGATAGGCGGCCTGTTGGAGGGTGTAGAGGCCGGCGTAGATGCCGTCGGCCGCCATCAGGTCGGCGTGGGTGCCGCGCTCGGTGATGCGGCCGGCGTCGAGGACCACGATCACGTCGGCCATGCGTACGGTCGTGAAGCGGTGGGAGACCAGAACCGTGACCGCACCGCGGTGCCGGGCCGTGTCGACCTGGGCGGCGAAGCGCAGGAACATCTCGTGCTCGGCGAGCGGGTCCAGGGCGGCGGACGGCTCGTCGAGCACCACGCAGACCGGGCCGGCCCGCATCAGGGAGCGGGCCAGGGCGAGCCGCTGCCACTGGCCCGTGGACAGCCCGGCCCCGTTGAGGAACGGCCCGAGCTGGGTCTCGAGTCCGTCCGGCAGCCGGCCCACCACCTCCGCGGCATCGGCGCGCTCCACGGCGTCGGTCACCGCGCCGGCGTCGTGGAGCCGCTGCACGTCGCCGATGCCGACCGCTTCCCGCACCGCCAGGTACGGCTCCGCGAAGTCCTGGAACACCGCCGCGACCCCGCGCTGCCATCCGGCCGGCTCGACGGTCACGCCGTCCGCCGTGATCGTCCCGGCGGTGGGTTCGTAGGTGCCGCACAGCAGTTTGACCAGTGTGGACTTGCCGGCGCCGTTCGCGCCGACCACCGCCATGGTCGTCCCGGCGGGCAGGTCGAGGTCGATGTCGTGCAGCGCGTCCTGCGCGACGCCCGGATACCGGAAGGCGACCCCGCTGAGCCGGATGCCCTCGCGCAGCCGCTCCGGTGGTGGCGCTGCCCGGAGCCGGAACCGCGACGCGTACGCGTTGAGCCAGAAGTAGTGCTCGGCGGCCTGCCCGCTGTCGGCCACCGTACTGACGCTGTCGAGGACCGCCCGCAGCTGGAAGAGCAGCTGGGTCGCGAAGGTGATCAGCAGGACAGCGTCGCCGGTGGTGGCCCGCCCCTCGCGGATCAGCGTGCCCACCGCCAGGATCGCCGCGAGCACCGCGCCGGAGTAGCAGAGCCAGCCGGCCGTCTGCACCGCAAGCCCCCGCAGCCGGGCCGTCGCCTCGCGCCGGGCAGCGGCCTCCCACAACTGCCGGGCCCGCCGGTCCAGTTCGTCACCGCTACCGTTGAGCAGCACCTCCGGCGTGTCGCTCAGGTTGTGCAGCTCCTGTTCGTGGCGCAGCAGTTCGGCCGCGTCGTCGCGGGCCTCGCGCAGGACGCGGTCCGCCCACCGGCTGGCGGGCAGCAGCGGGACGGCGACCACCGCCAGCAGCGCGAGCCACGGGCTGACCGCGATCAGCAGGCCGATGCTGAGCGCCAGCCCGGCCGTGGTCGCCACCGCGCCCAGCACCGCCCAGGGCAGCGCCGCGAGCGCCCCGCTGGTGCGCCGCAGCCGGTTGATCCGGTCCAGGTGCGGGGCGTGCTCGACGTGCACGACGGTCGGGATCTCCGCGACGGTCCGCTGGATCTCCTCGCTCAGCGCCAGGTCGGACCGCCCGTTGAGATAGATCATGATGTTGTTCTGCACCCGGCCGACCGCCGAGCCGGCACCGTACGCCAGCGCGCCGAGCACCACAGCGGCGGCCAGCGCCCCGCTGTTGTGCCCACCGGCGCTGTCGACCAGCAACCTCTGGCCGACACCGGTCGCCGCGACGACTCCGCCCTGCGCCACGATCAGAACGCCGAGCAGCACCGTGGCGCGCCGGTCCACCCGCCACGAGAGACCCGTGACATGTCGTAGCAACCGCCACCAGCCACTCATCGGGGACCGCCGAACGCCGACGCCTGCAGCGTGTAGAAGCGCGCATAGTCGCCGCCGAGCGCGAGCAACTCGTCGTGCGTCCCGTCCTCGGTGACCCGCCCGCCGCTGAGCAGCACGATCCGCCCGGCGGGCCGCACCGTGGAGAGCCGGTGCGAGATCAGGACGGTGGTGACCCCGTCGACCCGCTGCACCACCCGTTCGTGGAACTCCGCCTCGGCCCGGATGTCGAGGTGTGCCGTCGGTTCGTCGAGGACGAGCACCCGGCGCCCGGCCGTCGCGGCGTACAACGTGCGGGCGAGCGCCACCCGCTGCCATTGCCCACCGGAGAGATCCTGGCCGCCCGCACCCCGCTGCCACAGCGAGGTGTCCAGCCCGTCCGGCAGTCCGGCGAGCAGCTCCCCGGCACCGGCCCGCTCCAGCGCCTCCCGGACCGCGTCGTCACCACCGGAGAACTCGGGCGCCGCCAGGGCCACGTTGTCCCGCAGATTCATCGGATAGTGCACAAAATCCTGGAACAGCACGGAGAGCCGTCGCCGCCACCGCGCGACGTCCAGCTCGGCCAGATCGGTCCCGTCGACGGTGATCCGGCCCGACGTGGGCCGGTAGAGCCCGCCCAGCAGCTTCACGAACGTCGTCTTTCCGGCGCCGTTCTCGCCGACCACCGCCACCGTCTCACCCGGGTGCAGCGTCAGCGTCAACCCGTCCAGCACCGCCCGCGGCTCCCCCGGATAGCGGAACACCACGTCCTCGAACTTCACCACCGGCGGCCGGTCCGGCACCGCGGTCAGCTGCCCGCTCTTTCGTCCGTACGCCCGGACGAGCTCAGCTGCGGCCTCGGAGCCCCGCAACCCGTACTCGATGTCGTAGGCCTCGGGCCCCATCGCGGTGATCCGGAAGATCGCCCACGCGGCCAGCACGCAGGTGACCAGCTGTCCCGCGTCCAGCGATCCACCCAGCGCGGCCCGCCCCGGCACCGCCAGCGCCGCGGCTGCCGCTCCGGTCACGAGGATCAGCGTGATCCACTGCCGTCGCAGCACCGTCCAGAGCTGCCGCCACGCGGGCCCGTACGTCGCATGTCCGACAGCCCGGAACCGCATGGCGAGCCAGTGCCCGAGCCCGTACAGCCGGGTCTCCTTCGCCGCGTCGGAGACCGCCAGCTCGGAGAGGTGGAACAGCCGCCGTTGCCCGAGCAGGTCGGCGTCCAGGGTGTCGATGAGCCCGACCCACTGCCGGCGCACGATCATGCGTGCGACCAGCGAGACGGCCAGCAACAGCACGGCGAGCAGCGGGAAATAGGAGGCCAGCAGCACGGTTGCCCCGAGGGCCCCGGCCATCCGGAAGATCACGGCGAGCTGCCCCGCCGCCGCGGCCCCGGGGGAGCGTCGCCGCCCCAGCCCCCGCCCGTTGTCGACGGTGCGTGCGGCCCGGTCCCCGAACCCCGTGCTCTCGAGCACGTCCAGGCTGAGCCCGCCGGCGGTGAGCGCCCGCACGGTGGCCCGCAACCGCCCGTCGACCCGCGTGACCACGAGCCCGGCGACGAGATCCCGCACCAGCCAGACGGTCTGATCCACGAACAGCAGCCCCACCACGGCAACCGCGCTGGCAGCCACCGGCCCGGCGCCGCTCAGGTCGTTGATCAGCCGCCCGGTCGCGACGGCGCTGAGCAGCGGCACCACCGTGCCGAGCACGTGCAGCAGGACCAGCGCGGTGACCGCTGTGGCCCCTCCGGCGGAAAGCAGACGTAAGAGACGCAGGCGTGCGGCAGTCACGAGACCCCCTCAGCTGAGGAGGAATCGTCCCACGCGCGGGTGGCCCGTCGCTGCCCCGCGACGAGCCGCCCGCGCCGATGGGTCAGAGCCGGGGGCCGGTGCCCTGGCTGTCGGGGTCGTCGACGATGTGGATGGCGGCCTCCTCGGCGCTGGCGGCGCCGGAGTCGATGCCGGCGTCGTAGGCGACCGAGTCGGCCTCCTCGTCGGGGCCGAGGCCCTCGTCGTCGGCGATGAGGCGGCCCGAGCGGGGTTCGCTGTCGTCACCGCGGCGGATGAGCTCGTCCTCGTCGGTGTCGTCGTCGGCGTAGGGGTCGATGTCCGGCTCCTCCTCGCTGAGGAGCTGGTCGAGGGATTCGCCCTGGCGGGCCTCGGCGGCGGTGGTGCCGAAGCGGTCGGCGCCCGCGTACGCGTCGGCCGGTTCGTAGCCCACGTCCAGCGGGTCACCGACGCGGTTGTCGTCGAGCGTGTCCTTGGAGTCCAGGACGCCGTCGTCCTCCACGGCGTCCCACTCGTCTTCGCGGTCGTAGTCGGTCATAGGTTCTCCCCGGTCTCGGTCAACCCTGGGAGATTAGCGGGGTTCTAGATCATGACCACGCGGGGCGGCGCGAAACCGTTGAAGCGGGAGGCGTAGACGCTGGTGTAGGCGCCCGCGGAGCTGACGAGGAGCTCGTCACCCTCGCGCAGGTCGGCGGAGAGCAGGACGTTGCGGGCCCACGTGTCCTGGCTGTCACAGGTCGGCCCGGTGAGGTGGAAGCAGCGGCGCAGGCGCAGGCCCCGGGTGTCGTGGATCGGATAGTGAAGATTGCCACCGGACTCCAGGACCTCCATCAGGCCGTGGAAGACGCCCAGATCGGTGTGGGCCCACCAGCCGGACGGGCGTTCGGCGACGCCGATCACCCGGCAGCGGAACGTCCCGGCCTCGGCGACCAGGGCGCGGCCGGGTTCGGCGAAGACCTCGACGGGGTACGGCAGCCGCGCGATGCCCGCCGCGGCGACCCGGCCGAACAGTTCGAGGGCGGGCACCGGCTCGTCGTATCGGGCCGGGAACCCGCCGCCGATGTCGACCATCTGCAGCTTGATGCCCACCTGCGAGAGTCTTTCCATGATCGCCGCGACCTCACGCAGGGGCCGGTCGAGCGCCGCGGGGTGCAGCGACTGCGATCCCATGTGGAACGTCACGCCGTACGGCGTCAGGCCGAGCTCGCGGGCCTGGACGAGCAGGCTGACCGCGCCGGCCGCGTCCACACCGAATTTTCCCTCGCTCGGTACGACGCTGTCGTCCCCGGCGGTGATCAGGCGGGCGTAGACGCAGCTCCCGGGGGCCTCCTCGGCGACCCGGCGCACCTCCTCGTAGGAGTCGACGCTGAACCGGTAGACGCCGGCCTCCGCGGCCCGGGCGGTCTGCTCACGGGCCCGCACGGGGTTGCTGAAGAGCATGTCGTGGGGCTGGACGCCGGTCTCGCGGAGCAGGTCGACCTCCTGGACGGAGGCGACCTCGAAACCGGACCCGGCGTTGTGCAGGGTGCTGAGCACGCCGGGGTGGGTGTTGCACTTGGTCGCGTAGAACGCTCGGATGCCGGGGAAGGCCGTCCGGAAGCCGTCGAGAGCTGCGACGATGCGGCTGGCTCGCATCTCGAGCACGGGTCCGGGGTGGACGGCGCGGGTGGGTGCGGGAGTGGCGACGATGGCGGATGACTGGCGCAACGAAGGCCCCTTACGCTAAGTGGTCTCGTCAATGCGGAGAGTGCGCCATCAGTATGCACTCGATCGTCGATAAGGGCTATGACCTGCACGCATGGAGATCGAATTGGCATTGATCATCTGCAAATTGCAGCGAGGCCTGTACTGCAGTTCGGGGCGCCCCCGGCAGGAGGCGCCCCGAATGCATTGTGCGAAGCTCCTGATCAGGGGCTTTGCACTATCTTAAATTGGATCTTGGAGCTACGGGAAGTTTACCTAGCGTATCTACTTCCCGTCTGTGCGTGCCGATCGGTAACGTCTCTCAGCGGTTGATATCAAACTCGCCGTCCTTGGCCGAGTTCAAGAACTCGGACCAATGCGCCGGGTTGAAGACGAGAGCGGGACCCGAAGGGTTCTTGCTGTCACGCACGGCAACAGCTGTGTCGAGGATTGCGACCTCGACACAGTTGTTGCCGCCGTTTCCGTTGCTGCGACTGCTCTTTTTCCAGACGGCAGCGTTGAGATGATGCGTCGACATGACCACACACCTCCCTTCGATATGCGATTGTGCGTGCGTACGTCAGCCTCCTACGCGCGTAGGAGGCTTTCGATCATCTTAAGGGTCAACCTGGGTTCCAGTGCCCTTGTGCTCAGTCGCTCGAACTCCGCACGGTAACGGGCGACCTCTGAATGTTGCTCTTCGTAGAGGTCGCCCGCAAGCCCCTCCAAGTAAACTACATCCAAATGAGTGGTCTCGCGGAACTCCAAAAGTGCTGCTGAGCCACCAAGGAACGGGTGTTCTCCGGCATCGAACGGCAGGACCTGCAATGTCACGTTGGGTAATTTAGCCATATCGATGAGATGGCGAAGTTGGTCGTCCATCACCTCGGGTCCGCCTACGGAGCGTCGCACCACCGACTCGTCGATGATCGCCGTGAGCTCGAGCGGATTCGCCCCGCTGAGCCGGCTCTGCCGCTTGAGCCGCAGCGCGACCCGCCGATCCATCTGCGCCGGCGGATCCCAGGAGCGCCCGGTCCGCATCAACGCCCGGATATATGCCTCGGTCTGGAGCAATCCAGGCACGATGATGGGTTCCCAGGCGCGCAGTGACGACGCCTCGGCCTCGAGGCCGACAAAGTTGCCCGGCCGCATGATGTCCCGGTAGTCGGTCCACCAGGTCTTCTGCTTCGACGAGCGAGCCAGCTCGAGCAGTGCTTCCCGATACTGTTCGTCATCTATCCCGTAGAGGGTCAGCAGGTCACGGACGTCACGAGGGGTGACCGCGACCCGCGCCGTCTCGATGCGCGTGACCTTCGCGGCGTGCCACTCGAAATGCCGCGAGACGCTTTCCTGGGTCAGCCCCGCGCGCTCGCGACAACGTTTCAACTCCGTCCCCAAACGGCGTCGGCGCAGCGTGGGTCCCTCGTCTGTGGACACCATGACTCCCTCGATCTTGAGGCGTCGATACCCGGCCTACTGACACCCATGATCCATGGTGGACATCACGAGTGGATTCCGAGTCTAGTACTTCTTGCATTGACCTCGGAGGTGGGTACATGATGCTTCCGACAGCGAGTTATTGCCTTCTATACAGGTAGTTGCCTCGTCGACAAATCGCGTCGATGTTGTCCTGTCGATGTTGTCCTAAGGAGTGGCGGCGTGCTGGCTGACCAGTTCTTCCTGATCGCACATGAGGACCGTACCGGCCGGTCACGTCTGCATCCCCGGGCCACCGGCCTGGGGCTCGCCGCCGCCCTGTTGGGTGAGCTAGTGCTCGAAGGCCGGCTACGCATCTTCGACGGTGACTTGCGCATCGAGAGTCGTCAACCACCCAGGGACTCGTTGTCGCATTCTGTACTCGAACTGCTCATCGCTCAGCCGCAGCATCGCGATGTCCGAACCTGGCTCGCGTATCTGTCGCAGGATGCGCCGGAACGGGTAGGGGAGCGGCTGATGCGTTCCGGTGCGGTGGAATCGGTGACTCGCCGGCGGATGCTTTCGACCCATACCTTCTACATGCCCAATAATGAGGCGCAGCGTAACGCGGCGGCCTGGGCGCCGATGCGACTGGCCAACATCATGGTCCGTGGCCTGGAGATGTCGACCAGCGACCGGCTCCTCGCCGGTCTGGTCGTCGCGACCGGGCTCACCCGGTTCGTGCTGTGGGACTTCGAGGTCCACCGGCAGGCCCTCACCCAGCTGCCCACCGCCATCGGGTCGCTGCCCGAGGATTTTCGTCAGCTCATCGAGCACACCGAGTCGTCCGTCGGTTCCGTGCTCGCCGTCGGTAGGCGGTGAGTCCGGTCGGTCGTCATCACCGCCGGCGGGACAACTTCGATCAATGGGCTGGGAGGCTCTTGATGGCGCGTAAGGACTCGTCCGAGCCGGACATCGTTTCGACCGCTCTGGCCCGGAACCGGCTCGGCGTTCCTTCGGTGTTCTTCTTCGGCGTGGCGGGTGCCGCACCGCTCACCGTGGTGATCGGAGCCATCACCACCATCTACGCGGTGGTCGGCAACACCGCTGTCCCGGTGGTCTACCTCGTCGTCGCGGCGATCCTGTCGATCTTCACGGTCGGGTTCGTCGCGATGAGCCGGCACATCGTCAACTCCGGGGCGTTCTACTCGTACATCAGCCACGGGCTGGGGCGCATTCCGGGGGTCGGGGCCGCGTTCGTCGCACTCCCCGCGTACGCGTTGATGCAGATCGGCCTGTTCGGTCTGTTCGGGGTGGTCGCCTCGGGGGTTCTCGGCGGGCTCGGCATCACGGCCGGCTGGTTCACCTGCGCGATCGTGGCGTGGGTGCTGGTCTCGGTGCTCGGCCTGCTCTGGATCGACCTCAGCGGCAAGGTGCTCGCCGTCCTGCTGGTCCTCGAGATCGTCATCGTGCTGATCTACGACGCGGTGATGGTCGCGAACCCGGCCACCGGTTCGGTCGACTTCTCGACCCTGAACCCCGTGCAGGTCTTCACGCCCGAGGTCGCGGCCATGATGGTGCTCGCCATCGGCGGCTTCGTCGGGTTCGAGGCCACGGTCGTGCTCTCGGAGGAGGCGAAGGACCCGAAGAAGACGATCGCCCGGGCGACGCATCTCGCGGTCATCCTCGCCGGTCTGCTCTGCGGCCTCTCCGCGTGGGCGATGTCGGTCGGCGCCGGTCCCCGCACCATCGTCGCCGCCGCGAAGGCCGATTCGACCGACCTGATCTTCAACCTGGTCAGCCCGCACGTGCCCGAAGCGCTGATCAACATCGGCTACGTGCTGTTCATGACGAGTATCTTCGCCGCGCTGCTCGCCTTCCACGCGGCGGTGTCCCGCTACCAGTTCGCCCTCGGCCGCGAAGGGGTGCTGCCCCGGGCCTGGGGATACACCCACCCGCGGACCGGGGCGCCGATCGTCGGCTCGGTCACCCAGAGCGTGCTGGCCCTGGTCGTGCTGGTGATCTACCGGCTCACCGGTGCCGACCCGCTGGTCTACCTGTTCGCGTGGCTGACCGTGGTCGGCGGGCTGGGTGTGCTCATCCTGATGTGGAGCGCATCCGCGGCGGTGGTGATGTTCTTCGTCCGGCACCGTCACCAGGAGAACAAGTGGCGCGCCAAGGTCGCCCCGATCACCGCGTTCGTGCTGCTCAGCGTGATCCTGGCGGCGACGGTCTACGGGCTCGGTGACCTGCTGCAGGTCGAGTCGGGGTCGATCTACCACTGGCTCTTCCCGACCGGGTACCTGCTCTTCGCGCTCTTCGGCTTCGGCTGGGCGATGGCGATGCGGGCGGGCCGGCCGGAGGTGTACGCCGCGATCGGCCGGGGCACCGAGGGCCGGGCCCTGGCGGATGCCCCGCGGGTCAAGAACAGCAACTCGGGCTCGCATCCGGAGGCGCTCAGTGCCCGCGCGATGCTGGCCGCCGGCCGGGAGATGCAGCAACAGCAACAGCAGCAACCGGTGCCGGGCCAGCTCCAGCCGGGCCAGTCACCTCAGGACCAGCCACATCAGGGCCCGTCACATCAGGGCCAGCCGCCGCAGCCGGGACAGTATCCGGGCCAGTCGTATCCGGGCCAGTCCTATGAAGGCCAGTCGTATCCGGGCCAGTCCTACCAGGGCGGTTCGTATCCGGACCAGCCGTATCAGCAACAGCCGCCGTACCAGGACCAGCCCCAGCCGTATCCGGAGCAGTCACCCTGGGAACACCCCGGCCCGCCGGCGCCGTCCGGACCACCGCCGCAGGCGCAGTGGGAGGGCTCGCCCGAGCCGTCGCGCTGGGAGACCCCGCCGGAGCCGTCGCGCTGGAAGTAGAGCTTGACTCCGTTGGAACACGCCGAACCGCCCGCCGGTCCCGACACGAAAGGAGATCTCCGTGCCGACCGGGATCCGCCAGCCCCCCAAGAGCTCGGATCCGGTCGAAGCGGCGGGCGGTCAGCGGCGTGTTCATGCCTGCGGTGGTGGGGCCTGAGGGGGTCAGGCCGCCTGGGGGAACTGGTAGATCCAGAACTGCTGGGCGTCCATCATCTCGGCCTCGCAGTTACCGGAGAAGCGGTGCAACATGATCCGGATGACCCGGCTCATCTTGCGGATCTCGTCGTTGTGGCCGCAGAAGTCGAGGCCGATGATGCCGTTCTGCGCCGCCGCGAACAGGTACATCGCCTCCACCAGGTCGGAGAAGGACGAGTTCGCGCGGCCGGTCGGCAGTACGGCCACGAAGCCGCAGTACCAGATCTTGTGCTGGGCGTAGAGCTCCGGCCACCGCTTCTCGAAGTACTGCGGTGAGATCAGCGGCATCGCGTCGAGGTCGTTGGTGTAGGTCGACATCCCGACCAGGGTGCCCTCGTCGTCGAGGCTCAGGTACTTCTGCACCCGTCCGTCCCGCATGACCTCGTCGAACTCGTTCTGGAACATGAGGTGACGCTGGACCGCCAGGGCGTTGAGGCCCCGGAACGATTCCTCGTACATCTTCCACGCGGTCTCGATGAGCTCGTCGTCGTTGATCTGCTCGACAACCTTGATAACCATGCGATGCTCCCCGATGCGCTGAAGGGTTCAAGCCGATCGATGGGCTGTGTGCCATCAGCGTACGGAGAGTGATTCGCAGATTACAAGCAGTGATTTATGCCAAGGTCAACGTGTCCTGAAATGACCGGGACGGCGATCTCCGTCCGCATGAATGCGCTGTTCACGGCGCGCACGGCGCGGCTAGCGATCGCATCCCTTTCGGACGGTCGCACGGGGGTGTCGGCGGGGTCAAGCGTCCAAGCCCCGGAGTCCAGTCCTCGTGACCGAAATCGATCAGCCTATTTGATCTTTGGCCCGGGACCGGCCGCCGTGGAGGAGTCGTTTTCGATCTTCTGCGGGCCGATTTCGCTTCGCTCAGCGTCCTTCTCCCGGGGTTTCGGCGGGGTCGCAACCAAGGTCGAATCCACGGCGGAGTGATGTCTGCGATCGCCGAAGAAGGCCACGGCGGCGAGCCAGATGCCGGCCAGCGCGACCAGCCCCATCCATCCCTCGGTGAGCAGCATGGTCCCGACCTGACCCTTGGCCCACTGCATCCCGCGCGGGCGGCACCCGGCCGGGCTGGTGTCGAGCACGTCGCACGGCGGTTCGACCCGCGGCACCGCGGCCTCGGTCACCGCGACCTCCGCCGGGAACGCGGTCAGCCTCGGCCGGAGCACGTCCAGGTCCTCGGGTAGCCAGCTCTCGAACGCCTGCAGCATCGCCGTGTGTCCCCGCTCGTTCGGGTGCAGGCTGCTGTGCGACCAGTTCTTCGGGTTGAACCGCTGCTCAGCGATGCCGCGCACGGAGCGGACCCCGATGAAGTTGAGCCCCGGCCGGCCCTGGTTACGGGGGTCGCACAGCTGCAGGTGCGCGTCGGCGAGCGCCGACTCCATGCCGCCGAGATAGTAGAAGCCGAACTCGTTCGCGGTCTGCGCCACCATCGCGTTCAGCCCGCCGGTCACGAACTCGTGCAGGAAGAGCCGCTCCCGTGCGGTGAGCGAGACGTCGTCGCAGCGTCCGTCCAGGTCGATCGGATCCGGGTACGGCACGACCACGATGGGCGTACGCGGAAACAGTCTGTCGAGTTGCCGATAGGTGTCCCGCAACCCGGCCCGCACCTGGGGCAGGGCGTCGGTCCACAAGCGGGACTCGTCGTCGCAGTTGGCCGGGGCCAGGCACATCAACCCGATCGTGGAGAACCCCGCGTCGTTGCCCCCGATCCCGGCGACCACGAGACTGGGTGTGTAATCGGGGCCGTAGTCGTGCAGGTAGCGGTCGAGCTGCGTACCCGTCTCCCCGGTCTGTGGCTCCGGAGCCGGCGCACCTGAGCGCACGGGCAGCGTACCCGTCTGAACGTTAACGGTCTTGGCGCCGGAGCAGGCGAGGAACTCCACCCGGCCGAACGGGCGCTGCTGCCCGGCCATCGCCGACCAGGCGGTGGGGGAGCGGCGGCACTGGTTGCCCCCGCCCTCGTCGGTGCCCCGGTAGTAGGTGGACGCACCCTCCCCGGACATGTACGAGTCCCCGAGCGACACCAGCAGCCGCTGCCCGTCGCGCCGCGGTTGCAGCTGCGCGGGCTGATCGGCGGGCAGCGGCGTCACCCCGAGCAGGGCGATCACTGCCATCGCGAACGCGATGTCGGCCTGCGTCGTCGAGGTCATCGCGACCACCAGAAGCGACAGCACCACGATCGCGCCGAGCAGCCACGGCGAGCGGGTCAGCCACCACATCAGCGCGACCGCGGCCAGGTAGAGCACCAAACCTGCGAGCCCCACCCGCAGCCGGTGCGGGGACGGCCCCGCGCACAGCCGCCGCACGGCCACCTCGGAGAACACGGCCAGCCCGACCGGGAGCAGCGCGAAGCAGGCCAGCCCCAGCAACGCCAGCTCGAGCACCACCCAGGCCGTTCCCTCGCCGCCGCCGAGCACCAGCACGCCGACCAGGGCGAGGACCGCGCCCACACCGAGCAGCGCGAGCGCCAGCACCAGCCGCCGCTCCTCGCTCAGCGGGCCCTGCCGCAGCCAGGTGACCCCGGTGCCGGCCAGGAAATACAGCACCAGGATCCCGAGCAGGGCCGTCCCGGCGCTGTGCCACACCAGGAAGGCGGCCACGAGCGCCACTGCCACCACGATCAGGACCATGGCCGTACGCCGGGAGATCAGCCACTGGTGGTGATCGAGGCTGTCGAGGTACTGCCCCCGGATCCAGAGCGTCGCCGCGACCACGAACAGCGTGAAGAACAACTGCAGGGTCAGCGACGGCGCCCCCGAACGGGCAAAGCCGAGCAGCAGCGTCAGTGTCACGGCGACAACCACCGTACGACGACCGGCGCCATGATCCGTACCGGTCATCTCGGTCTCTCCCGCAGGTGGTTTCCGGAGGCGTCAACGAATCGACGCCGAACGATAGGGTAGGGCATGCGATCTGTCCTACGTGGGGTACGGCTCCTGGCCGTCTCCGTATCAATCGCCACGATCCTTCCCGCGACGGTGGCCGCGGCGGCCGCTCCTGGAGCGACACCCGGCACGCAGCCCGTCTACGACTACACCCAGGCGATCCGCGAGCAGGTCTGGGTGCAGGTCCCGACCGACAGTGACAACGACGGGCAGCCCGACCGGGTGGCGGTGCGCATCATCCGCCCGCGTGAGTCCGGCCCGGACCTCAAGGTGCCGGTCATCTTCCAGGCGAGCCCGTACTACGCCGGTCTCAACGACGTTCCCAACCACGACGACGTGGACCGCGACGGCTCCGATGCGTTGCGCAGCGCCGATCCCGGCACCGACCGGGCCGAGTCCATCGTGTTCTCCGGTTACCTCGACAACTATTTCGTGCCGCGCGGCTACGCGGTGGTGTTCGCCGACAGCCTCGGCAGCGGCGGCTCGACCGGCTGCCCGACCTCCGGCGGCCGCAACGAGACCCTGGGCATGAAAGCGGTCGTCGACTGGCTCAACGGCCGCGCCCGCGGCGTCGACGCCACCGGTGCCGCCGCCCGCGCGAGCTGGTCCACCGGCCACACCGGCATGATCGGCGTCTCCTACAACGGCACCCTGCCCAACGCCGTCGCCGCGACCGGCGTGCGCGGCCTCGACACGATCGTCCCCATCGCGGGCATCTCCAGCTGGTACGACTACTACCGCGCGAACGGTGGTGTCGTGGCTCCGGGCGGCTACCAGGGCGAGGACACCGACGTGCTCGCCAAGGCGGTGCTGACCCGCGAGAATCCCGAGGTCTGCGCCGACGTCATGACGCGGATCGAGCAGGATCAGGACCGGGTCACCGGCGACTACAGCCGTTTCTGGGCCGAGCGCGACTACGTGCGCGACGCCGGCAAGGTCCGTGCGAGCGTCTTGCTGGTCCACGGCCTGCACGACGACAACGTCCGCACCGGGCAGGCCGGTCAGTGGTGGGACGCGCTCGCCCGCAACCGCGTCCCGCGCAAGATCTGGCTGCACCAGGCAGGCCACACCGACCCCTTCAACGTACGCCGTGACGTCTGGCTCAATACCCTGAACCGCTGGTTCGACCAGTGGCTCCGCGGTGTCGACACCGGCATCATGAACGAGCCGATCGCCGACGTGGAGGTGGCCCCGAACGTCTGGCGCACCTCGAGGACCTGGCCCGTGCCCGGCACGAAGGCGACCACGTTCTCGCTGACCGGCTCCGGCGCCCTCACCCGCGGCCCGGCGCGACCGGGAGCGCGGGAGTCCTTCGTCGACAACCCGTCGCGTACGGCCGAGGACCTCGCCGCCGACGGCACGGTCGCCGACCCGAACCGCCTCGCGTACCTCTCGCAGCCGTTGATCAGGGAGACCCGCCTCTCGGGCACGCCGACGATCACGCTGCGCGCCGACCTGGCCGGCAAGTCGCCCTATCTGACGGCGTTGCTCGTGGACTACGGCACCGCCGACCGGTACGCGGGCCTCCGCAGCCTGCCCACCCAGGACTGCGTCGGCCCCGGCATCCCGGGCGACCCGGGCTGCTTCGCCCAGCGCGAGTACGTCACCACGTCCACGCCGTCGGAGATCGTCACCCGGGGCTGGCTCGACACCCGCAACCGCCGTTCCCCGTCGGTCACCACCGCGGTCCAGCCCGGAAAGCCCTACACGTTCACGTGGGACCTGCAGACCGAGGACCACGTCTTCGCCCCCGGCCATCGCATCGGCGTGATCATCCTCAGTACCGAACGCGACCACACCCTGCGCTACCCGGCAGGCACCCAGGTCGGCGTCCGCACCGGCGTCTCCTCGGTGGTCCTGCCGCTGGTCAACGGCGGGCGGTGAACTCCATCCGCAGCGAGTCGTTCTCGGTCAGCACGACGACGCGGCCCGGGGCGGTGGTGATGAAGAAGTACCGGTCACCTGAGCGTTCCAGCATGTAGAGGCCGCGGTATTCGAACTGGTAGGCGGCCTGGGGGTCGAGCGTCACCGTGCGGGTGACCCCCGGGCCGGCCAACCGCAGATCCTTGGCGCTGAACACGACGACCGCGGGCAGCTGGCCCGGGTCGGCGGCGAAGTCCCGGCCGAACGCCTCGCCGGTGGTGCGGGCCACCCGTTCGGTGCACCAGAAGACGGCGAGGGCCAGCAGGATCACCGCGATGACCCGGGTCGGCATCGGCCACGGGTCGGTGTCGCTGCGGGCCTGGCGCACGGACCGGCCGTACCGCGCGAGCAGCACCGACGCGGTGAGGGTGACCGGCATCGCGTACCCGGCGACCGGTGTTGCCAGCAGAATCAGGGCGACCACCGCCAGCGGCACCCACGCCAGGCCGAGCAGCCGGGCCGCGCCCAGGACCGTGCGCTCGGGGAGCCGCTCGATCGCCGGCGCCACCCACCGCAGATGCGCCTGATAGCCGACGAGGACCACCGCCAGCAACAGGATCAGCGGCAGGAACAGCACGTTGAGGCTCTTGAGAACGTAGTCCGTGGTGGTGAGACTCAGCGCCGACACGTCGAAGCCCAGCGCCCGAGCCTGGAACCGCGTCCGCACCCACCCGAAGTAGTACAGCACCGCGGTCACGGCAGCGACCACCACACCGACATCGGCCAGCAACCGCACCAATGGCGACTCCACCGCCCGGGGCTGCGTCATGGGTCGTAGGTGAATTCCGTGGTGCCGAAGATGCCCCACGGCCAGCCGAGTACGAAGACCCAGATCGGCCCGTCGGAAGTGCCGGCCGGCACGGTCATGGTGGCTTCGGTGCCGTTCGTGCGGACGCCGTGATCGTGGAGATCCCAGGAGATCACTGCGTCGGCGGGCAGGTTCTCGCCGATCAGGTGCACCTCCTAGCCGCCCTCCACCGGGCCGTGATCGGGTTCGAGCCGCAGCAGCCGTGGGCATGCCGGTCTGACCGCCGGGCCCTGGCCCTCGCGCACGAAGCGGGCCGACGGGTTGCCGCGGTGCGCGGTGACCAGGTCCCGGAGCATGGCCGCCTCGATCGGCAGGTCCGGGCGCTGTCGGCGTTGCGACGTCCCGGCAGGTATCAGGCGAGGGCCAGGCCGGTCTCCGGGTCGTAGAAGCGCAGTGCGGCGGCGGGAAGGTCGAGGCGGAGGCGGTCACCCGGGGCCACGCGGACGCCCGGGCCGGTCTGCACCTTCAGCTCGCCACCTGCCCAGCGTACGGTCAGCAGGATGGCCGACCCGGTCGGCTCGGCGACCTCCACCTCGGCCTCGACCCCCTCCTGGGCCCGGTCCTGGGTGATCGGGGTGATCGTGATGTTCTCCGCCCTGATGCCGGCCAGGACCTTTTTGTCGTTCCAGGCGGCGAGGGAGGCGGGAGCGGGCACGGACTGATCGTCGACGACCAGGTTGCCGTGGTGGACGGTGGCGGTGAAGAAGTTCATCGGGGGTGCGCCGAGGAAGCCGCCCACGAAGCGTTCTCCGGGGTGGTCGTAGACGTCCATGGGCGCGCCGATCTGGGCGATGCGGCCGTCGCGCATGACCGCGACCCGGTCGCCCAGGCTCATCGCCTCGGCCTGGTCGTGGGTGACGTAGAGGGTGGTGGTGCCGAGCCGGGCGACGATCTTCTTGAGCTCGGCGCGGAACTGCAGACGCAGCAGGGCGTCGAGGTTGGACAGCGGTTCGTCCATCAGCAGGACGTCGGCGTCGACCGCGATGGCCCGGGCGACCGCGACGCGCTGGCGCTGACCGCCGGAGAGCTGGGCCGGGTGCCGGTCCAGGTAATCGGTCAGGTCGAGCAGCTCGGCCGCCCGCTCGACGCGGGTGTTCCATTCCGCCTTGCCGACCTTCTGCATGGTCAGGCCGAAGCCGATGTTCTGGCGGACCTTCAGGTGCGGGAAGATGGCGTACGACTGGAAGACCATCGACAGCCCCCGCTCGCGGGCCGGGAGCCGGGTCACATCGCGCCCGCCGATGCTCACCGTCCCGCTGTCGGGGGTTTCCAGCCCGGCCACCATGCGCAGCAGCGTCGTCTTGCCGCAGCCGCTCGGGCCGACCAGCACGACGAATTCCCCGTCGGCCACGTCCAGGGAGATGTCGTCGGTCGCGCGCCGGTTGCCCGACGGGTACGTCTTCACCAGGTTGGTGACGGTCACTGCGGCCATGCGGACGTCCTATCTGAGGGTGGTTCCCCACATGTTGAGCAGGTAGCGGCGGGCCACCGCGATGAAGATCAGGGCCGGCACGACCAGGGCCAGGCCGCCGGCGAAGCGGAACGCGAGCGGTGAGTCGGCCAGGGTGGCGAGGACCTGGGCGGGCAGGGTGCGCCGGTTGAGGGTCAGGATGCTGGCGCCGAGGACCTCGTTCCAGCTCAGCACGAACGTGAACATCGCGGAGGCGGCGATGCCGGGGAGGGCCTGCGGGACGACGACGCGGACGAACGCCGCGAGCGGGGACGCACCGAAGATCATGGCGGCCTCCTCCTGCTCGCGGGAGACGCCCAGGAAGATCGCCGACGTGATCAGGATGGTGGTGGGCAGCGCGAGCGCGGTGTGCAGCAGGGTCACGCCGTACGTCGTGTCGTAGAGCCCGGTGTCGAGGAAGATCCGGGCCAGCGGGACGGAGAGGACCACGATCGGAAGGGCCCGGGTCAAGAGCAGGGCCAGTTGGTACGGGTCCCGCCCGCGAAACGCGTACCGTGCCATCGCATAGCCGGCCGGGAGGCCGATGAGCAGTGACAGCGCCACCGTGGACAGTCCGATGGTGAGCGAGTTGAGCAGGCCCCCGAGGATGCCGGTCGACTGCAGGAACGTCGACATCGTCTCGCCGGACAGCGACGTGGGCAGCAGCGACAACGGGAACTCGTTGAGCGACCGGCGGCTGGACAGCGCCGCCAGGGTGATCAGGTAGAGCGGGGCGCCCATGAACAGCGTGATGGCGACGCAGGCGAGCTGGACCTTGAGCTTCATGGGCGCATCAGCCTCAGATAGCCGACCGCCGCGACGATGGACAGCGCCAGCACGACCAGCGCGATGGCCGTGGCGACGTTCGGGTTCTGCAGCTGGTAGTACCACTGGTACGTCTCGCCGACCAGCAGCGGGAAGTTGCGCCCGGTCAGCGCCTGGGCGACCGCGAACGCCTCCAGGGCGAGGATGGTCCGCAGGATCAGCGCCACCTGCAGGCTGGGTCGCAGCTGGGGCAGGATGACGTGCCGCACCCGCTGCCAGTAGGTCGCCCCGAAGACCGAGGCCGCCTCGTCGTAGTCGCGGGGCACGCCCTGCAGCCCGGCGATGACGATCACGAAGACCAGCGAGGTGGCCCGCCACAGCTCGGCGACGACCACGGCGAGGAACATCGTCTGTGGATGCTCGAAGGACAGCCAGGAGTACGTGGGAATGCCGAGGCCGTCCAGCACCGAGTTGAGGTAGCCGCGGTCCGTGAAGATCGACAGCCAGACCAGCCCGGCCGCCAGGTCGCTGATCGCCAGCGGGACGACCCAGATGTAGAAGTGCAGGCCGGCGAACCTCGGGCGTTCCCGCATGAGCAGCGCCATCACGATGGCGAGGGCGAACTGCAGGGGGATCAGGACGACGATCAGCAGGGCGGTGTTGCGCAGGGCCTCCCAGAAGTACGGGTCGTCGGCCATGCGGCGGACGTACTGGGTCGTCGCGCCGTCGGGGCCGTGGAACGCCTGCGTGACCCCCGCGATCAGCGGCCACAGGAACAGTGCGGCCATGAAGACGATCGACGGGGCGATGAGCAGCAGTGCGGGACGGGTCTGCCGCATCAGGCCGCCCGGCAGTTCTCGCCCGCGGGGTCGGGCTGCCAGCAGGGGATCCTGAGCTCGTCGAGGATCTTGTTGAGCTCGGTGGCCTGCGCGTCGAGCACCTGCCGGACCGGTTTGCCGTCGAGGCAGATCTCCTTGAAGCAGTTCTTGAAGATCTGGCCGACCTCGCCGTCGCGGGCGCCGAGCCCGACCGGGGGCAGCGACAGGATCGCGTTCGGCGCCTCCCGCTGGGCCTTGATCGCGGCGGCGGCCAGGGCCACCGCACCGGGCAGGTCGGTGGGGATCGGGGCGTTGGTGACCGGGAAGAACGCGTTCTGCCGGAGCACGTCGAGCTGCACCTCGGGGGTGGTGAGCGCCTTGAGGACGTCCTTCGCCTTGTCGGTCTCGGGGGCGCCCTTCGGAATGCCGATCCCGGCGAGCACGAGCATGTAGCCGAGACCCTTGGGACCGCTCGGCGCCGGGACCATGATCCAGTCGTCGGGCTTGTCGGCGGGCGCGCCGACCAGCCGGGCCACGTGGTCGAAGCCGATCAGGACCTCGCCACGCTGCAGCGGCTCTTGCAGGTTGTCGTAGTTCGTCGAGCCGCGCGCGGTCTGGGCCCAGAGCTGTTTCATGTACTCCCACGCGGTCACCGCCTCGGCACTGCGGAACGTCGTGATCTGCCCGCCGGTGAAGCTCGGCAGCAGGAAGCCCTGGAAGAAGCGGTGATAGAGGCCCTTGACGCCGGCCGGGATGCCGAAGATCGGCTTGCCGCCGTTGGCCTTCGCGCCGGCGGTCGTCCAGGCGAGCAACTGGTCGTACGTCAGCTTCTGCACGTCGGCGCCGCTGGGCAGCCACTGCAGTGCCTTCTTGTTGACCGCGAGGACATAGCCGGCCTGCATCCACGGGATGTACTTGGTGGTCGTGCCGCCGAGCTTCGCCAGGTCGGTCAGCTCCTTGGCGAACCCGCGGTCGCCGAGCCCGGCCAGCACGTCGTCGAGGTCGATCAGCCGCTCGGCGTGCTGCGCCAGGTCGCCGTGCAGCGCGCCGACCATGCTGACCTGCACCTTGCCCGCGTCGACCTGGGTCTGCAGCGTGGAGGCGAAGACACCGGTCTCGACCTGGTTGAACGCCACCTTCTCGGCGGTGATCCGCTGCTGCAGGATCTTCTCGAAGCGCTGTTTCTCCTCGACCGGGCTGAACTGGTTGGACATCAGGGTCACGGACCCCTTGCCGCCGTCCGCGCCGCTGGTCGACACGCCTCCGCACGCGCCGAGCAGGGGAGCGGCCGCGACCCCGGCTCCGAGGGACAGCAGGGCACGGCGATTCAAACGAATATCGGTCATCACATCGACTCCCATCGTCAGATCCACAATGTAGGGGACCTCACAGGGAAGCGCGACACGGCGAAACCTTCAGAACGCCGCCGCGCTGCCGATCCGACGGGCCTGACGCTATCGCTGAGGAGTGACCGTGGTGTTTGGCAGGAAGCAGGAACAAGCCGTGGTGGCCGAGGACAGCTCGGCGCTCACCGCGGCGAAGGCCGAGATCGAGGTGCTGCGCCGCGAACTGGCCGAACAGCGCGAGGCGAGCGTCGGCGACTCGGAGCGGTTCACCCTGATGACCGAGGCGGCCGGTATCGGTCTCTGGGACATGAACGTGAACGCCGCGGACCCGGTGAACCCGAACAACGCGTTCCAGTGGTCGCAGGAGGTCCGCCGGATGCTCGGCTTCCGCGACGAGTCCGACTTCCCGAACATCCTCAGCAGCTGGGCGTCCCGGCTGCACCCCGACGACGCGCAGCGGGTGGTCGACGCGTTCCTCGGCCACCTCAACGACCGCACGGGCCGCACGCCTTACAACATCGAGTACCGCCTGCAACTCAAGACCGGCGAGTACCGCTGGTACGTCGCGACCGGCGCGACCAAGCGCGACAGCTCAGGCCGTCCGCTGCGGGTCGCCGGGGGCCTTCGCGACATCGACAACGAGAAACAGCTCCTGGAACGCAGCGAGCAGCAACTGCGCCAGCTCGCCGACTCGTCCACCCAGCTCGCCGGCGTCTCCACCGACCTCACCACCTCGGTCGACGCCGCGGTGGCCCGGGCGACGACCGCCGCTCAGACGATCGCCGCCCTCGACGCCAGCAGCGCGAAGATCGGCGAGGTGGTCAAGCTGATCACCGGCATCGCGTCCCAGACCAACCTGCTCGCCCTCAACGCCACGATCGAGGCCGCCCGCGCCGGCGAGTCCGGCCGTGGCTTCGCGGTCGTCGCGCACGAGGTCAAGGAGCTGGCCACGGAGACCGGCCGCGCCACGGAGAGCATCGCCGAACAGGTCGACGGCATCCGCGCCCAGACCAGCGACGCCGTCCGCAGCATCCAGGAGATCGAGGCGGCCATGCAGACCCTCGCCTCGACCCAGCGCGCCATCGACGACCTGGTAAGCGGTCACCAGACCGTCTAGTCCCGCTGGTGGTAACCCTGCTTGGCGGCACTCTTCACCGTGTCCACGTCACGCTTGGTGCTGTCCACCGCAGCCTGGGGCGCCGGCGGCACGGCGTGCTGCACCTGCTTCTTCCCGAGCAGGGCGGCAGTGCCGGCCGCTGCCAGGACCAGGACGGCAACCACCAGCGCAGCCAGCCAGGCCGGCCAGACCAGCGCGAGCGCCGCCCCGATGGTGAACAACAGGGCACTCACCCCGTAGAGGGCGAAAACCCCCGCGCCGCCGAGCAGTCCCGCGCCGGTTCCGGCTTTCTTCCCCTTTTCCACCATTTCGGTACGCGCGAGGGCGAGCTCTTCGCGTACGAGTGTGGAGACCTGCTCGCTCATCCGGCTGACAAGGTCCCCGGTCGAATCAGTCCGTGTGTCCGTCATCGTCCTGGACTACCCGCCCTGACCTGCGGTAATCCCCGCGGCACCCGGACGGGGGGTTAATGGCGTCGCGAGTGGGCGCCGTTGCGCCTACCGTCTGCCTGCGATGGCCCGCTACGAATCCTCGTCGACAACGCTCGGCGCCCTGCAGCGCGGACTCGGCCGCGGCGTCTTCGGCGACCCTTCGGCTCCTGTCGCCGTCCTCGGCGACCTTTCGGCTGCTGTCGCCGTCTTCCGGGACGACTACCGCTGGGACGGCGTCGACGAACGCGCCGTCTACCTGGCCCGACTCGTCCGCGACTTCGACCTGCCGGTGCCGTCCCTGATCCCCTTCGAGCAGAACCTGGGCGCCCTCTCCGTGCTGGGGCGGTGCGGCGTTCTTCCGGCGGTTGATGCCCTCCACGAGTACGTGTGCTCGGGCCCGCGGTGGGTCGAGGTGCTGGAGACCCTGGCGAGCGACTGGCCGGTCGAGATGTGGGACGACCTGCGGCCGGTCGCCCTGGCGCGGCTCACCCCCGGCGTCAAGCTGTGGGGTGAGCCCTGGAAATACTGGGGTCTGGCTGCCCCGCTGATCCGCCCGGTGCGCCGCCCGCTCGCGGACCGCACCACGGAAGAGCTGCTCACCCTGCTCAGCGACGACGCCGTCCGCGAGTTGAACCGCCGCGGGCCGCACCCCGCACTGCTGGACGTTGCCGACTCCCTGTCCCGGATGCCGTCCCGGTTGTCGTCGCTCTACCGCTCGCTGGAGTTGCTCGGTGCCCGGGCGGTTCCGTTTGCGCGGAGCTGGGTCGCGCAGCCGGATCACCCGTTGCGCGGCGGGGCTGTCGACGTGCTCGCGCGCCACGGCGACGAATCCGACTTGTCGATCATCGTCGCGGAGTGGGACCGGCTCGATGATCTCCCCGACTTCCGCTGCGGCTACGACACGCTGGCTGCTGGTGTCGCGCGGATCGGTGCTCGGGCGGCAGTGCCCCGGCTGCGGAAACTCTGGTACAGCCCGCATTCGTACGAGCGGGCTGCGTACCTGCGGGCCTTGAACGTTCTTGATCCTGTGGTCGCCGGGCCGTTCCTCGCCGAGGGATTGTGGGACTGCGAGAGTTCAGTGCGCTTGCTAGCGGTCGAGCACGCCACGGCCTCGCAGCTCGGCCGGCTCGCGTCCCTGCGCGACGACCCGATGGAGACGGCCTCGGTGCGGGCCGCGGCTGCCTCCCGAATCAGTTCCGTTTAGCGTTCTCGATCAGCTCCGCGGTGGCCCGCGGGTCGTCCACCTCGATGACGAGTCGTGCGTATCGCTCGTCTGCCAGCTCGATGACCAGGGCCTTCGCCGGATTCTTGACGTCCCAGAAAACCCGTTCACCCTCATTCCGGAACGAGCCCGCAACGATCACACCGGGAACGTACGTGCCGGCGGTGCGCACGCCCTTCCACTCGTGGGCGATGCTCGGGTCGGGCGTGGCGCCGCGAACGTTCGCCAGGGGGATGGTCAGGCTGCTCTTGAGCGCCCAGAGCTTGTCCAGACCCTCCACATTCACCACAAGGTCATCGGCGATGATGTCGATCGTTGCCATGTCGGTCTCCTCAAGCTTCTCAAGGGGTGAGCGGTCGGTCTGCCCGGGACCGGATCAACAGGCCCAGGGCGAGCGCGGTGGCCTGTTCGTCTTTCTGAAACGCCTGGTCGAGCACGTCGAGCGCCCGGCTGACCTCGGCGGCGACCTCATCGTCCGCAGCGGCCCGCTCGGTCGCGGCCAGCAGCAGGAACCCGAGACCCGCGCCGCCGGCCAGGGCACGCTCGACTGCCTGGCCGGGTGGTGCCGCGCTGATCTCACCGGCCACCCGGGTGACATCGCCGTCGATGTGGTGCCGCAGGGCCGACAGGTAGAGCCCCCGCTTACTGCCGAACGTCTTGTAGAGGCTGCCGCGATGCACCCCGGTGCAGGTGACGAGGTCGTCCACTGAGGTGCCGTCGAAACTGCGCCCGGCAAACAACTCCGCGGCAGCGGCAACCGCCTGCCCCTCATCGAACGTTCGTGGCCGTCCCATGCCCCAACGGTATAGGAACGAACGTTCTTAAACCAGCCCTGTCTCGTCCTCGTTGCGGGCCTTGCGGGTCCCGCGGCGGTGTCTGCATGGATCGGCCGGGTGCTTTTCGACGGGGGTGCCGACGGCGGCGAGGTTGGTTGCCCACGCCGTCATGCCAATCAGGGCTTACCCAGCAAATCGGGTGCGGTGCCCGCTCGGCGTGGTCGAGGTATTGACGGGACGTGTGGTCCACATTGGTTTGATCATCAGATTCGGCGGCAGCTGGCTCTCCTATTGAATGCCGCGATCTGACCAACGGGGAAAAATGAACTATTTACTATTTCCGGGTTGTACTGCCGGAATAGTCAATCGCGTAGGTGTGGCGGCAGCGCGGCCGGTGCTATCGCGTCGATGACGTCGGGATCCGGTAGCACCCGGATGCGCCCGCCCATGTTCGCGACCAGCCACTCCTCGAACTCCTGGTCGTCCTGGCTCAGTCGTACGTCCAGCGTGTCACTGTCCTCGTCGAGGTTCGCGGAGATGACGGTCGTGGACCCGCGATCCCGGGATTCCCAATGGCTGTCGAGTACCTCCTCGCGCAGCAACTCCCATTTTTGCCGCCGTATCCTGCGCTCTGCCTTTGTGCCTTTTCCCTTGTGACTGTGCCCGGTCATTTTTATTCACCTTCTCCGGCAGGGCTGTCGGCTGCCCTGTTTGAGCATCCCGTCGAGGGGGCAGGGGGCGTGTCCCTGTCGTCGACCGGCGACTCCATCGTCCTTCCGTGGAAGGGTGCTCCGCCGGCCGAGGTGGCCCAACTGGTCGCTGAGCAGCCGGTTCCCGTCAGCATGCTGGACGTCAAGTACTCGGCCGCAGAGCTGCTCACGATGGCCAAGCAGGTAGCCGACGCCAACCCGGACACGGTCGCCTCCGTCGGGCCGAACGCAATGTACGACGGCCTCGAGATCGAGACGGCGTCCAAGGTCATCGGCCCCGGGTTTGCTGAGGGTCCGGCGGCTGACCCAGGAGATCTTCCTCCGATCGTGTCGCCTGTGCCCTTCCAGGTCATCGGCAGCGCGGACGTCGTGCCCACTCAGCGGGACAAGGACGCGTCACCGTTCTGGGGGGCGAACTTGGTCAAGAACGGCACGTCGGCCTGTTCCGGCGGAGTCAGCGTCAAGGTCGGCGGGGTGAGTGGGATGACAACGGCATGGCACTGCGGCATCGGCACCTGGAAGTCGCACGGCAACAACAAGGTGCTCGGCACCGTGAGCAAGCGCAACAAGACGCACGTCAGGCGAGCTCCGGCGGTGTCCAGGTCGGCATCGCGCATACCGGCGATTCCGGCGCACCGGCCTTCACCTACGTGGGCGCGGCGCCCGCAATTCGTCGAGCGACCGTCAAGGGCTTCATCGCCGGTGGCGACCAGTCGATGATGACCTGCAAATGCAAGGGCAACCCGGCCTATGTGCCGACTGTCGAGGGCTGCTATGCCCGCTTGTTCGCGGTGAATTCCACGGACGCTCTCGCCTCGCTGGGTGCGACCATCCAGGCAGGCTGAGCAGCACACCCGTCCGCGCGTTGCGAAGCTTTCGCCCTGGCCGTGGAGATAGCCGGCTGTGGTCTTGGCGGGTTGCTATTGCAGCGGAGCGGTGCTTCCGCGGAGGACGAGGTGGGCGGCGACGTGTTCGACCTGGGGGTCGCCGCCTTCTTCGCGCAGAGCCAGGGACATGGCGCGGGCGCCGATTTCCTCCAGGGGGAGGCGGACCGTGCTCAGGGGTGGGGTGACGTCGACGGAGATCGGCATGTCGTCGAAGCCGATCAGGCTGATCTGGGACGGCACCTCGAGGCCTCGTTCGCGGAGGAGGGCCAGGGCGCCCACGGCCATGGAGTCGTTGAGGGCGGCGATGGCCGTCAGGCCTGGGTTGCGGTCGAGCAGAAGCGCCGCCGCCGCATAGCCTCCGTTGCGGTCGAAGCCTGCGTATTCGATCTGGTCGGTGGTCAGGGTTTGGCCGTGATCGTGGGCGGCGCGGTGGAGGCCGGTGAGGCGGTCGGCGGTGGTGGTGAGGTGGGCCGGGCCGGCGATGACGCCGATTGCCGTGTGGCCGAGGCGGTAGAGGGCGTCGCCGGCCAGCCAGCCGCCGTGCTCGTTCTCCGGGACGATCGCGTCCCCGGCGTGTTCGTGGCGGCCTATGACCGCGACGCGGCCGCCGGTGGCTTCGAACAAGCGCAGCTTGTGGTCCAGGCGGGCGGTGGTGGCCGGGTCGATGTAGCCCGAGCCGGTCAGGACGACCGCGGCCGTGCGGTGGGCGTGCAGGAGGTCCACATAGGCGAGCTCTCGCTCGGGGTCGCGGTAGCTGTTGCAGATGATGACCAGGCGGCCGTTTTCCGTGGCGACGCGTTGCAGGCCGCGGGTGATTTCGGCGAAGTAGGGGTCGGAGACGTCGTGGACGATGACGCCTACCGCGGAGCGGTCCGCGCGGGCGAGTTGCTGGGCGTTGGCGTTGGGGACGTAGTCGAGCTCGGCGACCGCGGCGAGGACCCGCTCGCGGAGCGCGTCGGCCACGGGCTTCGGGCTGTTGTTGATGATGCGCGAGACGGTGGCGGTGGAGACGCCCGCCCGCCGCGCGACGTCCGCCAGAGTCGCCACCAGCACAGACTATCGGACCCCTTGAGGTTAGCGCTTACCTGTCGGTAGCCTGCCAGGAAAGCGCTTACCTAAGGGGACGACTCAATGACTGCTCGGATACCTGTCGGGATCGTGCTGAACGGTGTCACCGGCCGGATGGGGTATCGCCAGCATCTGGTCCGTTCCCTGCTCGCGATCCGCGAGGCCGGCGGCGTGGCGCTCAAGGACGGCACCTACCTCTGGCCCGAGCCGGTGCTCGTCGGCCGCAGCGAAGCCAAGCTGCGCGACGTCGCCGAGCGCCACGGCCTCACCGAGTGGACCACCGACCTCGGCGCCGCCCTGGCCCGCCCGGACGTCAGCATCTACTTCGATGCGCAGGTGACCAGCGAGCGGGAGAAGGCGATCGGGCTCGCGATCGAGGCCGGCAAGCACATCTACACCGAGAAACCGCTGGCCACGACGCTGCACGGGGCGATCGAGCTCGCGCGTGCCGCGGATGCCGCCGGGCTTCGCCACGGCGTCGTGCAGGACAAACTGTTCCTGCCGGGGCTGCGGAAATTGAAGCGCCTGGTGGACGGCGGCTTCTTCGGGCAGATTCTCTCCGTACGCGGTGAGTTCGGCTACTGGGTCTTCGAGGGTGACTGGCAGTCCGCGCAACGCCCCAGCTGGAACTACCGGGCGGCGGACGGCGGCGGGATCGTCGTCGACATGTTCCCGCACTGGCACTACGTCCTCGAACAGATCTTCGCCCCGGTCACCGCCGTGACGGCCCACGTGACCACCCACATCCCGCGCCGCTGGGACGAGCAGGGCGAGCCGTACGAGGCGACCGCCGACGACGCCGCGTACGCCATCTTCGAACTGGAGGGTGGCGTCGTCGCCCAGATCAACTCCTCGTGGGCGGTCCGCGTCAACCGCGACGAGCTGGTGGAATTCCAGGTCGACGGCACGCACGGCAGCGCGGTCGCGGGTCTGCGCGGCTGCCGGATCCAGCCGCGCGCCGCCACCCCGAAACCGGTCTGGAACCCCGACCTGCCCGTGAGCCACTCGTTCCGCGAGCAGTGGCAGGAGGTCCCGGACAACGAGGAGTACGACAACGGTTTCAAGGCGCAATGGGAGATGTTCCTGCGTCACGTCGCGGAGGACGCGCCGTACACGTGGGATCTCTGGGCCGGTGCTCGTGGCGTGCAGATGGCCGAGCTGGGTCTGCAGTCCGCCCGCGAGGGCCGCCGCGTGGAGATGACGGAGCTCGACCGATGACCGTCCAGCTGCCCGACGGCCCGCTCACCCTCTCCGGTGCGGGCGCGCAATGGGCAGAACCAGGAGAACAGTTCACCACCAGGATTGCGTACGCCGCAGCGCACGTAGTCGCGGACCCGCATGCCGAGAACGTCCCCGGCGCCCCCGCGGCCCCGGACTGGGACGCGACCCTGGCGTTCCGCCGGCACCTCTGGTCGTACGGCTTCGGCGTGGCCGAGGCGATGGACACCGCCCAGCGCGGCATGGGCCTGGACTACCCGACCGCCCGCGAACTCATCCACCGCTCGGCGCGCGAGGCCCGCGCGGTGGGCGGCGCGATCTGCGCGGGCGTCGCCACGGATCAGCTCCCCCCGGGCCCGGCCACCACGGACGAGATCCACAAGGCGTACGCCGAGCAGCTCCTCGACGTGCAGGAGGCCGGCGCCGTCCCGGTGCTCATGTGCAGCCGCCACCTGGCCGCCACCGCGACGTCGGCCGGAACGTACCTGGACGTCTACGGCCGGCTCCTGCAGGAGACGAGCACCCCGGTGATCCTGCACTGGCTCGGCCCGGCGTTCGACCCGCTGCTCGCCGGCTACTGGGGCGGCACCGACCCGTCCCACGCGGCGGACACCGTCCTCGACCTGATCGCCGCGCACCCCGGCCGGGTCGGCGGGATCAAGCTGTCCCTGCTCGACGAGGCGTTCGAGGTCGCCCTGCGGCGCAAGCTGCCTGCCGGGGTGCGCCTCTACACCGGGGACGACTTCAACTATCCGGCTCTGATCCGGGGCGACGACCAGGGCCACTCCGACGCCCTGCTCGGTGTGCTGGCGGCCATCGCCCCACCGGCTGCGGCGGCGTTGCGCGCTTTGGATTCGGGTGCGCTCACGGCGTACACGCAGATTCTGGATCCGACCGTGAGGTTGGCGCGTCACCTGTTCGCGGCACCGACCTGGTTCTACAAGACCGGGATCGCTTTCCTGGCTTGGCTTTCCGGGCATCAGGACCACTTCACGATGGTCGCGGGGGCGCAGAGCGGGCGGTCACCGCTGCATCTCGCCGCACTGGCACGGCTGGCGGACGAGGCCGGGCTGTTGCCTGATGTTCCGCTTGCCTCGGCGCGGCTGCGGGCGTGGGCGATCACCGTGGGGGTGGCGCAGTGAAACGGTTCTCGCTCAACCAGGCGACCACGCGAGGGTGGCCGCTGCCCGAGCTGGCCGCGGGATGCGTCGCCGCGGGGGTGACCCAGGTCGGGCTGTGGCGTGAGGAGGTGCAGGAGTTCGGGGTCTCCGCGACCGCCGAGCTCATGCGTTCGTCGGGGCTGTCGGTGACGACGCTGTGCCGGGGCGGCTTCTTCGACCGCCCGGACTGGCTCTCGTCCAACGTCACCGCCATCGAGGAAGCGGCTACGCTGGGAGCGCCGGTTCTGGTGCTCGTGTCGGGCGGGCTGCCTTCGGGGAGCCGCGACGTCGATGCGGCCCGCGCGCACATCGGCGAATCGCTCGGGACGCTGGTTCCGTATGCGCTCGACGCCGGCGTGCAGCTCGCCATCGAGCCGTTGCATCCGATGTTCTGCTCGGACCGGTGCGTGGTGTCGACACTCGGCCAGGCACTCGACCTCGCCGAGCCCTATCCGGCGGCGGCTGTCGGGGTCGCGGTGGACACCTATCACCTGTGGTGGGACGACACGGTGTGGTCGCAGATCGCGCGGGCGGGGGCCGCCGGGCGGATCGCCTGCTTCCAGGTCGCGGATTGGATCACGCCGCTGCCGGCCGGGGTGCTGCTCGGCCGCGGTCTGCCGGGAAGGGGGTGCATCGAGCTGCGCCGCTTCCGGGAGGCGGTGGACGCCACCGGCTTCACCGGGCCGATCGAGGTCGAGGTCTTCAACGAGGAAGTCTGGGCCCGGCCTGGCTTGGAGATCCTCGCGGACACCATCGAGGGCTATCGGCGGTTTGTGGAATGATCGGTGGCATGTTCTTGCGTAGAAGGGGTCGTGCCGCGTAGCCGACCTGGATCACTACGACGGCGGTTGCCCGGCGGGGACGGCCCGTGGATAGCTTACCGCGACGTTCCCGGGTTGTCGGGTCGCGCCAACGCCGCCGTCCGTGCCGTGGAGGGGCGGCGGTGGTTGCCGGGCGTGGTCGCCGCTGCCGTCGGGGTGTGGAGCTGGCACGTGCACGGCAGCCGGCGTCGGCTGCGCCCGTGGGAAGCGGAGCACACCTGCGTCTGCTGCGGTGTGGACCAGGCACGCAATTGCCTTTCCGAGGCGATCGCGACGTTGCCCGCCCACGCCGCACGAGAACTCCGAACCCTCGTCGACCGCCTCGACGAGGTCCTGCTGCAGCGCACCCACCACGATCCGCAAACGCCCGTCGAAGATCCGTGGTGGCAGCGCCGGTTTTAGTCCCGGACGCGGCTCGTGATGAAGGCTCCGCCGAGGTGCTCGTCCAGCCAATGGGAGAGCACCAGGGCCTGATCTCTGCTGAAGGTGACATCGACGCGTTCATCCGGCATCCGGACATGATCCGTCATGTGCTGAGGAAGTCCAGGAAGGGTTGCATGAAGGGCTTGCGGGCGATGTTGGCCGAGTTGTGGGTGCCGCCGGGGATGGTGATCGAGCGGGCGTGGGGGATCTCGGCGGCTACGGCGTGGCAGTCCTGGGCGAAGTGGGCTGGGCTGCGGGTTCCGGCGGCCAGGAGGACTTCGGCGGTGATGGGTGCGTAGTCCGATGGGGGGCCTGCGTGGGCGGCTAGCTCGTTGAGTTCGCGGGGGATTGTGGGCATCACTTCGGCGAAGCGGTGGCCCAGGGGCGTACTCAGGAAGGCTTTTGCCATGAGGGTGTGCCAGGAGAGGGGCATCTTGGACGCTGCGGCGTGCGGGTTGGCGATGCGGAACATCGTGGCGATCGCCAGGGGGTAGTTGCCGATCGTCACCGCGGTTTCGAGGGCGTTCAGTTGTGCTGGGGGCAGGCGTCCGGGTGTGGGGATGGCCGGGTCGTAGACGGCGATCTTGCGCAGGGGGAGGGTGAGGGCTGCGCGCAGGGCCACGAAGCCGCCGCCGCTGTGGCCGAAGATGTCGCGGGCGCCGGTGTGGCGCAGGACGGCGGCCAGGTCGGCGATGTCCGTGGCGATGCTGTACGTCTCGTCCATCGGGGCGGCGCCGGGGCGGCCGCGGCGGTTGTACAGGTGGACGGTGAAGTGCTGGGCGAAGGCGCGGGCCGGGCGGGCGTACTCGCGGAAGCCGACGCCTCCGCCGTGCAGGAGGACCAGGCCGGGGCCGTTGCCCTGCGAATGCACCGTGATCTCGGCGCCGGTATCGGTTTCGATCGTCGGCATCATGCCACCCCCAATAAATAGCGAACGGTGTTTGCAGTTTAAGCTTGATCGTATGGCGGGCACAAGGGAGCCGATCTGGGCGCGGCCGGAGCGGGGTGCGCGCGGGCCGCAGCCCGAGCACTCCCGCGCGTCCATCGCCGCCGCCGCCGTGGTCCTGGCCGACTCCGGTGGGTTGGGTGCCGTCACCATGCGATCGGTGGCCTCGGCGCTGGGCACGAGCGCCGGATCGCTCTACCGCTACCTGGGGTCCCGGGAGGACCTCCTCGACCTGATGGTCGACGCGGCGATCGGGGAGCTACCGAGGGGAGACCCGCCCGCCGGGGATTGGCTCGAGGATTTCATCGCGGTCGCGCGGGAGCTGCTCGTGCTCTACCAGCGGCATCCGTGGCTGCCGGAGACCATCCGGCCGGGGACCTCGTTCGGGCCGCGCACGATGGATTTCTTCGAGCGGTGCCTCGTGGTTCTGAAACCCGTGCCGGACAGTACGACCAGGAAGCTCGAGGCGATCGGCATGACCGTCGGGGTGGTGGCGCAGTTCGCCGCCTCCACGGGCGCCCCGGTGCCGCCGGAGATGCTCTTCGTCGCCGTCACACCGGAGGCGCATCCGACCCTGCACGCGGCGTTGCTCGTCACGTCGCCGCCGCCACCGGAGCCGGATCTCTTCGGCAAGACGTTGCGCATTCTGCTGACCGGGCTGTTACGTCAGGTGTCGTAGGGCGACGCCGTCACGACGGGGACTACATCCGGGCGCGGGAACGGCAGATTGGTGGGGTGAGCAGACGCATTCCGTACGCCATAGCCGCGGTTCTCGTCGTCAGCGGTCTTGTCCATCTGACCATTCTGCTGGCGACGCACGGGTCGTGGTCGGGGCCGGTGTCCTGGCGTAAACCGATGACGTTCGGGCTGTCGTTCGGCGTCACGCTGGCGACCATCACCTGGGTGATCTCGTTCCTCCGTCTCGGAACCCGGCTGCGAATGTGGCTGGTGGTGGTCTTCTCGGCCGCATGTGTGCTGGAGGTCGCGCTGATCACGGTGCAGGCGTGGCGGCGTACCCCCTCGCATTTCAATTTCTCCAGCACTTTCGACACGATCGTCGCGCGTTCGCTGGCGGTTGGCGGGGTGACGTTGATCGTGGGGATCGCGATCCTGACCGTGGTGGCTTTCCGGCTCCCGCCCGAGGACCCCGCTCTGCGGCTGGCGGTGCGGGCGGGGTTCGTCATTCTCGACGTGGCGATCGTCAGCGGGGCGGTCATGCTCGTCATCGGGCTGCGCCGGGTTCTCGGCGGCGACCAGCAGGGCGCCTACGCCACCGCGGACAGCCTGAAGCTGCTGCACGGCGCGACGATGCACGCGATTCTCGTCCTGCCCGTTCTGGCCCGCGTCCTCGACCGGGCCGGCTGGTCGGATGAGCGCCAGGTTCGTGCGGTGCGAGCAGCGATTGTTGTGTACGCCGCCGCGGCGTCAACGGCGTTGCTCGTCTGATCAGCCGGGCATGAGGCCGGCGCGGGCGGTTCAGCCGGGCATGAGGCCGGCGGGGATGGCTCAGCCGGGCATGAGGCCGGCGCGGACGGCGAAGACGACGAGCTGGGCGCGGTCACGGGCGTGCAGTTTGAGCATCGCGCGACCGACGTGGGTGCGGACGGTCGCGGGACTGAGGAGCAGCTCGGCGGCGATCTCGTCGTTGGAGCGGCCGGTCGCCACCCAGGCGACGATCTCGCGTTCCCGGGCGGTCAGCAGCTCGAACGGGGGCGCGGCGCCCGGCTCCGGGCCGTACCGGTCGACCAGCCGCCGGGTGACCGAGGGTGAGAGCAGTGCCTCTCCGCCCGCCGCCGCCCGGATCGCGCGGACCAGGTCGCCGGGGTCCGCGTCCTTGAGCACGAACCCGCTCGCCCCGGCCCGCAGCGCACCGAACAGGTACTCGTCGGTCTCGAACGTCGTCACCACGACCACCCGCGTGGCGTCGAGCGTGGGATCCGCGGTCACCCGCCGCAACACCTCGAGCCCGTCCAGCCCCGGCATCCGGATGTCGACCAGCGCCACGTCGGGCCGGGCCTGCCGGATGACGGCGAGCGCCTGCGTGCCGTCGGCAGCTTCCCCGACGAGCTGCATGTCCGCCTCGCGCTCGATCAGCACCCGCAACCCCATCCGGATCAGGGACTGATCGTCGGCGAGCACCACCCGGATCATTCAGGCCTCACAGGTACGCACGCAGCCACCACAAATCCGCCGTCCTCCGAGTGCCGCGCGGTGAGTGTGCCGCCCGCCTCTTCCACCAGGTCACGAATCCCCGGGATGCCACTGCCCGCGCCCCCGCCGACGCCACGGCCGTCGTCCTCGACCGTGACGCTCAGCTCGCCCGCGTGCCGCTCGACCGTGACCGTGGCGTGGGCCGCGCCGGCGTGCCGCAACACGTTGGTCAGCGCCTCCCGCACCACGCGGTAGGCGATCGCGCCCGCCTGCTCCGGCACCCCGGACGCGTCGATGCTCCGGAGCTCGACCGCCAGGCCCGCGCTCCGGGCGCTCCGGGCCAGCGCGTCGAGACCCGCCAGCCCGGGCTCGGGTGCCTGAGCGCGCAGGACACGCCGCAACTCGTCCAGGGCTGCGGTGCTCGTCTCACGGATGGCCTGCAGCGAGGCGCGTACCTGATCGGGCTGCTCGTCCACGACGACCAGGGCGACCCCCGCCTGCATCGCGATCACCGCGAACCCGTGACCGGCCACGTCGTGCACCTCACGCGACATCCGTACGCGCTCCTCGAGCGCGACCCGAGCGATGAGATCGCGCCGTTCGCGCTCCCCGGCCTCCCGGGCCTGCGCTGCCGCCTGCCGCCTGGTGCGCGCCAGCGCTCCGAGCGCCCAGGGAACAACGAGCCACCACGCTCCCCACAGCACGATGCCGAACACCGGCACGGACGTGTGGGTCGTGAAGCGTGGCGCAGCGACCATGATCAGCACCGCCCCCGCGATCGCCACCGCCGCGCCGGAGACCCGCACCGCGCGGCGGACACTGACCTCGGCCATGGCCCAGGCGGTGCAGAGCAGCACCGGGCCGAACGGGTATCCGGCCAGCACGTAACCGGCCGTGGCTGCGAGCGCGCCACCGAGCGCGATCAGCGGCATCGTCCGCCAGGCGAGCGAGCCCGCGGCCACGGCGATCAGCGCGAACGCGCCTCCGTCGAGCGGTCGCGGAGGCTCCTGGACGCCGGCCGCCCACAGGGTCCCACCGGACACGACGACTGCCGCGGCGGCGGCGATCAGCACGTCACGGCGGGGGATCACCACCCCAGCCTAGGTAAGGGTGCGGCTCATTGTCGTCCACCACCGGGCGACACCGGCGTACGAAGATCTGCGTACTCCCCGGCGGCCGGGTCGGGCAGGTCGGGCGGGTCTGGCAGGTCTGGCAGGTCCGGCAGGTCTGGCAGGTCCGGCAGGTCGTCCAGCATGCGGTCGACGCGGCGGGAGGCGATCGTGAAGGACCGGATGAGAAGGCCCGTGCCCGCCAGCGACAGCACAGCAATGGCAGCACGCATTGTTTCGACCCCCGTGAAACCACGATCCCCGTTGACGTCGGGAATCTACGGAGATCCACATCGGACGACAAGTGAACAGTCGGATTCGAGCTAAAGCGTATCTGGCGGATCATCAAGGTCTACGGCTGCCGCAGAAAGGTCGCGCATCCTGGTATCCAGCGCACCATTCAGCCTCGTGGCAGGGACCGTGACCGTGTCGGGTCTCCCTCAGGCGAACGACCATGCCCTGGTTGGCCGTGACACGGACCGGCCGTGCGGCGTCATCGGTGGACGAGCCGGCCGACGCCGCAGAAGTGGGAGACCGGGGAACTGTCGGCGTCCGGGTCCGGGTGCCATTGTGAGCAGGTCGTGATGCCGGGGTCGACCAGGTCGAGGTCCTGGAAGAAGGCCGCCACGCCGGCCCGGTCGCGCAGGCGCATCTCGGCGCCGCCGGTGGAATTCCACAGCCGGACCGCCTCGGTCATCTCGGGGCCGTCGACCTCCGTGGTCGGGTGCGAGATCACCAGGAAACTGCCGGGGGGTACGGCGTCCAGCAGCTGTCGTACCGTCGTGTGGGCCTGGTCGTCCTCGATGATGAAGTTGAGGATGCCGAGCAGCATCACCGCCACCGGCTTGCCGAAGTCGAGGGTCCGGGCGGCGCGGTCGAGGATCTTGGCGGGTTCGCGCAGGTCGGCGTCGATGTAGTCGGTGGCTCCCTGGGGTGTGCTGGTGAGCAGGGCCCGGGCGTGGGTGAGCACCAGCGGGTCGTTGTCCACGTAGACGACGCGGGAATCCGGCGCGGCGCGCTGGGCGACCTCGTGGGTGTTGTCGGCGGTGGGCAGGCCGGTGCCGATGTCCAGGAACTGGCGGATGCCGGCCTGCGTGGTGAGGTGCCGCACGGCTCTGCGCAGGAACGCTCGGTCCGCGCGGGCCGAGGTGACCAGGCCGGGGACCAGGGCGACGATCTGCTCGCCCGCGGCCCGGTCGACGGCGAAGTTGTCCTTGCCGCCGAGCCAATAGTTCCAGATCCGCGCGCTGTGCGGGACGGTCGTCTCGACCCCGCCGGTCTGGTCGAAATCATTCATCGGGGCACCGGTCCTGAGGAGTCGCGGATCATCAAGGTCTGCCCGGTGGCACGCCGGCGAGGGCGGGCCGCGGCCGGTTTGAGGGCCAGTTCGAGCGCCATCCGGCCCATGTCCGTCATCGGCAGCCGGACGGTGGTGAGCGAGGGGGCGAGGTCTGCCGCGACCGACACGTCGTCGAAGCCGACCACCGACATGCGCTCGGGCACCGAGATGCCGCGGGCGCGCAGGGCGGACAGCACGCCGATCGCCATCGCGTCGTTGAGCGCGACGATCGCGGTTGTCTCTGGGTGCTCCTGGACGATGCGGTCGGCGGCGGCCTTACCACCGTCGCGGGTGAAGTCGGTGTGCACGATCGGCAGGTCGTCCAGGTCGATGCCGTGCTGGCGCAGCGCTGAGGCGACGCCCGCCTGGCGGTCCACGACGGTGGTCAGCCCGGGTGTGCCGGCCGCGATCGCGATCCTGCGGTGCCCGAGCGACAACAGGTGGGTGGCCAGCGCGTGCCCGCCGGCCTCGTTGTCCGGCAGGACCGCGTCCACCCCGAGGGAGTGCCGGCCGATGACGGCCACCCGCCCTCCCGTCCTGCGGTACGCCGAGAGCGCCTCGCGTGCCTCCGCCTCGATCCGCGCGTCCGTGTAGCCGGAGCCCGCGATGATGATGATGCCCACCTGCTGCGCGGTGAGGTGGCGGATCTGGCGCAGCTCGTGATCGGGGTCGCGGCCGGAGTGGCAGATCTGGACGAGCAGGCTCTGCTCGTCGGCGATCTGGATGACCCCGCCGGCGATCTCCGAGAAGTACGGGTCGTCGACCTGATGCACGACCAGGCCGACCGTGGAGCTGGCGCCGCCCGCGAGCGTCCGGGCGTACGGATTGGCTATGTATCCGAGGTCCTGCGAGATCTGCCGGATGCGATCGGCGACCTCCGCGCTCACGCCCTCGCGCCCGGCGAGGGCGCGTGATGCGGTGGCCAGGGAGACGCCTGCTCGTTCGGCGACGTCGGCGAGGCGCAGCCTCGGGCCGGGTTTGGGCATCCGTCCACTCTCCACAGAACTTCGCCCGTGTTGTGTTACGGGAGTATTGCCAGTGACGTGAAGCACAGCCTAGGCTACGTAAGCGCTTCCGCAAGCGCTTACGTCCCTGACAAAGGAGCTTCCGCGGATGCCTTCCATCTTTCGGCGTACCCACTGGGCCACGGCCCTGGGAGCGACATTCCTTCTGACTCTCGGCGCGTGCAGCGGGGGAGGCGACGGTGGGGAATCGGCTGACGATCCCATCACCGTCGGCATCTCCCTGCCGCTGACCGGCGATTTCTCCGAGCCCGGCAAGGGGGTGCAGCAGGGCTACGAGGCGTGGGCGAAGATCGTCAACGACCGGGGTGGCCTGCTGGGCCGTCAGGTCGAGCTGAAGATCCTCGACGACCAGTCCAGCGCGGACCGGGTCGTCGCCGACTACGAGCAGCTGATCGGCAGCGACCAGGTCGACCTGGTGGTCGGGCCGTTCTCCACCCGGCTGGTGGTCCCGGCCGGACGCGTGGCCAGCGAGTACGGCATGTTGTTCGTCGAGCCGGCCGGCGCGGCGAACGAGGTCTTCACGCAGGGCTTCAAGAACCTGTTCTACGCCGCCCCCGCGGTGGCCCAGGACCACTACAACCACCTGGCCACGTACATTCTCGCGCTTCCGGCGGATCAACGGCCCAAGACGGTGGCGTACGCCGCCATGGACGACCCGTTCGCGCAGGGCACGGCGTACGGGCTGAAGGCGAAGCTCGAAGCCGGCGGCATCAAGACCGTCGTCGACGAGGTCTACCCGCCGAACACCACCGACTTCGGCAGCATCGCGGCGAAGATCGCGGCGTCCAAGGCCGACATGGTGGTGGGCGGCTCGCAGTACCAGGACGGCGTCAACCTGATCGTCGCCCTGCAGCAGCTGCGCTACCAGCCGAAGATGGCGGCGTTCTCGACCGCGCCGACCGAGCCCGAGTTCGCGAAGGCCATCGGCAACAAGACCGAGGGCATCCTCTCGCCGACCGGGTACAGCCAGGACGCGCCGTACCCGAGCAACAAGGAGTTCGTCGAGAAGTACACCGCCCAGTTCGGCAAGGCCCCCGAGGAGGACCAGGCGAACGCGTACACCACCGGTCAGGTCGTCGAGGCCGCGGTGACCGCCGCCGGCTGCGCCGAGCAGGGCGAATGCCAGCAGAAGATGATCGACTGGGTGCACGCGAACAAGGTGGAGACGGTGGTCGGCCCGCTCACGTGGGACGCCACCGGTAAGCCGCAGGGCGCGCACATGATCCAGCAGTGGATCGGCGGCGAGATCAAGATCGTGCTCCCGGACGCGACCAAGGAGGCCGCTCTCCTCTATCCGAAACCGGCGTGGTGAGGCGCGGATGCCCTCAGGCGGTCTCCTGCTGCAGAGCATCATCCTCGGCCTGCTCCTGGGCGGCCTCTACGCCCTGCTAGCGGCCGGTCTGACCCTGTACTTCGGGATCATGCGGGTGGTGATGATCGCCCATTCGGCGTTCCTCATCCTCGCGGCGTACCTCGCCTGGTGGTGCAACGAACGGCTCGGCGTCGACCCGCTGCTGTCGCTGCTCGTCACGGTCCCGCTGTTCTTCGGTGCCGGGGTGCTGCTGCAACGCATGCTGCTGTCCCGGCTGCGCGCGGCGACGCTGACGATGATGTCGGTCCTGCTCACGTTTGCGATCGCGCTCATCATCGAGGGCCTGCTCGGGTACGCGTTCTCGGGCACCCAGCGCCGCATCCAGCTCGGCTACGGCTCGGCGAGCTTCGGGCTGTTCGGGGCGCGCATCGCCGTGGTGAAACTGATCGCGTTCGGCCTGGCGGTCGTCGCGCTCGGCTCGCTCTACCTGCTCATGAAACGGACCTCGTTCGGCTGGGCGTTGCGCGCCACCATCCAGCACCCGGACGCGGCCCGCCTGGTCGGTATCGACACCGAACGCATCGCCGGTTTCGGGTTCGGGCTCGGCCTGGCGACCGCCGCGGTCGGTGGCACCGCGTTGTCGCTCGACACGACCATCTACCCGTCCCTGCACTGGCACTGGATCGGGCCGCTGATGGCGATCATCGTGGTCGGCGGCCTGGGCAGCGTCCCGGGCGCGGCGGCCGCGGCGATGCTGCTCGGACTGGGGCAGAGCCTGCTGCAGATCCCGATGGGTACGACCTGGGCGCAGACCGTCTTCTACGTGGCGCTCTTCGCGACGCTGGCCTTCCGGCCGCAGGGATTCTTCGGAGGCCGTCTTGCCCAACGTTTCTAGACGCTGGTTCCCGCTGGGCGCGGTGGCCGTGCTGGCCGCCGCGATCCTGGCCTTCCCGAGCCTGGCCCCCAACCCGTACATCCTGTCGTCCGGCGTCGTGGTGCTGAACTACGCGGTGCTCGCCACCTCGTGGAACTTCGTCGGCGGCTTCACCGGCTACATCTCGCTCGGTCACGGCGCGCTCGCCGGTCTCGGCGGTTACGCGACCGGCCTGCTCGTGACCAGGGCGGACCTGCCCTCCTTCGTCGCTCTGCTGGTCGCGGCTCTGCTGGTCGCGGCGCTCGCGGTCCCGCTCGGGCTGGCCGCTCTGCGCGTACGTGGCGCTTCGTTCGTGATCGTCTCGATCGCGCTCGTGCTCATCCTGCTGCTCGTCTTCCAGAGCTGGGCGTCCCTGACCGGGGGTTCCCGCGGCCTGGTCGTCCCCCGGCCCTTCCCGGGCCTGTTGCGCCCCGAGCACCACCGGGTCTTCTTCTATCTGTACGCGGCCCTGCTCGCCGTCGCCGTGCTCACGTGGTGGCTGCTCGACCGCAGCCGCTTCGGGCTCGGCCTCAAGGCGATCCGGGAGGACGAGGACAAGGCGGAGGCACTCGGCACACCGACGTACGCGTACAAGCTGATCGTCTTTGTCCTGTCCGCGGCCTTCACCGCGCTGTCCGGCGGGCTCTACGCGCTGTGGTTCGGCGACCTCGACCCGGTGTTCCAGTTCTCCGTCCTGACCGGCTCCTACCTGGTGCTGATGGCGCTGCTCGGCGGTGTCCGCACCCTGTTCGGCCCGCTGGTCGGCGCCCTGATCGTCGGCACCGCCCTCGAGTACTTCAAGACCGAGTTCGGCAGCACCCCGCTGCACCTGGTCGCCACGGGCGTCCTGCTCGCCGTGGTCGTCCTGGTCATGCCGGACGGCGTGCTCCCGGCGATCGCCGCGGGCTGGCGCAGGCTGCGCCCCGGCGAGCAGAGCTCCATCCGCGAGATGACGGCGGCCGACCTGGCCGAGCAGCGCCACCGGTCCCGGCACGACGACCGGTCCGGCCCGCAGGGCGATCGGCCCGCAGCGGGAGAGACGCGGGAGGAGGTGCACGGATGACGCTGGAGACGGTGGAGTTGCGCAAGGCGTTCGGGGGCGTGGTCGCGCTCGACGGTGCCTCGGTCGCGTTCCAGGCCGGGAAGGTCAACGCGCTGATCGGGCCGAACGGATCGGGCAAGACGACGTTCTTCAACTGTGTGACCGGGATGATCCGGCCGGACAGCGGGCGGACGACGTACCAGGGACAGGAGATCACGCGGAAACCGCCGCATGCGATCGCCCGGGCGGGCGTCGGGCGTACGTTTCAGCTCTGCCGGGTCTTTCCCCGGATGACGGCGCTGGACAACGTGCTCGCGGCCGTGCGGCCCGGGGGTTTCCCGAAGGGGCTGCGCGGCGCGCGCAGCCGCAGCGACCTGGACCGGGCACGCGGCTGGCTCACCCGGCTCGGGATCGAGCATCTCGCCGACGCCGAGGCCCGCGCGATGTCGTGGGGGCAGCAGAAACTCCTGGAGCTCGCCGGGGTGCTCATGGCCGAGCCCGAGACGATCCTGCTCGACGAGCCGGCCGGCGGCGTCAACCCGGCGCTGCTCGACCGGATCGGGGCGCTGGTGCGCGAGCTGAACGCCGAGGGCCGTACGTTCGTGATCGTCGAGCACAACATGGACCTGGTCATGAGCATCAGCGACCACGTCGTGGTGTTCGACCGGGGCCGCCCGATCGCCGCCGGCCCGCCCTCCGTGATCCGTACCGACGAGCGTGTCCTGGGGGCCTACCTTGGCGTCTGAGTTCGAACTGGTGGATGTCCAGGCGGGGTACGGGCGGGCCGCGCCCGTGCTGCGCGGGTTCAGCGTCGCCGTGCCCGCCGGGTCGGTCGTGTGTCTCGTCGGGCCCAACGGCGCCGGCAAGTCGACGGTGCTCAAGGTGGCGAGCGGGCTGCTCCCGCCCCGCTCCGGCCGCATCGTCGTCGGCGGGGTCGACCTGACCGGCGCCGGGCCGCAGCGCATGCTCGCTGCCGGGGTGGCGCTCGTGCTGCAGGGCCACAGCGTGTTCCGGGAGATGACCGTCGAGGAGAACGTGCTGCTCGGCGCGTACACCCTCAAGGACAAGGCGAAACGCGCCGAGCGGGCGGCGTTCGTCAAGGAGCTGTTCCCGGTGGTGGCCGCGCGCTGGGGAACCCTCGCGGGGCTGCTCTCCGGCGGGCAGCAGAAACAGGTCGAGTTCGCGCGGTCGCTCATGATCGACCCCCGCGTCGTGCTGCTCGACGAGCCGTCCATGGGGCTCGACCCGAAAGCGACAACCACGATTTTCGAGCAGGTCGCCCGGATGCGCGATGCCGGCACGGCCGTCCTGCTGGTCGAGCAGAACGCTCGGCGCGCGCTGGAGACGGCCGACCTCGGCTGCGTGCTCGACCTCGGCCGGGTGCACATCTCCGGACCGGCCGCGGACCTGCTGGCCGATCCTCAGCTGGGCGAGCTCTATCTGGGCGGACGCCCTGGAGAAGTCAACAAAGCATCGTGAGGAGTTCTTCATGAGAACCGGACTCGCGTTCATCGCCGTAACCGCCGTCCTGGCGGCCGGCGCTTCCGCCGCGCCCGTGCGGGCCGGTGACAACGGGCCGCACGACGTTCATCCATCCCTGCGATCCGACCTGGTCGCCTTCTACGACTTCGACCATCCGCAGCGCGGGGACGCCGCCCTGGAAGTGGATCAGGGGCGGTCCGGGACGGAGATCGAGCTGGTCAACGGCGGCGGCGCCATGCGCGTACCCGACAGGGCCTATCGCGGTAGCGGGCGTGCGTTGCAGACGCAGCAGATCAATCCCGAAACGACCGGCAACGACGACTGGAAGGCCGGGATCTACTCGGCCAGCGGCGTGCGCACCCTGCGCCCGTTCAACGCGGTCGAGGGTGTCACGGTGATGGGCTGGTTCAAGCGGCAGATGGACGGGCCGCTGCTCAACACCGTCACGCCCGACCCCGCCGACCGCTACAACGCGATCGGGCTGGCCGGGCTTCTCACCGGCGACTCGGACGGGCACGCCGTCCGGTCGCTGCTCGAACTGATCGACGTGAACGGCACCCTGCGGCTCGTCGCGCTCGGGCGGCGGATCGACGGTGGCAACTCCAACACGTTCGCCGCCAGTGCGGACTGGCGGACCATTCTGCCGCGGGACGTCTGGGTGCACATCACCGCCACGTTCGATTACAGCACCGGTGTCATGGCCCTTTACCGCAACGGTGTGCCGGTCGAGGGCTTCTACACGCGTACCGATGATCCCTGGCTCCTGAACGGCCCGGGACCGCACGTCACAACCGCCACCGACCCTCGGGGTATCAAGATCGGCGGCAGTTTCCCGCTGAACGAGGTCGAGCGTAATCCCTGCAATTGCCGGATGGACGCGCTCATGTTCCTGGACAGCTCGCTGTCCGCGCGTGCCATCGCCACTCAGTACCGCTACATGACCGGTTCGAGGTGACCCATGCGCATCCGTTCCCTGCTAGCCACGTTACTACTGTCCACTGTGGTCCTTGTTGTGCCCACCGCCGCGCGGGCCGACGAAGGCGCCATCTATGACCCCATCCCGACCGAGCCCGTCACGTCCCGGCTCGGGCTTGTTCTGCAGGAATATGCGAACTTCCCGCAGTCCGAGCCGACACCCGCACCCATTGACGCGCGGTTGATGCGCAAGGCGCGTATCAACACCATCATGGAGGTGCCGGACGGTTCGGGGCGCCGGGCCGTTCCCGACCTGAACGGCAACCTGTACTTCGTGGAGAACGGCGTGCCGCACGTCTATCTCGACGTCGCCGCGAGCTTCGCACCGCAGTTCTTCTCCGGCCGCGGGCTGGGACAGGGCTTCGGATACGTGACGTTCCACCCGGACTTCAAGCGCAACGGCATCTTCTACACGATCCACACCGAGCTGCCGTCCGCTACGCCGGCCGTGCCCGACTATCAGCAGGCGACCGTGCTCTATCACGGCGTCATCGACGAATGGCACGCCACCGATCCGGCCGCGGACACGTTCTCCGGAACCCACCGCGAGGTGCTGCGCATCGGGTTCGGCGGGCAGATCCACGGCATTCAGGAGATCAATTTCAATCCGTACGCCCACCGCGGCGACGCCGACTACGGGCTGCTCTACCTGGCGGTCGGCGACGGCGGCCAGGGCGTCGGCAACACCGACCCGCAGAACCTCGCGATGCCGCACGGCAAACTGCTGCGCATCGACCCGCGCGGCACGAACTCGGCCAACGGCAAGTACGGCATCCCGGCGAACAACCCGTTCGTCGGGCAGGCCGGCAAGCTGGGTGAGATCTACGCGTACGGCTTCCGGGACCCGCACCGGTTCAGCTGGGACAAGGCGACCGGGCGGCTCTACCTCGGCCACATCGGCGAACACGCGATCGAGTCCATCTACGAGGTGCGCGCCGGTGACAACTTCGGCTGGAGCGAGCGCGAGGGTGCGTTCGTCTTCGACAAGACGCCGACCACGCCGTGCGACCGGCTCTACCCGCTGCCGGCCGACGACGCCGGATACGTCTACCCGGTCGCGGCGTACGACCACAACCCGCCGGCGGGCTGGAACTGCACGAGCGACGTCGGTGTCGCCGTCGCCGGTGGCTTCGTCTACCGCGGCTCCGACGTCCCGGCGCTGCGCGGCAAGTACGTCTTCGGCGACCTGGTCAACGGCTGGGTGTTCTACACCGAGGCGAGCGAGATGAAACGCGGTCAGGCCCCGGCCACGATCCACCGCCTGAACCTGTTCGACGCCGCGGGAACGCCCGTCGAGATGCGCGACCTGTCCTCACCCGGCGCCCCCGGCGACCCCAACCGCGTCGACCTGCGCTTCGGCACCGACCGCGAGGGCGAGCTCTACATCGTCGCCAAGGCCAACGCGAAGATCTGGAAGGTGACCGGCACGAAGGTGTACGCAGCTGCCTCTGCCGGCACCACCCACCTGCGTAACGAGCTGCGTCCCAGCAACTGGGCGCCGGTCACGCCGTCGAAGTGGCAGTTCACCGGGCACGAGGCCATCCTCGCCGAGGCGGGCACCGAACGCCCCGGCCCGCGGCGGCCGTTCGAATACGCGATCCAGACCGGCGGCCCGGTCCTGTCGTCCGTCGAGGTGAAAGCGGACGTGCGGCTCGACGAGGAGGTCGAGATCGTCAACCGCGACATCATCATCGTCTTCGGCTGGCGCTCGGACACCGAGTTCTACTACGCCCACCTCTCGACCGACAACACCATCTACCCGCACAACGGCATCTTCAAAGTCAACAACGCCGACCGCGAACGGATCGACTTCCAGTGGAACGGCCGCTCCCGCGGCGCGAACCCGGCAATCATCGACAAGAACTGGCACGACGTCCGCGTCAAGCACCTCCCGGCGACGGGCGAGATCGCGGTCTACGTCGACGGCTCCAAGGACCCGCTGATGACCGCACACGACACGACGTTCACGTCGGGGCGGGTGGGCTTCGGCTCGTTCGACAACATCGGGCGTACCCGTGACTTCCAGGTGACCGGCACGCCAGCGGTCTGATCCTTTCACCGGTGGCCCGGCCTGATGGCCGGGCCACTGCTGTCAGGCGTTGAGCAGGCTCAATGCCGCGAGGCCGGCCATGCCGAGGCCGACCAGCAGGATGATCGTGGCTGTGGCGGTGGGCATGCGGCGGGTGAGGAGGGTGGGCCAGCGGCCGGCGGTGGCTCGGTGGAGGCGGTCGCCCCAGCGGGCCAGGGCGAAGCCGATGCCGGTGAGGGTTGCGGCCAGGCCGATGCCGTACGCGAGGACGAGGATCACGCCGTACCAGGCTCGGCCCAGGGCTGCTGCGCCTAGCAGGACCACCACCGCTGACGGGCTGGGGGAGAGGCCGCCCGCGAAGCCCATGGCCAGCAGGGTCCGCACGCGTACCGGCTCGTCGGGGGCCGGGACGTAATGGGTGTGCGGCCGGCCGTCGCCGTGGTCGTGGGTGTGTGCGTGCCCGTGGTCATGATCGTGGGTGTGGGCGGGCATGACGATCTGCACGCCGGGGTGGATGGCTGTGGTGACGGCGCTCGACGGCGCGGTGATGGACACCAGTGACGGGATGTGTGCCGGGGAAGAGGCGGCGTGGTGGTGCGGCAGGGTGGACGGCTCGGGTAGGTGGGTGTGGGCGGGGGTGCGGAGGCGGCGGATCGCCTGGTGCAGGAGTTGGCCGCCGACGAGGGCTACCAGGATGCCGCTGGTGAGTTTGAGCCAGTCGTAGAGGGAGTCCGGGGCGAGCTGGACCGACGTGGCCAGGATGATGCCCAGGGCGAGGACGCCGAGGGTGTGCGTGACCGCGACCGAGGCTGCCACCGTCAGCGCCTGGCGCAGGCGGCCGCGGGAGCCTACGAGGTAGGCCGCCATGATGGTCTTGCCGTGGCCGGGAGCGACCGCGTGGGCGCCGCCGAGGATCAGGGCGATCAGGACGGCGAGGACGCCGACGCCGAGGGTCAGCCGCGGGTGGCCCACCAGGTCGGTGAACCAGGCGGTGAAACGGTCGACGTCCCGGGCCTGGGAGGTGCCGGTGCCGGCGGGGCCGAAGGGTGCCGGTGCCGCTGCCGGGCCGCCGGGTCGCGCGGTGAAGGACGCTGTGCGGGTGTCTGCGTTCACCGCGCCCGGGGGATAGGCCGTCAGGCGGGCGCTGGTCGAGGTGACAGGCACCGTGGAGGCGATGAGGGTGAAGCGGTCGCCCACGGCGGTGATCTCGCGCCAGCCGATGCGGTCCGGGTATGCGGCGGACTCGTAGGTGATCGGCGTTGCCGTGGTGATGGAGGTGGTGGCGTGCAGGACGCACTGCAGGCGCAGCGTGGTCAGGCCGCCTGCGCCCGGGGGGAACGTCAGTCCGGCCGGCCGGGCGGTGAGCGTCTGGCGCCGTCCGTCCGCGACCAGGGTGCTCGACGTGGCCGCCGCGGTGCAGGTCCGCTGGGCGTAGGAGTCGCTCTCGGCCGCGGACAGGGTCGCGTCGTGGTTGGTGTCGATCTCGTCGTTGCGGGTCTGGTACGCGGGGAGTTCCGCGAGGTCCAGCACGTAGTCGATGTCGATGCCGGCGGTGGTTACGCGCAGGCCTGCGTACTGATTGGTGGTGAAGTTTCCCAGCGGATGGGCCTGGGCCGGTGCCGGGAGAAGGACCACCGCGACGAGACCGAGCAGCACCGCCGCCAGCGCTCTGCGGGTCATTCGGCACCGTCCAGACGGGCGAGCTGCTTGCGGGCGTCCGGAGCGTGGAGCAGGGAGAAGTACGGGTTGATCGCGAGCGCCGCGGCGAAGTCCTTGCGTGCGCCGGGTCTGTCGCCGAGGGCGAGGCGGATCGTGGCGCGCTGGTAGTGGGCGCGGGCGTCGCGGGTGCCGAGGCGCAGGCCCCGGTCGGCGTGGGTGAGTGCCTCGCGGTCGCGTCCGGCTGCGTGCAGGGCCCACGCGTACGCGGTCTCGACGGTCACGCTCGGACGCGCGGCGAACAGCGCCTTCCCCTTCGCGACGGCCGGGCCGGGCTCGCCGTGCTCGGCGTAGAACAGGACCAGATCGATGTCCGTCGTGGCGGGAGTGGCTCCGGGCAGCGCCGCCGCCGCCCGGATGAGCTGGTCGACCGGGGCAGCCGGTTGCCCCGCCGCGGTGAGGGTGTCGGACAGCGTCAACAGATGGTCGACAGTGGGCAGGATCGCGGTCGCCGCGTGCAAATCGGTGAGCGCGCCGGTCAGGTCACCGCGGGCCGCGCGCACCCGGGCCCGGTCGGCGAGCAGTGTCGGCTGGTTCGGGATGCGGGCGAGGCCCTGCGCGTAGTAGTCGCCGGCCGTGGCGAGGTCGCCGGCGCCGAACGCCAGCTCGCCCAGGTGGGTGAGCGCGAACACCGCGTCGGCGTCGCCGCCGGCCACGTCCAGCGCGCGGTGCATCATCGCCGTGGCCTGTGCCAGGTCGCCACGCAGTTCGAACAGGTACGACGCGCGGCCGAACGAGCCGGTGTCGGGGCGCAGGTCGAGCATGCGCTGGACGGCGTCCGTGGCCTCGTCGTAGCGCCCCAGTTCGACGTTCGCGTCGGTCAGCACGCCGTACGCGTCGGCGGAGTACGTGTCCGTGGCGACCGCGCGGCCGGCGTACGACAGAGCCTTGCGGAAGTCGTGCCTCGCCGCGGCGAGCGCGCCCAGGCCGGTGAGGGCGGCGGCGTTCCCGGTCGGCTGCTCCTTCAGCGAGCGGCGCAGGGCGGTCTCGGCGGCGGGGTAGTGGCTGGGGTCGTAGGTGATTCGGGCGAGCTGGACCTGCGCCATGCCGAGCGATGCCCAGCCCTGCCAGTCCCCGGGGACCTCGCCCAGATGGGTGCGGGTCCGGCTGACGAAAGCGTCGAGGGCGGATGTCGCGCTGCCCGCGGAATTGTCCGAGGAATCGGCGGCCGGGGCGTGATCGCGCAGCGGCCCGAGCAGGATCCCGGCGCCGGCGAGCAGGACGCCGGCCACGGCGACGACCAGGACGGGGCGGATCCATCTTCTTCGCACCGGCAAATAGTGCATGACGGACTCTAGCTTTTGATACTGACACGAGTAAGAAAAACCCAATAACCCAACAATACCTCTGAAATGGGGCTACGAAGTCAGATGGGGCGGTGGCATCGGCGCCACCCGCCCGACCTATCCCGGGGGAATAATGAAACTCGCCGTATCCCGCCGACGCCGAGGGCTGCTGGCCGTAGCAGCCGTCGGTGCCTCAGCCGCCTGCGTGGCCGCACTGGCCCCTGTGCAGAGCACGGCCTCCTCGCACCGCGAGGCACCGCTGATCGCGTCGACGCCCAGTCTGGACAACACGGACCTGTACGCGTTCGTGAGCCCGGACATGCCGGACACCGTCACGCTCATCTCGAACTGGACGCCGTTCGAGGAGCCCAACGGTGGCCCGAACTACTACCCGTTCGCCGAGAGCACGGCGCACGACATCAACATCGACAACGATGGTGACGCCAAGCCCGACATCGTGTACCGCTGGACGTTCTCGACGACGTACCAGAACGACGCGACGTTCCTGTACACCACGGGACCCGTCACGTCGCTGGCGGACAAGGACCTGAACGTCCGCCAGACGTACAAGCTCCAGCGCATCACGCCGACCCAGACGAAGACGATCCTGAAGAGCGCGCGGGTGGCGCCCTCGTTCACCGGCAAGGCGTCCATGCCGGACTACGCGACGCTGTCCAACGCGGCCATCACGTCGGCCGGCGCGGGCTCGAAGTCGTTCGCCGGTCAGGCCGACGACCCGTTCTTCGCCGACCTGCGCGTCTTCGACCTGCTCTACGGCGGTGACCTGAGCGAGGTCGGTCAGGACTCGCTCAAGGGCTACAACGTGAACACCATCGCGCTGCGGGTGCCGAAGGCGGATCTCGCGCTCAAGGGCGACGCGACGCGCAACCCGATCGTGGGCATCTGGACCACCACCAAGCGTCTCGGCGCGAGCATGAACGGCAAGCCGGCCACCTCCGTGCAGGTTTCCCGGCTCGGCATGCCGCTGGTCAACGAGGCGGTGCTGCCGCTGCGGGTGAAGAACCAGTTCAACGCCACGCGCCCGGTCAGCGACGCCATGTTCCTCAAGTACGTGACCAACCCCGAGGTGCCGCGTCTGATGGAGGCCATCTACAAGATCCCGGCGCCGGCCACGCCGCGTACCGACCTGGTCGAGGTCTTCCTCACCGGTGTCTGCAAGACCGGCTGCACCGGCCCGGTCGCCGCGGACCTGAACTCGCAGATCCTCAACAAGGACGTGGACAAGAAGGAGTTCGCGCCCAGCGAGCAGCTGCGGCTCAACATGGGTGTGCCGGTCGCGGCCAACCCGAACCGGCTCGGCGTGGTCGGCGGCGACCTCGCCGGCTTCCCGAACGGCCGGCGCCTCGCCGACGACGTGCTCGACGTGACCGTGCAGGCGGCCGAGGGCGTGCTGCTGCCGGGCGCCTCGGACACCGTCAAGGGCCTCGGCGACGGGGTGAACGCGAACGACCACGAGTTCCGCGGCTCGTTCCCGTACGTCTCGCTGCCGAACATGGTCGGGGTCAACGAGAGCTGACCGCTGCTGGACGAACGAAGTGCGAGGCCGGGTGCCCCCATGGGCCCGGCCTCGCGCCGTATCTTGGCCCGTATGTCCACAGAGCTCATAGACGCGGCGCTGACCCTCATCCAGGACAAGTACATCTTCCCGGACAAGGCCGCCGAGATCACACAGCGGATCCGGGCCGTGCGGTACGAGGGGCTCGACGAGCAGACGCTGGGGGAGCGGCTCACCGAGGTTCTCCTCGACGTCACCGCCGACAGGCATCTGCGGATCCGCACGCGGGCGGCGGACATGGGCTCGGGGATGACCGAGCAGGAGTGGGTCGAGGCATATCAGGCCCGGCTCCTGACGATCAACTTCGGCATCGAGCGGGTCGAGCGGCTGGACGGGAACGTCGGGCTGCTCGCTCTGACCGAGATTCCCGACGCGGGTACGGGCGGCGACGCCCTCGCCGCCGCCATGCGACTCGTTGCGCACACCGAAGCGCTCATCATCGATCTGCGCACCTGCCGGGGCGGGGCACCGAACGGCGTGCAGTTCCTGGCGAGCTACTTCTTCCCGGACGACGAGACGCACCTCGGGGGCATCTACTTCGGCGCAACCAGGACGACCCGGCAGTACTGGAGCCTCGCGTACTTGCCCGGTGAGCGGTATCTCGCCAGGCCGGTCTACGTGCTGACCAGTGGCGTGACCTTCTCCGGTGGTGAAGACCTCGCCTACACCCTGCAGAGCCACGGGCGCGCCACGGTGGTCGGGGAGACCACCCGTGGCGGCGCCCACCCCACCGAGGTGTTCCCGCTGTCGGCGACGATGGAGGTCACGGTCCCCATCGCGCGGTCGATCAGCCCGGTCACGGGCACGAACTGGGAAGGCACGGGGGTCGCCCCGGACGTGAGCGTCCCGGCGGGTGAGGCTCTCGCTCGGGCGTTGCGGGACTACACGGCGTCCGCCCGGTAGAGGACCACCTGGTCGGGGAACAGGCGCGGGCAGGCGACCCCGGCCTGGTCCAGTACGGCACCGGTGAGGATCTGGCCGGAGCGGTCCGCGCCCCACCACGGCGGCGGGGCCAGACCGGAGAGTTCCCTGCCGACGGTGACCGGGCGGACCCGGTAGCGGCGCTCGGGGTCCAGGCCGCGCAGGCGCAGCCGGGCGGCGGGGTCGGGGAGGATGCTGTCCGTCGTGACCATCGCGAACAGGGCCCGGCTGCGGTCGGGGGCGAGCACGCCGTGCACCAGGATGCGGTCGTCGTAGCCGTCCATCCGGACGACGTCGCCGCCGAGCAGCAGCGCCCGCTGCTCGCGGTAGAACGCCAGCCATGCGCCCAGCTCCTCGAGCTCGCCGGCGCTCGCCTCGGCGAGGTCCCACTCGATGCCGAGGTGACCGAAGATCGCCGTCGCGGCGCGGTAGCCGAGGTCGTGACGCCGGCCCGTGGTGTGCGAACGGCCGGACGCGATGTGCGAGCCCAGGAATTCCGGGGCGACCAGCTGGGTGGTCCAGCGCAGCATCCGCTGCCGGTCGTGGGGGTCGATGTTGTCCGAGACCCACACCCGGTCGGTACGCTCCAGCACGCCGAGATCGACGCGAGCACCCCCGGACGAGCAGGATTCGATCTCCAGCCCGGGATGGGCGGCGCGCAGCTCGTCGAGCAGCCGGTAGAAGGCCAGCGTCTGGGCGTGCACCGCGGGCCGGCCGCCGTGGGTCTGATCGCCGGCCTCGACGAGGTCCCGGTTGTGGTCCCACTTGATGTAGCCGATGTCGTACTCGTCGAGGATCGCGAGCATCTGCGTCCTGATGTGCTCGTACGCCGCCGGGATCGCGAGGTTGAGCACCTGCTGGTGCCGCGACTCGACCGGCCATTCGGCGCGCGCCGCCATGATCCAGTCGGGGTGCGCGCGGGCCAGGTCGGAGTCCGGGTTGACCATCTCCGGCTCGAACCAGAGACCGAACTGCATGCCCAGCGCGCGGACCCGGTCGACGAGCGGGTGCAGGCCGGCCGGCCACACGTCCGCGGACACCACCCAGTCGCCGAGCCCGGAGAAGTCGTCACGGCGCGAGCCGAACCAGCCGTCGTCCAGCACGTAGCGCTCGACGCCGATCGCCGCGGCCCGCTCGGCCAGGTCGACCAGCCGCTCGGTGTCGTGGTCGAAGTAGACGGCCTCCCACACGTTGAGCGTGATCGGGCGGTCGGCGCTCACGGGCTTCTCCCGGGCGCGCAGGTGACGGTGGAAACGGCGGGCCACCTCGTCCAGCCCCTTGCCGTAGGCGCCGTACAGCCACGGGGTCTCGTAGGTCTCGCCGGTGCCGAGCCGGATCTCGCCGGGCAGCAGCAGCTCGCCGCCGCCGAGGAGCTGCTCACCGGTGTGCACACGCTCGGCGTAGTGCAGATGGTTGCCGCTCCACGCGGTGTGCACGGCCCAGACGTCACCGCTCGCGAAGTCGAAGCCGGCCGTCCCGGCGTGCAGCAGATATGCGCTGTCCGCGCCGGTGCGGCCCTTGCGGTTCTCGCGGACGTGCGCGCCGGTGAACAGCGTGCTGCGCTGCGGCACCCGCTCCTGGTTGTGCCGGCCGGTGAAGTCCAGCAACTCCACCGCGCCGGGCGGGATCGGGAGCGCGGGGGTCAGGCTGTCGAGGGTGTACGTCTCGGGAGCCAGGTTGCGCAGCTGTGCGCGTACGCGCAGAAGGCCGGACTCCCGCAACTCGAGCGTGACGCGCACCGCAAGCCGGCCGGTCTCGTCGCTCGCGTGCACTTCCAGCGTCGCCGCGCCCGCGGTGACAAAACCGCTGACCGGTGCGCCGTCCAGCGTCACCGAGGTGACGGTGAACGCCGCCGACCAGCCCGTCCCGTCGAAGGAACCGCTGAGCCCGGGGCGGCCGGCCCAGCCGGTGCGCTGCTCGGGCAGCAGGGCGACCCGCGGCCGTGGCTCGACGTCGTTGGTGCCGTGCACCGGCTGTGAGCAGGTGTTGAGCGCGGCGGCCAGATCGGCGTCGAGGCCGGGGATCGCCGGACCCCAATAGGTCAGCGCGGGCAGGCGGCCACCGCCGGTGTCGGCGAGGACGGTCACGCCCCCGGCGGTGAGGGCAGCGGTCACGCCGTCGTCGAGCAGCATCGGGGTGTCTGTCCTTTCCACGCTGAATACGGTTGTTACAAGGGTGTGTCAGACCGGCTCAGGGGCTCTGAGAAGATCGGTACATGCGCTTGCTGACAGCCTTGCACGACGCCGAGGACACCCCGCGCACGGTCACCGCGTCCGGGGAGTCCGTGTCGCGCCACGAGTTGCTCGGCCGGGCGTCGGCGCTCGCGGAGTCGTTGCGCGGGGTGCCGGTGGCGGCGGTCGACGCGACCGCCGGGCTTCCGACGATCGTGGCGATCACCGCGGGGCTGCTCGCCGGGGTGCCGATCGTGCCCGTGCCGCCCGACGCCGGCACGACCGAGCGCGCCCACATCCTGCGCGATTCCGGCGCGGCGGTGCTGTTGTCCGACGGGCCGTCCGGTGATCTCCCGACCATGGCGATCACGCGGCCCGGGGTGAGCGGTTCCGTGCCTCCCGAGCCCGATGCGGGCACACCCGCGCTGATCCTCTACACGAGCGGGACGACCGGGCCGCCGAAGGGCGTCGTGGTCTCGCGCGCGGCGATCGCGGCCGACCTCGACGCGCTCGCCGAGGCATGGCAGTGGACGGCCGGCGACACCCTCGTGCACGGCCTGCCGCTCTATCACGTGCACGGGCTCGTGCTCGGCGTGCTCGGCCCGCTGCGCATCGGGTCACCGTTGGTGCACACCGGAAAGCCGACCCCTGATGCGTACGCGAGAGCGCGCGGCAGCCTCTACTTCGGCGTCCCCACGGTGTGGTCGCGTGTGTGTGCCATGCCGGACGCCGCCCGCGAGCTGCGCAGTGCCCGGCTGCTCGTGTCGGGGAGCGCGCCGCTGCCCGTGCCCGTCTTCGAGGAGCTGACGACGCTCACCGGGCAGGCACCGGTCGAGCGTTACGGTATGACCGAGACGCTCATCACCGTGAGTGCCCGCCACGACGGCCCGCGCCGCGCGGGCCACGTCGGTGTTCCGGTGCGCGGCGTCGAGACCCGCCTCGTCGACGACGCCGGTGTCCCGCTCGAGAACGACGGCGCGACGATCGGCCAGCTGCAGGTGCGCGGGGCGACCCTCTTCGACGGCTACCTCGGCCACGGCTCCGCCCTCACCGACGGCTGGTTCACCACCGGTGACGTCGCCACGATCGGCGCCGACGGCTGGCACCGCATCGTGGGGCGCGCCTCCACCGACCTCATCAAGACCGGCGGTTACCGCGTCGGCGCCGGCGAGGTCGAGGACGCCCTGCTGCTGCACCCCGCCGTCCGCGAGGCCGCCGTCATCGGCACCGCCCACGCCGACCTCGGCGAGCAGGTCACCGCGTTCGTCGTCACCGACGGCCCGGTCCCCGAGAAAGAGCTGATCGACTTCGTGGCGCAGCGCCTCGCCGCCCACAAACGCCCCCGCGTGGTGAACCTGGTGGCCGAACTCCCCCGTAACGCCATGGGGAAAGTCCAGAAAAGCCGCCTGCGGCCGTCATAGTCGCCTGCGGCGCTGAAACAGGAGAAGACACAAGTTGAGCATCACCCTGGCCGACGTCCATGACGCCGCCGAGCGCCTGAAGGGAGTCGCGCACCGCACGCCGGTGCTGCGGTCGCGGACCCTGGACGCGTTCGTCGGTGCCGAGGTCTTCGTCAAGGCCGAGAATTTCCAGCGGATGGGCGCGTTCAAGTTCCGCGGCGCGTACAACGCGTGTGCCCGGCTGACCCCGGCGCAGCTGGCGAGCGGCATCGCGGCGTACTCGTCGGGTAATCACGCGCAGGCCGTCGCGCTGGCCGCGCAGGAGCTGGGCAGTCACGCGGTGATCCTGATGCCCGAGGATTCCCCGGCGTCCAAGCGGGCCGCCGCCGAGGGGTACGGCGCCGAGGTGCTCACCTTCGACCGCTACGGCGAGGACCGGATCGCCCTGGCCGGGGCGCTGGCCGCCGAGCGGGGGCTGACGCTGATCCCGCCGTACGAGCACCCGGACGTGATGGCCGGGCAGGGCACCGCCACGCTGGAGTTGCTGGAGCAGGCCGGTGACCTCGACGCGCTCGTCGTGCCGGTGGGCGGGGGCGGGCTCATGGCGGGCAGCGCCACCGCCGCCAAGGGGCTGCTGCCCGGGATCCGGATGATCGGCGTGGAGCCGCGGGAGGGCGACGACACCAAGCGGTCCCTCGATGCCGGGGAGCGGGTCGCCGTACCCGTCTCCCGGACCGTGGCGGACGGCCTGGCCGCGCCCACCCCGGGCGAGCTGACCTTCGAGGTGAACCGGCGGCTGGTCGACGAGATCGCGCTGGTCGGCGATGACGAGATCTGCGACGCGATGCGTTTCGCGTTCGAGCGGATGCGGATCGTGATCGAGCCGAGCGGTGCCACCGGCCTGGCCGCGCTGCTGTCGGGGCGGCTCAAGGTCTCCGGCCGGGTCGGCGTGATCATCTCGGGCGGCAACATCGACGTGACGCGGTTCGTGACACTGCTCTCGCGATGATGATGACGTTGCTCTCTTGATGACGAAACGGCGTGGAACTGTCGGGTAACTTGCGGGAAGCTGGTCATCGCCCGCCCGACTGTGGACTGTGGCTGATTTCCGGAGTTGTTACGCCTGAGGGGGCCGTGATGACCGCGACAGTCGCCTTCGACATCAACACCGTGCGCAGCAGCGCCGACCTGCTGCGCACCGAACGCATCCGCATCGCGCCGGACGAGCCCGGCCTGGTGCCGTCCGGCCGGGGCTGGGGCGAGGCCAAACGCGAGATGGCCGAGCTCTGCGCGGTGCCCCCGGCGACGATCGCCGAGGTCCTCGAGATGCTGACCCGGGCACAGCGCATCATGGACCTGCTGCCGCCGCCGGCCGCCAACCGGATCGCGTCGTTCAACTCGCTCTACTTCACCATCACCGACCGGGTGGGGGCGGCCCTGACCGGCCCCGACGTGGTCGACCCGGAATTCCTGGAGCTGCTCGACGTCGAGTTCGCCAAGCGCTACTTCGACGCGCTGCGGCTGTGGGGCGAGGAGGACCACAGCACCCCGGACGCCTGGGAGGTGCTGTTCCGCCGCGCCCAGGACGAAAAGATCAGCCGGCTCGCCGCCGCGATCCTCGGGGTCAACGCCCACATCAACCACGACCTGGCGCTGGCGCTGGTCGCCACGTGGGAGCGGCTCGGCACACCGCCCGGCGACGTCGTGCACCCCGACTACCTGCTGATCAACAAGATCTTCTACCAGGAGATCCCCCGGCTGCGCCGCCGCTACTCGACCAGCTGGCAGCTGCGCGTCGACATGCTGGCCGGTGACCTCGACGACTGGAGCCAGTCGGTGCTGGTGGCAGCGACCCGCGCGCACGCGTGGGACCAGGGCAGGCGGCTGTGGGACCTGCGCGACGAGGCCGAGCATCTCGCCCACGCCCGGTTGGTGATGGACCGCGCCTCGGCCTACGTCGGGGAGCTGCTGATCACCAGTGACGGAGTGTTCAACCAGGTCGGCGTGGTGCTCAAGGCCGGGCGTGACGGGGCCCGCGGTGCGTGGCGCCGGGTGTTCCACAAGCGGCGCGCCGGAATCTGACAATCGGCCACAGTGGAGTGTTGTGCACACCGGTGATATCAAGTCACCCGTGACGAACGAGCAGGGTGATCCGGACCCCAGGCAGGGCTGGAAACCAAGGCAACCACCAGCGTCGATGTCCTTGACCTCCGGTGCTTTCGGCAAGCGTCAGGCGGCGGCGGCCGCCCCGCCCCTGGTGCGGCCGGAGCCACCATCCCCGGAGCGGCCCACCGCTCCGGAGACCCCGCCGGCGGCGTCGCGGGGGCGCCGGCGGTGGGTCTGGGCATCGGCGGGGGCGGCGGCCCTGGCCGTCGTGACGGTCGGCGTGGCCGTGGCCCTGCGCCCATCCGGGGAGGACGACGCGGCGGCAGGTGGGCCGCCGGCCCGGGCGTTCTCCGAGGAGGCGCCGGGCGCCACGACGGCCACCGGCACGGCGCCGAGCGCTGTCGCCTCGCTGGGTGCGCTCTCGGACGGCGAGGTCTCGAACGGTGTGGTGCCACTGGCGACCGGAGTGCCGTCCACGGCGCCGTCCGCCGGGCTCACCACCACAGCGCCGGCCCCGAAGGTGACCGTCACGACCCCGGCGGGACGGGTAAACGACGGGGCCGACCTCGCCCTGCACCGCCCGGTCAGCGTCTCCAGCACCGAGGGCAGGGCGTGGCCCGGTGCGGACGCCGTCGACGGGGACGACTCCACCCGGTGGGGCAGCGGCTTCGCCGACAACCAGTGGATCGCGGTCGACCTGGGCGAGCTCTGGTCGGTCAGCCGGGTCGAGGTCGTGTGGGAACGCGCGTACGCCACCGAGTACCGCGTCGAGGTATCGGACAACGGCAGCGCGTGGCGGTCCGCGTACACCGGCGCGAAGGGCAAGGAGGGCGCGGTCACCACGACGTTCAAGGCAACCCCCGCCCGCTGGGTACGCGTCTACGGCCTGCAACGCAGCAACGGATACGGCATCTCCGTCTACCGGCTGTCCGTGCGTTAACCCGTGATGACGCGGTTGCGGCCGGCGTGCTTGGCCGCGTAGAGCAGCTCGTCGGCGCGGTTGACCAGGGTGCGGGCCGTGTCGTCCGGGCGCAGCGCGGTGAGCCCGATGCTGGCCGTGACGCTCAGCCCGTTCGCGACGGCGGTCCAGGCATACGACTGGATCGCCGCGCGCAGGCCCTCGACGCGCCGGGCGGCGACCGCCGGGTCCGCGTCGAGGATCAGGATGAACTCCTCACCGCCGTGCCGGCCCGCGTGCCCGCCCACCTTGGCGAGCAGCTCGGCGACGCGGCACAGGACCATGTCGCCGATCGCGTGCGTGTAGGTGTCGTTGACCGCCTTGAAGTGGTCGAGGTCGATCAGGGCGACGCTGACCGGGCCGCGCTGGGTGGCCGGGGTGCGGATCAGGTCGGCGAGCTGCGCGTCCGAGCGGCGCCGGTTCCACAGGCCGGTCAGCGCGTCCCGTTCGGCCATCTCGCGGAACCGCTCCGTGGTGCGGCGGGCCTCGTCGACGGCGAACTGGGCGTGCGCGACGCGGGCCATGACCTCGCTGCGCTCGGACCGGCGTACGGTCCAGGCCTCGTGGAACTCGACCATCTCGTGGTACGCGGTGGCGAAGTCACCCAGCTCGGCATGGCACCCGGCGATCATCTTGCGGGCCAGCGCGTCGACGTCGGCGAGCCGGTCCCGGGCCGCCATCTCCCGGCAGGCCCACAGCGTGTCCAGCGCCGCGCCGACGTTGCCGTCCCGGCGCTGGATGTCGGCGAGGGTGATCAGGGCGTTCGGCACGGCGTCGGAGTCGGTCGGCTCGGACGTCGCGATGGCCCGCTCGATCAGCGCGAGCGCCCCGGCGGGATCCCCGGTCTCCAGCATGATCCGCGCCATCGTGTCGGCGCAGGAGGCGTTCAGTGGCTCCCCGGTGCGCTCGCTGCACATCCGCATCCGGTCCACGAGGTCGGCGGCGGTCCGCAGGTCACCGGAGGTGTACGAGCACCACGCCCAGTTGTTCAGGTTCGCCAGGATCAGCGCGGGCACCCGGGCCGCCTCGGCCAGCTCCTGCGCCACCCGGAACTCCCGGTGCGACATGCCGCCGATGCGCCGGTCGTTGACCTGCAGAGCCAGGACGATGGCATGGTCGGCGCGCAGCACCGGCGGGTCACCGGGATGCAGCATCCGGCTCGCCGGGTACGCGTTCCGCACCGCCTGCGCGTTGTCCCCGATCCGCCACAGCCCCCCGGCCACGACGGCGTGGGCGTGGGCGACGACGATCCGGTCACCGGTCCCGGCGAGCACGGCGCGCGCCTGCGCGATCCCCTCGGGGGCACGACCGCCGCGGTTGTGCAGCTCGGCGAGCACGAGCCGGCCGAGATCGGCGAGCTGGCGGTCCCCGGCGGTGACGGCGGCGCGCACGAGCGCTTCGGCCCGGTCGGCGAGACCCTTGTGGCTGACGTAGACGCCGGCGACGAGGCTGTCGAGCGAGCCGTCCAGAGTTGCGGGGGCGGCATTCATGTCCGGCCCATCGGCTCCCGAAATGCAACCATGAGCGGTACCCGTACTCCTTGAGCGGTACCTGAGAAACGTACCCATAAGGTCTTGATCATGGCTGTGTCGCTGCTGACCCTGAACGCGCTGATGAAGGGGGACGTCCGGGCCCGGCTGCGGGTCCTCGGCGGGCTCCTGGAGAGCTCCGGGTACGACGTGGTGTGCCTGCAGGAGGTGATGTACCGCTCCCACGCGGTGCTGCTGCGGAGTCTCGCCCGCTCGTACGGTCACCGGGCCTGGAGCGGGACGGTGCTGCTCCGGGGCGGGCTCGTGGTGCTGTCCCGGCTGCCGATCGTGAGCGCCCGGTTCGTACGGTATCCGATGACCGGGCCGGTGCGACCCGAGTTCATCATGCGCAAGGGCGCCCAGGTCGTCCAGGTCACGACCGCCGCCGGCCCGCTCGCGGTGATCAACACCCACCTGTCGGCCAACCGCGACGGCGACTGGTCACGGGAGGGCCGGTACACCCACGTCCAGCGTCGCGAACTGGCCACGCTCGCCGCGGTCGTCTCGGGGGTCGACGCGGCACTGCCGGTGGTGGTCGCCGGTGACCTGAACGTGCCCCGGACGGCGTCGTCGCTCGCCGGGTTTCTGACCGATGCCGGGCTGGAGGACACCCGGGCCGGGGACACCGAGCCGACGTACCGCCCGACCCCGCGCTGGCCGTCGCCGCCCGCCTTCGACCACGTCCTGGTCCGGCCGGGGCTGACCGCCTCCACCCGGCTCGTCCTGCAGAACCCGGTGACGCTGGGCGACGGACGCCAGACCTACCTCTCGGATCATTACGGCCTCGCCGCCGACCTCTCGTTCTGACGGGCGAGCAACCGGGATGCGGCGGGTCACCGCTGATCGAGGTGGCCGAGCAGGGTGGTGATCTCGGTGGGGAAGGAGTCGTAGGTGCGGAGGAACTCGAGCTGGTTGCGGGCCGAGGCGATCTGGTCGGGGTTGGCTGTCCGGAAGGCCGTGAGGTAGAGGGCTGCCGGGCCGGTCAGGTCCGGGGCGGTGTTCTCCAGAGCCTGGTGCAGTGCCAGCTCCGCCAGGGTCAGCCGGGCCCAGACGTCCGACCGGTCCCAGCGCAGGGCGCGGTTGGCGAAGAGGCGGGTGGCGGCGCCGATCTCCGTGAACTCGTCGTGGAACCGCCCGTCGCGTTCGGGGCTGCAGAGGCGCATCGCCAGGAGCAGGTTGATGCCTGTGTAGTAGCTGGGATCACGGTCGAAGCCCTCCCGGTACTTCTCCGCCATGGCCGTGAACAGTTCCCTGGTCCGTGGGTCCTCCCGGGGCAGGCCCGCGGACTGGATCTCGCGCTTGATCATGCCGCCCCAGATGCCGTACGTCTCGGAGTCGCCGTACCCGTCCCGGACCGCCTTCTCCAGCAGCCGCTGTGCTCTGTCCACGTGGGCGAGCTTCTCCTGCGGGGTGACGCCGGTCTGCTCGCTGAGCCTGCGGTACGCCATCACCGTGTTCAGGAGCCAGATCTTGTGCTGCGGGTCGCCGACCTCGGGCTGCGAGCGGTCGAACAGCTGGAGAGCCTCCGCGTACGCCTGGATGCCGAGCAGGGCCGCGCCGAGCTTGATGCGCAACGCCTGGCTGTCGCGCGTACCGAGACCGGCGGTGTCCAGCCATCGGGCGGTGTCGAGGATCGTGGCGAACCGGGTCGCGTCCGCGACCCTGCGGTGGGCGTCGGCGAACCGTGCCTCCCGCTCCCGCACCTCGTTGTGCAGCAGCAACGGGGCCGACCGCTCGACCATCGCGAACCAGGCATGCGCCGGGCTGTCGTCCTCGGCCTTGGCGACGGCCAGCTCCAGCACCGGGCCCAGCTTGCGGATCGCCTCGGTGGCCTGTTCGTCGGTGAGGTGCAGGCCGCGGTCGAAGGAGTGGACGCGGCTCATGGCGATGTCGAACGGCGGGGTGCGTTTGCCCAGTTCGATGATGTGCGGGCCGACCAGCATCGTGCTCGCGGCGGCGAAGACGTGACGGACGCCGAGCTCGTAGGCGACGTTGAAGTTGGTGGTGGTCAGGTCGACGAGCACCACGTCGCAGTTGGCCAGCTCGGCCAGCATCGAGGGGTGGATGATGCCGGTGTCCTTGCCGAGGTCGGCGCGGCTCCAGTCGAGATCCGCGTCCTCCAGCAGGGGCACGTACACCCGGTCGAAGACGCAGTCGCAGTCGATCTCGGCACCTGACTCGGCGTCCTTCTTGCTGCCGTAGGGCATGACGACGAAAGCGCGCTGCTCCCTGCGTACGGGGGAGAGGTCGAGGGTGAGCAGGCCGCGTTGCTGGGCCCGGGCGATCAGGTCCCGGACCGCCTCGCCGGCCGGTTCCGCGTCGCGGGGACCGATCGTCACCAGCCATTGCTGCTCGTCGCCGGCAGCTTCCGCCGCCACGTCGAGCAGGGTCTCACCAGGGGTCAGCTCGCGCAGGGTGAGCCGCGGGGCATCGAGGAGCTGGTCGAACGTACGGGTCCACGCGTCACCGTGCTCGGCCGCCATGGCAGCGCGGAAGGCGTCCCGGGTGTCCGGCACGACGGCAAGCACCTCGCGGCCGGCCTTCAGTCCCTCCGCGGCGACCATGAGCTCGGCGTCCGTCACGAGACCCCCGACGAGACGGGCCGGCCCGAGATGCCTGATCAGGCGCTCGACGCGGTCGCGTAGCTGGGACGTGTCCTGTGTGTCCGCCGCTCCGCCATAGATAATGATCATTCTGCTCACCCCGTACCACTGTGGCGCGGGGAGGCGGTGGCGTCGAGATGCCTTATGGTCCGGACCGGCCGCCGAACTGCCATGGCGTTCCGGCTGTCTCGTGCCGGGGCGCCGATCGCGTAACGTACGGGTCGTGTTCACCATCGACTTCGGGGGGACCCGCACCGCGCTCGCCGCACGGGTCGACGGTCCCGCCGACCTGGCTGCGGCGCTGCACGAATTCGGGTTCGCCACGCCGCGGCCGGTCGTCACCGTTGTCGGCGGTGCCGGCGGCATGACCGGGGATGATCTGGATCAGCTGGGGTCCGTGGTCGCCGAGGCGTTGCTCCCGGCGATCCACGCGAGCGGCGCGACCGTGATCGACGGCGGCACCGACGCAGGGGTGATGCGTCTGATGGGTCGGTCCCGTAACGGCTTTCCCCTGGTCGGCGTCGCCGCGGCCGGAACGGTGGCGCTGCCCGGTGAGCCCGCGCCCTCGGCCGACGCTGCCGCGCTCGAGCCGCACCACACCCACTTCGTGCTGGCGCCCGGTCACGAATGGGGTGCCGAGGTGCCCTGGCTCGCCGACGTCGCCACCCGTGTCGCGGGCGGGTCGGCGGCCCTCACCGTGCTCATCAACGGCGGGCGGATCGCCTACGACGACGCGGAGCACAGCTTGCGGGCCGGGCGCCCGCTGCTGGTGCTGGAAGGATCCGGCCGCACCGCCGACGAGATCGCGGCGGCGCGGCTCGGGGATCGCCGCAACGACCTCGCCACCCGGATCGCCGGGTCGCCGCTTGTCCACATCGTGCAGATATCCGACACCACAGCGGTTGGTGACCGGATGGGTACCCTTCTGACGGCATCGAGCTGAGAAAGTCTTCGCATGCCGCTGTCGCTGTTGGCGCGATTCCCCAAGCTCCGGACACCTGCCGAGCCCTATCCGGTCATCCCGCCCGACGCCCGGGAGCGCTACCCGGAGCTCGCTGACGACCTGACGGAGCTGGCGGCGGTTGTCGAGCCGGTCTTCTCGGCGTACGACCGTCAGGCCCTGAAAGAGCAGAACGCCTACCGCCGGCAGCAGGTCCTGGTGCTCCTCGGCTCGGCCCTGGTCACCACCCTGGGCGGGATCCAGGCGCTCGTGCCCGGTCAGCGCTGGCCCGGCCTGGTCCTCGCGCTCGCGGGGGTCCTGCTGGCGACCAGCAGCCAGTGGGCCCGGGAACGCGCCTCGATCGACGAATACCTGCAGGCCCGGGTGCGCGCCGAGCGGCTGCGTGCCCTGCACTTCCGCTACCTGGCGCGCGTCGGGCCCTATGCGGGCCCGGACCGCCTGGTGGCGCTGCGCCGAGCGGTGATCGCCGTCAAGGCGGGGAAGGAGCCGGAATGAGCAACCGCGAGGCCGCCGTGCGCCGGCTCTACAAGGACCTGCGCATCACCGACCAACTGACCTTCTACCGCCGCCGCAGCGACGAATATCATCGGGCCGACAACCAGGGCATCATCGTGCGCAACACGCTGCTCGGGCTGGCGGCACTCGCCGGCGTGGCAGGACAGCTCCTGGGGGAGACCGGGCGCACGGTGACCGGGGTGGTGGCGGCGGTGCTGGCGGCGATGGCGACGGCGGTCACCGCGTACGAGACGTTGATCGGGTTCGCCCCCGTCGCCAAGCTCTACGACGACGCGGCCCTCAGCCTGGAGGAAGCGGAGCTCGACTGGGACGCCGGCACCGACCTGGCGGCGGACGTCGACCGGGTCGAACAGATCTTCCGCTCGGAGGCCGGCCAGTGGGGGCAGCTCACCATCCAGCCCCCGCCGGCCCCGTGACTCACAAGATCCACGGGGCCGTTGTGATAACGCGTTATCGCGGGGGAAACAACCGGGGCCACCCCGCGTAACCTGCCGTGGCGAGCATCTGACGGGTGAACCTTTCCAGCACGCCGGGGCCGCTTGCCGGGTTCACCGTCGCCGTGACCGCCGAGCGGCGCCGTGAGGAGCTCGCCGCCCTGCTGGAACGGCGCGGTGCCCGGGTCGTGCTCGCGCCGGCGATCACCATCGTGCCGCTGCGGGACGACCGGGCGCTGCACGCCGCCACCGCGGCCTGTGTCGGGCTCGCCCCCGAGATCGTCGTCGCCACGACCGGCATCGGCTTCCGCGGCTGGCTCGAAGCCGCCGAGGGGTGGGGCATGGGCGACCCGCTGCGGGCGGCCCTGGGCCGGGCCCGGCTGATCGCGCGCGGCGCCAAACCGTGCGGCGCGATCCGGGCGGCCGACCTCAGCGAGGACTGGTCCGCCGCGACCGAGTCGTCGGAGGAGATCCTCGAACGCCTGCTCGCCCAGGGGATCGCCGGCCGCCGCATCGCCGTCCAGTTGCACGGCGGCCCGCAGTCCGAGCTCACCGACGCCCTGCGCGCGGCAGGGGCTGCCGTCGTGGAGATCCCGGTCTACCGCTGGACGCTGCCATCCGACATCACCCCTGTACGCCGCCTGGTCACCCAGCTCACCGCCGGTCAGATCGACGCCGTCACCTTCACCAGCGCCCCCGCTGTCCGGGCCCTGCTCGACATCGCGGGTGACGAGGCCGGTCAGGTGCTGGACGCCTTCCGCGGACCGACCATGGCGGCGTGCGTGGGACCGGTGACCGCGGCGTCGCTGGTCCAGCAGGACGTCCCGGTGGTCATGCCGCTCCGGTCCCGGCTCGGCGCCCTGGTCAAGACCGTCACCGACGAACTGCCCCGCCGCACGCCCAAGCTCTCGGTCGCCGGCGACACCCTGGAGATCCGCGGCCACGCCGTCCTGATCGACGGCCGCGTGCAGCCGCTCGCCCCGGCGGCGATGGCGATCCTGGGCTCGCTGTCCGCCCGGCCCGGCGCGGTGGTGTCGAAGGAGCGGCTGGTCGCCTCGCTCCCGCGCGGCACGGACGGGCACGCGGTCGACGTGGCGATCGCGCGGCTGCGGACGGCGCTGGGCGGCGGTGGCCACATCGAGACCGTGATCAAGCGTGGGTACCGGCTGCGGGTGGACGGGCCGGCATGAGGCGGCTGGTCGCGGTGGCGCACGGCACGCGGTCGGTGGCGGGGCAGGAGCAGATCCGGGCGCTGGTGGACCGGGTCGCGCTGCGGCTTCCGGGGACCGAGGTGCGGCTGACCTATGTGGACGTCCAGCACCCGCGTGTCGAGACGATGGCCTTCGGGGTGGGCACGGTGGTCGTGCCGCTGCTGCTCTCCACCGGTCATCACGTACGCGTGGACATCGCGAACGCCGTCGCCGGCAGCGGTGCGGTGGTGACGCCGCCGCTCGGGCCGGACGCCGTCCTCGTGGCGAGCATGCGCCGTCACCTCAGCGCCGCAGCGTCGCCGTGGGATGCGGTGGTGCTGGCGGCGGCCGGGTCGTCCGATCCCGGGTGGCGGGCGGAGGTGGACGGCGTGGCGGCTCAGCTCGGCGCGACCGTCGCGTATGCGTCCGGCGCGGAGCGGCGGGTGGCCGACGTGGTGCGCGAGGTGCGGGATGCGGGGGCACGGCGGGTCGGCGTGGCGGCGTACCTGCTGGCAGAGGGGTTGTTCTACCGGTCGTTGCACCGCTCGGGGGCGGACCTCGTGACGCCCCCGCTGTGCGCCGGCCCGGTGGTCGAGGATCTGGTGGTCGCGCGGTACGTGCACGCGGCCGCGGTCTCACATTGACCTTGAGCGCGTTGTAAGGATTACCGAACGGCACGGCAACCGTTGCGGGCCGGTCACCGAAACGCTGTGCCGACACGATCGGTGGCGTGACGCTGACCGAGACGCACTGCCCGTACTGCGCGCTGCAGTGCGGCATCCACCTGATCCCGGAGCCGCCGGCCCGGGGCGGGCACGGGCCGGGACTGCGCCTGGAACCGGCCGGCTTCCCGGTCAACCGCGGTGGGCTCTGCGCCAAGGGGTGGACCGCGGCGGAGCTGCTCGACCACCCCGAACGGCTGCTCACCCCGCTGGTTCGCACGGTGGCGGGTGACAGGTCGAGCCCGTTGCGGGCGGCGAGCTGGGAGGAGGCACTGGCCCGGATCGTCGGCGCGATCGGGGCGAGTCAGCGTGATCACGGGCCGGACAGCGTGGGGGCGTTCGGCGGGGGCGGGCTCACCAACGAGAAGGCGTACACGCTGGGGAAGTTCGTCCGGGTCGCGCTGCGGTCCTCGTCGATCGACTACAACGGGCGGTTCTGCATGTCGTCGGCGGCGACGGCGGCCAACCGGTCCCTCGGTGTCGACCGTGGGCTGCCGTTTCCGCTCGAGGACGTGGCTCAGGCCCGTACGGTGCTGCTCGTCGGCGCGAACCCGGCCGACGCGATGCCGCCCTCCATGCAGTTCCTGGACGCCGGGCGGGCCATGGGAGCGAAGCACATCGTCGTGGATCCGCGGCGGACGGCGACCGCGCGGGGTGCGTACCGTCATCTTCAGCCTGTGCCCGGCACGGACCTGGCGCTGGCGAACGGGATGATGCACGTCGCCGTCCGGGAGGGCCTGGTCGACGACGCGTTCGTGAGCGGACGGACCACCGGGTTCGACGCCGTGCGGGCGGCGGTGAACGGTTACTGGCCCGAGCGGGTCGAGCGGATGACCGGGGTGTCCGAGGCTCAGCTGCGCGAGACCGTCCACCTGCTCGCGCGGGAGCGGCCGGCGATGATCCTCACTGCCCGCGGCGCCGAACAGCACAGCAACGGCACGGACACCGCGCAGGCGTACCTCAACCTGGCGCTCGCCCTCGGCCTGGTCGGCCGTCCGTTCTCGGGCTACGGGACGATCACCGGGCAGGGTAACGGGCAGGGTGGCCGGGAGCACGGGCAGAAGGCCGACCAGCTGCCCGGGTACCGGCGCCTCGACGATCCCGCCGCGCGCGAGCACATCGGCCGGGTGTGGGGCATCGACCCCGCCGAGCTGCCGCAGCCGGGGCTGTCCGCCTACGAGATGCTCGACCGGCTCGGCACTCCCGGCGGCGTGCGCGTGCTCCTCGTGCTCGCGAGCAACATCGCGGTGTCCGCGCCGCACAGCAGCCACGTGATCGAGCGGCTGCGCGCCCTGGATCTGCTCGTCGTCTCCGACATCTTCCTCTCCGAGACCGCGGCCCTCGCCGACGTCGTGCTGCCCACCGCGCAGTGGGCGGAGGAGGAGGGCACGATGACCAACCTGGAGGGCCGGGTGATCCGGCGCCGCAAGGCCGCCGAACCACCCGGTGAGGTCCGCACCGACCTGCGCTTCCTCAAGGACCTCGCCGACCGGCTGGGCCGGGGTGCCTACTTCACCGACGAGCCGCGCGAGGTCTTCGAGGAGCTGCGCCGGGCGAGCGCGGGCGGGCTCGCCGACTACGCCGGCATCACCTACGAGCGGATCGACGACGAGGACGGCGTCTTCTGGCCGTGCCCGGCCGAGGACCATCCCGGGACACCACGGATGTTCACCGACGGCTTCCCGACCGCGGACGGGCGTGCGCGTTTCGTCCGGGTCGAGCACCGCGACCCGAACGAGCTGCCCGACCGGGACTACCCGTACGTGCTCACCACCGGCCGGAACATGCAGCAGTACCAGAGCGGGACCCAGACCCGCCGGGTGCGGTCGCTGACCGTGGCGGCCCCGGAGCCGCGGGCGGAACTGCACCCCGACCTGGCCCGCCGGCACGGCATCACCGACGGCGACCTGGTCGAGCTGCGCACCCGGCGTGGTGCCGCGGTGCTCCGGGCCCGCTGCGACCCCGGCATCCGGCCGGACACGGTCTTCGCGCCGTTCCACTGGCCCGGCATCAACACGCTGACCGACCCCGCGCTGGACCGGCACTCCCGGATGCCCGCGTTCAAAGCGTGCGCGGTGATGATCGCGCCGCTCACCCCGACGAAAGGACCGGCCGAGGTGCACTCCACACCGCGTTTTATGCAGGGCGTCTTCCCCTTCGAGGGCAAGGGGCTCGACGAGCCCGTACCGGTCGACGGCGCCCTGCGCCTGGTCGTCCCCGACGGTGTCGTCGCCCAGGCCGTCTATTTCCGGGGCGGCAACTCCAGCGGCGAGCTCGTCTGCGCGGTCCTGATGCGCGACGGCCTGCCGATGCGCTACTTCCCGATCGGCGCCAGGAGCGACGTGCACGTGTCGCTGCGCGTGGTCGAGGACCTGGACTCCGGCACCACGGTCGAGCTGTGGCTCGCCGCCCCGGCGGGGCTCACCGGGACCGTCGTCGTGGACCTCGGGCTGGTGGAGGTCTGATGGCGCCGCGACTGGTCGTCATCGGTAACGGGATGGCCGGGGTACGCACGGTCGAGGAGATCCTGGCCCGCGGCGGCGGCTTCGAGATCACGGTGTTCGGAGACGAGCCGTACGGCAACTACAACCGGATCATGCTCTCCAACGTCCTCGCGGGTGTGCAGGACGAGGCCGGCATCTTCCTCAACGATCTCTCCTGGTACGCGGACAACGCCATCACCCTGCACACCGGCACCCGGATCGCGCGCATCGACCGCTTCGCCAAGCAGGTCTACGCCGAGGACGGCAGCGCCACCGCGTACGACAAGCTGATCATCGCCACCGGGAGCCGCGCTTTCGTGCCGCCGATCCCCGGCATCCACCGCCCCGGCCGCGGCTACCACCAGGGCGTCTTCGCGTTCCGCACGCTCGACGACACCCGGGCGATGATCCGCTACGCCCGCGAGCACGAGCGGGCGGTCGTCATCGGTGGCGGGTTGCTCGGCCTGGAGGCGGCCCGCGGCCTGCAGAACCACCTCGGGCACGTCACGCTCGTACACGCGGCGGGGCATCTCATGAACGCCCAGCTGGACGCGCAGGGCGGCGCGATCCTGCGGCGCAGCGTCGAACAGCTCGGCATCGACATCGTGACCGGCGCGCACACCACCGAGATCCTCGGCAAGCACGAGGTCACCGGGGTCCGCCTCAAGGACGGCCGCGTCCTCGACTGCGACGTCGTCGTGGTCGCGGCCGGCATCCGGGCGAACGCCACCGTCGCGGAGACGGCCGGGCTCGTGGTGGAGCGCGGGATCGTCGTCGACGACCAGATGCGGGCGCAGGACGAGCCCGACATCTACGCGGTGGGGGAGTGCGCGCAGCACCGCGGCGAGACGTACGGGCTGGTAGCCCCCCTGTGGGAACAGGCCAAGGTCCTCGCCGACCACCTGACCGGCCGCGACCCGCACGCCGCGTACCACGGCTCCCGCGTGGCGACGAAGCTCAAGGTGGCCGGTGTCGACGTGGCCGCGATGGGCGTCAAGGAAGCCGAACGCGACGACGACGAGACGCTCGTGTTCAGCGAACCCCGCAAGGGGATCTACAAGAGCGTCGTCATCCGCGACGGCCGGCTCATCGGCGCCACGCTCGTCGGTGACGTCTCCAAGGTCGCGTTCCTGATGCAGGCGTTCGACCGTGGCCTCGCGCTGCCGGAGGACCGCGTCGAGCTGATGTTCGACCTGGGTGGCCCGCCTGCCGAGGTGAGCGCGGCCGAACTCGCCGACGACGCGCAGGTCTGCAACTGCAACGGGGTCAGCAAGGCCACCATCGTGCAGACCGTGCACGGCGGCTGCCGGACCGTCAGCGGCGTCATGGACAGAACGCGGGCGGGCAAGGGCTGCGGGACGTGCAAGGGCCTGGTCCAGCAGATCGTCGAGTGGGCCGCCGGTGGCGAGGCGGAGGAGGACCCCGGGGCTTCGTGGTACGTGCCCGGCGTACCCATGCCGAAGCCGGAGCTGATGCACGCGATCCGCACCCACGGGCTGCGGTCGGTGTCGTCGGTGTTCGCGACGCTCGTCCCCGGCGGCGAGGAGGACGCGAAGAGCAAGATGGGTCTCGCCTCGCTGCTGAAGATGATGTGGGGCGCCGAGTACGTCGACGAGCGCGACGCCCGTTTCATCAACGACCGGGTGCACGCGAACATCCAGCGCGACGGCACGTTCTCGGTCGTGCCGCAGATGAAGGGCGGCGTCACCACCCCCGCGCAGCTGCGCCGGATCGCGGAGGTGGCCGAGCGGCACGACGTACCCATGGTCAAGCTCACCGGCGGGCAGCGCATCGACCTGCTCGGGGTGCCGAAGGAGAAGTTGCCGCAGATCTGGGCCGAGCTCGACATGCCGTCCGGGTACGCCTACGGCAAGAGCTTCCGCACCGTGAAGACCTGCGTCGGCTCGGACTACTGCCGCTTCGGGGTCGGTGACTCGACAGCGCTGGGGATCGCGATCGAGGAGCGGTTCCAGGGCATCGAGGGCCCGGGGAAGATGAAGCTCGCCGTGACCGGGTGCCCGCGCAACTGCGCCGAGGCGTACGTCAAGGACCTGGGTGTAGTGGCCGTCGACGGTGGCCGCTGGGAGATCTACGTCGGCGGTGCCGCGGGCGCGCACGTGCGCAAGGGCGATCTGCTCGCGACGGTCGGGTCGGCGGACGAGGTCATCACGCTCACGGGCCGGTTCCTGCAGTACTACCGGGAGAACGCCAACTGGCTCGAACGGACGTACGCGTTCGTCCCGCGGGTCGGCATCGAGCATCTCCGCGCGATCGTCGTGGACGACGCCGAGGGGCTCGCCGCGGACCTCGATGCCGCGATGGCCGCCTCGGTCGCCGGCTACCGGGATCCGTGGAAGGAACGCGCGGAACCGGTCACCCCTGGGCAGTTCCGCACCTCGCTGCCGCTGGTCGTGCTGCCCCAGGTGCCGGTCCGATGAACGGCCTGCGGGGGCACCGGCTCGGGTCGCTCGACGAGATCCCGGTGGGGGAGGGGCGGACCTACACCGTGGACGGCGAGATGGTCGCCGTGTTCCGGCTGCGCGACGGGTCGGTGCGGGCGGTCTCGGCGCTGTGCCCGCACCGGGGCGGGCCGCTCGCCGACGGCCAGATCGACAACACCGTCGTGGTCTGCCCGATGCACCTGTTCGTCTTCGACCTGGCCACCGGCTGCTCGCTGAGCGGCCAGCCGGACCTCACGTCGTTCCCCGTCGGCGTCGACGCGGACCGGACCATCGTCATCTACCCGGAGGTTTCCCCATGAGCACCGCAGCCCTGGACCGCCCGGCCCTCACCGTGCACGGGCACTGGATCGACGACTGGCGGCCGGAGGACCCGGCGTTCTGGGAGCGGACCGGTGCCCGGGTGGCGCGGCGCAACCTCGCGTTCTCCATCTTCTCCGAGCACATCGGCTTCTCGGTGTGGACGCTGTGGTCGGTGCTCGTGCTGTTCCTCGGTCCGGCGTACGGTATCGATCCGGCCGGGAAGTTCCTGCTCACCGCGGTCCCGGCGCTGGTCGGGTCGGTGCTGCGGATCCCGTACACGTTCGCGGTCGCGCGGTTCGGCGGCCGGAACTGGACCATCGTGAGCGCTTCCCTGCTGCTCGTGCCCACCCTGCTGGTGGCGTTCCTGCTCGAGCCCGGGGTGTCCTACTCGACCCTGCTGATCCTGGCCGCGGTCGCGGGCGTCGGCGGCGGCAACTTCGCCTCCTCGATGGCGAACATCAACGCCTACTATCCCGACCGGCTCAAGGGCTGGGCGCTCGGCATCAACGCGGGCGGCGGCAACCTGGGCGTGGCCGCCGTGCAACTGGTCGGCCTGTTCGTGCTCGCGGTGTTCGGCGCGGGCAGCCCGGGTCTCGTGGCGGGCATCTACATCCCGCTCGTCGTGCTCGCCGCGCTCGGCTCCGCACTGTTCATGGACAACCTGTCGCAGGCACGCAACGAGAAGCGCGGCATGCGCGACGCCGTCCGCGAACGCCACACCTGGGTCATGTCGCTGCTCTACATCGGCACGTTCGGCTCGTTCATCGGCTTCGGGTTCGCGTTCGGCCAGGTCCTGCAGGTGCAGTTCGCGGACGTGTTCAGCACGCCGGTGAAGGCGGCCTACCTCACGTTTCTCGGCCCGCTGCTCGGCTCGCTGATCCGCCCGGTCGGTGGCGCCCTCGCCGACCGGCTCGGTGGGGCCCGGGTGACGTTCTGGAACTTCGTCGCGATGGCCGCCGGCGCGGGGACCGTGCTGCTGGCGTCCCAGCTGCGGTCGCTGCCGCTCTACCTCGTGGGCTTCGTCGCGCTGTTCGTCTTCAGCGGGCTGGGCAACGGCTCGACGTACAAGATGATCCCGCGCATCTTCGCCGTGCGGCACCCGGGCGACGAGCACGAGGCCCGCCGCCTCTCCGGCGCGGTGATCGGGATCGCCGGGGCGATCGGGGCGTTCGGCGGCGTACTCGTGAATCTCGCTTTCCGGCAGTCGTTTCTGACCTACCGGACCGCGGACGCGGCCTACCTGACCTTCATCGGCTTCTACGCCCTGTGCGTCCTGGTGACGTGGGCGGTCTATCTGCGCCCGTCGCCCCGCCGTCTCGCCGGCGTCTGACCGCGGTCAGAACACGCTGCGCAGCCTGCGGACCGTCCAGAGGATGAGCAGGGCGGCGAGCAGTACGAAGATGGCTGTCTCGATCGCCTGGAACGTCCAGTAGCGGTCCGCCGGCTGGAACGTGTCGAGGTTGTACGCCCCCGCCCGCACCCCGAAGTCGTTGTCCGACTGGCACCCGCCGTCCGCCGGTAGCGGGCAGCGCATCGTCCCGTCCATCACGTAGGTGCCGTCGGCCTGGTGCACGGTCGTGGACATGATCCAGCTACCGGCCCCGGCCTCACGCCGGCGTCCGGGGCCGCTCGCGACGAGCCATTCGCTCGTCTCGGGCCGCATGAAGCGCGGTCGGGCGGCGATGGCGACCGCGACGCGCACGACGATGAATCCCGCCAGCGTCACCCCCATCGCGGGGACCACCTTCGGGATCGCCGTGCCCGCCGCGATCCCGAGCGCCACCGCGAACAGGGTGTAGCCGACCGGCGCGATGCCCTGCAGATCGAAGAACACCGCACCGAAGCGGCTCTGGTCGGAGTCGATGCGTGACATCGGCTCCCACCACCACGCCGTGCCGAGACCGTAGAGCAGGGCGAACACCGTCACCGCGGCGCCGAGGAGGGACACCTTCGTCAGGATCCAGCGGCGCCGGGTGATGCCCTGCGTCCACACCATCCGGTGGGTGCCCTGCTCGACCTCGCGGGCGACCACCGGCGCACCCCAGAAGATCCCGATCAGCAGGGGCAGGACCAGGAGCAGCACGGCCAGGAAGACGAACGTGCCGTACGCGTTGGTGAAGTCGTCGAACTTCTTGGGACAGCCCGCCGTGGCGGCGGCGCTGAGACACTGCGCCAGCCCGAGCCGCTCGAACGCGTGGTGCATGGCGATGCCGGTCGGCACCAGCACCGCGGCGAGCGCGACGAGGCCGGCGACGCTCGCCAGCAACTGCCGCCGGTGTTGCCGCCAGGTCAGCCAGATCATGCCGCCACGCCCCATTCCTCGTACGTCGCCCGCTCGTCGCGCTGCGCGAGATGGTCCAGAATGATGTCCTCGAGCGTCGGCTCCTGCACCGTCCACAACGGATCGCTGATCGGCCCGGACGTCCGCACGAGTAGCGTCGACTGCCGGTCGGTGTGGCGCTCGCGCACGATGGCGGTCACCCCGCCGATCGGCTCGCCGAGATGCCGGGGTCCGATCAGGCGGCGGTGCCCGGCGACGATGTCGTCGATACCGCCGGTCAGCTGCGCCCGGCCCGCCTGCAGGACCATCAGGTAGTCGCAGGAGCGTTCCAGATCCGCGAGGATGTGGGACGACAGCAGCACGCTGGTGCCGGACTCCGCCACACTGCCCATCAACGACTGCAGGAATTCCTGGCGGGCCAGCGGGTCGAGGCTCGCCACGGGCTCGTCGAGGATCAGCAGCCGCGGCCGTTTCGCCAGCGCGAGGGCGAGCGCGACCTGCGCCCGCTGCCCGCCGGACAGCTTGCCCACCTGCTTGCGCGGCGGGATGCCGAGCTGCGCCAGCCTGTTACGGGCCAGCGGCGCGTCCCACCGCCGGTTGAGTCTGCCACCCATGACGACGAGCTCGTCGGCCGTGAAATCGCGGTAGACCGGGGTGTCCTGCGCGACAAAACCAAGATCGGCCAGGACGGTGATGTTCTCGTACGGATCCGCGCCCAGCACCCGCATCCCGCCCGCGTCCGGCCTCGACAGTCCCACCGCCAGATGCAGGAACGTGCTCTTACCGGCACCGTTGGGCCCGACGAGCGCGGTGACGTTCCCCGCCGGGAGCGCCACCGTGCAGTCCTCGAGCGCCCATCGCTTCCCGAATCGTTTACCGACCGCGTCGGCCACCAGGACGTGCTCCATTTCCGTTCCTCTCACAGAACTTCGGACCGCACGGCGTCGTTGCTGTTTTCCGCCCGCAGGGCGTCGTCCTGCCGCAGCGACCTGGTCGTCGTTTCGACGAGCGCGGTTATGTCCTCATCGGACAGACCGGCCACCTGTGCTTTGCGCAGCCAGTGCACCAGCTCACTGCGCAACTCGGCCTGGTGGACGAGAGATTCGCCGGCCAGGGTCCTGCGGATGAAGGTGCCGACGCCCGGCCTGCCCTCGGCGAGATCTTCCAGCACGAGCTCCCGGTATGCCTTCAGTACCGTGTTCGGGTTGATCGCCAGCGACTGCGCGACATCGCGCACCTTGGGGAGCTGGTCCCCGGGCGTCAGCAGCCCCACCCGTAACGCCTGTTTCACCTGCTGCACGAGCTGCGCATAGGTGTTCACCTTCGACCGGCTGTCCAGCACGAACTCGATCATCGTGGTGCCTCCATTGTCCTACGACATTAGGACTATAGGACAACACGGGTCCCATGCTCAAGGAATCCGAGCGGGTGGCGTCAGGCGAGCTTGGTGAGGCGATCCCGGATGGCCTCGTCGACCTCGATGCGGGCGTACCCGCGGAGCCGCTGCGTGAACTCGGGGTTCGTCAGCGCTTCCCGCGCGGAATCACGCTGGTCCTCGCTGCCGGACGCGATGGCCTCGTCGGCGCGGGCGAGCAGCCGGTCGACCTGCCTGATGTCGTAGCCTCGCATCGCGATCAGGAACTTCGTCGGCATGAGGGCACGCACCTTCCGATCGAGGCCTTCGCGTACACACTCTCATGTCCGCGGGCCCCGACCGGTCCTAAAGCAACGGCGTCGCTCAGGCGAGGTGCTGGTCCACCGCGGTCGCCAGCATCGGCCAGAGGGGGACCCGGGGGCCCAGAGTGGTCTGGAACGCGTGGTAGAGATCCGCTTTGCCCGGCCAGACCGTGTCCGTGGGGACGTTGGCCGCGTCGAGCTGGTGGAACCAGGAGCCGTGCTCGTGATCGATCAGGAACTCCGCGGAGTAGTCCCACCACTCGCGGTAGCGGTCGGCGTAGACCTGGCGGCCGGTGAGGGCGTGCAGGGCGGCTGCCGCGTTGATGCCCTCCGCGGCGACCCAGTGCATGCGGTCGCGGACCACCGGCCGGCCGGACCAGTCGGTGGTGTAGACGAAGCCGGGGTTGCCGTCCACGGCCCAGCCGTCCGTCACGGCGCGGTCGAACAGCTCCGCCGCGGCGGTGGTCAGCCACTCCTCGTTGCCGCCGAGCGGGGACGCCGCCGCGTGCAGGAGCAGGCGGGACCACTCCAGGCCGTGGCCGATCGTGGCGCCGTACGGCTTGAACGGGTGGTCGGGTTTGTCGGCGTTGAACTCCAGGATCGGTGTCCAGGCGCTGTCGTAGTGCTCCGGGATGCGCCAGTGGTGCGCGGACGCGGTGGTCACCACGAAACGGCAGATGCGCAGGGCGCGCTCGGTCCACGCCTGGTCGCCGGTGACCGAGGCGACGGACAGCATCGCCTCGACGGTGTGCATGTTGGCGTTGATGCCGCGGTATTCGTCCAGCGTGGTGAACGAGGTGTCCCACGTGTCCACGCACATGCCGGTGCGGTCGTCCCAGAAGCGCTCCAGGAAGAGCGCGCAGGCGTCGGCGAGCAGCTCCGCAGCCCCGGGCAGGCCCGCCTGGGTCGCCGTCGACGCGGCCAGGATCACGAAAGCATGGTCATAACAGGACTTGCCCGGCTCCGGGGTGCCGTCGTCGGTGACCGCGGAGAACCAGCCGCCGTGCACGGTGTCGCGCAGTCTGCCGGTCAGCCCGGCCATCGACTGGGCGGCGACCGGGCCCGCGCCGGGGACACCGAGCAGTGCGCCGATGCCGTACACGTGGGTCATCCTGGAGCTGATCAGGGCCGAGGCAGGCCGGCCCGGCACCGGCAGGCCGCGGGCGTCGAGCCAGCGGGCACCGCCGCCCGGGTCGGCGGTGCGGCGGCCGAAGGCCAGCAGATCGCGGCTGTGCTGGTCCAGCCAGCGGTGGTGAACTTGACTCGTCGGCCACACGGACATGTAGATCACTTTAGGTCAGACTGTTTCGCCGCCTGGCCGTAGGGAGTGCCAGAACGCTCAAACCCCTCAATTGGCACGCCGCGGCCGCGGTCAGGCCGATGGCGGGGTGCGGGAGAAGTGCATGTCCCGGCGGAGGTTGGCGTGCGGGGTCGTCACTGCTTCGATCAGGTAGTTCTGCCGGACCTTCCAGGGGGCGCGGTCGAGCTGGGCCGGGAAATTGTCCAGGGCCCGCTGGATGTAGCCCGAGGTCAGCTCCATGAGCGGGCGGCGTTCGCCCGCGGGGATGCCGGGTGTCGCCGTGGTGTAGCCGTGCCTGGCCATGTAAGCGAGCAGCCGGCAGACGTAGCGATGGGACAGGTCCGCTCGCAGGGTCCAGGAGGCGTTGGAGTAGCCGACGCAGAACGCGAAGTTCGGGATGCCGCCGAGCAACGTCCCGCGGTAGGCGACCGTGTCGCCGAGGTTGACCTTCCTGCCGTCGACGGTGAGCTCCGCGCCGCCGATCGCCAGCACGGACAGGCCCGTGGCACTCACCACGACGTCCGCTTCCAGGACCCGGCCGTCGGTCAGGCGGATGCCGGTGGGAACGAAACGGTCGATGTGGGCCGTGGCCATGGCGGCCCTGCCGGACTTGATCGCGGCGAACAGGTCGCCCTGCGGCACCACGCAGAGCCGCTGGTCCCAGGGTTGATAGGAAGGGGTGAAGTGCTCGTCGAGGTACGCGGGGTCGTCGAGGTGGTGCAGGGCGAACGTGCGCAGGATCGACTTGACGCGCTCCGGGCGGCGCCGGGCCAGGTGGTAGAAGCCCTGCGTGATGAGGACGTTCTTGGCGCGGATGACACGGTGGGCCAGGGCCGGCGGCAACCGCTTGCGCAGGGTGTCGGCGACGGGATCGTGGTCCGGGCGGGCCGCGATGTACGTGGGGGAGCGCTGCAGCATCGTCACGTGGGCCGCCGTCGCCGCGAGCGCGGGGACCAGGGTCACGGCGGTGGCGCCGCTGCCGATGACGACGACGCGTTTACCGGCGTGGTCGAGGTCGGCGGGCCAGAACTGCGGGTGCACGATGCGACCCTGGAAGTCGTCCGCGCCGGGAAACGCCGGCTGGTAGCCGGCCTCGTAGTCGTAATAGCCCGTGCACGCGTACAAAAAATTGCAGGTCAGGGTCCCGGAGCTGGTGGTGACCGACCATCGGCCGTCGTGGAAGGCCGCGGTGAGCACCCGGGTGCCGAAGTGGATGTGCGCCAGGATGCCGCCGTCGCGGGCCGTGTCCCTGATGTAGTCGAGGATCGCCGGGCCGTCCGCCAGGGAGCGTTCCCCGCGCCACGGCCGGAACGGGTAGCTCAGGGTGAACATGTCCGAGTCGGAGCGCACCCCGGGATAGCGGAACAGGTCCCAGGTGCCGCCCAGGTCGGCGCGGGATTCCAGGATCGCGTACGTCGTGCCGGGCCGTTGCTGCTGCAGTCGCCAGGCCGCGCCGATCCCGGAGAGCCCCGCGCCGATGATGAGCACGTCGAAGTGGTCGGCCATACCCACAGTGTTCACCCTCGCCACGGTGGCCGGCCGGAACCGGTGAGACGCACCCTGCCCCAGGGGTCGGGCTCGGCGAGCTTCGCGGGCGCCGTGTGCGTACCTATCCGGATCGTGACGTTCCGCTCGCCTGAGCGGAGGCGGGCGCTCAAGGTCTCGTCCGGCGCGGCCCGTCCGGCCCAGCGGTAGCGGCCCTCGAGGGGCTCGAACCGCACGGAGAGCCGGACCTCGACCGTCACTTCGGCATCCCCGGCGTGGATGGACGCCGGACCCCGGTATTCCTCGGGTGCGTCGGTCATGGCCGTGCCGCCTCGGGGGACAGGCCGAAGGGCAGATCGGCGGCGGTCCGGATGCCGGCGATCCCGCTCCAGAGGAACGCCGTCAGGTACTCCACGAGGGCCTCCCGCCCGATCGGCTGGCGATGTCGCAGCCACCAGTCACCCACGGTCTGGACATACCCCACGATGCCGTACGCCCACGGCAGCGCGGCCCCCGAATCCAGCCCGAGCGTCCGCAGCCGGTCGCCGAGGATGCGCGCCAGACCGCTGGCCACGGTGTCGACCGCGTCGGCGACCACGTCGCGCTCGCGGGCGACGCCGCGCTGGTGGACGACGAACCGGTAGAGGTGCGGGTCCCCCTCGATGAAGCTGAGGTACGCGTCCACGGCGGCCGTCACGACCGCGCGCTCCTCGCGTACCCGGGCGACCGCGGGCGCGACCACGGCGATCAGGTCCTGCGCCGCACGCAGGCCGACCGCCTCCCACAGCGCGCCCTTGTCCTCGAAGTAGCGGTAGAGCACGGGCTTGCTGACCCCGGCGTGGGCGGCGATCGCGTCGATGCCCGGCTCGGGGCCCAGCTCGCGGATGGCGGTGATGACGGCCTCGACGAGCTCGGCGCAGCGGCGTTCGCGGTGACCTGCCCACCGCTTGCTGCGCCCGTCAGCACCCTTGACCCCGCCCTCAGCTCCATTCATGCTACTAGCAGTATCTGTTACCTGTCGTAACGTCAACCCTGGCGGTGTTGAGTGGACCGATCGCAGACAGCTGCCCGTCTCCTGCAGTCGTCGGCTGCGCACTCCTACGACCCCGACGTGGAGATCGACTGGGAAGCGCCGCTGGTGCCCGGCCGATGGTTCGTGCCGCAGCACCGCTCGTCGCTCTACGGCACACCGTTGTGGGGGAGCCTCACCCCTGACCAGCGGCTGACGTTGACGAAACACGAGGTCGCGAGCATCGCCGCGCTGGGCGTCTGGTTCGAGACGATCCTCATGCAGCTGCTGATCCGGGAGTACTACAAACAGGACCCGACCACGGCCCACGCCCAGTACGCGCTCACCGAGGTCGCCGACGAGTGCCGGCACTCGGTGATGTTCGGCCGCATGATCGCGAAGCTGGACTGCCCCGTCTACCGGGTCGGGCCGTTCGACCAGCGGCTCGGCACGTTCATCGCGGCGACCGCCACCGGCCCCCGCATGTACGCGGCCATCCTCATCGCCGAGGAGATCCTCGACGCCCTGCAGCGCGAGGCCGCCGCCGACGAATCCGTGCAGCCCCTGGTCCGGATGGTCTCCCGGATCCACGTGATCGAGGAGGCCCGGCACGTCCGGTACGCCCGCGAGGAACTCGCCCGCCAGGTCCGCGCGGCCGGGCGCCGCCGGCTCGACTACGACCGCCTGATCATCGCGCGCGCCGCCTACCTGACCGGCCGCCGCCTGATTGCACCCGGCGTGTACGCGTCGGTCGGCATCGACCCGCAGACCGGCGCGCGGGCCGCCCGGTCGAATCCCCGTCACCGGGAGACACTGCGGTGGGCGGGCGCGAAAGTCGTCGCGTACCTGCGGGAACTGGATCTGATCGGTGGCCCCGGTCTCGTGCTGTGGCGGCGGTCCGGCCTGCTCGGCGACCAGTAATGTCTTGGCCGTGACCGCGACAGAATCCCGCAGCCGGAACCCCCGTGGGGAAGGCTCGCGCCTACGGGCCGACATCGTGGCCGCGGCGGCGGCGATCCTCGACGAGACCGGCGACGAGCAGGCGGTGACGCTGCGGGCCGTCGCGCGGCAGATCGGCATCGCCGCGCCCTCGATCTACCGGCACTTCGCCGACCGGCAGGCCATCCTGGTCGCCCTGGTGGGGGAGGCGTTCGCCGAGTTCGAGCAGCGCCTGCGCGACGCCGCCGCGGATCAGGACCCGGTGGTCCGGCTGCGAGCGGTCTGTGACGCCTATCTCGAGTACGCCCGGAGCCGCCCCCAGCGTTACCGGGTCATGTTCGGCGGCCTGTGGAGCGCCCCCGACGCCGTGGCAGCGGAGGCGATGACGTCGGACGCCGCCGCGGAGCTGGGCCAGGGGGCGCTGCGGGTGATCGCCGGAGCCCTGCAGGACTGCGTCACCGCCGGCCGCTCCACCAGCGACGACCCGCTCGCCGACGCGGTCGCGCTGTGGCTCGGCCTGCACGGCCTGGCCCACCAGCGCGCGGTGAGCCGGGCCTTCCCCTGGCCGCCCGGGATCGTCGACCGCCTCGTCGTACCCCTGGCCCACCTGAGGTCCTAGGGCGCCTGCCGCCCGGCCGTGCCCCGCCTGGGCGTCTATGGTCAAGGAACCAGCGTCGGTGAGGATCCAGGTCGGGAGTGGTAGTGCGTAAGCCGGGGGGCGTGTTCTGCGTGGAGGGACAATGGGAGGACGACCTCACGGAGCGCGGTTCCGTCCTGCCCACCCTCGAGCTGCTGGAACGGCTCGGCAGCATCAGGTTCATCCACCGCGACACGGCCACGATCGAGGAGCTTCACTACTACCTCGACACGTGGCTGTCCCAGAAGTACAAGGACTACAAGGTCGGCTTCTTCGCCCTGCACGGCCAGCCGTCCCAGCTCTGCCTCACCGCCAAGACCACCGTCGAGCTCGATGAGATCGGCGCGTGGATGTCCGGCCGCTGCGCCGGGCGCACACTCTACTTCGGCAGCTGCTCGGTCCTGCGAGCCTCCGACCGGGTCCTGCAGGAATTCCTCCACGAAACGAAAGCCGCAATGCTCTGCGGCTTCACCAAGGCAATCGACTGGGTCGAATCCGCCGCCTTCGAAACCGTCGTCCTCAACGCCCTGGTCAACGGCGGCCGCATCGACAGCGTCGAACGCCTCGTCCGCTCCACCCGCTGGGCCGCCCTCGCCGAACACCTCGGCTTCCGCTGCGTCTACGCCAACGGCCGCATCGGCTGACAAACTCCGCCGACCCGCATTTCACCAGCCCGGACCGCCCAAACCGGGTTCCCCCCGCCCGGTAGGTTTCCTCGGCCCGGGAGGGTCGCTCGGCCTGGCACGGGCGGGGGCGGCTGGCCCGCGTGCGGGGTCCCCCGGGTTTGCCGCCCGGCCCGGCCCCGATCGGCAACGATCACGCCGCGTTGTTAACCAGGCGTGAGCACAATCGAGCATGGGTGATGCTGTCGAAATGGTATTCCCGAGTGAGACGGAATGTTGCGCCGATCTGCGGTGCAACGCAATGTCATGCGGCGGTGGCTGTCAAACTCACAACATCGTATTCCCCTATGAAATAGTTTGAATTTTCCAGCCTCACAATGCGTAGCGTAGGCGCCACCCAAGGCGCCGGTCGAGCTGCTGCGGGCCCCCACAGCGGCGCGCGGAAGTCGGCACGCCGGCCAATGGGGAACGCTCCCGACCACCTCCGATAGCCGCGGCCGAACCAGCGCCGGGCCGCGGAAACATCGATCCTGTTCCGTGTGGTTATTTCCGGTAATCGGGGGCGAATCCACGCCGGGCCGTGGGCATGTCCGGTGATCGTCGCCGAACCCGTCCTCCTCTTGCTGGAAAGGGGGTTCAGGGCAGTGGCCGGGGTGGCTGGGAGGCGTAGTGGAGGACCTCGGCGATGAGGCGGTCGACGGTGGGGTCGCGGAGGCGGTAGTAGACGTTGCGGCCGTCGCGGCGGCGGCTGACCAGGGCTGCGTCGCGTAGGTAGCGGATGTGGTGACCGATCACTGTGGTGTCGACGTCGAGGCGCCGGGAGAGGTCGTCCGGGGTGGACTCGCCGTCGCGGAGCGCGATGAGGATGTTGAGGCGGTGTTCGTAGCCCATCGCTTGCAGCGCCATGACCGCTCGGGGAATCACGAGGTCCTCCGGGCCGTGAGCGAGGTTCTCCGGGCCGTGAGCGAGGCTCTCCGGAAGGCGAGGGGGAAGGTGAGGGAGGCTCTCCGGAGGGTGAGCGATGTTACGAGGAAGGCGGCCGCGACCAGGGTGATGGCCGCGCCGGCGGCGATGTCGAGCAGGCCGGAGAGCAGGAGGCCGAGCAGGCCGCTGAGCATGCCCAGGGTCACCGCGAGACCGGTGACCACCGGGAGGCGGGTGGACCAGAGCCGGGCGGCGGCGGCCGGGGCGACGATGAGGGCGAGTGCCAGGATCGTGCCGACGGCCGGGACGATCGTGACGATGACCAGTTCTATCGTGATGAGCAGGAGCAGGTCGTAGAGGGCCGGACGGTAGCCCGCTGACCGGGCGCCGGCCGCGTCGAAGCCGGTGAACAAAAGTCCCCGCCCGAAGAAGGACAGCACGCCCGCGACCAGGACCAGCACGATCGCCGTGGTCACGACGTCCTGGCGGCCGGTGGTGACGATGCTGCCGACCAGGAACGACGAGAGTTCGCGGCTGAAGCCGTCCTGGAGGGCGACCAGGCCCACGCCGATGGCGAAACCCGCGGCGACGATCACTCCGGTCGCGGCCGCGGCGTCCTGGCCGCGGCGGCGGGTGAGCGCTGCCACCCCGCAGGCGACGAGTACGCCGGCCAGCGCACCGCCGAGCGTGATGCTCACGCCGAGGATGGCCGCCGCGACGACGCCCGGGAACGTGGCGTGGGTGAGCGCCATCGTGAAGTAGGAGAGGCGGCGCAGCACGACCTGCACCCCGATCAGGCCGGCCAGGGCTCCGGCGAGGACGGCTTCGGCGTACGCGTAGGTCATGCCGGCCGCCGTCGCCGGAGCAGACCGACGGGGAGCAGCAGCACGTACGCGAGCACGAGCGCCAGCACCACCGCGGTGGCCGACGTGAGCCGCACGCCGTGGTCCACCGACGCCGTCCAGCTCAGCCACAGGCCCGCGTACCCGCAGAGCAGGGTGAGCACGGTCCCCGCCGCCGCCATCGCGATCAGCCGGTCGGTGAGCATCCGGGCGGCCGCCGCCGGGACGATGAGCAGGGCGACCACGAGGATCGTCCCGACCGCCCGGACCGCGGCGACGACGACCAGCGCGACCACCAGGTTGAGGGCCAGGTCCAGCCGGGCGATCCGGTATCCGGCCGCCGCGGCACCGCCCACGTCGAACGCGCGGAACACCCAGGCCCGCGCGCCGATCGCGACCAGCGTCAGGGTGAGCACGGCGAGCACGGCGGTCTCCACGAGCTGACCCGGCGTGACGGTCAGCAGGCGCCCGAACAGAAACGCGGTCAGATCCGAGGTGTACGACGACCGCCTCGACACCAGCGCGACGCCCACGGAGAACAGGGCGGTCAGCACGACGGCGGTCGCGGCGTCGTCGGAGAGCAGCCCACCCCGGGTGAGTAGCGTCAGGACGACGGCGGTGACCAGGCCGGCGACGAGCGCGCCCCCGAAGACACCGTCGGCGCCGGACACGAGGAAACCGGCGACCACGCCGGGGAAGACGGTGTGGGTGAGCGCGTCCGCGACGAAGGACAGCCGCCGCGCGAAGACGAAGACGCTGACCGGGCCGCAGATCAGGGCGAGCAGGGTCAGTTCGGCCAGCGCGCGGAGCATGAACGGGGCTTCGAGCATCAGGTCTCCACCAGCATCGTGCGGCCGTCCGGAAGATCGACGGCGTGGTTGCCGTACGCCTCCCGCAGCACCTCCGGTGTGAGCACCTCGCGCGGTGCCCCCGCCGCCCACTGCCGCCCGTTGAGCACGCACACCTGGTCGGCGATCCGGGCGGCGACGGCGAGGTCGTGCGTACTGATGACGACCGCCGTGCCCGTGGCGGTGAGTTCGCCCAGCGCACTCAGGATGCGTTCCTGGCTGGTGGCGTCCACCCCGTTGAGCGGCTCGTCGAGCAGCAGCAGCCGGGCCTCCGCGGCGATCGCCCTGGCGACCAGGACGCGCTGGCGCTGGCCGCCGGAGAGCAGCCCGAAACGGGTCCTCGCCCGGTCGGCGAGCCCGACGCGGTCCAGGGCGGCGAGGGCCGCGTCCCGGTCGGCCCGGCCGGTGGGCCGCCACCAGCCGATGCGGCGGTAGCGGCCCATGAGTACGACGTCGGCGGCGCTGACCGGGAAGTCCGGGTCGAGTGTTTCGGCCTGCGGGACGTACGCCGCGAGCCCGCGCGCCTTCGGCAGTGCCCGGCCGAGCACGGTGACCGAGCCGGTGACCAGGTCGGCCAGCCCGGTCACCGACTTGATCAGGGTGGACTTGCCGGCGCCGTTCGGCCCGACCAGCGCGAGGGTCTGCCCCTCGCCGACGGTCAGCTCCACGTCACGCAGGACGGTGGTGCCGCGGTAACCGAATCCGGCCGCCTCGATTCGCAGCGCCGCGGGCTGCGACGCGTGCCGCTGAGCGGGTACGGGCCCCGCCGACGGAGGCTCAGCCACCCAGAGCCGCCGTCATGGTGGCCGTGTTGTGGCGCTCGGCGCCGAGGTACGTGCCCTGCTCCGTACCCTGCGGGCCGAGGCTGTCGCCGAACAGCGCGTCCTCGCCGCCGATGACCTTGACCCCGGCCTGCGCCGCGATGGCCTCGGCGGTCTTGGGCGGCAGCGAGCTCTCCGTGAAGATCGCCTTCGTGCCGGTCTGCTTGATCTTGGCGACGAGCGCGGCGAGCTGCGCGGTGGAGAGCTCGGCGGACGTGTCCAGGCTCGGGATGACCGAGCCCACGAAGTCGAGCTGGTAGCGGTCGACGTAGTAGCCGAACGCGTCGTGGTTGGTGACGAGCTTGCGCTGCGCGACCGGGACCTTGGCCCAGGCGGCCTGGTTGTCGGCGTCCAGCTTGTCGAGCTCGGTGGCGTACGCGGTCAGGTTGGTGCCGAACGTGCCCGCTGCGGCCGGTTCGGCGGTGGCGAGGGCCTCCTCGATGTCCGTGACCATGATCTTGGCGTTCACCGGGCTGTGCCAGATGTGCGGATCGTCGGTACGCAGGGTGACGCCCTTGCTCGCGTCGACGACGGTGCCGTCGAACCCGGCCGCCTCGATCGTGCCGTCGAGCCATTCCTCGAGGCCGACGCCGTTCTCGACGACGACCTCGGCGGCGCCGATCGCCTGCAGGTCGGCGGGGGTGGGCTCGTAGTCGTGCGGGTCGACGCCCGGCTTGATGATCTGGGTGACGGCGACCCGGTCACCGCCGATCTGCCGGACGAAGTCGGCGACCTCGGGGGTGGTGGCGACGACCTTCAGGGCGGCATTGTCGTCAGCGGCGGCTTTGCTGTCGGAGTTTCCGCAGGCCGCGATGGAGAAGGCGAGACCGGCGGCGAGGGCCAGGGGAAGTACTCGGTTCATGCGGCGAAACGGTAATGGTTTTCAATTTTATCGTCTAATGGCCATGACACGATGTGCGCATGTCCGCATCTGTCGCCCGCACTGCCGCGCTGGCCCAGTTCTCCCTGCTCGCCGCCCGGGTGGAGGCCCTGGAGCCGGCCCAGCTCGAGCTCCCGGCCCGGCTCGACCCGTGGCGCGTCCTGGAACTTGTCGCCCACGTCACCCGCAACATCGGTGCGGTCGTGCCCGCGGTGACCCGCCCCGAACCCGCCGCCCGCACCGTCGAGCTCGCCGGCTACTACGACGTCGCCGCGCTGGCAGCGGCCGCCGTCAAACAACGCGCGATCGACGACGCCCGCTCACCGGTCTCCTGGTCCGCGGAGCTCGCCAAGGCGGTGCGAACGGCGGCACAGTCCCTCGAAGGAGTGCCGGACACCCGCCTCGTCGCGGTCCGGATGGGCGCCGTCAGCCTCGGCGACTTCCTGGTCACCCGGTGCGTCGAGGGCGCCGTCCACGGCATCGACCTGGCCCGCGCACTCGACGCCGAGCCGGCCGCCTGGGTCGACCCGGCAGCCGCCGTCGTCTGCGCGCAGCACCTGGCCCAGCGCGGCGTCCGGCACGGCATCACCGCGGTCGTCCAGGACCGGGTCGTCCTGATCGGAGACACCGTCATCCCGATCCTGGACTACATCGAGTGGGCGAGCGGCCGGGGCCCGGCCGTCGCGGGATTCCCCCCGCTCCGGCTCTAACTCACGCGGGCGTCGTGGGTGACCCTGGCCGTGCGGATGTCGTCGCGGTGGGCGCGGGCCCAATCATCGAGGGCCTGCACGGGTACGAGCAGAGTGCGCCCGAGCTCCGTCAGCTCGTAGTCGACGCGGGGTGGGACGCTCGCGTGCACCGTCCGCTTCACCAGACCGTCGCGCTCGAGCGTGCGCAGCGTCAAGGTCAGCATGCGCTGGCTGATGCCCTCGATCGAGCGGTGCAGCTCGTTGAACCGGTGCGTGCGGTGCCCGAGGAGCACGACGATGAGTACGCTCCACTTGTCGCCGACGCGGTCCAGGACCTCCCGGATCGCGCAGCCGTCGGTCTTACTTACCTCGGTGTGCGTGACTGACACGGATGTGCCCCCTTACGGATCGCCTCCATGCTCACGCATCATGGGGTAACGCACAAGAAGTAACCCAGGAGAACACGATGACATCGCAACCGGTTACCGACCCGCCGCCCGTGGCATCTCCGCCGGTCTCTTCGCAGGCTCCGGCCCCGGTCGTCGAGCCGGCGTTGCGTGGGTTGATCGTGCTGGGATCCGGGGACGCCGAGGCGTGCTCCGACGGAACCTGTCTGTGAGAGGAACTGCCTTGCTGGTCGAGATCTGGTCCGACGTCGTCTGCCCGTGGTGCTACATCGGGAAGCGGCGCCTGGAGACGGCGCTGAACACGTTCGAGCACGCCGCCGACGTCGAGATCGTGTGGCGCAGCTTCCAGCTCGACCCGTCGGCGCCCAGGGACAAGCGCGAACCCGTCTACGACTCGCTGGCGAAGAAGTTCGGCGGCTCGAAGGCGCAGGTCAAGACGATGACGGCGCAGGTCGCCCAGTTGGCCGAGGCCGAGGGCCTGCACTACGACTTCGAGAACGCGATCAGCTTCAACACGTTCGACGCGCACCGCCTGCTGCACCTGGCGAAGTCGCACGGCCTGGGCGCCGAGGCCCACGAGCGCCTCATGCGTGCCAACCTCATCGAGGGCGCGGCCATGGACACCCCCACGCTCGTCCGGCTCGCGGACGAGGTCGGCGTCCCGGCCACGGAGGCGGAGCGGGTTCTCGGCAGCGACGAGTACACCGCCGACGTCAACGCGGACATTCAGCAGGCTCGCGCGTACGGTGCGTCCGGGGTGCCGTTCTTCGTCCTGGACCGCGCCTACGGCATCTCGGGTGCCCAGTCCGCGGAGCTGTTCCTGCAGGCCCTGACCACCGCCCACGACGCTCAGCTCGTGAAGTAGAAGCCCCGGCCGAGATCCTCGGCCTGGGTCGGACCGGCCGGCTGCCACCCGAGCAGCCGGCGGGTTCCTTCGCTGGACATCGGGTTGTCCAGCGCGACGAACATCGCAAGCGGCCCGAAGTCCTCGGGCGCGACACTCCCGGCCTTGACGCCGAGCTTCCCGGCGATGACGTCGGCGAGCTCCCGGAACGTCAGGCCGTCCTCGGCGACGGCGTGGAGCCGCGATCCGGCCGGAGCGCCCTCGATTGCCAGCCGGTAGAGCCGCGCGATGTCGAGCGTGTGCACGGCCGGCCAGCGGTTGGAGCCGTCGCCGATGTATCCGGCGACACCCCGCGAGCGGGCGATCCCGACGAGCATGGGGAACAGGCCGCTGCGGTCATGCTCGCTGTGCACGAGCGGCGGTACCCGCACCACCGACGAGCGCACACCGTTCTCCGCGAGCGCGATCACGGTGTTCTCCGCGTCGGCGCGCGGCCCACCCGGCATGACGTCCTGCTCGGTGGCCGGCCGATCGTTGATCCCGCCGAGGAACGACAGCGTCATCGACGCGTTGGTGCCCACGAACGGCTTCCCCGACCCCGCCAGCACCGCCCCGATCGCCCCGATCGCCCGCAGGTCGGTGCCGAGGCTCTCGGCCATGTCCGCGGTGAGCTGCTCGAACGCCAGGTGGATGACCCCGTCCGATGCTGCCGCGGCCGTGCGCAACACGTCGAGATCCCGCAGGTCACCACGCTGCACCTCCGCGCCGGCTGCCGTGATCGCGGCGGCGGCGCTGTCGGAACGTGCCAGCCCGACTACCTGATGCCCGGCGCCGAGCAGCTCGATCACGACCGCCGAGCCGATGTGCCCGGACGCCCCGGTGACGAATACCCGCATGTCAAACCTCCGTGTCGTTGATTGCACTCAGTGGCATCACCGTACGCCCACGATGCCACTGAGTGCAATCGGGTAGGCTTGCGGCCGTGGTGAGATGGGAGCCTGACGCGTACGGGCGGCTGCGTGACGCGGCGCTGAGCCTCTTCGTCGAGCAGGGCTTCGAGAAGACGACGGTCGCGCAGATCGCCGAGCGGGCCGGCCTCAACCGGCGGACCTTCTTCCATCACTTCGCCGACAAGCGCGAGGTGGTCTTCGCGGGCCAGCTGGCCTCCGATGACCTGATCGCCACCGAGATCCGGGCCCAGCCGCCCGGCACCGACCCGCTGCACGCCGCGGTGGCCGGGCTCATGCTCGCCTCCGACACACTCTACGAGCAGTATCGCGAAGGCGCGATCCAGCTGGGCGCCGTCATCGCCGCAAGCCCTGAGCTGCAGGAACGCGAGATGGTCAAACGCGCCACCCTGGCGGACACCATCGCCGCGGCCCTCCGCGACCGCGGCACCTCCGAAGCTGGCGCCACCGTGTCCGGATGGGCGGCGGTCGCGATGTTCTTCGTCGCCCGCAACCGCTGGAACCAGCCCGGCAACCAGCGACCCCTGTCCGACCTGATCGACGAGGCCCACAAGGAATTCCTCACCGCATGAGCGCGGGAAGTGCTCCTCCTTGCGTCGACACCCTCGCGCGCTTCGAGAGCGAACTTTCCCGACAGGGTGTTGACTAGGGGAATCATGAAGACTGTCAACGCATATGCCGCCCCGTCCGCGACCGAGCCGCTCGTCCGTACCACGATCGAGCGCCGGGATGTCGGGGCGAAGGACGTACTCATCGAGATCCGGTACGCCGGGATCTGCCACTCGGACATCCACACCGTGCGCGGCGAGTGGGGCCCGGTGGCGTACCCGCTGACTGTGGGTCATGAGATCGTCGGGATCGTCACGGAGGTCGGCTCCGAGGTCACGAAGCACGCGGTGGGCGATAGGGCCGGCGTGGGCTGCATGGTGAACTCGTGCCGCGAGTGTGCGAACTGCCTCGCCGGTGAGGAGCAGTACTGCCTGGCCGGCAACACCGGCACCTACGCCGCGGTCGACCGGGACGGCACCGTCACCCAGGGCGGCTACTCGACGCACGTGGTCGTCGACGAGGACTTCGTACTGCGCGTGCCGGAGAGCCTGCCGTTCGAGAAAGCCGCGCCGCTGCTCTGCGCCGGCATCACCACCTACTCCCCGCTGCACCACTGGAAAGCGGGCCCCGGCAGCAACGTCGCCGTTGTCGGGCTCGGCGGTCTCGGGCACATGGCCGTGAAGATCGCCCACGCGATGGGCGCCGAGGTAACCGTGCTCTCGCAGACCCTGTCGAAGCAGGAGGACGGCCGCAAGCTCGGCGCCGCCCACTACTACGCGACGAGCGACGAGGCCACGTTCGAGAAGCTCGCCAACTCGTTCGACCTGATCATCAACACGGTCAGCGCGAAGGTCGACATCGGCGCCTACCTCTCGCTGCTCACCCTCGACGGCACCCTCGTCAACGTCGGCGCCCCGCCCGAGCCGCTGCCGGTCCAGGCCTTCACCCTGATGAACAACCGGCGCTCGTTCGCCGGCTCGTCCATCGGCGGCATCCGCGAGACGCAGGAGATGCTCGACTTCTGCGCCGAGCACGGCATCTCCCCGGAGACCGAGCTGATCGCCGCAACCGAGATCAACGACGCGTACGAGCGGGTCCTCAAGTCCGACGTCCGCTACCGCTTCGTAATCGACATCGCGACCCTCGCCTGACCGCGGGCAGCTGAGGTAGTTCCTGGATGGGTGACCCGGCCGGAGCAAGCAACCAGCTGGGTCACCTCCTCCACGGCTTGATCTCCTCCCACGACCTCCGCCACGCGTGTGCCCTGTCGACACTGTCAGTGTCGGCACTTTGCATACCGACTGCGGACCATGAGGAGTTTGCGGTAGGTGACGAGGTCTCCTGGACGCTGCGAGACCGGACATCGAATGGCTGGAACTCGTGCTCGGCAGCGAACCTCGTGCAGTTGGAGGTTGAACAAGACGTGCGGCTCGCGTGACGGCACAAGGTATCCGTGACATCCGCAACTGCACGCTATCCGCGGCATGAGAGCATGCTGCCGGAATAGTGGTCGAAGATCGGTTTGTTGCTCGATTGCGGCAGGGTTGCTGCCATTGCCGAGGCGAAGTATGGCATGGGCGGGCCTCGCGAAGAAGACGCGCAGGATTCCCTCCGTTACGCAGGAATGCCTGCCTGCGTCCGGCGTGTATGCGTAGAGTCACCACGTCGCCCATGTCGTGTCCATTTCCGTCGGACTCGCCACCGGTCGTGGACTTGGGCGGAGTGCTGTCACGTGCGCGTGTTAAATGTCGTGTCAGGCCCTGGGTGTGATGGAGAGTTCGGGGTTCGTGGGTTAGTAGGCGGCGGCGTACTTCACCAGCCAGCGGTTGGTGAACCGGCTCCAGTCGAACAGGTCACCGGCGGCGCGTCTGCGGTCACGTTCATGGTCGGCGGTGGCCTGTGCCCGGTGGGAGTTCGCCTCGCGGAACAATGCTCGTGCGGCCTCGATCCACATCAGCTTGCCGTCCGGTGTCCGGGCTTCGGGACAGTCGCGCCGTAGCCGGGTGGTGTGGCCGAGAGCTTTCCCGAAGGCCCGCCGAACCTTATGCTCGCGCCGGAACTCTTCAGTTGCCGCAGAGTAGTTCCGGCGCCGTGTCGGGTCACGCATCCACGCCAGTTCAACGGTCGTGAAGATCTCCAGCTGAGCGTATTTCATTTCTTTATTGTTCTCAGGGTGTTTCATGATCGGAAGGGCGGGTGTGCCATTTTCGGGTTGAGGGGGATCACACACATTCGAATGGCAGATAGCGAGTATTCGGATAGCCATGAAGTGGTGGCGGATGGATCCCGGGAGGCGATCCTCGTGCTCCTCGCGCCACGAGTTAGTTGGCCGTCTTGCTGTCATCCTCACGTGCGTGCGTCTGGACGCCCCGGTGTGCGTCACACGGCGTGACGGCTCACCGCCGGCCGCCGCGCCCGGTCGGCAGCAGCAGCAGCAGATGAGGATGCCGGTAACGCGTTGGCTGGCTCATACGGTTTGCTGCTGGCTGCGGTTCGCAGATGATTGTGTGGGTGGCGTCGTTTCCTCGTTCTGGCAACACCTTTCTGCGGATCGTTCTTCACCGGCTGTATGGCGTCAGAACCTCGACTGTCTATGACGTCGACGGTGTTGCTGAGCGTCTCGGAATGGATCTGATCGGGTTCACTGATCGCCCGGGAAGCCTTCCCGAGATGCGTGCCGCAGACGAGCCGCACTTCGTCAAAACCCACCGGCAGCGGGAGGTCGAGGTCGACGAGGAAGATCGTGCGATATGCCTGGTGCGAGACGGCCGCGATGCCCTGGTCTCGTGGGCTCGCCAAGCGAGCGAGGAAGACCCGAACACCTATGAGGACGAACTACGGTCAAAGATCCTGCGAGTGAGTGCGGGCGGGACCGGCAGTTGGGGAACCAGCGTTCTCAGCTGGCTGCGGCCGTCGGTGCCGCACCGTGTCGTCCTGCGGTACGAGGACCTGATCCGTGACCCGCATGCGACGGTAGCTCCGATCATCGCCACGGTGGCCCCCGCGCTTGGTCTGCGGGCGGAGGCTGCTGTTCCGTCTCTGGACGAGCTACGAGGGCACGACGACCTGTTCTTCCGCCGAGGTCGTACCGGCAGCTATCAGAACGAAATGCGCACCGAGTTGCACCAGCTCTTCTGGTCGCGGATCGACAACCAGGCGGCGATGGCCCTACTCGGGTACCCCAGGCCCCACGATGATCAGGTCCCGCAGTCCTGACGGTGCACGCGGATCGCGGCAGAAGGGTGCATCAGATCTTGGTATTGTTTCGCTGCAAACAGGCAATCCCGGGCCGTGAGTTCCCGGGAGGCTGAAAGCAGTCGAGGAGCGTTCATGCAGGTCGACGCTCGGGTGCGGGAGCACTACGAGTTGATGTGGCAAACGCCAGGCCGGGTCGCGCGATTCGACATCCTGGGCGCTCCGATGGAGGTCTACAAGTGGCCGGCTGAGTCCACCGGCGAGGGTGTCGCACTGTATGCCACCAACGGTGCCAGCGCCGTAGTAGCGTCGACGGGTGGCGTGCGGGTTGAATTCTTCGTCGGCTTGATGCCCGAGTTCGACGACATCGTGTCGTCGCTTTCGCTGCTGGGCAGCTATCCCCTCCAGGGCGGCGCGGCTTCAGCAGGAGACACGGTCACGCTCGGCGATCCGTTGTGGCCCGGTGCCGCCACGTCGACGTTCTTGTTGGTGCCGCAGACTGATTGGCTCGTGGAGCCGTTGCCGCTGCCGGACGGTTCGCACGTTCATTTTCATCAAGTGCTTCCCATCTCAGCCTCCGAGTTGGCCCTGAAGAGACAATGCGGAGCGATTTGGCTGTTGGCCGAACTCAACGACGAAGGCATCCCGACCTGGCAGCACCAGCGCCGCTATTTGTAGGTCGGCGCGGGACACCACGAACTTCGAACGCCACATCGTTTGCAACGCACGATCGAGTGCACGCGAAGTTACACATCCAGCAGAGCTACCGACCTTGTTCTAAATCTCGACGGCGCTCGACCGGCCGTTGATCTCGAGTGAGCAGTCTTGCTGCCGCCCTGGTCACGGGCCATGGGACACGCCTAGTACTGCAACCCGATGTCGTTGCTTACGGTGGTTCGAGTCGTTTGCGGTAGTGACAGGCTCGAGCTTGTTGCTGGCGTCGGCGGCGATATCGGGACCAGTGCCAGACGTGTGCGGCGGTGTGGACGACAGCCAGAACGAATCTGGCGAACAGGCGGCGGATTTCGTTGCTGGTCAACGGGATCAGTTCACCGCCGTCTGCGCTGGTACCCCCTTTACGGCCTCAGCGGCGCGGGTCACGGCCAGGAACGCTGCGGCGGCCATGGCCAGGGTGATATGCGCGTACCAGGCGTCGTAACGGCGGACCTGGTACTGGTCCAGACCGACCTCGTTCTTCGCGGTCTGGAACGACTCCTCGATCGCCCAGCGGGCGCCGGCGACCCGGACCAGATCCCGTAGCCGGGTCCCGCGTCGGCCGACACACCGGTAGTAGGCGATCTCACCAGTGCTGATCGAGCGGCGGGCCAGGACCCAGCCGCGCCGGTCATGGGCGAACGGGGCCCGGATCGGCGTCCAGGCCCAGTCGTAGACCCGGGGGCCGTGGGGGGCCGTCGCCGCAGGACAACCGCTGCCACGCCCCAGCCCGGATATCGGCGATCATGTCCTTGACCGGCCGGTCGGTGTGCAGCCCGGCCGGGACCTCGTCGTCGTTGCGGGTCGCCATCACATAGGGGATGTCCTGCTCGTGCAGCCAGTCCCGCAGGCCGGGGTTCTGCCCGAACGCCTCGTCGGCGGTGAACCAGGCGAACGGCACCTGAGCTGCTACGGCCCGCTCGATCATTGTGCGGGCCTGCTGCGGTTTGGTCACGAACCCGACGTCGTCGGGCACCGCCGCCCGTTCGCACCGCTGCTGGTCGTCGGTTCAGGACTTCGGTAGATACAACTCCCGGTCGATCAACGCCCGGCCCTTCGGCGTCGCGTAGGCCAGGAACGTACCGATCTGGCAGTTCTCGACCTTGCCCGCCGTGCCCGAGTACTGCCGTTGCACCCCCGCCGACCGGACGCCTTTCTTGACGAACCCGGTGTCGTCGGCGATCAGTACCCCGTCGGCGCTACCGAGGTGTTTGACCAGGTAGTCCCGCACGTCATCACGGACCAGATCCGGTTTCCAGCACGGGCTGTAGAGCATCTCCTGCACCGCGTTCGGTGACCGCCGGCCCGCGTGTTCAGCGATTGTCCAGCCGTTACGCCGTTCCAACGGAGCCAGCAACCCGCGTATATAGGCGAACGCCAACCGGCGCGGCTCCACCCGATAAAAACGGCTCGCCACCAGCGCAAACAAGTCATCCAGACCCGCCTGCCACTCCGCGAGAACCTGCCCACCCAGCATGACCAGTCAACGAGCGACCGCTACTCAAGTCGCAACACCGGGTTGCAGTACTAGGCCGCGGTCTTCCAGACCTGGTCGGCCGCTCCGGTGCAGGTGGTGGCGCGGACGGTGGCGCCGGAATTGCCCGGGTCGGTGAGGCAGAGGCCGGATGCCGGGTTGATCAGGGTGCCGCCGGGGCCTGTGCGCCACTGGGCGCTCGGGCGGTCGTCGCAGCCGACCGTGCGGACCGTGCCGTCGTCGGTGACCTGGGTGCAGTGGCCGGCTACGCGCATCGTGCCGTCCGGGGTGAGGGTGAAGCTCTGGTAGCTGACGCCGCTGCAGCCGTTGGTCTGGATCGGGGTGTTGTCGATGCCGAGCAGGCCGCCCAGGGCAAGGCAGCGGCCGCTGTTGCCGGTGATCGGGCCGGTGATGTCGGCGGCGGGCGGTGGGTCCAGGGTGGGCGTCGGGGTGCCGGCGGAGGTCGGGGTCTGGCCCTGTGACGACTGCCCGGCGGGCGGTACGGCCGGGACGTCGAAGCCTGCGGGGGCCGAGGCGCCGTTGGATGCGCGGGCACTGCGGCTCGCCTTGGCCGAGGTGCCGGGGGAGCTCTTGCTGGTGGAGGTCGCGGCGCCGAGCGAGCCGGTGGCCCCGGGTTCGTCCGTGAAGACCGGTGCGGCGATCTGCGCCGGGTCGGAGGGGTTCTCCGTCTTGTCACCGGTGAACAGGAAGAAGCCGGCGGCCGCTACGACGGCGATGGCCGCGACGCCGGAGAGGACGACCAGCCGCTGACGGGCGAAGGTCTTCGGGGCGGCGTCCGGGGCCGGGGCTGCCGGGACCGCGGGCAGCGTGTCGGTGGCGTCCTCGGGAAGCATCGCCGCGTGCGGCCAGACCTCGTGCTGCCGGTTGTCGTGCCCGGCGGGCGCCGCACCGCCCGGCTCCGTGGTGATGTACGGGCGGACCAGCACCGGATCGTGCTGTTCCGGGATGTCACCGTCGTGATTGTCCGCCATGCCCACCCTCGCCGTAATGAGCCCTGAAGAGCCCCGCAACCGACCGGTACGTCAAGATACGCGAGGTTCATCGACGTGGATCAACCGGCGGGGATGCGTTACAGCGAGGCGGTGGACCGCTACAGCGAGCGGATCTCCACATTGGCGAACGAGGCCCGGCCGGGGCCGTCGCTCGGGTCGCTGTCGGCGCCGAGCCGGACCTGACCGGCGACGAGGCTCTGGTCGGTGATCGGGGCCTGGAAGATCGGTTTGCCGTCGACCGAGACGGTGGCAAGCTGCCCGCGCAGGTCGATGCGGACGCGCCGGGTGCTGCCGAGCCGGAAGTCATCGGAGGCCACCGAGGTCAGGGTGGTCTTCTGGTCGTCGTTCTCGAGGGCCAGCTCGACCTGGCCGGGGCACGCGGAGAACAGGTAGTCGCTGCGGCCGTTGGCGCGGAAGCGGATCTGCGCGCAGCTGCCCGGGTTGATGACCGTGACGTCCGCCGCGATGCTCTGGTCACCGGCGAAGCTGTCCGTCGGGCCGGGACAGTCGTACGTGTTGGCCTCGTCGGTCGTGACCCGCAGCGCGCCGTCGGCGAAGACACAGGTGCCGCCCGTGTCGCCGGTCTCCGGCTTCCACTGGCCCGGCCGGTCGAGGGGGTCGATCACGGACAGGCCCCGCACCGCGCGGGGTGCCGGCGCGGCGACGGGGAACAGTGCCTGCGCCTCGGTCTGCTGCGAGTCGCCGGAGTTGACGGCGTGCGCGACGCCGAGACCGCCACCGGCCAGCACCGCGAGGGCGGCGGCCGAGGCCAGGGCGATCAGGCCGCGCCTGCGGGGGACCCTGGGGCGGGCCGCCCGGACGGCTTCGGCGGCCTGCCGGAGCTCGGGACGCCCGGCGAGGTTCTGCGCCTCGGTCGACGAACCCGCCGTGAGCAGCATGTCGAGCAGTTCGTGCGCGGTGGGGCGTTCCCGTGCGTCCTTGGCCAGGGTCCGGGCGACGAGTTCGCGCAGCGGATCGGGCAGGCCGTCCAGGTCGGGTGGCTGCGTGAGGATCTTCGCGGCGGTGACCGCGGGCGTGTCCCCGGCGAACGGCGTGCGGCCGGTGCCCGCGTACATGACGACCGCACCCCAGGCGAACACGTCGGCGGCCGGGCCGGTGGCGCTGCTGTCGGAGTCGAACCGCTCCGGCGCCATGTAGGCGACGGTGCCGACCATCTGATCGGTACGCGTGTGCTTGCTCGTGATCTCCACGGCGCGCGCGATCCCGAAGTCGATGACCTTCGGCGTGCCCAGTGAGAACAGCACGTTGCGGGGCTTGAGGTCGCGGTGGATGACCCCGGCGCCGTGGATCGCGGCGATCGCGGTGGCCACGCCGACCGCCACGCTGTGCAGGTTGCCCCCGCTCAGCGGGCCGTTGTCGTCGACCACCTGGGCCAGGTCGGGGCCGTCGACGTACTCCACGACGAGGTACGGGGTCTCGTGCTCGGGGTCCGCGTCGAGCACCGCGGCGGTGCAGAACGGCGGGACCTGCCGGGCGCGGGTGACCTCGCTGCGGAACCGGTTGCGGAACTCGTCGTCGGAGGCGTACTCGGGGCGGATGACCTTGATCGCGGCCAGCCGGCCGTCGTCGGCGCGGCCGAGGAAGACCGCACCCATCCCGCCCTCGCCCAATCGTGACAGCAGGCGGTAACCGCCCAGTTCAGTCGGGTCGCCAGGACGCAGGGGCCGGGTCACGGGAAAGCACACTATCGGGTCTGCGCACCGTAAAGTGACCGGGTATGAGCCTGCCGGACCGGATGACCGCCCGTCTGCCGGAGATGCTGGGCGACATCGAGCAGTTGGTGACCTGTGAATCACCCTCCGTCGATCCCGTGGCCCTGGCGGCGAGTGTCGAGGTCGTCGCGGCGATGGGCACCCGGTTGCTGGGGACGCCGCCCGAGCGGATCAAGGTCGAGGGCCGGATCCACCTGCGCTGGCGGTTCGGTGCAGGGCCCGCCCGGGTGCTGCTGCTCGGCCATCACGACACCGTCTGGCCGTCCGGGTCGCTGAGCACCCATCCGTACGGTATCCGTGACGGCGTGCTGCGCGGCCCCGGCTGTGTCGACATGAAGGCCGGGCTGGTGCTCGCGTTCCACGTGCTCGCCGAGCTGTCCACACCGGACGGCGTGACGCTGCTGATCACCTGTGACGAGGAGCTGGGCTCGCCCACCTCCCGTGCGCTGATCGAGAAGGAAGCCGCCGGGTGCGCCGCGGCCCTGGTGCTGGAGGCGGCCGCCGCCGGGGGAGCGCTCAAGATCGAGCGCAAGGGCACGTCGATGTATCGGGTACGGGCCCACGGCCGCGCCGCCCACGCCGGTCTCGAACCCGAACGCGGCGTCAACGCGACGATCGAGCTCGCCCACCAGGTCCTGGCGCTCGCCGCGCTGGGCGACCCCGCGCTCGGCACCACCGTCACGCCCACGCTGCTGACCGGCGGCTCCGCGTCGAACACCGTGCCCGCCACCGCGGAGGTCGCCGTCGACGTCCGGGTCCGTGACATCGCCGAGCAGTCCCGGGTGGACGCCGCCGTGCACGCGCTGCGCCCGGTGCTGCCGCAATCCCGGCTCGAGATCCTCGGTGGACCCAACCGGCCCCCGCTGATGCCGGTGGCCACCGCTGAGCTGTTCGCCGTCGCCACGGAGGTCGCCGCGCTGCTCGGGCTGCCGGTGCCGGGGTCTGCCGCGGTCGGTGGCGGCTCGGACGGCAACTTCACCGGTGGCATCGGCACACCCACCCTGGACGGGCTCGGTGCGGTCGGCGGTGGCGCCCACGCCGACGACGAGCACGTCCTCGTGGCAGAGCTTCCCGGCCGGGCGGCGCTGATCGCGGGGCTGGTCGAGGAGCTGTCCCGGCGATGACCATCGAGATCCGGACGGTGGACGGGCTCGCCGAGCTGGCGGAGCTGGACGTCGTGCTGGGCGGGATCTGGCAGGACGGGCCCGCACCGCTGCTCGGGGTCGAGGTGCTGCGGGCGCTCGCCAAGGCGGGCAACTACATCGCGGCGGCGTACGACGACGGTGCCCTGATCGGCGGCTGTGTCGGCTTCTTCGGGCCGCCGGCCGAGCGGGAACTGCACAGCCACGTCGCCGGCGTCACGCGCGCGGTGGCCGGCCGGGGTGTCGGATACGCCCTGAAGCAGCACCAGCGCGAGTGGGCCCTCGAGCACGGCGCGGCCGCGATCACCTGGACCTACGACCCGCTCGTGGCCCGCAACGCCCACTTCAACCTGGTCAAGCTCGGTGGCGAGCCGGTGGAGTACCTCACCGACTTCTACGGGCCCATGCACGACGTGATCAACGGCGACGACCCGTCCGACCGGCTCCTGGTGCGCTGGGACCTCACCGGGCAGGCGAAGGCGCCACCAGTGGGGGAGGACGTGGTGGTGGCGGTTCCGGCTGACATCGAAGCTCTGCGTACGAGGGATCCCGCCGCGGCCCGGCGATGGCGGCTCGAGGTCCGCGAGGTCCTCGGTGGACCGATGGCCTCGGGCGCCCGGGTCGTGGGGTTCGACCGGGCGCGGGGATACGTCCTGCGGTGGCCCGCATGAGGCTGACCGGGGTCGAGCTGCGCCGGGTCGCGATGCCGCTGGTCAGCCCGTTCCGCACCTCGTTCGGCACGGAGACCGCCCGCGACGTGCTGCTCGTGCGCGTGGTCACCGGCGATGCCGAGGGCTGGGGCGAGTGCGTGGCGATGTCCGACCCCCGGTATTCCTCGGAGTACGTCGACGCGGCCGCGGACGTGCTGCGGCGCTTCCTGGTGCCCGCTGTCGCGGCTGTGCGGGGGCTTGACGCGTACGCCGTGGGCCCGGCCCTGGAGCAGTTCAAGGGTCACCGGATGGCGAAGGCGGCGCTGGAGACCGCGGTCCTGGACGCCGAGTTGCGTGCCGCCGGCCGCTCCTTCGCCCGTGAGCTCGGCGTCGTGCACGACCGGGTGCCGTGCGGGGTCTCCGTCGGCATCATGGACTCGATCCCCGAGCTGCTGGACGCCGTCGGCGGCTACCTCGCCGAGGGCTACCTGCGGATCAAGCTGAAGATCGAGCCCGGCTGGGACGTCGAGCCGGTCCGCGCCGTCCGCGAGCGCTTCGGCGACGACGTGCTGCTGCAGGTCGACGCGAACACGGCCTACACCGTGGGCGACGCCCGGCAGCTCGCCCGGCTCGACCCGTTCGGGCTGCTGCTGATCGAGCAGCCGCTCGACGAGGAGGACGTGCTCGGGCACGCCGAGCTGGCCCGGCGGATCACCACCCCGGTCTGCCTGGACGAGTCGATCACGTCCGCGCGCACCGCAGCCGCGGCGATCACGCTGGGCGCCTGCGCGATCGTCAACGTCAAACCCGGCCGGGTCGGCGGCTATCTGGAGGCCCGGCGCATCCACGACGTCTGCGCGGCGCACGGGATCCCGGTGTGGTGCGGCGGCATGCTGGAGACCGGTCTCGGGCGTGCTGCCAACGTAGCTCTCGCCGCGCTGCCCGGCTTCACCCTCCCGGGGGACACGTCGGCGTCCGGGCGGTACTTCGCCACGGACATCACCGAGCCGTTCGTGCTCGAGGGCGGGCATCTGCGCGTACCGCAGGGCCCTGGCCTGGGCGTTTCCCCCGTTCCGGAAATTCTTGATGATGTGACGACGAACACAGAGTGGATTTCCTGCTGAGGCGGGCAACTTTCCGGGCCGTAACGACCACTTGAGGAGCATGACCCGGTTCTTCCGTTGCGCCGCCGCCACCCGCAGCGTCCATCGCCGCGACGACTTCCTCATGATCACGGTTGATTCCCCCGACCTCACGCCACAGCTCGTGCGGGACGCCTACGACCTGCTGCGCAACTTCGACGTCGTCATCGGGGCCACCACGGACGGCGGATGGTACGCCTTCGGGCTGCGTGAACCCGTCCACGCGACCGACCTCGACACCAACGCCGACTCGAGTGCGTTGACCTTGGCTGCGCTGCGGCTCGGACTGCGTGTCGCGCTGCTGCCGACGCTCCCGGCGAACCGGTGAAATAGACCGTTTCATGGTCATTCATGGGGCAAGTCAGGGATGTAAACAAGCTCACCTTTAGGGCCAGAAGTTTGCCGAACACCCCCGGGGCCTGGCTACCGTCGGCCAGTCCGCTGACGCGGGCCCCGCGGTCGGCAACGCCGAATTCCTGCCGCCGACCGGGCCGGGACCTTTGACCAAAGGCAGGAAGTGGGGGACCCAAGTTCCTCGGCGTGCTGCAGCGCGCCTCGGGGTGAAGCCGGACCCGCCATAACCGAGCGGGACGGCCGGGCTACCTCGCCCGAATCCGACAGCTGACCTCACAGGCGTGGAGGTTCATCTTTCATGGCAAAGCATGTCCGCAAGCAGTCTCTGCGTGCCCTCGGCCTGTTCGTGGCGGGTGCGGCCGGAACGGCCGTCCTGCTCGGATCGGGTGGTGCGGCGCAGGCGAAGTCCAGTGTGAACTGGGACGCCGTCGCGCAGTGCGAGTCCGGCGGCAACTGGGCTATCAACACCGGCAACGGCTTCTACGGGGGCCTGCAGTTCAGCCGGAGCACGTGGAAGGCCTACGGCGGCGCGAAGTACGCCAGCACCGCCAACAAGGCCAGCCGTTCGCAGCAGATCCGTATCGCGGAGAAGGTGCTGGACGGCCAGGGCATCGGCGCGTGGCCGGTCTGCGGCAAGAAGGCCGGCTCGTCCAAGTCCTACTCCGCCAAGAACGCCGGCGGATCGTCGTCCTCGACCTCGCACAAGAAGTCGAGCTCGACGAGCAAGAAGGCGGCCTCGACGCACAAGAAGGCGACGACGTCCTCCACCTCGCGGAAGACGACGACGCACAAGGCCACCAAGAAGGCCGCCACCTCGGTCAAGGCGACCGGGCGCAGCTACGTGGTCAAGTCGGGGGACACCCTGGCGAAGATCGCGAGCAACAAGCACGTGAGCGGTGGCTGGCGCGGTCTGTACCAGCTCAACAGCGGTGTCGTGAGCGACCCGAACCTGATCTTCCCGGGTCAGCGTCTCGCGGTCTGATCCGTTGTGAGACCGGTCCGGCCGTCCTCCCCCGTGGGGCGGCCGGACCCTCTCAACGTCCTCGTGGAGCCGCGGTGCTGCCGCGCAGGACCAGGCGCGTGGGGACCAGGTCGGTGCCGGGCGAGCCCGGTTCGTTGCGGATCTGGCGCAGCAGGCCCTCCACGCAGCGCCTGCCGACCTCCGCGAAGTCCTGGTGGACGGTGGTCAGGGGTGGGAAGAACGCGTGGGCGTCGGGGATGTCGTCGAAGCCGACGACGCTGACGTCGCCCGGGATCGAGCGGCCCTGCTCGTGGAAGGCCCGCATCACGCCCAGTGCCATCTGGTCGTTGGCCGCGAAGATCGCGGTGCAGCCGGGATTCCGGGCGAGGACCAGCCCGGCCTGATATCCCGACTCGGCCGTCCAGTCGCCCAGCTGTGGGGGCGGGACAGCCTTTCCGGCGGCTTCCAGGGTCTCGCGCCACGCCTGGGTACGCCGCCCGGCCGCGAACGACTCGATCGGGCCGCTGACGTGCCAGACCGTCTCGTGGCCGAGCTCCAGCAGGTGCCGGGTGGCCTGCCGGGCGCCGTCCGCCTGGTCGGTGTCGACGACCGGGTAACGCTCCCCGGCGTCCGAGTCGACGACCACGACCTGCATGTTCGGCGGCAGCTCCAGATTCGCCGCGTCCAGCAGGTGCACTTCCATGATCACGACGACGCCGTCGACGGCGAGCTCGCCGAGGCGGGTGAACGCGCCCAGCACGCCGTCCTGGGTCGGCATCGCCACGGGGATGAGCGTGATCGCGTACCCCTCCTGGGCTGCCTGGGCCAGGATGGCCTCGACCGTGCGGCTGTTGCCGGTGGTCGCCAGGGTGAACAGGATGACGCCGAGCGTGCGGAATTCCCCGCGCTTGAGTGCCCGTGCCGCGCTGTTGGGGCGGTAACCGAGCTCCTGCATCGCGGCCAGCACCTGCTGGCGGGTCGACTCGACCACGCTGGGATGCCCGGTCGACACCCGCGACACGGTCTGTGACGAAACCCCGGCCAGGCGCGCGACGTCCGCCATCGATACGCCGCGCCGGGGCCGGCGGCGGCCAGCGTCAGCCATGATCAGCAAAGCCCTGAGTCATGATCAACAAATTCCGGCATGACCTGCGACTCCTCTTGACGATCCGCTGCGGCAGTGTAACGATCACCACGATGTTTACGTTAACATCACGATATTGATTTCCGTGAAACAATGCCTGCCACTGGGCCCTTCCCGCCGACGTGGAGCATGATGTTTACGTAAACATACTTCGTGCAGAGAAGGGACGTCACGTGGCCGACATCGCTGTACCGAGACGCCGGTCCTGGACGGGCTGGCGGTTCGTCGGTCCGTTCATGGCCGTCTTCGCTCTGGTCTTCCTCGCACCGATCGTCTATTCGATCTACCTGAGCCTGTTCAAGAACCGGCTGATCGGCGGCAACTCGTTCGTCGGTCTGGACAACTACCAGCAGGCGCTCACCGACCCGAACTTCTGGTCCTCGGTCGGGCGGGTGTCGATCTTCCTGGTCGTCCAGGTCCCGATCATGCTGTTCATCGCGCTGCTGGTCGCCCTCGCGATCGACAGCGGCCGGCTCTACGGCAAGTCGTTCTTCCGGATCTCGATCTTCCTGCCCTACGCCGTGCCCGCCGTGGTCGCCACCCTGATGTGGGGCTTCATCTACGGCACGCAGTTCGGCCTGGTCGGCAACATCAACGACGCCTTCAACATCACCCTGCCGGACCCGCTCTCGCCGAGCCTGATCCTCACCTCGATCGGCAACATCGTGACCTGGGAGTTCGTGGGTTACAACATGCTGATCTTCTACTCGGCGCTGCGCACGATCCCCACGACGCTCTACGAGTCGGCGGAGATCGACGGCGCCGGTGAGCTGCGGATCATCCGGTCGATCAAGCTGCCGGCCATCCGGGGCGCGCTGGTCATCGCCACGATCTTCTCGATCATCGGCAGCTTCCAGCTCTTCAACGAGCCGAGCATCCTGCAGAACGTCGCGCCCAACGCGATCACCACCTACTTCACCCCGAACCTGTACGCGTACTCGCTGTCGTTCTCGGGCCAGCAGTACAACTACTCCGCCACCGTCGCCATCGTCATGGGCGTGATCACCATGGTCATCGCCTACGTCGTGCAGCTGCGCGGCACCAAGGAGAGCTGAGCGCCATGACGACCATGGTCACCGCGCCCGAGCGCACCGGCACCCACAAGTCGCCGCTCACCCCCCGTAAGCCGCGCAACCGCAAGAGCGTGGTCCTCACGCTGGTCACCGGCATCGCGCTGATCTACAGCCTGATCCCGCTGGTCTGGCTGCTGATCAACTCGACGAAGACCCAGGACGGGCTGGCGAGCTCGTTCGGCCTGTGGTTCGACGACGGGCACTTCGCGCTCTGGGACAACATCCGCGAGACGCTCACGTACAACGACGGCATCTTCGTCCGCTGGCTGGGCAACACGCTGTTCTACGTGATCGTCGGCGCCGGCGGCGCGACCTTCCTCGCCGTGCTGGCGGGTTACGGCCTGGCGAAGTTCGACTTCCCCGGCAAGAAGGGCGTCTTCGCCATCGTCATCGGCGCGGTCGCCGTCCCCGGCACCGCGCTGGCGGTCCCCACGTTCCTCATGTTCAGCAAGATGGGCCTGACGAACACCCCGTGGGCCGTCATCATCCCGTCATTGATCACCCCGTTCGGGCTCTACCTCATGTGGACCTTCACGGAGCAGGCGATCCCGACGGAGATCATCGAGGCGGCGCGGGTCGACGGGGCCGGCGAGTTCCGCATCTTCTTCCGCCTCGCCGTGCCGCTGCTCGCCCCGGGCATCGTCACCGTCCTGCTCTTCAGCATGGTCGCGACCTGGAACAACTACTTCCTGCCTCTGATCATGCTCAAGGACCCCGACTGGTACCCGCTCACCGTCGGCCTGAACGCCTGGAACGCTCAGGCCCAGACCGCCGGCGGGGACGTCGTGTTCAACCTCGTCATCACCGGATCGATGCTCACGATCCTCCCGCTGCTGGCCGCGTTCCTGCTGCTGCAGCGTTACTGGCAGTCCGGCCTTGCCGCCGGCAGCGTTAAGGAATAAGGAGATCACGCATGACCACTTTCACCCGGCGGCGTCTGCTCGGCCTGGCCGCGCTCGCCACCGCCACCACCCTCACCCTCGCCGCGTGCGGCGGCGGTGACGACGACTCCTCGTCGGGCACGTCCGGCACGACCGTCTCCGACGCCGATGTGACCGCCGCGCTGCAGAAGGGTGGCAACCTCACCGTCTGGGCGTGGGAGCCGACCCTCAAGCAGGTCGTCGCGAACTTCCAGAAGACCTACCCGAACGTGAAGATCAACCTGGTCAACGCCGGCACCGGGAACGACCAGTACACCGCGCTGCAGAACGCGTTCGCGGCCGGCTCGGGCATCCCGGACGTCGCGCAGATCGAGTACTACGCGCTGCCGCAGTTCGCGCTCGGCAAGTCGATCACCGACCTGAACCAGATGGGCGCCTCGTCGCTCAAGGCCGACTTCAGCCCCGGCCCGTGGGCCTCGGTCCAGTCCGGCAGCGGCACCTACGGGCTCCCGATGGACTCGGGCCCCATGGCGATGTTCTACAACAAGGACGTCTTCGACAAGTACAAGATCACGGTCCCGACCACGTGGACCGAGTTCCTCGACGCGGCCCGCAAGCTGCACGCCGCGGACCCGAAGGCGTACATCGCCAACGACACCGGCGACGCCGGCTTCGTCACCAGCCTCATCTGGCAGGCCGGCGGCAAGCCGTACCAGGTCGACGGCACCAACGTCACGATCAACCTGAACGACGCGGGCTCGCAGGAGTTCGTCAAGGTCTGGCAGGCGCTGATCAGCGAGAAGCTGCTCGCGCCGATCAGCTCCTGGAGCGACCAGTGGTACCAGGGCCTCGGCAACGGGTCCATCGCCACCCTGAACACCGGCGCGTGGATGCCCGCCAACTTCACCTCCGGCGCCCCCGCGGGCTCCGGTAAGTGGCGCGTCGCGGCCCTGCCGCAGTGGACCGCCGGTGGCACCGCCTCCGCCGAGAACGGTGGCAGCTCGCTCGCCATCCCGGAGAAGTCCTCCAACAAGGCGCTGGCCTACGGCTTCCTGAAGTACGCCAACGACGGCGACGGCGTGCAGACCCGCGTTGACAACGGTGCCTTCCCGGCCACGGTCAAGCAGCTGAACTCCGACGCGTTCCTCAACACCGAGTTCAAGTACTTCGGCGGCCAGAAGGCCAACGAGATCTTCGCGGCCTCCTCGAAGAACGTGACGCCCGGCTGGTCGTACCTGCCCTTCCAGGTGTACGCGAACAGCATCTTCAACGACAGCGTCGGCAAGGCGTACGTCTCCTCGACGCCGCTGGCCGATGGTCTCAAGGCGTGGCAGGACCAGTCCGCGGCGTACGGCAAGGAGCAGGGGTTCACGGTCAAGTGACGACTCGCTGGCTTCGCCCGACCCGGCCGGGGCAGCAGCCCCGGCTGGAGTACGGCGCCGACTACAACCCCGAGCAGTGGCCGCGGGAGGTCTGGGACGAGGACGTGCGCGCCATGCGTGCGGCCGGCGTCACGATCGTCTCGCTCGCCATCTTCTCGTGGGCACGCCTCGAACCGACCGAGGGTGAGTATGACTTCGGCTGGCTCGACGAGATCCTGGATCTGCTGCACGCCGGGGGCATCTCGGTCGACCTCGCCACCGCGACGGCCTCCCCGCCGCCGTGGCTGACCACGAAGCACCCGGAGATCCTTCCGGTGGACCAGCAGGGCCGCACGATCTGGCCGGGCGGGCGTCAGCAGTGGCGCCCCACCTCGCCGATCTTCCGCGAGCACGCCCTGCGCCTGGTCCGCGTGATGGCCGAGCGGTACGGCAACCACCCGGCGCTGACCGCGTGGCACGTCTCCAACGAGCTGGGCTGTCACAACATCTACGACTACTCGGACGACGCCGCGGCGGCGTTCCGGTCGTGGCTGCAGAGCAAGTACGGCACCCTCGACGCACTGAACGCGGCGTGGGGGACCTCGTTCTGGTCGCAGCACTACAGCGACTGGGCGCAGATCCTCCCGCCACGGCTGGCGGCGACCCACCCGAACCCGACCCAGCAGCTCGACTTCAAACGGTTCTCGTCCGAGGCCCTGCGCGTGTACCTGCGCGCCGAGCGGGACGTGCTGCACGAGCTGACGCCGGGTATCCCGGTCACCACCAACTTCATGATCATGGGCGAGCAGAAGCCGATGGACTACGCCGCGTGGGCGGCCGACGTCGACTTCGTCTCGAACGACCACTACCGCCTGCCGGGTGCGCAGTCGCTGGACGACCTGTCGTTCTCGGCGAACCTCACCGGCGGGGTGGCGGGCGGCAGGCCGTGGTTCCTCATGGAGCACTCGACCAGCGCGGTCAACTGGCAGCCGGTCAACGTGCCCAAGAAGCCGGGCGAACTGGCGCGTGACTCGCTCACGCACGTCGCGCACGGAGCCGACGCGGTCTGCTTCTTCCAGTGGCGCCAGTCGAAGGCCGGAGCCGAGAAGTACCACTCGGCGATGGTCCCGCACGCCGGCGAGGACAGCACGCTGTTCCGCGACGTCGTGGCACTGGGGGACACCCTGCGCAAGCTCGCCCCGATCTCGGGGACCGGGCGGACGCCGTCACGGGCCGCGATCGTCTTCGACTGGGACTCGTGGTGGGCCAGCGAGCAGGACTCGCACCCGACCGATCGGCTGCGGTACAAGCAGGAGGCCCTCGACTGGTACACGGCGTTCCTCGACCTCGGCGTCCGCGCCGACGTCGTGCCGTCGCACGCCGATCTGGCCGGTTACGACATGGTCGTGGCGCCGATCCTGCACGTGGTGCCGCAGGCGCTGCGGGAACGCCTCGAGTCCTACGTGAACGCCGGGGGACACCTCGTCACCACGTACTTCTCGGGGGTCGTCGACGAGAACGACCACATCTGGCTCGGCGGCTACCCGGGTGCGCTGCGTGACCTGCTCGGCATCCGGATCGAGGAGTTCGAGCCGCTGCTGGACGGCGACAGCGCCGCGCTCGACAACGGCACCATCGGCACGGTCTGGACCGACCACGTCGAGGTCACCGGGGCGGGGGTGGAGGTGCTCGCCAGCTACAAGGACGGCGGTGCCGCCATCACCCGGCGCAGTGTGGGGACGGGCTCGGCGGCGTACGTGTCGACCCGGCTCGGCCCGGAAGGTCTCGTCCCGGTCCTGGGTGACCTGCTGCAGCGGGCCGGGATCGTCAGTGAACTGCCGGAGGAGCTGCGCGGGCGGGTCGAGCTCGCGGTGCGTGGCGACTACTGGTTCGTGGTGAACCGGACCGCCGAGCCGGTCGAGCTGACCGGTCTCGACGGCGAGGTGCTGCACGGCTCGGGCACGCTGCTCGAGGCGCGCGGCGTCACGGTGCTCAGGAAGGTCTAGACGCCGACGGGATCGCGGCCTCCGAGAGGGGGCCGCGGTCCACGAAGCTGACGCTGAGGTTCGGCGTCCAGTCATCGGCGACCTCGACGATCACCGTCCGGTTGCTCGGATCCCAGAGCACCGTGCCGGACTCGTCGTTGGACATCGTGTAACGCTCGCGACCCTTGTCGTCCTTCTTGCCGATCGCGGTGAAGGAGAACAGGGTCGCTTTTGTCGCCTTGCACTGCGCCGGGACGAGGAACGCCGAGCCCTCCGGATCGTTGCGCACCCCGAGGCACGTCTCCGGCCCGCCGACGCCCTCGCGCAGGGTGCGGACCAGATAGTCGACGCCGACCGGCTCCAGCAGGAACAACGACTTGTTCCCGGTGCCGTCGGCGGCCCGCACCCGCGGATCCTGCACGTCGAGGGCAAGGTCACGGTCGATCTCGTCGACGTGCAGCAGCGTGAGGTTGCGCCCGGCGAGGATCTCGGCGTGCGGGTCCACCGAGGGCGTGGGGCGCACGACCGGAGTGTCACCCGCCGGCTCGGAACCGGCGTCGGAGCGGTCCATGCCGATCCGGGCGCCGAACATCCCGGCCAGCACCGCGACGATCACCGCGACGGGGAGCAGGAGCCGCTGTCGTCTCCTCGGCCGCGGCGTGACGGTCGTGGCCTCCTGCGCGAGGGCCGCGACGCCCGCCTCCCCGGTGCCACCGGCCAGCAGCAGATCGAGCAGCTGACGTGCGGTGGGCCGGTCCTTGGGCTCCTTGGCCAGCGCGCGGGCCACCAGGGCCCGCAGCGGCTCGGGCAGGCCGCTGAGCTCGGGCGGCTGGGTCAGGATGCGCATCGCGGTCGACGCCGCCGAGTCTGCCGCGAACGGGGTGCGGCCGGTCGCCGCGTAGGCCACCACGGCACCCCACGCGAAGATGTCCGCCGCCGGCCCGACCTGACGGCCACCGGCATCATCGAACCGCTCCGGCGCCATGTAGGCGACAGTGCCGACCATCTGATCGGTACGCGTGTGAGCGCTGGTCGCCTCGAATGCGCGCGCGATCCCGAAGTCGATGACCTTGATGCCACCCATCGCGATGAGGACGTTGCCCGGTTTGAGGTCGCGGTGGATCACGCCGGCGCCGTGGATCGCGGTCAGCGCCGTCGCGATGCCGACCGCCACCCCGTGCAGCGCGGAGCCGGACAGCGGGCCCTTGTCGGCGATCACGGCCTGCAGGCTCGGCCCCTCGACGTACTCCACCACGAGATAGGGCGGGTCGTGGTCGGGGTCGGCGTCGAGCACCTCGGCGGTGGAGAACGGGGGCACCTGCTTGGCCCGGTTGACCTCGCTGCGGAACCGCCCCCGGAACTCCTGCTCATCGGCGAACTCCGGCCGGACCATCTTGATGGCCACCCGCCGCCCCGAGTCGTCGCTGCCGAGATAGACGGTGCCCATGCCACCCTGGCCAAGACGGCCCAGCAGCTCGTAGCGCCCGAGCCGGGTCTGTTCGCCCGGCCGCAGCGGCATGGTCATGATCGGTGGTCCTCCCCGTGGAACGTTCGACGTCACCCTAATGGGCGACACCAAAAAAACTTTTGCGACGCGAGCAACCTTTCCGGTGCCGTGGACCACTGAGTGGTTGTTCGCCCGCGGAGGGGCGGCTCCGGACCTCACCGCCCCTCCGCGCGCGAGCGTTGTGCCCTTGTCCCCGTCGAGAAGGCTCCACATGTTGCGCAAGCGATACGACCTCCCGATCGCCGTCGGCACCTCGGCCGGCGTCGCCGTCACCGCGGGCGTCATGCACAACACGGGCCTGCCCGACTTCACCGACGACGTGACTGCCAGGGCGCGGCGGCCCGCGGCGAAGTATCTTTCCAGCGTGCGGGCCGGTACGGAGGCCTTCACCGGCTCGGGAACGCTGGACACCGATTCCTGCTCGGTACGGATCGGCTGACATACTCCGGCTGCCCCGGTCCCCAAGATCTGCCCCTGCCGGGGCAGCCGGCCCCCTGCTGAAACTCCCGAGGAAGGACCACGTGACCGATCTCGACGACGAGCGTGCCTTCCGCCGCTTCTTCGACCAGCACCACGCGGACCTGTCCCGGCTCGCCTACCTCGTGACGGGTGACTCGGGGATCGCCGATGACCTCGCCGCCGACGCGTTCACCGAGGTCTGGCGGCACTGGGCGCGCGTGCAGGCGGCGGACAGCCCCCTCGCGTACGCCCGGGGCATCGTCACCAACCTGGCCCGGCAGTGGATCAAACGCCAGACCCGGGAACGCCACGGCATGCTGCGGCTCGGCCTGCTGCGGCGCGACCGCGCCGAGCCGGACACCCCGGCGATCATGGATGTACGCGCGGCGCTGGGCCGCCTCCCGGTCCGCCGCCGCGAATGCGTGATCCTGCGGTACGCGTTCGACGTCCCCGAGCGCGAGGTCGCCGAGATCCTCGGCATCTCCGTCGGCGCGGTGAAGAGCCAGACGTCACGCGGCGCCGCCCAGCTGAGCACGTTCCTGCAGGAGATCCCGATGAGCATCGGAGGAGGCCTCAATGCGTGACCACGACGAACGAGCTCTCCGGTCGCTGCTGCACCAGCAAGCGGACCGGCACCGCCCGGACCGCGACGCCATGTTCGACCGGATCATCCAGAACCGCGCCGAGCCCGCCCGCCGCCCGGCCCTGATCCGCCTGCGCCCCCTCGCGGCGGCCTTCGGCGTCGTGGCCGTCCTGGTCGGGGGCGTCGCCGGCGTCCGTCTCGCGTCGAGCGACGGCGACGACAACGGCACGGACCAGGTCGCCGCGCCCACCGCGTCGGTATCGCCTTCCCCGTCGGGCTCCCCGTCGGTGTCGGCGTCGCCGTCCGGCTCGCCCTCGGCGTCCTCCCGCAAACCCCAGGTCTCGACGTCGAGCGGCGCGTCCCACCGCGCCACGACCAAGGACGGCTACCTGTCGTCGCAGTCGGTGCTCGACCCGGGCTCGAACCCCAGCTGGACCCAGAACGACGTCGTGCTGACCACCACGAAGACGATCACCGAGCTCGACGTGACCATCACCGTGGCGAAGACGGACAAGGTGGAGTACGCCGGCCGCTGGACCTCGGTCCCCGAGAACATGATGACGATCACGCCGACCCAGCAGGCCGACACGATCGTCTACCGCTTCGTGCTGCTCCCGGGCGGCCAGCTGGCGCCGGGGTCGTACACGTTCGCGGCGCAGTACAACCACCCCGCCGCGAAGCACGCGCTGGGCGGCGACAAGTACGAGGTCAAGGCAAAGGCATCGAAGACGAGCGCGAAGGTCGCCGGCGGGTTCAAATAGCGTTCTCGAGGGCGTCCAGGGTCACGCTGACGATGGCGCGCAGCTGGGCGGCGCTCGCCCCGGTCCGGCTCATGACGGCGAGGGACTGGTTGACGGCGGCGACGTGGACTGCGTACACCTCGGCTGTCTGATCGGGCATTGTGGTGAGGGCGGCCCGTAGCCGCGTCTGCTGAATGCCCACCGCCTGCTGCGCGCGCTCGGCCACGGCCGGGCTGAGCGACGGGATCGCCATCGCGGTCTGGGCCACCAGGCATCCGTCGGGCAGCGCGGGGTCGGCGATACGTTCCAGGGTGACCTCGAAGAACGCCCGCACGCCCGCAACCGGTTGATCACCGGCATCGGCCAGCGCGGCATCGAACCGCTCGCCGTAACGGGTGACGTAGCGGTCGAGGCACCGCAGGAACAGCGCATCCTTGCCGCCGAACGACGAGTAGAGCGAGCTCCGGTTGAGCCCGGTCACCCGCGACAGGTCGTCCACCGACGTGTCGGCATGACCCGCCCGCCAGAACTGGATCATGGCGGCCTCGAGTGCCGTGCCGACGTCGAACTGCTTCCTGCCTGCCATGACGCTGATCATATTATCTTGAACTGTTTGGTTCAAGATGGCCTAGTGTGCTTCGCATGACTGACTTCACCCACCACCGGTCCGGCCTCCACATCGTCGAAGGCGGTTCCCCGGCTCGTCCGGCGATCGTGCTGCTCGCGGGCTTCCCGCAGACCTGGCAGGCGTGGCGGAAGGTGATGCCCGCCCTCGCCGAGCGATTCCACGTCATCGCCGTCGACCTGCCCGGCCAGGGCGACTCCGAGCGACCCCCGGGCGGCTACGACACACACACGGCCGCCGCCTCGGTCCACGCCGCCGTGCAGTCGCTCGGTGTTTCCTCCTATTGGCTGGCCGGCCATGACATCGGCGCGTGGGTCGCGTTCTCCCAGGCCCTGCAGTTCGAGGACCGGATCCGCGGCGTCGCCCTGCTCGACGCCGGCATCCCGGGCATCACCCTGCCCGACTCGATCCCGACGGACCCGGCCCGCGCGTGGAAGACGTGGCACTTCGCCTTCCACCTCGTGCCCGACCTGCCGGAGGTCCTCCTCGCCGGCCGCGAACGCGAATACGTCGCATGGTTCCTGAAGACCAAGTCCCTCGCCGCAGATGCATTCAGTGACCAGGAAATCGACCTGTACGCCGCATCCCTCGCCGCCGAGGGCGGCCTCCACGCCGCCCTGGCCTATTACCGCGACGCCGCCGAGTCCGCGCGCCTGAACCATGAGGCCCTGGCCCGCAAGCACCTCACGCTGCCGGTCCTGGGCATCTCCAGCAGCCACGGCTCGATCCCCGACATGGCAGCCTCCCTCAAGCCCTGGGCCCCCACGGTCACCGGCATCACCATCGCCGACGCCGGCCACTTCATCCCCGACGAGCAACCCGCTGCGGCCGCCGCCGCCCTGACCGACTTCTGCCAACTTGCATAGCTGTGGACGAGGCGACCGACCGCGACTCGCTGAACCAGTTCGGCGCTCAGCTGGCCGAGCATCAGAACGCTCCGGCGCCGTTCTCGTTCGAGACGTGGCACAGCGCCATCGACGCGCTGCTCGCTCTCGGGCGGGAGCGGCGGATCCCGGTGGTGATCGATGAGTTCCCCTACCTGGTGGCTGCCAATGCGCAGCTTCCGTCGATCATTCAGAACGCGTTCGCACCGTTGCGCGCCGAGCGCGACTCCAGCCGTACCTGTCTGCTGCTCTGTGGTTCGGCCATGTCGTTCATGGGGCGGCTGCTCAGCGGCAACGCGTCGCTGCGTGGCCGGGCCGGGCTGGAGCTGGTCGTACCCACCCTCGACCATCAGCTCGCCGCGGAGTTCTGGGGTGTGGACGACCCGGCCACCGCGTTGAAGGTCAACGCGATCGTGGGCGGGACACCCGCCTACCGCCGTGAGTTCGCCCGCGACGACACCCCGGCGGGCCCGGACGACTTCGACTCCTGGGTGGTCCGCACGGTCCTGTCCCCGGCCAGCCCGCTCTTCCGGGAGGCGCGATACCTGCTGGCCGACGAGCCGGAACTGCACGACATCGGGCTCTACCATTCTGTCCTGGCCGCGATCGCCGCCGGGAACGCGAACCGTGGCGGCATCGCGTCCTACCTGGGCCGTAAATCCGGCGACCTGGCCCACCCGCTGACCGTCCTCGAGGACTGCGGTCTCATCGCCCGCGAACCCGACGTGTTCAAGGACAACCGGACCAGCTTCCGGATCGCGGAACCGCTGGTCACGTTCTACCACGCGGTCACGCGGCCCATCTGGTCCGACCTCGAGCACACCCGGGACGCGACCAGGCTGTGGCAGCGCAGCCGCCAGCGTTTCGTCGGCAACGTGCTCGGCCCGCACTTCGAGCATCTGTGCCGCCTCTGGACCCGGCACATGGCACCACCGGAACTGCTCGGCGACTACCCGAACCGCGTCGGCAGCGGCACGGTCAACGACGCGAGCAACAAGACGTCGTACGAGCTGGACATGGTCGCCTTCGGGCTGGACGACGACAACCGCCGGCCGCTGCTCGCCATCGGCGAGTCGAAGTGGGGCGACATCATGGGGCTGGCCCACCTCGACCGGCTGCGGCGGATCCGGGTGCTGCTGACCGCGCAGGGACGGTACGGCGCCGAGACCGCGAAGCTGGTCTGCTACTCCGCGTCGGGCTTCACCGACGACCTCGTCATCGCCGCCGCGAACGAACCGGGCATCGTGCTGGTCGGCGCCGGCGAGCTCTACCGGCGCCAGTAGGTCTCGGCAGGTCTCAGTAGGCGAAGTGCAGGGTGCGCATTCGGTTCATCACCGTGACCGCGGTGTCGGCGGGGAGGGTCTCCGGGGTGAATTCGGTGCTGGGGAGGATGTCGTCGAGGGCGGCGCGGAGGCTGGGGGAGCTGGCGTCCAGGAGGCCCATGGTCCAGTCGGGGAAGCTTCGCTGGGGGATGTCCTGGACGGCGACCAGTGCCACGTGGTCGTGGCGGGCGTCCTGGGAGATGGCGGCGAAGGTTTCGGTGACCTGTTCGCGGTCGCCTTCCAGGCATTGCATGAAGCAGTCGCGGTTGAAGAGCAGGACGCCGGTGAGGTCCTGGCGGGCGTTGTTGGCCCGGGCCTGGTCGCGGATGCCGAAGATCGCTTCGGGGCGCAGGTCCGTGTTCTTCCTGCTGCAGTAGATCAGCTGCGTCAGGCTCATTCCCCGACGGTAGTACGTGGTTCAGGCGGGCAGTGGGGTTTCGCAGTTGTAGCAGTAGTAGTCGTCGTCCTTCACCACGGTGAGCTCGCCGCAGGTGGCGCAGTGGCGGAAGATGAACTCGGTGGTGAAGTGGCCGGGGTGGTTCAGGCCGGCGCGGGTGAGCGCCGCCGCCACGGCGGGCCAGCAGGACGGGGCCGGGCAGTAGCCGGTGGACTGGTTGGTCACCTCGGGGGCTGTCCAGCCGGGCTCCGAGCGTACGAACAGAATCTCGCCTGCCGCCAGCACCCGCTCACCGGAAGCGCAGGCGACGTGCTCGCTGCGGCGGGGTGCCAGGCGCAAGGTGCCGTCCAGGGTGACCACATAGGTGAACGGCTCGGACAGGTCCGCCCTGCTTGCCCACCGGGCGAAGGCGGCAGGGGTCGGGACGGCATGGCCGGGGGGACCCGCGGGAAGGTCCGCGGGTCCCACGTAGGCGTAGGTGAGCACGGTCAGACCGTAGTGCAGGCCGTTGCGTTGACGGTGAAGGCCGTGGGGGCGGGGTTGGTGCCGGACCAGGATGCGTTGAAGCCGAGGGAGACCGTGCCGCCGGGGGCGACCGTGCCGTTCCAGGAGGCGTTGGTGAGCTTGGTCTGGGGCCCGGGCTGGACCAGTACCGAGTTCCAGGACTGGGTGATCGTCTGGCCGGCGGTGTAGGCGAAGGCGAGTTCCCAGCCGGACCAGGCGGTGGTGCCGGTGTTGGTGAGGGTGACGGTGCCCGTGAAGCCGGTGTTCCATTGGCTGGACACCGAGTAGGCGGCTTTGCAGGGTGCGGCCGGGGTTACGCCGCCGAGGGCTTCGGCGACCGCCTGGTAGGCCGGTTTGGGCTGGTAGTTCTCGTCCCAGAGCAGGGCTGCGCCCTCGCCGGGGAAGACGTCGGGGATCCAGGAATACTTGTCCGTGACGCCCCAGGTGGTGACGCCCTGGCAGCGGGTCACGGCCAGGCAGGCCGTCACCACCGAGCGGTAGTCCGCTGCCTGCTGGGCGAGTTTGGCCGCGTCCGAGGGGGTGGCCATGCGGATGTCGAGTTCGGTGATGCGCACGTCGACGCCGAGGTCGGCGAAGCGCTGGAGGTTGGCCTTCAGGTCGCCGGGGACCTGGCCGAGGATCAGATGGGCCTGAAAACCTACACAATCGATGGGTACGCCCTGAGCCTTGAAATCGCGTACCAGGTTGTAGACGGCGGTACTTTTCGCGCCGATGTTCTCGATGTTGTAGTCGTTGATGCACAGTTTCGCGCCGGGGTCCGCCGCGCGGGCGGCCTGGAACGCCTCGGCGATGTAGCCGTCGCCGAGCTTGTCCTGGAACGGCGTCGAGCGCCGGAGCCCGCCGCTGTCGGAGAAGGCCTCGTTGACCACGTCCCACGACGACACCTGACCCTTGAAGTGGGTGGCGACGGTGGTGATGTGGTTCAGCACGGCGGCGCGCAGGGCGGTCGCGTCGAGTGCGGAGACCCAGGACGGGAGCTGGTTGTGCCACACGAGGGTGTGGCCGTAGAGCTCCTTGCCGGTGCTCTGCGCGTATGCGGCCACGGCGTCGCCGTCGGTCCAGCGGAACTGGTTCTGCGTGGGCTCGGTGGCGTCCCATTTCATGGCGTTCTCGGGGACGACGAGGTTGAACTCGTTGTCCACGATGGTCTTGTAGGCGGTCTCGCTGAGCCGGGCGGGGGCGAGCGCGACGCCGATGTCGATTCCCCTGGCCGTGGCGAGGGAGGCGAGCGTCGGGGCCTGTAAGGGCGACAGGCTGAGGACGGCCGCGAGGACCGTGGCTAGAAAGGGCATGGGGGACTCCTCCATCGCGAAGAAGCGCTCCCACGACGGTGGCTGTCTCTATGGGTACTCACCTCCGCGGCCGCTGTCAACATAGGCGCCAGTCGATTTGTTTGTTTCGTTCTCTTGACATCCGGATGAACGACACCGACATTCATGGGAGCGCTTCCACGGTCACAGCTTTCGATCCCGCAGCCCGTCCCTGCAGAGAGAGAAGCCCCTATGCGACACAGAACAGGCAGGGCCCTCGGCGCCGCGTTGCTCGGCGCCGGGCTGGTCCTCGTCGCCGCCCCGCCGCCCGCGCAGGCCGCCGCCGCCTGCAGCGTGGTCTACAAGGTCCAGAGCCAGTGGACCGGCGGCTTCACCGGCGACATCGCCATCACCAACACCGGTGACCCGGTCACCAGCTGGAAACTCGAGTACGACTTCCCCGACGCCGGGCAGAAGGTCACCCAGGGCTGGAGCGGCACGTACGCGCAGACCGGCACCCACGTCACCGTCAACAACGTCGCGTGGAACGGCGGCCTCGGCACCGGCGCGAGCGTGAGCACCGGCTTCAACGCCACGTTCACCTCGGCGAACCCGTTACCGACCGCGTTCACGCTGAACGGCACCGCCTGTAACGGGGCCGTGGCCGCGCCGACCGTGGCGATCGGCAGCCCCGCCGCGAACACCCGCTACACCGCGCCCGCCTCGATCCCGGTCACCGCCACCGCTACGGCCGGCACCGGCCGTACGGTGAGCAAGGTCGAGTTCTACCACGACGGGCTGCTGCTCGGGACCGACACGTCCGCGCCGTACGCGTACACGTGGGCCAGCGTCCCCGCCCAGGCCGCCGCGTACCACGTCCAGGCGGTGGCCTTCGACTCCGCGGGAGTACGCAGCACGACGGCCGACGTCCCGGTCTTCGTCGACGCCTCCGCGAACCCGGCCGTCGTCACGGACTCGACAAGCGTCACCGTGTCGCCGGGTAAGACGGCGACGTTCAAGGTGTCGCTGTCCAAGGCGCCGACCGCCGGCACGACCGTCGCCGTCGCGCGTACCGCCGGAGTCACCACCGTCTCCGCCGCACCCGCGTCGCTGACCTTCACCACGGCGAACTGGAACACCCCGCAGACCGTTACCGTCACCGCGACGGCCGCCGCCGCGGTGAACACCAACGCCACGTTCTCGGCAACAGGCACCGGCCTGACCGCCGCGACGGTGCTCGCGAGCGTGGTCGCCGAGGGTAGCGCCGACGCCCGGTTCACCCAGCTCTACAACGACATCAAGAACCCGGCGAACGGCTACTTCAGCCCCGAGGGCGTGCCGTACCACTCGATCGAGACGCTGATCGACGAGGCGCCCGATCAGGGACACGAGACCACGTCCGAGGCGTTCAGCTACTGGCTGTGGCTCGAGGCCGAGCACGGCCGCGTGACGCAGGAGTGGGCGCCGTTCAGCTCGGCCTGGCAGACGATGGAGAAGTACATCATTCCGTCGCACGCCGACCAGCCGACCAACGACAAGTACGACCCGTCGAAGCCGGCGACGTACGCCGCCGAGCACCCGCTGCCGTCGCAGTACCCGTCGCAGCTCGAGCCCAGCGTCAGCGTCGGGACGGACCCGCTCGCCAACGAGCTGAAGACCACGTACGGCACCCCCGACGTGTACGGCATGCACTGGCTGCTCGACGTCGACAACGTCTACGGCTTCGGGCACTGCGGTGACAAGACGACCCGGGTCGCGTACATCAACACGTTCCAGCGGGGCCCGCAGGAGTCGACGTTCGAGACCGTGCCGCAGCCGTCCTGCGACACGTTCGCGGCCGGCGGCCCCAACGGCTACCTCGACCTGTTCACCAAGGACACGTCGTACGCCAAGCAGTGGAAGTACACCAACGCCCCGGACGCGGACTCGCGCGCGGTGCAGGCGGCGTACTGGGCGTACACCTGGGCCACCGAGCAGGGCAAGGGCTCGCAGATCTCCGCGGCCGTGGCCAACGCCGCGAAGATGGGTGACTACCTGCGCTACTCGTTCTACGACAAGTACTTCAAGAACCCGGGCTGCACCTCGACCGGCTGCGCTCCCGGCACCGGCAAGAGCAGCTCCAACAACCTGATGTCCTGGTACTACGCGTGGGGCGGCGCCACCGACACGGCGGCCGGCTGGGCGTGGCGGATCGGCTCCAGCACGAGCCACTTCGGCTACCAGAACCCGATGGCGGCGTACGTGCTGTCGACCTCGAGCGCGCTGACCCCGAAGTCGTCCACCGCCAAGGCGGACTGGGCGGCCAGCCTCTCCCGGCAGGTCGAGTTCTACCAGTGGCTGCAGTCGGCCGACGGTGGCATCGCCGGTGGCGCGACCAACAGCTGGAACGGCGCGTACGAGGCACCCCCGGCGGGCACCCCGACGTTCTACGGGCTGTCGTACGTCGAGGCCCCGGTCTACGAGGACCCGCCGTCGAACCGCTGGTTCGGCATGCAGACGTGGTCGCTCGAACGCCTCGCCGAGTACTACTACCTGTCCGGCGACGCCAAGGCGAAGGCGGTGCTCGACAAGTGGGTGCCGTGGGCGCTCGACAACTCGACGATCTCCGCGACCAGCTTCGAGATCCCGTCGGACCTGGCGTGGTCGGGCAAGCCGGCCACGTGGAACCCGTCCAGCCCGGCGGCGAACAGCAGCCTGCGCGTCACGGTGACCAGCAAGGGCCAGGACCTCGGTGTGGCCGGGTCGTACGCCAAGCTGCTGACCTACTATGCCGCGAAGTCGGGTAATGCCCGGGCGAAGACGGCCGCGAAGGGACTGCTCGACGCGATCTGGTCGTACAAGGACAGCAAGGGCGTCTCGGTCACCGAGACCCGCGCCGACTACAACCGGATGGACGACGTCTATAACGCCTCCACCGGTCAGGGCATCTACATCCCGCCGGGCTGGACCGGCACGATGCCCAACGGCGACGCGATCAAGCCGGGGGTCTCGTTCCTCGACATCCGTTCCTTCTACAAGAACGACCCGGACTGGCCCAAGGTCCAGTCGTACCTGGCCGGTGGCGCCGCCCCGACCTTCAACTACCACCGCTTCTGGGCACAGGTCGACGTAGCCACCGGTTACGCGGAGTACGGCCGGTTGTTCCCGAACGGTTGATGAGCAGGGCCCGGGGCGCGGCTTCCATCCCCGCGTCTCGGGCCCCTTCCAAACCCGGGCTTGCCTTTCCGGGCATATGCCACGATCATTTCCTGGCGTCGCTCCCGTCCCGTCCCCTCCTCGTGAGGGAGCGGGACGCGGTGCGTTTCCGCCGCCACGGAACGGATGTGCATGTCCAAAGAGGATCCCTCGCAGACCACCGAGCTGCGAGTGGGTGGCTGGGTGCCGCCCGCGCCCCAGACCCCGCCCGGCTTCCCGCCGATGATGGAGTCGTTCCTCGCCTCGGCGAGCGCCACGATCCCGCAGCAGGTCACGGATCTCCCGGTTCGCCCCGGTCTCTCCCGCAGCCGCCGCGGCACGGTTGTCGCCTGCTCGGCACTCGCCGTCCTGCTCGTGACGGGCACGGTCGCGTGGCAGAGCTCGCGGCCCGGTAACGCGAGCGGGCCGCGCTTCGTCACACTGCCCACGATGCCGACCGTGCCGGCCCTGCCGCTCACGGTCCCGTCGGCCTCCCGCTCGGCTTCCCACTCGGCGTCACCTTCGGCGTCGGCGTCCTCCTCGCCTTCCGCGTCCACGTCCGCATCACCCTCGGCGTCGCCGTCCTCGCCGGCTCCGTCGTCATCCGCTCCGTCGGCTGCTCCTTCAACAAAGCCGACAAAAGCCCCGACGGTCGCGCCACCCTCAGGACCCTTCTCCATCGGTACGCGCATCGGCCTCGAACCGTCCGGAATGTCGGGCTACCGCGTCCGCCACCGCGACTACCGCGCCCGTGTCGACCGGATCGGCAGCACCAGCTCGTCCCTGGAGCGCGCCGACTCCACGTTCACCGTGCGCGCCGGCCTCGCCGACAACGCCTGCGTCTCGTTCGAGTCGACCAACTACCCCGGCTACTACCTGCGCCACCGCAACGGCGAGATCTGGCTCGACCGCCGCCAGGGCACGTCGCTCTACGCCGCCGACGCGACCTTCTGCGCCACCGGCGGCCGTCAGGCGGGCACGGTCCTGCTGCACTCCAGCAACTACCCCGACCGCTACCTCTCGGTACGCCGCTCCCGCCTGCAGCTCAGCACCCAGGCGACCGCATTCACCGTACGCTCGGGGCTGTAACCTTCCCCGTAGTGTGAACCCATGGCGGACCTGGCAGAACGGGAAGCACTGACGCTCGTCGTACAGCTGGCGACGGACAACGCCCTCGCGGGCCAACTGCCGTTCGCGGCAGTCGTCGTCCGCGACGGCACCGAGGTCGGCCGAGGCGTCAACACAGCCCTCGCCGACCTCGACCCCTCCGCCCACGCCGAGGTGACAGCGATCCGCGACGCCGCCCAGCGCCTCGGCACCCTCGACCTGTCCGGCACGATCATCTACTCGAGCTGCGAACCGTGCGCGATCTGCCGCCTGATCGCCGCGGCCTCCGGCATCTCCGAGATCGTCTACGCCGCCCCGAAAGAACTGGTCCCACCCACCATCGACAGCGCCCCGGCCACCACCGCCCGCCTGATCACCGCGGTCACCGCCGTCCTCCCGCACATCGCCCGCCCCGGCACGACCGACACCGACGTCACCACCCCCTTCACCACCCTGCACTGACGGTGAGACCGGGGGTGCCGGCTCGTTCGTGACGCCCGCGGCGCCGGCTCTTCATGGGGCTGGACCGTGACCGGCAACGTTCCTCTTGGCCGGAAAAGAATGCGCTGTTCGCAGCACCCGGTCTCCCGCCGGGGTCGCAGCAGATGACCACCTACGGACCTCCGGTCTCGGCCCAGCGTCGCATCGGCCTGTGGAGGTCGGCCTGAGGTGGTCGGCCGCCGGACCGCGATTCCAGCGGTTCGGGCTCTGCGTCCGGGGCTCTGGTTGCCCGGGAGGTGCTGACGGCCGAGGACTGTGGGTCTCGGCTCAGGGCCGAGCGGACCTGTTCGCGGAGCCGGTCGGGTCCGTGTCGGTGACGCCTCGTGGTCGTCCTCCGTGGCGTCAGCCGCGGGCGATCTGCCCGGGTCGACAAGCCGCCAAACATTGCGGCGATGTCTCGGATGACGCAACTTTCAGTCGGGTCGGCCGTCAAGCGTGAGGCAATCATGCCTCAGCCCATGACATGTACATTCTGCCAGGGGTAACGGACCGTAACGATGGCTCTGGGCGTTACTTCCCGGGGCCGGGGCCGGGGCCGGGGCCGGGGCCGGGGACAGGCTTCAGCGGCGTGGTGCGCGGGGTTCGTAGGGTGGGGGGATGGCGGAGATCGTGCAGCTGCTGGCTTCGGGCGTGCATCGGTATGAGGGGCGGCCCAAGGACGGGCCGGCGCCGGCTCCTGAGGGTGAGCTGGTCGAGGCGATCGTGGTGCGGGCCGGGCTCGGGGTGGTGGGGGACCGGTATTTCGGGAGGCAGGCGCACAAGGATGCGAGTGTGACGGTGATCGCGCGGGAGGGGCTGCCGGCCGGGGCTGACCTGCGGCAGACGCGGCGCAACATCCTGGTTGCCGGGATCGAGGTCGATGAGCTGGTGGGGGCGGTGCTCAGCCTGGATTCCGGGGACGGGGCGGTGCGGCTGTCCGTGCGGCGGAGGGCGAACCCGTGTGCCTGGATGGACGAGACGATCGGGCCGGGGGCGTTCAGGGCGTTGCGGGGTAAGGGCGGGATCCGGTGTGTGCCGCTCGACGACGGGACGCTGCGACTCGGGCCGGTGAAGGTCGAGATCACCCGGGAGTGACGAAACGCCCCGGCCCGTGGAGGGCCGGGGCGTCGCGGGGTGGTGCGTTACTTGGCCGCGCGCTGCTGGGCGCGGGCGTACTTCTGGCGGAACTTCTCGACGCGGCCGGCCGTGTCGAGCAGGCGCTGCTTGCCTGTCCAGAACGGGTGGCTGCCTGCGGAGATGTCGACGTCGAGGACCGGGTAGGTGTTGCCGTCGGCCCACTCGATGGTCTTCTCGCTCGTTGCGGTCGAGCGGGTGAGGAAGCTGTAGTCGGCGCTGCGGTCGCGGTAAACGACGTAGCCGTACTCGGGGTGGATTGCAGTCTTCATTTTCGACCTCCTGAAGGATCCGTGGAGGTAAACGTCAGGCGGGCGCGGTTATTCCACGGTGCGGCCGGCGATCATGCGGATGGTCCAGCCGTCGGTGTCGCGGGCGGTGCTGACCTGGGCGCACGCCTGGTGGGTGATCCACAGGCCGCGACCGCCGAGCTGGCCCGGGGCGGCGGGGAGCAGGCCGGCGAACGGGTCCTTGGGGCCGTCGCCGGCGTCGGTGACGGTCACCACGAGGCGGCCGGCCGTGCTCCAGACCCGGAGCCGGACGGGGGAACGGCCGTAACGCATGGCGTTCGTGACCGCCTCGCTCACCCCGACCAGCAGGTCGTCCAGGTCGTCGGGGGTGAGGCCGGCACCGAGGTCGCGCACCGCCGCGCGGGCCTGCGCCGGGGAGGGGTCGTGGAGCTCGGCGTGCGGCAGGGCGGCCTGCAGCGGGTCCGGGACGAGCGGGTGCTGTTCGGAGAGATACACGCTGGGCTCGGCGAACGCGGTGCTGGTGGTGCTGGCGCCACCGGGACGGGCGAAGCGGGGGTGGGTGCGGGCGACGTCCGAGCGGACCTGCGCGGAGGTGCGGCGCTCGTCGTACGTGCAGAGGCTCCAGAGCGGGAAGTCGTCGAACGCGACGTTGATCGCGGACTCGTAGCGGGCCCAGGCGCGCCAGGTGTCGCCGGAGCCGCCCGACGGGACCTCCCCGACGATCCGGATCTGCTCGGCGCCGTCGGCGACGCAGGCCGCGAGCATCGCCCGGTAGTCGCGGATCGCCGTGACCGGCCGGTCGTAGGTCGCGCCGCCGGTGAGGTAGCCGACACCGCAACGCGCCGGGAGGGCGTCACGGAGCAGCTCCCCGGACGGCGTGCCGAGGACCACGATGGAGGGCTCCCCGGCGGCCACGCCGTCGAGCAGGAACGGCACGGCGACGGAGAGGAACTCGTCGTCGGAGGCGTACTGGAGTGCCTCGTGGTAATAGCCGCGGTGCCCGGCCGGCGCCCCTGTCCTCATCGAATGGTCTCCACCCGTAGTGCGGTCAGGTCGAGCAGGGCCGCCAGGCGGGCAGCGGTGCCGCGGCGGGTGCGCAGGACCGCGGTGGCACCACGGCGGCTCGCCCACGAGTCGAGTTGCATGAGCGAACGGTGATCGACAAACGCGAGCCCGGCCCCCTGCAGGACGACCTCGCCGTTCACCGGGATCAGATCGGCATGGGCGAGGGCCTGCTTGAGCTCTTCGCGGGTCGAGTCGTCGAGTTCCCCGTCGAGGCCGGCGCTCGACGAGCCGGTCGAGTCGGCGTAGAGCCGGAACGGGGCGTCGGAGTCGGGGTGCACGCAGGTCAGGCCGGCGATGACGGCGTCGTCGAGGACGCGCCGGTCGAAGCCGCACAGGCCGTTGAGCGGGTGCCCACGCATGTAGCGGTCGATGAGGTGCTCGTAGCGTGCGTATCCCGCACGTAGCAGCGGGTCACGCACCAGCCAGGTGGTGTCGGCAGCGACGCTGAGCCCGGTGTAGCCGTCGGCCAGGGCCCGCTCGACCTCGGCGGCCCAGGCGGCGACCGTGGCGGCCGGGTCGGTGATGCCGTCCGCTGGATACTGGGTCGCGGGCTCGGCCAGCTCCGGGTCGAAATCCCAGCCCTGCGGTGCCCAGCCGGCGACGTAACGCACCCGGTGCCCGGCGGCCAGCCCCGCGGCCAGGAAGTCCCGTGCCGCGGCCTCGAACTCCGCCGGGTCGTCGAAGGCCACGCAACCGTGCCCGTAACTCACCGGGGCGTCGGGCGTAACCATGAATTCATGATAGCGAGGCGACTCCCGCGCCGATCATCTCGCGGGGGGCGCCGGCGATCATGCGGATGGTCCGGCCCTCGGCGTCGTGAGCGGCACTGACCTGGACGTGCGCCTGACGGGCGATCCACAGGCCGCGACCATGGCGGCCGGGTCCGTGATGCCCTCCGGCGGGTACTGCTCGGCGGGCACCGCGCGCTCGGGTTACTGCCCCAACAGCCACCCGTGCGGGGACGCCAGCTTGGCGGCTGCGGACGGCCCCCAGCTGCTCTGGGCGTACTTGTGCAGCCGCGGGCGGTTCTCCAGCAGGGGGGTGACTGCCTTCCAGGCGGCCGAGAGGCCGTCCGGGCGGGTGAACAGGGACCGGTCACCCAGCAGGACGTCATTGATCAGTCTTGCGTACGGAGGGAGCGGCTCGGCGTCGGGGAGCTGCGCCAGCGGCAGGCTGACCGTGGCCGGGTCGACGGTCAGCGCGACACCGGGTTTCTTGGCGAGCAGGGACAATCCGAACTCGCCGTTGCCGGAGAGCGAGAACGTCAGCACGTTGGCCTGGGCGGGCAGGTCGGCGAACGGGCCTTCCGGCGTACGCAGGACGATGCTGACCCGCTGCTCGCTGGCCGCCATCCGCTTGCCGGTGCGCAGCAGGAAAGGCACGCCCCGCCAGCGGGCGTTGTCGATCCAGAGCCGGGCCGCGACGTACGTGTCGGTGCGCGACCGTGACTTGATGCCCTCGACGTCCTGGTAGCCCTCGAACTGCCCGAGCACCACCTCGGCGGGGTCGAGCGGCCGGAACGCCTTGATCACCTTCTCCCGGGCGCTCTGCAGCCCCTCGGCGTCCAGGCTCGCCGGTGGCTCCATCGCGACCTCGGCCGCGACCTGGAACAGGTGGGTGACGAGCATGTCGAGCGTCGCGCCGGTGGCGTCGTAGAACAGGGCGCGGTCGTCGATGCCGAGGTCCTCGGGCACGTCGATCTGGACGCTCTCGATGTGCTTGTTGTTCCACATCGCCGCGAACAGCTCGTTGGCGAACCGCAGCACGTGCAGGTTCTGCGTCGCTTCCTTGCCCAGGAAGTGGTCGATCCGGTAGACCTGCGACTCGTCGAGCACCGAGTGGACGGTGCGGTCGAGGGCGCGGAAGTCGGTGGGCGAGGTGCCGAACGGCTTCTCGAAGACGACCCGGCTGCCCTTGGCGAGCCCGTGTTCGCTCAGCGCCTTCGTCAGCTCGCCGAAGTGCGACGGCGGCACGGCGAAGTAATGCACGAGCTGGGCGTCCTCGCCGAGCATCTCGCGCGTGTCACCGATGACGTCGAGCAGGCTGCCGGGGGAGTCGGTGTCGAACCCGCCGCCGGCGAAGTAGAGCCGCTTCTCGAACTGCTTCCACGGGCCCTTGCCCGGCGCCGGCCCGAACTCCGTGAGCGCGTCGTGCACGTGCTTGCGGAAGTCCTCGTGGGCCACGTCGCCGCGGCCGTTGCCGACCAGCGCCCAGTCCTCGGGGAGCAGGCCCTCGATCGCGAGCGTGTAGAACGCGGGCAGCACCATGCGCTTCGCCAGGTCACCGGTCGCGCCGAACAGCACGAACACGGTCTTTTTCGTCGCCATGGCAGCAGATGTGACCTGCGGAGGCCCGCTCTAATCCTTTCCGGCCGGTCCTGTGTCGCGATCCATCGGCCCGCCGGTCCCGGCCATCGGCGCCACCGGCGCCGAAAAGATTCAAATTAATCCGTTAGGAATTGAACCCTCCGAATGTGCGCGGGAAGTGAACCCATCGACCCCCGGGTCTCGTATCAGCCCCCGTACACCGACATTGAGGTCCGGCGAACAGGAGTGGTGATGAGCTACCGCAAGCGACGGGGTATCGGCGTCAACCGCAAGGCTATCGGGGCGGGTCTGTTTGCCGCGGTGCTGGTAGCGGGTGGTGTGACCGGCTTGCAGCTGGCTTCCGCGAGCGAGGAGACGAAGGCCGCGGAGATCGTGGTCGTCGATGGTCAGAACTTCGACATCGCCGGCTGCGAGAAGTTGGAAATCAACGCGGGCGCGGTTGTCTGCGACGGCGAGGAATTGCAGCCGGAACAGGCGGTGGGCGCCGCCGAGGCCGCCGCTGCGTCGGCTGCCGCGCTGGAAACGGCGTGTGACCAGTTCGCGATCGACCAGGCCGCCGCCGACGCCGAGGCGGGTGCCGCGGACGATGCGGGCGCCGCCGATGAGGCCGGTGCGGCGGACGATGCCGGTGCCGCGGATGAGGCCGGCGCGGCTGACGAGGCGGGTGCGGGCGGCAAGGCCGCGGCTCCCGCGGAGAAGGCGAAGCACGAGCCGCTCTCCAAGAAGATCAAGAAGGCCATCGCGAAGAAGTACGCGAAGAAGATGGAAGCCGCCGCCGAGGAAGAGGGCGCTGAGGACGCCGGTGCTGCCGGCGACGCCGGTGCCGCTGAGGAGGGTGGCGCTGCCGCCGAGGACCTCGACGCCGCGGTGACCGCCGGTCGTGAGGGTCTGCTGACCGCGTGTCTCACGCTGGCCGACGCCAAGGCCGCCGCCGCTGCCGCGGCCGGTGACGCCGGTGCTGCTGACGACGCCGGCGCCGCGGATGAGGCGGGTGCCGACGAGGCCGGTGCTGCCGATGAGGCGGGCGCCGCTGACGAGGCCGGTGCTGACGATGCCGGTGCTGACAAGGCTGGTGCTGACAAGGCGGAGGAAGGCGCTACCGCCAAGAAGTAACGGATAGCGGGTGAGCGGCGCGGTCCCTGGCGGGGGAGCGCGCCGCTTCGCTGTCCGGGCTCATCGGCGGATCGGGGTGCGCAGGCCCTCCGCGGTCGGTTTCCAGTCGGCGCTGTCGCGGGAGTCCGCGGTCAGCCCGGCCGCGGAGGCGGCGGCGATGAGCAGGAAGAAGAGCAGGACGACTAGTCCCATGACGGTCACAACCTTTGTCCGGCGGGATGGTGCTGTTGCCGGTGGCCACCGGGTTGTTCCTCTCCAGTCTGGACCGCGCGCGACGGCGGGGACAGTGGCAGATATGCCATACACCTTCAAAATCCTGCCAACCCTGGTTACGCTGGCGGCATGCTTGCGAAAGTCGCCGTGATCGCGCAGCCCGACGTCGCCGTGTTCGAGCTCGGGGTGCTCTGCGAGTTGTTCGGCTTCGACCGGACCGATGAGGGGCTCCCGGCGTACGAGTTCTCGGTCTGCAGCGTCGGCGGGCGTCCCGTGCGTACCCATGCCGGGTTCTCGATCTCCCCCGAGCACGACCTGACGCCGGTCGACGAGGCCGATCTGGTCGCGCTCGTGCCCAGCTGCGACGAGGAGAACCCGCCGCCGGAGATCGTCGAGGCGCTGCAGCGCGCCGCCGCCCGCGGTGCGTGGGTGATGAGCGTCTGCACCGGGGCGTTCACGCTGGGAGCGGCCGGGTTGCTGGACGGGCGCCGCTGCACCACGCATTGGCGCCACGCCGACCGGCTCGCCGCGCTGCATCCGGCTGCCGAGGTGGATCCCGACGTGCTCTACGTCGCCGACGGCAACATCCTGACCAGTGCGGGCACCGCCGCCGCCGTCGACGCGGGGCTGCACCTGATCCGCGAGGAGCAGGGCGCCGAGGTGGCCAGGCGGATCGCCAGGCGGATGGTCATGCCGCCGCACCGCGACGGCGGTCAGGCGCAGTACATCGAGACGCCGTTGCAGTCCGTGGAATGTGAGACGCTGCAGCCGCTGCTCACCGACGTGCTGGCGAGCCTGGACCGGCCGCACACGGTGGACACCATGGCCGCGTGGGTGCACATGGCACCGCGTACGTTCGCCCGCAAGTTCCGGGCCGAGACCGGCGCGACCCCGCACGACTGGCTGACAGGTCAGCGGGTGCTGCTCGCCCGGCGCCTGCTGGAGGAGTCCGACCTGGGTGTCGACCTCGTCGCGGTGCGGGCGGGCTTCGGTGGTGCGGCGACGCTGCGCCACCACTTCGGGCAGCGGCTCGGCACGACACCGCAGGCCTACCGGGCGACGTTCCGCGACAGGTATGCGACCAGCGTCGCCTCCTGAGCCCGACGCCGGCGCGCGACGTACAGCCGGCGTCCCGCATAGACCATCAGACCGACGGCGCCGACCAGACCGGTGACGACCAGGCTGGTCCTCGGCAGCGCGCCGACCAGCACCGGCAGGTCGCAGGAGCCGGCACCGACGGGGATCACGGGGATGACCGCGCCCACCTCGGGCAGATCCCCGGCGAAGTCGGTCCCCGGCACCCGGCACCGCACGTCGTTCACCGGGTCCGAGACCTTCAGCACGGCGTCGCCGTTGTCATGGGCGACCACGACCGCGTCGGTCATGGCCCCAGCCGTCGCCTCCAGGTGCGGGTCACCGCGCCCGGCGATGCCCGTCCCCAGCGCCAGGGCCGTGAGCAGGCCGGTCAGGGTGAGCACGAAGACCCTGCCCGACCGTGGATCCCAGGTCGGGACAGCCGTCACCCGAAGACCTTGTGCAGCAGGGTCGGCGGGCGGTCGCGCTTGCCCCACTCCCGCGGGTAACCCAGCGACACCTCCTGGAAGCGCACGCCGTCCTGCCAGGTGGTGCGGGGGATGTGCAGGTGACCGTAGACGGCGGTCGCGGCGCGGAACCGCTTGTGCCAGTCGTCGGTCAGCTCCGTGCCGCACCACTGGGCGAACTCCGGGTACCAGAGGACCTCGGTGGGATGGCGGTGCAGCGGCCAGTGGCTCACGAGGACGGTCGGCAGCTCCGGGTCGATCGCGGCCAGCCGCTTCTCGGTGACGGCGACGCGGTCCCGGCACCAGGACTCGCGATCCGGGTACGGGTCCGGGTGCAGCAGGCCCTCGTCGGTGCAGACGACGCCGGTGTTGTACGCGTACGCCAGCGACTCCGCCTTCGTGGTCGTCCCCGGCGCCCGCCACGTGTAGTCGTAGAGCAGGAACAACGGCGCCACGACCGCGGGCCCGCCGTCGCCACGCCACACCGGATAGTCGTCCTCGGGGGTGAGCACCCCCAGATGGCGGCACATGGCGACGAGGCGCTCGTAACGCTCGACGCCGCGCACCTGCACCGGGTCCCGCGCGTGGGTCCACAGCTCGTGGTTGCCGGGCGCCCAGATCACCTCGGCGAACCGTGACCGCAGGGTCCGCAGGGTCATCTCGACCTGGCCGAACACCTCGGCGACGTCCCCGGCGACGATCAGCCAGTCGTCGGGGGAGGTCGGTTGCAGCCGGTCGAGCAGCTTGCGGTTCTCCTCGTAAGCGACGTGCAGGTCGCTGACCGCGTAGAGCGTGCCCGCCACCACGCCTCCTCGCCTCGATGCCACCGTTGACGTCCTTCGATAGCCGATCTTGCCAGACCCCGGCCCGGGTGGCGCCCCGGCTCCTCCCAGCGGGGTACCCGGCCCGGTGCCCCGGGGTCGCCCGTCGTGGCGCCCAACACACCGCGTGTCCGATCCTGCAGGCGTACAGTCCATCTCGGACAGACAGTTCTCCCAGGCGGGGGCCGCCGCAGGTGGCGTCCTTGATCATTACCTAACGTAGGCACGTGTCGCACTGACCGAAAAGAATCTTGACCGCCGCTGTCACGCCGGAGGGCTCCCCGGGACCTAACTAGGTGGGAGTTCAACGGCGAACGGAGGCAATTCGGTGGTCGACGCGCACGACGCGCACAAGGTGGGCGAGGACAAGGCGCCCATAGTCGATCCACCGCCCGCCGCGGAGATCGAGGAGTTCTTCCGGAGGTACTGGGAAGGACTCGTGCGCAACCTCATGCGTGAGGGTGCCGACCGGTGGGAGGCCCAGGACGCGGTCTCCGAGGCCATCCGCGAGGCGCTGCGGCGCTGGCGGGACCTCACCCACCCGGTCGCCTGGGTGCGCACCGCGGCCCGTTCCCACTGGCTCAAGCAACGCCGCGCCAGCGCGCACGGCGACCTCGAGGTGCTCGTGCCCGACGTCGCCGAGCTGGACGAGGGGCGGGCCGACGATCCGGAGCTGCAGGCGTACGAGCTGGAGGAATGGTTCTCCGGGGTGCTGGCGCAACTGCCTCCGGCGCGCCGCGAGGCCCTCGAGCTCTCCGCCCAGGGCCTGACTCCGTCCGAGATCGCGGCCCAGGTCGGTAAGTCGCCGGAGGCGGTACGCACCGCGCTCAAGCTCGGCCGCAAGCAGGCCGTCGCACTCTGGAAGGCGATACCCGAGCAGCGCTCCCCGCGGACGGGCGCGAACCCGGAGTCAGCGAACCTGGAGTCAGGGGAGAACTGATGGCGCAGAGCGGCCCGCACGAGGACCCCGAGGTGCTCACCCACGCGATGATGATCGCCGCCATGAACCAGATCCTCGGCGAGTGCGGCTACCCGCCGGTCCCCGAGGACGTCCCGCGCCACGACAGCACCGCGGACCGGGTCATCGAGGACGCCCGCCGCCGCGCCGACGGGATAGTGGCCGCCGCGTTCTCCACCGCCGTGCAGTACACCGACGCCGCGCTGGACCAGGCGGCCCGGACGGTGCTCAGCTCCCGGCGCGCGTTGCCCGGCCCGGCGTCCACGCCGTACCCCGTGGACCTCGCCCCGATGCCGGTCGCGACCGGTGCCCGCGCCACGGTGGGGGAGACCTGGCTGGCGGCCGCCACCGCGGCCGGTGTCTACCTCCCGGTCGCGGAGCCGGTCGCGGCCCAGACCCTCGACGTGTACGCCCGGTGCCTGCACGACGCCGCCACCACCGTCCCGCCCGACTACGACACCGCCTACCGCGTCGGGGTGGAGGTCGTCGCGCTGGGCATCGGCCGGCACGAGGCGCTGCCCGCCACGATGAGCGTCGTCCTCGACCACCTCAGCGAGGGGGAGGTCCTGCGGGTCCCTGCGCGGCAGGTCGCCGGGGCGTTCGCCGCCGGGTTCGCCGCCGCCATGCAGGCCCGCACGCTCGCCCAGCAGGAGTCGCTGCACCGGGCCACCCAGCGCGCCGCCCACGACTTCCAGGTCGCCCTGCAGCACAGCGAGGCCCGCTACCGCAGGCTCGCGTACTTCGACCCCGTGACCGGGCTGGCGAGCAAGGCCCGGCTCGTGCAGCGGCTGCGCCAGGCCGCCAACGGCGACGACCCGCAGCGGCACGCCGGGCTCTGCCTCATCGAGATCGGCGCCTATCCGGCGATCTGCGAGCAGTTCGGCGCGGATGCCGGCGACCACGTGCTCGGCGAGGTCGCCCGGCGGCTCCGGCCGGCCGCCACCCACCCCGACTACCTGCTGGCCCGGCACGGCAGCCACACGTTCACCATGTTCGTGCAGGACAGCGGTGGCCTGGTCCACCTGGCCGACCTCGCCGAGCGGATCGCCGGTGCACTCGGTGAGCCCGCGTCGCTGCCCGGCACGGGCCTGACCGCTCCGCTGCAGGCACACGTCGGCGCCGTCGACGCGGCCACCGGCGACCTGGATCCCGCCCGCGTCCTGGTCGACGCCGAGATCGCCCTGCGCCAGGCCCGCTCCGGCACCACCGGCTGGGCCGTCTACGACGCCCGCCCGGCCGGCACCGGCCCGCACGCCACCGCCGGGGTCGCCGGCCTGGTCACCGGACCGCCCACCTACCAGCCGGTCGTGCGGCTCGGCACCGGTCGCGTTGCCGGCCTGCACACCAGGATGACCTGGCGGCACCCGCTCCTGGGCACCCTCGACCTCACCCGGATCGGGCAGCTCACCGGCGACCGCGACACCACCACCCGGCTCGCGGCCGGGCTGCTCCAGCAGGCCTGCCGACAGGCGATGCAGTGGGACGGCGGTGCGAAGGGCCCGTTCGTCGGCCTCGACGTGCCGGTGCACCAGATCGGCTACCCCGATGTGGTGGAGCTGGTGCACGACGCGCTGACCACCAGTGGCCTGGCACCCGGGCGGCTGCACCTGCACCTGTCCGGGCTCGACGCGGTCCCGGCGGGCGAGCACAGCCTGACCGTGCTGACGGCGCTCGCCGAGCTGGGTGTGCGGATCGTGCTGGACGACTTCGGCACCGGGTTCACCAGCCTGGCGTACCTCAGAGACCTCCCGGTGCACGGCCTGCGCACCCCTGCGGCACTGCTGCGGTCGGGCGCCTCCGGGGCCGGCTCGGACCGCGAGCTGCTCGCCGGGATGGCCCGCACCGCCCACGCGCTGGGCCTCACCCTGACCGTGCACGGCATCGACGACGAGCGGGGCGCGGCGACTGTGACGGGTACGGGCTGCGACGGCGCCCAGGGGCTGCACTACGGCGTGCCCGCGACACCGCACCAGGTGCCGGCACTGCTGCGGGCCCGCGCCGTGCCACGCCGGACGAACGGACTGGTGGCATCGTGACGGAACCCGTGCCGGACATCCACAGTGGAGTAGGATTTCTGGGCATGGCGAACGCCGACTCAGATTTCTCCAGCCGGCCCAGCAGCGCGCGCATCTACGACGCGCTGCTCGGCGGAAACCATAATTTCGCCGCCGATCGCGAGGCGGCCCAGGGACTCCTGACGATCTTCCCGCTCGCGGGCGACATGGCCCGCGCCAACCGCGCGTTCCTCAGCCGCGTCGTGCATTACCTCCTCGACCGCGGCGTGCACCAGTTCCTCGACATCGGCAGCGGCATCCCGACCGTCGGCAACGTCCACGAGATCGCCCAGCGCCGCATCCCGGATGCCCGCGTCGTCTACGTCGACATCGACCCGGTGGCGGTGGCGCACAGCACCGACATCCTGAAGGACAACCCGTGGGCCGCGGCGATCCAGGCGGACATGCGCTTCCCCGACGCGGTGCTCAACCACCCCACGGTCCGCCGGCTGATCGACCTCGACCAGCCCATCGGGCTGATGTTCGTCGCGATGCTGCACTTCGTGCCCGAGGACGACGCCTACCGGGCGGTGCAGAGCCTGCGGTCCGCGCTGCCCGCCGGGTCCTACCTCGTGATCTCGCACGGCGTCTCGGAGACCGTGGCCGACGCGAAGGAGGCCGAGGTCACCGCGCTCTACCGGCGCACCGACGTGTCCGCGGCGCACGGGCGGACCCGTGATCAGATCCTCAGCTTCTTCGGCGACGCCGAGATCGTGCCACCCGGCCTGGTCTGGGTGCACGAGTGGCCGGACGGCGGCGACGGTGACGCGCGGGGCATGGCCGTGGTCGCCGCCGTGGGCGAGATCTAGCTCGCGGCCTCGTCCTCGCCCTCGCTGAGGAGCTCGCGGACCCGGGGGATGACCTCGGTGCCGTAGAGGTGGATCGCCGTCATCATCGCCTCGTGCGGCAGGGTGCCCGCCGAATACTTGAGGTCGAAACGCTGGATGCCGAGCGCTCTGACCGTACGGGCGATCTTGGCGGCCACCGTCTCCGGGGAGCCGACGTGCCAGGCGCCCTCGGCGATGTCGTCCTCGAAGCGCTCCCGGGTCAGCGGCGGCCAGCCCCGCTCCGCGCCGATCCGGGTGATCGACTTCTGGGCGTGCGGCCACAGGGTCTCCGCCGCCTCCTCGTCGGTCGCCGCGATGAAGCCCGGCGCGTGCACGGCCACCGGCAGCTTCTCCCGGTCGAACTGGTCCAGCGCACGGTGGTAGAGATCCACGTACGGCGCGAAGCGGGCCGGGTCGCCGCCGATGATCGCCAGCGCCATCGGGAAGCCGTACTGCGCCGCGCGGACCACCGACTCGGGGCTGCCACCGACACCGACCCAGGTCGGGACGCGGCCCGCCTCGGTCTTCGGGTAGACCTCCTGGTTCTCCAGCGGCGGGCGCACGGAACCGCTCCACGTCACGGGCTTCTCGGTGAGCAACTCGGCCATCAGATCGGCCTTCTCCGAGAACAGCTGCTCGTAGTCGGCCAGGTCATAGCCGAACAGCGGGAACGACTCGGTGAACGAGCCCCGGCCCAGGGTGATCTCGGCGCGCCCGCCGGACACCGCGGCCAGGGTGGCGAACCGCTCGTAGACGCGCACCGGATCGTCCGAGCTGAGCACCGTCACGGCGGTCGTCAGCCGGATCGACCGGGTCCGGCTCGCGATCGCGGCGAGGACGATCTCCGGCGCTGACACCGCGTAGTCGTCACGGTGGTGCTCGCCGAGACCGAACACGTCCACGCCCACCTCGTCGGCGAGCACTGCCTGCTCGACCACGTTGCGGATCACCTGGGCGTACGGCAGCACGTTGCCGTCCGTATCCACGGTGACGTCACCGAAAGTGTCAAGACCGAATTCGAGGGCACTCATCCGGCGATCCTAGATCGCTCAGGTTTCCACCCGTACGGCCGATACGAGAGCCGATCACCACACGGGACGGGAGAAGCATGGGGAAGCCGGGCTTCATGCGGGACCCCGTGCTGCTCGCGTATGCCACGCTTGCCGTGCTCAGCGTGCCGTGGCTGCTCCTGGGGCTCGCCCCACGCCCCACGTCCTGGGCCGTGCAGACCGTGCTCGACGTCGCGCTGGTCTGGTCCGGTGGGCGCCTCGCCCGGCTCGCGACCGGGCAACGGCACGCCCGCCGGTTCTGGCGTGCTTTGCAGGTGGCGATGCTGTGCTGCACCGCCGGGGACGCGTACCAGACGATCCTGGTCGTGCGGGATCCCAGCCGTACCGATGTCTCCGTCCTGCAGACCGTCATGGTCGTTGTCGCCATGACGATCATGGCCGCGACGATGCTCCGCCACCCGCTCGGCGCCACCGGCCGCCAGCGGTTGCGGCTGTGGCTGGACGCGATCACCGTACTGGCCGGCGTGGCGATCTTCCTCTGGTACTTCTCCCTCGCACCCCAGCTCAGCGGCGCCCACGCCGCGGACCGCTACGTCGCCGCGGCCAGCGCCGCCGTCATGCTGGTCGTCGTCTTCGGCGTGCTCAAACTCGTCTTCAGCGACCCGCCCCCGTTCACCCTGAGCGCCGGGCTGGTGGCCTCGGTCGGCATCACGACCACCGCGCTGGGCACGTCGGTGAGCCTGGTGCTGACCGGTGGCCGGATCGCCTTTGTCGTCCAGGTACTGTCCTGCACCCCTCATCCCCGTCAGCCTCCGGCTCCAGGAGCTGCAGCTGCGTCGCCGCAACGGGCCGCTCACCGGTGAGCGGCGGGGCCGGTACAGCCGGACGCCGTACATCGCCGTGATCGCCACCGAAGTGCTGCTCGTCGTCGCCCTGCCCAAGACCGACCTGCGCATCTGGGGCGTCACGGTCGGCGTCGTGGCCATCACGGCCCTCGTGCTCGGCCGCCAGCTCGTCGCCTTCACCGACAACGACCGCCTCCTGACCAGCCTCGACCGCAGCCTCGCCGACCTGCACGAGCAGAAAGAATGGTTCCGCTCGCTGGTCCAGCACGCCTCCGACGTCACCCTGGTCGTCGGCCCGGGCGACATCATCTCGTACGCGAGCCCGGCGGCAGCCCGCATCTTCGGCGGCGACGAGCCCGTGGGCCTGCAACTGGCGACGTACGTGCACCCGGACGACCTCCTGTTGTTCCAGGAACTGACCGCGATCCTCGCCGCGACCCCCGGCACGGACGCCGCAGCCCAGGTCCGCCTCCTGCACGCCGACGCCACCTACCGCTGGCTGGACCTGGTCGGCGCCGACCTGACCGGCAACCCCAGCGTCCGCGGCGTGGTCTTCAACGCCCGAGACGTCACCGAGGCCCGCGAACTGCAGGACCAGCTCCGCCACGAGGCCACCCACGACAGCCTCACCGGCCTGGCCAACCGCGCCCTCCTCGCCGAGCATCTGGCCGCCGCGGGCACCACCCAGGTCAGCGTCCTCGTCGCCGACCTGGACGGCTTCAAACAGATCAACGACGCCCACGGCCACCACACAGGCGACGAACTCCTCATCGCCGTAGCCCACCGCCTCCGCACCGGCCTGGGCTCCACCGGCCTGGCCGTCCGCCTCGGCGGCGACGAGTTCGCCCTCCTCCTCCCCGGCGCCGGCCCCCAGGAAGCCAGCAACCTGGCCGCCGACATCTCCCTGGCCCTCCTGGCCCCCATCGAGATCGACGGCACCCCCGCCCTCCGCATCGGCGCCAGCATCGGCATCGCCACCGGCCCCGCCAACAACCCCGACCGCCTCCTCCGAGAAGCCGACGCCGCCATGTACCGCGTCAAACACGACCGCGCCGCAATCTGACCCCACCCCGCCGCCCACTCGCCGCGGTGCCCACTGCGCGCGGTGCCCACTCGCTGCGGTGACGGCTGGCCGCGGTGCCCACTGCCTGCGGTGCCCACTGCCTGCGGTGCCCACTGCCTGCGGTGCCCACTGCCCGCGGTGCCCACTGCCCGCGGTGCCCACTGCCCGCGGTGCCCACTGCCCGCGGTGGCGGCTGCGAGCTGTGACAGCTGCCTGCGGTGGTGGGTCTGTGTAGTGCCGGTTCTCGGGATGACCGCTTCCAGCGGGGGCCGTTTCCTGGCTGCGGGGTGCTGGTCGGGTGGGCTGCCAGCGGCCACGCTCACCATCGAGAGGCCAATGCTGCGAGGGCCGCTTCCGCAAGGGCCCGGCGTCGCGAGGGCCGGGCTGATGGTGTCGCGGCGAGAGGTTCGATATTGCGTTGAGGGCGGAGGTCACACAACTTTATGCGGCATCGGCCGTCAAGTGCGGGCAATTATTTCTGGCCGGAAGATAATGTGTTTCGGTCTGTGGCTTGATGTTGCGCTGAAGCCGCCTGCCTCGCAACTTTATGCGGGTTTTTCTGTCAAGTATGGCGCAGTCATTTCTCGGCGCAGCATAGGGCAGGCCGCATTGGAGGGCCGCTCCGTTTCTTGTGTTGATGGGAAGTGCTGATGTCCACGCGCGGTTGCTGCGAGCTTCGTCGTCGCCGGGGTCGGGATGGTGACGCGGGGTTGCGACTGGATATGGCTTCGCTGTGCGGATGCGGATCGACTGGGCGGACACCGCGATCAAGTGATGGTTCGATATTGCGCCGGAGATCGCGATGACGACACTTTATGCGGCTTCGACTGTCAAATGCGGGTCATTATTTTTTGGCATAAGACATATAGCTGGACCGTGTGGAGCGATATTGCGCCGGGTTCCGATACCTCGCAACTTTGTGCGGTGCAGCGCGTCAAGCACAGGCAATCATTTCCGGCGATGAAAGACACTCCCGGCCGACGTTGGGTGTCTCGACCGGGCGACCCGCGACCGGGCGACCCGCGACCGGGCGGCGGGGGCGGCGCGCGGGGGAAGGGCTGCGGGTCAGGGTTCGCTGAGGGTGGGGAGGCGGGGGATGGTCTGGGCGAGGAAGCCGGCGGGGGTGAGGTCGAAGTGCGGGGCGTCGTGGACCTGCCACCAGGTTCGCGTCGCGGTTGTTGACGTGGTCTCGCCGGTGCGTTTGTGGGTGAAGGTGACGGGCTGCTCGCCGGATTCGCGGATCGCTACCCGGCCGCGTTTGATGCCGGCGGGGTAGTCGTTCCAGTTGATTCCTTTTTCCTGCCAGAGGAGCTCCTGCATGCGGCCGGAGTTCATGCCGTGGAGGCGGTTGTGGGGGAAGTGGGCCTGGGCGGCCATGGAGATCGAGTTGCGGACGGCGTCGCGTTGGCGCCACAGGAAGTAGTTGGCGACCTCGCGGGGGTCGGCGATGGTGAAGACTCGGGCGTCGAAGGTGGCCGGGCGGGCGGGGTGGCGCGAGCACAGGGTGGCGGTGGCGAGTGCGGCGACGGTGGAGACGATTTTCTGGACCTGGCCGCCGAACCAGGGCTGGGTGCCGTGCCCGGCGAAGTCGGTGAGGAGCAGGCTGATCTCGTCCGATTGGGTGTACGCGAGGACTGTGCCCGCGACCTCCTCGCACAGCATGCGTGTGACGTGGTCCATGTCGGTCACGAAGCCCGCGTCGAACGGTTTGTCGCTGTCTCGCAGGTAGGTGCCGAAGTTACGGCCGTCGGCCCGGATCAGGGTGTACGCCCGGCGTGGCAGCACCGTCCGGCTGATGCGCTCGTGTTCTTTCATCCGCGCCCCGAGCGAATCCATGCGCCAAAATTAGCGGGCCGGGCAGCGGAGCGCTCAGCCATTTTCGCAGCAACCGGCTCGCGGGACGTTCCACGTAGCGGTGCAGCAGCCATGCCACGCCGAGCATCAGCGTCACCACCAGCGCGAGCGTCGGGTAGCGGCCCAGGTGGGTGTGCAGGGCGGCGATGAGGGTCCAGCCGATGTATTCGTGCAGCAGGTACAGCGGGTAGGTCAGTGCTCCGGCGGTGGTCAGCCAGCGCCAGCGGACCCGGTCGAGGCGGCCGGTCGCTACCAGGGACATCGCGGCGAAGATCGCGGTGAGCAGGGCGAAGGCGGGCCAGGGGGAGAGCGGGCGGCCCAGGACGTCGGCGGCGACGTGGTGGGTCTGGCCCAGGACGTGGTGCTGGGCCAGCAGGAACGCCACCGCGACGAGGCCCCACAGGCCGGCGTGTGACCCGAAGCGGTGGATCAGGAACAGGGCGATGCCGGCCACGAAGTACGGCGCGTAGTCCGGCATCACGATCAGGTCCAGGGCGGGGAGGCCGGCCTGGGTGGCCAGGGCGGCGGCGGCCAGCCATCCGGCACCGAACAGCGCTGCCCGGCGTACGGTCAGGCCTCGCCAGACCAGGATCGCGAAGAGTAGGTAGAAGCGGGCTTCGACCCACAGTGTCCAGTAGACGGCGTCGACCGAGCGCACCCCGAGCGGTTCCTGCAGCATGGTCAGGTTGACCATCAGGTCGCTGGGGCCGACCGGGTCGCGGACCAGTGGCCACAGCGTGAGCACGGCGAACGTCAGCAGCGCCGCCGCCCAGTAGGCCGGGAACAGGCGCACCACCCGGGAGCGCAGGAAGTGCCCGGGGTCGCGGTCCCAGGCGCTCATGCAGATCACGAAACCGCTGATCAGGAAGAACAATTCCACCCCGAGCCAGCCGTACGACGCCGGGGTGGCCAGCGCCGGGAAGGCTCGGTCGGCGGCGGCACCCCAGGGTTTGACGGCGCCGCGGTCGTACCCGATGTAGTGGTAGGCGACCACCATGAGCGCCGCGATCAGCCTGAGCCCGTCCAGGACCGCGATCCGCCCGGGAGCGGACCGCGGCCTGATATCTCCGGGTTTGCGTTGCTGGGGGGTGAGCAGAACAGCCATGCCCCAACAACCGGTGCGGGAGCGTTGTTGTTACGCCGGCACGAGGTCGGCTCCGCGCCGCAGCATCGCGTCGAACTCCGTCGCGGGCAGCGGGCGGCTGAAGTAGTAGCCCTGCAGCGCCGGGCAGCCGGCCGCGCGCAGGGCCTGCCAGTCGTCCACGTCCTCGACGCCCTCGGCCACCGCGGTCATGCCCAGCGACTGGGCGAGCCACAGCACCGCGGAGATGATCGACGACTTGCGCGGGTCGGTGGCCAGGCCGGCCACGAACGAGCGGTCCAGCTTGACGACGTCCGCCGGGACGGACTGGAGCCAGGTCAGCGAGCTGTACCCGGTGCCGAAGTCGTCGAGCGCGATCCGGACCCCGAGCGCCTTGATCGCGCGCAGCCGGGTCTCGAGGTCGCCCGAGGTGGCCAGCACGGCGGTCTCGGTGATCTCCAGGACCAGCCGCGACGGGTCGAGGTGCGGGACCCGGGCCAGCAGACCGGCGAGCATGGGGGCGAACCCCGGCTCGGACAGCTGGCGGGGACTCACGTTCACCGAGATGTAGCCGAGGTCGTTCTGCCAGGCGAGCAGGTGGCGCAGCGCCGAGACGAGCACGTGCTCGCCGAGCGGCACGATCAGGCCGGTCTCCTCGGCCGCGCCGATGAAGTGCCCCGGGGCGAGGATCTGGCCCTGCGGCGTGCACATCCGCACGAGTGCCTCGGCGCCGATGATGCTGCCTGTGGCGCCGTCGACGATCGGCTGGAACCACACCGGCAGGGTGCGGTCGCGGTCGCCGTCGAGGGCGGCGCGGAGCCGGGCCTCGGCGGTGATGCGTTCCTGCACCGTGATGCGCATCTGCTCGCTGAACAGTTCCAGGCGGTTGCCGCCGGCGCGCTTGGCGGCGTACATGGCGGTGTCGGCGGCGAGGACCGCCTCCGATGCGTCGGCGGGCGTCCGGGCCGGTGCCAGGCCGATGCTGACCGTGAGCTGGATCCGGATGCCGGAGATGTCCATGGGCTCGGCCAGCGCCGTGATCAGCGCCTGGCCCACCTCGCGGGCCGCGTCGGGCGCGACGGGCAGCGCGAGCACGAACTCGTCGCCGCCGAGCCGGGCGACCAGCGAGCCACGCGGGACGAGCTGCATCATGCGCCCGGCCAGTGCTCGCAGCACCTCGTCACCGGTCGCATGCCCGGAACCGTCGTTGATCGACTTGAACCGGTCCACGTCGAGGTAGAGCACGCTGGCGGGGATGGGCCGGCCGGTCAGCATGGCGACCATGTCCTGCTCGAAACCGGAGCGCGACAGCAGCCCGGTCAGCGGGTCGTGCTGCACCTGGTGCTGCAGCGCGGCCTCGTGCTCGCGGGTGACGGTGACGTCGATGCAGTGCACGAAGATCGCCCGGACGGTGCCGTTGCGGTCGGCGAGGGTGGTGCTGTGCACCTCGACCCACATCAGCGAGCCGTCGTCCTCGCGCCGGTACCGCGTGGTCACGGTCATCGGCTCGCGGGTGCTGGTCAGCCGGGCGAAGACGTCACCCGGTCCGGCCCCGATCACGGTGATCGGCAGGTCCTGCACGCTGAAGCCCGGCGGCAGTTCGTCGGGCAGCCCGAGCCAGTGCCGGTACGCCGCGTTGGTGCGCAGCAGCCGGCCGTCCGGGGCGATCATGGCGCTCGGTACGGGTGTCTCGTCGAAGGCGATGCTGAGCTGGGCCTGGCTGTCCGCGAGGTTCGCCTGGGCGCGTTCCTCCTCGCTCTCGGTGAGCTTCCACTGGACGACCTGGAACGTGGCGGCGAGCAGCACCGCGGTGCCGTGCAGGAACGCCCACAGCCACGGGTGCGCCATCGCGCTGTGGTGGTCGTAGGTGCGGTCGCTGACGATCACGCCGAAGACCGCGTGATGCAGCGTCGTCGCGATCAGGAACATGCCGAACGGCGCCCAGTCGCGGTAGAGCGCGAGCGCGGCGACGGCGATGAAGAACGTGAAGTGCGCCTCGGTCAGGCCGTGGGCCATGGAGACGAAGCCGCCGCAGACGACGGTGTACCCGAGCGCGATGAACACGGACGGCAGCCGCCGCCCCGGCAGCAGCACGGCGAGCACCACGCACGGCAGGATCAGCATCACGGTGATCAGCCAGGCGCGGTCGAGACCGTGCTGGAAGGTACCGAAGCCGGTCAGTGCCGCTACGCAGGCGGCGAGCAGGAGCGTGAGCAGGCGGTGGCGGCGGGCCCAGTCCTCGTGTCGAAGACCGCCTCCCGCCGGTAGCCACGCGCGCAGCGCTGAAACCCGGGTCATCACGCTTAGTACTTCGGCGCGTACTTACCGTGTATGAGAGTCTTGGGGTGGTCAAGCGCCGGAGCGCGTACCGATGGCCTGCAAAAAGATCTGACCTATCGTCGCGGGGTCCTCCGCCAGGTAGACGCCGCCCGAGCTCGTGGCCTTGGCGATGGCGGTCAGCTCGCCGCGGTCGACGTCGGTGCCGATCCCGATGATCACCATGCGGACCGGTCGCTTCGGGTCGCGCAGCCGGGTGAGCCGGTCGAGCAGGGCGGTGCGGGTGAGGCCGTCGGGGTTGCGGTTGACCCCGTCGGTGAACAGGATGACCGAATTGACCACCCCCGGCTCCCAGGACTTCTGCACATTCCGGTACGCCGCCAGCGCGGTGTCGTACAACCCGGTGTCGCCGTTCTCCTTGGGTCTGATCTTGTCGATCGCGGCGGTCAGCCTGTCCCGGCCCGAGCTCAGCGGGGTGATCGGCACCAGCTCGCGCCAGGGTTGCTTGCCGCGCAGCTCGGTGGAGAAGATCCAGTTGCCGACGGCCCAGCGGTCGTCGAACAGTGCCAGGCCCTGTGTCGCCGCACGGCGGGTGATCTCCGCGCGGGTCAGGCCGCCCGCGGTGGCGACCTTCTCCGACATCGAGCCGGAGACGTCGAAGACCGCCAGCACCCGGCCGGGCAGCGTGATCGCGGACCAGCTGTCGAGCAGCTGGTTGATCGGCCCGGCGGCCTTGGCCACGGCGTCGTTTCCGGGTACGGCGGTGGCGGCGGGTGCCGGGGCGGCGGGCGCGCCGGCCGGAGCGGTGAACCCCGTTGCCGCCCGGCCGCCGGGTTCGCGCAGCCCGGCCGCCCCGAGCGCGGAGAGGAAAGCCTGGTCACGCAGTGCCGCGTGCAGCCCGGCGGCGGCCGAGGCGGTCTCGGGCGCGGCGCCGGGCATCACGGCGAACGGATAGTTCAGCGGCGCCGGAGCGGGGGAGAGGTAGAGCGCCGCCAGGGGGACCGCGGGCCGGGCCGCGTTGTACCGCACGACCTCGCCCTCGGCGAGCGGTGCCGCGCTGAGGGAGGTCCCCACGTCGGCGGCGGAGCGCGGGAACTTCTGCACGAGGTCGTCGCGGATCTTGGAGCTGTTGGCGGCCAGCGAGCGCAGGGCGCCGACCTTGGCCCGGACGCCCGCCGCGCCGTCGCCCGCGGACCCGCCCAGCGCCAGCAGGCCGGCCAGCGAGGCCGCGTCGCGGTTGGGGTCGATGATCCCGGGACGGAGCTCCGCGGGTCCCTTGCGGCCGAGCGCGGCCAGCAGATCTTTCCAGCCGAGCTTCGCCGACGGCCACCCGAGCGTCTCGGCGACCGGCTGCGGCACGGCCAGCACCACCGGGCTGGTCGCGATCGGGGTGGCGTCGGTGGGCCGGAACCCGGGCGCCTCCGAGGAGATCCGCAGCAACCACATCGACGAGTCGGGGATCCACACGTCCGGCAGGCTCCCGCTGCGCCCGGTGCTGAGCCCGGTGAGATTCACCTGGTGCTGGCGGGCGACGGTGGTCGCGGCGTCGGCGGGCTCGGCGGCGGTGACGGAGACCGCCACGCAGCGACCGGCGACCGCCGCACCGGCATCCATCCAGCGCTGGGCGGCGTCCCGCACCGCGGGCGCGACCTCGGGGGCCGCCGCGACGCTGAGCGGGACCTGGCCGCTACAGTCCTGCTCGGACATGCGCCGGTAGCCGAGCCAGGCACCGGCGCCCGCGACGGTGAGCGCCAGCGCGGTCACGCCGGCAATGGTGCCGGAGTGGCGGAAGGTGGTGCGGTGGCGTCCCGGCATCGATCCATAGTGGTCACTCGACGGGCGGGGCGCCTCCGACGTTCGGGTGAACTTGCACCCCCCATGCATCAAGTGCATCGAGGGTGACCTGCGACACAAACCGCATGGCCCCGCCGCAGTGGCGCGTGTCGGTTTCCGGAGCTGCAAATCTCACGAGGGGGTGGCGCCGGGTGCGACCGGAACCGGGCCCTGCCGTACGCCTGCGGGCGGTGGTCGGCGGGCGGGGCGAGTTCGACGCCTTCTACCTCGCCTGGTACGGCAGGATCACCGCACAGGTGTACGCGTACCTGGGCGATCGCGGCGACGCCGAGGACGTTACGCAGGAGGCGTTCGTGCGGGCGTGGCAGCGGTGGGGGGACGTCAGTGCGTACGAGGATCCGGTCAGCTGGGTCCGCCGGGTGGCCTGGAACCTCGCCACCAGCCGGCTGCGCCGGATAACGACCGCTGCCAAGGTGATGCGGCGTCAGCCGCCGCCCGGAGTCGTCCCCGGCATGAACCCGGACCACGTGCTGCTGGTCGCGGCGCTGCGTAAACTGCCGGAGCGGCAGCGGCGGGTCATCGTCATGCACCACATCGCCGACGTGCCCGTGGCGGACATCGCGCACGAGCTCGGCGTTCCGACCGGCACGGTGGCTGCCTGGCTGCACCGGGGCCGGGCGAAGCTGGCCGAGGATCTCGGGCCGCGTTGGGAGGTGCCCTCATGAGCAACTTCGATTCTTACCGGGAATCCGCGCACGAGTCGTTCAAGCCCCTGCCGCCCGACGTGATCGTGGCCCGGGCCCGCGCCGCGACCCGTCGCCGGGTGGTCGTGGTCGCCGCCGCGGCTGCCGTCGTGATCGCCGTGGCGGGTGTCGGGGTGGGTTTGCGGCTGCGCTCCGACGGGCTCGGTCCCGCACCGAACCCGCCGGTCATGCCGTCGCCGTCCGTCACTCTCGCGCCCGTCACGCCGTCACCGTCCGCGTCGCCGAACCCCGGCTCTCCCTCCCCGTCGGGCTCGCCCTCGGGGTCCTCGTCCGGCAGCGGGCAGCCGGGTGGTTCCGAGTCGCCCGACGCGCCGAGGTCGTCGTCGACGTCACCGGCCCCGGCGCCGCTGTCCATGCGCAAGGTGGATGTCGAGAACACCACGATCCGTTTCCCCGCGCGCCATGACGACGACGACTGCCCGGCCGGTGAACTGGAGGTCGTGGACGGCCAGACCGGGTCGGGTGTCTCCGTGCACCCGTCCTATCTCGGCGGAGCGCCGACCTACGGCGACATCGACGGGGACGGCAGGGTGGAGGCGGTCGTCTGGGGCAGCTGCACGTCCGGCCCGGGGGACGACGCGTCCGGTCAGTTGCTGGCGCTCAACGGCCGTACCGGCAAGGTGGCCGCGATGGGCTGGGTGGGCCCGGTGGGCCAGGTCATCAACGACGTGACGGTCAGTGGGGGCAGAGTTGTCGTCACCGTCACCCAGAAGTACTACGACGTGCAGCAGGAGCGAACGTACCGCTGGAACGGGAGCCGGTTCGTGCAGAGCGACGGGCCGACGGCATTCCCGTCGCCTTCCTGACGATCAAGGCGCCGGATGCCATAGGGTGAATGTGTCGTGACATTTTGTGATCATGGGGGTCCGGTGCTTCGTCGCTGGCACGTCGCCGTCCTGGCAGTTCTCTGCGTCTTCGCGCTGGCCTGCGAGGAGGGGGCCGGGGCCACACCCAGGCCCACCTCGACGGGCACGGCGAAACCGAAGCCCGGCTATCCGTCCTCGATGGCCGCGCTCGGCGACTCGATCACCGCCGGGTACGGCAGCTGCGCCGTCTATGTGGCGTGCAGCCGCAACTCCTGGTCGACCGGGGGAGCGGACGGGGTCGGCAGTCACTACGGGCGGATCCTCGCCAAGAACCCGAAGATGAAGGGGAAGGCACGCGACTTCGCGGTCCCCGGTGCCGACGCGGCCGACCTCGAGGCGCAGGCCGCGTCCGCTGTCGACGCCGGCTCGGAATACGTGACCGTCCTGGTCGGCGCCAACGACGCCTGCGCCGGCGACGTGGCCGACATGACCTCGGTGAAGACGTTCCGCTCCCAGGTGGACGACGGACTCGACCGGCTCAGGAAGGGGCTGCCGAAATCCCGCGTCCTCGTGGTCAGCATCCCGGACCTCTACCGGCTCTGGGAGCTCGGGCACGACAACGCGGAGGCCGTCCGGGTCTGGAACCGGGGCATCTGCCCGTCGATGCTGGCTCGGCCGACCTCCACCGCCGACGCCGACAACGACCGCCGGCACAAGGTCAAGGACCGGATCGCGGCCTACAACACCCAGCTCGAACGGGCTTGCGAAGCGTACGGCAAACGGTGCCGCTGGGACGGGGGCAGCGCCAACCGGGTCGACTTCTCGCTGAGCCTGGTCAGCAAGTTCGACTACTTCCACCCCAACTTCGACGGGCAGAAGCGGCTCGCCGACGTGACCTGGCCCGGAAAGATCAACTGGTGATCACCTCGCCGGTGCCGTCCATCGCCTCGAACGAGCGCATCGCGTCGGCGTCCAGGTCTACTTGGTGAAGGACGGGTAGTTCTCGGCGCCGGCGTCCACGAGGTCCGCGTCCATCCTCGTGCCCCATCGCGGATCGGCGGCCAGCGACTTCGCCTCGGCGAGGGTCAGCGGGGCCGGCGCCTTCTCGCCCGACGTCAGGCAGGTCGCATTCGCCACCTGCACGAGCGTGTCATCCGCCCAGGACGCCTCGACCAGCATGTCCTGCACGCAGTTGCCCTTCAGCCGCTCCACCGTCACGGTGGGCTTGCCGTCCCGGACCGGCTTCGTCCCCGCATCCTTCGCCGCGATGGACAGCGACATCATGCCCGGCCCGTCCCCGCCGTCCAGATAGAACTGCACGAACATCCGGCCCTTGCTGCCATCCGTACGCAGATGGGTCATCTCCCGGTCCGGCAACAGCCGCGACACCAGCTCGAACATCGCCGCCGGCGTGGTCGTCCTGAGCTTCGCTGCGGCCGGGGCGGCGGACGTGGTCTCGCCGTACTCGTCGTAGTAGGAATCGGTGGCGGAGTCCTCCCCGGCGGAGAAGTCCACGTCGTTCACCTGCGAGTCGACCTCGTCCAGCACGATCGCGGTGAGGGCGGTGCCGATGAGGCCGGTCGCCACCATCAGCGCCACGAACGCGCGCGAGCGGTGACGCTGGGGGCGGGCGGGCGGTGCGGGATAGCCGCTGGGGCGGGGCTGCCCGTGCGGCGGCGTCGCCCACGCCTGCGGCCCTTGCCGCTGCTGCGGCACGCCCTGCTGCGGTGCCGGTCTGCCGCCCTGCTGCGGTGCCGGTCTGCCGACCTGCTGGGGCAGGCCGTATTGGGGCAGGCCGTGTTGGGGCAGGCCGTGTTGGGGCAGGCCCTGTTGGGGTGCGGGCCTGCTGCCCGGCTGTGGCGGCGGCAGCTGGTGCCCGACCCGTTGCTGCGATGCCGGATAAGCCGCGTGAATCGGATATGTCGGATGCGGTGGAGGCGTATTGGCCGGCCGGTGCTGCGGCCATGAGCCAGTCGCCGCCCGCGATGCGCCGGCCGACTGTGCGCCGGGTGAGTGGGCACCGGCCGACTGTGCACCGGCCGACTGTGCACCGGGTGAGTGGGCATCGGGCGGCGGCCCGGCAGGTGAGAACGCGCCGGGTGAGGGGGCGGCGGTGGTGCCGAGGAGGGCGTCCAGCAGTTCGCGGGCGGTGGGGCGGTCCTCGGGCCGTTTGGACAGGGACCAGGCGACCAGCCCGCGTAGCGGCTCTCGCAAGCCGGTCAGGTCCGGTTCCTGGGTGAGGATGCGCATCGCGGTGGCCGGTGCGGATTCGCCGGAGAACGGGGTGCGGCCGGTGGCGGCGAAGGCGACGACGACGCCCCAGGCGAAGATGTCCGAGGCGGTGCCGACCGCTCGGCCGTTGTCGGAGTCGAAGCGTTCGGGGGCCATGTAGGCGACCGTGCCGACCATCTGGTCCGTGCGGGTGTGCTGGCTGGTGACCTCGAGGGGGCGGGCGATACCGAAGTCGATGACCTTGACGCCGCCCATGGCGAACAGCACGTTGCCCGGTTTGAGGTCGCGGTGGATGACGCCGGCGCCGTGGATGGCGATGAGGGCGGCGGTGATGCCGATCGCCATGCTCTGGACGGCGTCCTGGCTCAGCGGGCCGTCCTTGCGGAGGACCTCGGCGAGGCTGGGGCCGTCGACGTACTCGACGACGAGGTAGGGCGGGTCGTGGTCCGGGTCGGCGTCGAGCACGGCCGCGGTGGAGAACGCGGGCACCTGGCGGACCCGGTTGACCTCACTGCGGAAACGACCGCGCAGCTCGTCGTCCCAGGCGAGGTCCGCCCGGATGACCTTGATGGCGACGGGACGCCCGTCCGAGGCCCGGCCCAGGTAGACCGTGCCCATGCCGCCCGCCCCCAGCCGGCCCACCAGTTCGTACTCACCGAGTCGGGTCGGATCACCCGTCCGCAACGGCCTCGTCATGTGGACCCCCTCCACTGGACGGCACGCCGGGAGGCACTGTACTCCCATCGATCTCCACCGACGATGGCAAGCGGTTACCACCGGGTACCGGAGCCGGCGATGGCAGGCGTTGCGGCTCAGTACCGGAAGCGGCTCACCAGCGTCTGCAGACCGGAAGCTGCCGTGGCGAGGTCGGCGGTCGCTCCGCGGGCGCGTTCCATGCCGGCGCTGGTGGCGGCCGAGGCTTCGGCGACGCCGGAGATGGTGCCGGCGATCTGGTCCGTGCCGGTGGCGGCGTAGGCCACGTTGCGGCTGATCTCGCCGGTTGTCGCGGTCTGTTCCTCGACGGCGGCGGCGATGGTGGTCTGGAAGTCGTTGATCTTCGCGATGACCGCGGTGATCTCGCCGATGGAGCCTGCGGCGGCGCGGGCGTCGGCCTGGATGGCGTCGACGCGGGCGGCGATGTCCTCGGTGGCCTTGGCGGTTTCCTGGGCCAGGTCCTTGACCTCGTTGGCGACCACGGCGAAGCCCTTGCCCGCGTCGCCGGCGCGGGCGGCCTCGATGGTGGCGTTCAGGGCCAGCAGGTTGGTCTGCGCGGCGATCGACGTGATCAGTTTGAGTACGTTGCCGATCTCGGCGCTGGACGTGTCGAGCTGACCGACCGTGCCGGAGGCGACGTGCGCGGCGTCGACGGCGGCGGAGGCGACCTCGGCGGCCTGGGCGGCGGACTGGGCGATCTCGCGGATCGAGGCGGACATCTCCTCGGCGCCGGCGACCACGCTGTGGACGTTGGCGGAGATCTCGCCGGCGGCGTCCGCGACGGTCTGCGAGCGGGCGGAGGTGCTCTCCGCGGTCGCGGCGATGGTCGTGCTGGTGTCGGCGAGTTCCTGCGCGGAGCCGGCCACGGTTGCGGCGGTGCTGGCCACGGCGGCGACGGTTTCGCGTACGCCCTCGGTGGCCCGGTCCAGTGCCGCGGCCATCCGGCCGATCTCGTCGCGGCTGTCCACGCCGGCCGTGCGGGTGAGGTCCCCGTCGGCCAGGCCTTCCAGGACGGTGCTGACGCGGCGCAGCGACGCGGTGATCCGGCGGACCGTGTAGAGGCCGACGAGCAGACCGGCCAGCACGCCGAGACCCAGGACCAGGATCAGCCGGGTACGCGTGGCAGCGTACTCGTCCTCGGCCTGCGCAACGGTCGCGGAGGCGTCGGCGACCTCGGCGTCGGAGGCCTTGTCCAGCGCGGCCATCGCCTGCGTCATGATCGGGTTCGCCTGGGCGGTGGCTATCTTCTCGAACTCGATGTAGTCCCCGGCCCGCGCGGCGGTGAGCTGCGTACCGTCACGAACCGTCTTGTACTGGTTCCACAGTGTCGTGAAGGTGTCGACCGCCGCGGGGTCGGCGGCCTGGGGCCGGTATGTGGCGATCGCGCTCTCGACGGCCTCGTCGGCGGTCTCGAGCTTGGCCTCGGCGCTGGTCTTGTCGGCGGAGAGCGCGACCTCGCGGATGTCGATGCGGGCGGTGAGCGCGTCGGCGCGCAGCCCGGCCAGCAGCAGCGAGGGCCGCATGTTGCCGCTCTCGAGGCCGGCGCCGCGGTGGTAGACCGAGGAGAGCCCGGCCACGGCGAGGACACCCCCGGTCACGGCGGCGACGCCGACCACGCCCACGGCGGTGAACACCTTGGCCGCGACCGGCCGGTCGTCGAACCACCGGGTTACCGCGTTGCCGCTGCCTGCCATGGTTTTGCCCCTCAGTCACCGGGCCCGGAATCCGCAACCGCGCCGCTACCGACTGGACTGTCGGCAGGATGCTTGACGAATCAAGTGAACCGGACTGAGACCCCGGCTACTCTCAGTAAAGATTTTCGGGGGCGCGGCGTAGCGCCGCGTCGATCAGCCGGGCCGGCACGGGAATGCCGCTCTGGCTGCGCGCGAGCTTGCCGGCGCTCGGCACGTCCTCACGCTTCGGCCAGCTGTCGGTCACCCAAAGTGATGACCGGGAGAAGGCGCGGCTGCAGTGCAGGAACAACTCCTCGACGCGGACCTCGACCGCCAGCTCCGGAACCGCACCCTGCACGGCCATGCGCGACAGGTAGGGCGCACCGGTGACGAGCCGCGCACTGCCGTTGACCCGCAGGGTGTCGCCCGACCCGGGCACGAGAAACAGCAGTCCCACGTGGGGCTGCTGGAGGATGTTGCGGAAGCTGTCGAGGCGCCGGTTGCCCTTGCGGTCGGCGAACGCCAGGGTGTGCTCGTCGAGAACGAGGACACTGCCGGCCGGGTCGCCCCGCGGCGAGACGTCGCACGTGCCGTCCAGCGCCGCCGTCGCGAGCAGGAAGAACGGGCTCACCTCGATGAACCGCCGGGACTGCTCGTCGATGTGGTCGATGCCCTTCTCGGCGATCATCTTCAGCGGCGTCTTCACGATCTCGCGCAGCTCCGCCTCGGTGCTCAGCACTCTGGTCACGATGCTCTCCTCCTGGCTGCCGGCTCTTTTCAAACGCTCTGACCTGCCCACAGGCGCATGGGTCAGCCGGGGCTCGAGCGGCCGTGCCGCCAGTAGCCCATGAACGCGATGTCGGATCTGGGAACGCCGCGATCGGCGACGAGATGGCGGCGCACGCCGGTGGCGAGCTTCGCCTCGCCCGCGGCCCAGGTGTAGAACGCGCCCTGCGGCAGCTCGGCCTTCCGGACCCCGTCGAGGGCGAGCTCACCGGGGACCGTCGCGGCTCCGTTCCTGGCAAACCAATGCAGGTGTACGCCCGGAGCGCACTCGACCTCCCTGATGTCCCCGGACTCGGGGACCTCCAGGAAGACCTCGGCCTCGAGACTCTCCGGCGCGCCCTCGAGAATCGACAGGATCGCGGGCAGCGCGCTCTCGTCGCCCACGAGCACCTGCCGGCCCCCGGGCTCCGGCGGCAGATACGTGTAGCCCTCGTCGAAGAATCCGGCCGGATCACCGGGCTTCGCGCGGCTCGCCCACGCCGAGGCGGGCCCCGCGTCGCCATGCAGAGCGAACTCGATGTCCACCTCCTGCACGCCGGCCCGGTAGTCGCGGATCGTGTAGGTGCGCACCCACGGCCGGCGCGACCTCGCCATGATCAGCAGCTCGGCGATCCAGCCGTCGTTCTGCAGCGTGGGCAGCCGCAGCTCGCGCTGGCCCTCGCGGGGGAAGAACAACCGCCCGGCCTGGTCACGCCCGGTGTGCTCGAAACCGTCGAGCGCGGGCCCGCCGAGTGTGATGCGGGCGAAGCTGGGGCTGATCCGCACGTTGTCGCGGACCTCGAGGGCGAGCATCCGGCGCTGCTGCGGCCGCTTGACCTTGGGGATCACGGCCGGGCCTCCCCGAGCCGGGCGCGCATGCCGTCGAGGATGAGCTCCATCCCGTACGCAAAGCGCTCCTCGGGTCTGGCTCTGATCGTCGTCTCGAAGGCCTCTTTCAGCGCCGAGTCGGGCAGCCCGGCCCCGCGCTCGGCCCAGTCGCCCTCGGCGAGCTGGGCCTGCTCCTCGATGCAGTGGCCGAGCACGTAGTAGCCCGCAGCGAAGATCGCCCAGCCGGCCCGCTCGACCGGGAAGCCGGCCTCGATCAGAATCCGCATGGTCATCTCGCCGCCGCGCACGGTGTTGGGCTCGGTGACATACGTCCCGGCCACCACCCGGGCGCCATCGCGATGCGAGAGCAACGCCTGCCGGTAACGGTGGCCGAACTCGGTCAGCTGCGCGTCCCACGACCCGGGGGCAGGCTCGGCGGCAAGCGGCGCCACGATCTCGTCGGCCATCGCCCCGAGCAGCGCCGACTTGTTCTTGAAGTGCCAGTAGAGCCCGCCCGCCTGCACGCCGAGCTGGGCGGCCAGCTTGCGCATCGTCAGCGCATCGAGGCCCTCGGCATCGAGCAGGATCAGCGCCCCGGCCACGACATCCGCACGTCTGAGTTGCATGTGGAGGAGTCTGGCACCAACTTGAACGCTGTTCAACATGAACGTCGTTCAAGTGGCGGGCATCACGCACGTCTTTTAAGTTGTGCACAACTTAGTTGCACACAACTTAATTGCACACAACCGAGTCGTTGCAGAGGTTCTATGCATTAAATAATCTGCATCAATGGAATCGCCGCTTCATCTGTCCAGGGCGGACACTCTCCGCGCGATGGCCCACCCCATGCGTATCGAGATCCTCGGCTCGCTGCGCGTCGACGGCCCGGCCACGTCTGCCCGGCTGGCCCGCAGGCTCGGCACCGACTCCGGGCAGACCAGTCACCACCTGCGCCACCTGGCCCGCTACGGGTTCGTCGTCGAGGCGCCCGATCTGGGCAAGGGCCCGCGTGGCAGGGAGCGCTGGTGGCGGGCCGGGTCGCGGAGCACGACCTGGGATCCCGGCGCCGACGACGCGACCCCGGGATATGCCGAAGCGGCCCGGGCCATGGGGGAGGCGGCCGACGAGGTGTGGAACCGGGCGATCGAGCGCTACCGGGCCGAGGCCGCCAGGCTCGAGTGGAGCGCGGCCTGGCGCAAGGCCGCCACCTCGGGCGACTTCATCCTGCGTACGACGCCGGCGGGGCTGAGCGGGCTCTGGTCCGATGTCGCGAAGGCGGTCGAGGAGCGCGCCGCGGAGCCGGAGCCGGAGGCCGAGAACGTGGTCGTCATCATGCACGCGTTCCCGCGGCGGGCCGGGGAGTGAGCAACCGCGACTTCAATCTGCTGTGGGGCAGCCAGTGCCTGTCGGACCTGGGCAGTGCCGTCTCCACCATCGCGATCCCGCTGCTCGTGCTGGCGGTCACCCACTCCCCGGTGCAGGCGGGTCTGGTCGGCACCCTCGCGGCGCTCACCCGGCTCGTGGTGCGGTTGCCCTCCGGCGTCCTGGCCGACCGGGTCAACCGGCGCCGGGCCATGCTGACCTGCGACGCGGTGCGCCTGCTCGGGTATGCGGGTCTCGGTGTGACGCTGCTCGCCGGGCGGGTCAGCCTCACCGCCATCATCGCCGTGGCCGTTCTCGACGCGGCGTGCGGCACCCTGTTCTCGACCTCCGAGCACGCCGCGCTGCGCAACATCGTCCCGGCGGACCAGCTGACGACGGCGGTCGCGCGCAACGAGGCCCGCTCGTACGGCGTCTCCCTGGCAGGTCCGCCACTGGGTGGCTTGCTGTTCAGCGCGGCGCAGTCGCTCCCGTTCCTCGGCAACGCCGTCAGCTACCTGGCCTCGATGCTCGGCGTGGCCCTGATCCGCACGCCGTTGCAGGAGCCGCGCACCGAGCCGCCCGCGGGGCACGCCACCGCGATGGCCGAGGGGCTGCGCTTCGTCGCCGGCAACGCGTTCCTGCGTGCGGTGCTGGTCATCGCGGCGCCGCTGAACTTCGCGATCACGGGCATCCTGTTCACCGTCATCGTCACCCTGCAACGCCACGGCACCGCACCGGCGGTCATCGGCGTCGCGGAGACCATCCTCGGGGCCGGCGGCCTGCTCGGCGCGCTCGCCGCCCCTGCCCTGCAAAGGGCGCTGTCCACGGCGGCCCTGATCCGCCTGATCTGCTGGGCCGCCGCGGCTCTCCTGGCGACCAGTGCCCTGCTGACCACGAGCCTCGCCGCGGCGATCCCGCTCGGCGTGGCGGTTTTTCTCGGCCCTGCCTGCAACGCGGCCCTCTTCGGGTACCAGGCGGCGATCACCCCGGACCGCCTGCAGGGCCGGGTGGTCAGCGTGATCCTCTTGGCAGCCATGTCCGCCGCAGCCGCCGCGCCGATCCTGTCCGGCGTCCTCGTCTCGTGGTGGGGGAGCGCGCCCGCGATCCTGTTCTTCGCCCTGACCGTCGCCGGCTCCGCGATCGCTGCCACCTTCAGCGGCGGCCTGCGCGACCTCCCGGCCCCCGCCGCGGCGACCGCCTTGTGACATGAAGCGGCGGCCGGAGCGGGAACGCTCCGGCCGCCTGGGGTTCAGCGCGATGGTGCTACCGGCCCGGTCCGCCGCCAGGAGTGCCGCCCGGGCCGCCCGGGCCGGCCGGTGCCCCCGAGGGGCCGGCACCGCTCGGGGCGGGACCGCTGCTGACCTGGATGGCGACGAAGCCACCCTTGACGGTCTGGCCCGAGGGTTCCGTGCCCGCGGCCTGGCCCTTGGGGCAGTCGGAGGCGACCTCGGTGCCGACCGTGGCGGTGAAGCCGGCGTCCTCGACCCGGCTCTTGGCCGCGTCGACGCTGGTGCATTTCACGCCCGGGATCGAGACCTGTTCGCCCTTGGAGATCTTCGTGCCCTTGGGTTTCTTGAACTCGACCTTGTCCTTGCCCTTCATGATGTCGCGCAGCGTGTCCTCGACCGCGGGGTTCACGACGTCGTGGCGCATCGTGTAGGGGTGGTTCTGGTAGTCCGGGTTGACCAGGTAGCCGGCGACGACCATCGAGTTCGTGCCGATGATCAGGGACGCGGTCTTGTCGCCGTCGGTGGTGCCGGTCTTGCCGAAGATGGGGTGCTTGACGACGCCGCGCGCGGTGCCGGCGGTGGTGTGGCCGCCGCACGAGCCGAGCTGGGCCTGGTCGCCGACGGGGCAGCGGGCCGCGTCGATGGTCGCGCGGGCGACGTCGGCGGAGGTGGCCCGGGTGCAGTGTTTCTTGCCGACGTCGATCTTCGTGCCGTCGTGCTCGGTGATCTGCTGGATGGGCGTCGGCTCGCAGTACATGCCGTCGGCGGCCAGCGTGGCGTAGGCGTTGGCCATGTCGAGCGGTGTCGACGCCGAGACGCCCAGCGTGAACGAGCCCCAGTCGTGCGCGTACTTGGTGGCCAGCTCGTTGTCGTTGGGCTCGCGGAACTTCACGCCGAACTTCTGGGCGATCTTCACGACCTTCTCCGCGCCGACCCGTTCCTCCAGGGGCACGAAGTACGTGTTGACCGAGCTGCCGAAGCCCGTCCACATGTTGTACGGGCCCTTCTCGCTCTGCGACGCGTTCGCCGGGCAGTAGTGCCCGTTGCATTCGGCGGGTGCGCCGGAGTCGAGATAGGTGGGCGACTTGTAGCGGTACTCGGTGTTGATGGGGTACGCCAGCGGGTAGCCGGCCTCCAGTGCCGCGACCATGGTGAACATCTTGAACACCGAGCCGGCCTGATAGCCGTTGATGTCACCGCCACCGCTGAGCAGCGGGTTGGTGGTGTTCGGATACGTGGACTTGACCTTCGCGGCCTTCTTCTTCGGGTCCGACGAGAGCGGGTTCTTGCCGTCGTCGAGCTTGAAGTTGCGGTTGGCGGCGAGCGCCTTGACCTGGCCGGTGCCGGGCTCCACCGCGGCGAGCAGCAGCGCGTCCCGGTCCTTGTTGCCGATCATGTCCTTGATGTTGTCCTTCGCGGCGGCCGTCGCCTTGACGTCCATCGTCGCCCGGATCGTGTAGCCGCCGGTCTTGAGCCGCCGTTCCCGGTCGTACGTCGTCTTGCCGAACTCCTCGCGGCTCATCCACCAGCGGTAGAAGTAGTCGCAGAAGAAGCCCCAGCTGTTGTTCTTCGTCGCGGCGCAGCCGTTGCCGGTGCGCTTCGTCGTGTGCGGGACCTTGGTCTTGATGCCGTCGTCGTACTGCTTCTGAGTGATGTAGTGCAGGTCGAGCATGTTCTTCATGACCCAGTCACGCCGGCCCACGGCCTTCGGGTACTTGGTGGGGTCGGTCGGGTCGAAGCCGTCCGTGGCCTTCACCATCCCGGCGAGCAGCGCTGCCTCGGGGACGGTGAGGTTCTTGGGGCTCTTCTGGAAGTAGACCTGCGCGGCGGCGGCGACGCCGTACGCGCCGTTGCCGAAGGGCGCCTTGTTCAGGTAGCCCTGCAGGATCTCCTCCTTCGACATCTCCTTCTCGACCTGCATCGCGTACTTGATCTCGTTGATCTTGCGTTTCGGGGTGTCCGCCGTGGCATCGACGACGGCCTGCCAGTTCGGCGCCGAGTACGACAGCGACATCCGCACGTACTGCATCGTCAGCGTGGAGGCACCCTGCTGGCCCTCGTTGGAGTCGCTGTTGTTGCTGACGAATGCCCGCGCGACCCCCTTGAGGTCGACGCCGTTGTGGTCGTAGAACTTGTGGTCCTCGGCCGAGACGATCGCGTTCAGCATGTTCGGCGAGATGTCCTTCACCGGGACGACGTTGCGGAACTCGTCGTAGAAGACGGCGATCTCGGTCTTCCCGTCGGCCGCCACCATCCGGCTGAACTGCGGTGCGTCGGTCTCCTTCAGCTCGCTGGGCAGGGCCGCGAAGGACTCACCGCCGGCCTTGGCCGCCAATCCGGACATCGCCACCGCCGGGAAGGCCGCCGCCGCCACGACGACCCCCGACAGCAGCCCACAGATCGTGAGCATTCCGGCATTGGTAAAGAAATTGTGTTCGCGTGGGCGCATCGGTTCCCCGGGATCGAACGTTATGACGGTCGCGGCGGAGGGTACCGGGTGCCCGCAAGCTCCACGAAGATCGACTCCCACTGGGCGGCGATCTCCGGCATGGCGTAACGGCCGCCGGTCGCCACCGCGGCATGGCTCATCGTCTCCCGCAGCGCGGCGTCGCCGATCAGCTTGGACAGCCCCGTGGCCAGGGCTTCGACGTCCTCCGCGGGCACGAGCAGACCGTTGACCCCGTCCTCGACGACCTCGCGCGGCCCGGTCGGGCAGTCGAACGCGACCGCGGGCAGCCCGGCCGCCATCGCTTCGAGCAGCACCATCGGCAGCCCCTCCCGTCGCGAGCTCAGTGCGAAGACCGAGGCCTTGTCCAGCTCGGCGTCGAGGTTCCGGGTCAGGCCACGCAGGCGTACGGTCCCGGCCAGGCCGGCCTCCTCGATCTGCGCGGTCAGCCTGGCCCGCAGCTTGCCCTCACCGAAGATGTCCAGCCGCCACCCGGGATGCTCCGCGTGCACCTGCCCGAAGGCCTCGATCAGCAGGTCAAAACCCTTCTGCCCGTTCAATCGCCCCGCTGCCAGCACTGTGGGTGACCGATCAGATCCGTCGGGTACGCCGAGACGTGGCGGAACGCCGTTCGCCACCCGCACGATCCGTACGCCCGGCAGCGCCGCCTCCCACTCCCCGAGGTCGGCCCGCGTCAGCACACCCACCACGTCGAGCCGCGGATACGCCTTCAGGATCGCCGCTCGCAGCCCCGGCTTGTAGCTGCCCAGATTGAGATGGTCCTGCCCGACCCGCACCACCTTCCGCGGCGCGAACCACGCGGACAACATGTTCAGCGCGGGCCGGGTGGTGACGAGCACCCCGTCGCGCTGCGCCCGGAAATACCGGATCACGGCGGCGTCGACGAGCGGATCCCAGCGCTTATAACGGAAGTCGTGCCGGTGCGCCAGCGGGGTCCGGAACCGCCTCGTCTTGCGCCAGAACCGCGAATTCGTCCCGGCCGGATCGGTCCACCGCGACCCGTCCTCCCGCAGGTCGGTCAGCGTGACGAGCCGCACCCGGGGGTCGAGCGCGAAAACGGGCGCCTCCCGGGACCGGTAGACGCTGACAACCTCGACCTCGTGCGTCTCGCACATCGCATTCGCCTGATTCACGACCGTGCGGATCGTGCCCCCGGCCCCGTATGCGTTGTGGAGCACGTACCGTATTTTCACGGCCACAACATATTGCCCGCCGTCAACCTCCGCGACCCCGTCGATTCACCGACAATTCGCTGTTTCTACCGCAATCGGTCATGGGCGAACTCGGCGATGATCTGGTCGATGACGTGTTTCGCGTCCGGCTCGCCGCCGGTGTGGAGGACTACGGCTTTCCACAATGCCCAGCCGGCGCCGCGCAGCCACATCGCCGGGTCCGCGGCCAGACGCTCGCGCAGGACCGCGCGGCTGGGCCCGGTCAGTAGCGTCCACGCGATCGCCAGATCGCAGGAGGGGTCGCCGACGCCGCACGTGCCGAAGTCGATGACCGCGCTGAGCTCACCGCCGGTGGTCAGCAGGTTGCCGGGCGCGATATCGCCGTGGAACCACACCGGCCGCCCGGACCAGCCTGTCGCCAGCGCCGCCTGCCAGACGCGGGTGATGTCGTCGCGCAGGCTGGTGTCGTCCAGTGTCGCGAGGGCGCGGGTCATCAGGGGGTCGTAGTTTCGCAGTGGTCCGCCGCGGAACCAGTTGTGCAGGCCCGGCTCGGGGCCGCCGGCAGGGTCCACCTGCTGCAGCGCCAGGAGGAAGCCGGCCAGCGTGGCGGCGAAGGCGTCCAGGTCGGCGATCGGAGCCAGGGTCGCGGGTTCGCCCTCGATCCAGCGGTAGACCGACCATTGCCACGGGTAGTCGTCGCCTGGCGCACCGAGGCCCAGCGGGACGGGAACGGGGAGCGGCAGGTGCGGGGCGAGAGCGGGCAGCCACCGCTGTTCCTTGGCGACGGCGTGCGCGTATTCGGCGGCGCTGGGTAGTCGGACCAGCATGGACTCCCCGAGGCGGAAGGTCCGGTTGTCCCATCCCGCGGCCGGTACGGGCCGGACCGGGAGCTGCGACCACTGCGGGAACTGCGTGGCGATCAGGCGGCGGACCTGCGCGGCGCCGACCTCGATGCGCTGGGGGACAGGCCCGACGACGTCCGGTTCGGTGGTCATCCGGCGAACTCTTGCGTCCGTCCGCCGCGGCGGCAACCATTTTTCCCTGAACCCGCGCCAGGGCTGAACCGCGCCAAGGCTGAACCGTGCAAAGGCGGGTAATAAGGTTGATCCACTTCAATCGGCTGACTTAAAACAGGAGATACTACGGAGGGACGACGACCAGGCGGCGGACGGGGACGACGCTGAACGTGTGCACCCCGGACGACATCACCACGAGACGGATGGTCTACGCATGCATGACAGTCCCATCGAGCGGCACCGTCACCGGCTGCTCGTGGTCGCCCCCGATCCCGACCTGCTCGAGTCCCTGGTCACGCCGCTGGGGCTGGCCGGATACGGGGTGGCGGCGACCGGGACCGGCGCCGAGGCGCTCGCGATGTACCGTGCCCAGCGCTTCGACCTGATCATCGTCGACGACACCGTGCCCGACGTGGAGGATCTCGGCTCGCGGCTGCGGCTCACGCCGGAGGACCGCCCGCCGATCCTGTGCCTGACCACGTGCGAGCAGCTCGACCGGCTGGTGCCGGAGCTCGGTTCGCGGGTCGAGGACTACGTGACCAAGCCGTGCCGGATCACCGAGCTTCTCGCGCGTACCCATGTGTTGCTGCGCGACCACGCACCCAGCCGGCGTGTCGGGCCGCTCTGTCACGGGGATCTGCTGCTCGACGACGCGGTCTGCCGGGCGTGGCGGGGCGAGCGGCCGCTCGACCTGACGGCCGCCGAGTACAGGCTCCTGCGCTACCTGCTGATCAACGCCGGTCAGGTGCTGACCAAGGAGCAGCTCGCCTGGCAGGTCTGGGGCGAGTCCCGCGACGCGAACGCCATCGAACGGCTCGTCTCCCGGCTGCGCCAGAAGGTCGACGCCGAGGGGCCGGCGATGATCCAGACCCGGCGTGGTTTTGGCTATTCGTTGTAGCGCAACGGGTTTGCCGCCTTCGTCCTCATAGGACGAATTTGCCGCACGGGACATCGTGAACGGCAAATGAACCGTAGCCTGCCCTCAGGTAACTGGAGGAGGGCGCACATGCGTCGATTCGCTTAGTCCACAGTGGCCTCAATAATGATCATTTCCCTCGTCGCTGTCTCCGCGCCGGCCCAGGCCGCACCGAGCTACGACGGGATCGTGCCGACCCAGGCGTACAACTACGTCTGCGTCAACGCCACGATCAACACCGCGGTGGTCTGTCAGACCGATAACGCCGACGTCTACTGGTACGCCGACAGCAACGACCCGGGCGAGCTCGAGACGGACGACCAGGACGCCGTCCGTTCCATGCTCGCGGACGAATATTCTCCGACCGACATCGCCATCCACTACGACTCCAGTCCCGTCTTCGAGGGCGACGCCGAGACCGATCTCATCTACCAGGAGGGCGAGGCCGCCCAGCCGGTCCCCTCGGGATACTGGGGCGTGACCTGGTGCAACGGCCAGGCCCCGGCCACCTACGAATGCGATCAGACCTACGTCCGGATCGCCTCGCCCGACGGGTACCGCATCCACGGCGGTTCGATCGCCTGTCACGAGACCGGGCACGCCGTCGGCCTGGTGCACGGCAACGACGCCTACCCTTATGTCGACCCCGGTGCGGCCGGGCTCGGGTGCATGGTCAACGAGGACGAGTTCCCGTCCGCGCTGGGCGCGAACAACGCCTACTTCATCAACTACACGTACTGATCGGGAGGGTGTCATGCGACTTTTTCACATCGGGGCCCTGGCCTTGGCGGTCAGTGCTGTGACGCTCGGAGCCGCGGGATGTTCCGCGGACCGGACAACCGCGGCGCCTGCTGCCGCCCAGGCCGGTAGGGGTGCGCCGGCTGCCGCCCAGGCCGCTGAGGGTGCGCCGGCAAAAGCCGTCGAGGGCGCGCCCGCCGCGGAGACCGTCGTCCTGGGCTCCGGCCGGGATCGCACGGCCAGCCGGACCGCCGCCGACTGGAAGACCTACGCCGACCATGTCCTGGTCGTCACGGTCGCGGGGGAGACCCGCGTCGAGCCCAGCAGGCTCGAGGTGGAACGCGGTGAGGGCATGATCGGCCGCACCGTGCAACTGCGGATCGACAAGGTGCTCTGGTCGGCACCGGACGCTCCGCAGAAGGCTCCCGCGACGCTGAAGGTGGCCGCCGCGGGCTGGGTCTTCAACAACAACGAGGGCAAGGCCGCCGGGGTGAAGTTCGCCATGGAGGATTCGTCCCGCCTCGAGGTGGGTCACACCTACGTCAAGGCCGTCGAGTGGGTCGACGACGCCTGCTCGGCCGATCCCGCCGTGGGCACCTGGGAAGGTCTCGGCTCGGGCGACACCATCCCCTACGACAAGGGCGTCGTGGGAGCCGGTGAGTTCGAGGGCCGCACGCAGACCCTGGACCAGGCGAAAGCCAAGTTCGGTGCCGGCGAGTCCACGCTGCGCCCGCAACTGGCCGGCGGCCCGGTCGACACCCTGGTCAGCAACCTGAAGGCAGCCCCGGCGCGCGCGGAGACCGACCACGGCTCCCGCGAATGCGACCCGGCCGACAAGTAACAGTTGTCCGATCCGGGTGCCTCGCCCTCCACGGGCGGGGCACCCGGGCGGTTTGCACTCCGTGGGCGGTGCACCCGGGCGGCTCGTTAAGCGGGCTCGCGGTGCCAGCGGATCCAGGCGGCCTGGCCGCCGTCGATGAGCAGGTCGGTGCCCGTGACGTAGAGCGACTCCGGCCCGGTGAGGTACGCCGCGGCCGCCGCGATCTCGGCCGGGGTCCCGGTGCGGCCCGCGCCGCACGCTTCCACCATGGCCATCATGTGTACGCCTGAAGCCGTCCTCGACTCCGCCGCGGCCATCGCCGTGGAGATCACCCCGGGGCTGATCGTGTTGATCCGGGCACCACGCAGGTTCCACGCCAGTGCCGCGGCCTGGACGCGTAGGTGATTGCCCCGTTTGGCCAGCATGTACGCCGCGAGCGGATCGTCGCCGACGGCCCGGACCACGTCGAGGGTCCGGAGCTCCGCGGCGGGTGCCAGCGCGAGCGCCCGTTCGTCACCCGGGGCGACGGTGGCGTAGTGCCCGGCCATGCTGGACACGCAGACCAGCGCAGTGCCCGGGCCGGCGACCTCGCCGAACGCGTCGATGACGTGTGCGGTGCCGACCAGGTCGACCTCGATGATCGCCTTCGCGGTGCCGGTCGCGGCCGACACCCCGGCGGTGTGCACGATCGCGGTGAGCCGCCCCGCGTCGGCCGCCGCAGCGGCGAGTTTGGCCACAGCCGCGGCGTCCGAGACGTCCGTCAGCCGGCCGGTCGCCGCGTATCCCGCGGCCCGCAACGAATCCACCGCCTGCTCCAGGGCCGGCGCCGAGGCGTCCGCCAGGATCACCGTGCGGCCGCTGCCGAGACGCCGGGCCACGGCAAGACCCATCCCGCCCGCTCCCGTGACGACCACGACGTCGGATCCGGTCACCGTTCCTCCTTGGTCAGAGCGACCCGCCAGGCGCGGATCGCCTTGGGCGGCATGCCTACGGCGAGGACGCCGACGAGCCGGCCCGCTCTGCTGTACGCGGCCACGAAACGCCGGTCCGCGAGCGCGCCGTCGACGATCTCCACGCTGTCGTGGCCACGCAGATAGCCGTACGCCTGGATCTTCATGTCGTACTGGTCGGACCAGAAGTACGGGATGGGGTCGAACGGCTTGCCCTCGCCGGGGTGCAGCAGGTTCCGGGCGGCCGCCATGCCCTGCTCCGCCGCGTTGGTGCGGTGCTCGACGCGCATGGTCTCGCCGAAACGCGGATTGTGCCAGCGCGCGACGTCCCCAGCTGCGTAGACGTCCGGTGCCGCCGCGCTGAACTCGTCGCAGACCACCCCGTCGGCCACGGTCAGGCCGCTGCCGTCCAGCCAGGCGGTGTTGGGGATCGAGCCGACCGCGACCAGCACCTCGTCGGCTTCCACGAGCGTGCCGTCGGCCAGGCGTACGCCGGACTCGGTCACCGCCGAGACCGCGACACCGGTCCGCAGATCGACGCCGTGCTCGCGATGCACCTCCGCGAACACCTGGCCGACCTGCGTGCCGACGGCATGCGCCAGCGGCACGGGCGCGGGCTCCAGCAGGACGACGTCGCAGCCCAGCCCCCGCGCGACCGCCGCCGACTCCGCACCGAGGAAACCGGCACCGACCACCACGAGCCGGCGGCCCGGTCCGAGCCGTTTCCGCAGGGCCAGAGCATCATCGACCGTACGCATGACGTGCGCTCCCTGCCCCGGAAGCCGCCGCGGACGCACCCCGGTCGCGATGACCAGCCCGTCGTAGGGCACCCGGGTGCCGTCCGCCAGTGCGACCGTGCGCCCGGCCAGATCCAGCCCGGTCGCGCCGACCCCCAGGCGCAGATCAAGATCAAGGGCTGCGAGCTCGATCTCCGTACGCAGCACCAGCCGGTCCGGCTCCCACTGCGAGGCGAGGATCTGCTTGGAGAGCGGCGGGCGGTCGTACGGTGCGGCGAGCTCCTCACCGATCAGAGTGAGCTTCCCGGCGTACCCCTGCCTCCTGAGGGTTTCGGCCGCGGCAAGACCCGCAGCCGATGCACCCACGACGACTGCTTCCTTCACCGCTCCACCAGCTTGATGGCGGCCGCCGGGCACACCGCCGCCGCCTCCCGCACCTCGTCCTCCTGCTCCGGTCCGGGCTCGGCGTCGAGCACGATCGCCACACCGTCCTCGTCGCGCTGGTCGAACACGTCGGGGGCGACCATCACGCACTGCCCGGCGGCGACGCACTTGGGCTCGTCCAGTTCGATTCGCATGCTCATGCGGGCTCCTTACCAGGTGACGGGCAGAGACTTGAGGCCGTACGCGACGCCCTCCATGGCAAACTCGACGTCCTCGAACGGGACGGCGAGGGCGAGCGTCGGGATCCGCCGGTAGAGCGTCCCGTAGGCGATCTGCAGCTCGACCCGGGCCAGCGACTGCCCGAGACACTGGTGCACGCCGTATCCGAACGCGTGATGCTGCCGCGCGGTCCTCGTGAGATCGAGCTTCTCCGGCTCGGGGAACTCCTCGGCGTCCCAGTCGGCGCCGGACAGGTCGAAGATGATCCCGTCCCCGGCCCGGATCGTCCTGCCACGAAGCTCGATGTCCTCACTCGCGATCCGCCTGATCCCGGTGTGCACAATGGTCAGATATCGCAGCAGCTCCTCCACCGCGTTCGCCACGAGCTTCGGGTCGTCGCTCTCCCGCAGCAGGGCCAACTGATCGGGGTTCCGCAGCAGCGCCAGCGTGCCCAGCGAAATCATGCTGGCACTGGTCTCATGCCCGGCGATGAGGATCGCCACACCCATGTGGACAGCCTCGCTGGCCGTCATCTCCCCGGCCCTGACCCGTGCCCCCATCTCCGAGAGCACATCCCCGGCCGGCTCGGCCATCTTCTGCTGCAACAACTCACCGAGATACGCGGCAAGCGCCCCACCCGCCGCCGCAGCCTCCTCGGGCGTCGACTCGTGACTGATGGTCTTGCTGCTGTTGACCTGGAAGAACTTATGATCCGCATACGGCACGCCGAGCAGCTCGGTGATCACGATGGTCGGCACTGCCAGCCCGATCGACTGCACCAGATCCGCCGGCTTCGGCCCCGCGAGCATGTCATCGATCAGCCCGTCGAAAACCTCCTGGATCCGCGGCCGCATCGCCTCCACCCGCTTCACCATGAACGGCCCGTTGACCGTCCGCCGCAACCGCGTGTGCTCCGGAGCGTCGGTATTCGTGATCAGCGCCGGCGTGTGCTTCGCCGCCTCCGCCCGCCCCCGCGTCATGTGCGGAAACCCGGGCCGCGTCTCCTCGATGCTCAGCCGCGGATCGTTGAGCAACGCCCGCTGATCAGCATGCCGAGTGATGAACCACGGCTCACTGCCATCCCAGATCCGCACCTTCCCGACCGGATCCTCCCGCGTCATGGTCCGCACGGTGGCAGCCGGCGCGAAGGGACACTTCGCCTCCCGCTGCATCGGATAATCCGGCACCACACTGTCGCTCATAGATCTCCTCCACCAGGATCACCAAAACCCGATGAACCCATGCAAACACCCCGCCCTGACACCCCCCGGACACCAACCTGACACGAAGCTGACGTGACCCACCTCACAGCCCCACCTGGAGCGGCCCGATCCTGGAGCGGCCCGATCCTGGAGCGGCCCGATCCTGGAGCGGCCCGATCCTGGAGCGGCCCGATCCTGGAGCGGCCCGATCCTGGAGCGGCCCGATCCTGGAGCGGCCCGATCCTGGAGCGGCCCGACCCTGGAGCGGCCCGACCCTCGATCCACATGGGAAGGTCCCGGCGGCGGCACGCGACGGAGAGCGGCCACGGCTGGTTCGACCACTCCGGCCGGCCGTTCGCATGCGTCGCACAAGCGTTGGTCGTGTTCCCGAACCGCCGCGGTCCGGGCCGAAGCGACTCGGCCCCGCCACAGTCGGCTGAGGCGGCATCCCCACCCCGTCAGCGCACCGGCGGTTCACCGAGTGGGTCGAGCACGGCGTCTTCACCAGCAGACCGGGGCAAGCCCGGACTCAGGATCCACGCGATCAGCGACCGGCAGGGCCTTGCCGCTGCATATGGTGGTGGCTGCTGCCAACGTCGACGACCATCCCGTGCTCGACGATGTGCCCGAAGGCATCCCCTGGCAGCGATCTTCTACGTCCTGCGGACCGTCTGCGCCCGGGATGCGCTACCCGCTTCGTTCGGGATCTCCATCCCGCCAGCGCACCGGCGGTTCACCGAGTAGGTCGAGCCCGGCGTCTTCACCACCTGGCAAGCTGCACGCCGACAAACCACCTGGCAAGCTGCACGCCGACAAGGGCGACGGCTATCTGGCTCGCCGGATCCTGCTGGATCGAATGGTGCCTGCCATGGATCACCCGGCTCCGGCGCCTGTCGCGCCGTGACGACACCAAGAGTTCCCGCTTCACCGCATTCACCACCGCGGCCTGCGCTCTCATCCGCCTACCGCCGTGCCGGCACGCAAGGCGGCAACAAGCCGTGACGAGATGAAGGGCGGCTTCCGGGCGCGTGCGAATCCGTGCCGAATGCGGGCACGCTCACGCCACCGCACGGGTCAGGGCTGGTAGAGCTCGGCGATTCTGACCAGGGTGCCGGCCTTGAGGGTGATGCTGACCGCGGCGTTGTCGGCGGCGAGGCGGGACATGTAGCCGGTGGTGGACTTGCAGGTGCTGCCGCCGGTCATGGTGCCGGCGCAGCTGCCGTCGCCGATGTCTCGCATGTCGAGTTTGGTGGCCATCGGGAGGGTGACGCGGGTGTTGCTGGCGTCGATGACGACTTCCTGGGAGCAGCGGGCCTCGACGGGGGAGATGTGCAGGGCTTTGCAGTAGTCGGGGCCGGTCTGGAAGATGATCGGTTCGACGACGGCGGCCTTGTTGGCGGGGTCGAAGGAGAGCAGGTTGGCGGTGGTGGTGATGTCGCCGGTCAGTTCGGGGAAGGTGGGCAGCAGCCGGGTCGGTGAGGCGGCCGGGGACGCCTGTGCGCTGGGGCTCACCGTGGGGGTGGCGCCGCAGGCCGCGACGGGCAGCAGGAGCAGCAGCGGTACGGGTAGGAGGTGTCGGCGCATCGTCGTCTCTCAGAACGTGGAGAGTTCGATGTGGCCGTCGGGCAGGCGGGTGCCGGCGGCGTCGTACGCTCCGAGGTCGGTCCATTGGCTGCTGTCGTGCACGTCGGCGGGGTCGAACCAGAAGACGGTCTGGTGGGGGTCCTCGCTCCAGGTGGCCAGGTGCGCCTCGATGGTGCGGTTCACCTCGCGGACCGTGATCCTGGCGGGGGTGCCGGAGTAGTAGCCGAACGCGGGCTGGACGGATTTGTCGAGGAGGTCCATCTGGGCCTGCATCGGGTGGAAACCGGGGTCCGTGGCCTTGCCCTCGTACTCGCTGATGGTCAGGTCCTCGCGGACGACGTTCTTCGGCAGGCGCACGCCGATGGCGAACCCGAAGGCGCTGGTCTCGTTCACGATCCTGCCGGTGACCCCGAAGATGACGTACGGGTTGCCGTCCGCGTCCTCGAGCCCGCCGAGGTCGATGACGTCGCCGAGCGGGCCCTTGGCGCCGTTCTCGGTGTCGATCTTCGGCTTGGGGGCCTTCGTGGTGGGCGAGGGCGCCACCGACGAGGCGCTCGGCGCGCCGGCCTCCCAGGTCGGGCTGGTGCCGGGCGCGGCGCATCCGGCGGCCAGGACCATCGAGGCGGCCAGCGAGGCGGTGGCCGCGACACCGGCGTGGATCGTTCTCATCGACCGCACCTTATCGGATCGGCGCTGCCCCGCGGTCGTCCAGCTCGTCCTCCCAGTGGCGGCGCAGGACGGTGGGGAGGTCACCGCGCAGCTCCTCGCGTACCAAATCAAGATCTTGACCGGTCAGGGGGTGGGTGGGGAAAGCCCGGCCGACGGCGGCGGCGAACGCGGAGCCGCGACGGGCCAGTGCCGGGGCGGCCGCGAGATAGGGCGCGATGGGCTGGGGCCGGGAGGGGGACCAGAATCCGGCGGCCAGGGCCCGGAAACGGCGAGCGGAGACCTGGGGATCCTCGGTCATCGCGGCCCAGGCCTCGGCTTTCGCCTCCGCGGTGGGGCGGGCGGCCAGGGCGGTGGCGGCGCCGAGGTCACCCGCGGCGGTGCCGTCCCGCAGCCGCTCGGCCTCGATCTGAGCGGCGTCGAGACCGCCGAGCTCGGCCAGCCGGTGCACGACGGACCAGCGCAGATCCGGGTCGAGGAGCAGCTTCTGGTCGGTGGCGCCGGTGTCCAGCCAGCGGTGCAGCATCGCGGTGTCGCTCGTGCTCCACGCGAGCCCCCGGGCCAGGGCGATCGCGCGCTGCTCGTCCGGCTCGTCGTCCGTCGTGCAGGCCGCGGCGACCACTTCCAGAGCGGTGGGTACGTCCGTTCGGCGGAGGAGGTCGTTCAGGGTGCGGTCGAGGGCAGCGGTCACCAGGGTCGGCGACGGCTCGCGGGGCAGCTGACGCGCGATCAGGTCGAGGTGTGCGGCGGCGGGCGCCCGGTCGAGCAGCGTCGCCCACAGCACCGCCCGGACCAGCGGGTCCGGCAGGTCGGCCAGCCCGCGCGTCACGGCATCGTACGAGTACGGGTCCAGCTCGATCCGGGCGAACGTCTCGCCGTACGCGTTGGGCACCACGACCAGCCCCGCCCACTCGGGCAGCTCCAGCGGCTCCTCCGCGAGATCGACCATCCGCGACCCGACCAGCTCGAGCCCGGGGGAGTATGCGGTAACGGTGAACCGGTGCGGGCGTACGCCGTCGCGGGTCAGGACCGGAACGTCCCCGTGCCGGGCCACCCGGATCGTGTCGTGGCCCGCCTTGCGCAACCACACCTCGGCCCAGCCGCGCACGTCACGCGGTGAGCGGGCGTCGAGGGCCGACAGCAGGTCCTCGAGGGTGGCGTTGCCGAACGCATGGGCGGTGAGGTGCGCGTTGACCCCGGCGAGGAAGTCCACCGGTCCCAGCCAGGTCACGAGCTGCCGGAGGACGGCGTTGCCCTTGCCGTACGAGATGGCGTCGAAGATCGTCCAGCCGGTGGCCGTGTCGGGCACGTCCTCGGCGGCCGGGGCGACCGGGTGCGTGGACCGGCGGCGGTCGGCCCGGTAGGCGCCGGGTTTGAAGGCGGCCTCGAACGACACGCGCGCCCCGGCGTACCCGGCGACGGTCTCCGCGACCTCGAAGCCCATGTAGTCCGCGAAGGACTCGTTGAGCCACGCGTCCTCCCACCACACCGGCGAGACCAGGTCCGCGAACCACATGTGGGACATCTCGTGCGCGATCACCATCGCCTGCTTGTGGCGGTCGCCATCGGTGGCCCGCTCGCGCGGCAGCAGGTTCTCGCTGACCGTGACGCAGCCGGGGTTCTCCATCGCGCCCCAGTTCAGCTCGGGCACGAAGACCTGGTCGTACGAGCCGAACGGGAACGGCTCGTCGAAGACCGCCGTGTAGTGGTCGTAGCAGACCTCGGTGATCCGGCGCAGCTCCGCGGCGTCGCGCTCCAGCGCCCCGGCAAGTGTCCGGCGGGCGTGCCAGCCCATGGGCAGCCCGCGATGCTCCCACCGGATCGAGTGGTACGGCCCGGCCACGACGACGAACTGGTCGCACGGGATCGGCGGCGTCGCGGCGAACGTGCCGGGGCCCGTGGGCAGGCCGTTCGAGAGGATCGTCCACGCCGGATCCGCTGTCACGCGTACCGTGATGGGGGCTTTGAGGTCGATCTGATCGAAGCAGGCGAACAGTCGCTGGGTGACGTCCAGTCCCAGATACCCGCCGACGTAACGCTCGCCGTCCACCGGGTCGATGAACGTGTGCATGCCCTCGCCGTCCGTGACGTAGCGCAGCCGGGCGTCCACAACGACTTCGTGCGTGCCGGGTGCCAGGCCGTCGAGGGAGATCCGCTTCCCGTCGTACGCCGGCAGAGCGGTATCGCCGTTGATCGTCACCTGGAGTTCCTCGGCCCGGTGCAGCTCGAGGAACGTGTCACCGCCCCGGGTCCGGAACCGTACGGTTGCCCGGCTCCGGAACGCGTCCGGCGACCTGACGTCGAACTCGAGGTCGTAGGAGACGGCGGAGAGCATGGCGGCCCGGGCGCGGGCCTCGTCCAGAGTCAGCGACACCCCGACATTGTGTACGAAGGAGCCCCGGCCGCGTCGCGACCGGGGCTCTGCTTCCTACTGCGTGTGTTGCCTACTTGATGCCCGCAGCTGTGCAGGGCTCGACGAAGCGGCCGGTGCAGACGGCCTTCTTGGTGACGAAGCCGTCCGCGATGACCGAGGCGACGTTCTTCTTCATGATGGACTTCGGCTTCAGCAGCACGGCCGGGATGAACGCGCCCGACACGGGGTCCTTGGCCCGACCGTCGGCCGCGACCTTCTCACCCTTGAACAGGCCGATCGCGAGGTTGGCGGCGGCCGTGGCCTCGTCCTTGATCGGCTTGTAGACGGTCATGCACTGGTCGCCGACGAGGATGTTCTGCAGACCCTGCACCTCGGCGTCCTGCCCGGTGACCGGCACGATGCCGTTGACCTTGCGCTCCTTGAGGATCTGGATCGCAGCGCTGGCGATGGTGTCGTTGGCCGCGAGCACGCCGTCGATCTGCCCGGCGGTCGTGTTGAAGATCTCGCGGAAGACGGTCACCGCCTCCTCGCGCTTCCAGTCGGCGACGGCCTGCTCCGGACCCTTCATGTACTCGCCGGAGTCGAACTTCTCCTGCAGGACGGTGTCCGCGCCCTCCTTGAACAGGGTGGCGTTGTTGTCCGTCGTCGAACCGTTGAGGTAGACGATGCGCGGGATCTTCTTCCCCTTGGCGGTCACGCACTTGACCAGCCCGACGGCCTGCAGCCGGCCGACCTCCTCGTTGTCGAAGCTGACGTAGTAGTCAGCGCCGCCGTTGAGGGTGAGCCGGTCGTAGTCGATCGTCTTGACGCCGTTGGCCCGGGCCTTCTCCAGCACGTACGCGCCGCTGTCGGGGTCCAGGTTGGCGATCATCAGCACGGTGACGCCGTCGGCGATCATGCGGTCGCCGATCTTCTTGAAGTTCGCGCCGTCGCCCTGCGCGTTCTCGATCTCCACCGGCACGTCGGCGGCGTCGAACGCGGCCTTCAGCAGCTTCGGGTCGTCCGTTCCCCAGCGCTGGCTGGTGGTGGTGTCGGGCAGGATGACACCGACCTTGCCGGTGCCGTCACCACCGCGGGTAGGCACCGATGCGGCGCTGTCGCCGTCATCGCTGCAGGCGGCCGTGCCGCCCAGAGTGAGCATGCCGACTGCCGCGAGGGCAACGAGGTTACGACGCACTTGATCTCCTCCAGGGGCGAAACGCGGCAAAGGCTACCAGCGCCCGGTGGCGAGATTATTTCGGAGACCACGGTCGTGACCCAAGTGTTGCCGTCCGTAGCGTTTGCGCTGCTAGATCACGCGGCTGCCACGCGTGCCACACCGCGAGCACGGACAGTGGTGGTACGAACGGCCGACGTCCGGGTGGACGTAAAGAGAACCCAGCAGACGATCAGCGCGCTTGTGAGACCGACCATCGCCGACGCCCAGACGGCCGGCTGACCGGTGCTCAGCCCGTACGTCATCCAGGACGCGCAGGCCGCGGCGGCCAGCCGCCAGCGCAGCGCCGACAGTCCACTCATGTCCTGCTCGCGGTCGCGCAGCAGCGACAACGGCTGCGGAATCGCGGAGACGAACGACGTCCCGGCGAGCACCAGACCGAGGAACGCGGCGGCCTGGTGGCTGCTCGCGGCGGTCAGCCACGTCGCGGCGGCGCTGCCCAGGGTCGCGGTCAGGATGCCGGCCGCGCCCGCTGCGCTCGTTGCCAGCTTGCGGCGCTGCCGGAGATGACTCTGCTTGATCAGTACGGTCGTCAGCACCGCAAGTCCCGCACCGCCCGTGACGGCGTTCGTGATGATCTGCACCGTCTCGCCGGTCAGGGCCCCGTACGTGATCCATCCGACCGGCATCGCCACACCCAGGAAGCAGGCGGAGGCGTTGAGACCGTTCGTCTGACCCTTGGCGCAGGAACGCCACACCTGGGGCCAGGGAAGAGCGATGGACAGGGCGGCGCCGACATAGCCGAGCAGGGCGAAGGTATGCATGATCCGTTTCCGGTAGGCGGTGTTCGTGGACACCAGTCCCATCGCCCGGCCCCCGGCGCGCCTGACAAGATCAACACGTGAGAGGTGCCACGGTGGAAAGCCACCGTTTCGCACCCAAGTTCCGAGGAGAGCTGACGATGCTGCCGCTGATCGACCTGCACCGACACCTCGAAGGCTCCGTACGCTCCAGCACCTTCCTCGACATCGCCCACCGCGACGGCCACCCCCTCGCCGCGGCACCGGACCCCCGCAACGCCCTGGTCGCCACGCCCGGCACCCCGGGCGGACTCCTCCCGTACCTGGCCAAGGTCGACGACCAGATCGGCGTCCTCGCCACCCTCCCGGACTGGCACCGCGCCGCCCAGGAGGCCGTCGACGACGCCTTCAACGACGGCCTCGACTACGTGGAGTTCCGCTTCAGCCCGTACTTCATCCAGCAGCAGACCGGCCTCGCCCCGGAAGCCGTCATCGACGCCGTCTCCTCAGGCACCGCGGCAGCCTCCGCCCGCACCGGCCTCCCCGTCGGCCTCATCGCCACCATCCTGCGAGACCTCGGCCCTGACCTGGCTCTCTCCCAGATCCGGACCTTCCTCACCCGCCGCGACGTCTGGTGCGGGGTGGACCTGGCCGGAAACGAGGCGGGCTACGAGGCCGCCCTGTTCACACCCGCCTTCCAGCAGGCCCGCGACGCCGGCCTCCACATCACGATCCACGCCGGCGAGGCAGCAGGCCCCGAAAGCGTCCGCGCCGCCGTCCAGGCCCTCGGCGCCGAACGCATCGGACACGGCGTCCGCGCCGCCGAGGATCCCGCGCTGATGGACTCACTCGCCGCCGCCGGAATCACCCTCGAATGCGCCCTCACCAGCAACACCCAAACCGGCGCCGCCCCCAACTACGCCAACCACCAGATCCACCAGCTCCTCGCCGCCGGCGTCCCCGTCACCCTCAACACCGACAACCCCCGAGTCAGCAACACCACCCTCTCCCACGAACACACCCTCGCCCACCACGCCACCGGCCTCACCCCCGCCCAACTCCACACCGTCGCGCACCACTCCGTCACGGCCGCCTTCACCGACCTCCAGCTCTGACGCGGTCGCCTTGATCGACCTCCAGGGTCTGACGCAATCGCCTTGATCGACCTCCAGGGTCTGACGCGGTCGCCTTGATCGACCTCCCGGGTCTGCCGCGGTCGTTTGATCGACCTCCCGGGTCTGACGCAGTCGCTTTCATCGACCTGCAGGTGACGCAGCCTTCTTCGCGGACCTCCGGCTCTGACGCAGTAGCTGCCCGGCTACTGCTGGTGCGGGCGTTGCAGTACTGGTCCGGTCCGGTTCCATCCGTTCTGGCTATTTGTGTGGCTTTGTGCGCGTTGGACCGATGTCCACGGCCCGTGGTTCAGTCCCAGGCCGCGCCGAGACGGGACAGACGGTCTGCGTACTCGATCCGGTCCTGCCACTCGTCAGGCCAGGCCGCCATCCCGAGCGACGCCCCCGCGAACGAGCCGGCGAGGCAGGCGATCGAATCCGAGTCGCCACTGGTCGCCGCGGCACGTCCCAGGACAGCAACCGGCTCACCGGGCGAGACCAGGTAGCAGTAGAGCGCGGTCGCGAGCGCCTCCTCGGCAACCCACCCCGCACCGGTAGCGCGGCATGGATCGCCCTCATGCCGCCCGGCGGCCAACGCCGCTCGCACGCGCTCAAGAGCGTCTGCACACTCGTCCCAGCCGTGCGCCATGAACGTCCGCGGCGAGGAGACACCGGGCTGCCGCCAGAGCTCACCGAGCCAGTCACCGCGGTAGTTCGTGCGTTCCTCGGCACACCGCTGTCTGAGCGCGCCCACCAACTCATCGGGTGCCAGCCCACCACGAAGCCAGAACACGGCAAAAGCGGTGAGCTCACTCGCCGCCAACGCAGTCGGATGCCCATGCGTGAGCGCCGCCTGCAACTGCGCCGCCCCAGCCCGCTGCTCATCGCTGATCCCCGGCACCAGCCCAACCGGAGTAACCCGCATGTTCGCGCCGCACCCTTTGGACCCGACCTGTGTCGCTTCCACCCAAGGAAGCCCCTCCGCCAACCCGACACACGCATGAAGGCACGTCATCCCCGGCGACCGAGTGTTGTCCGGACTCCTGAGCCACTCAACAAACCGCCGCCGCAACACCGGCTCCAGCACCTCCGCCGCCACTGTCGCAACCTCAAGCAACGCCTCCCCAACGGCCAGCGCCATCTGAGTGTCATCCGTAACCCGCGCCGGCACCCCGACCAACTCCCGAGGCCCACCCGGCCCATAAGCGGCAACGATCGACCCGTAGTCCTGAAACTCTGTCGGCCTGCCCAGCGAGTCCCCATAGGACAAACCAAACAGAGACCCCGCCGCAGTACGCATACCGCCACTGTAGAAAGCCGTCAGCCAGTCCTTCGCTCCCAGTCCTTCGCTCCCAGTCCTTCGCTCCCAGCCCGTTGTTCTCCGTTTCTCGCCTCCGCCGCTCGGCTCCCCGCGCTCGGCTCCCCGCGCTCGGCTCCCCGCGCTCGGCTCCCCGCGCTCGGCTCTCGGGTCTGGGGTCTCGGCTTCCAGGCCTGATACCCCGGCCTCGAGCCCGGGCAGCGCGGGCGGCTCCTTCCGGCATCGCCAGAGTCGAAAGCGGGACGAAGGGCTCTGAACCCCCGGTCGGCATGCCAGTACGCAGCCCCATGCGTCTTCGGGCCGAACGCGTGTGCCTGGCTGACGACTCTGAGCACTGCAAGAACTTGGCTCTGCCCCCGGGTCCAGACGAAGCGAGCCTTTCCCCGCGTAGTGGCTCAGTGGAGCCGCCCACATACGTCGCTCATCATCGCTGACATAAAGCGTCACCTCATCACCACCACCCCATTCCAGGAGCTGCACTCGAATACCGCATAACATTACCGCGAAGGCCGTCGGCATCGCCGCCATAATGTTGCTCAGGTCACGTCGGCGTATTGCATGTTCTGCGTCACTCGGATTGGCATGATCAAATGTCGATCAAGGTGGAACGATCATAATGAGTGGCGCGATAATCGTCGCATGGGACAGTTGCAAATCTTCAGTCGGGCCCAGGTGGCGGCAATGCGCGACAGAACGAAGTCGCGCAATTACTCCGCCGCCCGGGACGAATTCCGTCTCGAGCACAAAAACCGCCGTGCTTGGGGCAAGTACAGGCTGCACACCGAGCGCCTCAGGCAGCTACGTGCCGCTGACGGAGGCTCCCCCACGCACCGGAGCGGCCTCCCGTGGGACGAGATCGCCCGCATTCAGCCCCCACCACAGAACCCACGCCCCCCAAGCGAACCGGGGAGGCCCCCTGTGTCCGGAGCTGCATCCACGCCGGAGCCCGCGTCCAAGCCCTTGCCAGCTCCCACCCGCACAGGTGCGCACGAGCTCGCCTCGTCAGAGTCCATGACGCCGCATACGCGCGCTGCCATGCCCGCGCTGGAGCCCGTGCAGAGATTCGTCGCGCCCTACACTGCTGCGACCCCCCAATCTGCGACTGTTCTCGCCTCCGGACCTGAACCTCTGTGTGCGCATATGTCATCACCTGCGCCGGCGCCAACGCCTTTGCCATCCGGTCCGCTACCCGAGTCGGCACCGGATCCGGCACCCGGTCCGGCGCCCGTGTCGGCACCCGGTCCGGCACCCGTGGCAGCGCGGCCTCCCGGATCGGCGCTCGTGTCATCGTCCGCACTCGGTCTTGGACCTAGGTCTGCACAACCGCGCAAGCTCGCGGCCCAGCCAGGATGCGAGTGGACGTCCCCACCAAAGCGAGGCGTGGACTCGGACCTGGACTCGG
>NZ_BOQP01000016.1 GCF_018332715.1 Winogradskya consettensis | reverse complement strand
GGGCCGGCTGCTCCCGGGCCGCAACCAGTTAGAACCTTGACAGTTAGAGGGCTAACGTTTAGCTTTCTAAGTATGGAGACACCGGAAGTCACGCTCACCACCAGCCTCGAGCTGATGCGCTGGATCGGATGGGCGCAGCGCAAGGCCGGCGAAGAGTGGATCCGGGCGCGCGAGCTCAGCTTCGAGCAGGCGTTCGTGCTCAGCCACCTGGTGCAGAACCCCGGTTCGATGCAGCGTCACATCGCGCAGACGACCCGCACGAGCGCCGCGAGCGTCTCGAGCCTGCTGCAGGGCCTCGAGCGCCGCGGCCTCGTCGAGCGCCGCACGGAGCCCGGCAACGAACGCAGCAAGCTCGTCTTCGCCACACCCGCCGGTGCCGCCCTCGCCGACGGCCTCGGCGGCGCGATGGCCGCCGCCGACGAGACGATCCTCGCCCCGCTCGACGAGACCGAGCGCGCCGCCCTGCACGCCCTGCTCCAGAAGATCACCGCGGTGCTGCCCCAGCCCACCCGATAACTCAGCCCACCCCATAACTCAGCCCACCCGATAACTCAGCCCGCCCCATAGCTCAGCCCGCCCGGTTAGCCGGTCCGCCCGACAGCTCAGCCCGCCCGGTTAGCCGGCCCGACCGACAGCTCAGCCCGCCCGGTTGGCCGGCCGCTCCGGAAGCCCTGCCGGCCGGTAAGGGTCAGACACGCGGGCCGCCGTGCACCCGCACCGCACAGCACGTACATACCTCGCCGCGACGGCAATCGCCGCCGCGCGCTCCGCCCTGCCCGAAAGAAGCAGCCATGAGCACCATGGATCTTGAAGTCCCGGCCAAATCCGACGCAGCGGGCACGAACCGCTGGTATCTGTCGGCTGCGCCGATCGTCCGTGCTCTCGTGCATCTCTGCGTGCCGATGGCCGCGGCGATGATTGCCGGCGCTGTCTACAACCTCATCAACGCCGGTGTCATCGGGTCGCTCCACAACACGGCGCTGCTGGCCGCGGTGACGCTCGGGTCGCCGATTCTCGGGCTGGTCATGGCGGTCGGGAACGTGTTCGGTGTCGGTGGGGGCGCGCTCATCTCGCGGCTGCTCGGCGCGTCGGAGAATGATCCTGCCAAGGCCGCCGACATCAAGCGGGTGTCGTCGTTCGCCGTCTGGGGCTCGGTCGTTGTCGGGGCCGTGCTCGGCGGGCTCGGGCTTCTTTTGCTGCACCCGCTCGTGTCGCTGCTCGGCGCGGACGGTGCTGCCACACCGGCGACGCGGTCGTTCGTTGCGGTGATGCTGGCGTTCGTACCCGTACTCGCTGCTGCGGTTTGTCTTGAACAGCTTGTCCGGGCCGAGGGCGCTGCGCGGCAGGTGATGATCGGGCTGATCGCCTCCACGATCGCGAACGTCGTCTTCGATGTGCTGTTCATTCTCGTGCTGCACTGGGGCGTGGCCGGCGCGGCGCTCGCCACCGGACTCGCGAACCTCGTCGTCATCGGCTACTTCGCCGCCTGGCTGGCCCGGCACAGCGAGCACATGAGCCTCGCGCCGCGATGGTTCGCCCTCTCCCCCGAGGTGCTGAAGCCCGTCCTCGGCGTCGGGATCGGCACGCTGCTCCAGTCGGCCTTCCTGATCGTCACCTCGCTGGTGCTCAACAACCTGGCTTCCGCGTACGGTGACGGCCCGCTCGCCGCCATGGGTGTCGCGGTCCGGATCGCGCAGGTACCGGAGTTCCTGGTCATGGGCATCACGCTGGGGGTGCTGCCGCTGTTCGCCTATTCGTACGGCAAGGGTGACCGGGACCGGCTCACGTCGGCGCTGCGCACGTCGGCGATCGCGGTGGGCGGCATCGCGGTGCTCTTCTCGCTGGTGGTGTTCGTCTTCCGCGACCAGATCTTCTCCGCGTTCGTCGCGGACCACTCGGTCCTCGCGATCGGCGTCACGATCATGACCGCGCAGCTCGTGGCGATGATCGCGAACGGGTTCACCGGGCTCATCACGTCGCTGTTCCAGGCCACCGGGCGGGCACTCGCCGCCACGGTGATGTCGGTGACGCAGGGCGTGCTGTTCATCCCGATCGTGCTGCTGGGCAACGTCTGGTTCGGGCTGAGCGGCATCATCTGGGCGCTCACCGTCACCGAGGGCATCGTGTTCGTCGTCGGGGTTGTGCTGTGGCTGGCGTCGCGCCGGGCCATCGACCGGGGCCTCGCCGAGGGCAGCCCCGAACGCGCCGAGGAGGCCCTCGAACAAGCGGAGGGCTGAGCCGCCGACATGGCGAAGGTCGAGCCGCCGAAGGCAACTAGGTTGTGCACAATTAAGTTGTGCACAATTAAGTTGTGCGCAACCTAATTGTTCAGGTGGGTCAGCGGGTGAGTTTGCCGCGCATTTCGAGGGCGATCTGGGAGGCGTCGAGGTTGGCCAGTTCGCCGGCGAGGATGTCGGCGTCGAAGGTGCCGTGGTCCCGGGCGTCGAGGAGGGCGGAGCGCTGGGCTTCGATGACGGCGATGCGGTGGTGTTTGGCGGTGGTGAAGGCTTCGGGGGTGGGGGTGTCGCCCGAGGGTTTCGGGGGGTCGGGGATCGTTTCGGCGCTCGAGCGCAGGAGGGTCATGATGCGGGTCAGTTCGGCGGTGGCCTGGTGGTCGGCGTCGGTGGCGGCCGGGCCGGTTCTCGGGGTGAGAAGGCTCATCAGTGGGCCGATGGTGCCGCCCTGGAGGAGCAGGGACATCGCCGCCACCGCGAAGGCGATGAGGACCAGGACCGAGCGTTGCGGGGTGTCCTCCGGCAGGGTCTGAGCGGCTGCCACGGTCACGGCGCCGCGCATGCCGGCCCAGACGACGGCGGTGCCCTCGCGCCAGCCGAGGGGTTCGCGGCGGAAGTATTCGATGTCGGCGAGGACCTTGGTGACGCGGCGGGCGAACTGCTCGAGGTCGCGTTCGGTGGGCGTACGCCGGCGGGAGTTGACCTCGCCGAACGTCTCCTGCATGCCCTCGGGGGTGGTCATGCGTTCGCGCATGTCCTTCACCCGGGTCTCCATCTTCACGCCGTGGCGGAGCTGACCGGCCAGGACGGCGAGCAGCGGGACGACGTACGCCGCCCGCACCAGCACCGTCAGCACGAGCGCACCGGCGGCGACGAGCACCGCGGCCCCGACCCCGGCGTGGTCGTGCTCGACGTGGGCGATGATCGACTTGATCTGGACGCCCATGGTCAGGAACACCGCGCCCTCGAGGACCAGCTCGACCGTGCTCCAGTTCTGCGAGTCCGACAGCCGGTTCTGCGGTGACAGGTAGCGCGGCGCGAAGATCCCCGTGAGCAGCCCCGCGACGACGGCCGCGACGAGGCCGGAGCCGCCGAGCAGCGTCGCGGGCACGGACGCCACGAACGGCACCGCGAACGACAGGACGGTGTTGACGGTCGGGTCGGTGACCCGGCGGCGGACCACCAGGTTGAGCCAGCCGACGAGCCAGCCGATCAGCACCGCGACGACGACCGAGTACGCGAACGTGCCGATCGCGGCCCAGAACGAGAACGACGCGGCCGACGCCACGATCGCCGTGCGCAGCATGACCAGCGCGGTCGCGTCGTTGAGCAGGCTCTCCCCGTCGAGCATCGCCACGACCCGCCGTGACACCGGCGCCTGTTTGATGATCGACGTGGCCACGGCGTCGGTGGGGCTGACGATCGCGCCGAGCGCGACGCCCCACGCGAAACCGAGCTGCGGGACGGCGAGCATGAAGAACACGCCCAGCAGCAGGGCGCTGCCCACGACGAGGATCACGGACAGCCCGCCGATCGCGCCGAACTCGCGGCGGAAGTTCATCGTGGGCATCGACACCGCGGACGAGTACAGCAGCGGCGGCAGGACACCCTCGAGGATCCATCCGGGTTCGATGTCCACCGACGCGAACATCGGCAGGAAACTCGCCGCGACGCCGATCACGACGAGCACGAGCGGCGCTGCGATCCGCAGCCGCGGGCCGAGCAGGGTCGCGGCGGCGATCACCATGAGCGCGGTCACGATGACGACGAGGAACTCGGTCACGGCGGCAGGCCCTCCCGGCGCGAGAAAGCGGTCAGCGGCGGCGCGGGCCGTCGCGCCGGACGAGGGCCAGCCCCAGACCGGTGATGATCATGAGGAGGCCGACCCCGGCGATGAGCGCGATGTTCTCGCCCGTCCGGGGCATCGTGGAGTCCGGCGGCGGTGTCGTGGTGGGCGTCGGGGAAGGTGTCGCGGCCGGGGAAGTCGACGTGGTCGGGGACGGCGACGAGGTGGCGGCCTTGACCGTGACGGACAGGCTGCGGCTGAAGGTGTTGCCGTCCGGGTCGACGCCCGTGGCGAGCAGGGTGTGCCTGCCCGGGTCGAGGCCGGCCGGGATGGTCACCGCCTTGCGGAACGCGCCGGCTGCGTCGGTGGTCGCGGTGGCGAGCAGCGTCGGGGTCGAGTAGAGGGCGATCGTGATCGTCGAGTACGGCGCGAAGCCGTCGCCGACCAGGATGATCTGCTCGCCGGGCACGGCGGTGCTGATGTCGCCCTTCGTGGTGGTCAGCGCGGGCGCCGAGGCGGGCGGTGCGGCGGGCAGCGACGGCGCGATCGGCGTCGCCGTCGCCGAGGCGGTGGAGGTGGTCGACGCGCCGCCGGCGGCGAGGGCCACGACCCGCAGCGTGTAGCGCACGCCGGCGGTGCCGCCGACCAGGCAGGACGTCTCGGTCGGGCCGGTGGCGCAGGTCGCCACCCCCGGCGTGGCCACGACGCGGTAGCCGGTGATCGGGACCGGTGTGGTGGCGGGCGGCGTCCAGGTCACCAGGATCGACGAGGTACGGGCTACAGCGGTGACGTTGCCGGGGGCGCCCGGTGCGGTGCTGCCCGTGGACGTGACCGCGGTGCCGGCCCGGCCGGGGCCGGCGGCGTTGACGGCGCGGACGCGGAACGCGTACGTGGCGGTGTTGTCGAGACCGGTGACCACGTAGGGGCTGGCCAGGGCGGTCCAGGTGGTGCCGTTGTCGGTGGAGTACTGGTAGCCGGTGATCGTGTCGTCGTCGGGGGCGGTGAAGGCCAGGGTCGCCGTGGTGTCGCCGCGGGTCACCGTGAGACCGGTGGGCGCCGCGGGCGGGGTGGCGAGGTTGAACTCCGTGTCGGCATCCCCCGCGCCGACGGCGTTGCGGGCGCGCAGGGCGACCTGGTACGTCGCTCCGGTGGTCAGGCCGGTCACGACGGCGGTGAGGGTGCCGGTGCCGGTCGTGGTGATCGGGTCGTAGGTCGATCCACCGTCGAGGGACAGCTCGTACGCGGTGATCGCGGACCCGCCGTCGGATGCCGGTGCGGTGAACGTCACGGTCGCGGTCGTGCCGGAGAAGGCGACCGTGACGATCGACGGCTGTCCGGGGACCGTGGCCGGGGTGACCGGGACCGACGGCGTGGCGGGGCCGGAGCCTGCGGTGTTGACCGCGCGGACGACGATCGCGTACGTGGTGCCGTTGACCAGGCCCGCGACGATCCGGTTCGCGGCCAGCGCGCGCCAGGTGACGCCGCCGTCGATCGAGACCTCGTAGCCGCTCGGGTCGCCGCTGCCGGCCGTGAACGCGAGCGTCGCGATCCCGTCGCCGCGGGCGACGGTCAGGCCGGTGGGTGCGCCGGGCAGCGCCGCCCGCGGTGTGACGGTGACCGCCGCCGAGGCCGGCCCGGCACCGACTGCGGTGCGGGCGCGGAGCCGGATCGGGTAGGTGGTGCCGTTGGTGAGCCCGGTGACGATGCCGGTGGCGGGCAGCGCCGTCCAGGTCACGCCGTTGTCGGTGGACACCTCGTAGCCGGTGATCGGGCTGCCGCCGGTGGCGGGCGCGGTGAAGCTGACCGAGGCCGAGGCGTCGCCCGCGGAGGTGGCGACCGAGGTGGGTGCGCCGGGCAGGCCGGCGGGGGTGACCGTGGTGGTCGCGCTGGGTGCGCCGGTCCCGGTCGCGTTCACGGCCCGAAGCTTTATCCTGTACGCCGTCCCGTTCGTCAGCCCCGCGACGACACCTCCCGCGGGCAGTACGGCCCACGTGGTGCCGTCGTCCACCGACACCTCGTAGCGCGTGACGGGTGAGCCGCCGTCGGAGGCGGGTGCGGTGAACGTCACCGTCGCCGACGAGTCGCCACGTGCGGCGCTGACGGCGGTGGGCGTACCCGGAACGGTCGAGGGTGTGACGGTGACCGACGCGGGGATGCCCGCGCCGACGTCGTTACGGGCGCGGACGCGGATCGTATAGGTGGTCCCGTTCGTCAGCCCGCCGACGGTCAGCGACGCGGGCAGCGCCGACCAGGTCGTGCCGTCCAGGGAGTACTGGTAGTCCGTGACCGGCGAACCGCCGTCGGACGCGGGCGCGGTGAACACGAGGGTCGTGCTGCCGTTGCCCGCAGCCGCGGTCAGCCCCACCGGCGCCCCGGGGGTCGTCGCGGGCGTCACCGTCACCGCGGTGCCGGCCGGGCCGGTTCCCACGTCGTTGCGGGCGCGCAGGCGGATCGCGTACGCGGTCCCGTTGGTCAGGCCCGTGATCACGCCATTGCCGGGCAGCGCCGACCAGGTCACGCCGTTGTCCGTGGACACGTCGTAGCCGGTGACCGGGCCGGACGGCGGGATGAAGTAGACCGAGACGGAGGCGTCGCCGCGGGTCACGGTCACCGATCCCGGCGCGGCGGGCAGCCCGGACACCGGGGTCACGGTGACGCCCGCACTCGGTGCGCCGATGCCCGCGTCGTTGCGGGCGCGGACCCGGACGGTGTACGCGGTCCCGTTGCTCAGCCCGCCCACGGTGTTCGACGCAGCGAGGGTGGCCCAGGTCGTGCCATCGTCGGTGGACACCTCGTAGCGGGTGATCGGCGAACCGCCGTCGGCCGGCGCGGTGAACGTGACGGTCGCCGTCGAGTCCCCGGGTGCCACGCTCAGACCCGTGGGGGCGCCGGGCACGGTCGCGGGGGTGACGGTGGCCGGCGCGGATGCCGGGCCGGTGCCGGCGCTCGTGCGGGCGCGGAGCCGTACCGTGTAGGTGGTGCCGTTGGTGAGCCCGGTGACCGTGCCGTCGGCCGGCAGCACCGCCCACGTGGCGCCGTTGTCGACGGACACGTCGTACCCGATGATCGGGCTTCCGCCGTCGGAGTCCGGCGCGGTGAACGTGACCGTGGCACCGCGGTCCCGGCCGACCGCGACGACGCCGGTGGGCGCGCCCGGCACGGCGGTGGGAGTCACCGGCGGCGCCGACGCGGACGGTCCCGCGCCGACGTCGTTACGGGCCCGCAGGCGGATCGTGTACGCGGTCCCGTTGGTGAGGTCACCCACGGACGACGAAGGGGGCAGCGCCGACCACGTCGTGCCGTCGAGGGAGTACTCGTAGCCGGTGATCGGCAGGCCCCCGTCGTAGGACGGCGGCGTGAACGACACCGTCGCGCTGCGGTTGCCCGGGGTCGCGGTGACCCCGGCCGGCGCGGCCGGGTTCGTCGCGGGGGTCACGGTGACCGGGGCCGACGGCGGTGAGACGCCGTTGTCGTTGACCGCGCGGACGCGGACGGCGTAGCTGACGCCGTTGGTCAGCCCGGTGACGACCCCGTTGCCGGGCAGCATCCGCCACGTGACCCCGTCGTCGACGGACACCTGGTAGCCGGTGACCGTCCCGGTGGCGGGCGTATAGGTCACGGTCACGGAGGCGTCGCCCCGGGTCACCGCGACGTTGCCGGGCACGCCGGGCAGCCCGGCGGAGGGTGTCGCCGTGGCGTTGTCACTCCCGGCGCCGGTGCCGACGGCGTTGCGGGCGCGGACCCGGACGGCGTACGTGGTCCCGTTGGCCAGCCCGTCCACGGTCTGCGACGCGGGCAGCACGGTCCACGTGGTCCCGTTGTCCACGGACACGTCGTAGCCGGTGATCGCGGCGCCGCCGTCCGATGCGGGAGCCGTGAACCGCACCACGATCGACGCGTTGCCCGGCGTGGCGGTCAGCCCGGCCGGCGCCCCGGGAACGGTTGCCGGGATGGCGATGACCGACGAACTCGCCTGCCCGGCTCCCACGCCGTTGCGGGCGCGGACCCGCACGGTGTAGGTCGCGCCGTTCGTGAGCCCCCCGACGACCCGGGAAGCGGGCAGCGCGGCCCACGTCACACCGTCGTCGACGGACACGTCGTAGCCGGTGATCGCGGAACCGCCCACGCCGGCGGGCGCGGTGAAGCTCACCGAGATCGAGGCGTTGCCCGGCGTCGCGGCGAGATCCGTGGGCGCACCGGGGACAGCGGCCGGGGTGACGGCGACGGCGGCGCTGGCCGGGCCGACACCGGCGGAGTTGCGGGCACGGAGCCGGATCGCGTACGCGGTGCCGTTGGTCAGCCCGGTGACGACGCCGTTGGCGGGCAGGACCGCCCAGGTCGCGCCGTTGTCGGTGGACACCTCGTAGCGGATGATCGCCGAGCCGCCGTCGGACGCGGGCGCGGTGAACGTGATCGTCGCGGTGCCGTCCCCGGGTGCGGCGGCGACGTTCGCCGGAGCGCCGGGAAGAGCTCGCGGTGTCACGGAGACGGAGGCGCTCGCCGGGCCGGCCCCGACATCGTTGCGGGCGCGGACCCGGACCGGGTACGTGGTCCCGTTGGTCAGCCCGCCGACGGTGAGTGAAGCGGGCAGCGCGGACCAGGTGGTGCCGTCGAGCGAGTACTCGTAGCCGGTGATCGCGGAGCCGCCGTCGGAGGCGGGCGCGGTGAACGCCAGGGTGGCCGTGGTGTCCCCCGCTGTCGCGCGCAGCCCGGCCGGTTGTCCCGGCACGGCCGCCGGGGTGACCGGGGCGCTGTCGCTCGCCGGGCCCGGGCCCGCGGCGTTGACGGCGCGGACGCGGACGGCGTAGGTGGTGCCGTTGCTGAGCGCGGTGATCCGGTTGCCGGCGGCCAGGGGTGCCCAGTTCCAGCCGTCGTCGGTGGACACCTCGTAGCCGGTGATCGCGGACGAGCCGGTGTTCGCGGGTGCGCTGTAGGTGACCGTCGCCGAGCTGTCGCCGCGGGTCGCGGTCAGGCCGGTCGGTGCGCCGGGCAGGCCGTTCACCGGCGCGGCGGAAATGCTGTCGGTGGCGGCTCCGGGACCCGCTGCGGTGACCGCGCGTACGCGTACCCGGTAACTGGTCCCGTTCGTGAGCCCGGTGACGATCCGGTCCGGGGCGACGGCTGCCCAGGTGCCGCCGTCGTCGACGCTGACCTCGTACCCGGTGATCGGGCTGCCCCCGTCGGACGCGGGCGCGCTGAAGTACAGGTACAGCTGCCCGTCACCGGACGTGACGTTGAACGCGGCCGGCGCGTCCGCGGTGGTCGCCGGGGTGACCGTGACGCTGTCGCCGGCCGCGCCCTCACCGGCGGCGGTGACGGCGCGGACCCGGATCGGGTACGCGGTGCCGTTGGTCAGCCCGGTCACGGTGCCGGTCAGGGTCGCGCCGCCGGAGACGGTCAGCGGATTCCAGGTGGTGCCGTCGTCGACGGACACGTCGTAGCCGGCCACGGCGCTGCCCCCGGTGTCCGCGGGCGCCGTGAAGGTCAGCGCCGCCGAGGAATCCCCGGGGGTCGCGGTCAGTGCGGTGGGTGCGGCCGCGGTGGTCGCCGGGGTGACGGTGACGCTCGCGCTGCCAGGTCCGGCACCGGCGGCGTTACGGGCGCGGACACTTATCCGGTACGCCGTCCCGTTGGTCAGCCCCGTGACGACGCGGTCCGCCGCGAGCGCCGTCCACGTGATCCCCTCGTCGACGGACGCGTCGTACCCGCTGATCGGGGACGAGCCGACCGACGCGGGCGCGGTGAACGTCAGGGTGGCACTGGCGTTGCCGGGTGTCGCGGTCAGCCCGGTCGGTGCTCCCGGACGGCCCGGCGACGGGGTGACGGACACCGCGTCGGAGGCGGGTCCGGTGCCGACGGTGTTGACCGCGCGGACGCGTACGGCATAGGCGGTCCCGTTGGTGAGCCCGGTGACCACCCGGTCGGCGGGCAGCGTGACCCACGACGTGCCGTTGTCGGTGGACACGTCGTAGCGGGTGATCGCGTCGCCGCCGTCGCTGACCGGCGCCCGGAACGCCAGCGCCGCCGTCGTGTCGCCCGGATTCGCCGTGAGCCCGATCGGTGCCTGCGGCACGGTCGCCGGGGTGGCCGTCGCGCTGTTGCTCGCCGGTCCCGGCCCGGCGCTGTTGCGGGCGCGGACCCAGAACTCGTACGCCGTCCCGTTCGTCAGCCCGCCGACGACCCCGCCCGCGGCCAGCGCCGTCCAGGTGACCCCGGCGTCGGTGGAGTACTCGTACCCGGTGATCGCACTGCTGCCCGGATCGGCCGGCGCGGTGTAGGTCAGCGTGACGCTCTGGTCGCCCCGCGCGGCAGCGAGCCCGGCCGGCGCCCCCGGCACCCCGCTGATCGGCGTGACCGTGACGGCGGCGCTGGACGGCCCGGTCCCGACGCTGTTGCCGGCCCGCACCCGCAGCGTGTAGGAGATGCCGTTGCCGAGCCCGGTCACCGTGCCGGTCCGCGCCGCGCCCGATCCGGTGGCGGTGAACGCCGACCACGTGCCGCCGTCGTCGGCCGACACCTCGTAACCGGTGACCTGGTCGCCGCCGTCGTCCGGGGCGGTGAACATCAGCGTCGCGCTGCCGTCCCCCGCGGTGGCGGACAACCCGCCCGGCGCGCCGGGGCTGGTCGCCGGGGTGACGAGCGTGCTCGCGCTCACCGCGCCGGGTCCCGAGCTGTTCACCGCGCGGACCCGGACCGTGTACGTGACGCCGTTGGTCAACCCGGTAACCGTACGGTCGGCCGCGAGCGACGCCCACGTCTGCCCGTTGTCGGTGGACACCTGGTAGCCGGTGACCGGGTCCCCGCCGTCGGAGGCCGGGGCGGTGAACGTGAGCGTCGCGCTGCCGTTGCCGCGCTGGGCGGTCAGGCCGGTGGGCGCCGCGGACGTGGTGGCCGGGGTGATCGAGACGCTGGCGCTGGGCGTTCCGGCGCCGACGCCGTTGACCGCGCGGACCCGGATGACATACGTCGTGCCGTTGGTCAGCCCGGTGACGGTGTGGTCGGCTGCGAGGGTGTTCCAGGTCGCGCCGTTGTCGGTGGAGACGTCGTAACCGGTGATCGGGTCGCCGCCGTCCTGCGCGGGCGGGGTGAACGTCAGGGTCGCGGTGTGGTTGCCCCGCGATGCCCGCAGGCTCGTGGGCGCGCCGGGCACTGCGGCGGGGGTGACGGTCACGCTCGCGGAGGACGGTCCCGCCCCGACGTCGTTGACGGCCCGGACCTGCGATGTGTACGCGGTCCCGTTCGTCAGTCCGCTCACCACCCGGGAAGCGGGCAGCGCCACCCACGTCGTCCCGCCGTCGGTGGACACCTCGTAGCCGCTGATCGCGCTGCCGCCCGGATCGGCGGGGGCGCTGAACGCGAGCGTCGCGCTGCGATCGCCGCGGGTGGCCGACAGCCCGGTCGGCGCCCCGGGCAGGCCGTCCACGGGGGTGACCGTGACGGCGGTGCTCGCGGGGCCGGCTCCGGTGCTGTTCACCGCGCGTACCCGGACGGTGTAGGTCGTGGTGTTGGTCAGGCCGGTGACCGTGCCGTTCGCGGGCAGGGTGGCCCAGCTGACGCCGTCGTCGGTGGACACCTCGTAGCGGGTGATCGGCGAACCACCGTCGTTGGCCGGGGCGGTGAAGGTGACCACGGCCCGGCCGTCACCCGCGGTCGCGGACACCCCGGTGGGAGCGCCGGGAACCGTCGACGGTGTGGCGGTGGTGCCCGCGGTGGGTGTGCCGGCACCGACGCTGTTCACCGCGCGTACGCGGAACGTGTAGGACGTGCCGTTCGTCAGCCCCCCGACGATCCGGGAAGCGGGCAGCGCCGCCCACGTACCGCCGTCGTCGGTGGACACGTCGTAGGAGCTGATCGGGTCGCCGCCGTCGGACGCGGGCGCGGTGAAGGACAGCGTCGCCGTGCCGTCGCCCATCGCCACGGACAGCCCGGTCGGCGCGCCGGGAGTCGTCGCGGGCGTCACGGTCGCCGAGGCGCTCGCCGGCCCCGGACCGGAGGCGTTCACCGCGCGCACCTGGACCGTGTACGTGGTCCCGTTCGTCAGGCCGGTCACGACTTTCGAAGCGGCCAGTGCGGCCCACGTAGCGCCGTTGTCCGTGGACACGTCGTAGGAGCTGATCGGGCTCGCACCGGTCATCGCCGGCGGTGTGAACGTCAGGGTCGCGCTGCGGTCGCCCCGCACCGCGGACAGGCCGGTGGGCGGGTCCGGGGTGTTCGGCACCGGGGTCACGCTGACCTGTGCGCTGGACGCGCCGGCGCCGACGGCGTTGAGGGCCCGGACGCGGACGGCGTACGGCGTGCCGTTGGTGAGCCCGGTGACGATGCCGGACGCGGGCAGCGCCGCCCACGTCGCGCCGTCGTCGGTGGAGACCTGGTAGCCGGTGACCGGGCTGCCGCCCGTGCTCGCCGGTGCCGTATAGGTCACCGTGATCTGGGTGTTGCCCGGAGCGGCGGCGACGCCGGTCGGGGCGCCGGGCACGGTCGCCGGGGTCACGGTGGCGGTCGCGCTGGGAGCTCCGGCGCCGCCGAGGTTCAGGGCTCTGACGCGTACGGAGTAGGTGATGCCGTTCGTCAGCCCGGTGACGGTCGCCGTGTTGGTCGTGCCGGATGTGGACACGGTCAGCGCCGACCACGTGCCGCCGTTGTCCGTCGACACCTGGTAGCCGAGGAGGGTGTTGCCGCCGTCGGCCGGCGTCGTGAACGTCAGCACCGCCTGGCCGTTACCGGGGACGGCGGTGAGTCCGGTCGGCGCGTACGCCGCACCGCGTGGGGTGGCCGAAGCGCTGTCACTGGCCGGGCTCGGGCCGGTCGGGTTGAGGGCTCGGACCCGGATCGCGTACGTGGTGCCGTTGACGAGCCCGGTGAGGGTCGCGTTGCGCATGCCGAGCAGGCCGTCGGTCGTGGCGAGCGCCGACCAGGTGGTGCCGTCGTCGGTGGACGCCTCGTAACCGGTGATCGCGGCGCCACCGTTCGCCGAGGGCGGCGCGAACATCAGGGCCACGGTGGTGTCCCCCGCGATCGCGACCAGCCCGGACGGTGCCGTGGGGGCGAGGGCTGGCAGGACCACGGCGGTGCCCGCGCTCGCCGCGCCGGTGCCGCCGAGGCTGTACGCGCGGACGCGCAGCGCGTACGTCCTGCCGTTGGTGAGGCCGGTGACCGTACCCGTGTTGGTGGTTCCGGACGTCGTGACCGCGAGCCCCGCCCACGTGGAGCCGTCATCGGTGGAGACCTGGTAGCCGAGGATCCCGTAGCCGCCGTCGTTCGGGGTGGTGAACGTCAGGGTCGCCTGCGTGTTGCCGGGCGCGGCGGAGAGGCCGGTCGGCGCGTACGGTGCCCCGCGCGGGGTTGCGCTCGCACTCCCGCTCGCCGGGCCGGGGCCGACGGTGTTGAGCGCGCGGACGCGTACGGCGTACGTGGTCCCGTTGGTCAGGCCGGTGATCGTCGCGTTCTTCACCCCGAGGAGGCCGTCGGTGGTGCTGAGCGTGGTCCAGGTGGTGCCGTTGTCGACGGACGCCTGGTACCCGGTGATCGCGCTGCCCCCGTTGGCGGCCGGTGCGGCGAAGCTGAGCGTGACCGACGAGTCCCCGGCGCCCGCGACCAGCCCGGTCGGCGCGTCGGGCGCGAGGGTCTGCAGCGTGACGGACGCCGCCGTGCTCGCGATGCCGGTTCCCGCGAGGTTCAGCGCGCGGACCTTGAGCGCGTAGGTCGTGCCGTTGGTCAGGCCGGTGACCGTGCCGGTGCTGGTGGAGCCCGTGGTGGTGACCGTCAGCCCGTTCCAGGTCGCGCCGTTGTCGGTCGACACCTGGTAGCCGAGGATCGCGTTGCCGCCGTCGGCCGGCGTGGTGAATGTGACCGTCGCCTGGCGGTCACCGGGGGCGGCGGTGAGATTGGCCGGCGCGTACGGGACACCGCGCGGCGTAGCGCTGACAGCTGCTGTAGCAACGCTGGTACCCACGGCGTTGACCGCGCGGACCTTCACCGCGTACGCGGTGCCGTTGGTCAGACCTGTGATCGTGCCATTCCGGACGCCGAGCAGGCCCGCGGTCGTCGTGAGCGGGCTCCACGTGGTGCCGTTGTCGGTCGACGCCTCATAGCCGGTGAGCGCGCTTCCGCCCGTGTTCGCCGGGGGCGCGAAGGTGACCGCGATCGAGGCATCCCCGGCGATGGCGACCAGCCCGGTCGGCGCGTCGGGCACCAGCGCGGGCAGCGTCACCGAGGCCGGCGAGCTCGCGATGCCGTTACCCGCCAGGCTAATCGCGCGGACCTTGAGCGCGTACGTGGTGCCGTTGGTCAGGCCGGTCACCGTGCCGGTGTTGGTGGTGCCGGCCGTCGTGACCGTCAGCCCGTTCCACGTCGTGCCGTTGTCGGTGGACACCTGATAGCCGAGCAGCGCGTTGCCGCCGTCCCCCGGCGTCGTGAACGTGACGGTCGCCTGGCGGTCACCGGGCGCGGCGGTGAGGTTCGCCGGGGCATACGCCACACCGCGCGGCGTGGCACTGACAGCCGCTGTAGCGACGCTGGGACCCACGGCGTTGACGGCGCGGATCTTCACCGCGTACGCCGTACCGTTGGTGAGGCCCGTGATCGTGCCGTTCCGGACGCCCAGCAGGCCCGCGGTCGTGGCGAGCGGACCCCACGTCGCGCCGTTGTCGGTCGACGCCTCATAGCCCGTGATCGCGCTGCCACCCGTGCTCGCCGGGGGCACGAACGTGACCGCGATCGAGGCGTCCCCCGCGACGGCGATCAGCGTCGTCGGGGCATCCGGCACGAGCGCGGAGAGGGACACGGTGGTGGCCGAGCTCGCCGCTCCGGTGCCGGCGAGGTTCACGGCCCTGACGCGTACGGGGTAGACGGTCCCGTTGCTGAGGCCCGTCACGGTCGCGGTGTTGGTCGTCCCGGCCGTGGTGACCGTCAGCCCGTTCCAGGTCGCGCCGTCGTCCGTCGACACCTGATACCCCAGGATCGCGTTGCCGCCGTCCCCCGGCGTCGTGAACGTCAGCGTCGCCTGACCGTTGCCCGGGACGTTCGTGAGATTGGCCGGCGCGTACGGCGCCCCCCGCGGAGTCACCGTGACGCTCGTGCTCGCCGGGCTCGGGCCGACGGCGTTCACCGCACGCACCCGGACCGTGTACGACGTCCCGTTGGTCAGACCGGTGATCGTCGCGTTCCGCGCGCCGAGCAGACCGGCCGTCGTGGCGAGCGCGCTCCAGCTCGTGCCGTTGTTCGTGGACGCCTCGTAGCCGGTGATCGCGCTGCCGCCGTTGCTCGCCGGGGGCGTGAAGCTGACCGCGATCTGGGCGTCCCCGGCGACGGCGATCAGCCCGGTCGGGGCGTCGGGCACGAGCGCGGCGAGGGAGACGGTGGTGGCTGAGCTGGGGACTCCGGTGCCGGCCAGGTTCAGGGCTCTGACGCGTACGGGATAGGAAGTGCCGTTGGTAAGCCCTGTCACGGTCGCCGTGTTGGTCGTCCCGGCCGTGGTGACCGTCAGCCCGGCCCAGGTCGCGCCGTCGTCGGTCGACACCTGATACCCCAGCAGCGCGTTGCCGCCGTCGGCCGGCGTCGTGAACGTCAGCGTCGCCTGGGCGTTACCCGCGACGGCGGTGAGATTCGCCGGCGCATAGGGCGCACCCCGCGGCGTCGCGGTGACCGCAGCCGTCGACGGGCCCGGGCCGACGAGATTCACCGCCCGGATCTGGAAGGTGTACGCCGTCCCGTTCGTCAGCCCGGTGACGTTCCCGGACAGCCCCAGCACGCCCGTCGCGGCGAACGCCGACCACGTGGAGCCGCTGTCGGTGGACACCTCGTACCCGGTGATCGCGCTGCCCCCGTTGTTCAGCGGCGGCACGAACGTCAGGTTCACCTGCGCGTCCTGGCCCACGGGGATCAGCGCGGTCGGCGCGTCGGGCGCTGTCGCGGGCGTGACGGTGGTGCTCGCGCTCGCCGTGCTCGTGCCGACGGCGTTGACCGCCCGGACCCGTACGGTGTAGGCGATGCCGTTGATCAGGCCCGTCACCGTGCCGGTCCTCGTGCTGGACCCGGTCGTGGTCAGCGCCGCCCACGTGGTGCCGTTGTTCGTCGACGCCTCGTACCCGGTGATCGCGCTGCCGCCGTCGCTCGCCGGCGGGGAGAACGTCAGGATCGCCTTCGACGGGCCGGGAACCGCGGACAAGCCGGTCGGGGCGCCCGGCACGGTCGGTGCGGCGATGCGGAGCAGGTAGTTGTTGTCCGTGTCGCCGGCCAGCACCGTGCTCGCCGCGGTCGCCACCAGAGCCGGGATCGTGCCCAGCGGCGAGCTCGTCGAGGTGCCGGCGACGGGCGTACCCGTGCCGCCCGTGCCCGCCACGAGCGTCGGCGCACCGAGCCCGGCCAGCGTGAACGACAGGATCTGATGGCTGTAGTTCTCCGCGACGTAGAGGATCGAGGCGCTGTCGAACGCCATCGCGTACGGCGCCGGGACCGGTGAGGTGATGCTGCCCGGCACGGGGGTCGCGGTCGTCCCGGAGCCGGCGAAGAAGCTCAGCACGTTCGCGGTGCTGACCTGGTAGATGCGCTTGTTGCCGATGTCTCCGACGTAGAGGTTCCCGGTCGTGTCGACGGCGAGGCTGGCGGGCTGGTTGATCTGCGTCAGCGTGGCGACGCCGCCGAGAATCGGGGTGCCGGCGGTGCCCGTCCCGGCGTACCGGGTCAGCGCTCCCGCCGCGGTGATCTTCACGACCTGGGCCTGGCTCACACAGCCGACGAAGAGGTTCCCGGACCCGTCGACCGCCATGCTGTCGGGCCGCACCGCCGTCGAGGTCGCCGATCCCGCTACCGGCGCGGTCGTCGTCCCGTTGCCGGCGAAGACCGACAGCGTCCCGCCGGTCGTGACCTTGAAGACCCGCGCGTTGCCGTAGTCCCCGACGAACAGGTTCCCGCTGCCGTCCACGGCGAGCGCCTTGACACTGCTCGACAACGGCGACGACGTCGCATCACCGGCAACAGCCGCCCCGCACGTCCCGTTACCCACCGCCGGGGACAGCGTCCCCGCCGCGGAAATCTTGACGACCCGGCACGCGGAGCGCACGTACACCCAGACGTTGCCCGCCCCGTCGGTCGCCATCGCGTCCGGATGCCCGATCGGACTCGACCCGACCGGACCGGCCACGGGGGCACTCGCCGCGCCCGTACCGCCGTAGAGGGACAGCACGTACCCGCCCGCCGCCGCTGCCGGGCCGGACAGACCGACCACCGCTGACAGCGAAACCAGGACAATGATCGTGAACAGCGCCACCGCCCGGCGTGACGTCATCGACTCTCCTACGAGGCAGGCAGCGCGTGATCACCGCCACTCGCGAGCCTATTCAGAATAAAGCTCGCAAACCTCGCACATTCACGCTTCGGCATGAAGAATCGGGAATCCTCTAGGCTTGCTCGCATGACAGCCCTGCCCCTGCCCACCCAGGTCCTCGACCTGCTCCGCCTTCCCAACCCGGCCGTCATGGCCACGGTCGCCGCCGACGGCCGCCCGGTCACGGTCGCCACGTGGTACCTCCTCGAGGACGACAGCCACGTGCTGCTCGGCCTCGACGCCACCCGGGTCCGGATCAAGCACCTCAAGAAGGACCCCCGCGTCTCCCTGACCGTCCTCGCCTCCGACGACTGGTACACCCACGTCAGCCTGCAGGGCACCGTCTCCGAGATCGTCGAGGACGTCGACCTGGCCGGCATCGACCGCATCTCCCGCCACTACAACGGCGACGCGTACCCCGACCGCGAGAGCCCCCGGGTGCTCACCCGGCTCGCCATCGAGCGCTGGCACGGCTGGGGCAAACTCAAGTGAGGATCGTCGTCCTGGACGACTACCAGCGGGTGGCGTCGTCCTTCCTGGGCTTCCTGGACGGCGCTTCCGTCGAGGTGCTGCACGACCACATCGACAACCTCGACGACCTGGCCGCCGCCCTGCGCGGCGCCCAGGTCGTCATCGCCATGCGCGAACGCACCCCGTTCCGGGCCGAGACCTTCGACCGACTGCCCGACCTGCGGCTCCTGGTCACCACAGGCATGGTCAACGCCTCCATCGACCTGGCCGCGGCCGCCGACCACGGCGTCACGGTCAGCGGCACGGCCATGGCCATGCCCGCCTCGCCCAAGAGCTCCAACACCGCCGAACTGACCTGGGCCCTGATCCTCGCCTGCCGGCGCCACGTGGTGACCGAGGACCGGGCCCTGCGCGACGGCCGCTGGCAGACCACGGTCGGCACGGACCTCGCGGGCAGCACCCTGGGCGTGCTGGGCCTCGGCCGCCTCGGCACCCAGGTCGCCCGCATCGCCCAGGCCTTCGACATGACCGTCAACGCCTGGAGCGAGAACCTCACCCCCGACCGGGCCGCCGAGGCGGGCGCCACCTGGGTCCCCAAGGACGAACTCCTGGCCACCAGCGACATCCTGACCATCCACCTCAAACTCAGCCCCCGCACCACAGGCCTGATCGGCGCCCCCGAACTGGCCGCCATGAAGCCGGGCGCCCTGCTGGTCAACACATCCCGAGGCCCCATCGTGGACGAAACCGCCCTGGCCGCCGCCCTCACCACCGGCACCATCGGCGGCGCCGGCCTCGACGTCTACACCACCGAGCCCCTACCGGCCGGCCACCCCCTGCGCGGCGCCCCGAACACCGTCCTACTCCCCCACCTCGGCTACGTCACCGAAACCACCTACAGCACCATGTACACCCAGGCGATCGAGAACATCACCGCCTGGCAGTCCGGCACCCCCCTGCGGATCCTCACACCCTGACCGGGACAGCCGGCCGCGGTCAGGCACAATTCCGGCCGGCAAGCAGGGGGCGGAACGGTACGCACAGCTGATCGTGACCAGCCGAACGGGCAGGTTTGGGCGGGCGGTGTCCCATATTGTGGACCCCGGGCGTAGCGGAGCACATAGAGATCACTATGGTTCCGCGTCATGACCACACCTCAGTACCAGCAGCCGGGCGGTGTCTCGGACAAGAGCAAGCTCGTCGCCGGGCTTCTCGGTATCTTCCTCGGCTCGCTCGGCATCGGCCGGTTCTACATGGGTCACACCCGTACCGGTGTGCTCCAGCTCGTCGCCTCGGTTTTCACCTGTGGCATCGGGGGCCTGTGGGGCTTCATCGACGGCATCATGATTCTCGTCAACGGTGGCGTGGACGGCCAGGGCCGTCCGCTGCGCGACTCCTGACATAGCTGAAGGCGGCGGCGCCGGGGGTTGAGTAGCCTGCAGAGGGTGATCAGCAACCTGGCGTCGCCGTTGCCCGGCAGCGGGGGCCGCGCGCCCCGTGCACATCTGCACTCCGACGCGCCGCGGCAGGTGCTCGACGGTACGTGGCTGGTGCGGTCGTTCCCGACCCCGCGCCACGTCACCGATGACGATCAGGGGATCTGGTCGCCGGTCGAGGTGCCCGGCCATCTGGCCCTGCAGGGGATCGGCGCCCCGATCTACGCGAACGTCGACTATCCGTTCCCGATGGATCCGCCGTTCCCGCCGGATGACAACCCCGTCCACGATCACCGCCTCGAGTTCACCGCCGACGCGGACGTGCTCGCCCACCCCTCGGTGCTGCGGTTCGAGGGCGTGGACGGTGCCGCGACCGTGTGGCTCAACGGCGTCGAGCTCGGGACGCTGCGCGGGAGCAGGCTCACCACGGACTTCGAGACCACCGGGGTGCTGCGGGCGGGTGCCAACCTGCTGCTCGTACGCCTGGCGCAGTGGTCCGCGCACAGCTACCTCGAGGACCAGGACATGTGGTGGATGCCCGGCATCTTCCGCAGCGTCACGCTGCTCGCCCGCCCGCGCGGCGGGATCCGCGACGTCTTCGTGCACGCCGGATACGACAACGGCGCCGGCACCCTGCGCATCGATGTCGACGTAGAAGACGGCGCAGCGGAAGACGACGGCAGGGATAGCGGCGCCGGGGAGAACGGCGCCGAGGTGAGCATCAGCGTCGACGGTCTCGGCGATTTCACCCCTGGCGTGGACCATCAGCTGCCATCCGTCCGGCCCTGGAGTGCAGAGACACCTGAGTTGTACGCGGCCCAGGTGCGCACGCCGTTCGAAACCGTGAACCTGCGCATCGGTTTCCGGACCGTGCACGTCGAGAACTCCACTCTGCTGCTCAACGGCGCGCCGTTGCTCTTCCGCGGCGTGAACAGGCACGAGCACGACCCGCGCAAGGGCCGGGCGGTGGACCTGGGAACCGCGCGCGCCGAGCTGCTGCTGATGAAACAGCACAACATCAACGCCGTACGCACCTCGCACTACCCGCCCGGCGCGGCGTTCCTGGACCTCGCCGACGAGATCGGGATCTACCTCGTCCTGGAGAACGACCTCGAGACGCACGGCTTCGTGACCGAGGACTGGCACCGCAACCCCAGCGACGACCCGCAGTGGCTGCCCGCGTACACCGACCGGATGCGCCGCACGGTCGAGCGTGACAAGAACCATCCCAGCGTGCTGATCTGGTCCCTGGGCAACGAGGCCGGCACCGGCGCGAACCTCGACGCGACCGCGATCTGGGCCAAGCAACGCGACCCGGACCGGCTCGTCCACTACGAGGGCGACCAGCGCTCTGTGCACGTCGATCTCTACTCCCGCATGTACGCGATGACGGGCGAGGTCGAACGGATCGGCGCTCTCGCGGACCCGGACGAGGACGAGCACCGGCGTTCGCTGCCGTTCGTGCTCTGCGAGTACGCCCATGCCATGGGCAACGGGCCCGGCGGGCTCAGCGAATACCAGGAGCTGTTCCACACCTATCCGCGGCTGGCCGGCGGGTTCATCTGGGAATGGGTCGAGCACGCGCTGTACGAGATCGGTGGCCGCCCGGTCAGCCTGTACGGCGGTGACTTCGGCGAACGCGTCCACGACGGCAACTTCGTCATCGACGGGCTCGTGCACGCCGACAGGACGCCCGGCCCCGCGCTCGCCGACCTCGCGCGTGTCTTCTCCCCCGTCGGCCTGGAACTCGCCCCGGATCTGTCGGCGCTGACCGTCGTCAACCGCCATCACGCGCTGGACCTGGCGCACCTGGCGGCGGTCGCCGTCGTCGACGGGGTTTCCACGCCGATCGAGTTGCCTCCGGTGCCGGCGGGCGCGCGGGTCGTCGTGCCGTTGACACCGGCCGCCACGAACGGCCCGGTGACCATCAGTCTGCGGCGGCGTGCGGCCGGCGACGGGTGCGAGGCAGGGCACGAGGTCGCGTGGGTCCAGCACGTCCCGCACCGCCCGGCGCCGACCCTGACTCCGGTCCCGTTGCGTCTCGGGCCCGCGGTCTTCGACGAGCGCACAGGCATGCCGGTACGCCTCGGCGAGCTCGACCTGCACGACGTTGCCGTGAGCCTGTGGCGGGCACCCACCGACAACGACCGCGGCACCGGCTGGGAGGAACGGGACCTGCCTCCGGTCGCCGTCCGCTGGGCGAACGCGCGCCTGGACGACCTGCGGACCCGCCTGATCGAGATCGCTGAGGACGGCGACGCGCTCGTGGTGCGTACCCGTCACGGCCTGCCCGTGCGCTCCGCGGGCGTCGCCGCGACCTGGCGCTGGACCACCGACGGCACCGCGCTCGCCCTCGACCTGAGTCTGGAACCCTACGGTCCGTGGCCGTGCGACTGGGCCCGCGCCGGCCTCGACCTGCGCGTGGCGGCGCCGGCCCGGCAGGTCACCTGGACCGGCTACGGCCCCGGACCCCGATATCCGGACACCGGCCAGGGCGCGCGCTACGGCACGTTCACCGCGAGCGCCGATGACTTCGCGGTCCGGACGGTACGCCCGCAGGAACACGGCGCACACCTGGTCGACGACGCGCTGATCGACCTCGGGGCAACCTCGCTGCGTGTGCTCGGCACGGACGTGTCGCTGACCGTGCGCCCGTGGTCCCGCGCGACGATCGCCGCGACCGCCCACGATCACGAACTCCCCGCCGCCACGGAGACGTGGATCTCGCTGGACGCCGCCACCAGCGGCGTCGGCACCGCCTCGTGCGGTCAGGGCGTGCTCCCCGGCTACAAGCTCACGCCGTCCCCGCAACGCCTGCGCGTCATCCTGCGGGCCTGATCCGGCCCGCTCCTACTGCGGGACGTTCGCCGAAACCTCGTCGAGGGCGCGGCGCTCGTCGGCGCCGAGCTCGAACGTGGCCGAGGCGAGCAGCGCGGGGAGCTGCTCGACCTTGCTGGCGCTGGCGATCGGGGCGGCCACGTCGCGACGGCCGCGCAGCCAGGACAGTGCCACCGTGGCCGGGGCGACATCACTGCCCGCTGCGATGTCCTCGAGCACCTTGACGACGGCGAGCCCGGCATCGTTGAGGTAGGAGCCGGCGCCCGGTCCGCGGGCTCCGGCCACATCGGCGGCCGTCTTGTACTTGCCGGTCAGGAAGCCGCTGGCCAGGCCGTAGTAGGGCACGACGGCGAGGTGCTCGGCGGCGGCGACGGGGGCGATGTCACGCTCGTACGCACCGCGCTTGACCAGGTTGTAGTGCGGCTGGACCGCGACGGGCAGGGTGTAGCCCGCGCGGCGGGCGATCTCGAACCACTCCCGGATGCGGTCGCCGGTGTAGTTGGACACCCCGATCGCGCGCACCTTGCCGGCTCGCACGAGCGCGTCGAAAGCGCCGGCGGTCTCCTCCAGCGGGGTGTTCGCGTCGTCGTAGTGCGCCCAGTAAAGGTCGATGACGTCGGTCCCGAGCCGGGTGAGAGAGGCGTCGGCCGCCGCGGCGACGTTGGCCGCGGACAGGCCGCGGAACTGCGGGTGCTGACTGACCTTGGTGGCGAGGACGATCCGGTCGCGATTGCCGCGGGCAGCCAGCCAGGCACCGATGATCGTCTCCGACTCGCCGCCGGAGTTGCCGGGAGCCCACGCCGAGTAGCCGTCGGCGGTGTCGATGAAGGTGCCGCCGCCCGCGAGGTAGGCGTCGAGGACCTGCTCCGACGTGCTCGCGTCACTGGTCCACCCGAACGTGTTGCCGCCGAGGGCGAGCGGGAAGACCTCGATGCCGCTGTTACCGAGTTCAGTCATGAGTCAAACGTAGCGTTACATTTCGGCGTGCACGAAGCGACTACGGTCACAGGGGAGCGGGGCCCAACCTGAACCCGGGGTGCCGGGAGGCGAAACATCCGGGGGTTATCTTCTGGCCTCGGACGGGCGGGTGCGGGCGGAAGATCGGCGGCGGAGCATGCGGATTTTGCTGGTGGAGGACGACCGCCGGGTGTCCGCGGTGATGGTCTCGATGCTGCAGCGCCGGGGCTACGACGTGGAGCACGCGGCCACCGCCGGCGCGGCGCTCGCGGCGGCCCCGTGCGACCTGGTGCTGCTCGACCTCAACCTGCCCGACGGCGACGGCCTCGACGTGTGCCGCACCCTGCGGGCCCGCAGCGCGAACCTCGGCATCATCGCGGTGACCGCCCGCGCCGAGGAACGCGACCGGGTGACCGGGCTGCGGGTCGGCGCGGACGACTACGTGGTCAAGCCGTACTCCATGGCGGAGCTGCAGGCCCGGATCGAGGCGCTGCTGCGGCGGGCCGCCCGGCCGGGGCCGCCGCCACGGGACGTCGCCGAGATGGGGGCGCTGCGGATCGACTTCTCCGCGCGTACGGTCGAGTTGGATTCCCAGCCCGTCGCCCTGACCCGCAAGGAGTTCGACATCCTGGCGTCGCTGGCGAGGCGGCCGGGTGACGCGCTGACCCGCGAGCGGATCCTGCTCGACGTCTGGCAGACCACCTGGTCGGGCAAGCACACCCTCGAGGTCCACGTCGCGTCGCTGCGCGCGAAACTGGGCCGCCCCGAGCTTGTGGAGACCGTCCGGGGCGTCGGGTACCGTCTGCGCACCGACTGACGACGGCCCCGTTGACGGCGGCAGGGATGACGACGGTGGGGGCGGTGTGCGCACGCGACTCGTTACCACGTACGTCCTGTTGCTGTGCCTGGTTCTGCTCGCCCTCGAGGTGCCGCTGGCGATCGCGCAGACCAACCGCGAGACCGAGGTGCTGCTCGCGGACCGGCTCGCCGACGCGACCCGGTTCGCGTCGCTGGCGGCGCCCGCCATCCGCACCGGCGAGCTGGACTCAGTCATCGGCGAGCTCCGGCAGTATCACGACCTCTACGGCATCAGCACCCGGCTGATCGATCAGGACCAGCGCCTGCTGACGGGGTTCGGTGACCCGGTGAGTGATCCGCCGGGCGCGGGACCGGCCGTGCGGGGCGCGCTGGCCGGGCGGCAGGTGGGCACCCCGGCGACGCTGTGGCCGTGGGAGGAGCATCCGCTGGTCGTCGCCGTGCCGGTCAGCGATGGCGGGGCCGTGCTGGGCGCGGTGCTGACGATCTCGCCGACCGGCCGCAGCCGGCGCGCCGTCATCGTCGACTGGCTGGTCCTCGGCATGGTGTGGGTGCTCGCCGTGCTGGCGTGCGTGACCGCGGCGGTGCGGCTCGCGAGCTGGGTCCTGCGACCGGTGACCCGGCTCGACGCGGCGGCCCACGAGATCGCGGCCGGCGACGGCGGTGCCCGCGTGCCGCCGGGGGTGGGGCCACCCGAGCTGCGGCGGTTGTCCGCCAGCTTCAACGAGATGGCCGACGCGGTGGCCGAGGCCCTCGAACGCCAGCGGTCCTTCGTGGCGCACGCCAGTCACCAGCTGCGCAACCCGCTCACCGTGCTCCGGCTGCGGGTGGAGGATCTGGGCGGCATGCTTGCCGGTGACACCGCGCGCGCCGACCACGAGATGGTGCTGGAGGAGACCGACCGGCTCGCGGACGTGCTCGACGGGCTGCTGGCGCTGGCCCGGGCCGAACGGGAACGCCCGAGCGTCGAGGTGGCGGACGCCGTCGCGATCGCACTGAACCGCCGCAAGGCCTGGCTCCCGCTCGCCGACCGGCGCGGCATCGGCCTCGTCACCGCGACCCCGGACGAGCCGCGTCATGCCCTGCTGGTCGCGACCGCGCTCGATCAGTCGCTCGACGCGCTGATCGACAACGCCCTGAAGTTCACCCCGGCCGGCGGACGGGTCGTCGTGGCGGTGACCGGCCACGACGACGGCGTCGAGGTCACCGTTCGCGACACCGGGCCGGGCATGACCGACGAGCAGTGCCGGCAGGCGACGCAGCGTTTCTGGCGGGCCCCGGACGCGCAGAACGTCGACGGCGCCGGGCTCGGCCTGCCGATCGTCGCCGTCCTGGCCGAGGCATCCGGCGGGCGGCTGTCGTTGTCCCGCGCGGACGAAGGTGGATTGGCCGCGCAACTCTGGTTTCCGGCAGCAAAACCGTAGGCGCCGCGTGACATCAAGTGATTCCCCCGATGCCGGACCCTTTTGTATTTTGGTGGTGAAATTGCTGGAGCCCGCATAACTATTCTCACGGCCTGGATAAATCGCCTGATAGTGCGACATCAGCACCATCGGCCAGCCACGCCCGCCAGCTGGATCTAGGGGGTGAATCCGGGACGGTGAGCGGCATACCGGTTGCTCGCCGTCACCTGCCCAGGATGAGGCCCACTTCGTTGAATAGTTATCCGGGGCCATGCAGCCTCTTGTTTAGACAGAAGACACCAAAGATTTCGTAACTCCGGGTCGTTTTTCAAAACGTCGCTGTTCCGGCTTGGTGCAGCGTGCGGCGTTGCCTCCGTCCCCTCCGGCTACGCGGCGTTGCATCAGGCAGATCGCGGCCCCCGCGGATCATCTCTCCAAGACCCTGACCCCTGTCGCAGCCGACCGGTTTATGCACTCCCAGGACCCTGGCCGCGAACACGGCCCACCTCGCGCACCGGCCGCACCAGGCCCCGGCCGAGCGCAGAGCTCTACGACTCGGCCCGGCCGAGTCGACACAATCGGCGCCGAGCATGCCCGGCCCACCGGCTACGGCAGTCCCACGGGCCGGTCCGCCCGTTCGGCGAAGCCGAGCTCGGCGTCACCCCGCTGGCCGCGCCCCCGCGACCCATCCGGGCAGGACGGCTAGGTGTATTGGTCAGGACCGTTGTTGACGCGGCTGATCGGTGGTTGGCCTCCGAGGGCGGTGTGGCTTCGATGGTGGTTGTAGGTGTGTAGCCAGCCGGGTAGGGCGTCGGCGCGGTCTTGGCTGTTGGCGAAGGGCCGGGAGTAGATCCATTCGTCGCACATGGTGCGGTTGAAGCGTTCGGCTTTGCCGTTGGTCTGGGGGTGGATCTCGGCGTAGGCGAGGCGGGTGTGGTCGTCGATGGCGGCGTGAATGTATTCGTAGCCGACCTTGCGGCCGGCGTTGCGTTCGAGGTGAACGAGCCGGTTCTGGTCGCTGTCGCGGCCGTGGACACGCCAGCCGCCGCCGTCGCGTAACCGGCCGACTTTTTTGACGTCCACGTGCAGCAGTTCGCCGGGGCGGTCACGTTCGTAACGGCGGATGACCTGTCCGGTGGGCCGGTCGAGCCAGGCGAGGCGGTGCAGGCCGTGCCAGGTCAGGACTGCGTGGATCGTGGAGGCGGGCATGTTCAGCAGCGGCGCCAGCCGACGTGGGCCGCGTTTGAGCCGGGTCCGTAGCGCGCAGACCCGGGCCTCGAGGTCGGGATCGGTTTTGCGGGCTAGCCGGTGGGCTGTGCTGGGCCGGCCGTTCAGGCCGGCGTCGCCTTCGGCTCGCCACCTGGCCAGCCATTTGTGGCCGGTGGCGCGGGAGCAGCCGAGTTCTTTGACAACGTGGGCGACGGGACGTTGGTCATCGATGACACGCTGGATGAGTAGGCGTCGTCCGTGCACGGTAAGCCGGGCATTACGGTGAGCCGTAGAGGCCTCCGGTCAAGGTGAGAGCTTCGCAACTTCCACCTCGCCGGAGGTCTCCTCATTGATCAAGTCGCCACGCCGTGTCAACAACGCTCGTGGTCACTACAGCTAGGGCTTGACGGAGCGGTAGTAGCGGGCCGCGCCGGGGTGTAGGGGCACGGGCAGGGTGGCGATCGCGGTGCGTGGGTCGAGGCGTTCGGCGGCGGGGTGGGCGGCGGCGAGGACCTCGCGGCGTTCCATCAGGAGGCGGGTCAGGTTGTAGGCGAGGTCGTCGGGCATCGAGGCGGGGACCACGAGCAGGTTGGGGACGGCGACGGTTGCCACGGCGGGCAGGTCGTACGCGGTGGTGGGGATGGTGCGGACCACGTAGACGTCGCTGTAGGTGCGGCGCAGGCGGCCGGCCCATTTGGAGAGGTCGACGATCCGGGTCGGGGTCTGGACACTGAGCTTCTTGATGCCGGCGACCGGGAGGCCGCCCGAGAAGAAGAACGCGTCGATGTCGCCGTCGGACAGTGCCTGTACGGAGTCGTCGAGGTTGAGCTCGCGGCGGTCGACCGCACCGGCGGTGGCCAGCCCGGCGACGGTCAGCAGCCGCCCGACGGTCACCACGGTCCCCGATCCGCGTGAACCCACCGATACCCGTTTGCCCTTGAGGTCCTCGAGGGTCCGGATCGGGCTGTCCGCGGGGACCACGAGGTGCAGCAGGTCGTCGTAGACGCGGCCCAGCGACGCCAGCTCCGGGGCGGGGGTGCCGCCGTCGACGAGGATGTCGGCCTGGGTGAACCCGACGTCGGCGCCCTTGCCGAGCACGAGCTGCACGTTCTGCGCCGACGCGTCGGTGACGAGCACGCGCGCTTCGTACCCCGGCAGGTCCTGCTCGATGACCCCGGCCAGCGCGTTGCCGACGGCGTAGTAGACGCCGGTGGGGCTGCCCGTGGCGATCCGGATCTCGCGGTGCGCCGGGGTCGGCGACGTGCAGCCTGCCGCCGTCAGCAAGATCAGGACTCCGGCCAGGGCCGCGCTGGGAATTCCGCTCCGCAGGATCATCCGTATCTCTCACGCAGGACCACCCGGTCCGCGCAAGTTTCCCTCAAGTCCTCGCCGCAGCTGTACCGGCCGAACGGTCCGATCGGGGACGGTAACGGGAAACGCACCTCAAGGAGCTACCGATGGACCCCGATCGGGTACGCACAGTAGTCCTCGCTGACGCCCTGCCGCCCGCCTTCGAGGCGGCGTGCCTCGTGCGGTGCACCGAGGTCGCCGGTCTGCCCGGGCGGCGCCGCCCGCAGCAGGCACTGGCGAGTCCCCCGGTCGTGGCCCCGCGCGGGGTGCTGGCCGAGTTCGACCAGCCGGCCGCGGCGGCGCGGCTGACGGCCCTGCTGACCGGGCTGGGCTTCCCGGCCCGTCACGACGTGCACTCCGGCGGCAACCGGTGGTCGTACGACGTGCAGCGGGTGCTGCTGCCCGAGTCACGCCGCGCCGCCGCGACCGCGATGATGGCGACCGCGTGGCGTCAGGGCCGGCAGTCGCTGCTCGACGCGACTCCCCTGGGCGGCTCGTCGCCGCGGCACACGCAGCGGCTCGCGCTGGCGTACACCGCGTGGCGGGCGGTGCTGCTGGCCGGGGGCCGCCGGCGGCGTACCGATCGGGTGCGGGTCCATCTCGGCAACCATGACCTGGCGACGGTCCTGGTCCGGGCCGCGCGGCTGCTGGAGGTGCGCGCCGAGGTGATCAGCCGGCCGGGCTGCCTGATGGTGGCGGTCCCGGCCGCTGACGCCGCGGTCCTCGGGGCCCCGGAGCTGGTCAGCGCATGAGCATCCCGCGCTGATCGGCACGGGGGTGATCAGCGCGGGGTGATCAGCGCGGGGTGACCCGGAACATCTCGGTGCAGTGCGGGCCGACGAGGGCGGAGATCTCCCCCGAGCCCTCGGTACGCGCGCCCGTCCAGAGGTCGTGCAGCTCGTAGTGGTCGGACCCGGGCAGGGCGGCGCTGATCGTCGTGGCCTCGCCGGTGGAGTTGTAGAGCGCGACGGCGTGATCGCCGCCGGTCAGCTCCTTGTCGAGCACGACCGTGCCGTCGCGCTCGGCCAGAACCGTGGCCTGCTTGCCCAGCCGATCCTGGTCGACGGCGATGACGGCGGTGTTGAGCAGCACCTCGCGGGCGATGGGGCTGAGCGCGTCGAGGTCGGTGCCGATGAACAGGGGTGCGGCGAGCATGGCCCAGATGCTGAAATGCGTACGGTTCTCGTCGTCGGTGAGGTTGCCGTTGCCGACCTGGAGCATGTCGGGGTCGTTCCAGGCGCCGGGGCGGCTGGTGTGCGGGCCGCGGATCAGGGCGAGCTGCTGGTCGATGACGCCGGCTACGGAATTCCACTCGGCGAACAGGTCGTCGGTGGTGCGCCACATGTTCCCGATGCCGGGGCCCCACTTCCAGGGCTCGTAGCGGCCGTATTCGGAGATCGAGTAGACGATCGGCCGGCCGGTCGCGGCGATCGAGTCGCGCATGTGGGTGAACGCCGGCACCGGTTCGAGGCCCGCGTTGATGTCGGCGAGGCACCAGTCGTACTTGAGGAAGTCGACTCCCCAGGACGCGAACAGGTCGGCGTCCTGCTGCTCGTGGCCCAGCGACCCGAGCAGCGTGCCCGGGTACTCGTCGTAGTGCATCGCGCAGGTGTCCGTGCCGGGTGAGGAGTAGAGCCCGAACTTGAGGCCACGCTCGTGGACGTAATCGGCCAGCGCCGCGATCCCGCCCGGGAAGCGGCTCGGGTGCGGCTGCAGGTTGCCGTCCGCGTCGCGGGTGTGGGCCTGCCAGCAGTCGTCGACCACGACGTACTCGTAGCCGGCGTCGCGCATGCCCGTGCTGACCAGGGCGTCCGCGGCCCGTTTGACCACGTTCTCGTCGAGCTCGTAGCAGTGGACCTGGTTCCAGCTGTTCCAGCCCATCGGCGGGGTGGCGGCAAGCATGGTTTTCTCCGATCGGGGGGAAGCGACGAGCTTCGCGACTCCCCGGGCGAACCGCAAGCACCACCGCCGCACCCGGAAGGGTAGGACTCAGCGACGCAGGAATTCGCGCAGATTGATCACGAGGACCCAGAGCCCGGCGGCGACGAGGGCGAACGTCACGACGTAGCGCCCGTCGAACCAGAGCAGGACCAGCAACGCGACCGCCACCGCGGCGAGCAGGATGCGCAGCAGGACGGCGAGGAACTTGCCCCGGGCGAGACCCTCCACCGACAGCAGCACCAGCAGCCCGATCAGCGCGATGAGCGGCGCGGCGACGAACAGCGGGGACACCACGGCGGCGACGGCGGCGAGGACGAGCGGGGTGCTGATCACCGCCCACCACGAGATGAACCTGCCGCGCAGGCCGGTCGCCGTCGCCATCGGCACCCGCCGGTGCAGCAGGTGGGCATGCGGGTGGTGCTCGCCGCGGCCCGCCGCGCCGGTCGCGTTGCGGGTCTGCTCGTCGGCCAGCCGGGTGCGTTCCATCCGCAGGTCGAGCAGCTTCTGCTCGCGTCCGGCGAGTGCGCGGACCTCGGGCGCCGAGACGGCCAGGCCCGCCGCCGCGACGGTCAGCTCGCCGCGCAGGTCGTCGATCTCGCGGTCCAGGGCGGCGAGCCGGTCGTCGTTCTGCTGGATGCGCAGCTCGACGAGGGCCTGCTCCGCGGCCGGGTTCGGCGCGACCTTCGCCAGCCCCGCCCAGCCGACCGGGTCACCCCACGACGGCCGCACCCGCCCGTCGCGGTGATAGCGCGGGCCGGCCGGACCACGCTCGCCGCCGAGCCGGTCGCGGGTGTCGCGGCCCCACAGTCCGCGGTAGTCGCGGACCCACGCCGTCTCGTCGTTGATGACGACCGGATGCCAGGACTCGGGCTGCGCCGGGCCGACGGCGCGGCCGTCACCACGGGCGTAGTCGACATAGGGCACGCCGACGGACTGCTCCTTCGCCGACCACGGCGCGAGCAGGCCCGCCACCCAGCGCAGACCGCTGACCAGGCCTTTCAACTTCGGTGGGCGTACGGTGATCAGATAATCGCCGCTCAGATAGGCCCCGGAGTGCGACCCCGCGCCGACGTAGACCACCGGGTGCCGCCCGCCGACCAGCTCGAGGTCCGGGTCGTCGCTGCGCCGCCGCAGATCGTCACCCGTCTCGTCGTGCGCGGAGAACACCACCCAGCGCACCGGCGGCAGCCCGTCCGGCCCGGTCACCCCGCTCCCGTCGAGATAGACGGTCACCTGCTCCCAGTCGGCCTCGTGCTCGTTCACCCCGCCGTAGGCCGACCGCCAGTTGTTGAAGCTGTAGAAGAACCAGTACTGGCACACGATCCACGGGTAGTCCCGTAGCACCCGGCCGTAGTACGTGGGCTTCTCCGGCTCCAGATGATCACGCTGGAGCAGGAACGAATGCGCCGCGCTGCCACCGGGAACGCTGCCCCGGAACAGCAGCGAGAACCGGATCACCGCGTCGAGCAGCCGCGCACTGAGCCCGACCGACGCGAGCCGGCTGGTGCGTTTCAGGTTGCGGGGCCGCTCCCGGATCGGGATGTGCGCGACGCCGAGCGGGCCGGGGCTGCTGCCGATCCCGGACAGCGACATCTTCAGGCCCTGCTCGGCACCGCCCGCCGCGGCCAGCAGCTCCAGCGTGAGACCACCGGGCGGCGTCTCGTCCACCGCGCTCGCCCCCGGCTCGGCCCGCCACAGCGAGGCGCGGCGCACGTACCGTTCGACCGAGACCGGGAAGAAATACTCACCGTCGGTGAACCGGGTGACCGGCTCGTAAGCGCGCAGCAGCAGCAAGTCGTCATCGAGGCCCACGCCATCAGAGAATAGGGACAATCATCCGGCGGAAGGCGTGCACTATGACCAAGATCCTCATCGCGGGCGGCGGAGTCGCCGGTGCCGCGACCGCGCTCGCCCTTCATCAGGCCGGTGTGGACGCCGTGGTCTTCGAGGCGCACGAGTCCGGCGGGGACGACGCGGGCGCGTTCCTGACGGTGATGGCGAACGGCATGGCCGCCCTGGAGAGCGTCGGCGCTGCCGCGGCGGTGATCGGCTCGTCCTACCCGGCCGCGGCGGTGGAGGTCTTCGGTGCGGGCGGCGAGCACGTGCGTCACAAGGACATTCAAGGTCCGGCACGTACGCTCACCCGCGCCGCCCTTTATCGAACGTTGCAGGACCTGGTGGTGGCCCGGGGCATTCCGGTCGTACACGGGAAACGCCTGGCCGGCGCCGTGCCGGACGGTGCCGGGGTGCTCGTGCGGTTCGCGGACGGCAGCACAGCAACGGGCGACGCCCTGGTCGGCGCGGACGGCATCCACTCCCCGACCCGGCACCTGATCGACCCGCAGGCGCCGATCCCGCGGTACACGGGGCAGCACGTCGTCTACGGCTATGCCGAGGGCAATCCGGCGGCGAGCGCTCCGGACGCGTACCACATGATCCTCGGCTCGAAGGCCTTCTTCGGTTTCACGGCGCCAGGTGACGGGCGCACGTGGTGGTTCTCGCGGATCACCGGCGAGGCCCGTGCCGGCTCGACCGGTCCCGCGCAGTGGCGGGAGCTCGTGCTCGAGGCGGCCCGGGCGGACAGCACCCCGGCCGCCGCCATCGTGTCGGCGACCCCGGCGGACGCCGTGGTGGGCGGGGACTCGTACGACATCCCCACCACCCCGACGTGGCACAACGACCGGATGGTGCTGGTCGGCGACGCCGCGCACGCCGCCGCCCCCGCCGCGGCCCAGGGCGCGTCGATGGCCCTGGAGGACGCCGTCGCGCTGGGTTCCGCCCTGGGTTCGCTCGACGGGCCCGCCGCGTTCACCGCCTATGAGCGGCGGCGACGGGCCCAGACCGAGGAGACGGTCGCAGCAAGCGCCCGGATGGGCACCAGCTGACGGGTCAGCTCTTCCAGAACTCCAGCAGGTCCTTGTCGAGGGCCTGCTGGTAGGCGCCCGCGATGCCGTGCGGGGCACCCGGGTAGACCTTCAGGATGCCGTTCTTGACCAGCTCGATCGACTTGTACGCGGCGTCCGCGATCGGCACGATCTGGTCGGCGTCACCCTGCGCGATCAGGATCGGGACGTCGAGGGCGAGCAGGTCCTCGGTGAAGTCGGTCTCCGAGAACGCCTTGATGCAGTCGTACGCGGCCGGCAGGCTCATCTGCATCCCGAGCCGCCAGAACTGGTCCCGCTGGCCCTGCGAGATCCCCGAGCCCTTGTTGATGCCGAAGAACTGCTCCGACAGGTCCTGGAAGAACTGCGAGCGGTCCGCGAGGGTGTTGGCCCGCAACCCGTCGAAGACCGAGATCGGCAGCCCGTCCGGGTTCGACTCCTTCTTGACCATGACCGGGGGCACCGCACCCGCTGTCGCGATCTTGGCCACGCGGCCGGCACCGTACTGCGCCGCGAGCACGACCTCGCCACCGCCGGTGGAGTGCCCCACCAGGATGATGTCGGTCAGCCCGAGCGCGTCGACCAGCGCGTTCAGGTCGGCGGCGTACGTGTCCATGTCGTTGCCGGTCCACGTCTGCGACGAACGGCCGTGCCCCCGGCGGTCGTGCGCGATCGCCCGGAACCCGTTGTCGGCGGCGAGCTTGAGCTCGACGTCCCACGCGTCGGAGTTCAGCGGCCACCCGTGGCTGAAGACGACCGGCTGGCCGCTCCCCCAGTCCTTGTAGAAGATCTCGGCGCCGTCGGCAGTGGTGATGTAAGGCATGTGACGTTCCTTCCGGTGCTCGCTTGCTGGCGGTTCCCAGCCTGCGACCACCCCGGCGCCACGGCATCGGCCGATTTACTGCACCCCGCCCCGAAGTGGGTGAACCCCACTGCCACCGCCCCCGGATCACGGTCACCCCGCACACCACGCGGCCCGGCTCCTAGGGCGCGGCGCCGTCGAGGGCGTTGGCGACGAGAGCGACGGCGTAGTCCTCGGTGAGGGGGGCGTCGGGGATGAGGAGGCGGTTGTAGCAGGCGCCCCAGAGCTGGTCGACGAGGATGCCGAGGTCGATGTCGGCGCGCAGCTGCCCCCGGTCGCGGGCCTTCTCGAACGCGGCCACCGCCAGCGCCCGCCGGGGTGCCGAGTAGTGCTCGGAGAACGCCGCCGACAACTCCGGGTCGGTCTGGGCGACGCCGATCAGGCCGGCGAGGACCGGTCCGGTGCCCTCATGGGTGATCAGCCGGACGAACGCGCACAGCTGCGCGGTCAGGTCTGCTCTGATGTCGCCGGTGTCGGGGAATTCCAGCTGATGCTCGCTGTGCGCGAAGTACGCCTCCGCGGCCAGCGCGCCCGCGGACGGCCACCACTTGTAGAGGGTCATCTTGCTGGACCCGGCAGCCGTGGCGACCCGGTCGAACGTCACGGCCTTGATCCCCTCGCTGAGCAGCAGGCCGGCGGCGGCCCGCAGGACACCCTCGCGCACCTCGCCGGCCGGTCGCCGGCCACGCCCTCGCCGCTGTGCAGTCTCACTCATGCCCTCATAGTAGTGGACAAGTTGTCTTTATCGCGCTAGCTTCATATGGACAGCCAGTACACATGCTGATTCGTACACATGCTGATTCGTGAACAAGCTGAGGAGTTCCCATGAGTGACACGCAGAACCCGGCCCGCGTCGCCATCGTCACCGGCGGTTCGGGCGGCATCGGCCGGGCCGTCGCCGCACGCCTGGCGGCCGACGGTCTCGCCGTGGTCGTGCACTACAGCGGCAACGAGGCCAAGGCCCAGGACGCCGTCAAGGAGATCACCGCCGCGGGCGGGCGGGCCACCGCGTTCGGTGGCGACGTCGCCGAGCACGAGGAGATGGCCGCGCTGTTCCAGCACGCGACCGACACGTTCGGCGGGGTCGATGTCGTCGCGCACACGGCGGGCATCATGCCGCTCGCGCCGATCGCGCAGATGGACCTGGAAACGTTCGACCGCATCCAGCGTACGAATGTCCGCGGCACGTTCGTGATCAGTCAGCTCGCCGCCCAGCAGGTCCGCGCGGGCGGGGCGATCATCAACTTCTCCACGTCGATCACCCGCCTGCAGATGCCGACGTACGGCGCGTACGCCGCGTCGAAGGGCGCCGTCGAGGCGATGACCCTGATCCTGGCCCGGGAGCTGCGCGGCCGCGACATCACGGTCAACGCCGTCGCCCCCGGCCCCACGGCCACCCCGCTGTTCTTCGAGGGCAAGAGCGAGCAGGTCATCAACCACATCGCGAGCCTGAACCCAATGGAACGCCTGGGCACCCCCGAGGACATCGCCGAGGTCGCCGCGTTCCTCGCCGGTCCGGCCCGCTGGATCAACGGCCAGGTCCTCTACACCAACGGCGGTGCCGCCTGATGTCCGTCGTCCTCATCACCGGCTCCAGCACCGGCATCGGCCGCCTGACCGCCCTGACCCTCGCCCGCCAGGGCCACACCGTCTACGCGAGCATGAAAAGCGTCGCCGGCAACGAGTTCACGGACGTCGACGGCCTCGACCTGCACACCGTCGAGCTGGACGTCACGTCGCAGGAGTCCGCCGACGCCGCCGTCGCCGCCGTGGTCGAGCAGGCGGGCCGTCTCGACGTCGTCATCCAGAACGCCGGGCACCTCTACGTCGGCTACGTCGAGGCCTTCACCGACGACGACCTCACCCGTCTCCTCGACATCAACGCCGTCGGCGCCCACCGCGTCAACCGTGCCGCCCTGCCCCACCTGCGCGCCCAGCGATCGGGCACGCTGCTCTGGGTCGGCAGCACGATCATCGTGACGACACCCCCGTTCCTCGGCCCGTACGTAGCCTCCAAGGCCGCGTTCGACGCCCTCGCCGTCGTGACGTCCTACGAGGCGGCCCAGTTCGGCATCGAGACCACCATCGTCATGCCGGGCGCCATCACCCAGGGCACCTCCCACTTCCCCAACGCCAGCCACGCCTCGGACGCAGCGGTCACAGCGGCCTACGCTGGCCTCGACCCGCTGGTCGAACGCAACGAGCAGGCCACCGCCGGCCTGGTCCGGCCGGGCGTCAACCCCCACCCGCAGGGCGTCGCCGACGAGATCGCCCGGGTCCTCGCCCTGCCCCGCGGAGAAAAGCCCTTCCGCACCGTCGTCGACTTCACCGAGGCCGGCGTCGACCACGTCATGGCGTTCGCCGACCTCACCCGCGAGGCCTTCGTCACCCGCATGGGCTTCGGCGAAACCCTGCAGTTGCAGCGGTGACGCCAATGCGATCCGGCGGACCGTGGGCGATAATGCGGTGAGGACCTGAGTGGAGGGTGCCGGATGCCGGAGAAGCCGGTCGCGGTGGTGACGGGTGCGGGGCGGGGCATCGGTGCTGCCACGGCGCTGATGCTGGGCCGGCGCGGCTATCACGTCGTCGTCAACTACCTCCGGGATACCGGGGCAGCGACGGCCGTGGCGGCACAGATAGCGAGCGCGAGCACCGCCCGCGCCGATGTCTGTGACCCCGGTCAGGTGGACGCGCTGGTCGACGCCGTGCTGGCGGAGCACGGGCGGATCGACGCGCTCGTCTGCAACGCCAACGTCCGGCAGCCGATCCTCAGCGACGTCGAGACGACCAGCTGGGACGAGCTGATCGGCAAGGTCGGCGCGGAGCTCGGCGGGGCGTTCTTCATCACCCGGCGGGTCCTGCCGGTGATGCGGGCGGCCGGGTCGGGACGCATCGTCTACCTGTCCAGCATGGCGGCCGGCTGGACGGGCAAGCGCCAGCTCACCCACGCGGTGTCGAAGGCGGCGCTGAATTCCTTCGCACAGCAGGTCGCCGCGGAGGCCGGCCGCTACGGCGTCAGCGTGAACACCGTCGCGCCGGGCGCCGTCCGCACCGAAGCCAGCGCCGCTTTCATGGCCCCGGAGATGGGTGAGCATCTCGCCGGCCACTCGGTGCTGGGCCGCATGATCGAGCCGGACGACGTCGCGGCGGTGATCGAGCTCCTGCTGGACGACCGCACCGGCGCGCTGACCGGCGCCCTGATCCCCGTCGACGCGGGCTTCGACGTCATCGTCGGCGGACCACCCCGCCTGCCCTGAGAAATCGGGCCGCCCCGCCACCGTGACAAGCCTTCCCACTACGGACGGTACGGTCAGCGTGCTCGCCGGGATGGCCGGTACCGGCAGTCCCAGCCGGCCTCCTAGCTGATCGGCTCCCACGGCACGACGTCCCAGGCCCGCCGCAACAGGCCGGTGAGCTCGTCGCCGCCCGTGAACACCGTCTCGTCGATCGCGGCGATCGGCTGGGCCGGCCACTGCGAGTTGACCGCGGCCGCGGCGCTCATCCCGCCCGGCGAGGTCAACGGCCGTACCTCGTCGGGGATCCTCAGCTCTTGCAGGGCGATCCGCAGCACCTGCATGGTGATGCCGGCCAGCATCGGGGCGTCCGGCCAGACAACCCGTTCGCCGTCCCAGAACGCGGCGTTCCAGACCGAGCCCTCCCGCAGCAGCCCGTCCCGTCCCGCGAAGAGCACGTCGTCGAACCCCGCCCGCCGCGCCTGCAACAGGTGGTACGTCAGCCCCATCGTCGCGACGTGTTTCAGGTGGGGCAGCTCCCGCTCGTACTGAATCGTCCGGACCCGCAGCGCGGGCAGCGTCACATCCGCAACCGGCGCGGAGACAGAAACCATCACGTCGGTGCCCCGGGCACCCGGCACGACGGTGACCCGCACGGAGGCATCCCGCTCAGCCCGCAGCGCATGGTCCAGATAGGACCTGATCTGCTCGTCCGCCATGACGGGCACGTCGGGAAAGAGACTCGCCGACGCCGCCCGGAGCCGCTGCAGGTGCAGGGTCAAACCGGTCGCAGCCCGATCCCGCACCTGCATGGACGTGAAGTGACCATAGTTGCCGGTAGCGACCCTGTGGAGGGCCCCGGCGTCCGCCGGAGCGCCGTTGATCTCGACATACGCCATCGGGCCATCCTGCCACCGGCTACTGCCACCCGGTGCCCTGCTGGTAGCGCTCCAGGCCCGCGTCGGTGGTCGCGAACCAGACCAGATCCCGGCCGTCGGCGCCCTCGATGGTCCAGGAGCGGTCGTCGCCCAGGACGGCGGCGTGCTCGGCCGGCGCGACGAGGCGGTAGGCGTCGTTGTCCATCGCCCACGGGCATCGGAAGAGCTCGATCAGGTTGCCGGCCAGCAGGGTCTGCAGGACGCCGTGGGCGACGTCCTGGGCCTCCCGGAGCGAGGAGAGTTCGTTGACATGGCGGGCGTTGAGGACCACCTGCCACAACAGCGTGTAGTCCTCCCACCCCAGCCACAGCAGGTCACGCGTCAGAGCATCCACACCGCGACCGTAGCGTTCGCCAGGACGCGCGCTGGACCGCCGTGGCCGGGTTGCCGTCGACGTCGGCGGCGAGTTGCGGGACCGGGTTGTCGAGGAGGTACGGGATGCTGAGCTGGCCGGCCTCGCCGGTCAAGGCGGCGCTTCGCCCGTCAGCGGCTGCTGGCGGCAGTGGACCCCCGAGGACGAGCAGGCCGCCACCGCCGCCGCGTCACCCGGGGCTCAGCGCGCCGCTGAGCGGTTACAGTGCTTCGCCATGCGAAGACGGAGATCGATCATGATCATCGCCGGGACGGCCCTGTCCGTCGTGTGCGCACTGGCGGGATGCGGGGGCGGCACGACGGGTGCCGCCGACACGACCGGGGCCGGCACTACGAAGGGGGCCGCGACCAGCGCGGGGTCCGGGCCGCTCGCCATCACCACCGGGTTGTTCACCGATCCGAAGCTGCCCGCCGCGAGCTGGGTCGCCGCCCATCCGGGTGACCCGCGTGCCGCCGCCATCGGGGCCTCGATCAGCAGCCGGCCCATGGCGCGCTGGTTCACCGGGACGAGTGATTCCGACATCGCGGCGGCGGTCGGGAAGTACACGGGGACCGCGCAGGCCGCCGGTGACAAGCTGCCCGTGCTGGTCGCGTACAACCTGCCGGGCCGGGACGCGTGCGGCCACGAGTCGGCCGGCGGCGCGCGGACAGTCCTGGAGTACCAGACCTGGATCTCGACGTTCGCCGCCGCGATCGGCACGCGCCCGGCGATCGTCATCATCGAACCGGACTCGCTCGGCGACTTCTCGTGCCTGAGCGCCGGGCAGAAGGAGACCCGCAACACCCTGCTCGTGTTCGCCGCCCGGATGTTCGCGGAGAAGGCCCCGAACACCTGGGCGTATCTCGACGGCGCCAACCCCCGCTGGACCCCGGCCGCGACGATGGCCCGGCGGCTGAGGGACGCCGGTGTCGCCCGGGTCCACGGCTTCACGGTCAACGTCGCCAACTATGTCGGCACCGCCGGCGCCCAGCAGTACGCCGAGGACATCAGGAAGGAGCTCGGCACGGCGACCGGTTACGTGATCGACACCAGCCGCAACGGCAACGGCCACGGCGGCGAGTGGTGCAACCCGCCCGGGCGCAGGATCGGCGCGGCCTCGACCGCCGACCCGGCCGCGCTGCGGCTGTGGATCAAGAACCCGGGCAACTCGGACGGCACCTGTGGCATCGCCCCCGCGACCCCGGCCGGCACGTTCGACCCGGAACTCGCCCGGCACCTCATCACGGGGGCATAGAAAAGGATCGGAGGCGCCGGCAAGCGCCTCCGATCCTCATCAGGGAACCGTCAGGAGGCGGAGGATCTCACGTCCTGGGCGCCCGACTGCGCGCTCTCCTTCGTCGTACGGGCCGCGCCCTGCGCGGTCTCCTTCACCTCGCCGGCGGCGTGCTGCACGCTGCCCGAGAGGTCGTCCTTCAGCTCGGTCGCGACATCCTTGACCCTGTCGGTCAGGTCGCCGGTGTTGTCCTTGAGCTGCTGGCCGGCACGCCGCTCGACGTCGGTCACCGGGATCAGCGTGGCGGCCAGCATGCCGACACCGAACGCGATGATGCCCGCGGCGAGCGGGTTGCCCTGCGCCTGCTGGACCACGGCCTGCGGGGCCTTGCGGACCGAGCCGGCCACGTCGTGCGCCGCCTCGCCGGCCTTGCCGGTCAGCTCCGACGCCTTGTCCTGCACCGTGCTCGCGGTGTCCCCGGCGGCGTGCCGGGCCTGCTGCGAACTGCCCATGACCTTCTCCTTGGCGGCGGTCCAGCGGCGCTGGGCGACCCTCGTGGGACTGGTCTTCTCCGCCAGCATGTCGACGTCGCGGGTCAGCGACGCGCGGGTCTCCTCGATGCTCTGCCTCAGCCTGTCGGGTTCTTGAGCCATTGCGCGTCCTCCTTGATCGTGTCGACGGTGCGGTGCGGCATCGGGTCGACGTTCCTGAGCTGCTTACGGCCGGTCGTGTAGAGCACGGCGCCGGCGATTCCCCAGATGACCGCCACGATGAGCGCGGCCCAGCCGGCGTCCATGACGTTGGAGAGGCCGAAGACCAGGGCGAAGCTGAGCAGGACCACGGCGAGGTAACCGGCGAACCCGGCGCCGCCGAGCATCCCTGCGGCCTTGCCGGCCTTGCCCGCTTCCTCCTTGAGCTCGGCCTTCGCCAGCTCCACCTCCTGGCGGAACAGGCTGGTGAGGTCGTCGCTGATGTTGCCGATCAGCTCACCGATCGAGGCCTGCGACACCTCGTCGGCACGATCGCTGTTCGGGGCGGGGTAGGGCGAGCTCATCGGGTCCAGCTCTCCTCGGACACCACGACGGGGACGCCGGTGCCGGTGGCGGCGTAGTCGGTGCCGCCGGTGGGATAGTCGGTACCGCCGGTGGGATAGTCCGTGCCGCCGGTGCTGAAGGACTCGAACGAGTCGGTGTGCGGCTTGTCGGCGCCCGCGCCGGGGTCCGCCTTGGCGACACCCTTGCCGAGCCGGCCGACCACGAATCCCGCGGCGAGCGCGGTCGCCAGGAACGCACCGGGGCGGCGGCGGGCGAAGTCCTGGACCTCGCGGAGCACGCCGTCCGGGCCGTTGCGGTCGAGGTAGTCGGCGAGCTGACGACCACCGTCCGCGACCCGGGAGACCACTGCCGCGGCCGGCGAGTCCTGCCGGTCGCCGCGCATCTCGTCGAGCTGGTCGGCGGTCTCGCGGATGGTGCCCACGAGCTTGTCGTTCTGCGTGCGGGCTTGCTCGCCGACCTTGTCACGCACGTCCGACGCCACGTTGCGGGCCTGAGCCCTGGTCTCACCCGCGACCTTCTGCGCCTGCTCCTTCGCGGTGTCCTTCACCTCACCGGCTGCCCGGGACGTCTGATCCGCGACCTGCCTGGCCTTCGAGTCGTCGCCGCCGGTGTCCGCCGTGGACGGTGATCGGGCCGGATAGCGTTCAACCGGCGTGGTGTACGGATCGGACACCGGGTACGCCGGGTCGGTAAAAGGTTCGTCGGGGAACCGAGCTCCCGATGAAAAATCACTCATGGTTACCTCCAGGGGGTGAGTGCTGCGCTCAACGGCTACCCCTGACCTGCTTGATCACACATGCTTGCCCAAGAACAAATATCTCTCCGTGTACGGTACGGCCCGAGAGTCGGACGCGCCCGGACAGCGCATTCGGACGAGGCGCGAAAGTCCTGAGCGGACTAGAATCGACGGCGTAGCCCTTCTGGGTCGCTGCCCCGGCCCCCGGCATCGAGCATTTCTCCGTCAGGGGAGGATCATGCCCGGGGATTCCGGCACCCGTTTCGCGACCGACCCCGCCCTCCCCATGGGGCATCCGCGGCAAGCACTCGTGCGGGCGCGGGCCATCGAGGCTGACATTCCGTGACCGGTGACTACTGGCGTAGCAATCGCCTGCACCGGGTAAAGTCCCCGCCAACCGGATCTGCCGGTTCTGCTGCCCTGGTCTCCGGCGGCACCTTGCTGGAAGGTGCAGCCCATGGAGGACCGCAGTGCGTTCATCGCCGATCTGATCACCCGGCAAGCAGCCGTCCACGGCGGCCGGCCGGGCTTCCTGCGGGGGGTCTGCGCGGCTGCCGCCGAGGTGCTGTCCGCCTCCGGTGCCGGAGTCAGCGTCATGACCGACGACGGCACCCGGGGTGAGACCGCCGCCTCGGATCCCGCGAGCGAACACATCGAGGAGCTGCAGTTCATCCTCGGGGAGGGTCCGTGCATGGACGCGTTCGCCAGCCGCCGCCCGGTGCTGATCCCCGACCTCGGCGACCCCTCGACCGACGCAGGCGGCCGCTGGCCCTTCTACACACCGGCGGCCAGTGCGGGTGGCCTGCGGGCGGTGTTCGCGTTCCCGCTGCAGATCGGCGCGGCCCGCCTCGGTGTCCTGGACGTGTTCCGCGACCGCACCGGCCCGCTCACCGCCGGGGAGTTCGCCGACGCGCTCACGGTCGCCGACGTCACGGTCGCCGCCCTGCTTGACCGGCACGTCCAGGCCCGCGACAGCCGCGTCCGGGAGATCGACAACAATGACTACGCAGACGGGCACCGCGCGGAGTTGTTCCAGGCGCAGGGCATGGTGATGGTGCAGCTCGGCGTTTCCCTCACGGAGGCGATGGCACGGATCCGGGCCCACGCGTACGCGCAGGAGCGCCGCCTCGCCGACGTGGCCCGCGACATCGTCGCCCGCCGCCTGCACTTCGACACCGAGAAACCGTGAACCTCGATGACGCCGATGAGCCGAGAACGTGCCAGGAGGCAGGGATGACCATGATTTCCCCGGAACGACTGGCGAAGATCTTCGTCGAGGTCGCCGACACGCTCGTCGACGACTTCGACCTGATCGAGTTCCTGCAGACCCTCACCTACCGGGCGGCTTCCCTGGTCGGAGCGGGCGCCGTCGGGCTGCTGCTGGCCGACGAGCGGGGCAAGCTCGAGTTCATGGCGGGCTCCGACGAGGACGTCTCGCTCGTGGAGCTGTTCCAGCTGCAGACCGATGAGGGCCCCTGCCTGGAAGCCGTCCGCACGGGCCGGCCCGTCGTCAACGTGGACCTGGGCGCGGCGGCAGGACGCTGGCCCCGTTTCGCACCGCGGGCCGCCGCCGCGGGCTTCCATTCGGTGCACGCTTTCCCGCTGCGGCTGCGCAGTCAGGTGATCGGCGCGCTCAACGTCTTCGGCACCAGCCTGGGCGGCAACCTCACCGATGCGGACGTCCCGGTGATCCAGGCGTTGACCGATGTCGCCGCGATCGCCCTGCTCCAGGAGCGTGCCATCCGCCAGGGCGAGGTCCTCTCCGAGCAGCTGCAGGGCGCCCTCAACAGCCGCGTCGTCATCGAACAGGCGAAGGGCGTGGTCGCCCAGTCCATGGGTCTCACCGTGGACGAGGCCTTCGTCGTCATCCGCGGGTATGCCCGGCGGCACAGCCGCAAGCTGACCGACGTTGCCCACGCGATGGTCACCGACCCGCAGGCCCTCGCCCGGCTCAAGGACTCCTGAACCGTCACCGCCCTGCCCGGTGAACACCACCGGCTACATCGCGGGTGTACTCGGACGTCCCCTCGTCGGCAAACGCCGGGTCCACATGATCAGCCATCATCAGCGCACAGGGCCGGTCCTGCGCGCTCAGCGTATGCGTCGGGTCATGGACGGGCGACGATTTTCAGGTTGGTCTCGATGCGTTCGAGGGCGGCGAGGGTCTCGGCGCGGTCGGCGTCGCTCTGGTCGCCGAGGGTGCGGCTCTCGACCTCGGCCCAGATGTTCTCGACCTCGCGGCGCAGGGCGAGACTGGCGGCGGTCGGCTCGATGATGGTGACGCGCTTGTCCGTGGCGCACGGCATGCGGCGGACGAATCCCGCGTGCTCCAGCCGCTGGACGGTGCGGGTCATGGTGGCGGCGTCCGAGCCGAGCAACCGTGCGAGGTCGGTCTGGCGCTGCGGGCCGCCGTCCCAGAGCTGCATCATGACGAGCTCCTGACCCGGGTGCAGGCCGACGCGGCGCAGCAGCTGACCGACGTGCATGCGGTGCAGCCGGGCGACCCGGAAGATCGCGTGGCTGACCGGACCGGCCGCCGCGCTGGCCGGCATCGAAAGACCGGCCGGAGCGCAGGCCACGTCGCAGTCCGCCGGCTCCCCCACCGGCCCAGCCTCGGTTGATCCAGAAGGCTCGGTTGGCCCAGAAGGCTCGGTTGGTCCAGGAGCCTTAGTTGGTCCAGAAGCCTTGGTTGACACGGGACCCTCCAGGAATGTGCTCGGACAATGAAGCCGAGTCTACCTGGCCGTGATGTGGCTTACTAACGTGCTCCAACCCGCCCCGAACGCGCTTTACTTGTCTGGACAGGTAAACCCCTCGGGACAAGGATCACGATCATGACGTCGGCATTCGACTCACACGATCTGGCCGGAACGAAGCTGGCCAACCGCATCGCGATGGCCCCGATGACGCGCAGCCGGGCCTACGGTCCCGGTGCGACCCCGACGGACCTGATGGCCACCTACTACGCGCAGCGGGCGGGCGCGGGCCTGATCATCACCGAGGGCGTGCAGCCGTCGGTGGTCGGCCAGGGCTACACGAACACGCCGGGCCTGCACTCCGCCGAGCAGGTCGCGGCGTGGCGCAAGGTCACCGACGCCGTGCACGCGGAGGGCGGCGTGATCTTCGCGCAGCTCATGCACGGCGGCCGGATCGGGCACCCCAGCCTGCTGCCCGACGGCCTGACCCCGGTCGCGCCGTCCGCGGTCGCCGCGAGCGGGCAGGTCTTCACCGACACCGGCCTGCAGGACCTGACCACGCCGAAAGAGTTGTCCGCGCAGGAGATCGCCGAGACGATCCGCGACTTCGCAGACGCGGCACGCAACGCGATCGCCGCGGGCTTCGACGGCGTCGAGATCCACGGCGCCAACGGATACCTGGTCCAGCAGTTCCTGTCCGTGAACGCGAACCGGCGTACGGACGGATGGGGTGGCTCGGTCGAGGGCCGGATCCGGTTCGCCGTCGAGGTCGCAGCCGCGGTCGCCGAGGCTGTCGGCGGGGACAAGGTCGGCTTCCGGATCTCCCCGCACAACACGACGAACGACATCGCCGAGCACGACGTCGAGGAGACCTACCTCGCGCTGGTCGCCCGGCTGGCCCCGCTCGGGCTCGCCTACCTGCACGTCATGGAGAGCACCGATCGCGACCTGACGAGGCGGCTGCGTGCGGAATGGCCGGCGACGTTCATCCTCAACCCGGCCACGAAGCCCGCCCCGACCGGGGTGGACGCACTCCAGCTCATCGAGGACGGGACTGCTGACGTCATCGCGTACGGTGCGCTGTTCCTGGCGAACCCGGACCTGCCCGCCCGGCTCGCGGCAGGTGGGCCGTTCAACACCCCGGACTTCGCGGCGGCCTTCGGCGGCGATCACCGCGGCTACACCGACTATCCCACCCTGGCGACGCCGTCAGCGTGAGCCGGCCGGGCCATAGCGGTTGCGCATCGCCTCACCGGCGGCCGGGCCGGCGGTGAAGACGTACGCGTCGGCGTCGTCGAGGGGGTGCCCGGTGGTGCGGTCCACGACCACCGGGTCCACCTCCGCGCCGGAGCCCGGGCTTTCGGCCACTACGCCGCGGCGAAGTACGCCATCGAGGGCATCACCGGCTACGAACCCCTGCTCGACCACCGTCCACACCGCGACGGTCGAGCAGGACGGCCACCAGCCCGGCGAGCAGATCGCCCGCAGCGTCGACTTCCCTACCAACTGAGCCAGGGCAGCAACCCGGAATCCGTGACGCTCAGGATGCCGGGATCCGCGGCGGTGACATATGCCGCGTCGAAGGGCCACCTGGTCTCGCCGAGCTCCTTTTCCAGCAGGAAGCGGAGAAAGACGGGGAGGCTGCCGGCCGCTGTGTAGGCCGGTTCACTCTCGTCCATCGCCTCCACGAAATAGACGGCATCCGTGTCGAGGATGTAGGTGTTGCCGTTGCCGTCTCCCGCGACGGGTATCCAGCCGAGCGTGGCCCAGCAAGGATGGCGTTGCAGGATCCGCAGCGCGTCGAGCCCGTCCCATGACGTCCCGGCACCGTAGAGCCCTCCGGGACCGGCCGGCGTTCCGTTGCAGAAGCGCAGCCATCGCACGTACACATCGGGAAGTGGACTCTCGTAGTGTCCGGCGATCGAAGCGATCTGCTCGTCGGTCGCACCCAGCACCGGGCCCGCACCGGGCGGCACCGGCACCGGCACCCGCCGGAGCAGGTCCGCAATGCCGGACCACTCGCCGGGGGCGGTCACGCCGGAGTGAGGACGGCCACCAGGAAGTCGGCGCGCTCGGTGAAGGGACGCAGGTCCCAGGTCGCGAGCAGGAGATCCTCGGTGAAGCCGGCCGTCTTCGCGTCGGCCAGGAAGTCGCCGAACTCGTAGCCGCGCCCCGCTCCGAAACCGATGACCGCACGCCCGCCCTCGGCCAGGTGGGCAGCGAACCGGCGCAGCACCTCGACCCGGGTGGCGGGTGCCAGGAACGCCATCACGTTGCCACCGCAGACGACGACGTCGAATCCGGGGCCGGGTGATTCCCACTCGGCCAGATCGCCGACCAGCCAGGTCGAGGCCGGGTGCTGGGCGTTCGCCTCGGCGATCAGCACCGGGTCCAGGTCGACACCGGTCACCTGGTGGCCCGCACCCGCCAGATAGCCGCCGATCCGGCCGGTGCCGCAGCCCGCGTCGAGGATGCGGGCGCCCCGGGGCACCATGGCGTCGATCAGGCGGCCCTCCCCGGCCAGGTCGGCACCGTTCGCGGCGAGGTCCCGGAACCGCTGAACGTAGTTGCGGGAGTGTCCGGGGTTCTGCGCGAGCTGGCGTAGCCAGAGATTGTCCTGGGTCACGGTCCCACCGTACGCGGGACAAAGAGCGCGAGCGTCCCCCGCTTGACCTGCCAGACGCCGGCCCGCACATAACGGGTACGCAGCACCGCCGCCAGATCCCCCCGATGCGCGAGCGGATCCTCCTCCCGTGCCCCGACGAGCAGCCACACCCGCCCCGCCCCGAGCCGGTCCGCCGTGCCCGGCCACTCCCCCGCGACCAGGCTGGCCTCGTCGGCGGCGTCCCGGCGCAGCAGCAGATCCCGCGGCCGCCCCGGATCATCGCGCAGGTAGTAGTCGACGCCGGGCCGCAACGTCCGCGACCCCGGCCGGTAGATGATGCCGTCGCCGGGCTGCTGACCGGCCCGGATGATCCGGGCGACACTGCGGTCGTCGGTGCCGTTCTTCACGGTCCGCCCGCGCACGGTCCACTGCGCCGGGTACGCGACGGCGGCCAGCAGAAGCAACACGACGACGACCCGGGCAGTCCCGGCCCGGCACAGCGCGACCGCCGCCAGGATCGCTGTCGGCGCGAGCACGAACAGCAGATACCGGTTCACCCAGAACGACGGCCCGTGCGCGGACACCACAAGAATCACCCCGAGCGGGACCACCGCCGCGAACGCCATCGCGAGGACGTGCCGCCGCGCCCGCCACCCCGCCGTGACGGCCAGCCCGATCAGCAGCCACGCCACCTCGGCCGACCCGGTCAGCTTCACCGGGAAGTTCCGCACCGCCTCCACGGTCATCGGTGGCACCCAGTGCAGTTGCGCACCCCGCTGCCCCGACCCCAGCCAGAAGATCGGCCCGAGCACCACCAGCGCCACCGCGACACTGACACCCCACGCCCCGATCGCCCGCCGCCGGCACATCAGCACCACCGCACCATGAGCCCCCAGCGCGGTCAGAGCGATGACATGACTCAGCCCCAGACCCACCACCGCCGCACCGTACGCGAGCCAGCGCGCCTTCCCCGGCCGGCTCAACGCCCGATGCAGCAGAATCAAACTCACCACCGAGACCAGACAGGCCATGGCGTACGGCCGAGCCTCCGCGGCGTACCGTGAAATGTTGGGAACTGCGCAGAACACGAGCCCACCGACCAGCCCGGCCACCGTCCCGAAAAGACGCCGCCCGAGCTCACCGGTCAGCGCGGCCGCCCCCGCCATGGCCACAATGGACGGCAGCCGAACCTCGAGCACCCCGCGCCCGGCGATCCCGGTCCAGAAATGCATGAGCAGGTAATAGGGCCCGAATACCCCGTCGATGTGCTGCATCAGCCGCCAGATCTGCGGCACCGACCGCCGCGCCACATCCACGGTGGCAATCTCGTCCCAGCTCAGCATCGACCGCGTAGCCCCGGCCAGCCCCAGAGCCAGCATCCCCAGCCCCGGCACCGCAACCGGCACAATCCGCCCAGGCCACGCTCTCTCCCCCATCGCGCCAACCTATTCACGGCACGCAAGCAGCCGGCCCGGCTCGACGCCCCACCACCCGAACGGGCAGAGCTATGGTCGGGTCATGATCTTCGATGAGGCCGGGGCGCAGGGTTTCCTGTACGTGCGGGAGGTCGGCGGGACCGACGAGGTGGCGGTGGAGGCGGACGCGCCGGTGATCCTCGCCTCGGTGGTGAAGGTGATCGTTGCGGTGGCGTTCGCCCGTGCGGTCGTGGCCGGTGAGCTCGACCCGGCCGAGGTGGTCACCGTTCCCCCGCGCTACCAGGTCGGCGGAGCGGGGACGGCGGGCTGCTCCGGCCCGGTCACCATGACGCTCGGCGATCTGGCCCTGTTCATGCTGACGATGAGCGACAACGCGGCCACCGACGTCATCTTCGAGCGCGTCGGCCACCCGGCCGTCAACGCCGTCGTCGAGGATCTGGGGCTGCACGACACCCAGGTGCGCGGCGACATCGAGTCGGTGCTGCTGAGTATCGTCACCGATCTCGCCCTGCCGGAGGCGACCGATGTCGACGACCGCATCGCCGAGGCCGACCCGGCTGCGGTGTGGGCCCTGTCCTGCATCGACCCGGCCCGCACCAACGCCTCCACCGCCCGCGACATCGGCACCCTGCTCGAGGCGATCTGGACCGACCGGGCCGCGCCGCCGCAGGCTTGCGCGCTGGTCCGATCGTGGATGTCGCAGGCGTTCACCACGCACGGCCTGGCAGCGGCCTTCCCGGACGGCGTGAAGGTCGCCGCGAAAACCGGCACCCTCCCCGCGATCCGCAACGAAGCAGGCGTGGTCACCTACCCCGACGGCCGCAGCTACGTCGTGGCCGCCTTCACCCGGGCGCACACCCTGACCGATCGCCAGCCCGCCATCGACGTCGCCATCGGAGCCACGGCCCGCGCGGCCGTCGACCACCTCCGCGCCCACCTCACCCTTGACCCCTCACACCCTGACCGAAGCACCCACCTCACGCCCTGACCGAAGCACCCAACTCACGCCCTGACCGGCGCAGCTACCCCGTCACCGCAGCGTCCAGCGTCGCCTCGACCGTCGCGATCATGCGAACAACATCGACAACGTCCTCCTGGAACTCCAGGGCGACGATCTCGTAAGGATCAGCGGCACGGCCGTCCGCGGTGGCAACCACGTAGCGGTAGCCGCGCGGCGTAGATGGGGCGGCACGGACGCCCCAGTAGGCGGCACGCCTCACCGCCGCGAGCCGCCCCAGAAAAGTGGCGAGATCGGTCTGCAGGGTGAACCAGTCGTCCGCCTCGAACTCGGCCAGCGGCAACGCCTCCACGTATCGCTGCAGCCGCGGGATAAGCGTCGCCGGATCGCGCTCGGCGGCCTCCGCCCCGGCCCCGGTCAGCTGGACGATCGCCGCGAAGTTCCGGCGCCGCTCCGCATTCCACTCCAGCAGGGTGGCCAGCCCGGCAGCCAGAGGGTCAGTGTCCGCCACCGGCGAAACGGTACCCTGAGACCCCCAGCCGACGCCCGCGCGCATCGCCCTGAGTGCATGGACGAACCTGAATCAGCTACCGCGTCGCGGGTTCGCCCGGCACGGTGAAGAGCGGGTTCCAGGGCTCGTCCGGGCCGATCGGATATTCGGTCGAAGGGGCGTCGCCGGTGGAGGACCAGCGGGCCTCGTAGGGCAGGCCGTTGAACAGGACCCGGTCGCCGCGGGCGTAGACGGCGGTCGAGGACCACCGGGCGGTGACGCCGGTGACCGTGGGGCTCGGGACGGGGGCTTTCTCGCCGGAGCCGACCGGGCCGATGACCGACCACGGGGTCGGGGTGGTGGAGTCGCCGGCCGCCGACGGGTCCGAGCCGGCGTTCGCCCATTTCGCCTCGTAGACGACGCCGTGCCAGACGACCTTGTAGCCGCCGACGTACTGCGCGGTCAGCCGCCAGATGGGGTAGGGGCTGGTCGCTGGGTCGTCGGCGGTCGTGTCCTGGGTCGGGACGGTGATGGCCTCGCGACCCGAGGTGCCGACGGCGGCGCCGGGCAGATCCGCGAAGACCGAGGAGAAGGCCAGAGCGTCCTGGGGTACGCCGCTGCACGTGTTCGAGTGCACGACGACGTTCGAGAACGTCCCCTTGCACGGAGCGTCGCGGTTCAGCGACCACATCGACACCCGCCCGAGGCCCTTGTCGACGGCGTACGACGCGAGCCCCTTCGCGTCGTCGACCGTGAAGCGTTCGGCGTCGACGTCGTTCTGCCCGATCATCGGGGTCGCGCCGATCCGGGACCACACCTGCGGCGACGTGAGCTGCACGCCGAGCCGCAGGTACAGGTCGGAGAGCTGCTTGTGCGTGGCTTCGAGGGCGTCGGTGCTCAGCTCCAGCATGTCGGGGTCGGAGCCCTGCTCGGAGCCGAAGTCCATCGTCATGACGTTGACGCCGCGCAGCGAGACGCCGCCCTTGAGCGTGGCCTGGACCGCGGCGAGTCCGTCGGCCGTCAGCCCCGTGGGCGCCACGGGCAGCGTCAGCCACACCTCGAGCGGGTCACCTGCGGCCGTACGCTCCGCCTGGATTGTTGTCAGTGCCGTTGCCCGCCGGGTCAGGGAGGCCTGGTCGGCGACGGCCGTGCCCTCGATGTCGAGATCCAGGGTCGCCACGTCGTAGCGCTTGACGAGCTGCCGGTAGGCGTCGGTCAGCTTGGCCTGATCGGTGCAGGCGACGGCCAGCTCGCTGTTGTTGAGCCCGCCGACGCTGAGCATGACGTTGCCGCCGGCCGCGCGCAGCTGGCTGATCCGGCGGTCCAGCTCCAGGGACGCGGCGGCCTCGTCCGGGGTGTAAGCGCCGCCCCAGCTCGGTGAGCAGCCGTCCTTGGGATCGGCGACGACGAACGCGAGCGCCACGTTGTTGGACGGGTTCGCGTCCGGATCCTGGAACTCGAACGTCGGGGTGAGCGTGACGTCGACGTACGGCACGGCCCACGACTTCGCGGTCGGGCCGGACGTGTCACGCAGGTGCAGCACGGCGAACGTACCCCCGGTGCCCAGACCTGCCACCAGCAGGATCAGGAAGCCGAGCCGGAGCCACGACAGCCGCTCGGCCGGGGGTTCGGGTTCCTGCCAGTCCGGGTCGGCGAGCGGGTCATAATCCGGCCGCACCGCCTGCTGAGTGACCATAACCCCCCGATCGGCAGTTTTCCGCGCCGCTGAAGCCCTCGTGATCACAAAACATTCAGGCGGGGTCGCGCAGCCGCCGATGAGAGGGGCATGCAGTCATCTCCGAGACAGTGGGGCGCGGATCGGCGGTCCGCCCCGCACCCGCTCGTGGCGCCTCCCGTCTCCGAGGGCCGGATCAACCGTGGCCGGCTCGCGATCGTCCTCACGATCACCGTCTGGGCCTGTTACATCATCGGTACGATCATCCAGCAGTTCATCGCCGGTCACGCCAGCAGCGCGCGGCTGGCGGTCGAGGCGATCGTGTACATGGTCGTCGTGACCGGGCTGGCGGCATCGGCAACCGCGTACCTCATCACCCGGATCGGCTTCTTCTACCGCAGCCGGGCCCATCACCGGGCGCCGCGGGTCATGCTCGACAGCTTCCTGCAGGGTGAGACGCCGACGGTGACGGTCCTGGTGCCGTCGTACCAGGAGGACGAGCGGGTCATCCGCACCACGCTGCTGTCGGCGGCGCTGCAGGAATACCCCGGCCTGCGGGTCGTGCTGCTGATCGACGACCCGCAACAACCGAAGACCCGGGCCTCACGGGACCTGCTGCTGGCGGCCCGCGCGCTGCCGGGGGCGATCGAGGCCGAGATGAGCGTTCCGTACGAGCGGGTGCGGGCCGCGTACGAGAGGTTCGAGGACGCCCTCGACGAGCGCGACCAGCGCGCCACCACCATCGACGACATGCGTGACCTCGCCGCCGAATACCGCTACTCGGCCGGCTGGCTGATCGGCCTGGGCCGCAGCCAGGACATGGTCGACCACACCGACGTCTTCTTCGTCGACCACATCCTCAACGCGCTCGCCGAGGACCTCGGCACGATCGCCGAAGCCCTCGAGGGCGGCGCCGACGAGGACGCGACGCTGCCGGTGCCGCGGATGCACCAGCTGCACCGCCGCCTGCTCGCCGTCTTCGACGCGACCATGAGCAGCTTCGAGCGCAAGAAGTACGTGTCGCTGTCGAGCGAGCCGAACAAGGCCATGAACCTCAACAGCTACATCGGCCTGATGGGCGGCAGCTTCCAGGAGGTCAGTACGCCGCTCGGTGTCGCCCTCGTCCCGGCCGGCCCCGGCCAGGCCGAGCTGACCGTCCCCGACCCCGACTACGTGCTCACCCTCGACGCGGACAGCGTGATCCTCCCCGAGTACGCGCTCCGCCTCGTCCACCTGCTCGAACAGGGCGCCCACGAGCGCGACGCCGTGGCGCAGACGCCGTACAGCGCGTTCCCCGGCTCCGCGACCCGGATCGAGCGCATCTCCGGCGCCACCACCGACATCCAGCACATCGTCCACCAGGGCATGACGCACTACGGCGCGACGTTCTGGGTCGGCGCGAACGCAGTCCTGCGCAAGAAGGCCCTCGACGAGATCCGCGAGGTCGCCTACGAGGGCGACTGGGAGATCCGCCGTTACATCCAGGACCGTACGGTCATCGAGGACACCGAGTCGACGATCGACCTCGGCGTCAACGGCTGGACGTTGTACAACTACCCGGAACGCCTCGCCTACAGCGCGACCCCGCCGGACTTCGGCTCGCTCTGCATCCAGCGCCAGCGCTGGGCGAACGGTGGGCTGCTCATCCTGTCGCGGCTCAAGGACCAGTTCCGGGCGAAGACGGCCCGCGGGCAGAAGAACCGCTTCGGCGAGCTCTTCCTGCGGGTGAACTACATGGCCTCCATCTTCTGGAGCTCCGTGTGCCTGGTCGTGATGCTCGTCTACCCGTTCAACGCGGACCTGCTCAATCCGATCCTGCTGCTCGTCTCGGTGCCGTACTTCATGATGATGAGCGCGGACCTCAAGGCGTGCGGCTACAAACGCGTCGACGTGTTCCGGATCTACGGGTTCAACCTGATCCTGCTGCCGGTCAATCTCTCCGGCAGCTTCGCCTCGATCCTCCAGCTGCTGACAGGCGAAAAGAGCGCGTTCAAACGTACGCCCAAAGTCCGCAACCGGACGACCGCCGCGACCTCGTACCTGCTTGCCCCGATGGCCCTGATCGCCCTCTGCGTCTACACCGCCATCCGTGACGTCCAACTGCACCAGTGGTCCAACCTGGTCTTCGCCGGCCTGAACCTGCTCCTGTCGGTCTACGCGATGGTGGCGTTCGTCGGCGTGGGCAACACCATCGTCGACTTCTTCACCCACGTCCGCAGCTGGCTCTACCGCCCGGTCAAGCCCCGCAAGCGTGCCGTTCCGGCTGCGCCGGCGACCAGCCCGGCCACCCACGCCGAGGCCCGCGCGATGGCCCCGACCGGCGCGATCGGCGACTGGGCCTCGGTTCTGCACTACCGCTCCGACCGCGGCTCCACCGGAGGCCTGGTCGCCGTCCGCTCGGCCCAGGCCCCGGCCTCGGGCCGCACGGTCCGCCCCGCCCGCTCCAGCACCTTCGAGGAGTTCACCTTCTTCACCGTCTTCCAGCCCATCTCCGACCTGAACTCCGGCGAGGTCGTCGGCTACGAAGCCCTCACCCGCTTCGCCGACGGCACCCGCCCGGAACGCGGCCTCGCCGCCGCGGAGGCCCAGGGCCAGGGCATCGACCTCGACGCCGCCCTCATCCGCGCCGCCCTCGCCTCGGCCACCGCCCTGCCGGCCGGAACCTGGCTCTCCCTCAACGTCTCGGGCGACCTGCTGCGCCGACCGCGCGAGCTGGAACCGCTGCTCGCGGAGACCACCCGCCCGCTGATCCTGGAACTCGCCGAAGCGGACCGGGCAGAACTCGACAACCTGCCCTCCGGCGTACGCATAGCGGTCGACGACGCCGGCGCCGGCTACGACACCCTGGCCCGCCTCGAAGCCCTCAAACCCAGCTTCCTCAAACTCGGCCGCGAAAGCCTTGCCGGCGTGGAAACCGAGGGCGCCCGCCGCGCATCGATCCGGTCCCTGGTCGAATTCGCCCGCGAGAACAACTGCACCATCATCGCCGAAGGCATCGAATCAGCGGCGCAGCGCGACGCCCTCGTCAACTGCGGCGTGCCGCTGGGCCAGGGCTTCTACCTCGGCCGCCCGGTCCCCATCGAACGAGCCCTCGCCGACGCCGCCCTCCCCGCCGGCCGCCCCGCCTGACCCAGCACGGCTTCCCGGCCATGGTGGCGCAGGGCGCCGGTGTCGTGTTCGCAGCCGGGCCGCACGGCCGAGGTCGAGAGCGGCCGGCCGTCCGGGACGGTGATGATCTACACGTTCTCGCCGTGGTTGTCGTGCTTTCCCACCAGCCGGCCATACCTCGACACCGACCAGCAACGCCTCACACGGCGGCGGGCAGCGCCGAGTTCAGGCCGGAAGCCCGGTCGGCCGGCACGGTGAGGCTTTCGTGCGGGTAGATGTAGCCGGTCGAGGCGCTGACCTGGTTGCCGGCGGCCGGCTGAAAGGTCCGGGTGCCGTCGAGCAGCCGGCGCAGGACCGGGATCGTCCCGGCTTGTAGCGGCCGAGCGACCGGGTTCCGGCCCTGGTCACGAGGCATCGGTGTGCGGCGTGCAGCAGAGCGGACACGAACATCACGGTGTCCTCGGATACGGGCAGCGTGGTGCTACAGGTGACACTCATGCCTGCGCGGGGGCCCCTGGCGTGTGAAGTGCTCTCCGAAAAGTCCCCTTCCTACTGGGCTTCTGCGCCCCTTCGTTGCACCACAAAAAGCTTCTAACACGATCTGCTGAATCGATGTTGATCAGCGCGACGATGTGAAGGTCAGTCTCGTTCGGTGGGTATGAGCAAGGCGTGGGTCATGAATGACCGTCTGTGGGAGTTGATCGAGCCGTTGCTGCCGCCGTGGCCGGCGAAGGCGCCCGGGCCGCGACCGGTCCCGGACCGGTTGTGCTTGCAGGGCATCTTGTTCGTGCTGCACACCGGGATCGGCTGGGAAGACCTGCCGCAGGAGCTCGGGTTTGGTTCGGGGATGACCTGCTGGCGGCGTTTGCTGCGGTGGACCGAGGCCGGCGTGTTCGACCAGGTCCACCAGATCCTGTTGGCACGGTTGAACGCGGCGAACCGGATCGACTGGACTCGAGCGGCGATGGACGGTAGTCACGTCAACGCTAAAAAGGGGGTGCCGGGACAGGCCCGTCGCCGGTCAACCGCGGCAAGCCAGGCTCGAAGCATCATCTGATCTGCGACGGCAACAGCACCCCGATCTACGTGCTCACCTCTGGTGCGAACGTGCCCGACATCGGCCGGGCCCTTGACCTGCTCGACGGCTACCCACCGATCGCTGGACTCCGAGGCAGGCCACGACGCCGCTTCACCGCGCTGCTGGCCGACAAGGCCTACAGCAGCGAAGCGTTCCGGCAGGCATGCCGCGATCGCGGCACCGAACCGATCATCCCGAAGCCCAAGACCCGTGGTATCAAAGGCCTCGGCAAGCTGCGCTACGTCGTCGAGCAGACCTTCGCCCTGCTACACCAATTCCGCCGGCTGGCCGTCCGGTGGGAACGCCGCCTCCACATTCACGACGATCTCGTCAGCCTCGTCTGCGCCCTGATCTGCTGGCGCCGACCGATCAACTGGAACGAACAGAGATCGTGTTAGGGGCTTTTACCCGGGGAGTCTCGCCGAGGGCTGTGGGTGTCGTCTCATGCGCAGGCGGTGCCGTATTTGATTCGCCATCGGCTGGTGAACCGGGCCCAGTTGAACAGGTCACCGGCGGCACGCCTGCGGTCACGCTCGTGTGCGGCGACAGCCTGCGCCCGGCTGGTGTTCGCGTCACGGAACAATGCACGTGCTGCCTCGATCCACATGAGCTTGCCGTCCGGCGTCCGCGCCTCAGGAGAGTCACGCCGCAGCCGGGCAGCATGGCCGAGGGCTTTCCCGAAAGCGCGCCGGACCTTATGCTCACGCCGAAATTCTTCGGTTGCCGCGGAGTAGTTCCGGCGTCGCGTAAGGTCACGCATCCACGCCAATTCAACGGTCGTGAAGATCTCCAGCTGCGCGAATTGCATTCCTTGATTCTTGTCAGGGAACTTCATGATCGGAAGGGCTGGGCGTGCCATTACGGGGTTGAGAGGGATCACACTGATGCGATTGACAAATAGCGATTATTTAGGCATACGCCAGGCGGTGGAGGCAGCTCGGAAGGCGACGATTGTCATGCCGGCGCCCGCTCTGGGCAGTAACTGAAAGCACGCAGACCCTTACGCGGAATAGCTCGGCGGGCTCAGTGACGACCTCGCTGAGCGGATCGTCGGCCAGATCAGTACATCAGCGCGACCGGGCGGATCGAGAATGCACAGTCTCATCCTCTGGGGGCCCGCGGTATCGCCTGCCGTACTACGCTTGCGCGCATGCGTGACCGCATTGCTGACGAATGGCTTGCTGAGATTGCCGGGTATCCGCTCGGTGGCACTCAGCGGCCATTGCTGGCGCAGCTGGTGGAGCTCGCGGAGCACGGGGTGCTGACGTTGGGCCACGCGGACGGCGGGGTGCTGGTGGAGGTGGGCGAGGTGCCCGCCGCCGGTGAGGCTGCGACTGCTGTGCTGGGTGCGCTGCTGCCCGGCGGCCAGAAATCGTTGCTGCTCCGGCCCGGTCAGCACACCAGGACCTCCGGAGTGCTGCTGCGGGCGGCGACGCGGAGGACCTGGGAGGCGGGCCTGTGGCGTGCGGAGCGGTCGGTTCCGCGCCTGCTCGTGGTGGGCGGGGCCGCGTTCTTCGGTGTGGCGGTGCTGCCGGTCGTGCTGGCCCTGGGCGGCGCTCCCGACTGGGCGCCGCCGGTGGCGTTCTTCGTGGTGGCCGCGATGTTGCTGCTGTCGCTGCCCCTGGTCCGGGACTGGGTGGCCCCGCGGGTGCTCACCCCGGCCGGGCAGGAGAGTGTGGCTGAGCTCGTCGCCTACGTCGGGTCGCGGCGCGCAGCCCCCGACGCGCCACTGGCCGACCGGGTGGCGTTCGGTGCGCGGGACGACTGGTCGACCAGCACCGAGCTGATCGACCAGTTGTCCCTGGCGTTTCGTTAGACGGGGTGGATGCGCACTCCGGAGACGACGCGGGTGACCTGGCCCTGGGGGAACGGGTTGTCCGGGGTGAGGCCGAGGGCGAGGGAGAACTCCAGCGCCATGATCTGGCACGGGACCGCGTAGGCGAGGGCCCGCAGGGTGTCGTCGCCGTCCGGCAAGGCAGACAGGACGACCACCTCGTGCCCGGCCAGCTCGGCGATGATGTCGTCGTCGTACTGCCTCGTGTACGGGTCGCCCGAGGTGTGGACCACGATGAGCGTACGGTCGGTGAGCACCGATTTCGGGCCGTGCCGGAAGCCGAGCGGCGAGTCGAACCACGTACCCACCTGCCCGGCAGTGAGCTCGAGCATCTTCAGCGCGGCCTCGCGGGCCATGCCCTGCAGCGCACCGCTGCCCAGGTGCACGATCCGGTCGAAGCCGCGCCGGGCCAGCTCGCCCGCCCACGTGGGAGTCTCCTCGAGCGCCCGGGAAGCAGCGTCGACCAGCCCGTCCAGAACTGCCGAAGAGACCGGCGCTCCCAGCGTGAGCCGGGCCGTCAGCAGCATGCAGGTGAAGCTCGACGTCATCGCGAAGCCGGTGTCGTTCGAGGCGGACGGCATGGTCAGCACCAGCGAGCCCGGCTTCCCGGCGCGTGCGGTGGCGAGCGCGCCGTCGGCGTTGCAGGTGATGATCAGGTGGTACGGGTCCTCCAGGAAGCGGTCGGCGAGGTCGGCCGCCGCGACGCTCTCCGGGCTGTCACCGGAGCGCGCGAAGGACACCAGCAGGGTGGGGGCGTCGCCGCTCAGGTAGTCGCAGGGTGCGGCGACGAGGTCCGTGGTGGCGATCGCCTCGACCCGGCGGCCGAGGGTGTGTTCCAGGTGGGTGGCCAGCACCTGGCCGATGAACGCGGAGGTGCCCGCGCCGGTGAGGATGATCCGGGCCCGGGGGTCGCTCAGGATCGGGTCGAGGAACGCACTCGTGGTCGGGCGGCGCTCGGTGACGTGCCGGGCGACGTCCTGCCACAGGGCGGGCTGCTGCGCGATCTCCCGGGCGGTGGCGGGCTCGATGAGATTCGATGTCATTTCACACTCCCGGCCAGCAGGCCGTTGACGACGTAACGGTTGAGGGCGACCGCGATGGCGGCGGGCACGGTGATGGCGAGTACCCCGGCAGCGCTCAGGAGCGCGTACGGAACCTCGTGCCGGCCCTGCAGCGCGGTGATGACGACAGTGAGGGGCTGCGTCGAGATGTCGCTGGACAGCACCAGTGGGAACAGGAACTGGCCCCACGCGAACAGGAACGTGATGATCGCGGTGGACACGACGCCGGGCATCGCCAGTGGGAGCACGATCCGGGTCAGCACCTGCATGCGGCTCGCCCCGTCGACGCTCGCGGCCTCCTCCAGCGCCACGGGCAGGGACACCATGTAGTTGTGCATGATCCAGGTGGCCAGCGGCAGGAATCCGGAGACATAGACCAGGATGATGCCGGTGTACGTGTTGACGAGCCCGGCGGTGCTCATCAGCCGGTAGAGCGGGATCAGGGTGGCGTAGGCAGGCAGCGCCATGGTCGCGAGCACGCCGTAGAACAGCAGATCGCGTCCCCGGAACGTCATGCGGGCGAACGCGTAGGCCGCCAGCGTCGCCACCACCACCGTGATCACCGTCGACACCGTGCACTCGACGACGATGTTGAACGTACCCTGCCGCACCTGGTCCGGAATGTCACCGGCACCGGACAGCAGCGCCTTGTAATTGGCGAGGGTCGGGTGCGGTGGCAGGTAGTGGGCCGGTTTGCTGCCCACCTCGGCGTCGGTCTGGAAGCTGACGTTCACCACCCAGTAGAGCGGGAACAGCGACCACAGCAGGATGAACGCCACGCCGAACCAGCGCACGGGATGCCGGCTGGTCATCAGAGCTCGCCGGGCCATCAGAACTCCACCTTCCGGTAGACCAGCCGCACCACGACCCAGGAGAGCAGCAGCGTGGCGAGCGTGATCAGCAACGACAACGCGTACCCGGCGCCGAAGTCCAGGTTCTGGAAACTGATGAAGTAGGTCTGCATCGTCAGCGACGCCCCGGTCTCGGCCGCCCCGTTCAGCACGTACGGCTGGTCGAAGACGTTGAGCGTCAGGATCAGCGCCTGGACCATGGCGACCGCGATGCCCGGACGGGCCAGTGGCAGCGTGATCCGCACGAAGCGGCTCCACGCCGAGCAGCCGTCCAGCGCGGACGCCTCGTACAACTCGTCCGGGATGTTCTGCAGCGCGGCCAGCACCAGCAGTGCCGAGAGCGGGGTGATCTGCCAGACCTGCACGATCTCGATGAGCAGGATGGTCAGCCAGCGGTTGCTGCCGAGGAAGACCTGATACTGGTCGACCAGGTGAAACGACGTCAGGGCGCTGTTGAAAAGGCCCACGTTGGCGTCCCAGATGCCGCTCCAGACGATGCCCTCGACCACGCCCGGCAGCGCCCACGGCAGGATCAGCACGGCGATCACGATGGACCGGCCGCGGAACCGCTGCTGCAACGCGAGCGCCATGCCGATGCCGAGCACGGTCGTCAGGGCCATGCCTATCACGGTGTACGCGATGGTGTTGCCCAGGCTGCCGAGCACCGCCGAGTTGTGAGCCAGCGACCGGAAGTTGTCGAACCCGTTGAACCGGGTCGGCGGGTCGAGGGGCTGCACCCGGAAGAACGCCTGGACCAGCGAGTACACCGCCGGCACGACGGCCAGCCCGACAATCACGAGGGCGAGCGGGGCAACCAGGAGGTACGGCAGCAGGTCGGGCCGGCGGCGACGGGCGGCCACGGTGCCTGCGGTCATGAACCGCTCGCCGAGAGCTGGTCGGCCGTGTCGCCGATCTTCTTCAGGGCCTGCTCGACGGTCACCGAGCCGGTCGCCGCCGAGTGCAGGTTGGTGTAGACGGCCTGCGAGAACTGCGGGTACCAGGAGGGCGCGCCGCCCGGGAAGATCGGCTGCGACGAGGTCTGCAGCATGGTCGCCAGGTCCTTGCCGCCGATCAGGCTGCCCTTGTCGGCGAGCTTCTGCACGGCCGAGACGTGCGACGGCAGCGCGTACCCGGGCATCGCCTTGTCCGGTCCGCTGAGACCGGCGAAGTCGGCCTGGTTGTCGGCGTCGGTGAACCACTTGATGAACAGGGCCGCGGCCTGCGCGTACTTGGCCGTGCGCGGCACGCCGATACCGTCCGGGTTGGAGTTGTTCTTTCCCGGGCCGGTCACGCCGGGTGTCGGCAGGTAGGCGACCTGATTGGCCACGGTGGACGACTTCGGCACGTTGTAGAGGCTGCCGACCATGCCCGAGTAGTCGCTGAACACGCTGGCGACCTGCCCCTTGGCCATCAGCGTCTGCTGGCCCTGGGTGTCGGTCACGTTGATGTTGCCCGGCGGCACCAGGCCCTGCTTCATCGCGTCGACCATCCACGCGGCGGCCTTGTAACCGGGCGAGGCGGGGTCGGTGAACGCCGGCTTGTACTTGTCGTCCAGCACGGTGCCCCCGAAGGCGGCGGTCGTCTGGTACCAGTACGTCGACAGGCCCTCCGCCGCAGCGAACGGGATGTTCAGCGGGTACTGCACGGTCCCCTTGCTCTTCAGCGTCTTCAGGGCCGCCGTGTACTCGTCCAGCGTCTTCGGCAATGCCACCCCGGCCTGTGTGAACATCTTCTTGTTCACGGTGGTCACGCTGAAAGAGGCGTCATAGGGTACGCCGACCACGTGCCCGCCCGCCGTGAACGACGTCAGCTGCGGCATGTCCGCCTCGAGGGACTTGGTGTCCATCAGCTCGTCCATCGGGTAGAACGCGTTGAGCTTCGACAGCTGGCCGACCCGGGACCAGTCGACGTCGGTCGCGTCCGCGAAGTACGTCTTGGCGGTCACCGCCGCGGTGATCTTCGTCTGCAGGCTGTCCCAGTCGACGTTCGTCCACTTGACCGTGATCCCGGTCTGCTTCGTGAACGCGTCGAGCGCGGCCTGCGGCGGCGGATCGGTGGCGAGCACGACCGAGATGGTCACGCCGGTGGTCGGGCCCGCGGTGGGCGTCTTGGTGTCCGAGCCGTTCCCGCCGCACGCGGCCAGCAGGCCGGCAACCCCCAGGGCGGCGGTCGGGATTGTCATCAACCGGGGCAGTGCCATGCGGCGACCTACTTTCGCTTGTGCGTGTTCGCTCACTTCTCACGCACGCTGGTTGCTCGTCCGACACACCCTGCGGCTGCTCAAAGTCCCATGTCAAGCCTGTTTTACAAAGATGTTGCGCAAGCAATCACCCAGCTCCCGTAAAACTGCGCGTTTGCGCAATCGTGTCGCGTGTTCGTAAAGTCTCGGCATGCAACGTGCGCAGCGGCTCAACGCGATCGTGGCCCGCGTGGTCGACTCCGGCGAGGTCGAGGTCGCCACCCTCGCCGAGGAGTTCGACGTCTCCCTGGCCACGATCCGCCGCGACATCGACTCCCTGCAACGCAAACGCCTCGTCACGCGCACGCACGGCGGCGTCCGCCCCCACGACTCGTTCTACGACCTGCCGCTGAGCCTCAAATCAGCCCAGGACCTCGCCGAGAAACGCCGCATCGCCCAGCGCGCCCTCGAATTCGTCGACGGCGCCCGCGTCATCGGCATGACCGGCGGCACCACGGTCACCGAGTTCGCCCGCGGGCTGCTCGACCGCCAGGGGCTCACCATCGTCACCAACGCCCTCAACGTCGCCACCGACCTGCTCGCCAACCCCGGCCTGCGCGTCTTCGCCGCCGGCGGGGAGGTCCGCCCGAGCAGCCAGGAGGTCATCGGCCCCAGCGCCGAAACCTTCCTCGCCGAATACAACCTCGACGTCGCCATCGTCGGCGTCGACGGCGTCGACGCCCGAGCCGGCTGCACCAACTACGACCCCGCCGGCTCCCGCGTCAACCGGGTCCTCGTCCAGCGCGCCAAACGCGTCATCGTCCTCGCCGACGCCTCCAAGATCGGCCACGTCGCCCTCGCCCCGGTCTGCACCTTGGCCCAGGTCGACATCCTCCTCACCGACACCCGCCTCCCCCCAGCCGACGCCGAGGCCCTGGCCACAGCCGGCTGCAAGGTCCTGCGCGCCTGATCCGTCACCGGGCCGTGGCGGTCAGGAGCAGGTATTCCCAGTCCATGGCGCCGCCGCCGAGGTCGTGGCTGCGGGCGAGGCCGGCGAGGTCCCGGTCCAGTGCGGCTACCCGCTCCGGGTTGCCGGCGATGCGGCGGTAGGTGGCGACCGTGGGGCCGTACCGTGCCTTGAAGAAGTCCCGGAAGGATTCCGGGGTGGCGAATGCGTTCACCCGCAGGGTCTGCCGCCGCGCGTCGATCTCCGTGACGCCGGCGCCGAGCAGGTCCGTCACGTGGGCCGGGTCGCCCCACAGCGGGGGCGGTTGCAGCGCCTGCGCGTCCCCCTCCTCCCAGCGCACCCGGACCCCACGCCGGGCCGCCTCCTTCGCCCCTGCGTCCAGCAGTTCCGGTGTCACGTCCGAGGCGGTGACCTCCGCACCGGTAAATGCCGCCGGGATCGCCGCGTTACCTGAGCCGGCTGCCACGTCCAGCACCCGCATTCCCGGGCCGGCGCCGCACGCCTCGACGAGGACCGGGCCGAGAGCCGGGATCACCTCGCCCGCCACCGATGGATAGTCGCCGAGTGCCCACACCGTCGTCATGAGCCTGACGGTAGGAGTCACCCGGACGAGCCCTCCAGTACAGGATGTGTACTGGCCCCCGATCGGGTGGCGCGCCTACCGTGCTCGGTATGGGAGTGACCTACCAGCAGTTCTGCCCGGTGGCCAAGCTGGCCACGGCCGGTGTGGTGATCCGCCGTCCGGCCGGCTCGGAGGTTCACTATCTGCTGACGCCCGCCGGTCGCGAGCTGGAGCCGATCGTGATGGCGCTCGGCGTCTGGGGCACCCGCTGGATGGGCACCCTCGGCGACGCGGACCTCGACCCGAAGCTGCTCCTGTGGGACATGCACCGCCGCGTCGACCACTCCGCCGTGCCGTCCGGGCGGACGGTGATCCAGTTCCGCTTCGAGGCGGTGCCGGTGCGCCTGCGCGACTGGTGGATGGTGGTCACGCCGCCGTGGAACGCGGCGTCCACGCTAACGGCTGAGCATCGCCGAGCCGAGGATCGCGAGTTTGTCGGCGGCGTCGGTGCCGGCGTCGGGGTGGTAGACGACCAGCATCATGCCGTCCGTGCCGGCGATGTGGAGCTTCTCGCGGTTGAGGATGAGCTCGCCGACCTCGGGGTGGTGGAACGGAACGGCGACCGCGCCGCCGCGGGGTCGGACGTCGTGGCGGGCCCAGAGTTGCCGGAAGAGCGGGCTGGCCAGGGAGAGCTCGCCGACGAGCTCGATGAAGCGGGGGTCGTCGGTGTCCGTGCCGACCGCCTCGCGGAAGCTGGCGACCAGTCCGGAGGTGACCGTTTCCCAGTGGGGGAAGAAGAGATCCTGCTCGCCGGGGTCGAGGAAGACGTCCCGCAGCCGGTTGGCGCCGACGACCAGGCGCGGTGAGAGGGCCCCGGCCATCGGGTTGGCGGCGAGGATGTCGAGGTAGCGGCCCTCGACGAACGCGGGCATCGGGAGCATCGCCACCAGTTTGGCCGTGCTGGGCGGGACGGTCTCCTTGCGGGGACGGCGGGGGCGGTGGCGGGGTTTGTCACCGGCGAGGCTCAGCAGGTAGACGCGCATGGGATCGTCGAGGCGCAGGACCCGGGCCAGGGATTCGAGGACCTGCACCGACGGGTTGCGGTCACGGCCACGCTCCAGGCGCAGGTAGTAGTCGGCGCTGATGCCGGCCAGCATCGCGACCTCCTCGCGGCGCAGACCGGGCACCCGGCGCACCCCGAGCACGGGAATGCCCGCGTCATCGGGGGTGACGAGCTCCCGGCGCGCGCGCAGGAAATCGCCCAGCAGGTTCGGTGCGTCGCTCATACCCCCACGGTAGGCCGTGCCAGGGCACCGTGAGGGGGCCCTGGCACACCCCCTACTCGCAGCCGAGGCCGCTCTCGTAGCCCTTGGGCATCTTGCCGGCGGCCAGCTGGTCGGCGTACTCCCAGAAGATGTCGGGCCAGTCGCCCTCGGCGTTCATGTCGTTGAGGACCTTCCAGTGGTGACTGCCGCTCATGGCGGCGGCGGCCCGTTGCTGCGAGACCTGGTCGCCCACCTTCTTCGCGCGGATCCATTCGTGGATCCAGCCGCAGCCGATCCGGCCGGTCACCCGGGCGCCGAACTGGTAGGCGTCGTTGGTGCCGAGGGCGCTGAGGTCGGTCATGCTGAAGCCCGGCGGGACCGGTACGCCGGTGAGGACCTCGGCCAGCCGCGTGTCCACCCGGTCCGGGGTGACGATCTCCGGGGGCATCGCGGCGAGCCAGCTCTGCACGTCGACCTGTTTCACGTCCGCGATGACCTGCTCGAACTGCGCCCGCGTCCAGCCGGATGAGGTGCGCATCTCGACGTACGTCGTGCCGCGGGGATGCAGCATGACCGCGAAGTCGTCCTTGCTGTACGTGAAGATGTCGGCCTTCGTGCCCGCCACCTCGACCTCGACCGGTTCGCTGACATCGAGGCGGTCCTGGTAGAAGTCGGGGTACAGCTCGGCCGGGGACCAGTCCATCCCGAGCTCGTGCTCACCGTTGGTGAACGTGATGCTGCCGGAGTCGTCGGCGAAGCCGTTGACGTTCGTCACCGTCCAGCCGGGTTCGCCGATCAGCAGGCGGGGGTTGCGTTCGGCGGCCTTGAGCACCATCGCCGAGAAGTCCGCCGCGGTGGTGGTCGACGTGGCCGAGGGGGCGGCGTACTCGCCGACCGGCTCGTTCCGGTTCAGCAGGGCCGCGCCGACGGCGACCGCCAGGACGGCCGCGGCGACCCCGGCGGCGGCCAGGCCACTGCCCATACCGCGGCGGGCCCGGAAGGGGTGACGAACGGGCTGGGACACGATTTCCTCCAGGAGACTCCGGTCGGCCCCACCGAGACCCGCGGCCGTCCCCGATCGGTACGGGTCGGCGTCGGCGATCATCCGGTCGAGCTGCTCGTCGGTCATCTGTCCTCCTCGGTGGCGTGCAGGGCCATGACGTCGAGTACATGTCCGGGTGGTCCCAGGTCGTCACCGACGAGGTCGCGCATTCTGCTGCGGGCCCGCGACAGCCGCGTACGCACAGCAGCCGCACTCACGCCGAGCACAGCGGCCGCCTCGCGCGGTTCGAGGCCCTCCCAGAACGTGAGCATCAGAACCTCGCGGTCCAGGTCGCCGAGCCGGGCCAGCGCGGCGCGGACCGCGAGCCGTTCGGGCACCTCGCTGCCCGGGTCACCGCCGGTGGCGACCCGCAGGCGCAGCCGCAGCCGCTCCCCCAGCCGGCCGCGGCGCTGACCGGCCCGGTGATGGTTGGCGAGCACCCGCCGCGCGACGCCGTACAGCCATAACCGGGCCTCGTCGTCGGGTGGCATCTCCCGGGCCCGCCGCCAGGCGACGAGGAACGTCTCGGCGACCACGTCGGCGGCGTCCTCGCTCTGCTCGACCCGGCGCAGGGCATACGCCAGCAGCGACTCGAAGTTGGCGGCGTAGACGCGGCGGAAGCGGTCCTCGTAGCTCACGTCTTCTTCATGTCCGGCAGGCGCCGCATCGTGACAGGCTACTTCCGTGCCCCGATAATGGATCAACGTCGATGAAAGCGCGGGTCTCATGGCACGACTGATCGTCTGGATCCTGCTCGCCGCCACCCTTGTGGTGCCCAGTCCTGCCAGAGCGGCGGTGGTGGAAGCGTGGACAGCACCGCTGAGCACCCGCGGGCGGTACATCGTGGACGCCACCGGCGCCCGGTTCAAGCTCAAGTCCGGTAACTGGCACGGCGCGAGCGGCACGTGGAACGGTGACGGCGATCAGAACGACGACGCCGCCCATCACGCCGGGGAGAACGCCGGGCGCGTACCCATGGGCCTCGACCGGGCGCCGCTCACCCGGATCGTGGCGGGCTTCGCGGAGCTGGGGCTCAACAGCGTACGGCTGCCGTTCTCGAACGAGATGGTGCACGACCCGCAGCCGGTGGCCGACACCGCCGTCGCCGCCAATCCGCAGCTGCGCGGCCTGACCCCGCTGCAGGTCTACGACGCCGTGGTCACCGCGCTGACCGGCGCCGGGCTCGCCGTGATCCTCAACAACCACACCAACACCACCCGCTGGTGCTGCGGCGTCGACGGCAACGAACGGTGGAACGCGAGCCAGAGCGCCGCCGCGTGGGAGCAGGACTGGGTCTTCATGGCCGGCCGCTACCGGAGCAACCCCAGGGTCGTCGGGGCCGATCTCTACAACGAGGTACGCCGGACCGTGCTCGACGACCCGAACTGGGGCCTCGGCGACGATCACGACTGGTTCGCCGCCGCCCAGCGCGCCGGCGAGCGGATCCTCGCCGAGGCCAACCCCGGCCTGCTCATCATCGTCGAGGGCATCAACTGGACGGGCATCCCCGTGGACGGGTTCGCGCACGAGAGGCCGACGCTGGCACCCGTACGCCAGCTGTCCCACACCCTCACCACCTCCGGCAAACTCGTCTACTCGGCGCACTTCTACGACTACACCGGCCCGAACCACAGCGGCGCGACCGGCACCGGCGAGACGACCGACCCCCGCTACCGCGACCTGAGCCGCGCCGACCTGTTCGCCACGCTCTACCAGCAGGCGTTCTACGTGGCCGCCGAGACGGGCCAGCACTTCACCGCCCCGGTCTGGATCAGCGAGTTCGGCATCGACGGCAACCCCGGCACCGGGGCGAGCCAGCGCGCCTGGTTCGGCAACTTCGTCGACTACCTCATCCAGGCCGACGCCGACTTCGCGTACTGGCCGGTCGTCGGCTGGCAGGAGACCCGCGCCGCGAACGGCTGGGCGCTGCTGTTCTGGGACGAGGCCGGCAACCGCGCCTCGGTGAACGACGCGGGCGACTGGCGTACGGCCGACTGGCAGCGGTTAATCGCTGCCCCCTCGAGGAACGGCCAGGTCGACCCGGTCGCCCGCTGGTCCATGCTCAGCCCCGACCACGGCGACTACGTCCAGTCCCTGCGCATGCGGGCGGCGGGTGACTGGGACAACGGCGCGCGCAAGGCCGCCTGCCCCGACGATCAAAGGCTCATAGGCCTGAGTCGTACGGGAAACCGCGCACTGTGCACCGACGTGTCAGCCACGGCCCTCGGCACCGGCGCCTTCCAGGCGGTCACCGACGAGCGTTACGCCACCTCGGGCGACTGGGCGTCCGGCTACACGAAGTTCCAGTGCCCGGCCGGATCGTTCCTGACCGGCTACGCGGCGCGCGGCGCAGCGGTATCGAGCGCCCTGTGCACACCATCGTCACGGACCCTCGGCACTGCCGGCCGCACAGTCTGGTTCGACCGCGGCGACAACCGCCCGGCAGGCTCCCCCGGCGGCGACTTCGCCGCCGGCAACTACAAAGGCCAATGCACCAACGACGAGTACGCCGCCGGCATCGCCTTCACCCGCCGCGCCTTCTCCTCGGGCAACCCCGCCGCGCTCTACTGCCGTTCGCTAGTGGGTTAGGCGCCACCACAGGGACGGGTCGGGCGTGGCGGTGTCGGCGCGCAGCTCCACGCGTACGGGAGAATCGGCGGGACCGGCCTCGACCGTGCCCACCATCGCCCCGGTCTCCACCTCGGGGCCCGGGGCCTTGGTGCTGAGCCGGACCTCCACGGCCAGGCCCGGCCACCCGACGACCTTGACCGGCTCGGCGGGGCGGACCGCGCTGGTCGCACCCCAGGCCGTCCGGACCTCACCGAGCGGATCGGCGGCGAGCAGCGTGTACTGCTTGACCACCGCCGCGACCTTGGCGAGCAGCCTGCGGACCACCTTGTTGACCTGCGCGAGCTGCTCCGGCGTGTTCGCACCGGGCTGGTTGAACACCGCCCCGATCACGGTGAGCTTCTTACCCGCCACGGTGAGATGCGAGGAGAACACGAGGTTGCCGCCCGCCTCGTCGGTCGACCCGGTCTTGATCCCGAAGACCCCGTTGCTGCCGAGCAGGTCATTGTAGTTCCGGATCTTCCCCACGACCGGGATGGTGGCCGACGGCAGCGCGACGATCTCCGCGAAGACCTCCGACTTCAACGCGGCCTGCGCGAGAATCACCTGGTCAGCGGCCGTGCTCGTGGTGCTGGGCAGGAACCCGCTCGGGTCGGTGTAATCGGTGTCGTCCATACCGAGCTCGTCCGCCGCCGCGTTCATCTTCGTCAGGAACGCGGCTTCGCTTCCGGCATCCCACACCCCGAGCATGTGCGCCACATTGTTCGCGGACGGCAACATCAACGCCTCGAGCGCATCCCGCTCCGTCATCACCTCACCGGCAGTGACCCTCACCAGCGACTGTCCCATGGGGATCCGAGCGTTGTAGTCAGCCACATCCGCCGCGGTCACGGTGATCCCGGGACCTTCGTCGTCCCCCTCCAGCGGATGCTCCTGCAAAATCACGTACGCCGTCATCACCTTGGCCACACTGCCGATCGCCGCCGGCGCCGTATCCCCCGACCGCCCGAGCCGCCCCAGCCCCTCGATCATGATCTCCGCCGACCCGGCCGACGGCCAGGGCATGTCGATCGCCTTCCCCGGGATCTTCAAGGTGTCGGCCAGGGCAGCGGTCAGGGTCGCCGCGGGGAGATCCTTGCTGAGCTGGAAGCCCCCTCCCCCACCGAGCAACCCCAGCACCAGCACGGCCACGGCGAGCAGAACGACCAGCTTGCGACGGCTCTTCTTCCCGGCTGTGGTGGTCACCGTGCCGCTCGGCGTGGTGCCGGCCGGCGCTCCGACCGGAGCGCTCAATGCCGGACGATTCGGAGTGGCAACCGGCGTCCCGTAGGCCGTGCCCACCGACCGGCCCGCCGACGACCCCGGCCGCGCCCCGGGCGCCTGAGTGACAGGCACTCCAGGCTGCGGACCGCCCAGCGGATTGCCACGCACGCCAGGCTGCGGACCGGCAGGCTCCAGCCCGGACGGCAGGGTGGCCGGCGCACTTGCCGAGGCCACCGGCCGCGCACCGAACGGCTGGGCAGCGGGGTTTCCCGCCTGCTGACCCGGCGACGCCCCGGGCCGCACACCGAACGGCGCGGTAGCCGGCGCACTCGCCGAGGCCACCGGCCGCGAACCGAACGGAGTGCCAGACGAGGTCCCCGGCGGAGTGCCGGGCGAGGTCCCCGGCGGAGTGCCGGGCGAGGTTCCCGGCTGGCTGCCGAATGGCGGGGTGCCTGGCGTGCCGGTCGAGGTCGCCGGGCGCGCACCGAACGGTGTCCGGCTCGGAGTCACGGTAGCTGCGGCTTGCGGACCGGCCGACTCACCGGTCTGCCCACTCGGCGGCGGGCCGGCCTGAACGCCCGGACGCGCACCGGCCGGAGAGCCGAACACAGTCCCGGCCGGCCCACCGAACGGCGGGCTGACCGAGGCGTTACCGGTGGGAACCGACGCGGACCCCGAGGCGGCCCGCCCCTGGGCCCCCGCCGGCGAACCGGAGACAGAGCTGTTCGGCCCCACCGACGCCGACCCTGACGCCGACCCTGCGGAAGAACCCACCGCCGAACGGCCCGGAGCAACCGAGGCAGACCCCGACGCGGAACGGCCCAGCGCGGCTGATGGCGCTGCGGCCGACCCGGCCGGCCCGACCGAAGCGGATCCGGAAGCAGACCGAGCCTGACCAAACGGTCCGGATCCGGCCGGGCCCGCCGATGACGAACGAGTCGCTGCCTGCGATCCCGCCCCTGCCGGACCGACCGACGCGGTGCCGGCGGAATTGCCTGCTGCCGAGCCAGGAGATCCCGCGGTCCCGGAACCAGCCGTCCCGGAACCCCCGGAATCGACCGATGCCGAGCCGGCTGCCGGACTCACCCGGGTCGGCGGATCAGACTTCGCCGCGGCGACCGATGCCGAGCCGGACGAGCCGGACGAGCCGGGGCCGGGGCCGGCTACCGGATGAACCGCGGTCGCGTCAGAGCCGCCAGGGCCGCTCGCGGATCCAGGGCTGGTGGGTTCGGCGCCTCGCGCGGGAGCTGTGCCTCGTCCGGGGCCCGGCGCGGGGGTCGGGCCGGATGCGGGTTCGGGTGCCGGCTTGGACTTCGGGCCAGGGGTGAAGGCTGACCAGGGTGCCGGTTCCGGCGCGGGCGGGCTGACCGCTGCGGGGCGTGACGCGGCGGGCGGCGTGACCGGAGCGGGGCCGGTAGGCGCGGCCGGTGTGACCGGAGCCGGAGCCGGGGCGGTAGGCGCGCCCGGAGTGACCTGAGCCGAGCCGGCAGGCGCAGGCGGGGCAACCGGCGCAGGGCCGGAAGGCGCAGGCGGGGCAACCGGCCCGGGGGTCGAAGGCGCAGGTGGCGTGACCGGCGCAGGGCCGGAAGACGCAGGCGGCGTGACCGGCGCGGGGCTCGAAGACGCAGGCGGCGTGACCGGCGCGGGGCTCGAAGACGCAGGCGGCGTGACCGGCGCGGGGCTCGAAGACGCAGGCGGCGTGACCGGCGCGGGGCTGGCAGGGGCCGGTGGGGTGACCGCTGCGGGGCTGGAAGGGGCAGGCTGCTGCTGCGGTTCGGGCTCGCGGGGTTTGGGGGCAGTTGTTGTGGAATCGGCCGCCTGGGCCGATTCGGGTGGGTTTGTCGCCTCGTCGGTCGGGGTTTCAGTGGCTGGGGAGCGGTAGACGCCGGGAGTGTCCGATGGGGGCCGGGCGGCGGGGATGCGGGCCGAGCCGACGACCTTGGCCGCACCTCTCGCCGGGGTGGCGGGGTCGCTCGGGGGCGGCTGCGACCCCGGGGTGGCGTTCTGGTCCGGCGGTGTCATCCACCCGCTCCTCTCGGCCCGGCCGTTCCGGGCATCCGGACATCATCCCGGATGCGCGCCACCCGCCGCACGCCCCCGTTCAGGCGAGAAGTGGTTGAGTGCCCGCAGCGCCCGCGGAGTGTTCCGGCGAGCGGGGTTCGCCGGCCCTCCGTCCAGGGCGAAGTGCACACGCCCCGGACGGATACGACCGTGCAGCCGACGAACGTCCGGCTGCCGGTGGGAATGCGCGGCCGGATCACCATGAAGCAGCCGGCGCCCGTCCGGCTGCCGACGGGAGTGCACCTCGCGGCCGGATCACCAGCAAGCAGCCATGTGACCACATTCACCCCGGTAGGCCCCACCGCCTCAAGCGCTGGAAACGGACCGGCCCTCAGGGAGTTCTTTCGCGGGGTGGGCGGACAGCGCCCGCAGCCGCAACGGCGACCGTGAACAGGATTGCGACCAGCCACAGGGCCGTGAGCAGGCTGGTGGCCTCGGCGGCGAAGCCGACCGCGGGTGGGCCGGCGAGGTTGGCGAAGTAGCCGATGGTGGCGACGACGCTGACCCGGGCGGCAGGGTTGGGGCCACTGTCCGCTGCCGCCGACATGCCGAGCGGGAAGCCCATGGAGACGCCGACTGCCCACAGCAGGACGCCGATGAGCAGGACCACGACGTTGTCCGAGAGGATGAACAGGGCGACGCCGAGGACGCCGAGTGCCGAAGTTATGCGTACGGTGCGGACCCGGCCCAGTCTGTCGACCAGCGGGCCGCCGAGGACGCGGGCGGTGGTCTCGCCGACCGCGAAGACCGTGAAGAACAGTGCCGCCGTGGCCGCCGCCTGGGCGTGGCCGTCCTTGGCGGCGAGGGTGAGCCAGTTGTTGGCGGTGCCTTCGCCCAGTTCCGCGCCGAGCATGACCACGCCGATGAGCAGGAGGCGCCAGTCGGCCCAGCCGCGCAGCCAGCGGCGCAGGCGCTCCGTGGCCGGGACCGGGACGCCCGGGGTCTCGTCGCCTGCGCGGGGGCCCGTGGGGATCGCGCGGCCCAGGACTGCGGCGGTGGCGGCCATCAGGGCGGCTTCGCCGGCGAACTGCCAGGTGGGGCTGATGCCGAGGGCCGCACAACCCGCGCCGATTCCCGAGCCGATGGCGGCGCCGGCGGACCAGGCCGCATGCATCAGAGGCATGAGGGTACGCCCGGCAAGTTGCTCGATCGCCGCACCCTCCACGTTGATCATGACGTCGAGGGAGCCGATCGCGAAGCCCACCACGACGAAGCCGGCGCCGACCAGCAGCATCGAGTGCAGAACTCCGGCGCCGGCACCGATCACGGCGACAGCCGCGGCGACCAGGAGCAGGGCCGCGGGGATCGCGCGGCGGGCGCCGAGCCGGCCGAGCAGGGGTGTGGAGGCGAGCAGGCCGGCGACGGATCCGACCGTGACGCCGGCCAGCAGGACGCCGATCGAGCCGGTGCTCAGGTCCAGGGCGGCCCGCAGGTCGGGCAGGCGCGGGCCCCAGGTGGCGAGCGCGAGGCCGCCGATCGCGAACGCGACGATGATCGCGTTGCGCCAGCGTGCCAGCTCTGCCGGCGACAAACGTTCAACCCCTGTGATCGTACGATCGTTCATGCTGATCATTTAATCATTGGGCTGGTAAAGTGCAAGGCATGGGCAACCAGCAGCGCCAGAAAGAGATTCTCGACGCACTGCACCGCGACGGCCGCGTGGATGTTCCCGACCTCGCGAGGCTGCTCGGCACCTCGTCGATCACGGTCCGTCGCGACCTCGATCAGCTTGCCGCGGCCGGGGCGCTGCGCCGGGTCCGCGGCGGGGCGGTGACGACCTCCCTGCGTGGCGAGGGTCTGCCCTTCGACATCCGGGCCGTGGACGACATCGGGCTCAAGGCGCGGCTGGCCGGGGCCGCCGCCGATCTGATCGCCGACGGTGAGGCGGTCGTCATCGACAGCGGCACCACCGGGGCGGCCGCGGCGACCGCGCTGGCTCAGCGCCGGATCACCGCGATGCCGTTCTCCGTGCAGGGCATCGCCGCCCTCGCCGGCAGCCAGAGCGTGAGCCTGATCCTGCCGGGCGGGACGGTCCGCCGGCCGGAGGGCACGATCGTGGGCCCGCTCGCCGAGCGCACCCTGACCGGCCTGCGTTTCGACACCGCGATCCTGACCTGCTGCGCGGCCGCGCCCGCCGTCGGCGTCACCGCTTACGACCTGGCCGACGCGGCCGTGAAGCAGGCGATCAAGGGCGCCGCCGAGCGCACGGTCCTGATCGCGGAGGGCTCGAAGTTCGCCCGCAGCGCCATGGCACTGGTCTGCCGCCTGGAAGAGGTCGACGTGATCGTCACCGACCCCTCAGCCCCCACCGAAGCCCTGGCCCGCCTCGCCGACAGCGGCGTCCGCATCGAAATCGCCTGACCGAATCGCAACGCCGGCCCACAGCCGCAGCCGCAGCCCGGCCCACAGCCGCAGCCGCAGCCCGGCCCACAGCCGGGGCCGCAGCCCAAAGACGCAGCCGAATCAGGCGCCGGTCCTACGCCGCCAGGGTGTTCAGCTTGGCAACGGCGTCGGCGGGAAGGCGCAGGTCCGCGGCGGCGACGTTCTCGCGCAGGTGGGCCACGGACGACGTACCCGGGATCACGAGGATGTTGGGTGAGCGCTGCAGCAGCCAGGCCAGCGCGACCTGCTGCGCAGTGGCGCCCAGGGACGCGGCGATCTCGTCGAGCACGCCGGACTGCAGCGGGGAGAAGCCGCCGAGCGGGAAGAACGTGACGAAGCCGATGCCGTCCGCGGCGAGGGTGTCGATCAGGGCGTCATCACCGCGTACGACCAGGTTGTAGAGGTTCTGGACGAAGACGACGGGTGCGATCGAGCGGGCCTCGGTGACCTGCCCGGCCGTCACGTTGGACAGGCCGAGGTGGCGTACCAGGCCCTCTTTCTGCAGGTCGGCCAGCACGCCGAAGGTCTCGGCGACCGGTCCTGGCCCGGCGAGGCGCAGGTTGACGGCGTCGAGTGCGTCCAGCCCGAGGCGGGTGAGGTTCGCCTGGACCTGGTCGCGCAGGTCGCCGGTCGACGGGTCCCAGCTGCCACCCGGCCCGCGACGGAAGCCGACCTTGGTGACGATCTTCAGGTCCGGCGGGTACGGGTGCAGCGCCTCGCGGATGATCTCGTTGGTGGTGTACGGGCCGTAGTAGTCGCTGGTGTCCAGGTGCGTGATGCCCAGGTCGACGGCGGTGCGCAGGACCTGGACGGCCTCGGCGCGGTCGCGGGGCGGCCCGGACGCGTTCGGTCCCGCGAGTTGCATGGCGCCGTAGCCCATCCGGGTCAGCACCAGGTCGTCGGCCAGCTTCAGGGTCTCGGTCATGCCGTCGATCCTGCGCCCGCGAACGGTCGTCCGGGAGCTACAACTCGTCCTGGTACGGGTGATACCACTCAGTCGAGCGCCGCGTGGACGTCGTACTCATGGATCCAGCCCACCATGTCGGGCAGCGCCGCCAGTCGCGCGTTGCGCTGCTCGGCCGCCGGGCCGTCCGGCAGCTGGAAGCAGGCCGCGTTGCTGCGCGCGCCCATCTGGATCTTCCGGGTACGCGCCTTACGCACCTGTTCGTACTTCTGCAGGGCCACAGCCACGGGCAGATCCCTGCTCAGGTACGCCGCCAGCGCCGCGGCGTCCTCGACGGCCTGGTTACTGCCCTGCCCGGCGTGCGGCAGCATCGGATGGGCGGCGTCCCCGAGCAGCGTGACCCGCCCGGTGCTCCACCGCCGCAACGGTTCCCGGTCGTAGAGCGCCCACCGGCCGACCTCCCCAGCATTGCCCAGCATCGTGGTCACCGCGGGCGTCCAGCCGTCGAACGCGGCGGCAGCCTCGGCGGCGGTGCTGCGCGCCGACCAGGATTCCAGCGTCCACGAGGGGTCGGGCACGTACGCGACGAAGTTGATCAGCGAGCCCCCGCGTACGGGATAGGCCACCAGGTGCCGGTCCGGGCCGAGGAAGAACGTCAGAGCGAAAGTGTCCCCGCCCGGCACCCGGTCGACCGGCACCAGGCCGCGGTAACAGCTCATGGCGGAGAAAACCGGTTCCGTCGACGTGGTCACGTGCGAACGGACGGCGGAGCGCAGCCCGTCCGCGCCGATCACCACATCGGCCCGGGCGCTGCCGCCGTCGGCGAACACCAGTGAGACATGGTCGGCCGATTCGTTGAGCGCTACGCACCGCCGGCCCAGCTGCGGCTGCCCGTCGAACGCGTCGAGGAGCACCTGATGGAAGTCGGCGCGGTGGATGCCGAGGAACGGGCCACCGAAGCGGTGCTCGTACCATTCCCCGAGGGGATGTTCGTAGAAGACCGAGCCGGACCGCCAATGATGGAACTCGATGCGCTGCAACGCGGCCGAGGCGCCCCGGACAGCCGCGCCGAGGCCGAGCGCGTCGAGCACCCGCATGCCATTGCCCCCCAGGGAGACGCCGGCGCCGATCTCGGTCAGCTCGCTCGCCTGGTCGTACACGTCGACCTGGAGTCCACGGGCCCGCAACGCGATCGCGGCGGTCAGCCCGCCGACGCCCGCACCCACCACCGCGATACGCATGCCGTCCACAGTCTCGCGTTCAGTCATTCTCCTCAAGACCCGGCGGGGTTTCGCCGCGACCATGACCGCCATGCCCACTATCGTTTTCATCCACGGCCTCTGGCTGCACGCGACCTCCTGGGACCCCTGGCAGGAATTCTTCACGGCGGCCGGGTACGACACCGTCGCACCCGAATGGCCCGGCACCCCCGACACCGTGGCCGAGGCCCGGGCCAACCCGGACTCGATCGCCGACCACGGCATCGACGCCGTGACCGAGCACTACCTGAGTTTCCTCGACGGGCTGGGCGAGCCGCCGATCCTGATCGGGCACTCGTTCGGCGGCATGATCGCGCAGAAGATCCTCGGGCTCGGCCGGGCCGCGGCCGTCGTCGCCGTGGACGCCGCCCAGATCAAGGGGGTGCTGCCGCTGCCGCTGTCCGCGCTGCACGCGACGCTGCCGGTGTTCAAGAATCCGGCGAACATCCGCCGGGCCGTCTCGCTGACCGCCGAGCAGTTCCGCTACGGCTTCGGCAACGCGATCAGCGAGGAGGAATCCGCCGGCCTGTACGACCGGTGGACGATCCCCGCCCCCGGGCGCCCGCTGTTCGAGGCGGCGGCGGCGAACTTCTCGCTGCACTCCCCCGCCGCCGTCGACACCGGCAACACCTCGCGCGGCCCGTTGCTGCTCATCGCGGGCGGCAAGGACCACACCGTCCCGGAGGTCATCACCGAGGCCACGGCGAAGCAGTACCGGCACTCCCCCGCGGTCACCGAACTCGTGGCGTTCCCCGACCGCGGGCACTCCCTGACCATCGACAACGGCTGGCGCGAGGTGGCGCAGACGTCACTCGACTGGCTGCACGCGCAGGGCCTCTGACGGGTCGAGAAGCACACGAAGAGCCTTTAGCGGGCCAGGAACGTGAGGAGCAGTTCGGTCATGTACGCCGGCTGCTCCTCCCAGATCCAGTGGCCCGAATTCGGAACGACCGCTTCCTGGACGTGTACGGCGTACGAGCGGGCCTGCTCCGCCACCTTCTCCTTCAGGCTGTGGTCGGCGCCGACGGCCAGGACCGGGATCGTCAGCTTCCGCTGCCCGGACAGCGCGACGTCGCCGTTGTCGGTGCCGAAGGCGCGGAACCACTCGAAGCTGGCGCGCAGATGGGCGTCGTCGCGCAGCGCTTGCGCGTACACATCGGTGTCCTGCTCGTGAATGGCGGCCTTGTTGACCGCGAGCCAGTCGACGAACCCGGCGACCCACTGCTTCTCGTGCCCGTCGATCGTGTTCTCGGGCAGGCCGTTGGTCAGCGAGAAGAACCCGAAGTTCCAGAAGCCGGGCCCGCCCTTGTTCAGCGACGGATAGGTGTAGACGGTATCGTCCGGGATCGGCGCCTCGGTCAGCGCGAGTTTGCGCACCTCACCGCGATAGGCAGCGGCATACGCGTACGCCACCATGGTCCCGATGTCATGACCGACCACATTCACCTCACGGGTACGCCCGAGCGAGGCCAGCAACGCATGCACGTCAGCGGCCATGGTCACCTTGTCGTAGCCCCCGGCCGGCGCACTGCTGCCTCCCGCACCGCGCAGATCGGGCGCGATGACCGTGTAACTGCGTCCCAGCGCGGGCAGCACCCCGAACCACTCGTACGACGTCTCCGGATATCCGTGCAGCAGCACCAGCGTGGGCCCGTGCCCGCCGATGACGTAGTGCATCTTGATCCCGTTGACGTTCGCGTCCCTCGCGCTGAAACCCTGTGGTGGCACCGGATTTCCGGCCGGGGGATGCAGGCGGGCCGCCACGGGTGAGGCGAGGGCCAGGACCACGGCGAGCACGACCGCGGCGTACCGTCGAATTGTTGTCATGCGGCGACGGTAGGGATCAGCCCCCGGACCGGTCTTGAGTCGGTCGACTGCGCGGACGGCTGATATCGGGCAGTTCGCGTAACTCGCGCCGGGACGTCACCGCCAGCTTCGGAAAGAGCCGATAAAGATGGGACGCCACGGTACGCGGTGACAGGAACAGCCGCTGCCCGATCTCCCGGTTCGTCAGCCCCTCCGCGGCCAGCCGCGCGACGGCCAGCTCCTGCGGGGAAAGATCCGCGTGCACCACCGGACCGGCATCGGCCAGCGCCCCGGTCGTACGCCGCAGCCACGGCGTTGCCCCGAGTTCGGCGAACGTCGCCCTGGCAAGATGCAGTTGCGCGCGGGCCTCACCGGTCCGTCCCTCCCGCCCGAGCCACGTCGCGAAGGCGAGCCGCACACGGGCATCCAGCCACGGCCAGTCGTCCAGCCCACCGGCGAGCGCCTTGCGGAAATGCGGCTCGGCATCGGCCAGCAGGGCATCCGCCAGCAGCAGGTTCGCGGCGAGAACAGGGCTGAGCCAGGCGGCACCGCCATGACGGGCGAGCACGGCGCGAGCCGCATCGTGGCGACCGCCCAGGGCCGCGACCTCCGCGAGAAACCCGAGGGCTTCGGCCAGCTCCGGCACGTGCATCCCGGTCCCGGTGGCGGTCGCCATCATCTCGTACGCGGCCAGGTGCTCACCGCCTCCCGACAGGGCAATCGCCCGCGCCGTCACCAACCGCACCCGAACCCCGGGAGCCCGCCGCCCGTCCAGCTCCCCCTCCGCAGCCGCCGCCGCGCTCCCGCAGGCCCGAACATCACCCCGGCACGCGGCCAGCACAGCTTCCACTGCCAGCGTGTACGCCGTCCACACCGGCCACTCCCGCCCGCCGTCGAAACTCGCCGCCCGCCGAGCCGTCCCCCAGTCCCCCAGCACCAGCGCCGCACCGGCCCGCATCGCCGTCACCGCCGCCAGATCCCCCAGCCGACCCACCGCCTCCAGCCCCCGCCCTGCCACCGCCAGATGCCGCGCAGCCGTACGAGGATCCCCCACCACCAACGCCGCCTCCCCCAGCAACGCACTCCCTGCCGCCCCGGCAACCCGCTCCAGCCCGACCTCCCCCAGCCCGTTCTCCCCCAGCCCGTTCTCCCCCAGCCCGGCCTTCCTCAGCCCGGCCTGCTCAAGCCCGGCCTGCTCAAGCCCGGCCTGCTCAAGCCCGGCCTGCTCAAGCCCGACGGATTCGTCCGGGCCGGTTCTGTCCGCCTCAGCCTCCCGATCTGTGGCCTCCCGATCTGTGGCCACCCGATACGGGGCGGCGGTGGTCAGGGTTTGCACCTCGGGGCCGTGGCGGGTCGGTGCTGCCCAGGCCAGGGCCGCCGCGTAGCGGGCCCCGGCACGCAGGGGCGCCGGCAACCGCCGGAGGGCGGCAAGAACACCCGGATCGCCCGGTGCCTCCCGGGCAGCGGCGAGCAGAACGTCCAACCCGAGCCCAGAATCAGCAGCAGCGGCGCCGTGCGACGACCGGGCGAGCGACAGCCGCACCCGGCCCGCGTCGTCGAGTCGACCGACGTCCACTTTGTTTAGTATCTCGTGCCCGAGCGAGTGGTGGCCCAGTTGGGCAGCCGCCGAAGCGGCGCGGATCAGCCTGGTACCGCTCCGGGCGGGATCGGTGGTCAGCCGCGCGGCGACGACCAGCCGGCGCAGCTCCACGAGCGGCGATACGTTGCTGCGTAACGGATCCAGCAGATCAGCGAGACCGTCATCCCGGCCGGGGACGGCCTGCGCGGCGTGCCACCAGCGTTCCTCACCGCGCAGTGTCCCGGCCAGCGCCGCATGAGCGCGGATGCGAACCGCGAACGGCATCAGATGCAGCAGCGCGGCCCGCAGCAGCGGCTGCCGGAACGCCACGCCATGCCCCCGGATCACGATCGCGCCGACGCCAACGCCAACGCCGGAACCAAGATCTGGGCCGAGGCTGGAACCGTTGCCGTTGCCGCTGCCGTTGCCGCTGCCGCTGCCGAGGCCGCTGCCGAGGCCGCTGCCGCTGCCGCTGCCGCTGCCGAGGCCGAGGCCGAGGCCGAGGCCGAGGCCGAGGCCGAGACCGGGACCGGGACCGAGGGCCAGGCTCAGGATGTCCGGGTCCGCCCCGGACGCGGCGGCCAGTTCGCCGAGCGTGAGGGTTTCCGCCACCGCGACGAGGTCCAGCGCCGCGCGTGTGGACTGTGGCAGCCCGGCCAGACCCGCGACCAGGCTCGCGGCGAGCCGGTCGGTGACGGGTGGCTCCCAGAGCCGCTCGGGGCCGGCCGTGCGCCACGCGACCGGCAACTCCGTCAGCGCGAGGGGGTTTCCGTGGGCGCCGGCGGCGATCAGGCGCCGCTCGATCGCGGGGAGGTTCCCGGCCTCGCGGGTCAGCAGCCGGTCGGCGGCGGCATCGTCGAGGGCGCCGACCCGGATCGTTTCCGCGCCCGGCCACGGTGCCTGCTCGTGATGGGTGGCGGCGAGGACGCGGAGGGGGTGCTCACGGCGTACGTCGGTGAGGTCCTGGATCTTCTGGATGTCTGCCGGGTCCAGCAGGTGCGCGTCGTCCACGATCACCGGGGTGGCCGGTGCCTCGCGGGCGGCGGTGGACAGCAGGGTGGTGAGGCCGATGCCGGGCTCGCCGGTCAGGACCAGGATCGGCCGGATCGGCGGCTGGGCCAGCCGGAGCCGCACCGCCTCGAGCAAGCCCGAGCGCCCGATCAGTTCTTCCCGCACGGTTCCTCCCGGGGCGGGACGGTAACCAGGGCCAGTGACCATCGAGTGACCGCCGGAGACGCGGCCCACACCGGGTGGGACGGCCTTGCCGTGGGCCGTGGGCGCTCCTACCGTCGAGGCGTGACGCAGACGCTGCTGCCCGGCCCCAAGGTCTATTTCGGCCTGTTCGGTGGTGTGCGGGCGTGGCGCAACCAGCGGCCGCTCGAGCTCGGGCCGCCGCAGCGGCGCGCGCTGCTCGGCATCCTGCTGGCCGCGGACGGGCGGCTGGTCACGATCGCCGGGCTGATCGACCTGATCTGGGGTGAGCGGCCCAGCGCCAGCGCGACCAATCTCGTGCACCGGCACGTGGGGGCGTTGCGGCGCACGTTCGAGCCGGAGCTGCCGCACCGGGCGGAGGGTCGCTGGCTGGTCCGGTCGGGGAGCGGTTACGAGGTGCGGGTCGACGCCGTCTCGTGTGACCTGCGGCGGTTCCGGCTGCTCGCCGAGCGCGCTGCCCAGCCCGGGACCAGCCCCGCGACGGTCGCCGATCTGCTCCTGCAGGCGCTGGAGCTGGCGTCCGGGGCTCCCGGGGAAGGGTTGACGTTCCCGCTCGCGCAGGCGACACCGTTCCGGGTCGTCGAGCGCGAGCGGGTCGGTGCTGCGATGGCCGCCGCCGACGCGGCACTGCGGTGCGGCCGGGAACGCCAGGTCACGCCGCACCTGATGGCCCTGAGTGCCCGGCATCCGCTGGACGAGCCGCTGCACGCCCGGCTGATCGACTGCCTCGCCGCGGGCGGCGAACGGGCCGGGGCGCTCGCCGTCTACGAGGACGTGCGGCGCCGGCTCAACACCGAGCTGGGGATCGAGCCCGGGCACGAGCTCGGCGACGCCCGCCGCCGGGTGGTCGCACGCTCCCCCGCAGCCGGGCGGCCCACGACCCTCGCCGTCACCGTGCCCGCCCAGCTTCCCCCCGCACCCGCGGTCTTCCTCGGTCGCGAGCGGGAGCTGGCAGCCGCCGACGCCTACCTCGCCAGGTTCGCCGCGGCCGCGGACGGAAGCCTGGCCGCGGACGGAAGCCTGGCCGCGGACGGAAGCCTGGCCGCGGACGGAAGTGCTGAGGGCGGGAAGCACGCGGCCGGGCATCGGATCTGCGCGATCACGGGGGTGGCGGGGATCGGGAAGACGGCCCTCGCCCTGCACTGGGCGCATCGCATTGCCGGGAAGTTCCCCGACGGGCAGTTCTACATCGACCTGTGGGGCGACGACGGCGAGGGTGCCGCCCCGGCCCAGGTGCTGCGGGGCTTTCTGACCGCGCTCGGGATGCGGCCCACGGCCGGTGCCGATCAGGAGAGCCTGGCGGCGGCGTTCCATCAGGCGGTGCGGGGGCGCAAGCTGCTCTTCGTGCTCGACGGCGCGCGTGGGAGCGTGCAGGTGCGGGCGGTGCTGCCCGCCGATCCCGGCTGCCTGGTGATCGCGACCAGCCGGCACTGCCTGACCGGCCTGATCGCCCACGAGGGGGCGCAGCCGATCCCGCTCGAAACCACGCTCAGCCCGGTGCCGGTCTGACCGCGATCCGGGGCGCCAGCTGGGTCCGGGACGTTATCTCCAGCTTCGGGAAGATCCGATACAGATGCGACGCCACCGTACGCGGGGACAGCATCAGCCGTAACCCGATCTCCCGGTTCGACAGGCCCTGCGCGGCGAGCCGGGCGATCCGCAGCTCCTGCGGCGACAGGACGCCGGGCTCGGATTCCCCGGCCGGCACTCCCGCGGCGCGCAGCTCCGCAGCCGCCCGCCGCGCCCAGGCCGTGGCACCGGCCAGCGCCAGGCTGCGCTGCGCCGCGGCCAGGTGCACGCGGGCCTCGGCGATCCGGCGCCGGCGGCGCAGCCAGGAGCCCAGACCCAGCTCGATCCGCGCCCGCAGCCACGGATGGTGCCCCGGTGTGGCGGCCAGGGCGAGCTTGAAACAGTCCGCGTCGTCGGCGAGCAGCGCCCGGGCGTAGGCCAGGTTGAGGGACTCGTCCCGCATGCGATGAACGACGGCGGCCAGCGGCGCGTGGTTGCCGCTGTGCACAGCGGCTTCGGCAAACAGGTCGAGCCAGCGCGCCGCCGTGCCCGGGTCGTATCCCTCGGCGGTGTCGTCGAACAGCGTGCTGAGCAGCGCATATGCGATTGCCCACGAGCCGCGGCCCAGCTCGGTCACGGCGCGGGCCACCCGGCTCTGCGCCCCGGCCGCGCCCACGTCGTGCCCGCGGGCGGCCACCCGGTCCACCACGTCGCAGTCGGTGAGCGCGCCCGGGACGTCGCCGCGCAGTGCCCGTACGGTGGCTCGGATCGCCGTCGCCCGCAGCTGCCAGACCGGCTGGCCCGTCAGCCCCGCCAGGCGCATCCCCTCCTCCGCCGCACGACCGGCCGCATCCCAGTCCCCCAGCGTCATGGTCACGTGCGCATGCACCGTCTCCACCCGCGCAAGCAGCCCCGGCCGCGCACCCTCCGAAGCAAGCGCCCGCACCCCGTCCGAAGCCCGCACCCCATCCGAAGCCCGCGACCCATCCGAATCCCGCGACCCATCCGAATCCCGCACCCCGTCCGAATCCCGCACCCCGTCCGAAGCCCGCAACCCGTCCGACGCCCGCGCCGCGTCCGAAGCCAGCGCCCAGTCCGACGCCGGCGCCGCGTCCGGAGCGGCCAGCGTTCGGGCCGTGGCCGCCAGCAGGTCGGCGGCGCGGGCTGGTTCTCCGACGTGCAGGGCGGCGACGGCCAGCGGCCAGCACGCGTCCGGGTCGTGCCGCGGCGGCTCGGCGACGACGGCGGCCAGCAGGTGCCGGGCGTCGTCCGGTGTCGCGACCGCGAGTGCGGCCAGGTAGCGCGGATCGCCACCGCTGCCGGGCAGACGCAGCAGGCATTCGAGCAGGGGCCCCCGCACCGCGGGCCGGTCGCCGTCGAAGAGCAGTGCCAGAGCCAGCTCGGCCAGGGCGTCGAGCGCTGCCCCCGGCTGTCCGGCGGCGATCAGCCGGGCGGCGGGGAGGCAGGCGGCCGCGGAGGGTTCCCGGAGCCGGGTCAGCTCGATGGTCATGTTCTCACCGTAGGGTGCGCTCACGGCGTACCCATCAGCAACAATGACTGCATTCCCCGGTCAGGCACCCACCCGGAACGCGAGGATCGCGCCGGGGTCCGTGAGGACGTCGGTGGGTGTGCCGTCCGGGCCGCGGACCATCCCGGTGCTGTCGGTGGCGACGTAGACCGTTGTGCCGTCGGGGCTGAGAGCCGTGTCGCGGTAACGGTTCCGCGATACCCACAGCCGTTCCTGCTTGACGACGCTGCGGCCGTCGACGCTGAGTACGAGCCGGTGCACGGCGCCGTCCTTGAGGCTGGTGACGAGCAGGGCGCTGCCCCAGCCGCGGACGCCCCTGTAGTAGGTGAGGCTCGACGGCGCGATGGTCGGGTTGCAGATGAACCAGTCCTCGCTCGGGGCGCACTTCGATGCCGGGTCCCGGAAGTCGTAGTCGTTGCCGACCGTGGTGCCCAGTGTGCTGATCGGCGCGTCGAGGGTGCCGGTCCAGGCGGACTCCTGCTGCGTCGGCACCGCGGCGGGGGCCACGAGCTCGTCGTAGGCGAGGGTCTTGCAGCCGGGAGCGGCGGACCAGTTGGAATACACGTACGCGCTGTCGTCGCGCTTCCCGGCCACGTACGGCCAGCCGTAGTTGCTCCCCCGGTGGACGATGTTGATCTCGTCGTCGGTCTTGGGGCCCTGCTCCGCCTCGTAGAGCCGCCCGTCGCCGGTGAAGTCCATCCCCTGCGGGTTGCGGTGACCGTACGTGATGACGTGGCTGCGTACCCCGCCGAGTCTCGGGTTGTCCGCGGGGATCGACCCGTCCGGGTTCAGCCGCAGCGTCTTGCCGACGTACGAGCTCCAGTCCCCGGCCCGCACCTCGGCGAGGGTCGGCAGGCGCTGGGCCCAGTTCGGGTCGCAGGCGTTGGCGAACTGGTTCGCGCCCTGGTCACCGATCGTGTAGTACAGCTTGCGGTCGGGGCCGACGCGCAGCCGGCCCGACTGGTGGTCGGTGCCGGACGGGAGCCCGGTGAGCACGTCGGCCGGGCTGATCAGCGTGTGGGTCGCGGCGTCCACGGTGTAGCGGACGATCTTCAGGCGCAGCGTCTCGCCGGTCACGGCGGCGGGGGTCTTCGTGAGGTACGAGTACGACAGGTACGCGTACCCGGATCCGAAGGCGAGCCCGAGCAACCCGTCCTGGCTGCCCCCGGCCTGGTGGTATGCCGTCCCGGCGAGGTCGAGCGCCGTGGTCTTCGTCCCGGTCGCCGGATCGACCCGGGTGACCTTCAGGCCGCTCTTCTCGGTCACCCAGAGCTGGCTGTCCGGACCCCAGACGATCTCGTACGGGTCCGCCAGCCCGGTTGCCAGAACCGTCCGGGTGAATGTCGTACGCGGTGCCGCGGCACCGGGCGCCGCAACGCCCAGGGTCAGCGTGGATACAGCGGCCACCGCCGCGAGGACAGTCCTCAAGAGCTTCCCATTCCCAGCCGGCGCACACCGCGCGTTGATCTTCAGTGCGTGTAACGCACCGGACCCGTTCGCGGTCACGGGCCCGGCGCCATTGCGGCGCCGGGCCCGTGGGGAAGAGCCGGGGTCAGTTCAGCGTCTTGGAAATGCTGATCATCTCGTGCCGGGCGACCACCTTGACGCGCTTGCGGCCGTGCGGCTCGCCGAGGGAGATCTCGTGCCGGTCCAGCACCTGCCAGCCGGCCCAGGTGGTGAAGTCCAGACCCCGCTGCTCCAGGTACGCGATGACGGCGGCCGGGTCGGCGTCGGTCGCCCGGGGCAGCGTGGCGGCGTCCGCCATCAGGCTGGTGATGGTCTCGCCCGCGTCGCCCTTGGTGTGCCCGATCAGACCCACCGGACCGCGCTTGATCCAGCCGGTGACGTACATGCCGGGGATGTGCTCGCCGTCGAGGTCCATGATCCGGCCGGCCTCGTGCGGGATGGTGCCGGTCTTCGTGTCGAACGGCAGGTCGGCGAGGGCCTTGCTGAGGTAGCCGACCGCCCGGTAGACCGCCTGGACGTCCCAGTCGGTGAACTCGCCGGTGCCGCGGACCCAGCCGTCGCCGGTCAGCTCCTGGGTCTCGGTCCGGATCGACTCGACCTTGCCGTCGCCGCCGATCGACACGGGGGCCTGCAGGAAGTGCAGGTGCAGGCGGCGAGGGCGGTCGCGGGGGTCCCGCACGGCCCAGTTCTGCAGGATGTCGACGCACATCTTGACGTGCCGGGTGGCCCGGATCGTCTCGAGGCTGCCCTCGTCGAACTCGATGCCCTCGGGGTGCACGATCACCTCGACGTTCGGCGACACGTCCAGCTCGCGCAGCTCCTGCGGGGTGAACTTCACCTGTGCCGGGCCACGGCGCGAGAACATGTGCACGTCGGTGACCGGGCTGGCCTTGAGCTCCTGGTAGACGTTGTCCGGGATCTCGGTGACGAGCAGCTCGTCGGCGGTCTTGGCGAGGATCCGGGCCACGTCGACGGCGACGTTGCCGGCGCCGATCACGGCGACCTTGGTGGCGGTCAGCGGCCACTCGCGCGGCACGTCGGGGTGCCCGTTGTACCAGGAGGCGAAGTCCGCGGCGCCGTAGCTGCCGACCAGGTCGATGCCCGGGATGTCCAGCTCGCGGTCCTTGTCCGCCCCCGTCGCGATGATCGTCGCGTCGTAGAAGCGGCGCATCTCCTCCGGCTTGACGTCCACGCCGTAGTCGATGTTGCCGATGAACCGGATCCGCGGGTTGTCGAGCACCCGGTGCAGCGCGGTGATGATCTCCTTGATCCGCGGGTGGTCGGGCGCCACGCCATAGCGGATCAGGCCGTAGGGCGTCGGCAACCGGTCGATGATGTCGACGGTAACCGTCTCCGAGGCCTTGATCAGGTGATCGGCGGCGTAGATGCCGGCCGGGCCGGCACCGATTACGGCAACCCGCAGGGGGCGGTCCATGGTTGCATCCCTTGCTCGCGCTGTCAGTCCGCACTGCCAAGATCCGGCAGCAGTCCTGAACTGTAAAACTTCAACCGTGGTTGAGGTCAACCTGATCATGGGGCCGGAGCTTCTTAGGGATGCCTAACTATACTTTTCTCGCCACCGCGCCGGCCGCCCGGCACCCCGCCGGCCTCGTGCAAACCCGTTCGGACCTGGTGTTTCACGCGCCGGGACGACGCGCCGGCCCCACGACCACGGCCGGCGAACTCGGCATAGAGAACTGCGTCACATCGGCCTCTCCGCTCCGGCACGCAAGCGTCGCCGACGAGGGCCCGGGTTCGAGTGCCACCCGGAGCACGCTGCGGTTCTGTACCGCTGACCATGAGATCTGGATCACCACGGCTTTTGACTTTCGTACCGGCCGGATGTGATGAATAGTTCCCTGCACCGTGCAGACAGACGCGGCGAGATGGGGGACAGATCGATGGTGAGCGGTGCAGCCGGCGCTGATGCTCCGGCCGGCGGTTTCGTTCAGCTGCTCAACCCCGACGGGGAGCGCGCCGACAGCTACACCACGCCCGACGGCGTGACGTATTCGGCCGACTTCACCGACGACGAGTACCGCGAGCTCTACACCGATCTCGTGATGGTCCGGCGCCTCGACGCCGAGGGGCTCGCGCTGCAACGCCAGGGCGAGCTGGGCCTGTGGGCCAGCCTGCTCGGTCAGGAAGCCGCCCAGGTCGGCGCCGGGCGGGCGATGCGCCCCCAGGACATGGCGTTCCCCTCGTACCGCGAGCACGGCGTGCTCTACACCCGGGGCATCGACCCGATCATGCCGTTCGGCCTGTTCCGCGGCATCGACCAGGGCGGCTGGGACCCCAACGAGTTCAAGTTCGGCATCTACACGCTCGTGATCGGCGCCCACACGCTGCACGCCACCGGTTACGCCATGGGCATCAACCTCGACGGCAAGACCGGCACTCCCGACGGCGAGGCCGCCATCGCGTTCTTCGGCGACGGCTCGACGAGCCAGGGTGAGGTCAACGAGGCCTTCGTGTGGTCGAGCGTCTACAACGCCCCGCTCGTGTTCTTCTGCCAGAACAACCAGTGGGCGATCTCCGAGCCCCTCGAACGCCAGACCCGCATCCCGCTGTACCGCCGCGCCGACGGCTTCGGCTTCCCCGGCATCCGCGTCGACGGCAACGACGTGCTCGCGTCGTACGCCGTCACCCGTGCCGCGCTCGACAACGCGCGCACCGGCAACGGGCCGACCCTGATCGAGGCGTACACGTACCGGATGGGTGCCCACACCAGCTCGGACGACCCGACCCGCTACCGCGACGCCGGCGAGGTCGAGGCCTGGAAGGCCAAGGACCCGATCAGCCGGATGAAGTCCTTCCTCACCAAGCAGCAGATCGCCGACGACACGTTCTTCCAGCAGGTCGAGAACGACGTCACCAAGATCGCCCTGGACCTGCGCGAACGGGTGATGGCCCTGCCGGACCCCAGGCCCGTCTCCATGTTCGACAACGTCTATCCGCAGGGGTCACCCCGCATCGACGCCCAGCGCCGGCAGTTCACCGATTACGAGGCTCTCTTCGGCTCCGGTCACTGACCTACCGGTCCGCGGTCACGAACTCACACGACCCGGAGTGGCTGTGCTCCTTCGTGCAGACCCGCCCGGTCGGCAGATGCACCAGCGCGCAGGCGCCGGCCACGGCTAGTTCCTCGTCGATGGATGAGTTGTGGATCTCGAGCCGGCGGGTCTCCGGGCCCTCCGGCACGGACGTGCCGTCGTCGTCGCTGTAACGCTGCACCAGCCACCACCTTGTCAGGACGTCGAAGGTTCACCATGGAGCAATCCGGCCCGAGAAGCCAGGCTTTGTCACCTGGCGTAATTTGCTGTCAAATGCCCGACGCTTAGTCGCCGCATCCCGGGGCAAAGCCCCTCCAGGACGCAACCGACCAGGCCGACGGAGGCACCATGACCGCCAACGAGACCATCGATACCCGCACGCCGGAAGAGATCCGGACCGACATCGAGCGCACCCGCACGGACCTCACCCGCCCCCTCAGGATGATCACCACGGCCCGGACCACGGCCGCGGAACTACCGGGCCGGGCGCGCCAGGCCGGCCGGACCGCAGGAGACCACTGGATGGCCACCGCCGCCGCCACCATGGCCGTGGCAGCCGCCGTCACCGCCCTGATCCTGCAACGCCGGCGCGCCGCCACCCAGGCCCGCGAGCTCGCCGCACGCAGCACCTGGCGACGCGGCTTCCGCAACCGCTGACCCGGCCGGCCACCGACGGACCCGTGGAGCGGGTCACTCCGCCCCACGGGCCGCGGTAGTACGGTCAGGCCATGCGCGTACCGACGGCGGCGATCACCGCAGGCTCCCTCATCGGCGGCTGGCCCGCGGTCCTCACGGTCTCCGCCCTCCCCGCGGCAGCCTCCTACGCCGCAGCCGACCGCCACCCCCACTGATGCCACAAGCGGTCGAGCTCCTCCTCGACGACCGCTCCGACCACCACATCAGGCAGATCTGGGCCGCCCTCGACGCCGCCGGCATCCCCTCCCTCGGCAGCCGCCCCCACGCCGACTACCACCCCCACGTCACCCTGTCGGTGTTCGGAAACGGCAACGCGTCCCAGGTCGCCGCCGCCCTCCGGCCGCTGTTCACCACGGCGGCCGGCCTCCCGCTGCCCCTGACAAGCCTCGGCTTCTTCCTCACCGGCGAGGCCCCCGCCTTCCTCGGCGTCACCCCCACCTCCCGCCTACTGATGCTGCACCGCCAGGTCCACAACGCTACCGAGCCTCTGGTGGCAGACATCTGGCCCTACTACCGCCCCGACGCCCTCTCACCGCACTGCACCCTCGCAACCGGCGCCACCGACAGAGCAAGGATCATCGAGATCGTGGCGTCCTTCCCCACCCCGGTCCCCGCCCACGTCTCCACAGCCCATCTCGTGGACCTACCGGGCGGACACACCAGAACCCGGCTCACACCGGCATGACCCCGCCCGCCGCAATCCGCAAGGGGCGCAGGAGGGCTGGATCCGCCGCCGGAGCCGGGTTCACCCTGAGGGTGAGGTTGCGGGAGGCGTGTGATGGCAATCGTGCTGCTGATCCTCGGCGTCGCCAATTTTCTCGCCGTGGTCATGCTGATCATCTACGACCTGACATCCGGCGTACGGGCGCGCTACCGACGAGCACGGGACCTGGACGCCGTACACCATGGAGTGATGGGCATGGTCTCCGTCATGCGCCACAGCGACCTGGGCCAGGACGCCTCCACCGGCTCCAGCGGCGGCGGCGGCGGCGGTCACGATCATGGCAGCTTCGGCGGTCACGACATGCCCGAATCCTTGTGAACGACGCTCAGTCCTCGTCGTCACCCTGAACCTTGCCGCCGAGTAGTCCAGCCCTATGACCTCCCGAACTCGTGCCAGTGCGGTGTGGACGACGACACCGGTTACCGGCCGGGGCCTACCGTGCCCGGCATGGAGGTCACCTTTCTGCTTGTCGCCCTCGCGGTCATCGCTCTCGTTCTGCTCACGCCACTGCTGATCCTGGCAATACGCGTCCGCCGCCTGGTCCGCCGCCGCGGCCTCACCATCTCCGCCGCCCTGCTGACACTCGGCTCGCTGACCACGATCGTCCTGACCGCGCTCATCTACGCGGCAGCGACGTACGCATGGGGCATGCTGTCCGGCTTCGGCGCATTGGACCCCGCCGAGACGTGCGCCTCCGCGGCAGGTTTCTACTCCGGCACCCCCGGCCCGCCCGACGACCGCTGGACGGGCATAGCCGAAAACGCACTCCCCATCGCGCGTACGTGCTCATGGTCCGACGGAACCCGCTTCGAACTGGTGCCGTGGTGGGTCAACCCGTTGCTCTTCGCCTGGCTGACAATCGCAGTCGCCGCGCTACCGGCCGGCCTGGCCGCCCGCGCGGTCGACCGCGGCGAGGCTGTCCGCAGCGGCTACCAAGCCTAGAAAAGCCGTCCCCGGTACGGGTGGGGGCGCCCCCACTTCTCCTCCCACCGCAGCAGGTTCGCCTGCCACTCCGGGAGGTCGGGACGGTACTCCCGGACGACGGACCGTTCCGGTTGGGCGACCAGGAAACGCCAGTAATCCTCGATCGCCACCCGAGCGACGCCGGCCGGAAACTCCCCCTCGGCACCAGGGATCCACAGGTTGGTGATCAGCAGCGCCGGCGGCGTGAACGACACCGCGTAGTTCTCGCTGCTCCACTCCTCGAACGGCGCTTCGCCGCGAGCCACGTCATCGGCCATCGCCAGCGCGTCCAGGGTTACGAGAAAGAACGTGCCGAGGTCAGTGGTCAGCCATTCGCCCAGAAGGTCGTATCGCTGGTCCTCGACCTGGTAGACGGGACGGCGGAAAGTGGGATCGATCCGCAAGCTGACAACACTCACCGGAGGCCTCTCGGTGCGTTAGGGAACGGGCCAGCCGTGCGTAAAGCCGCCGGACTGGTTGTAAAAACCTTCAACCGTGACGCCATTGTAGGTACCAGTCCACTTGTTCGCGGACACCGGCGCCGAGTTCTTGAAGGCGCCGGACACCGCGTTGTCCACCTGTGCCGCCGTCCAGTCGTCGGGGAAGAACGTGCTGGCGCCGCTGTTGCCGGCCTTCGGTTTCCACGTGCCGGCCGGCGGGTTCAGGGTCGGGTCGAAGAACTCGGGTTCCGCCTCGTACACGCCGTTCGGGTGGTCGACCTTCGAGCCGGGCACGAGCCGGCGGCCGGGGTAGTCCTCGCCGCCGGGGCGGTAGTGGTAGCCGGAGCCCTTGGGCTGGCCCGGTCGCACGTGGCCGCCGCCGATGGTGTGGGTCGTGAAGTGCGGATTCATCCGATCGGAGCGGGCCCGCTTCTGAGTCTTGCGCAGGAAACGTAGCGCGGCCCGCATGAGTTTGCCGGAGCCTCCTGCCATGCCCGGTCACCCTTCCAGCAGCTGGAAGATGGCGTCCTGCACGAGATTCCCGATGATCGTCCGGGTCAGCTGCTGGAAGATCGGGATCTCGGCCAGGCTCGCTCCGAACGTCGGTGCGGCCGTCGCCACGGCCTGCGCGATCTCCACGGCCAGGATGGCGAGCTGGGCGATGACCGCTATCTTGAGGGTGAGCACGATCCCGCCGCAGATCATCAGGCCCGTGCCGGTCAGCGTGGCAGCCTTCGTGCCGTCCAGGAGTGCCTTGGCCGGACTGTCCTCCCTCGCCCACCACGTCTGGAACGCGGCGACGGCCTCGCCCTCATGCTCGTTCCACACCTCGGTGGCGGTGGATGTCGCGTCCGACACGATCGCCTCGAGCCTGTCGGAGAACGACATCCATGCCTGCCCCATGTCGACCAGCGCGGTCTCGTCGGCCTCCGGCCAGTGGTAGCCGAGGATGTCGAGCAGCGATTGGAGCTCACCCGGTATCTCCAAGCCCATCAGTGCCCCAGCTCGTCAGCCAACCCGTCGAACCGGCGGCCTACGTTCTCGTCCACCTCGGTGTACTGCGCGCTGATGTCCATCACGTCGGCGCCGGCCGCGGCCATCTCGTCGAGGGCGTCCTGGTAGCACTCGAACGCCCACGACGACACCTCGTCGTGGGCGGCGCCGATCAGCGAGCCGATGTCGTCACTCCCCCAGGGCGCGCCGAAACCAGCCAGCTCGGACTGGAACGACGCCAGCTCCGCGGAGAGCCGTGAGGCGACGCTCTGCAGAGTCGATCCGGTCGCCGAGAGCCGTTCAGGATCGATCATGAAGCCGGTCATCGCTCACCGGCCCGGCGGATGAGCTGCTCCTGCGCTTCGACCAGCGACGCGGTCAGCTTCGTGAACTGGCGCTCCGCATCGAACTGGATCTCCTTGAGCTGGTCGGTGAGCGCACCGAGGCCGGCCTGACCAGCAGTGGCTACCGCCCGGCCCCGCAGGTCAGCAAGCGCGGCATTGACGGCCGACTCGACCTCGCGCGCCAGCTCGTCGGCGCTCAGCCGCAGCACCGAGGGCTCCAGCTCGAGATTCTCGATCCGCCCGGGCAGGACGGCCCGGACCCGGATCCGGCTGTCCGCGGCCTCGCCCGTACCGAGGGGCGGTTCCGATTCGTCCTGGTCACCGGAGGGCTTCTGGGCCCGGCCGAGCGCGGCCACCACATCGGCCAGCGTTCCGCTCAGGCCGGATGGATCGATCGGGCTGGTCATTCTCAACCTCCTCGCGAGGGCGGTCGCACCCCCAACCCGACCATATCGAAACCTGTCAAAGTGGAGGGGGATGCCGGGGTGGCGGAATCCTTCGCCGGGGGTGGTGGGTGCCGATTGTGGGGTATGAAATGCCTTACCGCCCGATCGGTTCTGCTGGTCGGTGCGGTCGCCGCGCTGGTGACCGCGGCGGCGCCCGGTGCCTGGTATTCGCATTGGGTCTACCTGGTCATGTATGGCACGGCTGTGGCGGTCGGGTGGTGGCGGCTGCGGACGTTCCGGGGGGCGGCGCGGGGCAGCTTTGTCATGATCATGGTTGCGGAGAGTATGTGGCTGGCCGGGGATGTGCTCTATGACGTCGTGGAGCGGCTCACGCCCGATCTTGGTGATGTGACGCCGTCCGACGCGTTGTGGATCGCGGGGAACCCGATTCTTGCCGCCGGGTTGCTCCGGCTGGCGCGGCGCCGGTCGGCCGTGCGGCTGCGTAACGGCCTGCTCGACGGGTTGACGATGGCGACCGTGGTCGCGTGGTTGTTCGGGCAATATGTGGTGCTGCCGGCGGCTCAGAACCAGCGTCTCTCGCCGGAGGTGGCCCTGGCCGTTCTCTACCCTCTCACCGACGTGCTGCTGTTCGTCGCGGTCGTCGTGCTGGTGCTGTCGCCCGGTGCCAAGGGCGGGCCGGGGCGCTTCCTGATCGCCGCGGTGGTGCTGGAACTGGTCGGCGACCTGTTGGAGTCCACCGGGCCGGTGATCTTCCCTGCCATCTCCGATGCCACGATCAGCCGGTTCGACGGCATTCTGCTGCTCGGCAATGTGCTGTTCATCAGCACCGTGCTGCACCGCGACGCCGAGCGCTTCGCGGATCCGCGGCCCGACGACCGGCGGCTGCATCCCGCGCGGGTCGTCTTCCTGGGCGTCGCTCTGCTGACGTTCCCGATCATGGCCGCGCTGGTGACCGTGAGCCTGGCGGGCCGGATCTCCCTGATCTGCTCGGCCGTGCTGCTCACCGGGTTGATCCTGGCCCGCTTCCTGCTCGTGGTCCGTGAGCAGGAGCGTACTCAGGCCATTCTCGCCCACCAGGCCGGCCACGACATGCTGACCGGGCTGGCGAACCGCCCGGCGCTGATCGCCCGCCTGACCACCGAGCTGGTCCAGCCGGTGGGCTACGGCCCGGTCGTCTGTTACCTCGACCTGAACGGCTTCAAGCAGGTCAACGACGGCTACGGGCACGCGGCCGGTGACCTCGTGCTGGTCGAGATCGCCGACCGGCTCACCCGCGCGCTGCGGCCTGGCGATCTGGCGGCCCGGCTCGGCGGCGACGAGTTCGTCGTCGTGGCCGTGGACGCCACCGGTGAGGGGGACGCGTCCGCCCTGGTCGAACGGCTACGTGACCTGATCGCCGGGCCGGTGCGGGACGGCGACCGCGAGTACGAGATCGGCGCCAGCATCGGCGTCGCCGCAGCCGCCGACCTCACCGACCCGACAGCCGACACCCTGCTGGCCGCCGCTGATGCCGGCATGTACGCCGAGAAGGCCGCCCGCCGCACCCTGCTCGGGGCGGCAGGTCAGTAGAGGCCGGTCGGCGCGGTCTGCCAGCCGGTGGGGTCGACGCCGCCCGGGATGGGGGACGCCGGGTCGTAGGGCTGGCGGGTGAAGACGAACGAGCCCACGTCGAGGTGGGTGACCGTGCCTGCCGGGTCGCGGATCACCCGGAGGTGTTCGCCGGTGAAGTAGCCGTTGAGTGCTTCCCAGGTTTCGGTGGAGGCGGTGGGGCGGAAGCGGATACCGGTTTTGCCGGTCAGGGAGGCGAGTTCGACGAAGCCGTCGGCGAGCGGCCGCAGTGCGTACCCCTGCGGTCCCCAGTACCAGGGGCCGGCAAGCTCCAGCACCCCCGGATCAACGGATTCCAGGGGGCGCCACGGCGCGGGGATGCGGGGCTCGTGCGAGGTCACGATCTGTAGCAGCTCGGCGGTGAGGGTGCCGACGGTGAGGCCCGCTGTCGTGTTGGCCAGGACGACCGCGCCGAGGTTGTCGTCGGGGCTCACCCACACGGTGGCGAGGAAGCCGGGCATGGATCCGGTGTGGCCCGCGAGGAGGCGGCCGTCGCGGTGCAGGAGCTGCACGCCCAGCCCGTACGGGCTGTCGAGGCTGGTGGGTTCCGACGGGCTGGAGGGGATCCGCATGTCCTGGGCCACGGGCGAGGTCAGCAGGAACGACGCGAAGCGGGCCAGGTCGGTGGTAGTCGACCAGAGCTGGCCGGCCGGGGAGAGCAGACCGGTGTCCTGGAGCGGTTCCGGCAGCAGGACGTCGGCCCAGGGATGGACGGCCCAGCCGGTGGCGTGCGGGGCGACCGGGTGCGGGGTCGTGCGGGTCATGCCGAGCGGTTCCAGGATCTCCCGACGCAGTACGGCGCCCCAGGGCTCGTCGTGCAGTTTCGCGACCAGGGCGCCCAGCAGCGCGTACCCGGGATTGGAGTAATGGAAGCGCCGGCCCACCGGGTGACGCAGGGGGTCGTCGCCGAGGACGCCACCCAGGTCCGGGCGCAGGGTGCCGGGGGTGCGTTCCCACCACGGGCCGGGTGACTCGGAGGACAGGCCCGCGGTGTGCGCGAGCAGGTCGCGGATGGTGATGCCGTCGGGGGCCACGCCGGGCAGATGCAGGCTGAGCGGGTCGGTGAGAGACAGCCGGCCCGCGTCGCGCAGCCGCAGGACCAGGACCGCCACGAACGTCTTGGTGATCGAGCCGATCCGGTACTGGGTGTTGCCGTCGGGCACGTCGCCGTTCACGGTTCCCCGGGCGTCCGACCAGACCACGTCGCCGTCGCGGATCACCGCGGCCACGATCGAGGGTGTGCGTCCCTGGACCTGGGCGGTGGCGAGCTTGTGCAGCAGGGCGCGACGGGTGCCGGGCAGCAGTTCGAGGGACATGCGAGGAATTTACAAGCCTTATGATCGGGGGTATGTCGCTGCTGAGGACGGCCATCGGGACAGTGTTGCGGCGCCTTCGCCAACGGCAGGGCCGCACGTTGCAGCACGTCGCGGATGATGCCGGGGTGTCCATGCCGTACCTGTCGGAGATCGAGCGGGGCCGCAAGGAGGCCTCGTCGGAGATCCTGGCCGGAATCTGCCGTGCGCTGGGCATAGACCTGGTTGACCTGCTGGAAGACGTGCGGCTCGAACTGCTGAGCACGAAAACGGCCAAGCCCATCGGCTCTGCTCAGGGCAGATACGCTCTGAGCAGATCTGCTATGGGCCGATCTGCCGCCAGCAGAGAAAGTATCAATCGCGGCATGCGTACGCCGAAACTGGCCCTATGCCGAACTCTGAGCCCCACGGTTTCCAGCTCTTCGAGGAGCTACTGAAGCAGCGCATCGTCTTCCTCGGCACCGAGGTGAACGACGAGAGCGCCAACACGGTCTGCGCGCAGCTGTTGCTGCTGTCCGCGGCGGACCCCGAGCGCGACATCCAGCTCTACATCAACTCGCCGGGCGGATCGGTGAGCGCGGGTATGGCCGTCTACGACACGATGCGGTTCATCCCGAACGACGTGGCGACGATCGGGATCGGCCTGGCTGCCTCGATGGGGCAGTTCCTGCTCACGTCGGGCACGGCCGGCAAGCGGTATGCGCTGCCGCACTCGCGGGTGATGATGCACCAGGCGTCCGGCGGCATCGGCGGGACGAGCGCCGACATCATGATCCAGGCGGAGAACATGTTGTTCACCAAGCGTCAGATGCACGAGCTGATCGCGCAGCACAGCGGCCGCCCGGTCGCGCAGATCGCCGAGGACTCCGACCGCGACCGCTGGTTCACCGCCGAGCAGGCCCGGGACTACGGCCTCATCGACGAGGTCATCACCGAGGCAGCGCCGATCCCGGTGTGATCGATGGTGTCAAGAATATAATCGGCCTTCAGATCGGCGAGATTGCGGCGAGTCTGTGACGTCTCGTCATGGTCAAATCCCAATGTTTTCTGCTGAAGTTCGAGGACCGTACGAAGCTCATGGACCGCCGCCACCAAGTCACCTAGATCACGCACGGCCAGGGCGTGGTTGCGTCGGGTTCGCAGCGTGTCCGGGTGTGCGGCGCCGAGCAGTTCACCTTGATCGTTGATCACCCGGCGAAACCCCTCTTCGGCCAGGCCGAACCGGCGACGATCGAATTCGAGAAGAGCGAGGTGGTGGCGAGTGTCGAAGACGTGGGCATGACGCTCTCCCAACACCTGCCGCTGCAGCTTCAAGACGTCTTTGAACTCGCGTTCCGCCTCTTCTCTTTTGCCCTCTTCGCGTAGCACCAGACCAATGTTGTGCCGAGTGCGCAGCAGATCAGGGTGATCCTCACGAAGGAGCTTCCGCTGCGCGCTCAGCACGGCCTCATATTCCGCACGAGCACCCCGCACGTCTCCCCGGTCGTAGAGCACCCTGCCAAGATTGTTCTGGACGACGAGAAACATGAGACGGTCGGACGTCGTGCGAAGAAGCACCAGTACGGCCCGGAATTCGGCTTCGGCGTCAGCTAGTCGTCCTCGGCGGTGGAGAATCCGCGCCCGGTTGTACCGGCAGCCAAGGGTTGTCTCATGATTTTCGCCATACAGATTTTTGAAAGCCATGTAGACGGCATCATGCTCGGGTTGGGCTTCGTCAACCTTGCCTTGGTCGAACAGAACCAGTGCAAGGTTGTTCCGGGTAGCGAGAGTCTCCTCGTCTTCGTCGCCGAGCAGATGGCGCCGGCTTTGCAATACTTCTCGGTAGAGGGCCTCGGCCAGCGCCCAACACCCCCGTGTGTACAGCGCACGAGCCTTGTTGTGTCGCGCCGCAGCTGTCACGAGGTCGAGCTGGCGCTCGGCGTCCTCGTAGGAACCCTCCTTGAACATGGCCTCGGCGACTTCGTGATGCGTGTTGACATACTTCGAACTCAGAAACGAGACAGCAGGCTCTGCGGTGCGCGAACCCGTAGCACGGGGAAGACCATCATCGCGAGGTTGTGCGTCCTGCCATAGCCGCTTGAAATGCTCTCTGTCGCCGTTGAGCGCATCGACGACCAGGAGCAAGGTCTCGAGTTTGGGAATTCGTCGGCCCCGGATGACATCATTGACCGTGGTGTGGCTCAAGGCTTTGAACTCGCTCATGGCACGCAGGTCAAAGCCGGTCAGAGAGTCCCGCCGCTCGATCTTGCGTGCGATCGTCCGGCTGCTCGGGGCACTGGCTGCCAGGTGAGCCTCACGAATAGCCTCGTACAGACGTCCTTCCGCGGTCATCCACGTCTCCGATCCTGGTATGAACGCCCCTCCATCGCCGCCCGCTCTCTTCGCAACGAACGACCGCGAGTGCGCGCGCCGTCTGACTTCACGCGCCTCTCCTTGCGACGCGCGGACCTGTCAGACCGCCCCTCCGGGACATGGCGTCGACTGGTCAACAACGGCAGATCACGACGAAGGAGTAGGGACACCATTTCATGTGCTCGCTGACGGTGTCCATCGTGTCGTGACCAGACGTAGGTCAGTGCGAAGAACAGAACCACCGCCGTGAAAATCAGCCAAGTGACAACGGTTACGAAGATAGATATGGCCGCAAAACGCATGATGCTGTCTCCCTGATACAGGACTGCCGATGGAGCACTTGAACAACTCCACAGTGCGGCATCGACATCGTCTACTGCGAGCGTCCAATACGGATCTTGACCAGAGTTGACAAGATCGAACATGGTCAGTCGGTGATGTTCGCATCCTGGGTGGGACTGCCGAAGCGCTGCGCGACCCAGACCGGCAGGACCGAGAGCAGGATCAGGACGGCCGCGACGACGTTCACCACCGGGGCCTGGTTGGGGCGGAAGAGGTTGGTGAAGATCCAGAGGGGCAGGGTGGTGAGGCCTGGGCCGGCGGTGAACGTGGTCACGATGATCTCGTCGAAGGAGAGCGCGAAGGCCAGCAGGCCACCGGCGAGCAGGGCCGAGCGGATCAGCGGGAACGTCACGTAGCGGAAGGTCTGCCACGGCCCTGCTCCCAGGTCGGCGGAGGCCTCCTCCAGGCTCGTGCCGGTGCGGCGCAGCCGGGCGAGCACGTTGTTGTAGACGGTGACCACGCAGAACGTGGCGTGACCGACCACGACGGAGAGCAGGCCCTTGCCGATGCCGAGCTCGCCCATGACCGAGCGCCACGCGCTGTCCAGGGCGATGCCGGTGACGATGCCGGGCAGGGCGATCGGCAGGACGATCAGCAGGGACAGGGTGTCGCGGCCGAAGAACGCGAAGCGGTGCACGGCGAAGGCGACCAGTGTGCCGAGCAGCAGGGCGGTGGCGGTGGCCCCGAGGGCGGCCTGCACGGAGGTGAGCAGGGCCTGGCGGGCGCCGTCGCTGGCCCAGGCCGCCGCCCACCAGCGGGTGGTGAGGTCGTGCGGGGGCCAGGCGAACGTACGGTCGCCGTTGAAGGAATTGACCAGGACCAGCAGCAGCGGCACGTAGATGAAGGTCAGGCCGAGGGCCATGGCGGCGCGCAACGCCCAGCGCGCCGCGGGTGACAACGTCACAGCTCCTCCAGAGCGCCCGAGCGGCGGACGGCGATCAGGTAGATGACCATGATGAGGACGGGGATCGTGGCGAGGGCGGCGGCGAACGGGAGGTTGCCGGCCGCGCCGATGTTCGCGTACACCAGGTTGCCGATCAGTTGGGTCTTGCCGCCGACGATCTGGACGGTGATGTAGTCGCCCAGCGAGAGCGAGAACGTGAAGATCGATCCGGCGGCCACGGGCGGGACGAGCAGCGGCAGGACGATCCGGCGCAGGGTGTGACCGGCGCGGGCGCCGAGGTCGGCCGAGGCCTCCAGCAGCGAGTCCGGCAGGCGGTCCAGGCCGGCATGGATCGGCAGGATCATGTACGGCAGCCACAGGTACGCCAGCACGATCACCGTCGCGGTCAGTCCATATCCGGGGCCGCGGCCGGGGCCCCCGAGCAGCGAGTCGATCGGGCCGCCGTTGCCGAGCAGGACCCGCCACGCGTACGCCTTGACGAGGTAACTCGCCCACAACGGCGTGAGCACCGCGATGACCAGCCAGGGCCGCGCCCGGGCGGAGGCGACCTTGGCCATGTAGAACGCCATGGGTACGGCGACCACGACGCAGATCACCGTCACCGCGGCCGCCACCCCCACCGACCGCAGCGTGACCGTGCGGTAGACCTCCTCGCCGAGGATCGTCCGGAAGTTGGCGAGCGAGAATTCCCGGACGATGCCCCCGGTGAACCCGTTGACGGTCCAGAACGCGGACACCATGAGTACGCCCAGAGCGCCGAGATACGCGACAACGAGCCACAGCACCGGGGCGGTCAGCAGCGCCGCGAGTTGCCACCGGGGATGGCGGTGCATGCTCACCCCTTGATCGCCGTCCACGCCTGCGTCCACGCCGCGTAGTCCTTGCACGTGACGTCGGTACGCCCGTCGACGCACTGCGCGAGCGGGGTGGTCCAGTACCAGACCTGGTCGAAGTAGGACTCGTCGTCGGCGTGGAACGTGGTGCAGTGGTTCTTGTCGACGGTCTGCGCGCAGGACAGCTTGTTGGCGGGTGCCTCCCCGAACCATTCGGCGACCGCGGCGTTGGCCCTGGGCGACACGATGTGGTTCATCCAGAGGTAGCCGCAGTTCGGGTGTGCCGCCTTCGCCGCGATCATCCAGGTGTCCGACCAGCCGGTGGCTCCCTCGCTGGGCAGCACCGCCTCGACCGGCGCCCTGTCGGCCTTCGCGAGGTTGACGATCACCTGCCACGACGTGCCGAGCACGGAGTTGCCGGCCTTGAACGCCTGCACCTCCTTCGTGTAGTCCGCCCAGTACTCCCCGATCGCCTTGTTCTGCTCCTTCAACAGCGCGACGGCGGCGTCGAACTGGGTGTCGTCGAGCGCGTACGGGTTCTTGATGCCCAGATCCGGCTTGCTCTTCATGAGGTAGAGCGCGGCGTCGGCGATGTAGATCGGCGAGTCGTACGCGGTGATCCTGCCCTTGAACGGCGAGTCCGGGTCGAAGACGGCGCCCCACGACGTCGGTGCGGGCTTGACGATGTCGGTGCGGTACATCAGGACGTTCGCGCCGCGGCCGTGCGGGACGCCGTACGCAACCCCGTTGACGGCGTTCCACGGCTTGTCCTTGAGCCCGTCGAAGATGTCCTTGTAATTCGCGATCAGGCCGGTGTTCACGGGAGCCACGTCGCCGCCGTAGATCAGCCGCAGCGACGCGTCGCCGGACGCCGACACCACGTCGTACTCTCCGGTCTTCATGAGGGTGACCATCTCGTCGGAGGTCGCGGCCACCTTGTTGTTGACCTTGCAACCGGTCTCCGACTCGAACGGGCTGACCCAGTCGACCGTCTTGTCGGTCGAGCCGTCCTCGACGTATCCGGCCCAGGAGACGATGTTGACCTCGCCCTCCCCCGCGCCGAGCGCTGCCAGTTTCTCGATTCTGGGCACGGACAGGCCGCCCGGGCCGGATCCGCCGCCCTCGTCACCGCCACCGCACGCGGCGAGCGTGAGCACCCCCGCCACCAGAACCGCCGTCGTCCACCTGCTGTCAGCTCGCATGCGCGCTGTCCTTTCCGGAGGGGAGTGGGATGACGTGCTCCTCGTGCCAGCCGAGCCGGACCCGCTGACCGCGCAGCCCGGCGAGCGCGCGCGGGGTGCGGCTGTTCTGCTCGACCACGACCACCCGGGCGCCGGCGTCCAGGTCGACCACGTAGCGGGTGACCGGCCCGGCGTAGATGACCTCGGCCACAGTGCCCGGCGCGGCTGCCGGCTCGTCGGTGATCGCGATCTTCTCCGGGCGTACGGAAAAGGTGCCCTCCTTCCTGAAGAGGGTCCTTGCGGTCTCCCCGGAGAACACGTTGGACGATCCGACGAAGTCCGCCACGAACGCGCTCGCCGGGCGCTCGTAGACCGACTCCGGGGTGCCGACCTGCACGATGCGGCCCCCGTCGAAGACCGCCACCCGGTCGCTCATCGTCAGCGCCTCGTCCTGGTCGTGCGTGACGAAGACGAACGTGATGCCGGCGTCGCGCTGGATCGCCTTGAGTTCCACCTGCATCTGCTCGCGCAGCTTGCGGTCGAGCGCGCCGAGGGGCTCGTCGAGCAGCAGCACCTTCGGCCGGTTGACCAGCGCCCGGGCCAGGGCGACCCGCTGGCGCTGACCGCCGGACATCGCCGACGGTTTACGCGCGCCGAAGCCCTCGAGCCGCACCTTGGCGAGGGCCTCCCGGGCGCGCTCACGGCGTTCACGTTTCGCGACCTTGCGCACCTTCAGCCCGTACTCGACGTTCTCCTGCACGCTGAGATGCGGGAACAGCGCGTAGTCCTGGAAGACGGTGTTGACGTCGCGCTCGAACGGCGCCAGCCGGGTGACGTCACGGCCGTCCAGCGCCACGGTGCCCGCGGTGGGCAGCTCGAACCCGGCGATCAGCCGCAGCACGGTGGTCTTGCCCGAGCCGGACGGGCCCAGCATCGAGAAGAACTCGCCGTCGCCGATCCGCAGGTCGATCCCGTCGACCGCCGTGACGGCGCCGAAGGTCTTGCGCAACCCGCTCAGCTCGACGGTCATGGGCCTGTTGTAGCGGATCTCGGTAATCACCCCGCACGGTTACCGCTGGATCTTTATATTGGGGCGGATTCCGGCATCGCCCTCTTGCGCCTGAGTTGACCTTTATCGTTTCACCGTGACGACTTCGCATGATTCCGTCCGGCTGGCCGTGGTGGTGGGCGCGCTGGGCGTGGTGTTCGGGGACATCGGCACCAGCCCGATCTACACGCTGCAGACCGTGTTCAGCCCGGACGACCCGCACCCCGTGCCGGTCAGCGACAGCAACGTCTTCGGGGTCGTCTCGCTGATGTTCTGGTCCGTCATGATCATCGTCACGGTGACGTACGTGCTGCTCGCCATGCGCGTCGACAACGACGGCGAGGGCGGCATCATGGCACTCATCGCACTGCTGCGCCGCTGGGGTGCGCAGCGCGGCCACAAGGCGGCCGGCGTGCTCGCCGCGGTCGGCATCTTCGGCGCCTCGCTGTTCTTCGGCGACAGCATGATCACCCCGGCGATCTCGGTGCTCTCCGCGATCGAGGGGATCAAGGTCGTCGAGCCCTCCCTGGGTAGCCTGGTCGTGCCGATCACCGCCGTGATCATCGTCGTGCTCTTCCTGGTCCAGCGCCGGGGCACGGCCGCTGTCGGGCGCATCTTCGGCCCGATCATGATCCTCTGGTTCGGGGCGATCGCCACGTTCGGTGCGATCGGCATCGCCGGACACCCCGCGATCCTCAGAGCCCTCTCGCCGACGTACGCGGTGGGCTTCCTCATCGGCCACTTCCACATCGCCTTCTTCGCCCTCGCCGCGATCGTGCTGGCGGTCACGGGCGCCGAGGCCATCTATGCCGACATGGGCCATTTCGGCCGCCGCGCGATCGCGCGGGGCTGGTTGTTCCTCGTCCTTCCCGCGTCCACTGTCAGCTACCTGGGCCAGGGGGCATTGATCCTCGACGACCCGGCGAACATCCGCAGCCCGTTCTTCCTGCTCCTGCCGAGCTGGGGACGGCTGCCGATGGTGGTGCTCGCCACCGCGGCCACGGTGATCGCCTCGCAGGCCGTGATCACAGGGGCCTACTCGGTCGCGTCGCAGGCGGCGCAGCTCGGTTACCTGCCCCGGCTGCGGGTCGTGCACACATCGGAATCCTCGGTCGGGCAGATCTACGTACCGTGGATCAACTGGCTCCTGATGGTCTCGGTCCTCACGCTGGTCTTCGCGTTCCGCAGCTCGGCGGCCCTGGCCTTCGCGTTCGGCATGGCCGTGACCGGCACGATCACCATCACCACCCTGGTCTTCTTCTACGTCGCCCGCGGCAAATGGGGCGCACCGCTGTGGCTCATCGTCAGCGGCGCCACCGTCCTGCTCGCGGTCGACCTGCTCTTCGTCGCCGCCAACCTCACCAAACTGGCCCACGGCGCCTGGCTGCCGCTGCTGATCGGCCTCACCGCGTTCACCCTCATGACCACCTGGCAGCGCGGCCGCAAGATCGTCACGGCCGAGCGCGACCGTCAGGAAGGCTCACTGCGCGAGTTCATCGACGAGCTCAGAGACCCCCGATCCCAGATCCAGCGGGTACGCGGCACAGCGGTGTTCCTCAACCGCGGCAAGCAGACGGCACCCCTGGCGATGCGCGCCAACGTCGAGCACAACCACGTCCGCCACGAGAACGTCGTCATCATGACGCTCACCACCGAACCCGTGCCCCGCGTCCCTTCGGACGAACGGATCGTCGCCGACGACCTCGGCTACGGCGACGACGGCATCATCCACGTCATAGCCCGCTTCGGCTACATGGAGACCCCCGACGTGCCCGGCGTGCTGCGGCAGCTCGAGCCCGCGATCACCGAGGGTCACCTGCAGCTCGACCAGGCCTCGTACTTCCTGTCGAAGATCGAGCTCCGGATCGGCACGGCCCCGACGATGGCACCCTGGCGCAAACACCTCTTCGTCGCGACGTCCTACATCACCGCCGACGCCGCGGAGTACTTCGGACTCCCCCGCGACCGCACGGTGATCATGGGCTCACACATCGAGGTCTGACAGCCTTCGTGCGCGAGATACATCGTGTCTGCCATGCGACACACGGGGAGATCCGTCCTCGGGACGTCCCGGGTTGCCGGTAATCTGCCGCGGTGCCGGACACCGAATCTACAATGGTCGCAGCCCGTTACCGTCTCGTGCGCATCCTCGGCGAGGGTGGCATGGGCCGGGTCTGGGCCGCCCACGACGAGTTGCTGCACCGCGAGGTCGCGCTCAAACAGCTCCTCCTGCCGGCCGGCCTCACCCACGGCGAGATCATCGAGCTCCGCGAACGCGCGATCCGGGAGGCCCGCGCGGTCGCCCAGTTCGACCACCCCAACGTGATCCGCATCTTCGACGTCGTCCACGAGCAGGACAGCCCGTGGATCGTGATGGAGCTCGTCGAGTCCCGCTCGATGCACCAGGTCCTGCGTGACGAGGGCCCCATGCCGCCCGCGAAAGCCGCCCGCATCGGCCTCGGCATCCTCAACGGCCTGCGAGCCGCCCACCGCGCCGGCATCCTGCACCGCGACGTCAAACCGGCCAACGTCCTGCTCGCCACCGACGGCCGCGTCGTCCTCACCGACTTCGGCCTCGCCGTGGCCGCCGGCGACAGCGCCATGACCCGCACCGGTGTCCTGCTCGGCTCCCCGTCCTACCTCGCCCCCGAACGAGCCCTCGACGGCGAGGTCGGCCCCGCCAGCGACCTGTGGTCCCTCGGCGCCACCCTCTACTACGCCGTCGAGGGCCGCACCCCCTACGAACGCTCCTCCCCCATCGCCACCCTCGCCGCCCTGGCCACCGAGCTACCCAAACCCCCGGAGCGCGCCGGCGCGCTCTACCCCGCCCTGGCCGGCCTCCTGCAGAAGGACCCGGCCCACCGAGCCGACGCCCCCACCGCCGAATCCCTCCTGCGAACAGCCGCCGCCTCCGAGCCCGACCCCCTCGCCGTCCTCGCCCCGACCCCCTCCGACCTGGACCGCCTCGCCGCCCTGGCCCCGAACGGCCCGGCCCCCACCCCGTCCACCGGCCCGGGCGCACCCGCCACGCCCGCCCGGCCGACGGCACACCCCACGCCCGCGTCGCCCGCCGCACACCTCGCGCTCGCCTCGCCCGCCGCGCCTGCCGCGTCTGCCGCGTCTGCCGGGCCCGCCGCGTCCGCCGCGTCTGCCGGGCCCGCCGCGCCGGTGGTACATGCCGCGCCCACAGGAGCGGGCACGCTCGACGGCATCGCGGGCATCGACGTGCGTGCGCACCCGAACCCGGGCGACCGGCCCACGGCGTCGACACCACACGGTGTGCCGGCGACCGCGGGTGCGACGACTCCCGCAGCTGCATCGGTGGCGCGGTCGAAGCGGATGCGCCCGATCTGGTGGTCGGCGGCTGCGGTGGTAGTCCTGCTGGTGGGCGGTGGAATCGCCGCGCGGCCGTTGTTCTCCACCGCCGAGGCGGGCGAGACCCCGCCCGCGGCACTGCCCGGCGCGACGCAGGAGACTCCGGGTCCCGCGGGGAGTTCCCCGGCACCGGGCAGCGGGAAGCCGGCCTCGACCGCGCACCGGTCGCGCAGTGCCACACCGTCGCGGCCGAACAAAGGTGGCTCGGCGTCCAGCCCCGCGACCGGCTCCACATCGGTCACGACCACGACGAAGCCGACCGCCGCAGCGCCGGGAGCGACCAGCACGAAGAGCATCGCGGTCGGCACGACCATGAGCAACATGGGCACCGGCACGTGCCTGCAGCTGAACACCACCAGCAAGGCCATCGTGTTGTGGCAGTGCGACGGCCGGGACGCACAGAAGTTCGACCTTCCCGGTGACGACACCCTGCGGGTGCTGGGGCTCTGCGTCCAGGTCACGGGCAGTGGGGACGGCGCCCGGCTGCGCGGAGCCACCTGCAGTGGCTCCTCGGCGCAACGCTTCAACTACAACGAATCGTACGATCTGGTGAGCCTCAAGGACATCGCCTGCGTCGACGTGCCCGACAGCGACGCGTCGAACGGGGTCGTGGCTCAGGTGTGGGAATGCTCCGGGAATTCGAACCAGAAATGGAATCACTGATGGGATACACGGGCCGGATCCTGGTCGCTCGCACCGGGAAGCCGTTCGAGGGCGCGAATCTGCTGCACGAGATCGACCTGGGCAACGGCTGGCGGTGGGCGCAGCTCGACGGTGATGCGCGCGGTGCCCTGGCCGCGCTGGTCGAGGAGTCGGGGAGGCCGGCGCTCTCGGCGTACGTGATGGACAGCGACGTTGCCGACGTCGAGGCGCTGAGCCCGTCCGGCAGCGGGTGGCACACCTATCTGCATCCGGACACGGCCGCGGAGTTCGGAGCGCCGGAGCTGGAGGAGAGCGCGGATGAGGTGCTCATGCAGGCCCTCGCGTGGGCGGCCGAGGCGGGTCTCATCCCCGACCCGGAGGCCATCCGTGCTCTGCTCACAGCGCACAACACGTTCGCCGAGGAGACGCTGCGCGAGCTGGTCGCAGCGCTCGGGATCAACCCTGGCTGACAGCCAACGGGTCGTGGCCCGACCGCGACCGGGCCACGACCCGATCGGTCAGCCGAGCTTGCGGGTCAGGAAGTCGTGGATGAGCGGGAAGACCTCGTCGGCGCGGTCCTCGAGAAGGAAGTGACCGCTGTCGAAGAGGTGGAACTCGACGTCCTCGAGGTCGCGCTTGTAGGGGTGGGCGCCCGCGGCCGGGAAGATGACGTCGTTGGCGCCCCACACGATCAGCGTCGGGGGCTGGTGGTCGCGCAGCCACTGCTGGACCGGCGGGTAGAGCGCCGGGTTCGTGCCGTAGTCGAGGAAGTAGTCGAGCTGGATCTCGTCGTTGCCGGGACGGTCGAGCAGGGCCTGGTCGACGATCCAGTTGTCGGGTGAGATGCGGGAGGCGTGGGCCATCCCATCGGTGTACTGGAACTTCGTGGTGTCCAGGGTGACCAGTCCGCGCAGGGCGTCACGGTTCCCGGGGCTGTTGTCGGCCCAGTAGCGCTTGATCGGCGCCCAGAAGTCGTTGTCCAGGCCCTCGTCGTAGGCGTTGCCGTTCTGCACGATGAGCGCGGTGATCGCGTCCGGGTCGGCCAGGGCGAGCCGCCACGCGGTGGGTGCGCCGTAGTCGAAGACGTTGACGGCGTACCTGGTCACGCCGAGCTTGGTCAGAAGCTTCTGCACGTACGCCGCCGCGTTGTCGAACGTGTAGGAGAACTCCGCCCGGTCGGGGGTGGCGCTTCCGCCGTAGCCGGGCAGGTCCGGGGCGATGACGTGGAAGCGGTCCGCGAGGTACGGAATCAGGTCTCGGAACATGTGCGACGAGGTCGGAAAGCCGTGCAGCAGAAGCACGACGGGCGCGTCGGCGGGGCCGGCTTCCCGGTAGAACATCTCGAATCCGTCGAGGTCTTCGGTTTTGTAATGCACGACGGCGGTCATGGTGGTGCTCCTTTTCCGGCGAGCGGGTCGGACGAGAATGACCATACATACTTCTAGGTATGGCGGCAACCCTACTTCTAGGTATGGAGGGCTGTTAGGCTCGTCTCATGGACAACAGGCGGCGGATCATCGACTCGGCCAAGCGGCTCTTCTGGCACCACGGCTACTCGACGACGAGCCCGAAGCAGGTGATGGCGGACTCCGGCGTCGGGCAGGGCAGCTTCTATCACCACTTCCCGACGAAGCCCGGTCTCGCCCAGGAGGTCATCGCCGAGAACGGACGGGACCTCGTCGCTTCCGTACGCGCGGCCATGCAAGGACTGCCGACCGGCCGGGACCGGCTGGCAGCCTTTCTCGCCTCGGCCGGCGACGCGCTCGGCGGATGCCAGATCGGCGGATTCGCGTACGACGCCGGGATCCTCGCCGAGACCGACCTCCGGGAAGCGCTGGGCTCCGCGTTCACCGAGCTGGCCGGCCTCCTCACCGATGTGGTTCGCGAGGCCCTGGACGACGGCTCCCTGCCGCCGGGGCTGGATCCCGCGAAGACGGCCGCCGCCCTGCTGGCCGTCGTCGAGGGTGCGTTCGTCGTCGCGCGAGCAACCGGACGGCAGGCGTCAGCGGACGAGGCGACCGCCGGTGCTCTCGCGCTCCTGGTGGCGAAGGGCTGACGGGTCTACTTCTTGAGACGCCGGCTGCCGGCGTGCCAGTCCTCGACCTTGCCCGGCTCCTGCGCCGCGACGCCGAACGACGGCAGCTGCGGCTGCTCGCGCAGGCTCCGCTTGAGCTCGGCGAACCCGGGGAACCGGGCGAGGCCGACGACGTGATCCCACAACTCCGCGGCCTGCTTCTCGTCGGGCAGCCGGCTGATCACCGGGCCGAAGAACGCGACACCGGCGGGCGGCTCGAAGTGCACGATCGGCGTACCCACGTCCTTGCCCGTCAGCGACAGCGCCTCGTCCGACTCCGCCTGGATCTCGGCGTCCCGGGACGTGTCGGCGAGGAACCCGGCCAGAGATGTGGGCAGGCCGGCCTCGGCGAGCGCGGCGGCGGCGAGTTCCGCAGTGCCCTGCCAGCCGGGCTTCCGGCTCTCGTCGGGGCCGGTCTCCAGGATGCGGGCACCGTACGCGGCGTACAGCGGCCCGATCGCCTCACGGCCGCGCTTCTCCCGCACCGCCGAGGCAACGCGTAGCAGCCGCAGCCCGGCGGTGTGCTGAGCCTCGTACTCCGGCGGGAAGTGACTGTCGTAGTCGAGGTGCGAGTTGATCAGTCGCAACGAGATGAACCGCCAGTCCACGGTGTAGTCGCGGTGGGCCTGCACGATCCGGATCCACTTGCTCGTCATCCACGCGAACGGGCAGATCGGATCGAAGTAGAAATTGATGTCAGCCATGCGGGTAACCCTTCCACTCAATCGTCAACTACTGGCCTGCTGCCGAGATCTTCAACTGCCGGCCTGCTGCCGGCCCGGAAAGGCATGCTGCCGGGCGAGGACGACCACGAGCACGGTCGGGACCGTGAGCACGACCGCCGCGATGACGAGCGAGCTCGGGCCGAAGCCGGCCAGGAGTGCGCCGCCGACGAGGCCGCCGAGGCCGATCCCCAGGTTCCAGGTGGTCACCATCGACGACTGGGCCACGTCGGCGTGCTCTCCGGCCGCCCTCATCAACGCCGACTGCAGCAGGGTGGCCGCCCCGCCGAACGCGAGTCCCCAGGCCGCGACCGTGATGTAGCCGGCCACGACGCTCGAGCCGGCCACAGCAAGGACCACCGAGGCCGCGGCGAACAGCCCGGTGCTGACAACAACGAGCCGGCGGTGGTGGCGATCGACGAACACACCCGTGAGCCAGATGCTGATGATCGAGGCGATGCCGAAGTCGAGAAGGATCCACTGGACGTGATCCGGCAGACCGGCGCCGGCGAGAATCGGAGCGATGTACGTGTACAGGACGGTGTGTGCGAGTACGAATGCGCCTGTCACCGCGAGGACCGTACGGATGCCCCGAAGTCTGAGGATCCTGTGCAACGGAATCCGGTCCTCAGCCTTCCGGCCGGGGAGGTTGGGCAGCTTCCAGGCGGTCCAGACGATCAGCAGGCCGGTCAGCGCCGAGGCGAAGCCGAAGGTGAGCTGCCACCCGACCGCCTCGCCGAGGTACGAGCCGATCGGCACGCCGAGGGACAGGGCCACCGGGGTGCCGGCAAAGGCGAACGCCATCGCCCGCCCCTGGAGCGCGGGACCGACGAGCCGTGCCGCGTACCCACCGAGCAGGCTCCAGACAACCCCGGACGCGGCCCCCGCGACGAACCGGGCCGCCATCGTGACAGCGAAGCTGAGGGAGACGGCGGTGACGAGGTTGGCGATCACGAACCCTGCCAGCGCGGCCAGGAGCAGATGACGTCGTGGCCAGGTCGCTGTGGCGAGCGCGACGGGGACAGCGGTCAGCAGGGTTCCCACCGCGTAGATCGTGACCGTCTGGCCGGCGACGGATTCCGAGACACCGAGCGCCTGACTCATCCGGGGCAACACCCCTGCCGGCAACGCCTCGGTCAGGGTGGTGATCAGCCCGGCAGTGAAGAGCGCCAGCAGGGACGGGAGTGGCAGACGTTCCGCGGACAGTGCGGGCGGAGCGTCGAGATGTGTGGTGGACACGGATTTGTACCTCATCTGCTGGGCGAGCCGCCACGATCGCGGCGGCTCGGCCATGCTCTAACCTTCACATCTATGTGAGGGCAAACGGCTTGTGAGGGAGGTCTCGATGAGAATCAAGGAACTGTCAGAGCGGGCTGACGTATCGCCCCGGCTCCTGCGTTACTACGAGGAGCAGGGCCTGCTCACCCCGGGGCGCGAGGAGAACGGGTATCGCGCCTACGACGAGTCCCTGGTCGTGCGGGTCGGGCAGATCCGCAGTCTGCTCAGTGCGGGACTGACGACGGAGATCATCAGGGACGTGCTGCCCTGCCTGGCCGAGGCGGCGAGCTCGCAGTACCCCGCGCCGGACTTCGTGAACCGGGTCCGGCAGGAACGCGACCGCATGGCGGAGCGTCTCGACAGCCTGACGAGGAATCTGCAGGCCATTGACGCCTACCTGGACGCCGTCACCAGGTAGGCCGTAGCAGCGACCCCTGACAGTGTGATCCAGGTCACCACCTGAGGGTTGCCTGCAACTTCCTGGGCGTCCCGGGCCACCAGATGTCCGTCACCTCGAAGATCAACCCCCGCTTCGAGGCCGGTCCTGGAAGGGAACCCATGGAAGACGCACCGAAGAAGAAGGCTTCTCGCAAGCGGAAGGTCGTTCTCGCGGCGGGCATGGCTGCCGTAGTGGCCGGCATCGGCGCCGCGGCTACCGTCTCGTTCGCGGGGACTGGAGCGGGCACGGACGCCTCCACCAAGGCGGCGACGACCACGGCCTTCAGTGACACCTTCGAGGACGGGGACACCGCGGGCTGGACCAAGTCCGGCGGCACGTGGGCGGTGACCGGCGACGACAGCAAGGTGCTGCGGCAGGGCAAGACCGGGGCGACGCTGGCCCGGGAGTTCGCCGGCGACACGAGCTGGACCGACTACACCGTGACTGCCTCGGTCGAGCCGATCACGATCAAAGCTGATGGGTACGCCGGGATCGTCGCGCGTTCCACCAGCTCCACCAGTTTCTACCGGCTCGCGCTCGCCGGCACCGGCAAGGTCCGCCTGGAGTCGGTCAGGTCGGGCACCGCCACGGTTCTCGGCGAGGCGGCGCTGACCGTGAGCGCGGGCAACGCGTACACGCTGGGGCTGACCGTCAGCGGGAGCACGCTGACCGGTTCGGTGAACGGCGCGTCGGTGGTGAGTGCGACGGCGAGTTCGTTCGGGAACGGGCGGATCGGGCTCCAGACGTACGATGCGACAGCGCAGTTCGACAACGTCACCGTGACCACCACCGGGGCAGCGTCACCCACCGCGACCGCAACCGCGTCACCCACGGCCACAGCGACCGCGACCGCGTCACCGACCGCGACCCCCTCGGCGACAGCGTCACCCACGCCCACGAAGAGCAGCACGGGGACGTTCGAGTCGAGCCCGATCGGGTTCGGCGCGGGCACCACCGGCGGCGCGGGCGGCACCACCGTGCAGATCACGTCGCTGTCGCAGCTGAAGACCGAAGCCGCCTCGGACGGCAAGAAAATCCTGCAGCTCTCGACCGTGCTGAAGGGCTCCGGCTCGGATGAGGTCGTGGTCTCGTCCGACAAGACGATCGTCGGTGTCGGCGCGAACGCGGGGCTGACCGGCGGCGGGTTCTTCGTCAAGAAGGCCGGCAACGTCATCATCCGCAACCTGAAGATCTCGTTCGCGCAGGCGCCGGTCGACCTGATCGCCGCGCAGAAGTCGGACCACCTCTGGTTCGACCACAACGAGCTGTTCAACGACACCAGCCACGACAAGGACTTCTACGACGGGCTGCTCGACCTGACCCACGCGACGGACTTCGTCACGGTCTCGTGGAACCACCTGCACGACCACGCGAAGGGCTCGCTCATCGGGCACAGCGACAGTAATGCCGCCGAGGACACCGGCCACCTGCGGATCACGTACAGCCACAACTGGTTCGACAACGTGGCGTCACGGCTGCCGCGGGTGCGCTTCGGCACCGTGCACCTCTATGACAACCTGTTCACCGACGCGAAGACCAGCGGCATCCACTGCCTGATGAACGCGCAGTGCCTGGTGCAGAACAACGTCTTCGTGAACGTGAAGCTCCCGGTCTGGACGACCGAGGACTCGGACCTGGACGGCTTCGCGGTCGCCACGGGTAACGACTTCGGCGGTGAGGAGCCGGTCATCACCCGGGCCGGCTCGTTCACGACCGCGCCGTACTCCGTCACCCTCGAACCCGTGTCGGCGGTGTCCGCTCTGGTCAAGGGTGGCGCCGGAACGGGCAAGATCTAAGTCCTGCCGCACGTGGTCCTCGCCCGGTGTACGAGAATCAACGGAGTTGATCAACGCCAGGCGAGGACCCCGAGTGAACACAGACGATTACGCGCCGTACGCCTCTCTCCCGGAGATGTTGTTCCATCGGGTGCGTGCCACGCCCGGCTCGCGCGCGTTCGCCGTGCCGACCCCGGACGACACCGGCCTGATCTGGCTGACCTGGGCGCAGACCGGCGAGCGGGCAACGCGGATCGCCGCCGGTCTGCGCGGGCTCGGCGTCACGACCGGCGACCGGGTCGCGCTGCTGTCGAGCACCCGCCTGGAGTGGGTGCTCGCCGACCTGGGCGTGAACTGCGCGGGTGCGGCCACCACCACGGTCTATCCGACGACCGCGCCGGACGATGCCGCGTACATCGTGACGGATTCGGGCTCGAAGATCTTCATCGCCGAGAACGCCTCGCACGCTGCCAAGATCTCCGGCGCGCAGACCTCCGTGACGCACGTCGTGCTGATCGACGGTCCCGCCGACCCGGCTGCGCGGCCACCCCAGCTCACCCTTGCCGACCTGGAGGACCGGGGTGCGGCGGCGCTGGCGGCCGAGCCCGGCCTGATCACGGACATCGTGGCGACGATCGGGCCGGACGACCTGGCGAGCCTGATCTACACGTCCGGGACGACCGGCCGGGCCCGCGGCGTCGAGCTGACCCACGGCGGCTGGGTCTGGCAGGCCGTCGCGCAGGACGGGGTCGGCGTCTTCGACCCGGCGGGCCTGCAGTACCTGTGGCTGCCGCTGTCCCACTCGTTCGGCAAGTCGCTGCTCAGCGGCGTCATCCACGTCGGCGTGCCGACCTACGTGGACGGACGGGTCGACAAGCTCGTCGACATGCTCGCCGTGGTCCGCCCGACGCTGATGTGCGCCGCCCCGCGGATCTTCGAGAAGGTCTACAACAGGGCCGTCACCACGGCGATCGCCGGTGGCGGGCTCAAGGCGAAGATCTTCCACTGGGCCGTCGCGACCGGCAAACGCAAGGTCGCCGCGCAACAGGCAGGCAAACCGGTCGGCGCTCTCCTCAGGGCACGGTACGCCGTCGCGGAGAAGCTCGTGTTCAGCAAGCTGCAGAACCGCCTCGGCGGCAAGGGCATCGTCCTGGTCTCCGGCTCGGCCCCGCTCGGCCGCGACATCGCCGAGTTCTTCGCCGCGGCGGGCCTGCCCGTCCTCGAGGGCTACGGCCTGACCGAGTCGAGCGCGGTCAGCTTCGTGAACCGCCCAGGCGCGTTCCGCATCGGCACGGTCGGGCAGCCCCTCGGCAACCTCGAGGTGAAGACCGACACCGACGGCGAGATCCTGCTGCGCGGCCGGTCGATCATGCGCGCCTACCACCACCTGCCCGAGGCCACCCGCGACACGTTGACCGACGACGGCTTCCTGCGCACCGGCGACATCGGCCACGTGGACGCCGACGGCTACCTCACCATCACCGACCGCAAGAAGGACCTGGTCAAGACGTCCGGCGGCAAGTACATCGCCCCCAGCGCGATCGAGAACCAGTTCAAGGCCGTCTGCCCGTACGCCTCCCAGGTCCTGGTCATCGGCCAGTCCCGCAACTTCGTCACGATGCTCGTCACCCTCGACGAGGAGTCCATCGTCGCCTGGGCCGGCGGAAAACCGTACGCCGAGGTGGTCGCCGCCGCCGAGACCGAGAAGCTGATCGCGGGTTACGTCGAGCAGCTCAACGCGAAGCTGAACCGCTGGGAGACCGTCAAGAAGTTCGCGATCCTCCCCCGCGACCTCACCATCGACGACGACGAGATCACCCCGTCGATGAAGGTCAAGCGCAAGGTCGTGGAGACCAACTTCGCTTCGCAGATCGAGCACATGTACGCGGGAAGCGTCGCCCAGCTGTAGGCGTACCCTCCATTCATTGATATATGTCGATGACTAGGAGCGCACCGTGACCCCGATCCGAAGAATCCTGCTCACCCTGCTGGCAGCAGTCCTCCTGATCCCGGGCGGCGCGGGGGTGGCCCACGCCGCCCCCGCCACCTGGAGCCCACCCGCCAACCTCGTCACCCCGCTGAACGAGGTCTGGCAGCACGTCGAGTCCACGTACAACAACGGCAACCTGTACGGGTTCCGCAACTACGGCTGGGACCAGGTCATGGCCAACGGCGGGTACATCAACTACTGCGTACGCTGGGATTCCTCGGCGACCGTCACCGCGGCGCAGCGTGACCAGATCCAGGCCACCCTCGCCCGCCAGCACAAAAAATGGATGGACGAGCTCGTCGGCCACAACGGCTGGCCCTACACCGACGTCCCCGTACGGGTCGTCGGCTGGGCCGTCCGCGACCGCGCCCAACTCCAGTGGACCGACACGTCGGTCGACATCTACGTCAACAACATCAACGAGAACGCCCCGCAGTGCGCACCCCCGTGCGGCCGCTTCTTCAACCAGAACGGGCAGTACCCGACCTGCCCCGGCGGCATCACCCACCACTACGACCAGTCCCTCTGGCTGACGGACGGCTTCAACGGCGGCGCCGGCGGCGACTGGGGCCAGCGCATCGGCCGCGAGTACTACATGTCCAACCTCAGCACGGACAACATCCACATCCTCCTGCACGAAATGGGCCACACCTGGGGCCTCGACGACTTCTACGACTGGACCCCCACCGGCGTCGGCGGCTTCCTCATGCAGGCAGGCTCCGCCACCCGGATCACCGAATTCGACGCCTGGATGTTCCGCGACTGGTGGCGCCACCTCAAGAGCCGCTACGGCCGGTAAACGCACATCCGGCTGGACTATTCGCAGGCCACACCATCGCCGTCCCGGTCCAGCTTGCGTGAGTACCCGGGATCACCTGCGTAGATCGGATCAGCACCGGCCGCCCTGACCGCGGCGCAGTTCGCGTAGTAGACCTCGGCGGTCGGCTTCTTGGTCTTCGGCTTGGTGGTCGGCTTCTTCGTGGTCGGCTTTTGGGTCGTCGGCTTGTTGGTGGTCGGTTTCTTGGTGGTCGGTTTCTTGGTGGTCGGCCTTTGGGTGGTCGGCCTTTGGGTGGTCGGCCTTGTGGTGGTCGGGCGCGGCTGCGGGTTCGTGACGGCCGGCTTCGGTTTCGGGCCGGCTGTCCCCGCCGGCTTCGACGTCGTCGACTCCGACTCCGACTCCGACTCCGCCGAGCTGGCCGTCGGCGACGCGGTCTCCGTTGACACGGGGGTGTCCGGGCCGGCCGTTGCGCTGCTGGGCGCGCCGATCAGCTTCGAATCCGCGGTGTCCTTCTTGGCGGGGTCGCCGGCAGCCAGGCCGATCGCGGTGACGCCACCGCAGCACAGCAGCACTCCCAGCACGGACGCACCGACAATGATCGGCCACTTCTTACGCTTGGCGGGCGGAGGAACAGGCAGCTGCCACGGTTGCGCCGGTGTGACCATCGGACCACTGTGGTCCACAAACCGAACCCTGTGGATCACCTGTCCGGCCAGCCCCCCAGCGACGATCGGCGCCCCATTCCGCATCACGGCCACCGCCCCGGCCCACCGACCGAAATGCTCCAATCCCTGCGGCCACCACCTCAGACCACCACGGCCACGGCCACGGCACAGCCACTGCCACGGCTACTGCCACGGCCACGGCCACGGCACAGCCACTGCCACGGCCACGGCGACCAACCACGCCGCACCGCACCGCACCGTCGAGCCTTCAACGCGACTCGCACCCTGCGTGACTACCAGCGACGCACCATCACGCCCGATAAGGAATATGTCATGGGCGAACGCACGATGTTGCGCGTTTGACAGCCGTCGCCACATAACATTGCGCCGACCCAAAGCGAAGCGCACCATTCCGCCACCAACGACAACAGATAACTTTCGCCAGCCTCACCCTGCGCCCCTCTACGCTCACACGCGGTGGCAAGGCCCAGGACCAACATCCCCGACCAGAGCGTCGCAAGCGGGACGCACGGGTCAAGGTCCGTCCAACAAATGACCACCGAGGACAGCCCGACCCGATCCGCCGCCGTGCCACCCTGCCCGCCGACCCCACGGCCCACCGCGCCGACCTCGCGCCGCCAGCCCTGAGCCCCTGGACCCAGCATGTGCAGCTGGTCGAAGGCAGCTGATCCAGGACAGCAGGCCAAGGAGAAGTCCTCCCTGGCCCTGGCCCGTCTCTGGCCCGGTGATGCGGTCCTACCTGGAGGGTTCCCGGATGTCCGGCCCGCTCGGCAGGGCCTTTGACCGGTTCATCGGCTGGACGCGGGCTCTCTGACATGTCGCTGCACGACGAGAGGTCCCTCCCATAGCGGAAGGGACCTCTCGATGGTTGTGGGTGTCGGTCAGTGCTGGGCCTCAGCCGCGTACAGGGCGGCGACCTCGGTATCGGTCAGTGCGTGGTCGTACGCGTGGACCTGGTCGATCGAGCCGGACCAGAAGTCGGTCCTGTTGCCGGCGTACTTCGCACGGCCGGCGGACAGCGGCCCCGTGCTGACGACGTCCGGACCGGCTGTGGCATTACCGGCGGGCTGGCCGTCGACGTAGAGGCGGACCTGGCCGCTTGTGTGGTCGCGGACGCCGACGAGGTGGTACCAGCGGTTCAGGTCGGGGGTGATCGTCAGGCGGGCGCGGTTGCCGCCGGGGGTGCTGAAGGCGAAGGCGCCCTGGCCGTACTGGAGGTAGAAGGGGCTTTCGGTTTTGCGGCCGTCCTGGCTGATGGCGGTGGCGTAGTTGCCCGGGATCTTGTCGAGGGTGACCCAGGAGGCGATGGAGTAGTCGCGGGTGGTGTCGACGACCGGGCCGGTGGTTTCGGCGGAGTCGCCGTCGCCGTCGAAGGCCAGGGCTGTGCCGGTCACGCCGGGGGCCCATTTCGCGTCGCCCTTCAGGGAGAGGGGGCTGCCGCCCGTGCTGCTGTCCGCTGCGGTGGTGCCGGTGCCTTCGTTCAGGGCCCAGTCGCCTCGGCCGGGAAAGGTGGCGTCCTTGCCGGCGTCGGCGCCGGCGCGGATGACCTGGAGGTTGATGGCGCGTACGGGGGCCGGGTCGACCTTGATCTCGCGGCGGTCGTACGTCCACAGGCCGTTGAGCTCGGTTTCCAGGTCGGTGATCTGGGTGTAGACCGAGCCGGACAGCTCGGCGCCCGCGGCCTCGAGGTAGAACGTCCGGGTGTTGTCGACGTACTTGGCGGTCAGGGCTGCCTTGTCGGCGACGCCGCTGTAGATCGCCGCGGGCGGGCCGGGCCACATGTGCCCGGGGGTGCGCAGGGTGAAGCCGCCGTGCTCGCCGTCCATCGCGACGCGGGTGGCGTCGGGGTAGGGGGCTTCGCGGTTCAGGTAGTCGTGGTGGTCGATGACGTCGCCCTTGCCGGAGTCACCCTTGGAGTCGCAGCAGTTGACGCCGCTGTGGGCGTTGACGATGCGGCTCGGGTCGGCGGCCTTGACCTCTTCGGCGATGCGGCCGGTCGCGGTGCGGTCCCATTCGCCCCAGCCCTCGTTGAAGACGACCCAGCCGATCAGCGCCGGGGAGTTGTGCAGCTGCGCCATCTCCTGGTCGGCCTGGGTGCGCCAGGCCTGCTGACCCGCGGGCGTGCGGATGGCCGCGGAGACGAAGTCCTGCCAGACCAGCAGGCCCAGCTCGTCGGCGTGGCGGTACCAGCGGGCCGGTTCCACCTTGATGTGCTTGCGGATCGCGTTGAAGCCGAGCGCCTTGGTCGCCTTCAGGTCGAAGAGCATCGCCTCGTCGCTGGGTGCCGTGTAGAGCCCGTCGGGCCAGAAACCCTGGTCCAGGGTGGCGAGAGAGAAGACCGGCTTGCCGTTGAGGACGAGCTTCTGGAAGCCGCCGACGTTCTGCACGGCGATGGACCGCATGCCGAAGTAGCTGCGTACGGTGTCCTTCTTCAGCGTCACGTCGAGGTCGTAGAGGTACGGGTCGTCCGTACTCCACAGGTGTGGCTTGGCGATCTTCAGCTGGAGCGCGGTGTTGACGGCGCCCGTGACCGTGGCGACCTTGTGGCCCTTCTTGTCCCGTGCGGTCGCGGTGACCTTGGTGCCGGCGGTCGCGGTGGCCGACTTGACCGTCACGGTCAGCGAGCTGGTGGCCAGGTCGGGGGTGGTGACGATGTCGTCGATCGAGACCGGCGCCACCGGCTCCAGCCAGACTGTCTGCCAGATGCCCGACGTCGGGGTGTAGACGATGCCGCCCGGGTTCGTGGACTGCTTGCCGATCGGCTGGTCCTGCCCGGTCGTGTCGGTGACGGCGACGACGATCTCCTGCTTGCCGCGGCCTCGCACGGCGTCGGTGATGTCCGCGGTGAAGGCCGTGTAGCCACCGGTGTGCTCGGCGACGAGCGTGCCGTTGACCCACACCTTCGCCTGGTAGTCGACCGCGCCGAAGTTCAGCTTCAGCCGCTTGCCCGCCCAGTTCTGCGGGATCGACACGAGCTTGCGGTAGAACGAGTGGTCCTCGTGGCGCTCCACACCGGACAGCAGCGACTCCATCGGGAACGGCACGGTGATCCGCTCGCCGAGCGCCTTGCCGAAGACCGGTTGCTGCGCCGCGGTCGCCCCGGCGAACTCCCACTGTCCGTTGAGGTTCAGCCAGTCCTTGCGTACCTGCTGGGGCCTGGGGTATTCCTGCAGTGGCCTGGCGGGGTTGACCTTGTCGCCCCACGTCGTGGTCAGGCGGTGGGTGGAGGCGTTCGCCGCGGTCCGGATGACCTGCGGAACGGCTGCGCCGCCGACGATCAGACCACCATTCCCGTCGTACGTGACCCGCACACGCTGGCCCTTCTGCACCGGCTCGCTCAGCGTGATGACGAGCTTGTCCCCCGCGACCCGCACCGACTTGATCGGCATCGGCGTGGTGTCGGCCTCGACAACCAGGTGCTGCGCCGCTTGTCCAACGTTGTCAATCGCGCCCTCGAAGTCGGCGACGACCTTCGTCCCGGCCCGGTCGACGGAGAAGTCCACCGGGTACACCTGGAACCCGTCCGGCGGGGTGAACGCCGACTCCGGCACCAACTGCCTGGCGATCCCGGCCCCGGACCAGCGCAGGAACAGGTTCGCGCCACCGACATCCTGGAACATCTCTATGCGTACGTCGTGAGCCTCACCGGCCACCAGATGCACCGGGCTGCTGGTCTGCTCGACGTCCCAGTCCCCGACCCAGTGATCGATCACCGCGGCATCGTCGATCAGGAACCGGAACCCGTTGTCCCCGACCATCGAGAACGTGTAGTCCCCGGTCGCCGGCGCGGTGATCTTCCCGGTCCAGCGGGCGGTCGTGTGCTCCGTCCGCCCGGTCAGCGACTCGAACGTCCCCGCCAGCCCGGGCAGGTCGATGTTCGGGTCCAGCAGCACCCCGCCGAGCTCGGCGAAGTCCCGCGCCCCCGGCGCGGACATGCGGAAGTATTCGCCCTTCAGACCGTGCACAGTGGCCGCCCCCGCGGGGCTCGACGGCACGGCGAGGATCGAGATGGCCAGCATGACAACCAGCAGAAGTGGCCTCAGAGATGATCGGCGCATGCCACACACATTGACGCAAATGTATGCGGCATGTCAACAGAAGGTAACAGGAACGGACATTTGCTCCCGCCCGCAGCTCGCCGCCGCAGCCCGCAGCCGCCACTCGCCGCTCCAGCCGCAGCTCGCAGCCGCAGCCCGCGGAAGGTGGGTCAGAGGGGACGCTCCCGGACGCGCCGGAGGCGGCGCAGGAGGACGACCGCGGCCAGTGCGGACAGGGTCTCGCCCAGGGCCAGGGCGATCCAGACGCCTGTCGCTCCGAGGTGAGCGAGCGAGATCACCAGGGGCGCCTTGACGAGGACCAGGGTGCCGACGGAGATGGCGTAGGAGATCGCGGGCCGGCCGATTGCCTGGCTGTACGCCGATATCAGGGGTGTGACCCCGGCAGCGACGAACCCTGCGGCGATGATGCGCAGAGCCTGCTGAGTGGTCGTCGCGGCGTCGCCGCCGGGCAGGAACAGCGCCACGAGCGGGTCCGCGCCCACGATGACCACGCCTGCCGCGACTGCGCCGTAGCCGACGGTGGCACCCAGAGCCAGGGTCCGGGCGCGGGCCACCCGGTGGTGCAGGCCGCGCCCGGCGTTGTATCCGACGATGGGTTGCAGGCCCTGGCTGATGCCCAGTTGCGGCATCATGACGAACGTCTGGATCCGGGCGCAGACGGCGTAGGCGGCCAGCGCGGTGGCGCCGCCGGCGTGCGACAGGGTGTTGTTGACCAGTAGGGCGACCAGGGTCGCACCGAAGCCGGCGAGGAACGACGGGGCACCGACGCCGACCAGGGCACGCAGGGTCGGGCCGTGGGGGCGCAGGTCGGCCCGGGTGATGCGGTAGGGCCGGTCGCGTTGCAGGAAGAAGAACCAGATGCTCATCGCCGCGGAGACGGCCTGGCCGCCGACGGTGCCGAGGGCCGCGCCGCGAACGCCCCAGCCGAGTCCGAAGATCAGGAGTGGGTCGAGGGTGATCTGGACCAGGACCGGGACGACCCACAGCAGGGTGGAGAACCGCAGCCGGCCCTCGGCGCGGACCAGGCTGGAGAAGCCGGTCGAGACGAGGGCCCCGCAGAGCAGCACGATCATGTAGTCGCGGGTGAGACCGCGGGTCGCGGGATCGGTGCCGAGTGCGGTGAGCAGCGGCTCGACGGCGAGCAGGCCGGCCCCGGTGATCAGGGCTGCGGTCAGCCAGAAGACGGCGAAGGCGTTTCCGGTGGCACGGGCAGCGCCGGCCGGGTCGCCGGCGCCGAGACGACGGGAGACCAGCGACGCGCCGCCCGCTCCGACTGTGGTGGAGACAGCGCCGAGGATGAGCAGGACCGGGGCGGCGAGGTTGACGGCCGCCATGGCGTCGGTGCCGACGCCGCGAGCGACGAACCACGCGTTGGTGAGGGCGTAGATGCCGTAGACACCGACCGACAGCGTGGTCTGGGAGCAGGTGTGCCACAACAGCCGCCCGATCGGGCGGCTGCCGAGCATCGCCGTGGTCTCGGCCGGGGGCCGGCGGGTGGAGCGGCTCAGCGGGATTCCCGGCCGAACAGAGCCATGACCTCGTGCAGGCGCTCGCGGGCCCAGTCGTACTGCACGGTGTCGGTGTGGCCGCGGTAAACGGTCTCGATGATCATGATGAGAACCAGGTAGAGGGTGTAGAGCCTGCGGCGCTGCCGATCACCGGCGGTGAGTCCGGCGTGGCCGTACCCGCGCAGGAACGCCGCGGGGTCGCCGAACGCGGGCAGATCGACGGCGGTGAAGCCGGCCTCCATGAGCGGGTCGCCGTAGAACGCGCGTTCGTGGTCGATGATCGCGACGATCTTCCCGTCGCGGATCATGACGTTGCTGTCCCACAGGTCCCACTCGACGAACCGGGGCTCGGTCACCTCGTCCAGGCAGTCCTGGTTCCCGGCGATCAGGTCGCGGATCAGGTCGTAGTCGTAGCCGATGTCGACGGATCGGCGTTGCCCGTCGGCCAGGACGTCGCCGATCATGCGGGTGAAGCACCCCCGCCAGGTCGGATCGCCGGGCCCGGTGATCGGGCCGAAAGCCGCGCCGCGGATGCTGTTGAGCTCACGGTTCGCCGCACCGAGCGCCTCGTTGTAGCTGTCGCGGTCGGCTGCGCTCAGGCTGTCCTTCACGATGCCGAAGTTGTCCGCGTCGATGTAGGGCATGAAGAACCAGTCGGCGTCGCAGAGTTCGTGGCTGCGGTCGGCGTAGTCGACGTGCGGGACCGGCACGCCGGTGCGTTCGGCGATGAGCCGCAGCGATGCCAACTCGATCTCCATCGCGCCGCGCTCGTAGGTCATCACCTCGATGTGCGGCGGCGGCGCGATCTTGAGCACCACCCCGGTGCCGTCCCGCAGCCGGATCCGGTACGCCACGTTGAACCAGCCGTGTCCCAGCTCGTGCACCCGATCGCCGTCCTCGGGGACCTGGTCCAGGCCGTACGCCCTGTCGATCATGGCGCGCAGGGTGTCCAGGGACTGCCGGTTCTTGGTGATGCTTTCCATCGGTGCCTCGCCTCGTACGCAGGATGAGCCGTTGACCTGGCCCAGCGCGTCGCACGGTACGGGCGAGACCGCTCTCATCACCAGCGTCGCCGGAAGATGTCCCGGCGGGTCCCGGGTCTGCTGCGCGTGTGAAGATCGATCGGCGGAATTGCCCGGCTGACGAGAGAGGGATCTGTGGCGCACAGCGGCGAGTTGTCGGTTTCGGTCGGGGCGGGCGTGGCGCTGGTGGAGATCCGGCGGGCGCCGAACAATCATTTCGACGAGCGGCTCATCGGTGAGCTCGTCGAGGCGACGGGCACGCTCGGGGAGGATCCGGGCTGCCGGGTCATCGTGCTGGCGTCGCAGGGGAGGCATTTCTGTGCCGGCGCGGATTTTGCGACGGCGGATTTCGCGGGGGATCCTGCGTCCGCGGCGGGGCGGTTGTACCGGCGGGCGGCGCCGCTGTTCGAGGTGCGGGTGCCGATGATCGCGGCGGTGCAGGGTACGGCGGTGGGTGGCGGGCTCGGGCTGGCGTGCGTGGCGGATTTCCGGGTGGCCGAGGCGGCGACGCGGTTCGTCGCCAACTTCGCGCGGCTGGGGTTTCCGCAGGGGTTCGGGCTCAGTGTCACGCTGCCGCGGCTGGTGGGGCCGCAGCTGGCCGGGGACATGCTGCTCACGGGGCGGCGGGTCGGCGGGGAGGAAGCGGTCGCCGCGGGGCTCGCCGATCGGCTGGCTGCGCCGGGCACGGTTCGGGAGACCGCGATGGAGTGGGCGCGGTCGTTCGCGGTGGCGGCGCCTCTGGCCGTACGGTCGATGCGGGAAAGCTTGCGTGGCGACCTGCCGCAGCGGGCGCGCGCAGCGATGGAGCACGAGCTGGCCGAGCAGGCGAAGCTCTGGCAGACGCGGGACAGCGCGGAGGGCATCGCCGCCAGCCTGCAGCGCCGCGAGCCGATCTTCCGCGGAGAATGAAAAGGGGGAATGAGTGATCCGCATTCAGCTCGGCGAGTCGACGCTCGACCGCACCCGGATCGCGTTGAGCCCGCTCAACGAGCTGGTCGCCGGGCTCGAGCTGGTGCATCGTGAGCGGGCGAACGAGCGGGCGCCCTGGCCGTACACCGAGTGGGTCGATCGTGCCCGTCAGGTCCTGCGGGACGTCCCGGAGACCGCGCCGCTGCGGGTCTATGCCGAGCTCTACGGCACCGAGCACGCCCGCAAGACGCCGGATCTCTTCACGCACGTGCCGATCGGAGCCCGGCCGGCACTGGCCGAGCAGGTGGAGCTGCTGCGCGCGACGGCGCACGAGACCGTCGAGGAGCAGTTCACCACGCACTACCCCGAAGGACTGCCAAGCTTTTTGAAGCCCTACATGTACGACGGGGAGCGCGCGTTCACCCTCCTCGCCGACGCCATGCTGGCGTTCTGGGCGGGGGCGCTCGCGCCGTACTGGCCGGTGATGCGGGCCGCGCTGGACGAGGAAGTGCTGCTCCGCGCGCGTACGCTCGCCGCGCACGGCCCCGAGGCGGTCCTGACCGGTCTGCGCTGGGTGGCCCGCTGGGACCGGCCGGTGCTGTCCCTGCCGAAGCGGCGCGAGTCGGTGCTGCCCGCGCACGACAAGCGGCTGCTGCTGGTGCCGCTGATCCTCGCGCAGGACCGGCCGAGCGTGTCCACGGACCATCCCGAGATCCTGATGGTGACCTACCAGGCCCGGGGCGCGGCGGTGCTGGCCCGCAAACCGGTGCGACCCGCGCGGGACCGGCTGGCCCAGCTGATCGGGCCCGGGCGGGCCGGGGTGCTGCGGGCGTTGACCGAACCGGCGACGACCACCGCGCTCGCCGCCACGCTGGGCCTGTCCCCCAGCACCGTCTCCGAGCAGCTCAGCTCGCTGCTGGAGACGGGGGCCGTCGCGCGCTCCCGCACCGGCCGGCACGTGCTCTACGAGCTCGAGCCCGCCGGCGCCGCCCTGCTCGCCCAGTTCACGGACGATTCGGGTCCGGCCGAAGCGTTGGAGCACCCGCCGCATCGTTCCTAACGTCCGAGGGCATGCGATCCCTCCTCACCGGCGTGCTGCGGCGCCGGGCCCGCCCGCTCGCCCTGGCCTGCGCGGCGTCGACCGGGCACCAGATCTGCGAGGCGCTGGTCCCCCTGGCCATCGGCCTGGCCGTCGACCGCGCGGTGAACGGCGGGTCCGTCACCTCGATCCTGGTGGCGGTCGGCGCGATCCTGGTGCTGTTCACCATCCTGGCGAGCGGCGGTGGCACCACTTTCTGGCAGCTCACCGCGGCGACCGCCACCGAGGCCCACGATCTGCGGGTACGCGCGACCGCCGCGATCCTCACCGATCCGCACGCGGGCGCGGGCCGCCGCTCCGGGGACCTCGCCAACGTCCTCGTCTCCGACGCCAAGGGCACCGCGGACGTCCTGCGCGCGGTGGTGAACGTGGTCTCGGGAGCCGCCGCCGTGATCGTGACGGTGGTGGTGCTGCTGGGCGTCGACCCCTGGCTCGGGATCGGCATCGCCGTGGGCGTACCCGTGCTCACCGTGGGGATCGACCGGATCAGTCCCCTGGTGGAACGCCGGATCGCCGCGCGCCAGCAGAGCTCCGGGCTGGCCGCCGCGCTCGCTGCCGAGCTCGTGCACGGGTTACGGCCGTTGCGGGGCTTCGGTGGTGTCCCTCAAGCGATCCGGCGCTATCGCCGGGCGAGCGGGGAGTCGCTGGACGCCGCGCTGCGGGGCGCCACGGCGACGGCCGCGGTGGAGGGTGCCGGGCAGGTCGCCACGGGAATCGTGCTGGTGGGGACCGCTGCCGCCGCGGGGCGATGACGCTCTCCGGGCGGATCACGGTCGGCGAGCTCATCACCGTGGTCGCCATGGCCTCCTTCGCCGGCGAACCGGTCCAGCGTCTCACCGCCGGCATCAAACTCGCCGCGATCGCCCGCGCCGGTGCGGCCCGGGTCGCCGCCCTGCTGGACCGCGTGGAACGGGCGAGCACAGCGGACCTGTCAAGCCGCGCGGTCGAGGGGGAAGTGCGGCTCCGAGGTGGGGGCATCGAGGTTGACGTGCGGGCGGGTGAGTTGCTCGGTGTCGTCAGCGTGCGACCGGAGGTGGCGGACTCCGTGATCGAGTCGCTGCGCGGTCCGGGGGTACTCGTGGAGCCGCACGCGGTGCACCTGTTCGGACGGAGCCTGGCGGAGGCCCTCGACACCGGCCGGGGTGGGGACCCGTCCCGGGCGCTCGCCGCGGCGCAGGCGGCGGAGGTGAGCACCGCGCTTCTCAACGGTGGCGTAAACCTCTCCGGCGGGCAGCGGCAACGGGTCGCGCTGGCCCGTGCTCTCGCCGCCCGGCCACCGGTGCTGGTGCTGCGCGACCCGCTCACCGCGGTGGACGCCGTCACCGAGGACGCGGTGGCCGAGGGGCTGGCCGCGCTGCGCCGGGACGCGGCCGATGGTGGTGCGAGCGCAGGTGGTGGTGCGGGTGGCACCACGGTTGTCGTCTGTACCTCGCCGCCGCTGCTCGCCCGCTGCGACCGGGTGGTGTTCTTCCCCGGCGACCGGCCACCCATAACGGATACGCATGCCCGGCTGGCCGGGGACGCCGACTATGCCGAGGCGGTGCTGCGATGACGACCAGCACCCACACGCTGCCCATCGCCACCGCGCGGGAGAGTTCGGCGGTGCTCGGGGAGTCAGTCCGGGCGCATCCCGGGGCGGCCTGGCTCGCGTTCGGGTGGACCGGGCTCGGGGCCGCCGCCACCGTCACCGTGCCGTTGGTGCTGGGGCGGGTGGTGGACGCGGTTCGGGGCGGGGGTGCGTACCCGTATGAGTTGATCCTGGTCCTGGCCGGGGCTGTTCTGGCCGGGGCGGTCTGCTCCGCGCTGGCCCTGCGCGGCAATGAGCGGCTCGGGTCACTGATCGCGGCCGACCTGCGCGAGAAGGTCGTGGAGCGCACGCTCGGGCTGCCACCGGCGCTGCTGGAGAACGTCGGCGGCGGCGAGGTGTCGTCCCGGGTGACCGAGGATCTGGAGGACTTCGTCGCGGCTGTGCCGGTGGTGGCGCAGGTCCTGAGCGCGGGTGTCACCGTGGTGCTGTCGGCGGTGGGGTTCCTCGCGCTGGACTGGCGGCTGGCGCTGGCTTTCGTCGTGGTGTTCCCGATCTACGGGCTCAGCCTGCGGGCCTACCTGCCCCGGGCGGCGCTGCTCTACGCCACGGAGCGCAGGCTGGCCGCCGAACGGGGACGGGTCATGCTGGAGTCGTTGCACGGCAGATCCACCGTGCACGCGTACGGGATGGCGGCGCTGCAGACGCGGCGGCTCGAGGCGGCCTCGCAGGACAATCTGAGCGTGGCCCTGCGTGCGGCCCGCAGTTATCTCTGGTTCAGCAAGTCGATGAACGCGGCCGAGGCGGCCGGGTTGTCCGCGGTGCTGCTGACCGGGTGGTGGCTGGTCCGCACGGATGTCGTGACGGTCGGTGCGGTGACGGCTGCCGCGCTGTTGTTCCACCGGCTGTTCTCGCCGCTGGGTGAGCTGCTGCTCTCCTTCGACGACGTGCAGCGCGCGCAGGCCTCGCTGGCCCGGACCGCGGGGGTGCTGCTCGTGGCGCCGCCCGCGCCGGGAATCCGGGCCGCCCCTGGGCGGTCCGTCGCGGTCGCGGTGAGCGGGGTGCGGCACGCGTACGGCGAGGGGCCGGTGGTGCTCCGGGGCATCGACCTCGTGGTGCCGGCGGGTACGTCGCTCGCGCTCGTCGGCGGCAGCGGGGCCGGGAAGACGACCCTGGCGAACCTGGTGGCCGGGACGTTCCCCGCGACCGCCGGCACGCTGACGCTGGACGGGACCGGCATTCAGGACCTCGACGCGGGGACGCTGCGTGACTGGGTCGGGGTGGTCTCGCAGGAGACCTATGTGTTCACGGGGACGCTGCGCGACGATGTCACGTTCGCGGCGAAGGGGCCGTGCGGTGACGATCAGATATTCGCGGCGCTGCGGACCGTCCGCGCGGACACCTGGGTCAAAGCACTGCCGTCGGGCCTGGACACGCTGGTCGGCCCCGGCGAGCACCCGCTGACCGCCGCGCAGATCCAGCAACTCGCTCTGGCCCGCCTCGCCCTGCGGGACCCACCCGTGGTCATCCTCGACGAGGCCACCGCCGAGGCGGGCAGCGCGGGCGCCCGTGATCTCGAGGAAGCGGCGTCGGCCCTGATCGCCGGACGCACCGCGATCGTCGTGGCGCACCGGCTGACCCAGGCCCGTGCCTGCGACGCCATCGCGGTCCTGACCGACGGGAGGATCGCGGAGACGGGTACGCACGACGAGCTGCTCGCGCGCGGTGGCCACTACGCGACATTGTGGGCGGCGTGGTCGCGCTGACCCGTACTGATTGTGCGTGGTTACCGCGCGGCGCGGAATCTACGTTCTGATCATGAACGAACAGAACCCGGTCATCCTGGTGCACGGCATGTGGCACGGAAGCTGGTGCTGGAGCCGGCTGACGGGACAGCTGGCGGCTGCGGGCGTACCCTCCGTCGCTGTCGACCTCGATGGTCACGGCCTGAAGGCACGCTCGCCGCGCGCCCGCTGGTCCCGGCCCTTCGACCCGGCGGCCTTCGCGACCGAGCCCGCGCCGTCCGCCGGGGTGACCGCCTCGTCCGCGGCGGGCGACCTGGTCGCGCAGATCCGCCTGGCCGGCAACGGACGCCCGTGCGTCGTGGTCGCGCACAGCATGGGCGGGGTCGTCGCCACCGCCGCGGCGGAGCTGGCCCCCGAGCTCTTCGCCGAGCTCGTGTATCTCGCCGCGTTCGCGCCGGTCAGCGGGGTCCCGGCCGCCGACTACATCGCGAGCCCGGAGAACGAGGGCGAGAAGGTGGGCGCCCTGCTGCGGGCCGACCCGGCCGTGGTCGGGGCCCTGCGGCTGGACCCGGGCGACCCGGCCGGGCACGCCGCCGCCCGGGACGCCTTCTACCACGACGTCGACGAGCCTACGGCCGGCGCGGCGATCGCCCTGCTCACCCCGGACGGCCCCGCGGGCATCCCGGGCGAGACCTTCCCGATCACCCCCGCACGGTACGGATCCGTGCCCCACACCTACATCGTGTGCACCGGCGACCGCGCCGTCCCGGCAGCCCTGCAGCGCCGCTTCGTCACGGAGATCGACGCGGTGTCCGCCGCGCCCACGACGGTCGTCGAACTGGCCACCTCGCACTCGCCGTTCCTGTCCGCGCCGGAGGAGCTCGCCGAGGTGATCGTTAAAGTGAGGTCATGAGCCTCGACCAGCTGGGGGATTTCCTCCGGCACCGCCGCGAGTCACTGGCACCCGCGGCGGTGGGCATCGCCGTCATCGGGCGGCGTCGCACCCCGGGGCTGCGCCGCGACGAGGTGGCGACCCTGGCGAGCATGTCCCCGGTCTACTACGAGCGCATCGAGCAGGGCCGCGGGCCGAAACCGTCGGCCGCCGTCCTGGGCGGCCTGTCCCGCGCCCTGCGGCTGACCGGGGACCAGCGCGAACACCTCTACCGCCTCGCCGGTCAGGCCGCGCCCCTGCAGCCCGAACCCGCCGGCTACGTCGACCCGGGCCTGCTCTGCGTCCTCGACGCGGTCGCCGCCACCACCCCCGGGTTCATCTCCGACGAGCTCGGCACCGTGGTCGCCCAGAACACGCTCAACGTCGCCCTGTTCGGGCAGTTCGCCGGGCTGCCCGGCTTCGAGCCGAACCTGGTGTGGCGGTGGTTCACGTCGCCGGCGTGGCGGCTCAAGCTGGAACCCGAGGAGCAGCACGAGCAGACCGGGCGGGCGTACGTCGCCGACCTGCGCACCATCGTCGCCCGCCGCGACGGCGATCCCGCGGCCACCACGCTGGTCGCGCAGCTGAGCACGGCCAGCGCCGAATTCGCGGCCATGTGGGGCGACCACGAGGTGTCGGTGCTGCACTGCGCGACGAAACAGGTCCACGACGACCGGGTGGGCCGCCTCGACCTGGACTGCGTCGTGATGCTCAGCCCGCTCTCCCGCCAGCGGATGCTGCTCCTGCGCCCCGCCACCGCGGACACCACCACCGCACTCACCCGCCTGCACGCCCTGATCACCCGGGCTTGACGCCCAGCAACGCCGACAGGGTGGTCGCGGCGAGTTCTTCCGGCTCGCCGCCCAGGCCGTAACGCTCGTGCGGGCGTTGCAGGTGGAGCACCGCGAGGCCGTGCAGCGTCGCCCAGATCGAGCGGGCGGTGAGCTCCGGTGACGCGTGGGAGACGATCTCGCCGCTCTCCTGCGCGGCCACGACCGCACGTAGCAGCGTCCCGAACGCCGCCTCGCCCGCCGCGGAGGCCTCACCGCCCGGGCGGCTGCGGAACATCGTGACGAACAGCCCCGGATGCTCGTGCGCGAACCGCACGTAGGCGCCGCCGAGACCCACGAGCCCGGTGGCCTTCTCGAGATCGTCGGCGAGGGTCCGGTAACCCTCCTCGGCCACCGCGCTCAGCAGGTCGTCGCGGTTGGTGAAGTGCCGGTAGGGGGCGGCCGTGCTGACCCCGGCGCGGCGGGCCACCTCGTTGAGGCTGAACTGCTCGTGCCCGCTCTCGGCGAGGATCTCCTTCGCCCCGTCGATCAGCGCCTGCCGCAGCGCCCCGTGGTGATACGTCTTCCGATCCGCCATGTTGACGATTCTAACATTGCTGCTATGTTAGTGCCGTTCACATCGCATACATCATGAGGCGGTTTCCATGCGGCAGATGACGGCAGCACAGTTCCAGCGCTACGGCGGTCCGGAGGTCCTGGAGATGGCGTCGGTGCCGCGGCCCACGGCAGGTCCCGGCGAGGTGCTCGTGAAGATCGAGGCCTCGGCGGTCAACCGGCACGACGCGGTGGTCCGCAGCGGCACCCTGAAGATCGTGACCGGCCGTAAGTTCCCCCTCGGCGTCGGCCTCGACCTCGCCGGGACGGACCTTGCCACTGGTGCGCCCGTCTGGGGCATGGTCTCCCCCAAGTCCGGCCACGTCACCGGCTCCGCCGCGGAATACGCCGTGGTGCCCGCGGACCGCGTCGCCCCGATGCCGTCCACACTGTCCTGGACCGACGCCGCCGCACTCGTCACCTCGGGCACGACGGCCCTGACCGCCCTGCGCGACATGACCCACGTCCGCCCCGGTGAGCGGGTCCTGATCCGGGGCGCGGCCGGCACGGTGGGGATGGTCGCCGTGCAGCTCGCCGTCGCGCTGGGCGCGCACGTGGTCGCGCTGGCCGGCAGCCGTGACCTCGATTTCGTGGCGGAACTGGGCGCGCACGAGGTCATCGACTACCGGACGGTGGCACCGGCCGATCTCGAGCCCGCTGACGTCATTCTGGACACCGTCGGCGCGGACCTGCTCGCCTACCGCCGCCGTCTCAAGCGTGGCGGCCGCATGGTCACCGTCAACTTCGGCTCGGCGAAAGCCATGACCGCGATCGCCGCCTCGGCCGTCTTCGGCGAGCAACGCGTCCGTACGTTCAGCAGCTACCCCGACACCCGCCTGCTCGACGACCTCGCGGGATTCGTCGCCGCGGGCTCGGTGCGGCCCGTGGTGGACACGGTCTTTCCGCTGCGGCGCATCGCCGACGCCCACCGCGCCCTCACCGAGCCGGGCCACCGCGGCAAACTCGTCCTGGTCCCCTGACGCTCCCCGGAGATCGGCCGGCGGCTGGGAGCGTGGCCGAGCGTGGGGCGCGTACGCTCCGGGTGTGGTTGAGGAGCAGATCGAGAAGCGCCAGGGGTCGTTCTGGCGAGAGCTGCCGGTCCTCGTCGGGGTGGCGATCCTTGTTGCTGTCCTCATGCGAGCGTTCGTGCTGCAGACCTTCTTCATCCCCTCGCCGTCGATGGAGCACACGCTCGACATCGACGACAAGGTGCTGGTGAACAAGCTCGTCTACGACTTCCGTGACCCTCGGCGCGGTGAGGTCATCGTGTTCAGGGCGCCGAAGCAGTGGCAGAGCGGGGACGAGGGCGAGGACTTCATCAAGCGCATCATCGGGGTCGGTGGTGACCGGGTGCAGTGTTGCGACGCCGAGCAGCGCATCACGGTCAACGGTCACGCTCTTGTGGAGCCGTACATCTACAAGGATGCCGGCGGGGTGTCCAACGAGGCTGCCGGCGCGCCGTTCGACATCACCGTCCCGAGTGACCGGATCTGGGTGATGGGTGACCATCGCGAGGCGTCCGCGGACTCCCTGGAGCACTGGCGGACCAGCCAGAACATCCAGGAGGCGACGATCCCAGCCGATTCGGTCGTGGGCCGCGCTTTCACCGTCTTCTGGCCGGCCGGCCGGGCGACGTGGCTGACCGTGCCGAAGACGTTCGACGGCGTTCCCGCTCCCTGAGCACACGGCCCGCCGGATAGCATCCACGCTCATGGAGAACTTGGGCGCCCGCAGCCGCTTCCAGGCCGGCGCACTGACTGAACGTCTCGGCATGCTCGACGACGTCGAGCGGTGGTCCGGAACCCACCGCGCCCAGTGAAAACAACGTATGTGGGTTCGCGCCGGCGCCTCGCGCTCGCCACGATCACGATAGGTCTCGTCGCGTCGGTCATCGGGTGTGTCGCCGGCTATCTGGCACTGTCCGCGATCTTCGGGCGCTGGAGCTCCGAGACGATCAGCAGCGGGATCATCCACGTCGGTATGTACACGGTCGCGTTCACGCTCTTCACGGTCGTGCCCACGTTCCGGCGACCGGCGTTCCTGAGCTTCGGCGACGAGGGCATCGAGCTGGGCGCCGCGGGACGTGACGCGGTCCTGGTCCCGCACACCGCCGTAGCGCGGACCCGTGTGCGGGGGAGGTGGCCCGTCGCGGTGTTCGAGGTCTTCGTCGACGAGGCCGACGATGCGCAGGTGCTGCATCTGAACCGCCTCGGACGGCGGGCCCAGCGCAGGCGCAGGGCCGGTCAGGTCCGCTATTCCATGGTGATCAGCGGTCTGGACGCGTCGGCCGGCACCATCCGGGCACACGTGAACCGCCCGGCCGCGGGAGTGCGGCCGGACGGTTCTTCGTGACTCAGCCCTTGTGCCACTTCTGGTTCTGCGTGCCGGCGCAGTCCCAGAGCTGAAGCTTCGCGTGGTCCGCGGAGTTCCAGTCCTTGATGTCGATGCACTTGTTCGCCTGCGGGTTCACCAGGTCACCGGCGGCCGACAGCACCCACTGCTGAGCGGCGTTCCCCGAGCAGTTCGCGATCTGGATGGCGGAACCGTTCGCGGTCGAGCCGCCCGCCACGTCCAGGCACTTGGCGTTCTGGGTGCGCAACGTGCCCCCGGTGGCGGTCCACTTCTGCGGGGTCAGGTTGTTGCACGGCCACATCTGCACCTGGACGCCGTCGGCGTAGTTCGCCGCCGGGACGTCGATGCACTTGCCGTTCCAGTCACTGATCAGCGACGTTCCCGAGGATGCGGGCGGCGTGGTCGGAGCCTGGGTCGTGGGCTGCGTAGTGGGCTGCGTGGTGGGCTGCGTGGTCGGGGTGCTGCCACCGCCGCCGCCCGTGAACGGGTTGAGCGTGATGCCGGCCGAGGTGGGAGCGCCGTCGTGCACCAGGGACTCGAAGTTGCCGACGTCGTCGAACGCGAACGCGTACGCCTTGCCGTCGGCCATGTTCTGGTGGACCAGTTTGGCGTACTGATTCGTCGGATTGTTCTTGTAGAAGTCCGCCGCGTTGGTGCTCGGCTGGGTGTCGACGGTCCCCAGCGTGCCCCGGTTGAGCGCCGCGCACAGCGTCCGCGCGATCGGCCCGACGACCTGGTCGTTCGGCGCCCCGAGCGCGCCGTCACAGCCCCACACGTTCGCCGAGCTCGGCTTGCTGAACGAGGCCACCTGCTGCCCCGACGAGTTCGTGAAGTTCATGACGTTGCCCGACGTACGCCCGGAGTACTTGAGGTTCGGCTGATCCCCGAACGGCACGACGGTCAAAGTCCTGCTCGTGTACGCGTTCCACGCACTCGTGATGTACGGGTCCAGATACGTGGTGCTCAGCCCACCGGTGTCGGCCGCCTTACCCGGCGCCAGCACGCGCAGCACCGTACCGTCCGACCGGGTGTAGACCGACCCGGACAGCCCCGCCGACTTCATCCCGTTGATCACATTGGCCCGGCCGTTCGCGACGAGCGTGCCCGTCGAATGGCTACCCTCGGAACCCTTGGTCGACACGGTGTGCGGCACCGCGAACATGTCCACCTGCGAGCTGTTGAGCCAGATCCCGGCATCGTTGTAGGTGAACTCGCTCCAGTCGAACAGGATGTCGCGGTTCGCGTCGCCGCCCGCCCACGGCGCCGGCTGCACGAGACCGTCCGGCGTCAGGAAGAACTTGAGCTTCTGCCCGAACGAGAAGTAGAGCCGCCCGGAGATACCCTTCGGCAACTGCAACGTGCTGGCACCACCGTTGCCCGGCCCGCCGATCGCCACGTCGGGAGCCGCGGACGGCGGGTTCGCCCCGGCGGGCCAGTTCGCGAACGACCCTGCGGCGTTGACATAACCGAGCTTGCCGGTGTTCAGGTTGGTGCCGATCACGTACAGATAGACGGCCTCACCGCGACCGGTCTGGTTACTGACGGAAACGGGCAGCAGCGCGGGACCGGTGGCCGCCGACGCCTGCCCGATCGCGGCATAGGTGCCGCCGGCCACCACCACGGCAAAAGCCGCGGCGATGCCGAGAATCTTCTTCTTCGTACGCACGGGGATGAACCTCAGGGGGAGAGACGGTAAACAAACCTAAGAGCATTCCCACCCTGCGGGTACGCCCGGAGCCCGTCAAGATCGCTCCTCGATCCCTGCCCCTTCGTCCGCCCCGGCCAGCAGCTTCTCGGCCTGCGCGACGCGGTCCATCGCGACGCTGCTCGCCTTGAAGGCCGGCCCGCCGAGCTGCTCGGCGTGCTCCAGTGCCTCGCGCGCGACGGCAGCAGCCCGGTCCGGAATGTTGCGGCAGATGGTGTAGACCCAGGCCAGATAGCCGAGATGGGTCGACTGGAGCTTGTCGTCGCCGAACCGCTGCGCCGCCTGCGACGACAGGGTGAAGACGTCCTCCCAGCCCGGCCAGTACGCCCAGCCGTCGGAGAACCAGTGCAGGGACTCCGCCACGTCGACCACGCGCTGGTCCTCGCCGTCCGCCGCCGCCCCGGCCAGGACGGGCAGCCAGTTGTCAGCCTCCGCACGCAGCCACTCGTCGGCGGCGGCCTGCGAGTCGAACGGCGTGGACGCCGCCGGTCCGTACCCGGGCTCGAAGAACCGCCCCGCCACGATCGTGGTGTCCAGCAGCCAGGCGTCCCGGCGCTGCACGGCGCCGACCCGGTCGCCCGCGTCGTCCTCGCGCTCCAGCACCGCCGTCGCGTAGAGGCGCAGCAGGTCGTGCATCTGGAACCGGCCGTCCGGCGTCTGCTGGAGCAGGCTCAGCTCGATCAGCTCGTCGAGGGCGTCCTCCGTCACCACCGGCGTCTCCCCCACCAGCACCGCGGCGAGCTCCACCCCGGTCGACGCACCCGGCACGAGCGCGAGCCGCCGGAACAACCTCCGGGTGGCCCCGGACAGCTGCTGGTAGGACAGGCCGATCGCCGCCCGCACCTGCAGGTCACCCGCCGTCAGCGCGTCCAGCCGCCGCTCCTGCGCGCTCAGCCGGGCGATCAGGTCGCCGGTCGTCCACCCCGGCCGGTTCGCCAGCCGGTTCCCCGCGATCCGCAACGCCAGCGGCGTGTGGGCACACAACTCGGCGATCCGGCGCAGACCGTCCTCCGGGGCCGCCTGGTCGTCGACGATCGACGCGAGCAGGGCCACCGCCTCGGTGGCGGGCAGCCGATCCAGCGACACCCACCGGACGCCCTCGAGGCCACCGAGCACGCTGCGGCTCGTCACCAGGACCGTCACCCGGTTGCCGGTCCGGAGCAGCACCGGCCGCACCTGCGCCTCGTCGGCGGCGTTGTCCAGGACGACAACCATGCGCCGGTCCCCGGCCACGTCCGCCCACCGCGCACTCAGCTCCTCGAGCTCCGCGGGCAGGGCGCCCTCCCCCGGCGCGACCGCCCGGATCAACCGGCCCAGCGCCGCCTCCGCCGTCACCGGGACCGCGTCCAGCCCTCGCATGTCGACGAAGAACCGGTCCGCGGCATCCCACGCCTGAGCGGCCTTCACCGCGAACGACGTCTTCCCGACGCCCGGCACGCCACTGATCACCACGACCGGGCTCTCCCGCGCCGACCAGTCCGCGACCTGCGCGAGCTCCACGCCGCGACCGGTGAAGTCAGCCATCCACCGGGGCAACGGCAGCCCGCCCACCGGCGCCGGCGCGTCCCGGCGGGTGCGGGCCGCGAGCAGCAGCGCCCGATCCGCGCCGCTCAGCCCGAGCCCGTCGGCCAGTGCCGCGGCCGTCCGGGCCTGCGGCCGCAGGCTGACCCCGCGTTCCATGTCGCTGATCGCCCGGCTGGTGACCCCGGAGAGCTCCGCGAGCCGCTCCAGCGTCAGATCGGCGGCAACCCGCAACCGCCGCAGGACCGCCCCGAAGGACCCGTCGTCCGCCACACCGATCTCCCCACCCCGCCCCGGCAACCGGGAAAGCCTCGCACAACCGCGGCGCGAGTCCTCGACGGCGACACCCTCGTTCCCCTTGTGCCGGATTCGTCCGGGAAGGGAGCTGCCGCGGGCCGGGGGTGGTCCGACAGCGAGGGGGCACAGCGGTGGACGGGGCGATGGCGGCGGCCGGGGCGGCGGGGCTGGCGTGGGGTGGATCGGACTTCCTTGCCGGGGTCTGCGCCCGGCGGCTGCCCGTGCGTGCGGTCCTGGTCGGCGCCAAGGTCGCGGGCATGGTGATCGCCCTGCTCTATCTGGCCGACCGGAGCCAGGCGCTGCCCGGTGGCGCCCGGGTCCTGGTGGGCGCCGCCGTGGCCGGGATGATCGGCATACCGGCGATGGGGCTGCTCTACCGGGCGATGCGGGACCATTCACTCACGGTCGTCGCACCGGTGGCGGCGAGCGCGGCGCTGGTGCCGCTGGGGTGGGGGCTGACGCACGGAGAACACTTCGGCCTGCCCGAAGCGACCGGCACGGTGGCCGCCCTCGCCGCTGTCGTGCTGACGAGCAGGCCCGGCGAGTCGCAGACCGGCCGGACCGCCGGCCTCCGCTCGTCACTCGCGGCGGTGGGCGCGGCTCTGGGCTTCGGTACCTATTTCGTGCTGCTCCACGAGGCCGCACCGGATGATCCGTACGCCGCCACGGCCTATGCCCGCATCACCGGCGGCGTCGTCGCCCTGCTGCTCGTCATGTGCCGCCCGGCGTGGTCCGGGGCGTTGCGGGGGCGTCCGGGCTCACCCTCGACGAGCTGGTTCCTGCTCCCCGCCGCCGTGGGTGCGCTGGACACGATCGGCGACGCGACGTTCGCCGTCTCCGCCGCGGCCGGCGCGCTCGGCGCGGCCGCGATGCTCGCCTCGATGTACCCGGCGGTGACCGTGTTGCTCAACGTCGGGGTCCTCGGGGAGCCCCTCCCCCGCGTCCACCTGGCGGGCGTGCTCAGCGCCCTGGTCGCCCTGGCCTGCTTCGCCGCCTGACTGCCCGGATCAGCCCTCGTCGCGGAGCGGGGGCCGGGCGGGGCGGCGTTTCGGGGGGCGGACGGTGAGGTAGAGCAGGACGGCGGCGGTGAGCAGGAGGACGGGGACCAGCCAGACCCAGACGCTGGTGGCGTTCGCGGGCTTGGCGGCGGCCTGTGGTGGTGTTGACGGGCCGGCGGCGGCGAGGAGTTCGGGTTGGGGCTGGTCGGCCGGCGCTTGCCAGTTCGGCGGTGCGGGGGTCGGGCTTCCGGCGTACACAAAGCGGATCTGGCCTTTGACCTGGTCACCGTCGGAAGCGACGGTCTGGTAGCCGACGACGTAGGTGCCGGGGACCGGCCAGTGACTCACGGTGACCCGGACGGGGAAGCCGGTGCGGTAGGCCTGCGGCTGCCAGACACCATCGGTGAGCTGGTACTCGGTGACCGGGGTGGTGAGCGGGACCGGTTCGGCGTTCGACCAGCCGCCGTCGACCCGGGCACCCGTGGGTGCCGTGACCGTGAAGTAGGCGAACGTCGCGGGTTTCTCGGTGAAGGTCAGCGTGACCGCGTCGAGCGGGGTGCTGACCTGCTGGCCCTCGGCGGGGGTGGTGACGACCAGGCCACCGTGTGCCAGCGCGGGTCCGGGCGCCAGCAACAGGGCGACGAGCAGCAACGGGGAGACGAGCAGACCGGCCACGATAACGGCGAACCAGCGTCCCATCGAAGGAGCTTAGCCGTCACACCGCTCGGAGCGGAGCCCCCACCTCATGGAGATAGCTCAATGCCTGACGGTACGACTCGACGAGGCTCGTCGATTCGTAGGTGACGCCCATCCGCTCGCAGTACGCCCGGACGATCGGCTGCGCCTTGCGCAGGTTCGGGGTCGGCATCGCGGGGAACAGGTGGTGCTCGATCTGGTAGTTCAGGCCACCGAGCGCGGCGTCGGTCAGGAACCCGCCGTTGACGTTGCGCGAGGTCAGGACCTGTTTGCGCAGGTAGTCCTCGTCGCCGTCCGGGTGCGGCATGCCCTTGTGGTTCGGGGCGAACGTCATGCCCAGGTAGACCCCGAACACCGCGTGGTGCAGCAGGAAGAACGCGAGCGCCTGCAGCGGCGACAGCACGACGAGCAGCGCGGCGACGTACGCGACGAGGTGCAGCGCCATCAGGCCGGCTTCCAGGCCACGCTTCTTCATCCCGGGGCGGGCCAGCGCCTTGATGCTGGACACCCGCAGGTCGATGCTGAGCAGCGTGAGCAGCGGGAAGAACAGGCCCGCCTGGTGCCGGGTGATGAACGCCGCCAGGCCGCGGCGGCCCAGGGCGGAGCTGGTCGCCCAGATCAGGACCTCCGGCTGCACGTCCGGGTCGAGGTCGTCATGGTTGGGGTTGTTGTGGTGGCGGGTGTGCTTGTCCATCCACCAGCCGTAACTCATCCCGACGGCGACGTTCGCGGCGATCCGCCCGGCGCGCTCGCTCGGCGCCTTCGTGCGGAACACCTGCCGGTGCGCGAGGTCGTGGGCGATCAGCGCGACCTGCGAGAACACCACTCCCAGGAACGCCGCGACCGCGAGCGTCCACCAGGACGAGCCGATCAGGAAGAACGCGGCCCAGCCGCCGACGAGCATGGCAGCGACCACACCGATGCGTACGGCGTAGTAGGCCGGTCGCCGTTCGAGCAGTCCCGCTTCGGCGATGGTCCTGTTCAGGGCGGCGAAATCGCTGGCCGCCGGCCTGCTCGGTCGCTGCACAGCTGTCGTCGTCATACCCTCAAGGATCTCGCGACCGCCGGGGCAGGGTCAGGAGTGCTAGCACCCCCCGCAGCTGTGAAGTCGCTGCGAACCTTTCGGCCGCCCCGCGCGTCCAGAAGACATGACGAGAACGAGGACAGCCCATGGCGCGCGGTGACGCGGAGTTCGCCGAGTTCGCGGGGGCGAGCTTCCAGCGCCTGCGCCGCGCCGCGTATCTGCTGACCGGCAACAGCCAGCAGGCCGAGGACGCCGCGCAGACCGCGCTCGTGAAGACGTACGCGGCCTGGCGGCGGGTGCAGCGGCAGGACCCGTACGCGTACACCCGCCGGATCATGGTCAACCACCTGAAGGACCAGTGGCGCCGCCCGATCCGGGAGGACGCCCACGAGCTGGAACGCCTCCCCGACCGGGCGTCGGAGCAGGACCTCGCCGGCGACATCACCGAGCAGCGCTGGCTGCTGGCCGCGCTGGCGAAACTCGCGGACCGCGAACGCGCCGTGGTCGTGCTCCGGCACTACTTCGACCTCAGCGAACGCGACGTCGCGGCGGAGCTCGACATCGCCGTCGGCACCGTGAAGAGCCTCAACGCCCGCGCGCTGGCCAAGCTGCGGATCAGCCTCGACACCGAACCCGTAATGAACGGAGTGACGTCATGAACGATCTCGACACCTTCCGGACCGCCCTGCACGGCGACGAGGACGGCCGCCCGCCCGCGCTGGACGACATCATGAGCGCGGGCCGCAAGCTGCGTCTCAAGCGCCGCGCCGCGATCGCGACCGTCGCGGCGGCGGCCCTCGTGGTCACCGGCGGCGTGACCGCGACGACCTGGCAGGCGCAGGCGCCCCCTGCCCAGACGGGAGCCCCGGCCGCGAGCGCCTGGCCCACGCCGTCGGCCTCCGCCGCCCCGGACGGCTACTGGGGCCTGCCCGTCGACACCGGCATCCGCCAGCGCAACTCCAAGATCAAGATCAATGCGTTCCACAACGACAACCCGGCATACCCGGACATCGAGTTCGGCATCCGCGTCTGCGCCGCCACCCCCACCGACGCGCAGGCCTTCTGCGACAACACGTTCGACGAGGAGGCCCCGGACAACAGCCCCGGCTTCCACGCCATCGGCCTGCCGTCCTCGTCCGAGAACGTCAACCTCCCGATGTACGGCTACTACGTCGGCCCCGCCACCACGATCACCGTCAAGTCCCGCGGCAAGGTCCGCACGGCGAAGACGGCGACCTGGAGCGAGGACCCGAACGTCGTCTTCTTCTGGTTCCCCCTCGACCAGGTCTACCTCCAGGCTGACAAGAACGACCCGATGTACAAGCTCGGCAAGGTCACCAAGAACGAGCTCCCGGACACCAGCGACTGGACCGCCTACGACGCGGCCGGCGCCGAACTCCCGGTCGGCAAGCCCTTCGTCATCGGCTGACACCAGGATGCGCCGCGCCCCTCTGCTCGTCAGGCGGGGCGCGGTGCCGCAGCCAGGTCGATCACGAAGCGGTACTTCACGTCGTTGCCCCGGAGCCGGTCCAGCGCCGGCCGGCCACGAGGACCATCGGCGACACGTCAAAACCGCTGGGCAGCCCGAGGGAGACCAGGGCCCCGTCGAACGCGAGCGTCCGCATCACCGGCGTCTTCGGGTAGCCCGCCGAGACGGTGTCGAGCAGCAGGTCGAACGTGTCCGCCCGCTCGGCCGGCTGCGCGTCGTCGGTGGAGAGCACCACGTCGTGGGCGCCCAGGGCGTACGCATCGTCGATCTTGGTCTTGGACGTGGTGAACGCCGATCCGCCGCGGGTCACCGACTATGCGTACTACGGCAGCAAGGACGGGCTCTTCGACGCCGTGTTCGACGCGGTCGTGGTGCAGACGCTCAGCGACGTGCCGCTCGACGTCGAGGATCTGCCGGAGTACGCCGCCCGCCTCTACGACCAGCACCTCGTCACCGTGGTGCTGGCACTGAGCAGATCCGGCGTCACCGAGGGGCTCGATGACGCATCGGCAGCAGCCGCTCACCGAGAGGTCATCAAGGGCTCGATCGCGGCCCTGACCAGCACATATTCACGTAGATGGCCGTCGAGTTGATCGGCTTGAATGGCAGGGCTAGCGTGGCGCGAAGCATCGATACGTTCATCGAACGAGGAGAACGCTTTGCGTCGCAGAAAAGTAGGGTTGCTCGCCGGTGCCGCCACCGTGGTGGTTGCCGCCGGGATTGCGATGTTCGGCATCGGGCCGGCCAACGCGATCGCCAACGGTGAGGCCGTGCAGGACGGCAAGTACCGGTTCTCGGTCAAGCTGACGATGACCGGCATCCCCGTGCTCGGGGGCGGCACCCGCAACAGCGCCTGTTCCGGTGCCCTGATCGCGCCCGACTGGGTGGTCACGGCCGGGCACTGCTTCCGGGACGAGAACAGCGTGCGCGTCGAGCGGCCGGTTGCGGCGTCGACCGTGGCGACCGTCGGGCGTACCGATCTGACGACGGGGACCGGTGGTCACGACCTCGAGATCGTGGCGGTCCGGCAGTCGGCCACGGCCGATGTGGCGCTCGCGCAGCTGGCGTCGCCGATCACGGACATCAAGCCGCTCAAGGTCTCCAAGCGTGCCCCGGAGGCAGGCGACGTGCTGCGCCTCACCGGGTACGGCTCGCTGACCAGCACCAACCCGGTTCCGGCCACACATCTGCAGACCGGGCAGCTCGAGGTGGAGTCGCTGCAGGAGTCGACCCTGGGCGTGCGGGGGCTGGCCCCGCAGGCCGACACGACGCCCTGCCCCTACGACTCGGGTGGCCCGTTCTTCCGCGAGCCGCGCTGGCGGGGCCCGGAGCTGGTCGCGGTCGTGAGCAACGGGCCGAGCTGCCCGCACACCGAGATCGAGAGCCCGGCCCGGACCGACAACATCGCCGACTGGATCCTGGACATCGTCAACGCCTGATCCCCGGTGGTCGCCGCCGCGTCGTCGGGCGGCGACCACCGTCAGGGATCACGGCTTCAGTACGACCTTGATGCAGCCGTCCGACTTGTTCTTGAACATCTCGTACGCGTCCGGCGCGCCCTCCAGCGGCACACGATGCGTGACCAGGTCGTCCACGCCGAGCGGGTCGTCGTCACCGGTGAGCAGCGGCAGGACGTCGTCGACCCAGCGCTTCACGTGGGCCTGGCCCATGCGCAGCGTCACGCCCTTGTCGAAGAGATCCATCATCGGGAACGGGTCGGCATTGCCGCCGTACACGCCGATGATCGAGATCGTGCCGGCGCGGCGGACCGCGTCGAACGCCGTCCGCAGGGCACCCATCCGGTCGACGCCGAACTTCTCGGTGGCCTTGCGGGCGATCGCGTCGGGGAGCATTCCCGCTGCCTTCATCGCCGCCGACTGGAACGGCGTCCCGTGGGCCTCCATGCCGACCGCCTCGATGACGCTGTCCGCGCCGCGCCCCGCCGTCTGGTCGCGGATCGCCGCCGGGATGTCATCCACCTCGTCGAAGTTCAGCACCTCGATGCCGTGGCGCTGGGCCATCGCGAGCCGCTCCGGGACGTTGTCGATCGCGATCACGCGGCCGGCGCCGAGGTGGCGGGCGATCCGGGCGCTCATCTGGCCGATCGGCCCGAGACCGGTGACGACCACCGTGTCACCGGGCGCGATGTCCGCGAACTTCGCCGCCTGCCATGAGGTGGTCAGCACGTCGGACAGGAACAGGTAGCGCTCGTCGGGGTGGCCGTCCGGCACCTTGATCGGGCCGAACTGGGCCTGCGGGACGCGCAGGAACTCGGCCTGGCCGCCCGGCACCTGGCCGTAGAGCTTGGAGAAGCCGAACAGCGAGGCGCCCGTACCCTGCGACCGGTTCTGGGTGGTCTCGCACTGGGCGAACAGCCCGCGGGTGCACATCCAGCAGTGGCCGCAGGAGATGTTGAACGGGATCACCACCCGGTCGCCGGCCCTGATGTGGGTGACCCCGGGGCCGACCTCCTCGACGATACCCATCGGCTCGTGACCGAGGACGTCACCGGCGTCGAGATACATGCCGAGGACGTCGTACAGGTGCAGGTCGGAGCCGCAGATCGCGGTCGACGTGATCCGCACGATCGCGTCCGTCGGTTCTTCGATAACCGGGTCCGGCACGGTTTCCACGGACACCTTGGTAGTTCCTTGCCACGTCAGAGCTCGCATTTGTTCGGGATGCCCGGGCGCCCGCAGATTATTCATCGATGTTTCAGGTGCTTCACCAAGGGCACCCGACCATCGTTCATGGTTTCCATTATGTGATCGAGGTTGTGCATGGCTGCGAAGAAGAACACCCCGGCTCCGTCCCCCGCCGCTCTCGATCCCGCGGAAACCAGCCCGGTGAGCAAGGCCCTTGCCCCTGAGCAAGGACTGCAGAACGGCGCCTTCCTGACCACCGCCGAGGGGCTGCGGTTGTCGGACACGGATCATTCCCTGAAAGCCGGGCCGCGGGGGCCTTCGCTGCTCGAGGACTTCCACCTGCGCGAAAAGATCACCCATTTTGACCACGAGCGCATTCCGGAGCGGGTCGTGCACGCCCGCGGTGCCGCCGCGCACGGAGTTTTCCGAGCGTACGGCAGTGCCGGATCGGTGACGAAGGCGCCTTTCCTGGCCGAACAGGGCCGCGAGACACCGGTATTCGTCCGCTTCTCCACGGCGCTCGGCTCCCGCGGATCGGCGGACACCGTTCGCGACACCCGCGGTTTCTCCGTGAAGTTCTACACTGCCGAGGGAAACGTCGACCTGGTCGGCAACAACATGCCCGTCTTCTTCATTCAGGACGGCATCAAGTTCCCGGACATCATCCACGCCGGAAAACCGCACCCGGATCGGGAGATCCCGCAGGCGCAGAGCGCGCACGACAGTTTCTGGGACTTCGTCTCCCTGCACACCGAGGCCACCCACCACGTCATGTGGGCGATGTCCGACCGGGGTATTCCGCGTTCCTACCGGACGATGGAAGGCTTCGGTGTCCACACCTTCCGGCTGGTCGACGCCGAGGGCGCTACGAGTCTGGTGAAATTCCACTGGAAGCCCGTGGCCGGGGTGCATTCCCTGGTCTGGGAGGAAGCCCAGCTGGCGGCGGGCACCGACCCGGACTTCCACCGCCGGGACATGGCCGACGCGATCGACGCCGGAGCGTTCCTCGAGTACGAGCTCGGCATCCAGGTGATGCCGGACAGCGACGACGAGACGTTCGAGGGCATCGACCTGCTCGACCCCACGAAGATCGTCCCCGAGGAGCTGGCACCGGTCCAGCTGATCGGCCGGCTCACGCTGAACCGCAACCCGGACAACTACTTCGCCGAGACCGAGCAGGTCGCGTTTCACACCGGCCACCTGGTCCCCGGCATCGAGGTCACCAACGACCCGCTGATGCAGGCGCGGCTGTTCTCCTACCTCGACACCCAGCTCACCCGGCTCGGCGGCCCCAACTTCGCCCAGCTGCCGATCAACCGGTCGCACGCCCCGGTCAACGACAACCTGCGCGACGGCATGCACCAGAGCGTCATCCACCGCGGCGTCGCGCCGTACCTGCCCAACAGCCTGGCCGGTGACGAGGGCCCCGAGCCCGCCACCGAACCGCAGGGCGGCTACGTCCAGGTCCCGCGGCTCGTCCACGGCGAGAAGGTGCGCGCCAACCCGGTCTCGTTCGACGACCACTTCTCGCAGGCCACGCTGTTCTACGCGAGCATGAGCCCGGTGGAGAAGCTGCACATCGTCGAGGCCTTCACGTTCGAGCTCGGCAAGGTCTACGAGCAGCCGATCCGGGAACGCGCCCTGGGCGTGCTCGCCAACGTCGACGCCGACCTGTGCGAGCAAGTCGCCGCGGGTCTCGGCATGCCGGCACCGGTCGGCAAGCCGGCCGACGACGTGCAGCCGTCCCCGGCACTGTCGCAGATCTCCCCGGTCCCCGGTCCCATCGCCGGCCGGGTCATCGGCATCGTCGCCGCCCCGGGCGCCGACCTGGCGGGCATCGGCAAGATCCGCAAGGCGTTCGAGGCCAAGGGCGCGTTCGTCCGCGTCATCGCCCCGGTCGGTGGCACGCTCGGCAAGGGCGCCCGCACCGAGATCATCGAGCGGACGCTGCTCACCACCCGCTCGGTGGAGTACGACGCGATCCTCATCGCGGGCGGCGCCGGCGCACTGGCCGACATCAAGTTGACGGTGCTGCTGCAGGAGGCCTTCCGGCACGCCAAGGCCATCGGTGCCTGGGGCGACGGCGAGCAGGCCCTGCTCACGGCGGGCATCGACACGACCGCGCCGGGCATCCTGCTCAGCGACGGGGTGTCGAGCGCGTACACCAAGGATCTGATCAAGGCCGTCGGCCTGCACCGGGCCTGGGACCGCGCCGCCCTGGTGATGTCCTCCGCCGGCCCGGCGGCTTAAGCAACCGCGGCGTGGGGGTCAGCTCTGGCCCCCACGCCGGAACTCCAGAGCTGCGTAGAGGTCCCGCGGCGGTGGCGCTCCTGGCAGCGGCGTCGTGTTGGACGCGGCGCAGGCCTGGAGCAGGTAGCCGATCAGCCGGTCCTGCGCGGTGGCGAGAGCCGGGCTCTGAGTGCGCATCACTCCCCCGGTGGCCAGCAGGATCAGCGGCAGGTCGTGCGGGGAGAAGTCGGCCCGCAGCGCCCCGGCGGCCTTGGCCCTGCGGACGAGCCGGATGAACTCCCGCAGCCCGCGCTGGCGCTGCGCCTCGAGCAGCTCGGCGCCGGTGAACATCGTGGTCAGGACCTGCGCGAAGCCGCGGTCGCGCTGCGGGATCCGGCAGACGTACCCGATGAACCCGCAGAAACCGGCCCACGGATCGGAATCCGCCGCCGCCCTGGTGGCCGTGTCCGCGTAGTCCGTCATCGCCGCCCCGAACGTCGCCTCGACGAGGTCGGCGCGAGCCGGGAAGTTGCGGATCAGCGTGGCGATCCCCACGCCGGCGCGACGTGCGACTTCGCTCATCGGCACGTCGATGCCCGCCTCGCCGAACACCTCGGCGGCCGCCGCCAGCACCCGCTCCCGGTTGCGGACCGCATCGGCCCGAGGCTGCCGTGACATGACCCACACCCCTTAACTGGAAGCCCTCTTCCGGATACTGTTGCGGAAGACCCCTTCCACTTTAGGACCGATCATGTCAGTTGTAGAAATCGGTGTCGCCAGCCTGGCCGACCGTCAGCCGCGCACGGTCGACGGCACCACCGTCACCGAAGCCGCCCGCACGGCCCAGATCATCGAGCTGGGCGTCCAAGCGGACGAACTCGGCCTCGACGTCTTCGGGCTCGGCGAGCACCACAGCCGCGACTTCGTCGTCTCGTCACCCGTGCCCGTGCTGGCCGCCGTCGCGGCCCGCACCGCCCGGATCCGGCTGACCAGCGGCGTGACCGTGCTGAGCGCGCTCGACCCCGTCCGCGTGCACCAGGACTTCGCCACCCTCGACCTCATCAGCGGCGGCCGCGCGGAGATCACCGTGGGCCGCAGTGCGTACCCGGAGCCGTTCGCGCTGTTCGGGGTCGACATCAACGACTACAACGAGGTGTTCACCGAGAAGCTGGACCTGCTGCTGCGCCTGCGCGACGAACCGGAGATCACCTGGAGCGGCACCCACCGCCCGCCGCTGACCCGGGCCGCCGTGGTGCCGCGTGGCGTGCAAGCGGCGTTGCCCGTATGGATCGGCGCCGGCGGGACCCCGGCCAGCGCCGCCCGCGCCGGGCTGCTGGGCCTGCCGCTGATCCTCGGCTACCTCGGCGGCTCCCCGGAGCACCTCCGCGGGCTGGTGGACCTCTACCGCGCGGCCGGCGCACGGGCCGGGCACGCCGATCGGCTGCGGGTGGGCGTCGCGGCGCACTACTTCGGTGCGGAAACGCAGGCGGAGGCCGCGTCGACGTACCCGAACTATCACGACTTCCTGCGGCCCAAGCACCCCGGAGGCGGCGGTTTCGTCGTCACCCCGCAGGCCTTCACCGACGGCACCGGCCCCGACCGGCCCCTGATGATCGGTACGCCCGGCCACGTCATCGACAAGCTCGTCCACCTGCACAAGGTGCTCGGCTACGACCGCCTGCAACTCCTCGCCGACTGGGGCGGTCTCCCGGCCCCGCTGGTCGAGGCCTCCGTGCACCGCCTGGGCACGGAGATCGCCCCCGCCCTGCGCGAAACGCTCAGTTGAGTTTCGCGCGGAATTCCTTGAGCGTGAGCTGGCCGGCGTTGTGCCCGTCGACGGGGAAGATCGCGATGTCCGCGTCGTCCTCCTCGAGCTGCGGCAGCCACTCCTTCAGGAACTCGTCCACGGGAATCGCGATCGGGTGCTCCCCCGGCTCGGCGTCCTCCTCGTTCTCCAGCTGGGCCACGGTGGCATAGGGCCAGATCGGCAGCAGGGTCGTGCGCCGCGCGTCCTCGGTGAACAGGGTGTCGAACTCGTCCCCCCACACCCACAGCACACCCTTGCCGGCGAGCACGTCGAACGTCGCGGCCACCCGGTCGTCCCCGCCCAGCGCGCGCAGCCGTTCCGCTTCGCCCCGCGAGATGTCATCCCGTGCCACGTGACCTCCGATAACCGCCCACCGATGTACGGCTGCGATCGTATCGGCCCGCCCACCATGAACGGCAGGCGGCGCTCCCCGGCCGTGGTCAGCGGGCGGCCCACTTCTCCAGGCCGGCGGCGTCGATCGGCAGGGCTCCGGAGAGAACGTCATGCCCGGTCGCGGTCACCAGGAGGTCGTCCTCGATGCGTACGCCGATGCCGCGCAGCTCCGGTGGCAGCGTCTCGTCGTGGGCGTGGAAGTACAGGCCGGGCTCGACGGTCAGCACCATGCCGGACCGGAGCGGCGCGCCCTGGTACTGGTCGTAGTTCGACGAGCCGCAATCGTGCACGTCGAGGCCGAGGTGGTGACCGATGCCGCAGACGATGTAGCGGCGGTGCTCCTGGCCCCGCGGTGCGAGTGCCTCGTCCACCGAGACCGGCAGCAGGCCCCAGTCGTGCAGGCCGCGGGCGAGGACCTCCAGGGAGGCGAAGTGGAAGTCGGAGAACAGACCGCCGGGGCGCACCTGGTCCATACCCGCCCGGTGGGAGGCCTCGACCAGATCGTGCACCTGCCGCTGAACGGGTGAGAAGGCGCCGCCCACCGGGATCGTCCGGGTCACGTCGGCGGTGTAGAGCGACCTCGCCTCCACGCCCATGTCGAGCAGCAACGTCTCACCGGGCCGGACCGGGCCGTCGCAGCGGACCCAGTGCAGGATCGGGGCGTGGTCACCGGAGCCGACGATCGTGCTGTAGCCGGGGCCGTTGCCGAACGTCCGCGCGTACCTGTCGAAGGTGCCCTGCAGCCAGCGCTCCCCCAGCCCGTCGGCGACCGCGCGCGGCACCTCGTCGGCCACGGCCGCGAACCCCGCGACGGTGTGGTCGATCGCCTCGCGCAGCTGGGCGATCTCCCAGTCGTCCTTGATCATGCGCAGGTCGGCGACGACCCGCTGCAGATCGGCGTCGGGCGAGGGGTCGGGCGTCCTGAGCGCCGAGCGGGGCCGGACCGGCAGATCAAGGGCCGCCGACCACGCGTCGAGGCCCGCGGACGGCCCCACCCACAGCTCGCCGTGCGCCGCGCTCGCGTAGAAGTCGCGCTCCCCGGGCCCTGCCGGTGCGGGCAGGTAGAGCACCGCGTCGTGGCCGCCCGGTGCCGGTGTCATGACCAGCACCGACCCTTCGACCTGACACGACGTCGCCCATACGAAGTCGCTGTCCGCGCGGAACGGGTGGTCCGCGTCACCGTTGCGGGGCCGGGCCTGCCCGGCTGCCAGGACCAGGGTCTGGCCGGGCAGTGCGGCGCTGAGCCGGGCCCGGTGCGCGGCAGCAGCCCGCGCCGCGGCCGGATCGACCGGGGCGGGGACGTCGCGTTCGGCCCAGCCCTGGCCGATGCGGGCCAGGAAGCCGGGGCTGTCGTCGGCCAGCCACGGAGGCTTCGTCCCGGCCCACGGCGGGGTGCTCAACTCGGTCATCGCTTCGCCTCCAGGAGCTCGACGCGTTCCATCAGAACACGGGCGGCGACGCGGGTGCCACCAGGAATCGGCCGTCCCTCACCGGGGCAGCGGGGGCAGTGCCGGCGTGTCGAGCCACTCCTTGAACAGCCCGTCGAGGGGTTCGCGGGAGAAGCGCTGCGCGTGTGCCCGGAAGTCCTCGCTGGTCACCGTCGCGTGCTGGTGCTCGGCCACCCAGGCGCGGACCATCGGGAAGAACGAGCCGGCGCCGACCTTCTTGCGCAGGGCGTGCAGGGTGAGCGCGCCGCGCTTGTAGACGGCCGGGTCGAACATCGCGTCGACGCCCGGGTCCACCACCCGGATGCCGGCCGCGCTGACCGCGAGGTAGCCGTGCCACTGGGCCGCGAGGGTGTCCGCCGGGAGACCACCGCTGACCTCGGACCACAGCCATTCCGCGTACGTCGCGAAGCCCTCGTTGAGCCAGATGTGACGCCAGTCCGCGACCGTGAGGCTGTTGCCGAACCACTGATGCGCCAGCTCGTGCACGACCAGCCGCTCGTGGGTGCGCTTCCCGTCGATGTGGTTGGCGCCGAAGATGGCCATCCCCTGCGCCTCGATCGGGTCGTCGAGCTCGTCGTCGGCCACCACGAGCACGTACTCCTTGAAGGGGTACGGCCCGAAGTAGCGCTGCATCGTCGCCATGATCTCGTCGTGCCGGCCGAGGTCGTAGGCGGCGCCCGCGCGCAACCTCGGCGGGATGGCGGCGCGCTGCTTGATCGGGCCGGGCGCGGCGAGCTCCATCATCTCGTAACGTCCGATCTGGACGCTCATCAGATAGGGCGACGTGGGTTCGCGGCGCTCATAGACCCAGCTGGTCGCGCCCGCACCACGCCATTTCGAGACAAGATCACCGGTCACCAGCACGGCGTACGCGGAAGCGACCGTCAACGCCACCCGATACGTCGCCTTGGCCGCGGGCTGGTCGTCGCACGGGAACCACGACGGTGCCCCGTTCGGCTGGCTCGCGACGAGCACGCCGTCGGTCAGCTCGTCCCACCCGATGTCACCCCACCGGCCGGAAATGGGCAGCGGCGTCCCCGAATACCGGATGTCGACGCGGAACGTGTCGCCGTCGTCGATCGGGCGCTGGGGCTTGATGAAAAGCTTGTGGCCGCGCTGGAGGTGCTTCGCCGGCCACCCGTCCACCCGCACGTCCTGCACCCGGAAACGCCCGAGATCGAGCGAGAACCGGGACAGCGCCTGACCGGCCACGGCGGTGATGGTCGCCTTGCCGCCGAGCCGGTTGGACGTGATCCGGTATTCCAGGTCCAGGTCGTAGTGCTCCACCCGGTACCCGCCGTTGCCGTGCTCCGGCAGGTACGAGTCCTGCGAGTGGTCCGCCCCCGGCTTGGCACCCCGCGGACCAGGTAACTTAGGCGTCATGCCGAGTCACCTTCGGCATGCCCTTCTGGCCCTCGCCGCTGCGGGCCGTCGCCGGCTGCAGGCAGGCGTGGCTCGGTGCAGTCGGTCATGCCGACTCACCTTCGGCATGCCCTTCTGGCCCTCGCCGCTGCGGGCCGTCGCCGGCTGCAGGCAGGCGTGGCTCGGTGCAGTCGGTCATGCCTGACCGGCCGGGGCCGACCAGGTCGCGATCGGGTTACCCAGCCAGCGGCTGTCCTGGGGGACCGCGTCGCCGCGGGTGACCAGGGAACCGGGGCCGACGGTGGTGCGTGCGCCGATGCTCGCGCCGGGCAGCACGATGCTGTGCGGGCCGAGGGCGGCACCGGCGCCCAGGGTCACCTCGTCCATGCTCATGACACGATCATGGAACAAGTGGGTCTGAATCACACAACCGCGGTTCACGGTTGCCCCGTCGCCCAGGCTGACAAGATCATATTCGGGCAGCCAGTACGTCTCCAGCCAGACGCCCCGGCCGATCTTCGCGCCGAGCGTGCGCAGCCAGGCGGGGAGCAGCGGCGTGCCGGTCGCGAAGCGGACCAGCCACGGCACGCCGAGCACCTCGACGAACGTGTCGGCGAGCTCGTTGCGCCACACGAACGAGGTCCAGAGCGCGTGGTCGACGACCCGGAACCGCCCGATCAGCAGCCACTTGGCGGCCGTCGAGACAGCGCCGGCGACGAGCGCGGCGGCGAACATCACCGGGCCGGCGGCGAGCGCGGCGGCCCACCCACCGGCGCTGTGCCACACGACGTCGAGCGTCGCGAGGACGAGCACGGCGAGGGCCGCGGCGAGCATCACCGGGGCGATCCGGCACAGCTCGATCGCCGCGCGGGCCAGCTTCAGCCGCAGCGGCGGGTCGAACGTCCGGCTGGTGTCGGCGGCCTCGACCGTGCGGCGCAGCGGCATCGGCGGGGCACCGAGCCACGACGAGCCCTTCTTCGCCTTGCGGGGTGCCGACGAGAGCACCCCGACCAGGCTGCGCTTGGGCACCGAGCGGCCCGGGGCGGTCATGCCCGAGTTGCCGAGGAACGCCTGCTTGCCGATGCGGGCCGGGGCGACCCGCAGCCAGCCGTGGTTGAGCTCGTACGTGGCGACCATGGTGTCGTCGGCCAGGAACGCGCCGTCGGCGACCGTGGTCATGGCGGGCACCGCGAGCACGGTCGACGCCTCGACGCCACGACCGACCTCGGCGCCGAGCAGCCGCAGCCACACCGGTGTGAACAGGCTGGCGTAGAGCGGGAACAACCCGACGCGGGCCATGCCCATCAGCCGCTCGGTGGCCCACACCTGCCAGGCCACGCGGCCCTGGACGGGGTGGTAGCCCTCGCGCAGCCCGATGCTGAGCAGCCGGACGGCGACCAGCACGATCACGGCGTACGCCAGGAAATAAGCGACGGCCGCGACCGGGATCACCCAGGCGATCTCCGCGCTCAGCCCGTCCGAGAGGGTCCAGCCGAGCAGGGCGAGCCCCGGCAGGGCGGCGAGAACGGACACCAGGCCCAGCAGCTGCGCGGTCGTCCCGTAGGCAGCGGCCCAGTAGCCGGACCGCAGCTTCGACGAGGCCACGCGGGGCTCGGGCCAGTCGCCGTGACTCTTCCCGGCGCGCACGGCGCCGGAGACGGTGGTGCCGGCGGAGACCCAGGCGTTCTTGCCGACCCGGGCGCCGGGCATGAGGGTGCTGCGCGCGCCGACCCGGGCGCCGGCGCCGATGCGGATCTTGCCGATGTGCACGACGTCGCCGTCGACCCAGTACCCGGAGAGGTCGACCTCGGGCTCGATGGCGGCGCCGCGGCCGAGTTTCAGCGCGCCCGTGACCGGCGGCGCGGAGTGCAGGTCGACGTCGGGGCTGATCTGCGCCCCGAGCGCCCGCGCATAGGTGATCATCCAGGACGCGCCGGCGACGCTGGTCGCACCGGTCAGGTCGGCGAACCGCTCGGCGGCCCAGAGCCGCAGGTGGACGCCGCCACCGCGCGGGTAGTCACCGGTGCCCACGCCGCGCAGCAGCAGCCGGGCCGCCCCGGCCGCGAGACCGATCCGCCCGGGCGCGCTGAACAGCACCAGCCAGCCGGCCGCGATCCACCACCAGGAGACCGGCGGCGCCCACGGCGCGGGCCCGATCAGGGCGGCGATCTTGCCGAGCCCGGCCAGCAAGGTCAGCCAGCGCAGCCCGACGAGCACGAGCATCGGCAGCAGCAGCAGGCCCTGGATGAGCCCGGCCCGCCTGGGCGTCGGCCGGACGTCGCGGCGGACCGCCGCCGTGGTGTCGAGCCCTTCGAGCACCGCGGCGAGGCCGGACAGGCTCGGGTTCTGGTAGATGTCGGCGACCGACACCTGCGGGTGGCTGGCACGGATCCACGCCACGAGCTGCGCGGCGGTGAGGCTGCCGCCGCCGTGGGTGAAGAAGTCGGCGTCCGCCTCGGCGGGACGCAGGCCGAGGATCTCCTCCCAGCCGCCGGCGAGCCACTCCTCGGTCGCCGTCAGCTCGGCGGCGCCGTCCTTGGCGGTCGCGAGCGGCCACGGGAGGGCGTTCCGGTCGACCTTGCCGGACGTCCGGGTGGGAAGCTCGTCGACCACGGCCAGCAACGGCACGAGAGCGGCCGGGAGCTGCTCCCGCAGTTGCGTCGCGGCAACGGTCGTGTCGAACTCGGCGCCCTCACGAACCACGACATAGCCGACCAGGAGCTGGTTGCCCGCGGCGGTCTTCTTCACGGCGGCGGCCGCACCGGCGACCCCGGGAAGTGCCTGCAGCGCGGCGTCGACCTCGCCCAGCTCGATCCGGCGCCCGCCAAGCTTGACCTGCTCGTCCCCGCGCCCGACGAACAGCAGGCCCTCGGGCTCCGCGCGCACGATGTCACCGCTGCGGTAGGCCCGCTGCCAGCCCAGCGAGTCGAGCGGCGCGAACTTCTCCGCGTCCTTGGCGGCGTCGAGGTAGCGGGCGAGTCCCACCCCGCCGATCACCAGCTCGCCCGTCCCGCCCATCGCCACCGGCTCACCGGCCGCGTCGACCACGGCAAGCTCCCAGCCGAGCAGCGGCAGCCCGATGCGCACGGGCCCCTCACCGGTCAGCCGGGCGCCGCAGGCCACCACGGTCGCCTCGGTCGGCCCGTAGGTGTTCCAGACCTCGCGTCCCTCGACAGCCAGTCGCTCGGCGAGCTCCGGTGGGCAGGCCTCACCACCGAAGATCAGCAGGCGTACGTCATCGAGCGCCTCGACGGGCCACAGCGCGGCGAGCGTGGGCACGGTCGACACGACGGTGATGCCCTGACCGGCGAGCCACGGACCGAGATCGACACCGCTGCGCACGAGCGAACGGGCCGCCGGCACGAGACAGGCACCGTGCCGCCACGCCAGCCACATCTCTTCACAGGACGCGTCGAACGCCACGGACAGCCCCGCCAGCACCCGGTCGGCCGGCCCGATCGGCTCGGCGTCGTCACCGCTCAGGAACAGCTGCGCCTCGGCATCCACGAACGCGGCCGCCGAGCCGTGCGTGACGGCGACGCCCTTCGGCGTGCCGGTCGAGCCGGACGTGAAGATGATCCAGGCGTCGTCACCGGGCCCGGGACGCCCCGGCTCCCCCACGGGCTCGCGCCGCATCGAGACGGTCAGGCCGTCACCCAGCACCGCGGCGACATCGGCCTCGCCGAAGACGAGCTCAGCACGCTCCTCGGGATCATCGGCGTCGACCGGCACATAGGCCGCACCCGCCGCGAGCACCCCGAGGATCGCAAGATAAAGATCAACGGACCCGGAGGACACGCGTACGCCGACCCGGTCGCCGACCCCGATGCCGTGCCCGGCCAGCCTGCCGCGCAGCACGTCGACCTCGTCGGCCAGCTGACGGTAGGTCAGCATCCGGGTGCCGTCGTCGATGGCGGCGGCGTGGGAGTGCTCGCGCGTGGTCTCGTCGAGAACATCGAGCAGGGAGCGGCGCACCGGCGCCGAGTCGGTGCGAAACACTGCCGGGGCGAGCGACGCCTCGGCAATAGAAGGAAGTGTGACCAACCGCAGATCAGTCGTCACAGTCACCAGGCGCGCTCCATCTCCAGCTCACGGTCCAGGGCAACCGTCCACGCTACGTCCCCATCGGCGCAAGCGACGGGGACATTTCGGATTCGTGTCCGACAACACACCCCCGGCGGATCCTGCGGCGAGCACCGGAACAGCGGCCCCACCGGTCGCTAAAGGGTTTGTGACCCGGCCGGCGTGCCGGGCAGCATTGCCTGATGACCGGCTTCGACGTACGCGCGATCGACCTGAGAGCCCTCAACTCGCTCACCAAGTACCCGTCCATCCCCACCTACCACCGGCTCGACCCGCGCAACGGCAACCTCGTCGAGCCCGCCACCGCGTTCGACGGCCCGGTCATCGCCACCGAGAAGGTCGACGGCACCAACTCGCGGATCATCGTGCTGCCCGACGGCACCTACCTGCTCGGGTCGCGCGAAGAGCTGCTCTACGCGAAGGGCGACCTCATCGGCAACCCTTCGCAGGGCATCGTCGAGAACCTCAGGCCGCTGGCCGATCGGCTACCGGCAGGCGACCGGGCCCGGGTCTACTACCTCGAGTTGTACGGCGCCAAGATCGGTGGTCAGGCCAAGCAGTACAGCACCCGGGGCGCGGTCGGCTGGCGGCTGTTCGACGTGGCCGTCGTCGACGATCTGGCCGCACGGCTGGCGTGGCCCCCGCAGCAGATCTCGGCGTGGCGGGAAGGTGGCGGCCAGACGTACCTCGCCGAGCACGAACTGCAGCCGGCCGCCGACGCCGCCGGGGTGGACCTCACACCGCGCCTGTTCACGATCGACGCGGCCGAGCTGCCCACCGACATCGAGAAGATGCACGGCTTCCTCGGCGAGCGGCTGCCCCGCACGCTGGTCGCCCTGGACGACTCGGGGCAGGGCCGCGCGGAGGGCATCGTGCTGCGCGGCCCGGACCGGTCGGTGATCGCGAAGGCGCGGTTCCAGGACTATGACCGTACGCTGCGCCGCCGCTCGCATTAGTTCGTTATCATCTATTTCCGACGGCGGTGGACCAAGGGGGCACGCGGTGGTGCTCGACTCCGAACGAGGCAGGGCAGGGCGGGACAGGGCCGGGCGGGACAGGGCCGACCGGTCCGCTGAGGATCGGTTCGCCGCCGAGCTGCGGCACTGGCGTCACACGCAGCGTATGACCCAGGAGGGCCTGGCCGAGGCATCCGGCCTGAGCGTCCGAGGCATCCGCAGCCTGGAACGGGGCCAGGTCCGCGCACCCCGCCGCCGCACGGTCGCCCTGCTGGCCGAGGCCCTGCGCCTGAACGACGGCGACCGCGAGGGCTTCCTGACCCTCGCCATCGACCCTCCTCCCGCCGCCCCCGCACCGGGCCACCACGCCGGGGTCCTGGTCCCTCACGAACTCCCTCCCGCGATCAACGACCTGACCGGCCGCACCGCCGAACTGGCCCACCTGGCAGCACTCTCCGGCGCGGCGGCCACCGGAGGCGACACCGGTCCAACCGTCGTCGTCCTGCACGGCCTCGCGGGCGTCGGCAAGACCACCCTTGCGGTCGCCTCCGGCCACCGGCTGAGAGAGCGCTTCCCCGACGGCCAGATCTACATAGACCTCAGCGGGACGGCCCCTGCAACCCTTGCAGCCACCGACCCGGCGCCGGCATTCGAACAGACGGTCACTCTCGGGCGGATCCTGCGGTCACTGGGGGTGCCGGACAGCCGGATCCCGCGGTCAGCGGCGGAACGTACCGCGCTCTACCGCACGGTGACGCAGGGCCGGCACCTGCTCGTGGTGTTTGACAACGCTGTCAGCGAACGCCAGGTGCGCCCACTGCTCCCGTCCGCTCCGGGCTGTCTGGTCCTGATCACCGCATGCCGCCCGCTCACCGGCCTCGAAGCGGTCGAAAGGCTGGCGCTCCCCATGCTGGATCACGAGGCCGGCGTCCGCCTGCTGCAGATCATCATCGGCCCGCGGGCCACGGCGGAGGCCGGCGCGACCGCTGAGCTGGCCCGGCTCTGCGGTTACCTGCCACTCGCGCTGCGCATCGCCGGGAACAGGCTCGCGAGTCGCCCGTCGTGGAGCGTGGCACGAATCGTGGGGCAGCTTCGCGACGAGGACAGGCGGCTCGGTGCACTGACCGCGGGCGATCAGGGCGTACGCGAAGCCTTCTCCGTCTCCCACGCCCAGCTCGCGCCGGCAACGGCCCTCGTGTTCCGCCACTGCGCCGCGATCGCCCACGCGGACTTCGACGTGACACGGGCCGCCGCAGCCGCGGGGCTGAGCGAACCGGACACGGACGCGGCACTGGAGGAACTCGTCGACGCCGGGCTGCTGCTGACCGTCGGCCGCCGGTACCGCTTCCACGACCTGGTCGCCCTCTACGCCGCCGAGCGTCTCCGGCGCGAGCACCAGAGGGGCCCTGCCGGGGCCCTGTCCAACCGGGGCCCTGTCTGACCGGACGCCAGGGCCGCATCGTGGTGTCACGGCCTCGGCCACCGACCCGCGACGAAGGAGAATCATGTCTGGACTGGCACTCATCACCGGCGCATCATCGGGAATCGGCCGCGCGTTCGCCGAGCGCCTGGCCGCCGACGGCGTCGACCTGATCGTCGTCGCGCGGCGCCGCGACCGGTTGGCGAAGCTCGCGGCGTCCCTGCCCGGCGTCCACGTCGAGGTGATCGCCGCCGATCTCGGCACCGACGACGGCATCGACGAGGTGGCCAGCGTGTGCGCCGCCCGGCCGCTGACGACGATCGTCAACAATGCCGGCGTCGCCCACTACATGCCGATGGCCGAGCTCCCCGCGGCCAAGGCCCGCGAGCTCATCCAGGTAAAGGTGGCCGCGCCCACCCTGCTGACCCGCGCGGCCCTGCCCGCCATGATCGAACGTGGCAGCGGAACCATCGTCAATGTTGCCGGGATGATCGCCTTCGCGGGCCCCGCGCCCGTCGCCCCGTACCAGCTGCGCGCCGGCCGCGCCGTCTACACCGGGACACTGGCCCACACCGTTGCGATGACCCAGAGCCTGCACGCCGAACTCGACGGCACCGGTGTCACCGCGCACGTCGTCTGCCCCGGCATCGTGGCCACCGAGTTCCACGAGGTCCAGGGCATGGACCTGTCGGCGTACCCCCGCATGTCCGCCGCCGATGTGGTCACGGCCGCCCTGGCCGGCGTCGAGCTCGGCGAGGTCGTCATCGCTCCCGGCGTCAAGGACTACGCGCTCCTGGAAACCGTCTTCCGGTCGGACCTCGCCGCGTTCCACGGGCAGAGCCCGCAGCTGGCATCCCGCTACCAGCACGACGGTCCGGCGTAGCCCTCAGCCCCGCACGGGGACGATCGTGCGCGCGTACTGTTAATAGGCCGGCATAAATGCAGTTGCCGGTGAAGTGCCTGGTCAGGGCGGGTGCCCGGTGGTGTGCTGGGGGCGCCGCGCAGTCTGCGGCAGGTTGGCCCGTCCGCACGCGTCCCCGCGCGTGCCCCCCGAAAGGCAAACCGGATGAAACGCACCAGGCGCTTCGGCGCAACCGCAGCCCTCGCCATCACCGCGGCAACCGTCATCGCTTCCTCCCCCGCCGTGGCGGCACCGTCCGCGGCTTCCCCCGCCACGGACATCACCGCCGTAGCGAGCAAGCAGATCCCCCTGACCAGGGCCGCGAGCATCATCCGCACCGCGGTCGAGCGTGGCGCCTCCCACGGGTACGCCGGCATCGCCCTCGAGGACGGCCACGTCGGCGTCTGGTGGAAGGGCGCGCTGCCCGCACCGATCCGCAAGGCTGTAACCGCCGCCCGCGCGATCGCCCCGGTGCAGGTCTCCCCGGCCGATCACACACTGCAGGAGCTGCGCACGGCCGGCGCCACCCTCCGGGCCACCTACTCCTCAAACCAGACCCGAGTTAAGTACGCGGTAGACGGCAGCAAAGTCGTGGTCGGGCTCGATATGCGTACGGCCGTGGGGCGCAAGCAGGCCCCCGACGTCGGCGTACCGGTGGAGATCGTCGACCAGGGACCGAAGGTCGAGACCAGCCGGCGCGACGACTGGGCACCCTGGAAGGGCGGCGCCGACCAGATCAACGGCAACGCCCGCTGCACCACCGGGTTCCCGGTCCGCAACGCCGCCAACGAACGCTTCATCCTGACCGCCGGCCACTGCGGCAACAACGGCGACCGCATCACCGACGGCACTGGCGAGTTCATGGGAACGTTCACCGCGAAGAACGCCACCCACGACCTCGGCCTGGTCGCCACCCCGGGCAACGTCGACGACCTGATGTACCTCGGCGGCCTCGAATCCAACTCCGTCGCCACCGTCGGCGGCTGGGACTGGGTCTTCCCCGGCGAATACCTCTGCCAGTCCGGCGGCTCCTCGGCCCGCGACACCGGCGGCCCGGTCTGCGGCCTCCTGGTCGAGAAGTTCAACACCGACGCCGGCGACGCCGTCGAGGCCCGCCAGGTCGACGGCCAGCCCGCCGTCCGCGGCGGCGACAGCGGCGGCCCGGTCTACACCGGTTCCGCAAGTGGCGCCGCCATCGCCAAGGGCATCAACTGCTACACGTACGTCGGCAACAACACCATCCTCGGCTTCCAGGACTTCGGCACCGCCACCCGCGACTACGGCGTCTGGATCGCCCAGTAGCCCGCTCGGGTTGAGGAACGGATCACGCCCGGCGCGTGGTCCGTTCCGCCGTGCGGGCCGGCCCACCGCCCCGTTCCAGGCCACCGGAACAGCTCCAGGTCACCGAAACAGCTCGGACGGGGTACGGCCGAGCAACCCGCGAGCCGTACGGACAAGATGGGCCTGATCCGCAAACCCCGCGGACACAGCAACCACCGCCGCAGGCCCGCCTGGCAGCACCGCAACGGCACAGCGCAACCGCGCCCACAACCTGATCCGAGCCAACGGAATCCCCACCGAGCCCCGCACCAGCGCACGAAGCCGCGGCGCGGATAGCCCGACCTCAGCGGCAACCGCACTGATGGACCCGTCGCGGACGACCGCATCCACCGCGTACGCCACCCGCGGCTCGAGCGGCACACCCACGCCGGCGAGCCCCACGATCTCGGCACGAGCGGCGACCAGGTCAGCGCCCGCACCGGCATGGCCGAGCGCCGCGAGGATGCGCCTGGCCCCCGCCACATCGACGCTGACCGGCCGGTCAGCGGGCGCCAACTCCCAGGGCTCCAGCAGAAGCGCGACATAGGCCGAGGAAACCGAGCAACTGTGCACCACCTGCGGCGCCACGATCACCCCGGCTCCGCCAACCGAGCGGACATCACCGAAGCCAGCCGGAGCACTCACGCGGACACCGCCAGATCCGGCCGGAGCAATCGCGCGAGCACCGTCGGAGCCGGCCGGAGCAATCGCGCGAGCACCATCGGAGCCGGCCGAAGCTATCGCGCGAGCACCGTCGGAGCCGGCCGGAGCGATCGCGCGGGCACCGTCGGAGCCGGCCGCGAGGACAGAGCGGCCGCCGGCATCGTCGGCTGCGCCGGTCAAACCGGTATGGCCGTAGCTGACTTCGACGTGGCCGCCGAGGGGTAGAACGATCTTCCACGCCGGGTGACGGTGCGCCGTGACCCGGAAGCCCGCGGATTCAGCGAACACCGTCGCGACGGGAGTGGTGGCGAAGTCCAAGCGGCGATCGTTTCGTTCAAGCGTCCACGCACCGGTCGACGCCACGCTCATGGCATGCACACTGTCGCGGCCATCGCCCTGGCCCTCTTCCTGTTCGTAAACGGCATTGCACATTTCGTCCGGCCCGCGTATGTCCGCGCTCTGGTTCCGGGCTGGCTGGGGCGGCCCGATCTCATTGTCCTCGCCGGCGGGGTCGCGCTGATAATCGACGGGGTTGCGCTGCTCACACCGCAGGGCCGGGAGGCGGGCGCATGGGCCGCCGCGGCAATGATCGCGGTCTTCATGGTGGCGCACATCGACACCCTGATGCGAACCACGGCCGAGCGACCACGCCAGGACCCGGCCGAGCCACCACGCCCCGACCTGGCCGGGCAACCACGCCAGGACCCGGCCGAGCCACCACGCCCTGACCCGGCCCAGCCACCGCGCCCTGACCCGGCCCAGCCACCGCGCCCTGACCCGGCCCAGCCACCGCGCCAGGAGCCGGCCGAGCCGAGCCGCCGGGATCACATTCCCGTCGACCTCGCCGACCTCGCCATCCTCGACGGCTCGGCCGGTTCGCCGCGGCGGGCTCGCAGGCTGGTGGGCGCGGCAGTGAAGGTGCTGCTCAACCTGGGGTACGTCGGCTGGGCCGTCGTCGTCGCCATCCACAATCATTGACATCTGCCTATGTGAACGTTAACTATCTCGGTGTTGCGGTTTTGTTTCGTCCCGGCCGGGAGGCACCGATGAGCACCCGATTCCTGCGTTGGCTCGCGGCACCACTACTCGTCACCACCGCCGGCCTGATCGGTCTCACGGCCCCGGCCACCGCAACCCCACCACGCAGCGCAACCACCACAGGCAGTGCAACCACGCTGGGCAGCGCAACCGCGGCACGCACCGCAACCGCAACCAGCAGCGCGACCACTCTCGGCAGCACCACCACGGCACGCACCGCAACCGGCAGCGCAACCACACTCGGCAGCACCACCATGCTTGGAAGCGCAACCACATCAGGCAACGCAACCACGCCGAGCAACGCCCCAGCAGCGGCCAATACAACGGCGGCCGCCGTGGTGGGGACGCCGCCCATGGGCTGGGCTTCGTGGAACACCTTTGCGGCGCAGATCAATTACGGCGTGATCAAGGCTCAGGTCGACGCGATGGTCGCGAGCGGGATGAGGGATGCGGGCTATCAGTACGTCAACATCGACGAGGGCTGGTGGCAGGGAACGCGGGACTCGGCGGGCAACATCACTGTGGACACGGCGGAGTGGCCGGGTGGGATGCAGGCGATTGCCGCGTACATCCACAGCAAGGGTCTGAAGGCCGGGATCTACACCGACGCCGGCCGCGACGGGTGCGGTTACTACTACCCCACCGGTCGTCCGGCGGCGCCAGGGTCGGGGTCCGAGGGTCATTACGACCAGGACTTCCTGCAGTTCTCGCAGTGGGGCTTCGACTTCGTGAAGGTCGACTGGTGCGGCGGGGACGCGGAGGGGCTGGATGCGCGGACGGCGTACCAGTCGATTGCGCAGTCGATTGTGCGGGCGACCAGCGTGACCGGGCGTCCGATGGTGCTGTCGGTGTGCAACTGGGGGAAGCAGAATCCGTGGGACTGGGCTCCCGGGATCTCGACGATGTGGCGGACCAGCACTGACATCATCTTCTACGGCGAGAGCCCGTCGATGGACCGCGTGCTGGCGAACTTCGACTCCGCGCAGCATCCGGCCGCGCAGGGCGCCGGGCGCTACAACGACCCGGACATGCTGATCGCGGGGATGCCCGGTTTCAGCGCCGCGCAGAACCGCAGCCATCTGAGCCTGTGGGCGATCTCCGGCGCGCCCCTGCTGGCCGGGAACAACCTGACGACCATGAGCGCGGAGACCCGTACCGTCCTGACGAACCGCGAGGTCATCGCCATCGATCAGGATCCGCTGGGCCGGCAGGGTGTCAGGGTCGCCGAGGCCATCCAGGGCCTGCAGGTCTACAGCAAGGTGCTCACCGGCAGCGGCCGCCGCGCGGTCGTCTTGCTCAACCGCACCGGCACCGCGGCCACCGTCACCGCGACCTTCGCCGACCTCGGCCTCGCCGCCACCGCGACCGTCCGTAACGTCTGGTCCGCTACCGACCTCGGCAGCAGAACCACGAGCTACGCGGCGAGCGTCCCGGCCCACGAGGCGGTCCTGCTGACGGTCACCGGGACCGAGAGCCCCGGCAGCGGCCCGAGAACCGGCGCGCTCGTCGGCAAGCAGTCCGGCCGCTGCCTGGACATCAACAATTTCACCACCACCAACGGCACCCAGGCCCAGCTCTGGGACTGCGCCGGCCAGACCAACCAGGCCTGGACCCACCTTTCAACAAAACAGCTCTATGTGTACGGGAACAAGTGCCTCGACGCCTACAACGCCGGCACGGTCAACGGCACCGCGGTGGTCATCTGGGACTGCAACGGTCAGCCCAACCAGAAATGGACCCTCAACACCAACGGCACCATCACGGGTACGCAGTCCGGCCTCTGCCTCGATGCCTCCGGCCAGGGCACCGCGAACGGCACCAAGCTCGTCCTCTGGACCTGCGGCACCGCCGACAACCAGAAATGGAGCTGGCGTTAGTGGAAGCCGAGGTGCTGGGCCGCCTCCTTGACGGCCTGCCACGCCTCGGCCTCGGCAACACCGTCCGCGTGGTCCCGGGCGTCCCAGACCGCGGCCTTCGCACGCAGGTAGCCGATCCGCGCATGCTGGGCGACGATCTCCGCCTCGATCCGCTCCGCGTGCCGTAGCAGCAGGTCCCGCTGCTCGGCGGCCGTCTCCTCCCGGTTGGCGAGGTTGGCCTTGTAGGTCCGCATGTCGCCGATGCTCACCCCGGTGGCCCGCAGACACGACAGCGCCCCGATGAGGTCGAGGTCGGCAGTGTCGTACTGGCGATGCCCGCTCGCGTCGCGCCCGATCGGCCCGATCAGCCCGATGTCCTCGTAATACCGCAGCGTCGGCTCGCTCAGCCCGCACCGCCGGGCCACGTCCCGGATCGTCAAAACGTCCATTCAGCCAGCGTCACACACCTCAAGCGCTTGAACACAAGAACCCGCAGCGATCGGCGTCGGCTGCAAACCTCGTGATCGGCCTGTCCGGCCGCTGCCGGCGTACCCGGTCGATCGCCTGGTAGAGGCCCGTCATTTTCTGTGCCGGAACGCCTGGGCCATTCGGTCGCGTCTGAGATCCGTGCTTGACCGAGGTGTGGGCAAAATCAATACTGAAACGCCACGAGCGGAGTCGAGGACGAATTGAGCGACGCGGCACGAGAATCCACCCCTGATGTGGTCGCGGTCGTTTATGGCCGCGACATTCCCGCCAAGGATGCCATCGAGGCGCTGATCACGGATCTGGGTCTGACTCCGCTCTCCTTCGAGGAGGCGCTGCTGCGGACCGAGACCGGTCTGCCCAACACCATCGCTGCCGTTCGTGAGCTCTTCGCCGACGTCCGGGCCGTGATCGTGATCTTCACGCCGGACGACCTCGCCGTGACTCATCCGCTCCTGGTTCAGGACGGTTCCCGCCTCGCGGACTCCCGCTACTCGGGTCAGCCACGGCAGAACGTGCTGATCGAGACCGGCATGGCGATCGCGCACCTGCCCGACCGGACCATTTTCGCGCGGATCGGTGCGGTGCGGCAGGCCAGCAATCTCGACGGGCTCACCGTGGTCGACCTCGGGGCCCGGGGCGCCGTCCCGCGCCTGGCCCGCCTGCTCCGGCGGGCCGGATGCACCATCGCCGACGACAGGATCGACGGCGCGAAGATCCCCGGCATCGACGAGATCGTCGCCCGCGCCGAGGCCCGGGTCAGCGAGCCCGTGTACAGCGATCGCGGTGTGTCCATCTTCGAGGCCGCGCGGGTCGCGGGCCTGCGGGACATCGAGCATCGCAAGGGGTCGCTGACCGCCCTCCCGCCGGACGAGTTCTACGCCCGCGCCGACAAGGAACTCGCGATCAGCGGTGTGACAGCGTCGTCGTCCTTCCAGATCCTGGACAAGACGCTTCTCCAACTGCTCCGGCGAGCGGATCCGGTCGCCGTCAAGGTTCTCATCCTCGACCCCGGCACCCCCGACATGCAGCGCCTGTCCACGTGCGAAGGGCGGGACCTCACCATCGACGTCCGCGCCGTCTACCAGGCGATCCGCCGTGGCGGATTCTCGGCCTTCCCCACCTTCGAGATGAGACTCGCCCCCTTCATGTACCCGTTCACCGGCGTCATGATCGACGGCGACATCGACGCACCACCGACCGGCATCCCCGAGGACCCCGACGACTCGTCCAGCTTCCGGCCGGATGCCGAGATCCGGGTCCAACCGGGCGGCTATTACACCACCCAGCACCTGGGCCCCGTGCTTCAATTCAGCCGCATGGAGGAAAACGGTCCTTTCAATCATTTCGCGTCCGACTTCCGTCGCCAGTGGGCCCATTCAAAACCCATCGGCATCGACGCTCTGGAAGACGTCTTCAATGGATGACACGGCTGCGGCCTACGCCGGTGCGACCCTGGTGGGGTTTTATGGCGAGAAGCCGAAAAAAATGCAGGACTGGCTGACTTCGCTGCAGAACAAAATTGGCGCACGGGTCCCGACATTCGTGCCGCGAAGCCTGGAACAGATTCACGCCACCGTCATCGGACTCGAGTTCCGCCTGCGCCCCGTCACGGCGCAGGACGTGCTGGGGCTCGCGCACAGTGTGAGCCGGGGCCTCGAGCATCCCGTCGACCTGCGGTTCGGCGGCTACCTGCCGCGGTCGTCCTCGTTCACCAGCCGGGGTCAGGACCCCTACGAGCGCGCTTTCGGACTTCGGGGTGGCCAAGCCATCGTGATCGGCTGGCCGTTCCCGCCGACCCAGGTACTCGCCGGCATCAGGCGCGAGGCCGAGGCGTTCGGCTTCCGCCACCGATACCACGAGCCCGGCAACGAGCTCGACCCCGACTGCTACCTGGTGCTGGGCGAATACTCCACGGCCCCAGAACCTTCGGCAGAGACCGAGATCCGGGACATCCTCGCCGCCGATCCGGTGCACGTGAGCCTGCGACCGGCGGACCTCAGCCTCATCCGGTATCGCAATACCAGCCTGGATCCGGCATCCAGCGAGCAAATCCGGCTACCGGACGGTTTGTCCCTCGCTGTCGCCACCCAGCTCGCGGCTGAACCCCCACCCAGCCATCGCGCCTGAACCCCCATCCGGCCCTCGCGCCTGAACCCCCATCCGGCCCTCGCGGCCGAACCCCCATCCGATTGAGGAGAAGCAGCCAAGGGTTGCCAGCGTCATGCTCAGCGAGGAGACACGGGGGCTATGAGCGGAGCTGGGCCTCGATGGCCGGGCGGTCGATCAGCGATGAGACTGCGGCGATGCGGCCCTCATCGAAGCGGTAGAAGACGTGTTCCGCGAAGTGCAAGCGCTTGCCGTTCGGGGTGAAGCCAAGGAATTCGCTCTGCGGCGTGCAGTCGAAGACGATGCGGCAGGCCACCTGGTCGTTCGCGGCGACGACGATGTCCGCGGCGTAGAACAGGTCGGGAATCGCGGCGATGTCGGCGGCGATCAGGTCCCGGTACTCCCGGCGGGTCATCGGTCTGTCGTTGTACGTGAGGTTGTCCTGGACGTAGCGGTCGAGGTCATCGAGGCGGCGGTCGTTGAGGGCTGCCAGGTAGGCGCGGTAGTGGGCCTCCAGGGCGGTGTTCGTCATGGGTGATCATCCTGCCTTACGGGCGTGGGACTCTCCTGCGCGCTCAGCTCATGATTCGTAGCATCAGGTTCATGGGTATCGACTTCGCACTGTCGCAGAGATCGCGTCTGGGGATCGAGTGGGAGATCGCGTGTGTCGATCGGCGCAGTGGGGAGCTTGCTCCGGCCGCTCCGGAGCTGTTGTCGCGGCTCGGCGCTTTCGAGGGGTTTCCGCATGTCACGGGTGAGCTGCTCACCAACACCGTCGAGGTGGTCAGCGCGCCGCACCTGCGCGCCCAGGATGCCGTGGACGACCTGACGCGCCTGGTCGAGCGGGTGGGTGCGCTCGCCGAGCCGATGGGCGTGGACCTGATGTCGTCGGGAACGCATCCGTTCAGCCAGTGGTTCCAGCAGCAGGTGACGCCCGGGAAGCCGCGCTACGAGACGCTCATCGACCGGACCCGCTGGTGGGGACGGCAGATGATGATCTGGGGCGTGCATGTGCACGTCGCGGTCGAGGACCGGCGCAAAGTGCTGCCCATCATCGAGGGACTGCTGAACTATCTGCCGCACTTTCAGGCGCTGAGCGCGTCGAGCCCGTTCTGGGCCGGGGAGAACACCGGCTACGCGTCCAACCGGGCCCTGATGTTCCAGCAGCTGCCGACGGCCGGCCTGCCGCCGCAGTTCACCGAGTGGGCACAGTACGAGGCTATGGTCGCCGACCTGCAGCACATCGGCGTCATCGAGGAATTGAACGAACTGCGCTGGGACATCCGCCCGTCACCGAAGTGGGGCACGATCGAGGTCAGAAGCTTCGACGGCATCCCCAACGTACGCGAGATCGGCGCCGTCGCCGCCCTCACCCAGTGCCTCGTCGAGCACTTCTCCCGCGAGCTCGACGCCGGCCGCGACGTCCCGGGCCTGCAACCATGGTTCGTCCGCGAGAACAAGTGGCGCACGGCCCGCTACGGCATGGACGCCATCATCATCCAGAACGCCGACGGCGACGAGCGCCTGGTCACCAAGGACCTCGACGAGCTGCTGCCCGCCCTCGCCCCGATCGCCGAGGCGCTCGACTGCACGACCCAGCTCGACCACCTGCGCGACATCGCCGAACACGGCGCCAGCTATCAACGTCAGCTCCGCGTCGCCGCGGCGAACAACGGCAGCCTCAAATCCGTGGTGTCCTCCCTCGTACGCGAACTACGCGAGGGCCGACCCCAATAAGGCGAGTGGTTCCGCGAAATCCGGCGCGCTGCGTGACGGCACTACGGTGTGCCGATTCCACAAGGGCGATATGCCAGCCAGGGGCTGGCAGCTGATGCGGGTGCGGGTGCGGGTGCGGGTGCGGGTGTCGCGGCATAGTGCGACAGTCGGGGCGCCCGGGTGCGGTGGCCAGGCGCGGTAGCCAGGGCGCGGTAGCCAGGGCGCGGTAGCCAGGGCGCGGTAGCCAGGGCGCGGTAGCCAGGGCGCGGTAGCCAGGGCGCGGTAGCCAGGGCGCGGGGCTACTCGATCCAGCGCAGCGGGGCGCCCGGACGCGAGCTGGTGACGGGATGGTGGCCAGGCCCGATCACTGGCGACTGATCATCGGTGCCCGGTCAGTGGCGCCCAGTCAGTGGCGCCCAGTCAGTGGCGCCCAGTCAGTGGCGCCCAGTCAGTGGCGCCCAGTCAGTGGCGCCCAGTCAGTGGCGCCCAGTCAGTGGCGCCCAGTCAGTGGCGCCCAGTCAGTGGCGCCCAGTCAGTGGCGCCCAACGATTGGCGCCTGATCACTGGGGCTTGATCACTGGCGCAGGTGGTAGAGGTTGCGGCGTGGTAGCTGGGTGGGGTCGAGGGTCGGTGGGGGTATGAAGAGGGGGTGGCGGTCGGGGCCGAGGGTGATTGTCCAGCCGGCCGCTGGGTCGTGGACGACGTTGTGGTGACGGCGGCACAGGAGGACGAGGTTGTCGAGGTTGGTGGGGCCGCCGGTCGTCCAGTGGCGGATGTGGTGGGAGTCTGTCCATCTCGGTGGGCGGTCGCAGTCGGGGAAGGCGCATCCGCCGTCTCGGATGTGGAGGGCGCGGCGTAGGGCTCCGGTTGCGGTGCGGCGGCGGCGGCCGGCGTTGAGGACCTGGCCCTTGCCGTCCAGGACGACCGGCAGGATCCGGGCGTCACAGGCCAGGCGCCGGATGGTGTCAGGGGATATGCGCAGGCCGGTGTCGGTCGAGGCGATGCCCAGGGCCTGGGTGAGCGGGTCGTAGGCGACCGTGATCGCGAGCTGGGGTGGTTCGCCGCCGTCGGTGGGAAGCTCTGTGGTGCGTAGGGCCAACCGGCAGACCTCGAGCAGGGCGTCCGCACGGCGTTGTGCGGGGGTTCGGTTGTCGTCGGGGGCGGGTTTGCACAGCGGGTGCAGCGCGGCTTGCATGGTCGCGGCGTCCTCGACGCCGAGGATCCCGGACAGGTGCACCAGGCCGTCGATCGGGAGTGACAGGGTGAGACGGCGTTCGCGACGGGCGCGGGCTTCCTGGCGGGCCAGGGCGGCCCGGTCGGCGCGATCGGCCACCTCCGGGGCGACGTATGCCAGGATCCGGTCCCCCGCACGGCGCAGCTGGTTTGCCGACAGCCGGCCCGCCATGTCGAGAAGCAGGGTTTCGGCATCCTGCACGGTCTGTGCGGCATTGATGACCGGTGCCCCGGCTGGACCGTTCAGGGTGGCGAGGTCGGTGGGGATGTTCTCGATGGTCTGGGTGATCACCGTGGCCTGGCTCAGATCGGTGTCGCCGTCCAGGACCGACTGGGAGATCGCCGGGTGGTCCAGCACAGCGGCGTGGGCGACGAGGTCGCGGGCTGGGCCAAGGTCCAGGATCAGCATGCCGCGCAGCCACTCGGTGACGGATCGGTAGCCCTGCGCCGCGGGGACGCCTCGGGTGTCGATCTGACGGGTCACCCGGGCCTGCAGGAATTTGGCGGCTTGTTCCAGGCGGTGCGCGGCCTTCAAGGTCTCGGTCAGCTCGGTGTCGGACAGCTGCCAGAGCGGGGCCGCGGCGACCTTCGCCGCGACCACACCCAGTTGCTGCACCTGCGCCAACATGAGGACCAGATTAGAACAGGCGTACGACAGTTTCAGGCTCCATTAGGCCCCTGGAGAACCCATGTGACTACCGTCACCGGGAGGGCAGGCCGAGGCGTTCGAGGATTTCGCGGAGGCGGTGGCGGCCGGCCATGGAGGCGGGGCCGGCAAGGCGGGTGAGGACGCGGTCGCTCCAGGCGCCGCGCAGGCCGAAGCGTTCGTTGTAGGCCGATAGTCTCTTGTCGTACGCCTCGATGTGCGCGTCCGCGGCGGCGGCGTCGAACTGCTCATGGTGCAGGACCGCGGCCTGCGGGAGGCGTGGCTTGACGTCGGCTTCTTCCGTGGGGTCAGGGGTGCCGACGGCCAACCCGAAGGTCGCCACCGTGCGCGGCGGCAGGCCGAGCTCAGTCGCGATCTCCTCGGGGTGGTTGCGGACCGCGCCGACGAAGACCGAGCCCAGGCCGAGAGACTCTGCGGCAACAACCGCGTTCTGGGCGGCCAACGCAGTGTCGACGAAGCCGATGATGGTGGTTTCGAGGTAGTCCGCGGCCTCGACCTGGGTCCCGGCGCGCTGGGCGAGGCGGTGGGCCCGGCCGAGGTCGGCGACCCAGATCAGGAACAGCGGGGCCTGGGCGACGAATGCCTGGTTGCCGGCCAGCGCGGCCAGGCGGGCCTTGCGGGCGGGGTCCCGGACCGCCACCACGCTCCACGGTTGCAGGTTCGAGGACGTGGCCGCGGACTGGGCTGCCGCGATCAGGGCAGTGAGCTCGTCGTCGGTGACGTCGCGGGATGTGAACTTGCGGACCGAGCGGCGCTCGAGTTGCAGGCGCAGGACGTCGTTGAGGACGCCGAGGGTGGCGAGCGGGTCGCCGTAGCGGGCGGCGGCGGCGGGCATCAGGCAGCCACCTCGAAAAAGCCCTGACGGGCCGGAAGGCCGAGCCGCCCGCGCAGGGTGGGGTGGGGGTATTCCTTCTGGAACAAGCCGTACTCCTGCAGGATCGGGACCACCAGGGTGGCGAAGTTCGGGAGGTCGACGGCGGTGTCGGCCGGCATGATCGTGAAGCCGTCAGCGGTGCCTGCCTCGAACCACGAGCGTAGGTCGTCGGCGACCTCCCGGGCAGAGCCGACCAGCAGGCGGTGACCGGAGCCACCGGCGCCGCGCTGGATCAGGTCGCGGGGTGTGCGGGGTGCTTCGGCGATCAGCGCGCGGGTGGAGACGCTGAGCCCGGCGGAGAACGCGCTGCCGAGGATGTCCACAGGCAGGTCAGTGATGCTGATCGGGTCGTCCGGACCAGAAAAACCCACAGGCAGGCCGAGGGCGACCTTCACGTCGTCGAGTGGCGGCCCGACGCAGTGGCGCGGTCGCGGTTGTCGTCGCGGAAGGCCGTTCATGATGGTCAGCCGTTCTGAATGATCAGATCCGCTTGCCCGCGCACGTCGTTCGCGGCGTAGAAAGCGTCCTCGTGCCGGACCCAGCGTTCCCAGTGCGGCGCGTAGGTGTCACCGTCCCGGGCCATCGCCCGCTCCCGCCGCACCTCGTCAGGAGCCTCAATCCAGATCAGCCCGCTCCGGTACGCCGTGAGCACGTCAGCCCCGCACCCCACGCCCTCGACCACGAGGCGATCCGTGGCAGGCACCCACGCCACGCACCGGGACGGTCCCCGCCCAGTCCCAGAATCGCCACCGCCCGAACCTCCTCGCGGCAACCGGCTCGGCGTGCCTCGAGGAACAACCCGATCCGCTTCCTCTGCAACACCCCCGCGCACGTGGTCCTTGCGGGTGTACCGCTGTGCGCGCGTGTCGACCAGGCTTCTCGCATCCTCCTCGGTGACCTGGGCGGGACCACGGAGCTCGACGAAGCGGGCCGGCCGGTCACGATCGTGGACGAGCACGGTCACCCGCGGATCCCTGCGAACATCGGCAACCTTGCGCCTGCAGCCCTTGGTCGCCATCACCAGCTCGTCGCCGTCCCACCCGACCCACATCACGGACAGCTGAGCGACACCATCCGGCCCGCTGGTCGACAAAACCGCGAACTCAGGCCGATCACGTAGCTCCCGCACCCCATCACTTAACCGCACAACCGCCTCGGGCAGGCCACCTCCGTGCCGGGCGTCGCCGGGCCGGGCGATTCCGGGCCGGGCGATTCCGGGCCGGGCGATTCCGGGCCGGGCGATTCCGGGTTGGGGGCCGCCGGGTTTGGGGGCGTCGCAGCGGTAGACCCCAGGTTGCCTCGGTGGCCCGCATTACATAGTTTTCCCACATGCTAGACAGGAATTGCTCTGAGCAGGGCCGATAGGGTGAGGTGCATGATCCAATTGCGCTTCCTCTCGGGGCCGGACATCGACTCGCTGGGCATCGGGCCGGCCGAGGTCATCAACGCGGTGCAGGGTGCCGTCGACGCGCACGGGCGCGGGCTGACCGTCTTCGAGCCCCGGACCCACCTCGTGCCGGACAACGGCGGCGCGGGGCACTTCAACGTCCTGCGCGGGCACGTCGGCACCCTCGGCGAGCACGGTCTCAGCGGCGTCAAGGTCGTCGGTGACTTCGTCGACAACTATCAGTACGGGCTCCCGAGCGAACTGGCCCTGATCACGGTCTACGACCCGACGACCGGTGTCCCGCTCGCGATCATGGACGCCACCTGGATCACCGAGGCCCGCACGGGCGCGATGACCGCGGTCGGCGCCAAGTTCCTAGCCCGCCCCGACTCGCGGATCCTCGGCCACGTCGGCGCGCGGGGCACGGCGTTCTCCAATGTCACCATGCTCGACAGCCTGTTCCCGCTCGACGAGATCCGGGTGACCAGCCGCCGCCCCGAATCGCGGGAGGCCTTCGCCGCCCAGCTGCGCGCGGCGACGGACACGCCGGTGCGGGCCGTGGACACCGCCGCGGAGGCGTTCGAGGGCGCGGACATCCTCGTCGAGGCGTCCCGGTTGCAGGAACCTCAGCCCCTGCTGCGTACGGCTGCGGTGAAGCCCGGCGCGTTCGTCGTACCGTACGGAACGATCAGCGCTGTGGAACTCGATCTGCTCGACGTCATGGACAAGGTGGTCGTCGACGACTGGAGCGAGTCGCGCTCCGGGCGTTTCGGAGCCTTGCGCGCGCACGTCGACACCGGCCGGCTCAGCGAGAAGACGCTCCACGCCCAGATCGGCGAGATCGTCACGGGCCGCAAACCGGGCCGCGAGCACCCGGACGAGCGGATCCTCTACTGGCACCGCGGCCTGTCCATCCTCGACGTCGCGGTGGCGCACCTGATCCTCACCCGTGCCGAGGCCGCCGACACCGGCACCCTCCTGCGGTACCGATGAGGACCGTGCTCGTAAGCAGGGCCGACGAGCTCGACCGCGCCGTGATCGAGCAGCTCGCCCGCGGCACGTGCCGGGTCGAGCTCAGCCCGGCGCTGATCGCTGAACTCAGCGCGAACCGCCAGGCCGTGCTCGCGGACCTGGACGGCGACCAGCCGGTCTACGGGGTCAACACCGGAATGGGCGCGATGGCGGGCGTACGCCTGGACGCCGACGCCCAGGCTCGGCACCAGGACACCCTGATGGCCGGGCGGGCTGTGGGCTCGGCGCCGTGGCTGCGGCGGGACGAGGCCCGGGCGTTGCTCGCCGCGCGGCTGCGTACGTTCCTGCATCCCGCCGCCGGCGTCTCGGCCGAGCTGTGCCGGAGCCTGATCGACCTGCTGGACCACGACGTGATCCCGGCGGTCCCGGCCCGGGGCAGCGGCGCCGCCGGCGAGATCATTCCCCTCGCCCACACCGGCGCCGTCCTGCTCGGCACCGGCCAGGTGCTCGACGCCGCCGGTCACGCGCCCGACGCCGCCCCCGCCCTCGAAGCCGCCGGCCTGAGCCCCCGCTCGTTCGGCCCCAAGGAGGGCGTCGCGTTCCTGGAGGGCGTGCCCGGCCTGACCGGCCTCGCGGTGCTGCACGCCGCCGCCGTCCGGACCCTGCTGACCCAGCAGATCGCCGTGGCGGCAGCGGCGCACGCCGTCGTCCGCGCGAGCCCCGATCCGCTGCATCCGGCGCTGGCCGACAGCGACGAGCTCGGGACCGTCCTCGCCACCCTGCTGGAGCTGCGCGGCACCGGCCCGGCACGGGCTCTGCAGGCACCGGTGTCGTTCCGGGTCACCGCGCCCGCCCTGGCCGTGGCCCTGCGCGCGGTCGCGGCGCTCGAGGCCGCCGCCGAGCGCGCTCTGACCGCGGTCACCGACTCCCCCGCGCACCTCGACGGCCGGTTCGTCGGCACCGCCGGCTTCGCGGGCACCGACCTGGCCGCGACGGCGGGTGCGCTGACCACCGCCCTCGCGCACCTGGCCGACCTGGGGACGGCCCGCCTGCACCGGATGCTGGACCCGGCGGTCACCGGGTTGCCCCGGCAGCTGTCGGACTCCCCCGGCCTGCACGCCGGGATGGCCGCCGTGCACAAGCGGGCCGTGGGCGTCACGCACCGGCTGCGGCGTTTCACGCTGCCCGCGCTGGGTGGCGCGATGGAGACGTCGCTGGGGCAGGAGGACGTGCAGAGCTTCGGGTTCGAGGCGGCCGAGTGTCTGGGAGAGGCGGTGACCGGGCTGCGGGACGTGCTGGCGTGCGAGCTGCTCGGCGTACACCAGGCATTCCTTCTCGATGCCCGGGAGGCACCCTTCGGTGAGGTCGCCGCGGCCCTGCCTCCCGGCACCGGCGACCGGCCGTTCGGACGCGACCTCGACCGGATCATCGGCCTCCTCGCAGAGGGCTCGTTGACACTCCATGTCATCACTGCGTAGAGTGACGGCATAGCGTGTCATCGGGCGCGCTCGCAACAGGGGAGACAGCGCCATGGGTGCAGAGATCTGGGTTCTCGGCGGCACCGGCCGCAGCGGTCGTGCCATCGCGGCCGAGCTGGGCCGACGCGGGCTCACCCCCGTGCTGGTGGGCAGGGACGCGGACCGCCTGACCACCGCCGCGCGGGCGACCGGCAGCGGGACACTGGTCGCCGCCTCGGTCGACGCCACCGCCACACAGATCCGGCGGCAGCACCCCGCGGTGGTCATCAACACGGTCGGGCCGTTCACCACGACGGCCGGGCCGCTCATCGACGCCTGCCTGGCCGCCGGCAGCCACTACCTCGACCTCGCCAACGACATCACCGCGGTGGGCGCCACGCTCGACCGCGACGCCGCGGCGACAGCCGCCGGGTGCACCCTCGTCACCGGCGCCGGATTCGGCGTGACCGCCACCGAGAGCGTCGTCGTGAAACTGTGCGAGGGCCGTCCCGCGCCGCTGCGGATCCGGGTCGACATGGTGCCCTCCCTGGCAATGGAGGCGGGCACCATCGGCGAGGCCCTGGCCGGCACGATCCTCGGCGACCCGAATGAGCTCGCGGGTGGTCAGATCACCGACGGCCGCCTCGCGCCGGCCCGGATCGGCGGTGACCCCCTGCGCCTCACCCTGCCGGACGGCTCCGAGGTGACCACGGCGGTCATGCCGCTCGGCGAGGTGCTCGCGGCACAGCGGGCGAGCGGCGCCCGCAACGTGCTCTCGGCCTCCAGCGAAGTCCCGTCCGGGGCGCTCGTCCGCGCGGTGATGCCGGCCGCGATGCTCATGCTGAAATGGGCGCCGGCCCGGTCGTTCGCCCAGCGCCGCCTCGCCGGGGTGCAGGTGAAGGCGAAGGACAAGCCCCGCGAGCACTCCTGGGGGCACGCGGTCGCGACCTGGGCGGACGGCGAGACCCGGGAGGGGTGGCTGCGGGTGGGTGAGGCTCAGGAGTACACCGGCGCCGTGCCCGCCGAGGTCACCCTCCGGCTGCTGAACGGCGAGGGCCGGCCGGGTGCGTACACCCCGGCCGCCCTTTTCGGCACCACCCTCGCCGAGTCGTGCGGTGGCGAGTATCTGATGCCCTGAGCCGGTAGCTACGTGTCACGATAGCTGCGGCGACCGGGGTGTCGCAGTCACGCCGTGAGGGAGAAAGCCGCAGAAGGTTGCGGCAGAGCCGGATTCGGCGCAACTTCGTGCCCGCGGCCAGATCCTGCCGCCCTCGCCACCCGCTGCAAGCCGATCAGGACACTAGAGCTGCATCCTGCCGGCGGTCAGCACGCCGGCATCGGGTCCCATCCCGGCGGTGAACTCGGTAGTGGTGCCGCCGGGTGACACGGCGAACGCGGTCAGGCCGGTGCCCCGCAGCTCCGTCCAGAGTGACTCGCTGAAGCTCACCACGAACGCCTTCGCGGCGCTGTAGACGACCATCCGGGGCGTCGGTTAGTACGCCGAGACGCTGGCGACGTTGATGATGAACCCGGTGCCCGCACTCATCAGCTGCGGCATGAACGCGGCAGTCACCTGCACCGGCGCTGCCACGTCGACGGCGATCTCGGCGGCCAGACCCGCGGGGTCCGAGTCGGCGAAGAGGGCGAAGCTGCCGATCGCCGCATTGTTGATCAGGCTCGTCACCCGCACACCACGGTCGGCGACGGCCTTCTGCAACTCGCTTGCGGCAGCAGGGTGCGAAAGGTCGCAAGGGACACACTCCACACGTACGCCGTGAGCGCCCCGCAATTCCTGAGCCATCGACTCCAGCCGCTCGGCCCGGCGCGCGACGAGCACCAGATCCGCACCCCGCGCCGCCAGGGCGGAGGCGAACGCGGCACCGATCCCCGAGCTCGCGCCGGTGACCAGCACGGTCTGCGCACGGTAATCGAACGTCCCGCTCACAGTGTGATCGCGATCTTGCCGTGGACGTGCCGGCCGGCCTGCAGGGCGACGGCGTCGCGGAGCTTCTCGATCGGGAACGTCGCGGCAATCGGCACGGTGAGCCCGCCGCCCACGATCGCGTCGGTGATCCGCCCCACGGCATCCGGTGCGGCGTCGAAGGCACCGGTGGAGCGCACGCCGGCGACCTGCCCGGCGACCGTGGAGATCCGCTCGGCCGGCACGCCGAGCGCGAGCGCGGTCTCGGCGGTCTCCACACCGAACAGGTCGGTCGCCGCGGTCACGCCGCCGGGAGCCAGCGCCCGCACCCGATCGGCCAGTCCAGGACCATAGGCAACGGGTACGGCACCGAGCTCCCGCAGGAACTCGAACGTCCCCGCCGAACCCGTGCCGATCACCTGCGCACCGGCAAGCGTCGCGAGCTGCACGGCGAAGACACCCACCCCGCCCGCGGCGCCTCCGATCAGGACGGTGTCGCCGGCTCCCACGCCGATCGCGTCGAGTGCTGCCACGGCGGTCAGGCCGGCCACCGGAATGGTGCTGGCCACGTCGTCGCTGACCCCCGCCGGCGTACGGAAGAGCGGCGGAGCGACCACCACGAAGTCGGCAGCGGCCCGCCCGAGCGCGCCACCGAAGACCCGGTCACCCACGGCGAATCCCGTGACCCCGTCACCGACCTCGTCGACGACACCCGCGAAGTCGGACCCGAACCGGGCCGGCAGGGTCGTGCCGAACCGCGCGGCCACCTCGGGGCGGGCGGCGATGCCCCAGTCCATCGGGTTCAGCCCGGTCACGGTCACGCGGACGCGGATCTCCCCCGGACCGGCGTGCGGCTCCGGAACCTCCCGCAGCTCGAGGACCTCGGGCCCTCCGAACGACTCGTACATGACAGCTCGGCTCATGACAACCTCCGCGACGGGACTTGGTCCCGTAACCGTACACGAGTGATGGGACCAAGTGCCGTACACTGCTGACCATGGCTCGCTGGGACCCCGACGCACCGGAACGCCTCGCCTCCGCCGCCCTCGATCTCTTCGCGGAGCGCGGCTACGAGAACACCACCGTGATCGACATCGCCCAGCGCGCCGGCCTCACGAAGAGCACGTTCTTCCGCCACTTCCCCGACAAACGCGAAGTCCTCTTCGGCGGCGACACGGTCGCTACCCTGACCGCCGCAGCCATCACCGCGGCACCCCCCGAAGCCACCCCCCTCGAAGCGGTAGCCCACGCCCTCGAGACCCTCGGCGCCCAGACCTTCACCCCCACCCGCCGCGAATTCAGCGCCAAACGCTGGACGGTCATCGCCGCCACCCCCGAGCTCCGAGAGCGAGAAGCCCTCAAGGGCCTGGGCATCACCGCCGCCATGATCAAGGCCCTCACCGGCCGCGGCGTCCCCGCCCTCACCGCCTCCGTGGCCGCGGAACTGGCCGCACTCGCCTGGAAAATCGCCTACGAACGCTGGCACGACCCCACCAGCACCGCAGGCTTCGGCGAACTCGCCCGCCAGGCCCTCACCGAGGTCCAGGCAGCCAGCGCCCTCTGCTGAGCCCCTCACCGCGGCGCACGCCGACCCGGGCCACGGCGCACGCCGACCCGAGCCGCGGCGGACCTATGCCGCGACGAGTGCCAGCTCCGGGAGCACGGCGGCTGCGCGTTCGAGGTCGGTGCCCAGCGGGCGGTCTTCGAAGCTGGGCTCCAGGGCGGCCGCGGCGATCTCGAAGGCCTGCCGGACGGGGCCGTCGGTGAGACGACCCGGGGCCATGCGGAGGGCGCGGACGGCGGCGACCAGTTCCGCGGCGAGCAGGGTCGGTGCGTAGTGGGACATTCTGCGCAGGGAGCGGGCGCCCTGGGTGGCGAAGCTGGCGTGTTCCTCCAGGCCGAGGGAAATGGTCAGCGTGCCGGCCGCGACGGGCTGCATGCCGACGCGGATCTCGGTGAGCAGGTCCTGGACCACGTATTCGCTGATCATCAGGCCGGAGCTGCCCGCCGGGCCGGCCGCCAGGAACGCGCGCAGACCGGTGAGGTCGGGCCGCATCAGCAGGCCGAGGCGGGCCGAGGACAGGGACAGGACGGGCAGGAACGTTCCGCGTACGGCGTCCAGGCTGGACGCCAGCGTCGCGGTGTGGAACTGACCGTGGTGGTGGACGCCGTCCGCGGTCACGAGCGGGTTCTCCACGGCCGCGTTGAGCTCGGCCGTCAGCACGTCGTGCAGCGCGTCGACGGCGTGGACGGCGGGTGCGGTGACCTGGGGCAGGACCCGCAGCCCGAACGGGTCCTGGATACGAGCGGGAGCACCTGAGCCCGCCACCAGCCGGCGGAGCATCCCCGCGACCTCGACCTGACCGGGATGCGCGCGGGCCTGGTGGACGACGGCCTCGTACGCTCCCGGGTTGCCCTGTAGAGCAAGGAATGTCAGCGCGGCGATGACCGTGGAGGCGCGCAGCTGGGTGTGGACGCGGTCGAGGGCGAGCACTGCCGTCGCGACGGTCAGCGCGCTGGAGCTGATCATCGGGAGGGCGTCGGTGGCGTCGATCGTGGTGACCGGGCCGGGCCCGTAGCGCCAGGGGCGTTCGCCGGCGAGGGTGAGGCCCAGTTCGGCGAGGGCGGCCAGGTCGGCCGTGCCGATGGCACCCCAGGAGTGCAGGGTGGGTACGGCACCCGAGCGCACCGCCTCGGCGAGCGCGTCGGTGACCCGGCGGGAGATGCCCGATCCGCCCGCGAGGATCTGGTTGAGCCGGACGGTCATCGCCGCGCGGGCCGTCACGTCGTCCTCGACCGGGCCGGTCGCCGCGCAGTGGCTGCGCAGGAGCCGCAGGCCGTGGTCAAGATCGTCGCCGGTACTCTCGTGCCGGTTGGCGCCGACGCCGGTGTTGGCGCCGTAGACCGCGCCGCGGGCCCGGGCGTCGTCCAGCGCGGCGTGCCGGTCGCCGATGCGGCCCAGCGCCACCGGGTCGACCTCGATGGCCGCCGCACCGGAGGCGACGGCGAGCAGGCCGTCCGTCGTCAAAGTCTGCCCGTCGAGGCGGACCACCGTGTCTTCGCTGGTCACCTGTTGACACCCCATTCACTACACCGGAAGTATGAATAAAGATCTTCAGGAGGTTCCATGATCACATTCGAAGACGTGGTGAAGGTCTATCCAGGCGGCAGCACCGCGGTAGATCATCTCTCGCTCGAGCTGCCCACCGGCAAGACCACCGTGCTCGTCGGGCCGTCCGGCTGCGGCAAGACCACCTCGCTCCGGATGATCAACCGGATGGTACGGCCCACGTCGGGCCGGGTACTGATCGACGGACGCGACGTGGCGGAGCAGGACGAGGCCCTGCTGCGCCGGGGCATCGGCTACGTCATCCAGCACGCCGGGCTCTTCCCGCACCGCACGGTGCTGGACAACGTCGCGACGGTGCCGATGCTGCTCGGGTGTACCCGTAAGCAGGCCCGGACCGACGCGCTGGGCCTGCTGGAACGGGTCGGCCTGTCCGCCGAGTTCGCCAAGCGCTACCCCGCTCAGCTCTCCGGCGGGCAGCAGCAGCGCGTCGGCGTGGCCCGCGCGCTGGCCGCCGACCCGCCGATCATGGTGATGGACGAGCCGTTCAGCGCGGTCGACCCGGTGGTCCGGGAGGGGCTGCACCGCGAGTTCCTGCGGCTGCAGAAGGACCTGGGCAAGACGATCGCGATGGTGACGCACGACATCGACGAGGCGATCAAGCTCGGTGACGTGGTCGCCATCTTCCGCCAGGGCGGCCGGCTGGCCCAGGTCGGCACGCCGCGGGAGGTGCTCGCGAACCCCGCCGACGACTTCGTGGCCGAGTTCGTGGGCCGCGACCGCGGGCTGCGCAGCCTGTCCTTCGAGTCGGCCGCCGACCTGCCCGTACGCCCACTGTCCGAGGTCGGCGATCTGGCGTTGGACGACGCGGGGCGTCCCGTGGGGTACGGCAGCTTCACCCGCGCCGACTCGTTGCGGCTGGTGACCGACCTGGCGATCATCTCCCCGGCCGGCATCGCGGTAAGGGTGGACGCCGAGGGCGTCGCCGACGGGGTCGTGCGTCACCACGACCTCGTCGACCACCTGGCCGCCCGGCGCCGCGAGCAGCCGTGATCACCTATCTGTCGAACAACACCGACGTCGTCCTGGCCGCATTGCGCCAGCACATCGTGCTGGCCCTGCTGCCGGTGCTCATCGGGTTCGTGGTCGCGCTGCCGATCGGTTACCTCGGTGTCCGGTTCCCCCGGGTCTACCACCCGCTGGTCAACATCTGCGGGGTGCTGTACTCGATCCCGTCGCTGGCGCTGTTCGTGTTCCTGCCGGTGATCCTCGGCACGAAGATCCTCTCGCCGCTCAACATCGTGGTCGCGCTGAGCATCTACACGGTCGCGCTGCTGGCACGGACCGTCGCCGACGGGCTGCGCTCGGTCGACGAGCTGGTCACCCAGTCCGCGACCGCGATGGGCTACCGCCGGTTCCGGCGCCTGGTCGACGTCGAGCTCCCGGTGGCGCTGCCGGTGATCCTGGCGGGGCTGCGCGCGGCGACCGTCGCCAACATCAGCCTGGTCAGCGTCGGTGCCCTGATCGGCGTCGGCGGGCTCGGGCAGCTGTTCACCCGCGGCTTCCAGCTGTTCTACCTCGAGCCCATCCTCGTCGGCATCATCCTCTCGATCGCGCTCGCGGCGGTCGCCGACCTGGCCATCGTGCTCGTGCAGCGCCTGATCACCCCGTGGAGTCGCGTGTGAACCTCTCCTACCTGTTCGACGCGGCGCACTGGGATCCCACGCTGTCCGGTGGTATCCCCCAGCTGATCCTGTCCCACCTGGGATACGTCGCGCTGGCGCTGCTCATCGGCACGGTCATCGCGCTGCCCGCGGGGCTCTACATCGGGCACACCGGGCGCGGCTCGTTCCTGGCGATCAACGCGGGCAACGCGGGCCGGTCCCTGCCCACGCTGGGCCTGCTGATGCTGATGGTCACGCTGCTGGGGCTCGGGCTCACACCCGTACTCATCGCCCTGAGCGTGCTGGTCATCCCGCCGGTCCTGACCTCCGCGTACGCGGGGATGCGCAGCCTGGACCAGCGGGTCGTCGACGCCGCCCGTGGCATGGGCATGCGCCCCTGGCAGGTCCTCACCCGCGTCGAGCTGCCCATGGCCCTGCCCGTGCTGATGAGCGGGTTCCGCAGCGCCGCGCTCCAGGTCGTCGCGACGGCGACCGTCGCCGCGGCGGTGGGCCTCAGCGGTCTCGGCCGGCTCCTCATCGACGGCCTGGCCGTCAACGACTATTCCCGAGTGCTGGCCGGCGCCATCGTCGTCGCGGTGCTGGCTGTCGGGCTCGATCTGCTGCTCGCACTGGTGCAGCGCTGGGTCGTATCCCCCGGCCTGAATCCCTCTCCGAAAGGTCCTTCATGACACGCATACGCCTGATCGGTGCGGCGATCGCCGCGCTGACGACGATCGCCCTCACCGGCTGCGGCGCCGGTGACGACCCGCTGAAGGACGACGCCGGTTCCGCGTCGTCGGCGCCGGGAAGCATCACCATCGGCTCGGCCAACTTCGCCGAGAGCGAGCTGCTCGCCGAGATCTACGCCCAGGCTCTCGAGGCCAAGCAGGTGAAGGTCAAGCGGACGTTCAACATCGGCGCCCGCGAGCTCTACCTCAAGGCGCTGCAGGACAAGTCGATCGACCTGCTCCCCGAGTACAACGGCGCCCTGCTCGCCGCGCTGGCCACCGGTGGCGCGCCCGAGGGCGTCAGCTCGCCGACCGACGTGCTCGCCGCGCTGAAGAAGGTGCTGCCCGCCGGCACCGAGGTCCTGGAGCAGTCCGCCGCCGAGGACAAGGACACCCTCAGCGTCACCCAGGAGACCGCGACCAGGTTCAGCCTCAAGACCATCGACGACCTCAAGCCGGTGGCCGGTCAGCTCACCGTCGGCGCGGGACCGGAATGGGCCGAGCGCTACCAGGGGCTAAAGGGACTCGAAAGCCTGTACGGCGTGAAGTTCAAGGAGTTCAAGCCGCTCGACGCCGGTGGCCCGCTCACTGTCAAGGCGCTGACCGGCGGCGACATCGACGTCGGCAACGTGTTCTCCACGGACTCCGCGATCACGACCAACAAGCTCGTCGTGCTGGCGGACCCGAAGAACCTCTACACCGCGGAGAACGTCCTGCCGCTGATCCGCTCCGAGGCGAACAACCCCACCGTCAGCGGGGCGCTGAACGCGGTCTCGGCCAAGCTGACCACCGAGAACCTCACGACGTACCTGGCCAAGGTGCAGGTCGACAAGCAGGACACCGCGGCGGTCGCCAAGGCGTTCCTGACCGACAACGGCCTGGTCTAGTTTTCAGGGCGCATCTGATTCATCAGATGCGCCCCAGCGGCGAGCAGGCGCCACCCGGCGAATCCGAGCAGGGTGGCGCCGGGCTCGCCGGTCGGCTGCGGGCCACCGGCCATCCGCGGCAGCGTGGACTTGCCGCACGCGGACGGGCCGAGCACCGCGATCACCTCGGCGGCGGCGACGCTGAGGTCGATGCCGGTCAGCACGGGCCGGGCGCGTTCGTTCCCCGGTGAACCACGGGCAACGCATTGACGAATTCGCAACATTCGGCCGTGATTTCGAGATAATTTCCAGAAAAGCGAAATCTATCTCGCCGGGATCGATCTTCAAACGTTTGACGCTTTCTGCCGGGTGCTATATCTTTCCGGTGGAAGGCACGGGGTGTGCGGACCCATCACCTCTTCTTGCTCCCGATCTTGATCATGATCAATCGCGGGCGTCCGCATACCGATCTCACCCATCGCTGTGCTGCTGCGCGTCTGCGCCATTATCGGCACCAACGTGCGCTGCGATGAATGGGGGAACCGTGCTCCGAGAAGATCGCGAGACCAGATCCATCGATGCCCGGATCGAACGGCATCTGGCCGACCGGGTCGACGGCGAACAGCATTGGATGGCCCGCAAGTCGCTCTACGAGACCGGCTTCGCCCTGGTGTCCTATGTGCTCCCGCAGGACGTCAAGGAACGCCTCGACGAGGAGATGGCCGCGCTGATCGACGCGCAGTCGATCCGCCGTGACATGCGATTCGCCCAGACCGGCAACAGTCCCCGCAAGATGCGCAACGTCTCCGCGGCGGACATCCACCAGCACAACGGCCCGGTCCGCGAGCTCTACGACTCCCCCGCGCTGCGCGGCGCGCTCTCGGCCGTGGCCGGTGAGGACGTCCTCACCTGCCCGTACGCGCCGGAACACTACGTGATCACGCATCTGGAACGGCCCGGCGACACCCACGGATGGCATTGGGACGACTACAGTTTCGGCGTCATCTACGTCGCCGAGGTGCCCGACGTCGAGCTCGGCGGATTTGTGCAGACGGTGCCCAACACCGTCTGGGACAAATCCAATCCCCGCGTTTTCCAGAACCTCGTCGACAATCCGATCGTCTCCTATTCGCTGCGCCCCGGAGATATGTATCTCCTGCGCACCGACACCACTTTGCATCGCGTTCACCCGGTGGAGACCGGTGGCCGCCGCACCATTGTCAACATGGCCTTCGCCGCCGAGCGCGATCTTTCCAAAGAGATCGACCACGAGACGATGGAGGAGCTGTTCCATGTCTGAGCCGCATGAGATCAAGAAGGTCGTTCTGGCGTACTCCGGCGGGCTGGACACCTCCGTCATCCTGGCGTGGCTGAAGGAGCGGTATTCCTGCGAGGTCGTCGCGTACATCGCGGACCTGGGACAGGGCGAGGAGCTGGACCGGGCGCGCGACAAGGCGTTCACGATCGGGGCGAGCGAGGTGTACGTCGAGGACCTGCGCGAGGAGTTCGCCCGCGACTACGTGTTCCCGGTGCTGCGCGCGAACGCGGTCTACGAGGACGGTTACCTGCTCGGCTCGGCGATCGGGCGGCCGTTGATCGCCGCCCGGCAGATCGAGATCGCCCGCCGGACCGGGGCTGACGCCGTCGCGCACGGCGCGACCGGCAAGGGCAACGACCAGGTGCGTTTCGAGCTCGCCTATCAGGCGCTGAACCCGGACATCACCATCGTGACGCCGTGGCGCGAGTGGGATCTGCACGCCCGCACCGAGTTGCTGGCGTTCGCCGCGGAGCACGGCATCCCCATCGACCGGACCGGTGCCGCGGAGCGACCGTACTCGGTGGACGCCAACCTCGTGAACACGACGTACGAGGGAGAGCTGCTGGAGGATCCGGCGGTGGCCGCGCCCGACGGGGTGTTCTCCCGGACCCGCGACCTGCTCGACGCGGCCGACCAGCCGGAGTCCGTGCGGATCGGTTTCCGCGGCGGTGACCCGGTGTCCCTCGACGGCGAACAGCGCTCGCCCGCCGAGCTGTTCGCGCAGCTCAACGAGATCGCGAGCCGGCACGGCGTCGGGCGCATCGACATGGTCGAGAACAGGATCCTCGGCATCAAGACCCGCGGCGTCTACGAGTCACCGGCCGCGACGGTGCTGCTCACCGCGCACCGGGCGGTGGAGGCGATGGTCCTCGACGGCGAGGTCGCCCTGCTCAAGCGCGAGCTGATGCCCCGGTACGCCAACCTGGTCTACCGCGGCCTCTGGTTCGCCCCGGAGCGGCACATGCTGCAGGCCGCCATCGATCACAGCCAGACCGACGTGACCGGCGAGGTCGAGGTCTCGCTCTACAAGGGCAACGTCACCGTGCGCAGCCGGTCCGCCGAGCGGTCCCGCTACAACCGCGGCATGGTGACGTTCGAGCAGCCGGCGCTGTTCGACCAGCACCACCCCGAGGGCTACATCCGGATGACCGGTCTGCGCCTGCGAGCCACGACCGGCGCTTCATGAGGATCGTCTTCTTCGGGTACGGCGTGCTCGGCGCGGTGGCCCTCGACGGGCTGCTCGCCGCGCACACCGTGGCCCTGGTCATCACCCACCCCGCCGACTTCAGCGGTCTCGGCGAGCCCGACGTGCAGGACCTCGCGGAGCGGCACGGCCTGCCGGTCGTCCTGTCAGCGTTCGGCGCCGAGCCGGACCTCGCGGACCGGATCAGGGCGGCAGCCCCCGACCTGGTCGTGTCCACCAACTGGCGCACCCGGCTGCCGGCGGACCTGCTGTCGCTGGCCCCGCTCGGCGCGCTGAACGTCCACGACGCGCTGCTACCGAAGTATTCCGGGTTCGGCGCGATCAACTGGGCGATCCGCAACGGCGAGGCGGAGACCGGCGTGACGGTGCACGTCATGGAACCGGACTTCGACTCCGGCCCCGTGATGGCGCGCACGGTCGTGGCGATCGGCCCCGACGAGCTGGCCGGCGACCTGTACGAACGGGTCACCGCGGCCTACGTGCCGACGCTGACCGCGGCGATCGAGGCACGGTCCGCAGGGTCCACCGGGACGCCGCAGGACCCGTCGGCGCGGACCTTCTACCACCGGATCGGCACCGGCGACGTGCGGATCGACTGGACGCTGCCGAGCCTGGCGGCGTACGCGCTGGTCCGGGCGCAGTCGGACCCGTACGTCAACGCCTGGACCACCTACGACGGTGACGAGGTCCGGGTAAAGGCGGCCCGGCTACCGGAGTCGGCCATCTGCGGCACACCCGGCCGGCTGATCCGGCGTACGGGTGACGGCGTGACGGTCGGCTGCGGACCCGTGGGCGCACCGGGCTCACGGGGCCTCGTGCTGCTGACCGTCCAGCCCGCCGGATCGGGCGAGCTACCGGCCGCCGACTACTTCAAACGGATGGGCGGATACCTGCTGTAGCGCGGCGTACGACCTCGAGAGCTCTTTCAGGCACAGGTAATCGGCAGGAGACCGCTTCGCGATGGCCACACCCGTCACCTCCACCACCTCGTTGACCCGCTCGTTGCGGGCCCCCGGGCTGATCGTGCACTACGTCAGCTCGGTGATCGGTGTCGGCGTACTGATCATCCCCGGGCACGCGGCGGAGGCGGCCGGCCCGCTCTCGCTGCTGGCCTGGCTGTTACTGATCGTCTACTCGTACCCGTTCGCGCTGATCTTCGCGCGGCTGTCCATGCTGTACCCGACGAGCCGGGGCATCCCGGAATTCATCGAGCGCGCGTTCGGGCGCAGGCCCGCGCAGATCTCGTCGGTCTTCCTGGTCCTGACGCTGCTGGTGGCGAACCCGGTGCTCGGCCTCGCCGCGATCCGGTACCTCTTCACGATCTGGGACCCGGACCCGAGCAACCTGACCGTCATCGGGTACGGCTTCCTGGTCGTGCTCGCGTCGATCCTGTTCAACCTGCTCGGCATCAAGGTCAGCACGAGACTGCAGGCGACCCTGCTCACGGTGCTCGTCGCGTTCCTCGTCGTGGTCATCGCGGTGTCGTTGCCGCACGCCGAGCCCGCCAACCTGACCCCGTTCGCCCCGCACGGCTGGGGTGCGCTCGGCTCCGCGCTGATCATCTGCTTCTTCGGCTTCATCGGCTGGGAGAACGCCGCGCCGGTCGCCGAGGAGGTCGTGGACCCGCCGCGGACGTTCCCCCGGGCCATCTTCCTGGCCGTGTTCCTGGTCGGCGCGCTCTACTTCCTGATGGCCGTCACGGTCATCCTGGTCGTGCCCGCCGACGTCGCGAGCGGCGAGCAGATCACCGCGTTCACCACGCTGCTGAAGATCGCCTCCGGGCAGAGCATCGCGATCGTCGGCAACATCGTCGCCGTGGTGCTGCTCATCCTCGCGACGAACGCCTGGGTCCTCGGCACGTCCCGGGTCATCTACGCGACCGCCCGCGACGGACTGCTCCCGTCGGCGCTGACGAGGGTGTCGCGGCGCAACGGGGTGCCATACGGCGCGCTGCTGTTCCTGATCCCCGGTTACGGCGTCTTCCTGGGCATCCTCGCGCTCACCGGGCGCGACGAGACCCTGATCATCACCGCGTCGTCGGCGGCGTTCCTGCTCATCTTCCTGGTCACGTTTCTCGCCGCCCGCAAACTGCTGGTCGGCCGTGGGATCCGCGCCCTGAACATGACGATCATCGTGGTCACGGTCGTCATCATCCCGTTCTTCCGCGACAGCCTGCTCTACGCCGTGGCGTTCTTCCTGATCGCGTTCCTGCTCATCACCATGCGGCGCAGGACCACCACCCCCACGGCCGAGGAACCGAGCGCGGAGGAACCGAGCGCGGAGGAACCGAGCGCCGAGGAGGTGAGCAGCCGTGACTGAGCTGCCGAGCCCCGGCTACTCCCAGTCGGTCGAGGTGAGCGCCACCCGCCGCACCCTCTACATCAGCGGCCAGATACCGCAACGCCCCGACGGCTCGGTCCCGGAGACGTTCGAGGAACAGTGCGAGCTGGTGTGGCGCAACCTGTTCACCACGCTGGAATCGAGTGGCATGGAACCTCGCGACCTGGTCAAGGTGACGACGTTCAGTGCCTGGAACCCCGGTTCCGCCCGTACGTCAGGCGCTGAACGCGGCGGCGTACTGATCGGCGACGCCGGGGAGGTCGGCCATCTCGGTCTCGATCGCGGTCAGCCCGAAGTCGACGACGTCCGCCCCCAGCTCACGCAGCAACCGCGCCAGGAACGCCTCGGTGGCGTCGGCCTGCGACTGGAACGTGGCGGTCACGACGGGCACGGCGACGACCCCCGCCAGCGCGTTGGCGGGCAACTGGTCCAGGAACGCCTTGAGTGCCCCGGAATACGAACCCTGACAGGTCGGCGTCGCCACGATGAGCAGCGTCGCCTCCTGCACGTCCGCCAGCGCGTGGCCCGTCCGGTCGTCTCCCGGGACGAGCAGCGCGGGCCCGAGCTCCGCGATGTCGACCAGGGCCACGGTGCAGCGCTTCCCGGGCCCGGCCAGCCGTTCCCCGACGGCCCGGGCGAGCTGCAACGTCCTTGACCCCGGACGCGGATGCCCGCAGATCACTACGACGTCCGTCATCAGCATGTCCTTCCGGTCGCCATCTCCTTCCCCATCATGCGGCCACATGCGCCGATTGACCATCCGTCAGTTCATCCTCACTCAAAGCTACAGAGGATCATCCCCGCCGGTGAGCGTGTACGCCTCCAGCCGGAGTCCTGAGACTTTGATCCGTTCGCAGGAGGAGCAGGAGCAACACCGCAGAAAGTTCGCGCATCCCGGTATCCAGCGCAACATTCAGCCCCGGCCGACTGCTGCGCCCGGCGGCGGCCCCGAACGACAGCGCGCAGCCGTTCGTCGGTCCGGCGGTGGCTGCGCCCGGGGAAACCGATCGAGCGATGCGAATCGAATGGTGCGCACCCTCGACGGCAGCGGCTGTGACCAGGGCAACCTTGGATAGCAGCAAACCTATGGAATCTATAGGGTTTGGGCCATGACACAGGTTCTGGCGGTGGACGAGCACGCGGCGTGGCAGGCGGAGCGGCGGCGTGCGGTCACCGCGCCCACCGGAAATCTGGCGCTGGTCGAGACCCGCTGGGGTGCGGACGATCCGGAGGCGGCGCTCGCCGGGCAGCCGGGCTCCGTGACCGCTACCCGGTTGAAGCGGCACAATCCGCTCACCGGGGCCGAGGAGCGCGGGGTCCGGCTGTGGGACGCCGACTCGGCCGCGATCCGTGCCTTCCAGGGCATCGACACGTACGCGTACGACCCGGCCTGGGTCCTCGAGGCCCGTTACACCGAGGTCCCGGATGTTCGGAAAGTGCCGTTCCAGCATGCGCAGGATGCCGGTTTCACCCGTGATCTTCCGGTTCCCGGCGACCTGCACCTCACGCTGGCGGGCCGGAACTACACGCTGAACGCGTTCGACGACGACGGGCCGCTGCTGCTGGTGTTCGGCGACCCGACCAACGGCAGGGACACGTACGGTTCCGGCCGGTTCCTGTTCGTCGAGCGCATCGCCGGCACGGATCGGGCGATCCTCGATTTCAACCGGGCGTTCGTCCCGCCGTGCGGCTTCTCGGAGCACTACAACTGCCCGATGCCGCCGCCGCAGAACCGCCTCGCGGTCCCGGTCGAGGCCGGCGAGAAGCTCGCACTGTTCAACCACTGAAACCCCTTGAAAGAAGACATAACCCGTGAACACAATGTTGCGTACGCTCGCAGCGGTCACCGCTCTCGGCCTGGCCGGGGCGCTCGCCGCGTGCGGCGGGGGTGACGACGACGCGACGGTCAAGGACAGCGCGGCGGCGGTCATCCAGGTCGGTTCGGTCTACGAGCCGCAGAACCTCGACAACACCGCCGGCGGTGGCCAGGGCGTGACCGAGGCGCTGAACGGCAACGTCTACGAGGGGCTGTTCAAGCTCACCGACACCGGCACGGTCGAGCCGCTGCTGGCCAAGGAGCAGAAGGTCAGCGACGACGGCCTGACCTACACGTTCACCCTGCGCGACGGCGTCAAGTTCCACTCCGGCAAGGCGCTGACCTCGGCGGACGTCAAGGCGAGCATCGAGCGGGTGACCGCGGAGAATTCCAAGTCGGCCCGCAAGAGCAACCTCGCGGTGATCAAGACGATCACCACGCCGGACGACGCGACCGTGGTCGTGCAGCTGTCGGCGCGGTCCATCTCGTTCGTCTACAACCTGAGCTACATCTGGATCGTCAACGCGGCGGCAAAGGACCTCACCACGACCGCGGACGGCACCGGGCCCTACAAGCTCGGCGAGTGGAAGCGCGGCTCCACGCTGAGCCTGACCAAGTTCGACGGCTACTGGGGTACGCCCGCGAAGAACGCCGGCGTCGTCTTCCACTACTTCACCGACGCCACGGCGCTGAACAACGCGCTGCTGACCAACGCCGTCGATGTGGTCACCAGCGAGCAGAGCCCGGACGCGCTCGCGCAGTTCACGAGCAACACCGCGTACAAGGTGAACAACGGCAAGGGCACCACCAAGCTGCTGCTCGCGTTCAACGACAAGGTCGCGCCGTTCGACAAGCCGGCCGTGCGCCAGGCGATCAGCGCGGCGATCGACGACAAGAAGCTGCTGACCTCGATCTGGGGCGACTACGGCACCCCGATCGGCTCGATGGTCCCGCCGACCGACCCGTGGTACGAGGACCTGACCTCGGTCAACGCGTACGACCCGGCGGTGGCCAAGCAGAAGCTCGCCGAGGCGGGGCTGCCGAACGGCTTCTCGTTCACGCTGGACACCCCGAGCTACGACCCGCACCCGACCGCGGCGACGTTCATCAAGTCGGAGCTGGCCAAGGTCGGCGTCACGGTGAACATCAACACGATCACCGCCGACGAGTGGTACACGAAGGTCTACCAGAAGCGCGACTTCCAGGCGACGATGCAGGAGCACGTCAACGATCGTGACGTGGTCTGGTACGGCGATCCCGATTTCTACTGGGGTTACAGCAATCCGCAGGTCACCGCGTGGATCAAGCAGGCCGAGGAAGCCAGGACGACCGACGAGCAGACGGCGTTGCTCAAGCAGGCCAACAAGCAGATCGCGCAGGACGCGGCGAGCGACTGGCTCTACCTCTACCCGCAGATCGTGGTCGCCTCCTCGAAGTTGTCCGGCTATCCGCTGAACGGGCTCAACGCTCAGTTCTTCGCGTACGACATCGTCAAGAACTGATGGTCCTGATCTGATGCTCTCCTACCTGCTGCGACGGACGGCGATCCTGATCGGGTCGCTCGTCCTCGCCGCGGTGGCACTGTTCGTGCTGTTGCGGCTCCTGCCGGGCGACCCGGCCAACGCTCTGCTCCCGGTGGGCGCGACCCCGGAGCAGATCGAGGCCGCCCGGCGGGAGCTGGGCACGGACGCGTCGCTCCCGGCGCAGTTCCTGACCTGGCTGCACGACGTGGTCACGCTGGACCTGGGCAAATCTTTGATCAGTACGCTGCCCGTCGGCCCGGAGATCACCGCCCGGCTCCCGGTCACCGTGCCACTGACCCTGGCCGCGTTCGTGCTGGCGGTGCTGATCGCGGTGCCGGTCGGTGTGCTCGCCGCGGCCCGCGCCGGCCGCTGGTACGGCCCGGTGCTCAACGCGGTCGCCCAGCTCGGCATCGCGGTCCCCGCGTTCTGGGTGGGGCTGCTGCTCATCACGGCGTTCGCGCTGCGCCTGCGGATCCTCCCGGCGGGCGGCTTCCCGCCGGACGGCTGGGGCGACCCGGGCACGGCGATCGAGTCGCTGGTCCTGCCGGTCGTGACGGTCGCGCTGGTCATGTCCGCCTCCCTGATCAGGTACGTGCGGAGCGCCACCCTGGGTGTCCTCGGCGCCGACTATCTGCGTACGGCACGGGCGCTCGGCTCCTCCCCCGCGCAGGCGTTCTGGCGGCACGGGTTGCGCAATGCCGCCGTACCCGTGATCGCGGTCCTGGCCATGGAACTCGCCACCACGTTCCTCGGCGCCGTCGTGGTGGAGAGCGTCTTCGCCCTGCCCGGCCTCGGCAGCCTGCTCGTGCGCGGGATCAGCCAGCACGACTACCCGGTGGTGCAGGGCGTCATGCTGGTCAGCACGGCCACCGTGCTCGTCGTCGGCTTCCTCGGCGACCTTGCGCAGCGGCTCGTGGACCCCCGGCTGCGGCAGCGGGGCGCGTCATGAGTAAACGACTGCACCTCTACATCGGGCTCGTCCTGGTGCTCATCGTCGCCGGGGCGGTGCTCGTGTCGTACCTGTGGCTGCCTTTCGCTCCGGACGACACCTCCGGCGGCCGGCTGGCGCCGCCGGGCGGTGACCACCTGCTCGGCACCGACAAACTGGGCCGTGACCTGCTCACCCAGCTGCTGATCGGCGGCCGGATCGCCCTCGGTACGGCACTGGGCGCGGTCGCCGTCGGCGGCGTGCTCGGGCTGAGCGCGGGCCTGCTCGCCGGGTTCGCGACCCGCTGGCTCGACGACGCGGCCGCGGTGGTGCTCGACATCCTGATCGCGTTCCCCACGCTGCTGCTGGCGATGCTGATCGTCGCCGGCTCGGGCGCGTCGCTCGGCACCGCGATCCTCGCGATCGGGCTGGCCATGGCCGCGATCGTCGCCCGGCTCGTCCGGGTCCTGGTCAAACAGGTCCTCGGCCGCGACTTCATCACCGCCGCGCGGGTCGCCGGGGTCTCCTGGCCGCGCATCGTGCTCAGCCACGTGCTGCCCAACATCGCACCCGTGCTGCTGGTCAACCTGGCGTTGCAGGCCGGGCTCGCGGTGCTGGCCGAGGCGAGCCTGTCCTACCTGGGGCTCGGCACGCCACCGCCCAACGCGTCCTGGGGACGGATGCTGTTCGAGGCCCAGGCCACCGTACTGACCTCCCCCGTCGCCGCCATCGCCCCCGGCCTCGCCCTCGTCACCCTCGTCATCGGCATGAACCTCACCGCCGACGGCCTGCGCCTGGGGGTCTCCGATGCTGACCGTTGACAGTCTCACCATCCGCGACCAGGCAGGGCGGGCACTGGTCGAGGACGTGTCGTTCAGCGTGGCACCCGGCGACCGCGTCGGACTGATCGGCGAGTCCGGCTCCGGCAAGTCCCTGACCGCGCTCGCCGTCATCGGACTGCTCCCGCCGGGGCTGACCGCCACCGGCGAGATCCGGCTCGGCGATGCCTACATGGTCCGGGCGACGGAAAAGCTGCGGACCCGCGTACGCGGCAAGGTCGTCGCCACCGTCTTCCAGGAGCCGCTCACCGCGCTGGACCCCCTGATGCCCGCGGGCCGCCAGATCGCCGAGCCCATCCGCCGGTTCCGGGGCCTGCGTGGCACCGCGTTGCGTGACGCCGTGCACGCGGCACTCGACGAGGTAAGGCTCACCGACACCGACCGGATCGCGCGCTCCTACCCGCACGAGCTCTCCGGCGGGCAGCGTCAACGGGTCGCGATCGCGATGGCGCTCGCCTGCCGCCCGCAGCTGCTCGTCGCCGACGAGCCGACCACCGCGCTCGACGTCACCGTGCAGGCCGAGATCCTCGACCTGCTCGACCGGCTCGTCGACACGCACGGCACCGCGCTGCTGTTCATCACGCACGACCTGCCGGTGGCTGCCCGCGTCGCCCGCCACACCCATGTGCTGCGCGAGGGCCGCATCGTCGAGTCGGCACCGATCGCCGACCTGCTCGCCCGGCCCGCGCATCCGTACACCCGCACCCTCGTCGACAGCGCCCGCCGCTTCGACGCCGCCCTGGGAAGGCACCTCTCATGACCTCCCCTGCTCTCCTTTCAGCCGACCACGTCGGGTACTCCTACCGCGGTGGCTCCCCGGCCCTCACCGACGTGTCCCTCGCCGTGCACGCCGGCGACAATGTCGCCCTGGTCGGTGAGTCCGGCGCCGGCAAGACCACCCTGCTCCGGCTCCTGCTCGGACTCACCACCCCCACCACCGGCACCATTCAGTACGCGGGGAGCCCGCTCACCCGCCGGAATCTGCGCGACTACCGCCGGGCGGTCCAGGCGGTGTTCCAGGATCCTTACTCCTCGCTGGATCCCCGCCACCGCGTCGGCCGCATCGTCGCGGAGCCGTTGCGGGGTCTCGGCCTCGGCACCGACCCCGCCCGGGTGGCGGCAGCACTGGACGCGGTCGGCCTCCCCGCCGACGCCACCACCCGCTACCCTCACGAATTCTCCGGCGGCCAACGACAACGCATCGCGATCGCCCGCGCCATCGTCTGCAACCCCGGGGTCCTGCTCGCCGACGAACCGGTCAGCGCCCTCGACCTGACCACCCGCGTCCGCATCGTCGACCTCCTGGCCTCCCTCTGCGCCGACCGTGCCCTCACGATCCTGCTGGTCTCGCACGACCTCGGCGTCGTCGCCGAACTCTGCTCCCACACCGCCGTCCTCGAACACGGCCGCATCGTCGAACAGGGCCCTACCAGCACCATCCTGGGCTCGCCCTCCCACCCGTACACCCGTCGCCTGCTGCAGAGCGTCCCCCGCCTCTGATAAGCGTCCGTTATCGGCATCGATCGTCAATCAACCTTGGACAGCACTCCAGATTGCCTACTAGTTTGGTAGGTGTTGTAGGAGATTTGTAGCGCTGCCGAGAGGAACACCATGACGTCCTTCGATCCGACGATCCCGCAGACCGCAGCCCCGGACGTCGAGTTCATCAGCCTCTCGCACCTGAACCCGTCCACCGAGCTCAACCCGGTCCCGTCCCGCGGCATCGACCTGCCGTACTTCCGCAAGTACGTGCAGGCGCTCGAAGACGGCGGCTACGACTACACGCTGCTGCCGTACGGCTCGGGCAGCGCCGACTCGTTCGTCACGGCGAGCGCCGTGGGCGCGCTCACCGAACGCATCAAGCCGATCGTGGCCCTGCGCCCCAACACCACGCTCCCGACCGTCGGCGCGCAGAAGCTCGCCACGCTCGACCAACTGACCGAGGGCCGCGCGGTCGTCCACCTCATCTCCGGCGGCAGCGACACCGAACAGGCCCGCCAGGGCGACTACCTCCCCAAGAACAAGCGCTACGCCCGCACCTCGGAATACATCGACATCCTGCGCAGGTCATGGACCGAGCCGGCCCCGTTCGACCACGACGGCGAGTTCTACAAGTTCGACGGCTTCGGCCCCGGCTTCGCCCCCTACGAATCCCCCATCCCGATCTCCATCGGTGGCCAGTCCGACGAGGCTTTCGAGATCGGCGGCGCGAAGGCCGACATCTTCAGCTTCTGGGGCGAACCCCTGGACGACCTCCGCAGCGAGATCGACCGCGTCCACGGCATCGCCCGCGCCGCCGGCCGCACCACCCTGCCCCGCATCTGGGTGACCTTCCGCCCGATCATCGCCGAGACCGACGAACTGGCCTGGCAGAAGGCCCACGAATACGTCGCGAAGGTCGCCGAGACCCACCGCAAGGCACCCCGTCTCGGCGGCGCCGCCCCGCAGAACGTCGGCTCCCAGCGCGCCCTGAACTTCGCCGACCGCTCCGAGCTCTACGACCGAGCCCTCTGGACCAAGACCGCCGCGGTAACCAACGCCGCCGGAGCCTCCACCGCCCTGGTCGGCTCCCCCGAGACGGTCGCCGCCGCCATCCTCGACTACGTCGACCGCGGCGCCTCCCTGGTCTCGATCCGCGGCTACGACACCCTCACCGACGCCATCGACTACGGCAAGTACGTCCTCCCCCTGGTCCGCCAGGAGATCGCCCACCGCAAGGCCACCGGCCGGCGCGGCACCCTCCAGGCCGACCACCTCGGCAACCACGGCCCGGACTACGCCCGCTACGCCACCGCGCAGTCCTGACCCCCATCCGGGACGCTGCCGCACCACCCCGCAGCGTCCCGGCCCGCCACCCGCCACCTGCCACCCGCCGCTCTCCCGGCCCCGCCGCCCGCCGCTCTCCCGGCCCCGCCGCCCGCCGCTCTCCCGGCCCCGCCGCCCGCCGCTCTCCCGGCTCTGGTGCGCGGCCGTGTCCTAGGATCCTTGGATGGGGACTCCGGACGCAGAGGTTGAGCGGTATCTGGCCGAGTTGCAGCATCCGCTGAAGGACGGGGTGCTGCAGCTTCGGGAGGCGATCCTGGCTTCCGGCACGGCCATCACCGAGCATGTGAAATGGAACGCGCCGAGTTTCTGCTACGACGGCGAGGACCGGGTGACGTTCCGGCTGCAGCCACGTGGACGGCTGCAGCTGATCTTTCATCGCGGGGCGAAGGTCAGGGCGGACACCGCCGGGTTCGCGTTCGACGATCCGACGGGGCTGATGACCTGGGCCTCACCCGACCGCGCGGTCGTCGATTTCCCCGATCTCGACGCGGTGGAGGCCCGGCGGGCGCAGGTGGTCGAGCTGGTCGAGCGCTGGGTGCTGACCCGGTGAGCCGGTGCACGGTCACCGTCTGCCGGGGCAGCTTCTGCCGTGAACCGGACCGGATCGCCGAAATCCCCGGGGTACGCACCAGCAGCTGCCTCGATGCCTGCTCGCAGGCCACCGTCGTGGTGGTCCAGCCGTCGGCCGCCGGGCGCAGGGCCGGCGGGAGGCCGGTGTGGCTCGGGCTGGTCAACGACGAGTTCGTCGCCGACGACATCGCCGCCTGGGTGCGGGCCGGAGGACCCGGGGTCGCGGAGCCGCCGGCGGTTCTCGACCTCTACGTCGTCACCCGCCCCGCGAGCTGATGCGCAGGCGGGGCCTACCCTGATGGCCATGAGACTGACGCGGGTTTCCACCGGCACCGGGGCGAACGTCTCGCTGGAGTTCACCGACGCCTCGGTGGAGATCCGGGAGATCTCCGCGGCCCATCAGCGGGCGGCCCGGGTCTGCGGCGGGTCGCTCGTCGGCGCGTTCGGGCTGGCCGCCGTGGGCGCCAATGCCGGCGCGCGCGAGATCCAGGTGCTGCCCACGGTGATGTGGATCCTCGCCCTGGTCGTGCTGGTGGCCGGGGCCGGCGGGGCGGGTGCGTGGCTGCTCTGGTCGGCGGCGCGCCGGCGGGGCACCGACCGGGTGACCATAGCCGCCGCCGAGGTCAGCGCCGCGAAGAGTGAGGTGAGCGACGGGGTGGTCACCGTCACCGTCACCACGCTCGACGGGCAGAGCAGGTCGTTCAGCGCCGCGGGCCACGTGGGCTCGATGCTGGCAACCGAGTTCGGGCGGCTGATCAGCCCGGAGGGAGTCCCGGCCCCGGACGCTGTGGAGAACGAACACCCCGCGTTGTGATGGGAACCTTGCCGCCGCTCAGTGCGCCGGGTCGGCTCATCCTCATCGTCGCGGGCCCCCGGACCTGACCTCGGGCGCGGTCCAGCTTGCCAGGAGCCTGAGCTTGTCCTCCGACGGGGAGCCCGGCTCGGCGGTGTAGGTGGTCAGCAGCTGGCTCCCGTCGCCGGTGGGAAGCTCCAGCGAGCAGTACGCCAGCTCGATCACCCCGGCGTCGGGGTGCAGGAACGTCTTGGTGCCCCGGTTGTGCAGCAGAATGTCGTGGGCGGCCCACCGGGTGCGAAACTCGGGGCTGACCGTCGACAGCTCGCCGACGAGCGCCCGCAGGTCCCGGTCACATGGGTTACGGCCGGCATCGGCGCGCAGCAGCGAGACGATCGTCGTGGCCGCGGTCTCCCAGTCGGCGTAGAAGTCGTGCGCGCCCGGGTCGAGGAAGTGAAAACGCGCGATGTTCTGCCCGTCACCCAGCACGGGCGCGTAGAGGGCACGCCCGAGCGCGTTGCTGGCCAGCACATCCCAGCGCCCGTTCGTGACGAACGCCGGGGACATCGTCATCGCATCGAGCATCCACTGCACCTGCGGCGGCAACTCGGCCGGCCGCGACCGGCGCGGGCACCCCTTCTCCGCCGGCCGCGCGAGCCGGGCAAGATCGGAGAGGTACGTCTTCTCCTCGGCGTCGAGCTGCAACGCCCGGGCCACCGCGTTGAGGACCTCGTCGGAGACCTCAGCGATATGCCCCTTCTCCAGCCGCGTGTACCACTCGGTGCTCACCCCCGCGAGGACGGCCACCTCCTCACGGCGCAACCCGGGAACCCGGCGCCTGGTGCCCGAGGGCAGCCCGACCTGCGCCGGGCTGAGCCTCGCCCGCCGGCTGGCCAGAAAGTCACGGACATCGGCCCGCGTGTCGTTCTTCGTCACCCCTCCACGGTACGAGGTCCCGTCCCGGCCGAGGGGGTCGCGTTTCTACCCCCTCGGCTCAGGGGGCAGCAGCGGCCGGATCGAATCCCCGGCCAGCTTGCGCCGCACAGCATCAGCGATGAAGGCGGAAACCTCGCCGACAGGCACGTGTGCGATGCCCTCGGCGAGGTCGGCCGGTAGCGAGATGGACAATTTCCGACCGGTCACGCCGGCAATCTATTCCGGTGTGACCGATTCGGGAAGAGACGTCAGCCGGCCACGAGCACTTTGAGGCTTTTGCGGTCGGCCATGTCGCGATACCCGGCGGGGACGCCCGCGAGGTTCGTGGTGACGTCGAAGACCTTGCCGGGCTGCAGGCTGCCGTCGAGAACCTCGGGCAACAGCTCATCGATGTACGCCCGGGTCGGCGCGGCGCCGCCCGTCAGCCGGACGCCGCGGAAGAACAGACTGCCGATGCCGACCGGGGCCTCCTCGTACTGCGGCACCCCGACCCGGCTGATCGTGCCGCCACCGCGGACAACACCGACGGCCTGGTCGTACGCGGTGCGCGTACCCACAGCTTCTAGAACGATCGGCGTGCCGTGACCGCCCGTCAGAGCCCGCACGGCCTCGATGCCCTCCGCCCCGCGATCGGCCACGACGTCGGTCGCACCGAACTCCCGCCCCAGATCGGTACGCGCCTTGTGCCGCCCCATCAGAATGATCCGCTCAGCCCCCAGCCGCCTCGCGGACAGCACCGCCAGCAACCCGACCGCCCCGTCCCCGATCACCGCGACCGTGCTCCCGGCCGTGACACCACCGGAAACCGCGGCGTGGTGCCCGGTCCCGAACACGTCGGAGAGAGTGAGAAGCGACGGCAACAGGGCCGGATCCGCTCCGGCCGGAATCCTGACCAGCGTCCCATCGGCGAACGGAACCCGGACCGCCTCGGCCTGACCGCCCTCGTCAGGCTGCAGATCCCACATGCTTCCGTGTACGCACGACGCGTACAAACCTTCCTTGCAGAACTCGCACGTCCCGTCGGAGATGAGCCACGGCGCGACGACCAGGTCACCCTTCTTGACAGTGGTCACCTGCGACCCGGTGTCCTCAACGATGCCGACGAACTCATGACCCATCCGCGCCGGACCGGCACCGTGGGGCATGGTGGCGTACGGCCACAGGTCGGACCCGCAGATGCACGACGCGGTCACCCGCACGAGGGCGTCGGTCGGCAGCTTGACGACGGAATCGGGAACGTTCTCGACGCGGACATCGCCGGCGCCGTACATGAAGGTTGCTTGCATGCAGACCATGCAAGCCGCCCGGCTGCCGAACGGGCAGGTCGCACTTATAGGGGCAGAACCAGCACCCCTTTTACCCAATGCCGCCATCGGCACACAGCCGGTGTGCCGTTCTTGCTCGCGCCGCCCGACGATGAGAGCAGGTCGACTCCCCGGGAGGTACCACCATGCCGGCTCGCCAACGTCGTCGTCGCAAGCAAACTCCGCAGCCCGCCGATCCACCGGCTGCGACACCGTCACCGGCGGCCGCGCCGCTGCCCTGGTGGCGTACGGCGGTCGGGCAGATCGGCACGGCTCTGCTGGCCTTCGTGCTGGGAGTGGCATCTACCGTTCTTACTACTTACCTGTCCGGCCGAGTGACGAAGGCGACGCAACCCCAGGTGCTTGCCGTCGGCCAGACATGGCCGAGTTCGTATTATCTATCGATTGATCCGGGGCTGAATTCGCTTATCGAAGGCCAGCCGCAACGGGAGCCGTCACCGGCTGCGGCAGAAGATTACTTCGATCGGCTGGACAGGTTTCTGCGCGGCAAAGGGGCACTACCGAAGGCGAGGAGCCTAACCATAACCGTAACCAACAGTCAGAACGAGCCCATAACCGTCAAAAATCTACAAGCCGAGGTGACCCGGCGCGAAAAGATTTCTTTCGGTGCCCAGATCGGCGACAATACGGGCGGCCCCATCGACACCACTCTGCACTTCGACTTGTCGAAGGATAGGGCTCCCGGCATCTTGCAGTGCGGCGACGAGGGCTGCGCCCTGTCGAACGAGGCACAAGAAATTCAACGACAGGCATCGTATTTCGGGACCGTTCAGGAGAATATCGCCGCAGGAGAAAGCCGTAATTACAACGCTCTGCTGGACGGCGACAACCTACTGGTCTCGTTCCGATTCAAGATCACTGTCATCGCACTGGACACCCATGGCGACCGCACTGCTCGACAGATCACCATACGTGATCTGGGGGGACAGGACTTCCGCGGCGTATCAGGCAGGACCGGTGCCGCAGCGTTCTACACAATCGACGGTGTCAACGGCGGCATAACCAAGACTCAATAGCGTACGAGACTCAGAAGGTGGCGATCGGGTTGACCGGGCTGCCGGAGGTGCCGGAGAGGCGGATCGGGGCGACGGTGAGGTGGAAGTCCCACTGGCTGAGTTCGGCGGCGGCGGACGCGCAGGCCTCCAGGTCGCAGTTGTCGAGCAGCCACAGGCCCATCGCGGCGAGGCCGATGGTGTGGACGGGCATCAGGATGTTGGCGTAGCCGGAGGGCTGGACGTCCTGGGGGGTGTCGGCGGCGATCAGGGCGACCTGCCGGTCGTGGAGCCATGGGAGGCAGGACGCGTGCCAGCCCGCCTGGGTGAAACCGCCGGCGTCGCCGTTCTCGTGGCGGGCGCGGCCGTAGCCGGTTCGCAGGAGCACGGCGTCGCCGGCGCGGACCCGTACATTCTGGCGGCGCTCGGCTTCCTCCAGGTCGGCGGGGAAGACGCCCTGGCCCGGTTCCATCCAGGGCACCTCACGAACCCGCGCGATGTCCAGCAGGACGCCGCGCGTGCTGATCCCGTTCGACGCCGCCGTGACGGATGCCCATGATGACCCCGTTGCGGTGTCCACCGAGGAGTGCGAACGGCCGTTGTACGTCTTGCCGTCCCAGAAGATGTGGCACGGGGAGTCGAGGTGGGTGATCGTGTTGCCGTGGAACGTGATGGCGAGTTTCTCGGTCGAGAAACCCCAACGGCGGTCGGCGTGGAAGGCCGCCGGCAGGTTCTCGGCGCCGGGCATGTCGGCGGCGCACGGGCACGTCGTCGTGGAGCGTTCCATGTCTCCCGGCACGGCGACCTCCCACGCACAGGACACACTCCTGCCGTGCCGCACGGCCCGCGCCGCCGCCACCCGGACCTGGTCGGTGATGTGGTTCAGGGTGCCGCGCTCATCGTCGTCACCCCACCGCCCCCAGTTGGACAACGTCGCGAAGTATCCGAGCACGTCATCCTGCGTCGGCACCGTCATCGGCTCCTCCGTCTGCGGTAGGTCTGAATCTTACGGCCCCGGCCATCCGGGCCAGCGCCACTCGCCGATTCCGGGCCACGCCGTCACGAGCCCGGCGGCGAGCACACCACCGAAGGCGACCGTTCCCTCATGGGAGGCGTACGCGATCCAGTCTTGATCGGCGTCGGTCCACAGTCCCTCGGCACCGGTGTACCGCGGGGCGAAGATCTCGGCATCCAGCAAGTAGTCGGCGCCGTACTCACGCACCTCGACCACCCGGCCGCGACCCCGATCCCGCAGGGCCCGGCGGACGGCGGCAACCCCGTCGTCCGCCCACATCGCATGCTCGGCGAGCACCAGCACATCCTGCGGAACCGGGCTTTCCATCAGCGGATGCCAGAGGCCGCCCCGTACACCCCATCGATTCTGCAATTCCGCACGCCAGAACGTTGACTCGCCGGGTGCCAGCACGCGTCGGTAAGGAAGCGGGTCAACCCGGAGATCTGGTTGCGCCAGCCAGCGCCGCACGTTCACGGCGAACAGCCGGCGCTCCAGGGCTATGGCCTCGGTTTCGATCTCGTCGTTGGGTAGCTCGGTGAAGGGCGACTGGGCGGCTTCGGCTGCGACGAACAACCACTCGGCGACTGTCTCGACGGCGGGAAGGGACTCCGGGTCGAGTCGTTCCACCTCGGTGAGGATGGCCTCCACGACGTTGTATCGGGGGAAGATCTGCTTCGCCTCGGTGGTGTAGTGATATCCCTCGCGGCCGCCGCCGGGGAGCAGGCTGTACCGGGTCTGCAGCTCGTCATAGCGCGCCATCAGGTATCGGCGCGCGGCCCAGACCAGCGTTCCGGAACTGCGGCTCAGCATTGCCAGAGGAATGCGGCGGTTGCGCAGGAGGTGCAGCGGAAGCCGTAGCCGCAGCCTCCGCCGCCGAAGTTGGCCGAGGTTCGGTGGTTGTGGCCCTCCTCGAGCTGGACGACGAACGTCATGGGGCGGTCACAGCCTTCACACGCCGGGGTCTCGTCGTTCTGGAGCCACAAGGCCTGGCCGCCGATCTGACCGAGCACTTCGCGCTTCGGCCGGCCCGTTCGCTGGTGCCAGGCGTCCCCCGCGTCCAGATAGTCCCCGGTAGCGAGCTCTTCGTAGTCGACCGCGCAGGTCTCGTCCAGTGCGGTGATGCCATCCTCAGCAGGCGGGACGGTGAGATGGACGGCGTCCGCGCCGAACACGTACGCGTGATTGCCTCCGGCTGTGGCTTCCCATTCTTCGCACAGGCCGGGGTCGTTCTGGCACATGAAGATCGACAGCAGACCTTCGGTGCCGGGCAAAGCGTCGGGCAAAGCGTCGGGCAAAGCGTCGGGCAAAGCGTCGGGCAAAGCGTCGGGCAAAGCGTCGGCGAGGCTCACCTGGGCCACGAACTGCATGGGCCCGTCGCACTCGGCGCACAGGGGCCACTCGAACCCGGCGGGCACGTGCGGGACACCGCCCGTGCGGGTTCCGGGTGCGTCCGCGGCGGCCGGTCCGGCGTACGTCATCAGCTTGACCACGCGAGCAGGATACGGAAGGAGTCAGCCGGCGGGGTGTAGGACCACGGCGTACAAGTCTCGTGGGCCTGGTTCGTGGACATTGCCGTCGGCGTCGCGGCCCAGGGGGAGGAATTCGGCGTCGACCGGGAGGTACCAGCATTCCTCGACGTCGGCCAGGGGAGAACAGGCCGACGGAGAGGATGGCGACGAAGAAGAACCGGCGACGACCATCACAGCGTCGTCGGGCAGGTCGGCCAGGATCTCGCGGAGGCTCGCGACGGTGATCGTTCCCAGGGTGTAGAGCGGGTCGACGCCGGCGTTCTGGTTGCGTACATAGGTGTTTTCGTCGGAGCTCATGCCGGTCCTCCATGAGATGCGGCCGGGGCGGCGGCGGTGCTGGAGCGGCGGAGGATGCGGATCGGGGGGCCGGCGTGGTCGCGTGGGGGCGCGCCGCGCAGCGCCTCCAGCACCGCGCGCCCCAAGGTCAGGCCGTGTTCGTGGACGTCGATGCTCAGCGCGGACAGCGGTGGCACGGCGAGTTCGCACAGCGGGGAGTCGTCGCAGGCGAGCAGGCTGACGTCGTCGGGCACCGGGATGCCGGCGCGGATCAGGTCCTGCTGGGCGGCGACGGCCATGACGTCGTTGTCGAAGATGACCGCGGTCGGCGTGGGGTGGGTGGCGAGGAGTTCGCGGACGCCGCGGATGCCCGCTGAAGCGCTGTAGTCCGCCTCGGTGATGCGTACCGCGACGCCGTGTTCCTCCCCCGCGCGGAGCATGGCCGATGAACGCTCGGCGGTGTGCACCAGGTCGGCGGGACCACTGACGCGGCCGACGGTGGTGTGCCCGAGCGAGGCCAGGAGCTCCATCGCGGCGGTCATCGCGCCGGCGTCGTCGGTGACGACCTTGTGGAAGACGTGGTCGTCGTGGCGGCCGGCCAGGACGGCGGTCAGGGCGAGTGAGGCCAGCCGGCCCGGTCGGACATCGTCGGGTACGAGGTTCACGACGACAACCGCTTCGACCGTGTGGTCCTGGGCCCACCGCTCGTACGTCGCCAGTTCCGCGTCGAGGTCCGGGACGACCAGGAGCAGGACCGTGGTGGAGAACGGGGCCAGGGCCTCCTCCATGCCGGTGATGAGCTCCATGAAGAACGGCTCGACGCCGAGGCGGGCGGCGTTGCCGGTCAGGACCAGGCCGATCAGGCCGTCAGGCACGTGCGGAGCACCTCCGGGTCGAGGAAGCGTTTCGGGTCCACGTCGGCGGTGGTGGTGACCGTGAACGTGTGGCTCTCTCCCGGGAGCAGGTCGATGAGCAGGTCGTCGACGACGGCATCGGGGGCGACCCGGTCGGCGAGCAGCGCGATGTCGTGGGCGAACGAGGACGCGGTCACGGTGACCGAGTATCCGCCCTCGGCCGCGGATGCGGTGGCGGACAGCGCGTTCGGGTCGTAGGGGATCGCGAAGTCCTCGGCGGACAGGTGGGTGGCGCGAAGGCCGTCCGCATCCGCGACGACGAGGTCGGAAAGGGTCACGGAAGCCACCTGGACAGATCGCGGCGGCACGGAAATATCGATGCGCTCCTCCGCGTGCACCACCCCGGCGAAGTCGGCGTGGCGTAGACGAACGGAGGCGAGCCACGGGGTGTCGGTGTCGTTGACCACAGCGAGCACGGGTACGCCGTCCCGCTGCACGAATCCGAGCAGTCGCGGGGCGTACGCGCGGCGCAGGGCGTACCACGCCGGTTTGCGCCGCCCGGACCCGTCGACGACCGCCCACGAGGTCACCGGCCAACAGTCGTTGAGCTGCCACAGGATGCTGCCCATCGTGCGGGGGGCGTGGGAGCGCAGGTGCTGGACGGCGTACGTGGTGGCCCGGGCCTGATTGAGCTGGGTCGCCCAGTGCCAGTCGGCGAAGTCCTCCGGCACCCGCACGTGGTGTGCCAGGCCCCGGTTGAGCTTCCCGTTGCCGTCGTCGGCCTTCTGGTGCAGCAGGAAGGCGGGCGATCCCTGGTGCAGGTCCCCGTCGGAGAGGGCCGCGGTCAGCGTCGACCAGGTCGGCGGTGCCTGCCAGCCGAACTCCGAGCAGAACCGCGGGACGTTGCGGTCGTGCCAGGTGTAGTCCTCGCGGTTCCAGGCGTCCCACTCGTGCCGGGTCCCGTGCGCGGCGTCGTTGGGGTGCACCACTTCCGGGTCGAAGCCGGGGCTCGACGGGCTGCCGGGGTGGTACGGCCGGGTCGGGTCCAGCTCGGCCAGCAGAGCCGGGAAGTCCTCGTAGTAGTAGCGCGCGCCCCACGTCGCGTCGCCCAGCCTGCTCTTCCAGTTCCAGTCCTCGTGGCCCCAGATGTTCTCGTTGCCGCCGTTCCAGATCGCGAGCGACGCGTGCGAGCTGAGCCGCACGATGTTGTCCCGGGCCTCGGCGAGGATCTCCGTGCGCAGCGGCTCCTCCTCGGCATACGCCGCGCAGGCCAGCAGGAAATCCTGCCAGACCAGGATGCCGCGCTCGTCGCAGACGTCGTAGAAGTCGTCGGCCTCGTAGATGCCGCCGCCCCAGATCCGCAGCAGGTTGGCGTTGGCTTCGACCGCCCGGTCGACGGCCGCCGCGTAGTCCGCCCGGGTCAGCCGGGTCAGCAGGTGGTCCTCGGGGATCCAGTTGAGCCCCTTCACGAACACCGGCCGCCCGTTGACCACCAGCGCGAACCGGGTGCCGTCGGCGTCCGGGGTCTCGTCCAGGCGCACAGACCGAAAACCGACCTTCTTCGTGTACGCGTCCAGCGCCGCACCGTCCCCGTCGTGCAACTCGACCGTCACGGTGGACAGGGGCTGAGCGCCGTACCCCGCGGGCCACCACACCGCCGCGTCCGGGACCGCCACCTCCACCACGCCCTCGTCAGCGTCTGCGGCGAGCCGCAGAGCGACCGCGGGCCGATCGCCGACAGTGACGGAAACGAGCAGCTCACCCGCCGCCCCGAACCCGGAACGCTCAACAGAGACGTGCACAGCGAGCCGCCCCGTGCGTCCGTCGTCGTCCAGTGTGGCGAGCGGCCGCACCTCGGCGAGCCGCGCCACCCGCCAGCGCTCCAGCCGTACGGGCCGCCAGATCCCCGCGGTCTGCAGGTCCGGCCCCCAGTCCCAGCCGAAACTGCACGCCATCTTCCGCACGGCGTTGAACGGATGACCGTACGCCCGGGGGCGCTCCCCCAGCTGCCGCTGCATCTGCTCCGCGTAGCTCAACGCCGACGAGAAGCGAACCGTCAACGGCACCGCCGCCCCGGTGATCAGCCGGCGGACATCGAAGCGGTACCCCCGGTGCATGTTGGCTGTCCGTCCGAGCAGCGTGTTGTCCATCTCGACGGCCGCCACGGTGTCCAGCCCGTCGAAGACCAGATCGATCCGCTCATCCGCCGCCGCCGGCGTGGCCGTCACGGTCGTGTCGTAGCGCCACGAGGCGCGGTGCGCCCAGACCAGCTCAGCCTCGTTCATCCCGTCGTAGGGGTCAGGGATGAGACCGGCCGCCAGCAGATCGGTGTGTACGGTCCCCGGCACCACCGCCGGCACGGCCACCCCGGCGATCCCGGCGGGCACCGGCCCCCCGTCCGCCCGCAGCGTCCACCCCTCGTGCAGGTCGGTTCGGATCATGTCGGATCGCTCCTGTCGGTAAGGGACCGATAACATTCTTAAGCAACTGAAGTTTCTCGTCAACGACCGCGCGGAGACCGACCAGCGAGGGGGCACCATGTCGCGCTTCATCCACCTGACAGCGGCCGGGGTGAGCGTGCTGCTCGACTGCGGCGGCCCCGGCCTCCCTGAGATCGTGCACTGGGGAGCGGCCCTGGGTGCGGCAACCCCGGAACAGCTGGCCGGCCTCACCCTCGCCACGGCACCCCAGCCGATCGGCTTCTCGATCGACGGCACCCCACCGGTGTCGATCGTCCCCGCGCAATCCGCCGGCTGGCTGGGCCACCCCGGCCTCTCCGGGCACCGTGACGGCCGCGCGTGGTCCCCCGCCTTCACCGTCACCGACCTGCACACCGGCACCGGCCACCTGACCGTCGAGGCGACCGACGACACCGCGGCGTTGCACCTTCAGCTGGAGCTCGAGCTGGACCCCAGCGGCATCCTCCGCACCCGGGCGACGCTGACCAGCACCGCGCCGGGCACGTACTGGCTGGACGATCTCCTGCTGTTCCTCCCGGTCCCCGAGACCACGACGGAACTGCTCGACTTCACCGGTCACCACCTGAAGGAACGTTCCCCCCAGCGCACAGCGTTCACCCACGGCCTGCGCATGCGCGAGAACCGCACCGGCCGCACCGGCTACGACTCGGCGTACGTCCTCTGCGCGGGAACCCCCGGTTTCGCCAACCGCACGGGCCAGGTCTGGGGCATCCACACCGCCTTCTCCGGGGGTGCCCGTACGCTCGCCGAGCGCACCTATCACGGCCGCTCCACGCTCGGCGGCGGCGAGTTGCTGCTCCCCGGCGAGATTGGCCTGGGCGACGGCGACTCGTACACCACGCCGTGGCTCTACGGCTGTCACAGCGACACCGGCCTCGACGGCGTCTCCGACCGGTTCCACACGATGCTGCGCGCCCGCCCGCAGCACCCGCGCTCCCCACGCCCGGTGGTCGTGAACACCTGGGAGGCGGTCTATTTCGACCACGACCTCGACCGCCTGACCGAGCTCGCCGAACGGGCGGCGGACGTCGGCGCGGAGCGGTTCGTGCTCGACGACGGCTGGTTCGGGTCCCGCCGCGACGACACCTCCGGGCTCGGTGACTGGACGGTCTCCCCCGATGTGTGGCCGCAAGGGTTGCGTCCGCTGATCGACGTGGTGCGCGGGCTGGGGATGGAGTTCGGACTGTGGGTCGAGCCCGAGATGGTCAACCCCGACTCCGAGCTGGCCCGCGCGCACCCGGACTGGATGATGGCGGCGGGGGACCGGCTGCCCCCACCGGCGCGGTCCCAGCAGGTGCTCGATCTCGCCAACCCCGGGGCGTACGAACACCTCCGGGACCGGCTCGCAGCGCTGTTGCGGGACAATGACATCGCGTACCTCAAATGGGATCACAACCGCGACCTGGTCGACGCCGGGCATCCGCACAGCGGGCGGCCCGGGGTGCACGACCAGACCCTTGCGCTCTACCGCCTGCTCGACGAGCTGCGGGCCGCATTTCCGCACGTCGAGATCGAGTCGTGCTCGTCGGGTGGCGGGCGGGTGGATCTGGAGATCCTGGCGCGTACGGATCGGGTGTGGGCCTCGGACTGCATCGACGCGCACGAGCGGCTGGCGATCCAGCGGTGGACGAGTCTGCTCGTACCCCTGGAACTGATCGGGTCGCACGTGGGCGCCGAACGTTCGCACACGACCCGCCGGGCGTTGCCCCTCGATATGCGGGCCGGCTCGGCGATCTTCGGGCATTTCGGGATCGAGTGGGATCTGACCAGCGCGAAGCCGGCGGAGCGGGAACGGCTGGGTGAGTGGGTGACCCTCTACAAGGAGGTGCGGGGGTTGCTGCACAGCGGGGTTCTGGTGCACGCGGATCTGGCCGATCCGGCCTACGCCGTGACGGGTGCCGTGGCGGCGGACCGGACGGACGCGCTCTACGCGATCATCGCGTCGGCCACCAGCGACTCGTACCCGCCGGGGGTTGCGGCTCTGCCGGGGCTCGACCCGGACCTGGAGTACCACGTGCGCCCGCAGCCGCCCGGTGACGTGCCGGACGGGAACGCCGCGGCGTGGGGAGCGGCACTTCCCTGGTGTACGCCGGAAGGGGTGACACTGACCGGTCGTATGCTGGGCGCCGCCGGCCTGCGGATGCCGGTTCTCTATCCCGATCGCGTCCTCCTCGTGCGGGTGACGGCGACGGACAGGGTGACAGCGGTGGACAGGGTGACGGCGACGGACGGGACGGTGGCCGCGTGAGTGACGCCGCGGTGCGACCACGCCGCCGGGGTGCCCGGGAGCGCGTCCTGGACGCGATCCGGGCCGCCGAGCCGCTGAGCCGGGTCGAGCTGGCCACGATAACCGGGCTCACCGAGGCGGCCGTGTCGATGACCGTCCGGCGGCTGCTCGACGAGGGCATCGTGGTGGAGTCCGGGCTGGCGCCGACCGCCGGGAAGCCACGCCGGCTGCTGCGGCTCGATCCGGCCGCCCGCATCGCCGTGGGCGTCTACCTCGACGAGGACACCACGACCTACGTGCTCACGGGGCAGACCGGCGGGGTGCTGTCCCGCCTGGCCCGCCCGGCTCCGGACCCCGCGGACCCGGAAACCCTGAGCCGGCAGGTGCTCGCCGACGTCGAGCTGCTCTTCACCGGCGCCGGGGTGGAACGCGAGCGGTGCCTGGGGGTCGGCGTGGTCTGGCCAGGACCGCCGGGCGGCACTGCCCAGGATCTGGGTACGCGTCTCAGCGCCGCAACCGGCTGGCCCGTCCTCGTGGAGAACGACGCGACGGCGGCGGCCGTGGGCGAGTACTGGGTGGCCCGGGTCGGCCCGGAACAAGGGTTCGCGGCGCTCTACATGGGCAGCGGCATCGGCGCGGGGATCGTGCTGGAGGGCCGGGCCATGCGCGGCGGCCGCGGCAACGCCGGCGAGTTCGGCCACGTGTGCGTCCAGGTCGACGGGCCGCAATGCCAGTGCGGCAGCCGCGGCTGTCTCGAAGCCCTGGCCGGGCCGCGGACCGTGGTCGCCGCCGCACTCGCCGATCCGGTCGCGGCGGCCGAGGCCGGTCTCGACCCGGGCGAACCGCGACGCAGTGTCGTCGCGGATTTCGCCGCGGTGGCCCGGGCGGCGCGCGCCGGCGCACCGCGTTGCCGGGCGCTGCTGGAGGATTCCGCGCGCTATGTCGCCGCGGCGGCGGAATCCGTGCTCAATCTGCTCGACATCGATCTGGTCGTGCTGACCGGGCCTGGTTTCGCCGCTGCGTCCTTTGTATATGGTCCGGCCATCATGCGCCGGGTCGCGGTCGCGGATCGCCTCACCTGGCAGCGATCCGTGACCGTGACCGTCTCACTGGCGGCCGCCACGGCCTCAGCCACCGGCGCGGCGGCCCTGGTGCTGCAGTCCCATCTCAGCAGCCGCTGACGAGCACCAGGAGGTTGCCGCTGCGCCGCTGACCCGGCATTGAAGGGTCGCAGCTGCGCTGCTGGCCGGGCGCTGAGAGGATGCCGCTGCGCCGCTGACGGCGTACCCATCAGGCTTGAAGGTTCTTGATCCTGCGCTCGGGGTTGGGTGCGGCCTCGGCCAGCAGCTTGGTGTATTCGTGGCGGGGGTTGAGGATGACCTCGTCGGCGGGGCCGCGTTCGACGATCCGGCCCTGGTACATCACGAGGATGTCGTCCGAGAAGTGCCGCGCGGTGGCGAGGTCGTGGGTGATGTAGAGGACGGCGAGCTGCTCCTCGCGTTGCAGGGTGGCCAGCAGGTTGAGGACGCCGAGCCGGATCGACACGTCCAACATGGACACCGGCTCGTCGGCGATGAGGATGCCCGGTTCGGGGGCGAGCGCGCGGGCGATGGCCACGCGTTGACGCTGGCCGCCGGAGAGCTCGTGCGGGCGGCGGCGCGCGACCTCCTCGGCGGGGGTCAGCCGGACCCTTTCGAGCAGGTGCAGCACGCGTTCGCGTACCTGTGGGCCCGTCAGGTCGCGGTGATGCAGCCGGACCGGGCGTTCCAGATGGTGACCGACGCTGTGAAAGGGATTCAGGGAAGCATAGGGATCCTGAAAGACCATCTGCACGGTACGCCGATAGCGCGCAGCCGCAGCTCCCCGCCGCGCAACCGGCTCGCCGTCGACGAGGATCTGCCCGGTCGTGGGCCGTTCGAGCTGGAGCAGCAGCTTGGCGATCGTCGACTTGCCGCTGCCGCTCTGCCCGACGAGGGCCGTGGTGCGCCCGGGTTCCAGGGTGAAGCTGACGTCGTCGACGGCCACGAACTTCCGGTATCTCTTACCGATACCGCGGGCCTCCACTGTGGTCATGAGACGGTCCCCCGCACGAAGGAACCCCGGTCGCCGGTGAGACTGGGGAAGGACGCCAGCAGTTTCCTGGTGTATTCGTGGCGCGGCTCGGTGTAGAGCTGCAGCGCCCCGGCGAGCTCGACGATCTCGCCGGCGCGCATGACCGCGATCCGGTCGCTGATCTCCAGCAGCAGCGGCAGGTCGTGGGTGATGAAGATGACCGCGAAGCCGAGCTCGTCGCGCAGCCGGGTGAGCTCCTGCAGGATCTCGCGCTGCACCACCACGTCGAGCGCGGTCGTCGGCTCATCCATGATCATGACCTGGGGTTCCAGGGCCATCGCCATCGCGATCATCACCCGCTGGCGCATGCCCCCGGACAGCTCGTGCGGATACGCCGACAGCCGCGCGCGGTCCACGCCGACGCGTTCGAGCAGGTCCCCGCAGCGTTGCCGGCGTTCCTTGCGGCTCATCCCCGGCCGGTGGGTCGTGAAGATGTCCTCGATCTGGTCGCGGATCGAGATGACCGGGTTCAGGGAGTTCATCGCCCCCTGGAAGACCATCGAGATCGTGTCCCATCGGTACGCCCGGAGCTGCTCGGCGCCGAGTTCGTTCCAGTCGACCGGCGCACCGTCGCGAGGGTGGAACACGGCCCGCCCCGAGACGATGGACGCCGGCGGCTTGAGCAGGCGCACTATGCCGTACGCCAGGGTGCTCTTGCCGCAGCCGCTCTCCCCCGCCAGGCCGAGCACCTCCCCGCGGTGCAGGGTGAGCGACACGTCCCGGACGGCGTGCACGACCGGCTCGACCAGGTAGTCGATGCTGAAATTCTCGATCGTCAGCACCTCGGGCCCCGGCTCGGCCCCGTCGCTTTTCCGGTCGGGCTTCACAGCGTCGCCTCCTTGGCCTTCTCGAGCTGGGCGCGCGACATCCGCCAGCCACGCCGGGCGGCCCGGGTCTGGTCGCGCAGCTTCGGGTTGATGACCTCGTCGATCGAGAAGTTGACCAGCGACAGCGCCGCGCCGAAGAGCGCGAGCAGCAGCCCCGGCGGGATGAACCACCACCACGCCCCGAGCCGCAGCGCGAGCCCGTTCTGCGCGTAGTAGAGCATCGTTCCCCAGGTGAACGAGCCGCTCGCGCCGAGCCCGAGGTAGGACAGGCCCGCCTCGCCGAGGATCGCGAAGATGACGGCGAAGACGACCTGCGAGGCCAGCAGCGGGATCAGGTTGGGCAGGATCTCCACCCCGAGGATGCGCCAGCGCCGCTCCCCGGCGACCCGGGAGGCGAGCACGTAGTCGCGGTTGCGCAGGCTCAGCGTGTAACCGCGCAGCACCCGCGCCGAGCCGGCCCATCCGGTGAGGGACAGGACCAGGGACACCAGCAACAGACTCTTGTCGGGTACGTAGCTGGAGATCACGATGACCAGCGGGAGCCCCGGGATCACCAGCATGACGTTGGTGAACAGCGAGAACGCCTCGTCGACCCAGCCACCGGCGTACGCGCCGACGATCCCGAAGAACGCCGACAGCAGCAGCGTCAGCACGCCGACGACGGCACCGACCGTGAGCGAGCCTCGGGTCGCGTACGCGAGCTGGGCCAGCACGTCCTGCCCGGTCTGGGTCGTCCCGAGCCAGTGCCCGCCGCCCGGACCGGTCAGCCCGATGTCGTCGACCCGCGACGGGTCCTGCACCACCAGCGGCCCGAGCAACCCGAACAGCACGATGAACCCGCCGATGACCAGCCCGGCCCGCAGTTTGGCGGTCCGCGGCACCGGCACCCGCGCGCTCATGCCCGCGCCCTGGTTCGTGGGTCGATCACCGAGTAGAGGATGTCGACCAGCAGGTTCGCGCCCAGCACCGACAGCGTGATCACGAGGAAGATGCCCTGCATGAGCGCGTAGTCGTTGCCGCCGACCGCCTGCAGCAGCGCCGACCCGATCCCGGGGTACGAGAAGACCGCCTCGGTGACGATCGACCCGGCCACCACGAAGCCCAGTGAGATGGCGAACCCGGAGATCGACGGCAGCACGGCGTTGCGGGCGGCGTACCGGCGCATGATCCGGCCGGGCCGCAGCCCCTTGGCCTCGGCGGTGACCATGTAGTCGTCCGACAGCGTGGACACCATCATGTTGCGCATGCCGAGCATCCACCCGCCGAACGACGACAGGATGATCGTCAGCGCCGGCAGCGTGCCGTAGTAGAGCACCGAGCCGAGGAACGCGCCGTTCCACCCGGGAGTGACGTTGTAGACGTCGTACCCGCCGTTGAGCGGGAACACCGGCCACAGGCTGCCGAGGGCGAAGAGCAGGATCAACGCCAGCCAGAAGTACGGCACCGCCTGGAACATCGTGGTGACCGGGATGACGTTGTCGAGCCACGATCCGCGTTTCCACCCGGCGAGCGTGCCGAGGCCGACGCCGACGAAGAACGAGATGACCGTGGCCAGCCCGATCAGCCCGATCGTCCACGGCAGCGTCTGAGCGATGATCGTGGTGACCTGGGCGGGGAAGAACGTCACCGAGACACCGAGGTCGCCGACGGCCAGGTTGTGCAGGTAGCCGGCGTACTGCGACCACAACGACCGGTGCGAGTCCGTGCCGAGCAGCACCTCGATCGAGTGCCGGGTCTCCGGGGTCACCGGCCCGCGCTGGCCGAGCTTGGCCAGCAGCAGGTCGACCGGGTCACCCGGCATCAGCCGGGGGATCAGGAAGTTCACCGTCAGCGCCGCCCAGAGCGCGACCACGTAGAACCCGAGCTTGCGCAGGAAGTACCCCACGGCTACTTGACCGGCTTCAGGTTCACCATCACGACGCCGTTGTCCCACTTACGCCACGACGCGGGCAGGGCGTACTTGTTGTCGTTGGTCGGCCAGCCGGTGGCGTGGGCGGTACTGAACTCGGTCAGCATCGAGTTGACGTAGATCGGGATGTACGGCAGGTCCCGGACGATCTCGGTCTGGATGACGGCGTACTGCTGCTTCTGAAGGTTCTCGTCGTTGGTGGTCGCCGCGGCGGCGAGGGCCTTGTCGACCACGGCGTTGCGGTACCGCACGTAGTTACCGCTGGTGCCCGCGGGCTCGCCGACCTTGGCCGTGGTCGCGCTGGAGTAGTGCGGGCTGTAGGTGAAGTACGGGTTCGACGAGGCGCCGAGCCCGATCGAGTCCAGCGACAGCTGGAACTTGCCCTGCACCTGGTTGTTGTTCCACTCGTTCCAGGACAGCTGGGTCGGCTTGATCTCGATGCCGACCGCCTTGAGCTGCTGGGTCATGGCGTCGTTGAGCGAGATGAAGTCGCTCCACCCCGTGACGGTCTGGATCGTCATCGACAGCCGCTGCCCGGCCTTGCTCCGGATGCCGTCACCGCCCTTGACCCAGCCCGCCTGGTCGAGGATCTGATTCGCCTTCGCGGGGTCGGCCCCGGCCGGGGTGGTGACGTTGCCCGGGTCGGCGATCCACTTCTTGTCCCGCTCGGGCAGCAACATCGTCGGCGAGGCCGTCGCCGCGAACCCACCACCGGCCAGCTTGTTCAACTGGTCCCGGTTGATCGCCTGGTAGATGGCCTGCCGCACGGCGGGGTCGGTCTGCGGGCCGCTGCACCCCAGGTCCGCCCCGGCACAGGTGAAGATGGACGCGGTGAGCGCGGGCGTGTTCACGTACCCGAGATCCTTCTTGCCCTTGAGCAGTTGATCCAGGCCGGGCAGGAAGGAACTCATCCAGTCCACCTGGCCCGCCGTCAGCGCGGCGCTCGCGGCATCGGCCGTAGCCAGCGCGATGTAGCGGACCGACTGGATCTCGGGCTTGCCGGCCTGCCAGTAGGCCGCGTTCTTCTCGATCACATAGCTCTGCGGGCCGAAGGTCTTCAGCTTGTACGGCCCGGTGCCGACGGGATTCTGGTTGATGGTCTTCGACGGGTCGGCGACCTTGCTCCAGATGTGCTCCGGAATGATCGGCGTATCGCCGAGGATGCCGGCCTCCGTGGTGTAGGAGACCTCCGGAAAGGTCAGCACGGCGGTCTTGTCGTCCTTGGCAACGGCCGAGGTCAGCTTCATCCCGGTCCCGTTGATCGCCGGGGTCCGCCGGATCAGGTCGAACGTGAACGCGACGTCCTTGGCCGTGAACGGCTGCCCGTCGTTCCACGTCACCCCGTCGCGGGTGGTGATCGAGAGCTGCTTGCCGTCCGGGCTCCAGGAGAACGCGGTGCCGAGCATCGGTTGCGGCGCGGCTTCGGTCGCCAGGTTGTAGTAGTACAGGGCCTCGTAGATGAGCCCCGTCGTCGGCTGCAGGTAGGTGGGCGAGAACGGGTTCCAGTTCTCCACGATGGTCCCGGTGGACCCGTTGAAGACGGTGATGGCGCTGTCACCGCCGCCACCGGTGGTCTTGTCGCCGGAACAGCCGGTCAGAGCGATGAGCGTGGCAGCGACCGCCGCGGCGGCGAGCCCCGCCCGCCGCCGGGCACGAGTGACGAAATAGGACATCGGCATCCCTCGATCAGATCGCCACCGTCGGCAGCGAGCGAACTGGGCGGATCGCCTGCGCTCCCCATCGGACCCCGGCGCGAGGTTCACCTTCAACGGGACATTCTTAAGTGGCTTAAGCTTGTCGTGTCAAGAGCGGATGCCAGCTCGGCACCCATCGATCCCTATTTCGAAACAATCTCGCTGGGAGCGGTCCCACACTGTGGCCGTATATCGATGCTCGTCACCGACCGATAGGGTGTCAGGCGCGGGTGGCCCAGTCGCCGGGGGTTCAGACGCCGGGGGTTCAGACGCCGAGAGTCCAGTCACGGACCTCGGGCAGGTCCTCGAGGTTGTCGACCACGTAGCGCTCGTGCCGGGCCAGCTGGCTCTCGCACCAGGTCTTGAGGTCGGCGGCGCCGCGGGGCAGGCGTCCGCTGTTGTTGATGGCGTCGATCACGAGGTGGTAGCGGGACACCTTGTTGCGGACGGTCATGTCGAAGGGCGTTGTGGTGGTGCCCTGCTCGATGAAGCCGCGGACCCGGAAGCGGTCGGCGTCGGGGCGGCCGTGGACGAGCTGATGGATCGCGCCCGGGTAGCCGTGGAACGAGAAGACCACGTCGACCGAGTCGGTGAAGAGCTCGGTGAACCGGGTCCCGCTCATGCCGTGCGGGTGGTCCTTCGGGCGTACCAGAGTCATCAGGTCGACCACGTTGACGACCCGGACCCTCAGGCCGGGCAGCTTGTCCCGCAGGATCTGGGCCGCCGCGACCGTCTCCATGGTGACCACGTCACCCGCGCAGGCGAGGACGATGTCCGGGTCGGTGCTGTTGTCGTCGGTGCCGGCCCACTCCCACACACCCGCTCCGCGTTCACAGTGCTCGATGGCCTCGTCCATCGTGAGCCACTGCAGCTGCGGCTGCTTGTCGATGACGATCAGATTGATGTACGAACGCGAGCGGAAGCAGTGGTCCGCGACCGAGAGCAGCGTGTTGGCGTCCGGCGGAAGGTAGACCCGGGCGACGTCACCACGCTGGGTGAGCACCACCTGGATCAGTCCCGGGCCCTGGTGCGAGAAGCCGTTGTGGTCGTTGCGCCACGCCGTCGACGTGAGCAGCACGTTGAGGCTGGGGACCTTCGCCCGCCACGGCAGGTTCCTGGCCTCCTGCAGCCACTTTCCGTGCTGGACGGTCTGGGACGCGCTGACCATCGCGAACGCCTCGTAGGTCGCGAACATCCCGTGCCGCCCGGTCAGCGTGTACCCCTCGAGCCAGCCGTGACAGTTGTGCTCGGAGAGCACCTCCATCACCCGGCCGGCGCGGCTGATCTTCACGTCGGCGTCCGTGACGCTCTCCATGAAACCGCGATCGGAGACCTCGAAAACCGCGCCGAGGCGGTTGCTGTTCGTCTCGTCCGGGCAGAAGAGACGGAAGGTGTACGGGTTCCGCGTGTAGATGTCCCGCATCAGCTCGCCGAGTCTGCGCGTCGACTCGGCGCGTCCCGCTCCCGGGTCCTGCACGGCGACCGCGTAGTCCCGGAAGTCGGGGATGTCGAGGTCCTGCGTCAGCACACCGCCGTTCGCGTGCGGGCTGGCACTCATCCGCAGCTCGCCCCGGGGTGCGAGCTCGCGGATCGCGTCGACGGGCGCCCCGGTCGCGTCGAAGAGCTCCTCCGGACGGTACGACCGCAGCCACTTCTCCAGCAGCGCCAGGTGCTCCGGGTTGTCGCGGACCCCGGACAGCGGGACCTGATGCGAGCGCCACGAGCCGGTCACCTGGATGCCGTCGACCTTCTCCGGCCCGGTCCAGCCCTTCGGCGAGCGCAGGACGATCATCGGCCAGGTCGGTCGCACGCCGTCCCACGTGCCGTTGCGGGCATCGTCCTGAATTGACTTGATCTTGCCCCACGCCGCGGCCAGCGCGGCGGCGAACCGGTGGTGCATGCCCGGGATGTCGTCGCCTTCGACCTCGATCACGTCGTAACCGTGGCCCGCGAAGAGTGAGCGCACCTCATCGCGGGCCTTGCGGGCAAGCACCGTCGGACCGGCGATCTTCGCGCCGTTGAGGTGCAGGATCGGCAGCACGGCACCGTCGTGCTCCGGGTTGATGAAGGAGACGCCCTTCCACGAGCCCTCGAGGGGGCCGGTCTCCGCCTCGCCGTCACCGACCACGGCGATCGCGAGCAGGTCGGGGTTGTCCATGACCGCGCCGTACGCGTGGACCAGCACATATCCGAGCTCGCCGCCCTCGTGGATCGAGCCCGGGGTGGTCACCGAGACGTGGCTCGGAATGCCACCGGGCGCGCTGAACTGCCGAAACAGTCGCAGCATGCCCTCCTCATCCTGGCTCACCCGCGGATAGATCTCGCTGTAGGTGCCCTCGAGATATCCGGCCGCCACCAGTGCCGGGCCGCCGTGCCCGGGACCGGCGAGGTAGATCGCCTGCTGACCGGTCTCGCGGATCAGCCGGGACAGATGCGCGTAGATGAACGACAGGCCGGGGCTGGTGCCCCAGTGCCCGAGCAGCCGCGGCTTGATGTCGGCGGCGGTGAGCGGCCGGTGCAGCAGCGGATTGTCACGCAGGTAGATCTGCCCGATGGTCAGGTAGTTCGCAGCCCGCCACCAGGCGTCCAGCCGGGCGAGATCGGCCGCATCGGGCTCGGCGAGCGCATGCATCAGGTCGGGGGCAGCCGTGGTCACGGTGTTTCCTTCCGCAGGTCTTCGTCCTTCCCCGCGACGCTATGAGCGGCGCGGGGTTCGCCGTAAGGGTCTTTGGACCCCCTCGAGAGGGTTCTTCAGGCCCGGGTGGTGCGACCCGGACCCGGCCAGAGTGGGGGGTGACAAAGACATCAAGGAGGAGGCAACGATGACCACCACCGGACACAGCCACGCCGCCGATCTCGAGCGGGTCGAGGCCCCGGGCGCCATGCTCAGCACCACCGCCGCCAGGGCCCTCGCCGTCCTGCGGGTCGCCACCGGGTTCGTCTTCCTGTGGGCGTTCCTGGACAAGCTGTTCGGCCTCGGCTACTCGACCCCGTCCGCCAAGGCGTGGATCAACGGTGGGTCGCCCACCAAGGGGTTCCTGTCCTCGGTCGACGTCGGCCCGTTCCAGGGCACGTTCCACAGTCTCGCCGGCACCACGTTCGCCAACTGGGCGTTCATGCTCGGCCTGCTCGCCATCGGGGTCGCCCTGATCGCCGGGGTCGGCCTGCGCATCGCCGCGGGTGCGGCGATCCTCATGATGGCGATGATGTGGTTCGCGGAATTCCCGCTCGCCCAGCACACCAGCGCCGGTGAGCCGAGCGGTTCGAGCAACCCGGTCACCGACTACCACTTCATCTACGCCGTCACCAGCGTCGTTCTCGCTCTGACCTACGCGGGTCACACCTGGGGGCTGGGCCGCGCATGGGCCCGGTTGCCCTTCGTCCAGAAGAACCGCTGGCTCATCTGACCCACCCGCCCCACTGTTCACCCGGCCGGATCACGGCCGGGTGATCCGGCGTCTAAGCCGTTCGGCGCGACTGCCGATAAGTGCTTGTGGTGTTCCTCAGGGCAGGGGTCAGGCCGAAGGCAGCTACGCGGGTGCCGCGTGCCTGGCCGATAGGGCGCGCGCTGATGATCGCGTACATCTTCGCCATCACCTTGCTGGTGGCGCTCGGCGCCAGCGCCTATCAGCGCATCGAGCAGCAACTCGACGACCGCAGGGCCGTCGAGAAGTCCCACGAGGTTCTCGAAGCGATCGCCCGGCTCCAGGTGGAGATCGGCAATGCCGAGCGCGGCCAGCGCGGTTTCATCATCACCGGCAACGAGTCGTATCTGGCCCCCTACGACAACGCGATCTCGCAGATCCAGGGGATATTGTCCGACCTGCGCGCGTCCATCGCCGGCAGGGAGACCCAGCAGCAGCATCTCCGGGAGCTCGAGAAGCCGGTGGACACCAAACTCGAGGAGCTCAGGAGAACCATCGAGCTCAGGCGGTCGGATGGCGGGTTCGAGGCCGCGCTGCCCGTCGTGCTGAACAACGACGGTGCCCGGGCCATGCGGGACATCCAGGACCTGCTCAACGCCATGCGGGCCGAGGAACAGGGGCGGCTGAACGAGAGCAGGACGCTCAGCACGCAGAATGCCGACCGGACGGAGCTGACAATCGTCTGGGGCACCGGCATCGCGGCCGTACTCATCGCCCTGGTCGCGTGGTGGCTGACGATGCTGATCACCCGGCCGTTGCGGGCGGTCACGCGCGCGGCCGACGAGGTGGCGGCGGGAGACCTGGAGGCGCGGGCGCCGGAGACCGGTCCGGCCGAGATCGCCCGGATGGCCACCGCGGTCAACGCCTCCAGCAGGGCGCTGCTGGAGGCCCGGAACCAGGCGGTCCACGCGGGCGCGGCCAAGGGGGCGTTCCTGGCGACGATGAGCCACGAGATCCGGACGCCGATGAACGCGGTGATCGGCATGACCGGGCTGCTGCTCGACACCGAGCTGACCCTGGAGCAGCAGGAGCTCGCGACGACCGTACGCGACAGTGGTGAGTCCCTGCTCGTCGTCATCAACGACATCCTGGACTGGTCGAAGATCGAATCGGATCAGCTGGACCTGGAGGACGCCTCGTTCGAGGTCCGGGAATTCCTGGACAGCTCGCTGGCGCTGATGGCGGTGCCGGCCGGCAAGAAGAAGATCGACATCGTCGGCGACGTCCACCCGAGCTGCCCGCCGGTGCTGCGCGGCGACGCGACCCGGCTGCGGCAGATCGTGATCAACCTGCTCTCCAACGCCGTGAAGTTCACCGACCGCGGCGAGGTGGTCGCGACCGTCTCCGCCGAGGCTCTCTCCCCCGAGGCTGACTTCTCCGGGGCTGACTTCTCCGGGGCTGCCTCCGCCGGGGCTGCCTCCGCCGAGGGCTCGGGGGGCGGGCGGCTGCTGGTCACCATCGACGTGCGTGACACCGGGATCGGCATTCCCGAGGACAAGGTCGACGGGTTGTTCCGCCCGTTCGTGCAGGTCGACGCGTCAACGACGCGGATCTACGGCGGCACCGGGCTGGGTCTGGCGATCAGCCGGCGGCTGGCCCGCGCCATGGGCGGCGACATCACCGTCACCAGCGAGCAGGACGTCGGCTCCACGTTCACCGTCACCGCCCAGCTGCGGACATGCCCGCAGAACATCACCGACACCGACCGCTCCGAACTACGGCTCATCGGCCGGTCCGCCCTGGTGGTCGATGACAACAGCACCAACCGCACAGTTCTCCAGCGCCAGCTGGCGGGCTGGGGCATGGACTGTACGGTCGCCGCGTCCGGACGTGACGCCCTCGCGCACATCGAAGCCGGGGAGGAGTTCGACTGCGCGATCCTCGACATGCACATGCCGGGCCTCAGCGGCCTCGAACTCGCCACCGCGCTGCGGGACACCCCCGCCACGGCCGACCTGCCGCTGTTGCTGACGAGCAGCATCACGTGGCAGCCCGAACCCGGTCAGCGCGAGCTGTTCGACGCGGTCCTGACCAAGCCGACCCGCGCCAGCACGCTGCACACCACCCTGGTCAGGTTGCTCCTGCCCGCCGAACCCGCCGCCGCCTGGACGCCGTCCACCGGCACCCCGGCGCCCCACCAGCGCTCCCTGCGGATCCTGCTCGCCGAGGACAACCACGTCAACCAGCAGGTCGCCCAGCACATGCTCGCCAAACTCGGCCATCGCGTGCACACCGTCGCCGACGGCCGCGAAGCCGTGCACGCGATCCAGCAGGCCCCCTACGACGTCGTGCTCATGGACATCCAGATGCCCGTGCTCGACGGGCTGGAGGCGACCCGGGTGATCCGCGCCGAGCTGCCCGCCGCACGGCAGCCGTACATCATCGCCATGACCGCCAGCGTGCTCATCGAGGACCGGACCGCGTGCCATCTGGCGGGCATGAACGACTACCTCGCCAAGCCCGTACGGCTGGACGACATAGCCCAGGCCCTCGCCCGGGTGACCGCGGGCCGCGACGTCGAGGAAGCGGTCCGCCAGGGTCTGGTGCCCGTCGGCGACGACCGCGCCGCCCTGATCCGCGCCCGGCTCGTCGACATCACCGATCCCGACCCGACCGAGGCCGAACGCGTCATGCTCGCCGGGATGCTGACGTCCTTCACCACGAAGACCCCGGCCGTCATCGACGCGCTCGAGGCCGCGCTGATCGCCGGAGACGGGGAAACCGCCCGCGCCACGGCCCACGCGCTGAAGGGCACCGCCGGCAACCTCGGTATCACCGCCCTCGCGGACCTGCTCGGGGCGATCGAGTCGGTTGCCCGGTCCGGAACGGCACTCCCCACTGCCGAGGAGGCCATGCCCGCGATCCGTGCCGAATTCGCCCGGATCGACCAGATCTGCGCCACCCTCGTCGCCGAATACACCGCGCCCACCACCGTGGGTTCCCCGTTGTGACAGGTCACACAGTGTGAGAGGGCGGACGGCCGGATCGATCCTCGGCACTGTTCGTTGATTCCCCAGGTCCGCTAGTATGCGTGCCATCCACCGTGCGCGATTTCCCGCACGACGGAGCCGACACGGAGAGTAACCGTGGCGGATCGACGGCGACCACTGGGGGGTCACGGGTGCGAACGCTCGCGGGGCGCTACCGGGTGGAAGAGGCAGTCGGGCGCGGCGGCAGCGCGGTCGTGCACCGCGGCTGGGACCGCACCCTCAAACGCCGGGTCGCGATCAAGCTGTTCTCGTCCTACCGCGCCGAGGGCAGCGAGCCCTCCGTCGACGTGCTGCGCGAGGCCCGCACGGCGGCCGGCCTCAACCACCCCAACGTGGCCCGCATCTACGACTACGGCGAGGCCCTCGAAGGCACCCAGCGCGTCCCCTACCTGGTCATGGAGTTCCTCGACGGCGACACCCTCGCCGACGAGCTGGCCCGCACGGGCGCCCTCGACTGGCACCGCGCCGCCGAGATCTGCGCGGCCGCCGCCGCCGCCTTAGCCGCCGCCCACGAGCGCAACCTCGTGCACCGCGACGTCAAACCCCGCAACGTCATGCTCACCCCCGTCGGCGTCAAGGTCGTCGACTTCGGCATCGCCGCGGTCGCCGGCCAGAACAGCGTCGACACCCACGGCCGCCTCTGGGGCACCCCCGCCAGCCTCGCCCCCGAGCAACTCCGCGGCGAGCCGACCTACCCCGCGGCCGACGTCTACGGCCTCGGGCTGCTCCTGTTCGAATGCCTCGCCGGCACCCCCGCCTGGCCCGGCCAGACCGTCGGCGAGATCCTCGCCCTGCGCCACGACCAGCGCACCCCCCGCCTGCCCCGCATCCCCGGCCTCCCCCGCGACATCATCCGGCTCTACGAGGCCTGCACCGCGGAGGACCCCGCCCGCCGCCCCACCGCCGCCCACGCCGCCGAAACCCTGCGCCGCGCCGCCGGCCTCATGCCGACCGTCCGCCCCGCGATCGGCGGCCTGCTGCCGGGCACCCGCTCCCAGCGCTCCGCTGTCGGCGCCGGCACCGGCCTCGGAGGCGCCGCTGCTTCCGGTCCCGCCGACCGGTTCGGCTTTGCCGGTTCGGCCGGGCGGCTCGCTGCCGCAGGTTCCGCCGGGCGGCTCGCTGTTGCCGGGTCCGCCGCTTCGGCCGGCTCCGTCGGTTCTGCCGATTCCGGCGGTTCCGTTCCTTCGGCCGGCTTCGGCGGTTCCGTCGCTTCGGCCGGCTTCGGCGGTTCCATCGCTTCGGCCGGTTCCGGCGCAGGGGGTTCCCGCAGTCGCTCCCGCGGTCGCGAGGCGATCATGGCCTCGATCGCCGTGGCCGCCGCGGTCGTCAGCATCTTCGGCCTGCAACTGGTGAACGGCGCCTCCACCCCCGGCGGCCGCCAGGCAGAGGCAGCAGCCGGCGGCGCCGCGGGCATACCCGCGGTCGCGCCGACACCGCGCCCCCACACCGCAGCCCCGTCACCCTCCGCCGCGCCGAGCAGCGCCACCCCCACCACCACCGGCGCGACGGACTGGCACCCCATCAACGACCCGGTCGAGACCACCCGCGCGACGACGTCCCTGTCCACGACGTCCCCGGCCGCCCCGTCCACGACACCGACGACGGCCCCGCACACCCCGCCCCGGACCTCACCGACCAAGACACCCCCGGCGACATCGTCGACCCCCGGCCACACCCCCACCAGCTCCCCGACGTCGTCGCCGAAGCCCTCGCCCCCCACCCCGACCACCGGCACATCCCCCACCGACGAGCCGACCGACACCCCCGAACCGTCGACCGAGCCGGTGGACCCCCCGGCCACGACCCACTCCGCGGACCCGGTCTCCTCCACCACGGACTGACACCACTCAGTTCCTCACCGGCGGTGCTGAGCTCCCACCCGCCGCGACCTCAGCGTCGTCTCGACCATCCGCAGCCGGATCGTGCTCGAGGGTCGGCGCAGCACGCCCTTTTGCGGCCAGGATGCGGCTCACGAGCGCGGGCACGGCACTCTCGCCGGCTGCCGAGAGGCGGTCCAGCAGGGCCGGCACGGCGTGCAGGATCTCACGCTCCGCAGGGCTCAACCGGGTCGCGATGGCACCCGCCACCCAGTGCCGCCGCGCCTCACGGTCGGCGTCGAGCGCGGTGGCACCGGCCGCGGTGAGCGTGATGACGAATGCCCGGCCGTCGCTCGGGCTCCGCTCGCGAGCCACCAGACCCAGGGCTTCGAGCTCCCCGACCGTACGACTCATGCTCTGATGTTTCACCCCGCGGGCCGCCGCCAGCTGGGCGATGGTCCGCGGACCCCCGTGGTCCAGGGCCCCCAGGGCGGTGGCCTGGGCCGGCGGCAGCGTGTCCGCGTGCGCCCGGGTGGTGCGCACGAACCGGCCGATCGCCTGCCTGAGCAGCTCGGCAAGGTCCTCATCCGCAGGTGTGTCCGACGTCATCCTGAAATCATACAACGCAGCTGTATAGTTCCGGATGTACAACACAGCTGCACAACTGAGTGGGTGAAGGGCATGTCTTTCGGATGGCGATTCCTGACGCCGGTGCTGCTCGGACCGATGCTCAATCCGCTCAACACGAGCATGATCGCCGTCGCCCTCGTGCCCATCGGCTGTGACCTGCACATTCCGACCGCCACCACGATCTGGCTGGTTGCCGGGCTCTACCTGGCGAGCGCGGTTGCCCAGCCCACCCTGGGCCGCATGGCCGATCTCATCGGGGCCCGGCGGGTCTACCTCACCGGACTGACCGTCACGCTGCTCGCCGGCCTGATCCCCACGCTGTGGCACTCGTTCCCAGGTGTGCTCGCCGCGCGGCTCCTGATCGGGATCGGCACCTCCGCGTCCTACCCGGCCGCCCTCTCGCTGATCCGCGACCATGCGGCTGACTTCGGCATTCCCGCACCACCGGGCGTGCTGTCGGCACTCTCGATCTCCGCTCAGGGCATGACGGCCCTCGGACCTGTGCTCGGCGGCGTGCTGATCGCGGTCTCCGGCTGGCCGTCGATCTTCCTGGTCAACGTGCCGCTCGCCGCGATCACGCTGGTCACCACCCTGCTCTGGGTGCCGGCCGACGCGGGCCCGCACCATCGCACCGCGGGGTCGCTACGCACAGGCCTGGACGCCGTGGGGATCCTGCTCTTCGCCACCACCGTGACGGCTCTGTTGTTCTTCCTGCTCCACGGTTCGAGGGCAACCCTGTGGCTGCTGCCCGTCGCGGCGGCCGGGGGCGTGATGCTGGTGCTGTGGGAGCGACACCGCGCGGAGCCGTTCCTCGACGTCCGGGCGCTCGTCGCCAATCCGGCGCTGACCCGGACCTACGCGCGCCAGTTCCTGACATACCTCAGCGCGTACACGATGATGTACGGATTCAGCCAATGGGTGCAGACCGCCGGCGGCTTCAGCGGCAGCCAGGCCGGCTACCTGCAGCTTCCGACCGCTGTACTGGCGGCCCTCACCGGTCTGGTCGTGGCCCGCACCACCCGGTTGCGCGCCCCGCTGGTGGCATCCGGGCTCGTGCCGTTCGCCGGCGCTCTGCTGATCCTCGCCGTGCACAGCTCCTCGCCGGTGTGGCTGCTGGTGATCGTCACCGGGCTCTTCGGCATCCCCCAGGGCCTCGCGTCGGTGGGCAACCAGGCGGCCCTGTTCCGGCAGGCCCCGGAGGGCCAACTCGGCGTCGCCTCCGGCCTGTCCCGCACAGCCGTCTATCTCGGCGCCATCGTCTCGTCCGCATTCATCGGGCTGGCGTTCCCCGCCACCCCGACCGACGGGGGCCTGCACCTGCTGGCCCCGCTCATCCTCGTCGTGAGTGCCCTCACCGCCATCCTGGCTCTGCGGGACCGCACGCTACGCACCCCCGCCGCTGTGTAGAAATGATCCAGACCCAAGAAGGAGATTCACATGCGCCTCACCAAGTACGCCCACGCGTGCGTCACGTTCACCGACGGTGACCGGACCCTGCTGATCGACCCCGGCACGTTCACGCCGAACGCCGCGGAGCTGATCGCCGCCGCGGACGCGGTCCTCGTGACCCATGAGCACTTCGACCACTTCGACGAGGCCGCGCTGAAGCTGGAACTCGACCGCCGCCCCGGCCTGCGCGTCTACGGGCCCGCTGCGGTCCAGGAGACGCTCGGCGAGCGCGACGGCCAGGTCAGCGTGGTGCACGCCGGCGACCAGCTCGACGTGGCGGGCTTCGCCGTCGCGGTGCACGGCGAGCGGCACGCCCTGATCCACACCGACGTCCCTCTGGTCGACAACGTCGGATACCTGATCGAGGGCCGGGTCTTCCACCCCGGCGACTCGTATGCGGTCCCCGGCGCGACGGTGGAGACGCTGCTCCTGCCGACGAGCGGCCCCTGGACGAAGTTCGGCGAGGCGGCCGACTTCGCCCGCGCGGTCAAACCGTCCCGGATGATCCAGGTCCACGAGCTGATGCTCAGCGAGCTCGGCCAGAACTCCGCCCGCATGTTCCTCGGCACCGACGGCCTGACCGGCATCCCCCTCGACATCCTGCCCCACGGCGAGTCCGCCACGGTCTGACATCGCCGCCACCGGCGCGCCCGCCCGGGTGAGGTCCGGGTGGCGCGGCCTAACCCCGCCGCACGTGTACGCCGCCCGCGACGCTGTACTCACGAATCTTCAGCGTGCGAGTGGCGGGCACGGCGCCGGCCTGGACGCGGACCCCGCCGAAGAGACGGAAGCCCTCCACCTCGACGGCGACGTCCTGGGGCAGCACCAGCGACACCCCGCCCACGAGGGACACCTTGGACAGCACCGGGCTCTCGGGCAGCTCGGCAGAGGTCAGATCGAGGTTCGCGCCGCCGACCAGGCTCACGAACCACATGTCCCGCGGCATCCGCCACGCGCCGCCACGCTTGAGGCCGCCGAGCACATTGACGAACCAGGCCGAACCGTCGCGACGGGTGAAGAGCGGGGAGTCTGTGGCATCCATGGGTATGACGATAAGGACATCCGGCCGCGCACGCCTGTGCCATCACACATGGCTGACCAATGACAGATGTCATGGCTGTTTCGCTCGGCTTTCGCACCACCCTGCTTCCATTCAGGTACGGGCGGACGTCCGGCACGCCCCCCAAGGTCCCGGACGCCCGCCCGCCTCCCCCACACACACAACCCACCCGAGCCGACACGCCCCCACCACCCGAGCCGACACGCACCCGCTACCCGGGAGCCGCCGCGCGCCCGCCGCCCCAACTGCAGCGCGCCCGCCACCCAAGGGCCGCCGCGCAGACGCCACCCAAGCCGACACGCACCCGCCAGCCGTGCCGGCACGCACCCTCCACCCGGGAGCTGCCGCACGCCCGCCGCCCGAACTGCAGCGCGCCCGCCACCCAAGGGCCGCCGCGTAGCCGCCACCCGAGAGCCGCCGCGCATCCGGTGGCCTGACCGCCGCGCGGCGGTCAGGCCGGGCCGCGGCGCGACGATCAAGCCGGGCCGCGGCGCGACGATCAAGCCGGGACCAGGGCGGCGGGGGTGGGCTCATCCTTCTCACTGAGGCCGATCCGGTTGTGCAGGCGGCGCAGGGGTGCGGGGGCCCACCAGTTGAGGTCGCCGGCGACGCGCATGAACGCCGGGACGAGCAGCCCCCGGATGATGGTCGCGTCCAGGACGATGGCGATGCCGGTGCCGATGCCGAAGAGCTGGATGAAGCTGACCTGGGCGGTGCCGAAGGCGAAGAAGGTGATCGCGAGCAGCGCTGCGGCGGTGGTGACGATGCGCCCGGTCCTGGCCAGACCGGTGGCTACAGCGTCGACGGTGCCGGCGCCGTGGTCGTGGGCTTCCTTGATCCGGGCCAGCAGGAAGACCTCATAGTCCATCGAGAGACCGAACGCGATGCAGAACATCAGCACGATCATCGCCGTATTGACCGGCATGGCGGTGAAGCCCAGCGGGCCGGACAGATGGCCGTCCTGGAAGATCCAGACGAGCACCCCGAAGACGGCGGAGAGCGACAGTACGTTGAGCACGAGCGCTTTCACCGGCAGGACGACGCTGCCCGTGAACAGGAACAGCAGGATCAGCGTGGTGAGCGCGATCCACAGAGCAGCCCAGGGCAGCGTACCGACAATGGCGTCGTTTCCGTCGATCAGCGCCGCGGCGGCACCGCCCACGAGAACCGTCGTGCCGGCGGGGGCGGGTAGCGACCGAATCGCCCGGACAAGCGCTTCGTCATCGGTACGGGCGGTGACAGCAAGGTAGGCCGTCCCGTTCGCGGTGCGGGGCGCGCGGACGCCGGCCACACCCGGCAGAGCGGCGACCTCTTTGGCGAAAGCATCCGGGGCAGTGCCCGCCGAGGCAGCACCGGCCGAAGCACCGGCGGCCGAAGCATCCGGGACAGCGCGGGCAGTGCCGGCCGAAGCAGCTGGGGCAGTGCTGGTGACGAGCACGTCGACTGTCGACGTGGCGGCGGCGTAGTTCGCACGGAGCACGTCGCCGACCTGGCGGCTGGGGACGGAGCTGTGCAGGACACGGTCGTCCGGCGTGCCGAAGGCGATGTGCAGGACCGGCGTGCCGAGGAACAGCAGCGCGGCCATGACGGGCAACGCGATGGCGACGGGCCTGCGCATGACTGCGGTGGCGACGCGCCGCCAGAACACGCTCTCGTCATTGGCTGCGCGGCGGGGCGCGAGGCGGGTGCCGAGCACGGCGAGCAGTGCGGGCAACGTGGTCAGCGTGGCGACCATGGCGATCACTACGACACCGATCCCCGCATAGGCGAAAGACCGGAGAAAGTAGACCGGGAAGAGGAGCATCGCGGCGAGAGCAACGGCCACGGTCGCGGAGGAGAACAGGATCGTACGCCCGGCGGTGCGCACCGTGGTGGCGACGGCGCTCTCGACGTCGGCGCCGCGCCGCAGCTCCTCCCGGAACCGGTTCACCATGAGCAGCGAATAGTCGACGGCGAGCCCCAGCCCGAGCGCGGTCGTCAGATTCACCGAGTACAACGAGACATCGGTCAGCCGGCCCAGGACAGCAAGCTCGGCGAACGTGCCCGCGACGGCGATGATCCCGATGACCAGCGGCAGCAGCGCGGACATCAGACTACCGAACGCAAGGATCAGCAGAACCAGCGTGACGGGCACGGCGATGCCCTCCGCGATCGCAAGGCTCCTGGCAAGCTGATCACCGATGTCCCCGCCAACCCCGAGCTGACCTCCCGCCCGGACCTCCGCCGGACCATCCTGCGTCGCGTACGCCGCGACGATCGCCTTCGCCGCCGCCGCACTCGCAACCTCGTCACCACCCACGTGCATGGTGATCAGCGCCGAACGCCCGTCCTCGCCTTTCAAGCCGGCAGCCTGTCCGTCCCCACCCTTCGGCGCGGTGGCTTGCCCGTCCCCACCCCTCGGGGCGGTGGCTTGCCCGTCCCCACCCCTCAGGGCCGCAGCTTGCCCGTCCTCGCCCTTCGGGGCCGCAGCTTGCCCGTCCTCGCCCTTCGGGGCCGCAGCTTGCCCGTCCTCACCCCTCGGGGCCGCAGCCTGCCCATCCTCACCCCTCGGGGCCGCAGCCTGCCCATCCTCGCCCTTCAGGGCCGCAGCCTGCCCATCCTCGCCCTTCGGGGCAGCGGCTTGCCCGTCCTCGCTACCCGACGCAGGGGCTTGCCCGTCCTCGCTCCCCGATGCGGCGGCCTGCGCGTCCCAGTAGGAGCTGATCGATTCGACGTCGCCCCGCGCGGCGAGGCCGGCGGTGATCTGGTGGGCCAGGGCGGTCACCGGCGGCGAGTCCAGCGCTGCGCCGTTGGTCGGGGTGACCAGTAGCAGAAGGTTCGTCTGGCCGCCGAAGTCGCGGTTGAGCAGCGCAGCCGCCCTACTGGAGTCCGACTGCGGGTCGTCGAATCCGCCACTCTTCAAAGCGCTGAACGCGCCGCTCGCCAGCACCGCCATCACGACGAGGGCCGCCGCCGACATGACGAGGACCAGGCGCCCTCTTCTCACGAAAAAACTCATGTGGCACCCCTCGATAGACCCATGGACTCTTTGCGATCAGTGATCACAACGAGAACAGTGTTCACACAGCGAACCGCGCTCGTCAAGACGGGTGCTCACTTAGAGAACAGTGTTCACTTTGCGATAGGATGGCGCGATGGGTGAGACGACGACGCACCGGCACCGGCGGCGGGCGGAGACCGAGGCGGAGATCAAGGCCCATGCGTGGGCGGCGATGCGGGAGTCCGGCCCCGCGGTCCTGTCGCTGCGTCACGTCGCGCGCGAGATGGGCATGGCACCGTCGGCGCTCTACCGCTACTTCGCGAGCCGTAATGACCTGCTGACCGCGCTGATCGTCGATGCCTACGAATCGCTCGGCGAGCAGGTCAACGAGACCTATGTGCGCGCGAGCGCCACGGGGCAGAACGCTTTCGAGGTGTTCATGGCGGTCGCCCACACGTATCGCGGCTGGGCCATGAGCCACCGCACCGAGTGGGCCCTGATCTTCTCGACGTCGCTGCCCGACTACAACGGCACGCCCGAGACGTATGCCGCGGCGGGACGTTCGTTCGGGGTTCTCATTCAGCTGACCGCTGATGCCGTCGCCGGCGGGCTCATCGATGTGGACCGGCTCGACCGCACCCTCGACGACGACCTTCGCACGTCGATGCGAGTCTGGGCGGAGCACACCGGCCAGGAGCTACCCGCGGGTGCCCTGGCCGGCTCGATGTGGTGCTACTCCGTCATGCACGGCGCCATCTCACTCGACCTCAACGGCCAGTTCCCGCCCCCGATGGCCGACAGCCCGGCCCTGTTCGACTCAGCCCTGCGCGCCATGCTCGCGCAGCTCACACCCACTGATTAGCGACATCACCAAGCCGCCGGTTTCAGTTCGGGTCAGCCCGGCGGCTCCAATCTGAGCCACGCCGACGGTCTCGATGCGAGTCAGCCCGCGGTCTCGATGCGAGCCAGGCCGACGGTCTCGATGCGAGCCAGCGCGGGGTCTCAATATCAGTCAGGCCGCGGTTTTCGATGTGAGTCAGGCCGCGGTTTTGATGTGGGTCAGGCTGGGGGTTTCGATTTGAGGCCGCTGCCGCACAGGGGCGCCACGGCATCCTCCAGCCCGAACGAAGAGATCGCTGCCCAGCACACGGCTGATGTCGGTTCGACGTATAGGCCGGCGCGGGCCAGTTCCGTGTGCGCGGAATGGATCTGATCGTCGGTGACGGTCACGATCGAGCCGCCGGTTTCGCGTACGGCGGAAAGGATCTGCGCACCGCGGGCCGGGCGGGCGATCGCTATACCTTCCGCGACGGTGCCGGAAGCGGTGTTGCCCGAAGACGTGAGACCCGAAGACGTGACGCCGGAAGGGGTGACGCCGGAAGGGGTGAGGCCGGAAGGGGTGAGGCCGGGAACGGTGAGGCCGGGAACGGTGAGGCCGGGAAGGGTGAGGCCGGCCGGGGCGGGAAGGCCGTCGGCGAAGGCGGTGGCCAGCGGCGCGCATCTGGCGGCCTGCACGGCGACGATGCGTGGAAGGCGGTCGATGAGTCCCTGGGAAAGCAGTTCCACACAGCCGAGATAGGCGCCGAGCACGAGCGTGCCGTTCCCGACGGGCAGCACCAGCGTTTCCGGTAACCGGCCGCCCGACTGCTCCCACAATTCCAGAACGTACGTCTTGGTGCCTTGGAGAAAGAACGGATGATAGACGTGACTGGCATAGAAAACGCCAGGAACATCGGCGGCGCGGGCGGCGGCCTCGGCGGTGTCCTCACGGCTTCCGGGGATCTGGAAAACTTCCGCACCGTACGCCCGGAGCTGCGCGACCTTGCCCGCCGAAGTGCTCTCCGGAACGTAGACGCCGCAGCTGATCCCGGCCCGGGCGGCGTAAGCGGCAACGGCAGTTCCCGCGTTTCCGCTGCTGTCGGTCATGAGGCGGGTGACGCCGAGGCTCGCGGCGAGGGCGACCAGCAGGACGGCGCCGCGGTCCTTGAAGGAGCCGGTCGGCATCAGGTAGTCGACCTTGAGCTGGACGCCGGGCCGGCCCGGGGCGCTGACCAGTGGGGAGAACCCCTCGCCCAGGGTGATCCCGAGTGGTTCGGCGATCGGCAGGGCCTCGGCGTAACGCCACAGGCTGGGCCGTCGCAGCGCCAGGTCGCCGGGTGGGGGCATGACCGGGGTGAAGCCGGTCAGGTCGAGCATGCCGTGACAGTGCGTGCACCGCCAGGCGAGGTCGCTCAGTGCGTAGGTCTGCCCGCAGGAGGCACATCGCAGCTTCATGATCGGGCACCCTGTTCGGAGTCGGACCGGCGGCAGTCGGCCAGGTCGGCGTACATCGCGGAGCGGGAGATCCCGAGGCGTTCGGCGACCCGGGGCACCGCGTTGCGTACGGTGAAGACGCCGCGCCGGTCCAGGGCCCGCAGCAGCGTCAGCCGTTCCGGGCGGGTGAGGCTGGCGGCGGGTTTGCCCCGGGAGGCTTCCTCGGCGCGGATCCGTGCGTCGACCACGTCGTCGAAGTCGTCGCTGAACGTGGTGGCCGGGATCGGGGCGGACGGCGTCCCGGCCAGGGCCGTCAGCAGGTCACCGGCCTGGCGCAGGGCGGTGACGTCGATGTTGACGCAGAGCGCGCCGAAGACGTGCCCGGCCTCGTCGCGAAGGGGCATGGTCGACGATTTCACGATCCGCCCGTCCTGCGTACGCGTCAGGTAGTTGATGTCGTTGGCAGCGGCATCGCCCTGGGCGAGCACGGCGAGCCCGATCTCGCTCAGCGCCCCGCCGGGTTTGCGCCCGGTGACCGCGCCGGCGACCGCCACCACCGACTGCTCGCCGCGCCGGTAGTCGTGCAGCACCACCTCGCAGGTCGGGCCGAATGTCGCCGCCAGCCCGTCGATCACCGGCAGTAACCCCGTCAGAATCGCATCCGCACTCACCGCCACATAGTAATTGTCCAGCACCTGGATGGAAAGTCCAGGACCAGAGGTTCGTGATTGGCCCGATCGCCGCGCGGGGATGCTGCCTAGCGTGATCACATGGACCCCATCCTGGCCGGTGACCTGGCCCGCTTCCCCGACCTGCTGACCGCCGTACGCGATCAGGCCGTCAAGGTCCTGGCCTCGCTCGACGACCGCCCGGTCGCCCTGCCCGCTGAGCCGCCGTCCCCGCAGGCACTGCCCCAACAGGGCGCCGGTCTCGAAGCAGCGCTGGACCGGTTCGCCGAGCGCTGGCAGGACCGGATGTCGGGCAGCGCCGGCCCGCGCTACCTCGGGTTCGTCACCGGTGGTGCCACCCCCGCCGCGGTCGCCGGTGACTGGCTCACCAGCACGCTCGACCAGAACCTCTCGTCGGGTGCCGGCTCCGGGGCGCCGGACCTGGAGCGGGAAACCGTCCGCTGGCTGCGTGACCTGTTCGGTCTGCCCGGGACGTTCAGCGGCAGCTTCGTCACCGGCGCGACCATGTCGAACTTCGTGGGCCTGGCGCTGGGCCGCCAGTGGTACGGCGAGCGGTACGGGGTCGACGCCGCCGAGGACGGCCTGCGGAACGTGCCGCCGCTGCGGGTGCTGTCCGGCACGCCGCACTCCAGCATCGTCAAGGCCACCTCGATGCTCGGCATCGGCCGCGGCCAGGTGCGGGTCCTGCCGACGCTGCCCGGACGCGAAGCCGTCGACCTCGCCGCGCTGGAGGCAGCCCTCGCCGAGGGACCCGCGATCGTCGTCGCCAACGCGGGAACCGTGAACACCGTGGACTTCGACGACCTGCGCGCGATCGCCGATCTCAAGCGGCGCTACCCGTTCTGGCTGCACGTGGACGGCGCGTTCGGCCTGTTCGCCGCGTTGTCCGGCGAGCACGCACCCCTGCTGGACGGGCTGGGCGAGGCCGACTCGGTCTGCGCCGACCTGCACAAATGGCTCAACGTCCCGTACGACGCCGCGGTCCAGTTCACCCGCCGGCCCGACCTGCAGGTGGCGGTGTTCCGCAACTCCGCCGCGTACCTCGGCGATCCCGGCGAGAACCCGGACTTCATGCATCTCACCCCGGAGAACTCGCGGCGCTTCCGAGCGCTTCCGGCCTGGTTCGCGCTCACCGCGTACGGTGCGAATGGACATCGGGAGATCGTTGAGCGCAACGTAGCCGCGGCCCGGAGGCTCGGTGAGCTGCTCGGCACTGTGCCTGGCGTGCGGTTGCTGGCGCCGGTGCGGATGAACGTCGTGTGTTTCGCCATCGAGGGCGATGTGCCGGCCGCCCTGCGAGCCGTCACGGCCACCGGCCGGACGTTTCTGACACCGACCGTGTACGACGGGCAGCCCGGGATCCGTGCGGCGTTCAGCAACTGGCGGACCACCGTGCAGGACGCGGAGGAGATCTTCGAGACGTTGCGTACGGTGCTGAGCTGAGCCGGCTACCCGCTCACGGCCTCGGCGTACTGGTTCTTCCCGCCGGTCTTGGCGGTGTACATCGCGGCGTCGGCCTCGCGGATGATGTCGTCGGCCGTCGCGCCGGGATGGTTGACCGCGATGCCCACACTGGCGGACACCTTCGCCGGGAGCCCGTCGATGTCGATCGGTTCCTGGACCACGCCGATGACGCGTTCGGCGGTGGGCCGCGCGTCGGCGATGCCGGTCAGGCTCTCGATGATGATGGCGAACTCGTCGCCACCGAACCGGGCGACTGTGTCGCCGGCGCGCAACCCGGTGCGGAGCCGGGCGGCGACGACGCGCAGCACGGTGTCGCCGGCGGTGTGACCCCGCTGGTCGTTGACCTGTTTGAAGCCGTCGAGGTCGATGAAGAGCACGGCGAACGTACGGTTGCCGCGCACGTGGTTGGCCAGGGCATGGGTGAGGCGGTCGTAGAAGAGCAGCCGGTTGGCCAGCCCGGTGAGCGGGTCGTGGAACGCGAGTTCCTGCAGCTGCTCCTCACGCTCCAGCAGCCGCGCCTCGACCAGCTCGCGCCGGGTGATGTCGTCCCGCAGCTCGCTGGTCGCCCGGTCGACGTGTTCCAGCGCGCGGTTGCGGCTGCCGGCCAGGATTCCGGTCATCGCGGCGAGCATCACGGACAGCGCGGCACCGGCGGCCAGGGTGAGCCGGCTCAGCCCCCGGTCGGTGGTGGTGAGCAGGCGGGTCGTGGGCCACATCGCGAGCTGCCAGCGGCGTTGCCCGACGGTGACGGTCTGCTGGCGGGCCAGCGAGGCGTCCGGCAGCCGGTCGCCGGGTGAGACGGACGCGATGACGGTACCGGCCACGTCGGTGACGGTGACCTCCACCGCGTCATCGCCCTGGCTGAGCAGGGTCTGCGCCAGGTAGTCCTGCCCGCGCAGGCCCATGACGACCCAGCCCTCGAACTCGTCCGGGGCCGTCGAGCCCAGGCCGGTGTAGACCGGTGCGGCCAGCACCGCCGAGGTCTGACGCTCCTCGGGGCTCCTCCACCGGTCGCGCAGCAGCTGATATCCGGGGCTCATCGCGAGCGTGCCGCTGTGCCGGGCCATGGACAGTACGGTCGTCAGGGCGGGGCTGATGGCGAGATCGGTGCCCTGCATGTTCTGCTGGTCGTCGAACGCCTTCTCGTAGATGACGAACTCGTGGGACGACGTGCCGGACGTCGGAGCCAGCCTCAGCCCCGTCGCCCCACGCGCACGCCAGAGCCGCTGCGCCGCCGCGATCTGATCGGTGGCGACCGGCGCCACGAAACCGACGGCGGTGGCACCGGGCAGCCGCGTCGCGTCGAGCCCGGCGCTGATCCGGGTGAACGCGTCGCGGCGCAGGCCGGACTGGGCGCCCACGGCGTACGCGAGGTCGCTGAGGGTGGCGCCGTAGCGGGCGACGCGGTCGATGACCGTTTCCGCCATGTCGTCGGCGTAGCGGTCCATCACCTGACCGGCGTAGCGGTCCTCACCGGCCTCCACGGCCACGAAAGCCGCCACCGACACCGCGGAACCCGCCAGCAATACCAGCACCACCAGCACCACACCGGTCCATCGGCGCCGTGGGGACCGGTTCTGCACGATGCTCACCCACTCCTGATCGGCAACCCGGCCGTGACGCTGAACGGCACCTTGTCCGTCACGCCTTGACGGCACGGCCGGGCCGGGCCCCGCGGATCGGCCCGGCCCGCACAACCTCAGAAGTCGTCGTCGAAGGAGACGCTTCCGGTCACTCCGACCTGGTACGCGGACACGCGCCGTTCGAAGAAGTTCGACAGCTCCTGGACGTCCTGTAGTTCCATGAACGCGAACGGGTTCCCGCTGCCGTACATCGGCTCGATGCCCAGCACGGCGAGCCGGCGGTCGGCGACGTGTTGCAGGTATTCGCGCATGTCCGGCAGTGACATGCCGCTGATGCCCTGGTCGAGCAGGTCGGCGGCGAACTGGACCTCGCACTCCACCGCTTCGGCGAGCATGTCGCGGACCTGCTGCGCCATCTCGGCGTCGAACAGGCCGGGCTCCTCGGCACGGACGGTGTCGACCACGTCGAACGCGAACGCCATGTGCATCGACTCGTCGCGGAACACCCAGTTGGTGCCCGACGCCAGCCCCTGCAGGACGCCGCGGGACCGCAGGAAGTAGACGTACGCGAAGGCGCCGTAGAAGAACAGGCCCTCGATGCACGCGGCGAAACAAATCACGTTGAGCAGGAATGCCCTGCGGTCCTCGCGGGTCTGCAGCGAGCGCATCTCGTAGATCGAGTCGATCCACTTGAAGCAGAACTCGGCCTTGCGCGCGATCGAGGGAATGTTCTCCACCGCCGAGAATGCAGCCGTCCTTTCGGCGAGATCCGGGACGTACGTGTCGAGCAGGTTCAGATAGAACTGGACGTGTACGGCCTCCTCGAACAGTTGCCGCGACAGGTAGAGCCGGCCCTCGGGCGAATTGACGTGCTGGTAGAGGTTGAGCACGAGATTGTTCGCGACGATGGTGTCACCGGTCGCGAAGAAGGCGACCAGCCGCGACACGAGGTGCTGCTCGGCGGGTGACAGCTTCGCCAGGTCGGCGAGGTCGCCGTGCAGATCGACCTCCTCGACGGTCCAGGTGTTCTTGATGGCGTCCTTGAACCGGTCGAAGAAGTGCGGGTAACGCATCGGGCGCAGCGTCAGGTCCATACCGGGGTCGAGCAGCATCTGCTGCTTGCCCGGGCCGGTGCTCTGAGAAGGAATGGTCGTCACTGGCAGGCCTCGCAGCTTTCGGGGTTTTCCAGGGAACAGGCCAGGGCTTCGGCGTCGGCTTCGGCCTGCGGGGCGGGCGTCAGGGCCGGCAGCACCGCGACGGTGGCCTGCTGAATGCGCGTCGCGGGGCGCGAGCGCAGGTAGTACGTGGTTTTCAGGCCGGCTTTCCAGGCGTAGAGATACATCGAGGAGACCTTGCCGATGGTCGGCACGCTCATGAACAGGTTCAGCGACTGCGACTGGTCGATGAACGCCGCCCGCGCGGCGGCCAGGTCGATGAGTGCCTTCTGCGGCAGTTCCCAGGCGGTGCGGAAGAGCTCGCGCACGTCGGCGGGGAGTTCGGTGATGCCCTGCACGGATCCTTCGGCGCGCCTGATCTGCTCGCGAACGGGTGCGGTCCAGAGACCACGGGCTTTCAGTTCGCGTACCAGATAGGTGTTGATCTGCAGGAATTCGCCGGACATCGTTTCGCGCTTGAACAGATTCGACACCTGCGGCTCGATGCACTCGTAACAGCCGGCGATCGAGGCGATGGTCGCCGTCGGTGCGATCGCGATCAGCAGCGAGTTGCGCAGCCCGGTCGTTGCGACGCGCTCTTTCAAAGTCGCCCAGCGCTCTGTCTGGCTGACGGTCGCGCCCCAGAGATCGGGGTGCAGAGCACCGTCAGAAGCACGGGTCTCCTGGTACGCCGGGTGCGGCCCGAACTGCTCGGCGAGGCCCGCGGAAGCCTCCAGCGCGGTCAGATAGATGTCCTCCTGCACGCGGGTGGACAATTCCTTGGCCGCCGCCGAGTCGAACGGCAGGCCGAGGGTGAAGAACGCGTCCTGCAGCCCCATCAGCCCGAGCCCGACGGGCCGCCAGCGCGGGTTCGACGCCGCCGCCTGCTCCGCCGGGTAGTAGTTGATGTCGATGACCCGGTCCAGAAAGACAACTGCTGTGCGTACGGTGGCCCGCAGCTTTTCCCAATCGACGTCACCGTCGCGCAGATGGGCGCCGAGGTTGATCGAGCCGAGGTTGCAGACCGCGGTCTCGTCGTTGGTGTTGACCTCGAGGATCTCGGTGCACAGGTTCGACAGGTGAATGGTGTTGCCCGGCCTGCCCGTCTGGTTGGACAGGCGGTTCGACGGGTCCTTGAACGTCATCCAGCCGTTGCCGGTCTGCGCGAGGGTGCGCATCATCCGGCCGTACAGGTCTCGGGCCTTGACGGTCTTGACCGCGTTCTTCTCCGCGGCCCGGTAGGCGAGATCGAACTCGTCGCCGAACAGATCGGGAAGCTCGGGGGCGTCGGACGGATCGATCAGTGACCAGTCGCCGTCGGCCTCGACCCGGCGCATGAACTCGTCCGGGATCCAGTTCGCCAGATTGAGATTGTGCGTACGCCGGGAGTCCTCCCCGGTGTTGTCCCGCAGATCCAGGAATTCCTCGATGTCCGGGTGCCACGGCTCAAGATAGACACACGCGGCACCCTTACGCCGCCCGCCCTGATTGACCGCGGCCACCCCTGCGTCGAGCGTCTTCAGGAACGGGACGATGCCGTTCGACCTGCCGTTCGTGCCCCGGATCAGCGCGCCCCGGCCCCGCACCCGCGACCATGAGATACCGATGCCGCCGGAGAATTTCGACAGCTTCGCGACCTGGTGGTAACGCTCGTAGATCGAGTCGAGTTCGTCCTTCGGCGAGTCGACCAGGAAACACGACGACATCTGCGTGTGCCGTGTGCCGGAATTGAACAGCGTCGGCGAGCTCGGCAGATACGCCAGCGACGACATCAGCTTGTAGAAACCGATCGCCTCGTTCGCGGTCTGCGATAATCCGCACGCCACGCGCAGCAGCCAGTACTGCGGCGTCTCCACCACCAGTCGCGTGTCGGGATGGCGCAGCAGATAACGGTCCGCCACCGTACGCAGTCCGAAGTACTCGAACCGCAGATCCCCCGACGGATCGATGGCGACGTCGAGTTTGCGGGCGTTGCGTGCCACGAATTCCGCGGTGCTGTCGCCGACAAGTCCTTGCTGATGCGCGTACCTGATGGACTGGCTGAAGCTTGCCACGCCCTGTCCGCGCACCTCTTTGTCCACGAAAGCGGCCAGCAGCCGCGCCGCCAGCTTCGAATACTGCGGTTCCTCACCGGTCAGTTCCGCCGCGGTCTGGATCGACAGCTTGTCGAGCTCCGCCGTGGTCGCCCCGTCGTAGAGCCCGCTGATCGTCCTGGTCGCCACCCGCAACGGGTCGACCTCGTCGAGGTCGGCGACCCACAACTCCACCGCCTTGACGATCTTGTTGACGTCGACCGGCTCGCTGTCACCGTTGCGTTTGAGCACCCGCATAACTTGTTTTACCGGCACGAAAACTCTCTCCTCGCGAGCCCGTTGATCGTCGGACGCGCAGGAGGACGCCGCCGGCAGCCGTTCTCGCGAGGACGGCACACCGGCTGATGGCGTCGGCCGTCCCACGCGGCCTTCGACCGCCGCGCACCGGTCGGTGCGCGGCGCGCTGGCAGGTCTTCGGACTCGTGGGCGCGTCCCTCATGCCTACCGGCCGTCGCTTCCCGGACCGTGACCGGTCCAGTGCTTGATGACGGCTTTCGTTCCCACTCACCGCTGCGGGGCAGTCCCGGTTTCGCACCGGGTTCCCTGTTGCCTCGACCGCCCATGAAAGATCAACAAGACCAGGGACGGCCGAACCAGCTGCGATCAACACCATATATGGGTACGCCTCCGAATCCACAACACCAGATGCTGTGTACGGCGTGTCGCGGCGCACCGTCACCCGAAGCTCGCCGCGGGTAACGCCCCGATCCGCCCCGATCCACCCCTGGGGGTGGTGCAGAGACTAGTTGCGTCATGACTAGTATGAACGGGTGGATGAATTGGAGTTTCTCGGATCCCACGAGATCCGGGTGCGGCTCGGCGCCGTGAGCCGGCAGCGGATGTATCAGTTGACACAGCGCAGTGACTTCCCCGCCGCGGTGGCGGATCTGGCCCAGGGCAAGATCTGGCGCGCCACCGACATCGAGGCGTGGATCGAGACGTATCGCCCCGAGGATGCCGCCGGCAAGGACGGGTGACCGATTTCGCACGGCGCCCGGCCCCGTAACGGGCCGGGCGTACCCGTACAGTGAGCGGCAGTGCTGGTTCACTCCGCTTCACGGTGGAGTGTCGTAAGAGGGAACCCGGTGCGATACCGGGACTGCCCCGCAGCGGTGAGTGGGAACGAAAGCTGTCAATGAGCACTGGGCCGCAACGGCCTGGGAAGCGACGGCCGGTAGGCAGGAATCACACGCCCACGAGTCCGAAGACCTGCCCGCACCGCGTGCACATCCGTGTGCGCCGCCGACGGCCTCTCGGGAGGGCCCGGGCGAGACCGCGGCACGTGTTTGTCGGCTGCGGCCTTCCCGTGCCCTCGTGTGACCCGTCGGGGACCTCGAGGGAAGGACACCATGACCACCACCCCCTTCGGCCAGAGCACCGTGCTCGGCTACCCACGCATCGGCGGCAACCGCGAGCTCAAGAAGGCCGTCGAGGCGCACTGGGCCGGGCGGATCGACGCCGCCGAGCTGGAGCGGACAGCGGCACGGCTGCGCAGCGAGGTCTGGCTGACCCTGCGCAACGCCGACCTGGACGCCATCCCGTCCAACACGTTCTCGTACTACGACCACGTTCTCGACACCGCCGTCGCCGTCGGGGCGGTCCCCGAACGGTTCCGCCGGCTCGGACTGTCCGACCTGGACACCTACTTCGCCATGGCGCGCGGGGTGGACACTGAACCCGCACTCGAGCTGACCAAGTGGTTCGACACCAACTACCACTACCTTGTGCCGGAGATCGGCCCGGAAACGGTCTTCGCCGCGGACCCCGCCAAAGCCCTCCAGGAGTACGCCGAAGCGCGCGCCCTGGATCTGCGTACCCGCCCGGTTCTGGTCGGACCGGCCACGTTCCTGCTGCTCGCCAAGCCCAGCACCCCCGGCTACGACCCGTTCGACCGGCTCGACGATCTCGTCGGGGCCTACGCCGACCTGCTCGGCGCGCTCGCCGACGCGGGCGTGGAGTGGGTACAACTCGACGAGCCCGCCTACGTCGCCGACCGGGTCCCCGCGGAGATCGACGCGCTGCGGGAGACGTACGCCCGGCTGGGTGCCCTCGACCGGCGCCCGCAGATCTTCGTCGCCACGTACTTCGGTGACCTGGGCGACGCCCTGCCCGCCCTGCTGGACACACCGGTCGAAGCGCTCGGTCTCGATCTGGTGGCGGGCCCCGGCAACCTGCGGCGCCTCGCCGGCTCCGGTCCGCTGCGCGGCAGGACGATCGTGGCGGGGCTCGTCGACGGGCACAACGTCTGGCGCACCGATCTGACCGCCGCCGTCACCGCCGGAGCCGTCGCCTACGGCCTGGCCGACCACCTCGCCGTCTCCACGTCCTGTTCCCTGCTGCACGTGCCGGTGGACCTGTCCGTCGAGACCTACCTCGACCCCGCGCTACGGGAACGCCTCGCCTTCGCCCGGCAGAAGGTCGACGAGGTCGTCCTGCTGAGCAGGGCCCTGCGCGACGGCACCGCCCACCTTCCCCGGCCGCTGCCCGCACCACCGGCGACCTGGCACAACACCGAGGTCCGGGCCCGGCTCGCCGCACTGTCGCCAACCGACCGCCGACGCTCCGACTATCCACTCAGGGCCGCGGCACAACAGGAACGCCTCCAACTGCCGGCGCTGCCCACGACCACGATCGGCTCGTTCCCGCAGACCGATGCGCTGCGCCGGGCCCGCGCCGCACTACGCGCCGGCACCCTCGACGCACCCGGCTACGACCAGGTGATCCGCGACGAGATCGCCCGCGTCATCCGGTTCCAGGAAGAACTCGGCCTGGACGTCCTGGTGCACGGCGAACCCGAACGCAACGACATGGTCCAGTACTTCGGCGAACAACTCGACGGCTTCGCCGCCACCGACCACGGCTGGGTGCAGAGTTACGGCTCCCGATGCGTACGCCCACCGATCATCCACGGCGATGTGGCACGCAGGGCCCCGATGACGGTCGCGTGGTCCACCTACGCCCAGTCCCTCACGCCAAAACCGGTCAAGGGCATGCTCACCGGCCCGGTCACCATCCTGGCCTGGTCGTTCGTCCGCACCGACCAACCACTCGCCGACACCGCCGACCAGGTCGCCCTCGCCCTGCGCGACGAATGCCACGACCTTGAGGCCGCCGGCATCAGCGTGATCCAGGTCGACGAACCGGCCCTGCGCGAAACCCTCCCGCTCCGCAGAGCGGACCAGAAGGCCTACCTCGACTGGGCCATCGACGCCTTCCGCCTGGCCACCAGCGGCATCGCCGACCACACCCAGCTCCACACCCACCTGTGCTACTCCGAATTCGGCGAGGTCATCACCGCCATCGACGCCCTCGACGCCGACGTCACCAGCATCGAAGCCTCCCGCTCCAAAATGGAGATCCTCCAAGACCTCCAATCCATCGGGTACGCCCGAGGCGTCGGCCCCGGCATCTGGGACATCCACTCCCCCCGCATCCCCACCCAAACCGAACTCGTCACCGCCCTGCGTCACGCCGTATCCGCAGTCCCGGCCCAGCGCCTCTGGGTCAACCCCGACTGCGGCCTCAAAACCCGCACCTACCCCGAAGTCCAATCCACCCTCAAACACCTCACCGCAGCCGCCACCGAGGTCCGCAACCACTGACCTTGCTCCCCCACCGGGCGGGCCCCTCTCCCCAGTCCGGGCCCGCCCGGCCCATTCGGGTCGTCCACGTGAAACGCCTCAAGATCGCGTGGTCGACCGCAGCAACGGGAAAGTGCGCTGGCGGGCGTTCGTCGGAGATGGCCCTCTTGGCGAGCTGATGCACCACAACGGACGCCTATCCGTCGCCCTTGACCCTGCCGGCGCGAGTCTTACCTGGCCCGAGGGCAGCCGGCTGAGCCCCGCCCACGCAGCCGCTCTGCAGTCGCTGTGCCGCGACGTGCTGTCGTTCGCCCGGAGCCGTCGTGAGCTCGCCCTGGTAATGATGTCATCCGCCGAAATCCGGCACGGAAACGTCGTCGCACGGCGCACGGCGGGTGACTGGCCTGGCCGGCTGGCACAGGCGCTGGTCATCGCGACCGACGTCGACGACCGACGGCTGGCCGATACGATCCGGATGCTGACCAGGTCGCAGGGCGTACGGACGGTCGGCACCCCGCGCCCGAGGCACGGCCCCGATGTGGCGCAGGCCGAACGCGACCGTCAGGATGCCCTGTACCTGGACCGCGTCGACCTTGAGCAAGACGTCGAAGGCGAAGTCCGGTACTGGTTGACGCAGTTCAGCGAGATTCTGGGCCGGATCGTCAGCCTTTGATGGTGTCGTAGGCGGCGAGCAGGTGTTGCACGGCCTGGGCCGGGGTGAGGGTGCCGTCCAGGATGCGCTTCTCCGCCTCGGTGGTGGCGGCGCGGACCGCAGGGTCGGTGTGGAAGCGGGTCAGGACGGCGTCGTCGGCCATCGCTTGCATCCAGCCGATCTGTTGCCGGCGGCGGTGTTCCTGGAAGTCGCCGTTCTTCTCGCGGTGGTGGCGGTGAGCGGTCAGCTGCGCCCAGATCTCGGGTACGCCGGTGCCGTCCAGGCCGCTGCAGGTGAGCACCGGAGTTGACCAGGCCTGGTCGTCGTCGGCGCCGCTGACCAGACGTAGGGCGCCGGCTAGCTCGCGGGCGGCGCGCTGGGCCTCGGCGGCGTGGGGGCCGTCGGCTTTGTTGACGGCGATGACGTCGGCGAGCTCGAGGATGCCTTTTTTGATGCCCTGCAGCTGGTCGCCGGTGCGGGCCAGGGCCAGCAGCAGGAACGAGTCGACCATGTCCGCGACCGCCGTCTCGGACTGACCCACGCCGACCGTCTCCACGAGAACGACGTCGTAGCCGGCGGCCTCGACGATGACGATGGCTTCGCGAGTGGCTTTCGCAACGCCGCCGAGTGTGCCCGCGGTGGGCGAGGGCCGGACGTAAGCGTTCGGGTCGGCCGCCAGGCGGGCCATCCGGGTCTTGTCGCCGAGAATGCTGCCCCGCGTGCGCGTCGACGACGGGTCCACGGCCAGGACCGCCACGCGATGGCCGGCCGCGGTCAGGTCGCTCCCGAACGCGTCGATGAACGTCGACTTGCCCACGCCAGGCACACCGCTGATACCGATCCGGTGCGACCTGCCCGCGAAGGAGCCCGCCGCAGGCGGCGACTCGACCGAACCGGCCGCGAAGGAGTCCGCCGCAGGCGGCGACCCGGCTGAGTTGGACGGGGTCAGCAGGGTCAGGAGGCGCTGGGCCAGGGCCTGGTGGTCGGTGCGGGTGGATTCGACCAGGGTGATGGCGCGCGCGATCCAGGCGGGGACACGTGCACGGACCCCAGCGGCCATTGCCTCGACGTCGATGGGGGGTGGGGGCATCAGGCGGGGGTGGGGTGGCCGAGGCGGGTGGAGAGGTCGGTGAGGAGGTTGAGGGCGGCGTCGGCGAGGACGGTGCCGGGGGCGAAGATGGCCGCGGCGCCGGCTGCGCGCAGGGCTTCGTAGTCCTGGGGTGGGATGACGCCGCCGGCGATGATCATGATGTCGGGGCGGCCCTGGGCGGCGAGTTCGTCGCGGAGGGCGGGGACGAGGGTGAGGTGGCCCGCGGCGAGGGAGTTGACGCCGACGATGTGGGCGTCGGCTTCGATGGCCTGGCGGGCGACCTCGGCGGGGGTGGCGAACAGGGGGCCGACGTCGACGTCGAAGCCGAGGTCGGCGAAGGCCGTGGCGACGACCTTCTGGCCGCGGTCGTGGCCGTCCTGGCCCATCTTGGCGACCAGGATCCGCGGCTGGCGGCCCTCGGCCTCGGCGAACGCGGCGGCGGCGGCGCGCGCCCGGTCGATGTTGGCCACCTGGCCGGCCTCCTTGCGGTACACCCCGGAAATGGTACGGATCCGAGCCGTGTGCCGTCCGTAGACCTTTTCCAGCGCGTCGGAGATCTCCCCCACGGTCGCCTTGGCCCGGGCGGCGTCGACGGCCAGCGCGAGCAGGTTGCCGTCACCGGCCGAGGCCCCGGGAAGAACGGTGCCGGCGGCTCGGGTGAGGGCGTCCAGCGCGGACCGGCACGCGGCCTCGTCACGTTCGGCGCGCAGGCGGCGCAGCTTCTCGACCTGGCCTGCGCGCACCGCGACGTTGTCGACCTTCAGCACGTCGATGGGTTCGTCGGCGTCCGGCCGGTACTTGTTCACGCCGATGACCGTCTGCCGGCCGGAGTCGATGCGGGCCTGCGTACGGGCGGCGGCCTCCTCGATGCGCATCTTCGGGATGCCCTCCTCGATCGCCCGTGCCATGCCACCGGCGGCCTCGACCTCCGCGATGTGCTCCCAGGCCCGCGCGGCGAGGTCCCGCGTGAGCCGTTCCACGTACGCGCTGCCACCCCACGGGTCGACCGCACGCGTGGTACCCGACTCCTGCTGCAGGAACAGCTGCGTATTCCGGGCGATCCGCGCGGAGAAATCCGTCGGCAACGCCAGAGCCTCGTCGAGCGCGTTGGTGTGCAACGACTGCGTATGGCCCTGCGTCGCCGCCATCGCCTCGACACACGTACGCATCACGTTGTTGTAGACGTCCTGCGCGGTCAGCGACCAGCCCGACGTCTGCGAATGCGCACGCAGACTCAACGACCTCGGATCCTTGGGGCCGAACTCGCGCACGAGTTTCGCCCACAGCAACCGCCCCGCCCGCAGCTTGGCGACCTCCATGAAGAAGTTCATCCCGATCGCCCAGAAGAACGACAACCGGGGCGCGAACGCGTCGATGTCCAGCCCCGCCGCGCGCCCGGCACGCAGATACTCCACCCCATCAGCCAGGGTGTACGCGAGCTCGAGGTCAGCAGTCGCACCGGCTTCCTGGATGTGGTAGCCGGAGATCGAGATCGAGTTGAACCGCGGCATCCGCTGCGACGTGAACGCGAAGATGTCGGAGATGATCCGCATCGACGGCGTCGGCGGATAAATGTAGGTGTTACGGACCATGAACTCTTTGAGGATGTCGTTCTGAATCGTGCCGGACAGTTTCTCCGGCGGGACGCCCTGCTCCTCACCGGCGACAATGTAGAGGGCGAGAATCGGCAGCACCGCGCCGTTCATCGTCATCGACACACTCATCCGGTCGAGCGGAATCCCCTCGAACAACTGCCGCATGTCGTAGATGGAGTCGATCGCCACCCCCGCCATGCCGACGTCACCGGTCACCCGCGGATGGTCCGAGTCATAACCACGGTGGGTGGGCAGGTCGAACGCGACCGAAAGCCCCTTCTGCCCGCCTGCCAGGTTGCGGCGGTAGAACGCGTTCGACTCCTCAGCTGTGGAGAACCCCGCGTACTGGCGGATCGTCCACGGCTGGTTGACGTACATCGTCGGGTACGGGCCACGCACGTACGGCGCGATGCCGGGATACGTACCCAGAAAGTCGAGGCCTTCCAGGTCAGCGCCGGTGAACAGCGGCGGCACCGCGATCCCCTCGGGCGTGTGCCAGAGCAACTCCCCGGCGTCCCGCCCGGTCTCGGCCCGCACGGCGTCACGCCAGGAATCGACGGACGGCGACGCCCCGGACGCCGTCAGTTCCGCTGTGGAGAAGTCGGGAATCACTCGGGAACCCCCAGGTCGGCGAGCGTCGCGGTCAGGGCGGCGACGGCGTCACAGCCGGTGTACACGTACCTGTCGATGCCGGGAAAATCACCGCGGCCGGCCAGGATGACCCGCTGCGTCCCGGCCGCACGCAGCTCAGTGGTCAGATCAACGGCCTGCTCCGCGTACGCCTTGTCGGGCCCGCACAGGCACACCACCGCGCCCGGCGACGTCGTCACCGCGATCCCCCCGGCGGCGAACAGGTTCGTCGCGAAGGTGACACGCGGCCCGGACGCCGCGGGTGAACCGAGCGTAACCAGCGAAACCGTGGGACGGCTGCCGGTCGCGGCCAGGTAGGCGTCGCTCCGGTCGCGCAGCCGCTCGAACGCCTCGGCGTACCGGTGGCGGGGCAGTCCACCGCCGGCGGGAACGGTGGCGGGGCGGCGTTCGGGGACCCGTTCGGCCAGATCCGGGAACTCGCTCACGCCGGTGATCGGGTCACGGCGGTGCGCGAGGTTGCTCTCCCGCCGCTGCCAGGTCGCGGCGAGCCGGTCGGCGACGAGCCCGCTGCCGAGCGCGGCGGCGATGCCCCCGGCCTGCTCGATACCGGTGAACCACTCCCATGCGGCGCGCGCCAGCTCATCGGTGTAGCTCTCGACGTACCAGGAGCCACCGGCCGGGTCGATCACCCGGGCCACGTGGGCTTCCTCGACGAGCAGGGTCTGCGTGTTACGGGCGAGACGCCGCGAGAACCCGTCGGGACGCCCGAGCCCATGGTCGAACGGCAGCACGGTCACGGCGTCCGCCCCGCCCACCCCCGCGGCGAACGCGGCGATCGTGGTGCGCAGCAGGTTCACCCAGGGATCCCGGGCGGTCATCATCGCCGCCGACGTCACCGCATGCTGACGCTGCCCGCCGGCACCGGGCTCCCCGGACAGCTCGGCGATCCTCGCCCAGATCCTCCGCGCGGCCCGCAGCTTGGCGATCGTCGCGAACTGGTCAGCCGTCGCGGCGTACCGGAACTCGAGCTGGCTCAACGCCGCCGCGACCGGCAGACCGGCATCCGTCAGCGCACGAAGATAGGCGACCCCCGCCGCGGCGGCACACCCCAGCTCCTCGGCATCCGACCCACCGGCATCGTGATAGACAGTCGCGTCCACGGTGATCGCGCGGATCCCCGGCGCCTCAGCCACACACCGTCCGGCCAGCGCCGCCGCCAAAACCAGGTCCGTCTCGCCCGGGCCGGCGACCGAGCCGGTGCGGGCGAGCAAGCCGAGGGGATCCGCGCCGAGTCCACCACGGACCTGCCGGGGGTCGGCACCACGGGCGGCGAGCAGGTCGAACCAGGCTTCGCCCGCGGCGGCGAAGTCATTCCCGGGGTCGAGCACCACCCCGGCCAGGTCGAGATGGACCCCGTCGAGCGCGTCGGGCAGGGCGTCGAACGGCAGCGCGTCGTCGCCCACGGACAGCCAGATCGAGGTCGCACCGTTCTCGAGGTCGCCGAGGACGGCCTCGCGGATCTCCTTCGGGTTCTCGCCGGTGTGCCGCTGCCGCACGTCCCAGCCACCGCCGAGCCCGCCCGAGGCACGAGCTCCCCGCACGAACGGCCACTGCCCGGGCAGGCCGGTCTGCACGGCCGGACCGGTCGGCGCGCTGTCCGGCGTGTGCAGGGCCGCGATGGACGGGCCGTCGTACGTGGTGGTGGCGAGCAGCTCGTCCACCTGCTCCAGAGCAGTGTCCTCGGTCGCTGCCCCGGACTTGCGCAGCGCAGCGAGTGCCAGCTTCCGCCACTGTCCGACGGTGGCAGGGGTGAAGTCCGCCCCCAGCGTGAGTTCGTCACCCGGTGCGGTCATGGACTGCTCTCCCCCATCAACAAGCCCGCCCTCTCCTGACTCCAGCCAGCATCGCAGCCCGGCATCATGACAGCCCGCCAGCATCGCTCCCGGACAGCATCCTCCTGTCCACGGTATGTACCGGACAACCCCTACCTTGAGCGGTCGCACAGCCCTGCCCGAAAGGCGCAGCCTTATCGGCGGGGCACAGCGCTGAACCTAACCGGTCAGTTGCCAAGATCACGCCAGTTGCCCAGGTCACGCTGTCGCCAAGGAGTTGCAATAGAGTAGGTTTCTGGTCGATACAGCTACCTGTGCAGGGGAAGAAGGCGCATGGCCGACACCCGCTTGTCCCGCTTCCGGCGGAGCCTGACCCGCGAGGACCGGCGCTCGCTGGCCGGCATGGCGGGGTTCATCGTGCTGCTGCACGTGGCCGGGTTCGCGATCCTGTTCGGGCTGGTCGTGCCGAAGCACTTCCACCTCGGCGGCGACCATCCCGTCTTCACCGTCGGCGTCGGGGTGCTCGCCTACACGTTCGGGCTGCGGCACGCGTTCGACGCCGATCACATCGCGGCTGTGGACAACACCACCCGCAAACTGATGCAGGACAACGTACGCAAGCCGCTGTCGGTCGGATTCTGGTTCTCCCTCGGCCACTCGACGATCGTGTTCACGCTGTCGTTCCTGCTCTCCGTCGGCGTGAAAGCGCTCGCCGGTCAGGTGTCGGACGGCGGATCGGGCCTGCACTCGGTCGCCGGGGTCATCGGCGCGTCGGTCTCGGGCGTGTTCCTCTGGGTCCTCGGCATCCTGAACCTCGTCGTGCTGCTCGGGATCATCCGCGTCTTCCGCCGGATGCGCAGCGGCCACTTCGACGAGCAGGAGCTCGAGGACCAGCTCAACAAGCGCGGCTTCATGAACCGCATCCTCGGCGGCCTCACCAAGTCAGTACGCAAACCGTGGCACATCTACCCCGTCGGCGTACTCTTCGGCCTAGGCTTCGACACCGCCACCGAGGTCGGCCTGCTCGTCCTCGCCGGGGGTGCCGCCGCGTTCGCCCTGCCGTTCTACTCGATCCTCGTGCTGCCGATCCTGTTCGCCGCCGGCATGTGCCTGATGGACACCGTCGACGGCGTGTTCATGAACGCCGCGTACGGCTGGGCGTTCGCGAAACCGGTCCGCAAGGTCTTCTACAACATCACCATCACGTCCATCTCCGTGGCGGTGGCCCTGGTCATCGGCACCATCGAACTGATCGGCGTCCTCGACGACCAGGCCCACATCACCACGGGCCCGCTCGCGGCAATCGGTGCCATCCCTCTCGACTACGCCGGGTACGCCATCGTCGGACTCTTCGTGCTCGCCTGGATCGCCGCCATCGCGATCTGGCGTCTCGGGCGCATCGAACAGCGCTGGTCCACGGATCCGACCCCGGCGCACAGCGACCCGGCGCCGGCTGACAGCGACCTCACCCCAGCGACCAGCGGCCTGAACCCGGCGAACAGCGAGTAGCCGGGAACCATTCGGCGACCCCGGGCGACCAATGATGCGAGTCACAGCCGACCCATCATCCCCGAGGTGCCGATGTCAACGACCGCAACACAGACCGAAGCCCCACCCTTACCGCGCCCGCGCCCCACGCCCACGCGAAGTTTCGGCCCGCTGCTGTTGCGTCTGCACTTCTACGCCGGAATCGTCGTCGCGCCGTTCCTGCTGGTCGCGGCGCTGACCGGGCTGGCGTACGCGTTCGCACCGCAGATGGAGCGCGCCGTCTACGCGGACGAGCTCACCGTCTCGGACCCGGGCACCGCGGCCAGGCCGCTGGCCGAGCAGATCGCGGCGGCCCGCGCCACCCATCCCCAGGGCGACCCGATCCTGGTACGCCCGGGCGACGGCGACACGACCACCCAGGTCGACTTCACGTCCCCCGAGCTCGACGAGGAACACTCCCACACGGTGTACGTGAACCCGTACACAGCAGCCGTGACCGGGCAGCTGACCACCTGGTTCGCCACCACCCCGTTCAAGACCTGGCTCGACGACCTGCACCGCAACCTGCACCTGGGCGACACGGGCCGCTACTACTCCGAGTTCGCGGCGAGCTGGCTCAGCGTCATCGCCCTCGGCGGCCTCGTCCTCTGGTGGCGCCGCCAGCGCGGCCGCAAACTGCTCACCCCCGACCTCACCGCCAAGAAGGGGGTACGCCGTACGCGCAGCTGGCACGCCGCCACCGGTGTCTGGCTCACGGTCGGCCTGCTCCTGCTCTCCGCCACCGGCCTGACCTGGTCCCGCTACGCCGGTGGCAACTTCGCCACGGCCCTCGACTCGCTGAAGTCGGGCACCCCGTCGGTAGCAACCGAGCTGACCGCCGGAGCCGCGGCGGCACCCGCCCCCAGCCACCACGGCGGTGCGGCCCCGGCCCCGACGGCGGGCACCGCCGACCCGGCGGCCGCCGACGCCGTTCTGAAGGCCGCCCGCGACAACGGCATCGACGGCCCGGTGGAACTCGCCGTCCCCACCGACGCCACCACCGCCTGGACGGTCACCCAGACCCGCAACCTGTGGCCGGTCGGCCGGGACAGCGTCGCCGTCGACCCCACCACCGCCCAGGTCACCGATCGCGTCGACTTCGCCGACTGGCCCGTCCTGTCCAAGCTCACCCGCTGGGGCATCAACGCCCACATGGGAACCCTGTTCGGCATCGTCAACCAGCTCCTGCTCGCCGCCCTCGCCATCGGCCTGATCTGCGTCATCGTCTGGGGCTACCGCATGTGGTGGCAACGCCGCCCCACCCGCACCGACCGCCGGGCTCTCGCCGGTGCCCCGCCCGCCCGGGGCGCCTGGCAGCAACTACCCACCTGGGGCATCATCGCCGGCGTCCCGGTGGTCTTCGCCCTGGGCTGGGCGCTGCCCCTGTTCGGCATCCCGCTGGCCGCGTTCCTGGTGGCCGACGTCATCATCGGCGCGATCCGCAACCGGTCGGGCCGGCCACGCCCGCCCGTCCCGGTTTCCCCCGCACCTGCGGGAAGCTGACCGTCCCGGCCCTGGTGAGGCCGCCCGCGGAACCCGCAGAGCCGGGAACCGCGGGCGGCCCACCAGCGACTACCCCACCATGAGATCCGAGGGGTACGACCCCCCCGTCACCGACGACCGGCACCCGCTACTGCCGGGGCCGACGCCACCGCCGGGCCGTTCCCCGAGCCGCCCTGACCGTCCGGCACAGCGCCGACGGGCTGGAGCTGATTTGGGAACGCACTGTCGCGCTGCCGCCGCCCGCGCCGAGGTCGTGGCGCGGGCCGCTGGCTTTTGCCGCGGCTGTGGCCGCGCTCGCCGTCAGCGTCACCCTTCTCGCGACCGGTCCCCTCATGGGTGCCGCCGCGGCGAAGGGGCCGTGCCCGGCACGGACGTCGACGGCTGCCTACACGGACGGCCGTGAGCTGCTGGTACGCGTCGAGCCGGCGCACGGCGGCAACGCCCTCCTGCACCTGTGCGCCGATCCGGCGATCGGGCCGGTGCGCACGTGGACCCTGAGCATCGACGGCCTGCCCGTCGCCGTCCAGCCGGTCGCGGGAAGCACAGCCCTCGCCGCCGCTCCCCTGCCACCCGGCCGGCACATCCGCATCACCGTCGCGCTCGTCCCTCGGACGGGCCGGCCACTCACGTTCACCACGCGAATGCCGCCGGGCTGATCCTCCGGCCAACCCGCCGCCGCACTCGCCGGAGTCGTCGCGGTCAGGGCCGGCTCGCCCGTTGGGCAGTTGCGCGCCGCCGGGCGGAGAGAACCAGGAACAGCGCGATCGCCGCGAGGGCCACCCCCGCCGCGCCCAGGCCGATCAGCGCGCCCGTGGGAACGCCCCCGGAGCCGGGCTCCGACGCGGCCGCGCCGCCGGACGGGGCGACGGCGACCGTGGCCGTGGCCGCCGGCAGGGCCGGGTCGGCGACCGTGAAGAGGTAGGAGCCCTGCACCGTGTGGCCGTCGACCGACACGACCCGGTAGGCCACTGTGTACGGGCCGTTGGTGAGGGGCTGGGTGAGGGTGAGGGTGCCGGTGGCCGAGTCGATGGCCGGGGGTGCTGCGGGGATGCGTTGTCTGGCCGCGTCGCTGAGGACGATGGTGGTGAAGCCGGGGTTGAGGCGCTCGGTGAATTTCAGGGTGATCGCGGTGGGTGCCGTCGTCAGGGTGGCGTCCTTGGCCGGCGTGGAGGCGATCATCTGGGCGTGGGCCCAGGCCGGGGCAGCCGGCAGCAGCACGACGAGGATCGCGGCGAGGGCGGCGAGTGCCTTCTTCATGCGAGGACCTGCTCGCCGATCCAGCCGCCCTCGGAACAGCCGGGCGGGACGGCGAAGACGGCCGAGCCGATCGGGGTGATCCATTCGTTCAGCAGGTCCTTGTCCGCGAGGCGTTGCTGGATGGGTACGAACTGGCGGGCGATGTCGCGCTGGAACGCCGCGAAGATCAGGCCCGCGTCGGGATGACCCAGAGCGTTCGGCACGCCGTCATAGTTGTACGGCCGCCGCAGGATCTTCATCGCCGGGTCGGTGACGTGCGCGCGGGTGACGTGGGAGAAGTCCGGGATCTTCGGCAGGCCGGCGTCGTCGAGGGCCGTGAAGTCGGGATCGTCGTGCTCGTCCGTGCCGCTGAGCGGGGCGCCCGTGGCCATCCGGCGGCCCACGGCGTTCTCCTTGTCGGTGACCGAGAGGAGGTCCCATTTTTCGATCTCCGCGCGGATCCGGCGCACGACCAGCTGGGTCGAGCCGTCCGGGTTCCAGACCGCCGGGTCGATCCCGGGGCCGCGCGGGTTGGCGGTGCCGTCGAGCTGGCCGAGAACGTTGCGCTGGGTGTGTTCCGGGGACTGGACGCCGGGGCTGCGCCGGAAACCCTGCTGGACCCAGCGGACCGCGGCGAACGGGCGGGCGTCCTTGATGAGCATCCGCTGGGTGTGGGTGACGGTCAGCGGGTCGTCGGCGCAGATCTGCAGCAGCAGGTCGCCTCCGGACCACCGCTTTTCGAGGCGGTCGATGGCGAACGCGGGCAGGTCGGCGACCGGGGAACGCTGCCCGGCCACGGCGTAGAGGCCCGGGCCGAAGCCGAACGTCACGGTGAGCCGGGCGGGCAGCACCGCGAGGGTGGCGTCGGTGTCGCCGAGGGCGGGCTCTCCCCGGGTCAGGCGCGCCGCGTCATCGGTGAGCAGGCGCATCATCCGGGCGACCGCGCGTTTGTCGGTACCGGCGGCCAGGGTGAGCGCCACGAAGGCGGCTTGCGCGGGCGGGTCCTGGGCCACACCGGCCTGCCTGGTGCCGTAGAAGGGGACGGTGGCCGTACCCGTATCGGGGACAGCGGCCTGGACCGGCAGCACATCAGCGGCCCCGGTGACAACGGTGGCGCCGGCAGCGGCAACAGCGCCGAGACCGGCGACCGCGCCCCCGGCGAGCAGGCGCCGCCGGCTCACCGGGGAGGGTCGGGAGCTCACGGGGCAGTGCTCCCCATCGGCATGGCGGAAGCGGGGGCGGACCCGGGCATGGCCATTCCCGGGTCGTAGCTCTCGCCGGCTCCGGCGAAGGGCTTGGCGATCGCGGTGAACGGGACCGTCGAGCCGTCGGCGAGCTTCAGGGTGAACGAGACCTCGTCGCCGGCCTCGATCGCCGTGGCGGGTTTCATCAGCATCAGGTGGTCGCCGCCGGGGCTGAGCTCGTGGGTGCTCCGGGCCTTGATGACGAAGCCGCCCTGCTTGGGCTGCATGACCATCTTGCCGTCCTTCATGGTCATCTCGTGCAGCTCCATCGGCGACGCCGGCGACTCCGCGCTCGTGATGGTGACGTCGGCACCGGTGTCGTTGACCAGGACGCCGAACGCCGCGGTCATCGTGCCGGCGGTGGCGGCCTTGACCCACGGGTCCTTCACGGTCAGCGTCGCCGCCACTGTGGACGGGCCCGGGGCGGGGGACGCCGTGGAGGAGGAGTCGCTGCCGCAGCCCGCGAGGCCCAGGGTGGCGAGGACGCCGGTCAGCACGGTCACGGACAGCGTACGGCGACGAATCGAGGGGTTTCGCATGATATCCGTTCGTTGAAGGGGTTTCGCATAGTTAGTCGCGAACCCCTCGCGAGAAGTTCCCGGTTTCTTCAGACGCCCGGGCCAGGAACGCGTTGTAGCGGGCGAGGTCGTCCTCCTCGCCACTGGCGTCGGCGCGGTCGGCGGCCCGGTCGAGGCGGGCCTGCTCGCGTTCGTCGGAGCGGATCCACTGCCGGACCAGCAGCAGCATGACGGCCACGGCGGGCAGCTCGCCGAACGCCCAGGCAAGACCGGCGCCGAGGTGCTGGTCGGTGAGCAGCGACGAGGCCCACGCGGGGTGTACGGCGGTGTACCAGTCCGCGGCGATCACGGTCGTGGCTTGCAGGAGCACGAAACCGAAGAACGCGTGCGCGACCATGGCGAGGAAGTGCACGACCGTGAGCAGCGCAGGGTGGACGCGGTGGCGACCCGGGTCGATGCCGATCAGCACCCAGAACAGCAGGTACCCGGCGAGCACGAAGTGGACCAGCATCGCCAGGTGCCCGAGGTGGTAGCGCATCAGCGTGCCGAGCAGGTCGCCCATGTAGAGCCCGTACAGGCTGACGACGTAGATGCCGAGGGCGACGAGCGGATGGCTGAGCAGGCGGAAGACGCGGCTGTGCAGGGCCAGCAGCAGCCACTCGCGGGCACCGCGGACCTGCGGATCGGACGGCCGCTTCAGCGCGCGCAGGGCCAGGGTCACCGGGGCGCCCCCGACGAGCAGCAGCGGCACGACCATCGACAGGACCATGTGCTGCACCATGTGGACGCTGAACAGCACGTACGCGTACTTCGCGACGCCCAGGCAGGTGATCGCGCCGAGGAGCAGCAGGCCGCCGACCCAGGACGCCGTCCGGCTCGCGGGCCAGGCGTGACCGGCCCGGTGCAGGCGCCGCACCCCGGCCAGGTAGGCGGCGATGCCCACGGCGACGACGGTCAGGAAGAACATGTCGGGCAGGAAGCCGCCGAGGAGCCGGGCCGCGGTGAGCGGGCCGGGCTGGTCGAAGCCGAGCAACTCCACGAGCGGGTCCGGCTGATCGGGTTCCACGACGGGGGTGGGGCTGCGGGACAGGGCGACGGCGAGCCCGATCGCGGCACCGAGCACCGCGAGCTCCCCCGCCGCGAGCCGCAGGAACGCCCACGGTGCGCCCGCGCGCAGGGCCGGCAGGGTGCGGGAACGATGGACTGCGCCGATCACCCCGGCCAGCGCGAGCGCCAGGACCTTGAGCAGCACGAGGACGCCGTAGCGGGAGGTCCACAGGGCATCCCAGTGACCCAGTCGCACGATAGCGTTCGCGGTGCCGCTGATCGCCGTCGCCCCGAAACATGCCAGCGCCAACCGGCTGTAGCGCTCAGCGGTGTCCGAGAACCGGCGATGACGGCGTACGGTCAGCAGTCCTGCCAGACCACCCACCCAGAGTGACGCCGCGGCGACGTGCAGGGCCAGGCTGGTCACCGCGAGTTGATGATCTCCCGCGCCGGCCGAGTGGCCGGTCAGCGCCGGTGGCAGCAGCGCGACCAGCGCGAGGCCGGCGGTGAGGGCGGCCGTCCCCCGTGACACCCCGGAGCGCGACAGGATCACCACGGCCATCGCCAGCCCGATCTGGGTCAGCAGTGCCTGCCCCTGCGAGATCGAGAACGCGAAGCTGAGCACGGACTGGCGGCTGAGCTGCCCCGGCGGCACGCCCAGGATGTCGGACACCGTGAAGATGACCAGGGCGGCGCAGGTCAGGGCCCAGCCGAGGGCGAGCCAGGTGGTGCGGCGCAGCAGCCGCCAGCCGTGCGCCGCGACGCTGCCACCGTCGCCGGGCAGCAGGAACGCCGCGGTCACGGTCAGGCCGACGGTCAGCACACCGAGGACGTTCGCCAGGGCGGTGAGCGCCGGGAGTGTCCACTCGGTGACGGCGCCGGGGCTCGGGATGCCGGGCAGCACGCTGTCGTCGACGGCCCCGCCGAACAGCAGGGCCGCCACGAGGGCCACCACGGTCGTACCCGTTGCCGCCGCCACCACGGACGACGTCCTCACCGCATCACGCACCTCAGCACAGTCGGTGACGCGACGCGGTGAGTTCCCGGGCGTGACCCACGACTCCCGATCACGGTTTTGTCCGGGCGCGCCATCGCCGTCGGGGCATTAATCTGGCTGCATGACCGCATTCAGGAAGGCCGTCGAAGCGCGCGACGCCGAGGCCATCGAGGCAGCGCTCGCGGACGACGTGGTGTTCCGGAGCCCCGTGGCGTTCAAGCCGTACCAGGGCAGGGCCCTCACGGCCGCGATCCTGCGCGGCGTGCTGCGGGTCTTCGAGGACTTCCGCTACGTGCGCGAGCTGAGCGGCGGCGACGGCCGCGACCACGCCCTGGTCTTCGAGACCAGAGTCGGCGACGTACGCGTCGAGGGCTGCGACTTCCTGCACCTCGACGCCGACGGCCTGATCGACGAGCTGACGGTCATGGTCCGCCCCCTGTCCGCCGCGCAGGCCCTGTCGGCCGCCATGGCAGCGGAATTCCCCCGGATCCAGCGCGAGGCGACCGGCTCCTAGCGATCCTCCTCGCTGAGGATGCCGGCGACCTCGCGGACGCAGGCGCGCAGCCAGTTGTGGGCGCCGTCGGCGTCGTAGCGCTGGTGCCAGGCCTGGGAGATCTCCAGTGGGGGCAGGTCCATCGGCGGGTCGAGGGCGACCAGACCCAGCGTGTCGCGGGTGTGCCGGCCGACCCGGGCGGGCAGGAGCCCCACCAGGTCCGTGCGGGCGCAGACCAGGACCGCGGCGGCGTACGTCGGAACGGCCATCGCCACCTGCCGGCGCAGACCGTGCTCGGCGAGGGCCGCGTCGATCGGGCCGGAGAGCCGGCCGCGGCGCGAGGCGCTCACGTGCGCGGCGGCGGCGAGGCGTTCGCTGGTGAGACGGCCGAGGGTCAGCGGGTGCCCGGCTCGCACCACGACCGCCATCCGATCGGTGAACAGCGGTTCGACCCGGATCTCCGGCGGCGGGGCGTGGATCACGCCGATGTCCAGGTCGGCGTCGCCGTCGCGGAGCATGCGGTCGAGCGACGGGGCTTCGCCGAGGAAGCGCAGCGCGACGTTCGGGGCGTCGGTCTGCAACCGGGTGAGCAGCTCCGGGCCGAAGGAGATCGCGACGTCCTCGGCCAGGATCGCGAACGTGCGCTCGATGCGGGACAGGTCCGGCGGGCCGGGCGGGGTGAATACCGCTTGCGCCCGTTCGACGAGGGCGTGGACCTCTGGCCGGGGCGGCGGCCGCGCTGGCCCAAGGCGGCCCTCGACCCGATCGGCACGGTACTGCTCACCGGCGGGCTGTTCGCCCTGCTCCACGGCATTATCGAGGGACCTTCGCGGGGGTGGGGCGCTCCGGGCGTACTCGGCGGGTTCGGCCTGGGTCTGGGGTTGGTCGCGGTCTTCATCGCGTACGCGCTCAGGGCCGAACGTCCCCTGCTCGACCCCCGGGTCTTCCGGGTGGCAACCGTGCGCGCGGGCACCCTCGGCGTCGGTGCCGCGTTCCTGGCCCTGTTCGGGCTCTTCGTCAACGCGCAGTACCTGCAGGACGTCAAGGGATACTCGACGCTGCTCACCGGTTTCGCCATCGCGCCGCTCGCGGTCGGGATGGGTGTGATGGGTGCGTGCGCGCCCGCGCTGACGGGCGGCATCCTGGCCGGGCTGCCCGCGACCGGTGCGGGCCTCGGCTCGGGGCTCAACTCCGCCGCCCGCGAGCTCGGCGCGGCGCTCGGGGTGGCGGTGATCGGCACGGTGCTGAACTCGCACCACGCGCTCCGCTCCGCGGCGGACTTCACCGCCGGGCTGGCGATCGGCTACCGCATCCTGGCGGGCATCCTCGCGGCGGCGACGATCGTGGTCGCCGCGACGTGGAGGACGCCCGCCCCCGTGGCCCTCGAAAAGGTCAGCCGGTGAGCGGATAGCATCGGCCAGTGGAGAAGCTGACGGACGCGACCCGATCGCTGCGCTGGTATGCCGGGCTCACCGTGGTCCTGTTCGGGGTGGTTCCCGCGGCGATGGTGGCGCTGCTGGTCGCCCGGGGCAACACCCCGGGATCGGTCGGCTACCTGCTCATCGGTGGCATCCCGCTCGTGGTCGCCGCGCTGGTCCAGCTGATTCGCGGCCTGACCGGCACCGACCCGGAGGAGATCTCCCGGCGGCTGCACCTGAGCATGGCCCTGGTCGCCGGCGCGGATGTCCTGCTGCTCGGCGGCAACGCACTGATCCGCATGGCCACGAATTGACCGCCGGCACTATGGCGCCGTGCTGAATTTGCTCTAGCGTCGGCGGGGTGATCTGGGCTTTTCTGGTGGCCAATGCCGTCGTCGTGCATGCGATGTACTTCGCGGTGGACTCGCCCGCGCACAACACGTTCGGGGCGATCGGGCGACTGCTCGGTCTCTACCTCGCGTTCATGCTGGTCGTGCAGTTGCTGCTGATCGCGCGGCTGCCGGTGCTGGACCGCAGGTTCGGGATGGACCGGCTCACCGCGTGGCACCGGTGGACCGGGCTGTCGATCTTCTGGCTCGCGCTGCTGCACCCGGCGTTCGTGCTGCTGGGGTTCGCCCGCTACGACAGGATCCCGGTGCTGCGCGAGACGGTGAACTTCTCGAAGCAGACGCCGGTGCTGCTCGGGATGATCGCGGTCGGGCTGATCGTCGTGGTGGTGGCGCTTTCGGTGCGCACCGCGCGCAAGCGGCTGCCCTACGAGGTGTGGCATGCCATTCATTTCCTGGTGTACGCCGTGATCGTGCTCGCCGTGATCCACCAGGTGTACGAGGGCACCGCGTTCAAGGTCAACGCCGTGGCGCAGGTCTACTGGTGGGGGTTGTGGGCGCTCGCGATCGGTGCGCTGCTCACCGGGCGGTTGATCGTCCCGCTGCTCCGTAACGCCCGGCACCGGTTGCGGGTCAGCGCCGTTGTTCCGGAGGCGGGGGACGCTGTCTCCGTACACGTCAGCGGTCGTGACCTTGACCGGTTGAACGCCCGCGCGGGGCAGTTCTTCCTGTGGCGGTTCCCCGGTCACAACCCGTGGTGGCAGGTCAACCCGTTCTCGCTGTCGGCCGCGCCGGACGGCACCTCGCTGCGGCTGACCGCGAAGGGCATCGGGACCACCAGTTCGGGGCTGCGGGACCTGCCGGTCGGCACCCGCGTGCTGGTCGAGGGACCGTACGGCGCGATGACCACGGCACGGCGGGTCCGGGAGAAGTCGCTGCTGATCGCCGGTGGCATCGGCGTCACCCCGATCCGGGCCCTCCTCGAAGACCCGGACCTGGGTGACACCGTCGTGCTCTACCGCGTGCGGGACGCCGCGGACGCGGTCCTCGGCGACGAACTGCGCGACCTCGCGGGAGATCGCCTGCACCTGCTGACCGGCCGGACCGGGCCGGACAACAACCCGTTCACCGCGCGGAACCTCGTCACGCTGGTCCCCGACGTCACCGACCGCGACGTCTTCATCTGTGGGCCGGCTGCGATGACCGACGCCGTGCTGCGAACACTGAACGAGCTCCGCGTGCCCCGGAAACAGGTGCACGCGGAGCTCTTCAGGCTCGCCGGTGGATAGAACTCAGTTTCAGCTGCCCGTGATCGACCAGTGCCACGGCTCGGACGGCAGGTTCTCGTAGCCGTACTCGTCGGCGTGCGCGGAGAGCCACTTGAAGCCCGCGCTGCCCGAGGTGAGGGTGCTGCCGCCGGACGTCATGTCGACGGCCAGGCCGATCTCGTGCAGCGACCGGCCGGGGATCGCCGTCGGCACCCGGCACGACGACGGCGGCGCGGTGTAGATGTCGGGGCAGCCGTTGATCTTCCGGAGCTCGATCTGGCGCTGCCGGGTGCGGAACCCGCCGCCGGACAGCACGACGCCGTCGCTCTTCGCGTCGTCGAGCATCCGCTTGAACGCGAACGCGACGCTCTTGTGCACGGTGATGCCGTACACGGTGGTGGTGTCGGTGGTGGCGAACCCGGTGCGGATCTCGTTGACGACGGTCCCGCTGATCGCGGCGGCCTGCGCGCGCGTCTCGGCGGACGTGTCCAGGGCGACGAGCTTCTGCTGGTTCACCCGGAGCCGGTCGGAGGTGGTCTGCCACGCGGTGGTCGCGGTGTCCAGGTCACCGGTCGTGGCCAGCGCGGTGCCCAGCGCCGTCCGCAGCAGCGCGGCGGACTGACGCGCCACGGCCCGGTCGGCCGTCACGGTCTTCGCGGCGGCGGTCACTGCGGCCTGCGCGCGGGTCACGGCGGCCTCCTTGCGGGGCCGCTGCTGCAGCACGACCGTGCGGGTGTTCTTGGCGCTGGTCAGGGCCTCGATCGAGATCGCGAGCCGGGTACGCGAGGTGCCGTCGGCGGTGACCGCCGCCGTCAGCCCGGTCTGCGCGGTGTCGTGCGCGAGCCGGGCCGTGGTGACCCCGGCGGCCTGGTTCACCAGGGTCGCCCGCTGGGTGGCCAGGGTCCTGCGGAGCGCGATGTACTCGGGGCTGCCCGTCAGGCTCTGGCGCATCAGTGCGGTCCACTTGCGCGCCGAGCTCGGGACAGCCGCGGAGGCGATGGTCGGTGTGCCGGCAACCGTCACGGTCACGGCGAGGGCCGCGACGGCGAAACAACGGCGCGCTCGGGCGTACATCTGCTGATGGGCTCGGGTTCGGTGTTGTGTCGTCACCCCAGAGACTCTCGCGAGCCCCAGGTGCATCCCTGGCCCGATGCCGTAGCGGAACGGTTGCGCTCGATCCTGCGAACGGGTCAGGCAGAGGTGATCCGTTCGGCCGTGCCCCGCTCGGTGATGATCGCGTAGCAGAGATCGGTCAGCTTCCGGTGGTGACCGACGGCGTAGGCGCGGATCGCCAGGAACGCTTCGTCGACGGAGATGCCGGCGGCCTGGGCGACCGCGCCCTTGGCCTGTTCGAGGGCGATTCTGCTGTTCAGCGCGGACTGCAGCTGTTCGGTGAGCATCTCACCGCGGCTGATCGCACGTTCCTGGAGCAGTCCGATGGCGGCGACGTCGGTGAGTGCCTGCATGAGCGGTACGTCCGCGTCGGTGAAGTCGCCGCCCCGGTGGTCACCGAAGACGTTCATCGCGCCGATCACCTGGCTGCGGACCCGTAACGGGAAGGCGTGCACGCTCTGGTACCCGGCCGCCGTCGCCCGGGGGGCGAAGCGGGGCCAGCGTCCGGACGCGCCGGCGAGATCGACGTTGATCACGGGCTGCCCGCTGGCGAAGGCCTCCAGGCACGGGCCCTGGTCGTACTGCAGCTGGAAGAGCTCCAGCAGTTTGACGTTCTCGTCGGAGGCGGCCATGAACTCCAGGCGCCCGTGCGCATCGGCCAGGACGAGCCCTGTGGCCGCGGCACCGACCAGGGTGGTGGCGCGCTCGGTGAGCATGTGCAGAAATTCGATCAGGTCGAAGTCGTCGACCAGGGTGTCGGCCACCTCGACGAAGATTGCCGCCAGCCGCTCGGCGGAAACAGTGGTCATGGCTGGTCCTTGTCGAATCGCAGACGGCGGGCAACGATGTCGCTGGCTACGTCGTCCAGGCGACGGTCCTGCGCGTACGCATAGGCGCGGATCCGCGCCGATGCCTCGGTGATGCTGCCGCCCAGCTGGATCATAACCATCCCCTGGGCCTGGAACAGTTGCGCACCGTGCCCGACGTCGACGGCCAGACTGTCGGCGTCCGCCGCGGTTCCGGCGTCGCTCTGCCGGTCGATCAGCGCTTCCACGGTCACGTCGGCGAAATGCAGTGCCATGGGCAGTTCGGTCGCACTGAGCGGGCCGGCCCGTTCCCGGAAGACGTCCAGGATGCCGAGCCGGGCAGCGCCGATCTGCAGCGGGAAGGCGAACACCGCCCGCACACCGTCCTGCAGGGCCGCGGGCGCGTATCCGGGCCAGCGACTCACCGCACCGGCACCGAGATCAGCGATGAGGACCGGGCGCCTGGTGGCGAAGGCATCCATGCACGGACCTTCTCCCATGACGAACTGCAGCTCCTCGACGCGTTCGCTGACCGGATCGGACGCGGCGCACACGCCACGGGTGCCGTCGGTGGTCATCATGCTGATCCCCGCACCCGAGGCCGACAACGCCTGCGCCGCCGTCCGGCAGACCTGGTGCAGGAACATGCCGGTCGACGTTCCCGGCCGGACGGAAGCGGCGATCAGCCGGCGAACCGCCAGTCTCACGTCATCCACGCCGATGTCCTCCCGCTCATGTCGCTGCAGTCGGGTCGAAGGGAAGCCGGCAGGTACGTACCTCGGCCACCACCTCACGCATAGGTCGCGAACTGTGCCGGGCGTAGGCCCGCATCCGGTGCAGGGCGGTCGCGGCGTCCACCCCGCCCATCTCCATGATGATCCCTACCGCCTGCTGAAGCTCACCGGCGTACACCGGCAGCACCACGCCGCCGGTGGCGCCACCCGTTGCGTGATCACCGAGCAACACCGCGGCCGCCTCACTGTACCGGCGCGCCCGGGCCTGCCCGGCAGCACTCAGCGGCCCTGCGGCGCCACGGTGCAGGCTCAGGATCCCCACGGGCAGACCATCGATCGACACCGGAAACGCGAATATCGAGTTCACCCCGGCGGCTGACATCTCCGGAGCGAAGAGCGGCCACCGTGAGCGGGCCGCGGGAGCCCCGAGATCATCGGCCAGCACCACGTCACCGGTGGCGGTCGCGTCGAGATGGGGGCCCTGTCCCGAACGGGAGTGCTGATCCTCCACCTGGTCGGCGAACGGTCCGCTGTCGCTGAGCATGACCTCCCCGGCCCCGGCGGCGAGCACCGACAGAACCACGCCGTCGACCTCGGGCACCTCGCCCAGACATTCGGCACTCAGCGCACCGACACCGCCGCGAGCGCGCAGCGACGACACCAGCCGGCGGACATGCCGCTGTTCCTCCGGCTGCTCCATCAGCGGACCTCGCTCATTCGGGCTCGTCAGCCGGCGCGAAAAGGATCACCGGCAAGGGCAGCACGATGCTCGCCTCTCCACTGATAACCGCGGACGCGAGATCCGATGGCGATCGCCCCGCCTGCGTGGCGGCCAGGCGCAGGACACCGCCCGCAGTGTCGGGATCGATCCGCAGCCGGACGGCCAGCATCCCGGTGGCCCGTTCGACCAGAGCCGCGCCGGCGACCGCGGCGCGCACCTGCCCGGCGTCGGCGCCGGCCGGAGCCGACCGGCGGGTGGACACGGCCGCACTGGCGGCATCGGCGAGCTCCCACGCCAGTACGGTGTCGGATTCACTGAACGCCCCGGGGGCCGAACGGAACAGATTGAGCACCCCGATCGCCTCGTTGTCGTGCAGCACGGGCACGGCATGGGCGGCACGCATCCCCGCGACGCGGGCCTGGGCGCCGAACCCGGGCCACCGCGTGTCGGGGACCTCGGTGTCGAGCAGGAAGAAGGACAGGGAGCGGCGGTGCGACTCCACGCAGGGGCCGCTGCCTGCCTGGAGCTCGGCGGCCTCCAACACCCGGATCGCTTCCGAGGACACCACCATCGTGCGGAGCACCCCGTGGTGGTCGGCCATCATCACGCCGGCACCCTCGACGTCCAGCAGCCGCATGCTCCAGCGGGTGAGCGCATGAGCAGCGGTCATCGCGTCGCCTTCGCGGCCTGCCGCGATCTCACCGAACGCGCGGCCTATCAACGAACCTCGCTCGCCGGCGGGGCCGGCACCATTGTCGATCGACACGATCAACCTCAGGGTCTACTCGGTGGAACACCGCAACCCCGGGGCTCGCTACAGCTACCAGTTCGCCATGCGTCTTTTCGGCCATTCTACGCCTGATCGTCACCAGGCCGACCGGTGCTGCTCTTCGGCGGTGAGGGTTGCCGGCTGCCGACTGCCGGCTGCTCGGCTCTGCTGCTCGGCTGCTCGGTTGCTCTGCTGCTCGGCTGCTCTGCTGCTCTGCTGCTCGGTCGTGAGGGCGAGGACCGTGCGGCGGGCGGCGGCGATGATGTCGGCCGGGGTGACGGGAAGGCCCTGGGCGGCGATGATCGCCGAGGACACGGAGTTGAAGGCCAGCCGGAGGTAGATGACGTCGGCGGGGGCCGGGTCCGGGCCGGCGAAGAACGCGATGATCTGCTCGAACGCGCCCGGGACGCTCAGCTCGCGGCTGCCCAGCCGCTGGTGGGCGGCGAGGTTGGCCAGGGCGAGGCGCTGGGCGTGGACGTGCTCGTCGGTGGTGCTGTCGAGCCAGCGCAGGGCCGCGGCGCGCAGCAGGCCCGGCGTGCGGGGCTGGGCCTCGAGCCAGGTCAGGAACGTGTCGACGTCGCGGCGGCGCTCCTCCATCAGACTCCGGACGATCTCGTCCTTGCCGGTGAAGTGGTAGTAGAGCGACGACTGGTTCATGCCGAGCGCGGCCGCGATGTCGCGGGTCGTGGTGGCGTCGAAGCCCTTCGCCGTGAACAGCTCGAGGGCGACCCGGCGGATCTCGGCACGGGTGTCGGCGGCGTTACGGCGGGTCCTCGGTGGCATGAGACCCATCATACCTTGACTACCAATCACTCGATTGGCTACGGTCTCATCAACCAATCAAACGATTGATTGGCAACTGACAGGGGATCCATCATGACTTCCATCGCGATCATCGGCGCCGGCCCCGGCGGCCTGCTCTGCGCCCGCATGCTCCAGCAGCACGGCATCGACGCCACCGTCTACGACAGCGACGCCTCGGCCGACGCCCGGGATGCCGGCGGCTCGCTCGACCTGCACGCCGACACCGGCCAGATAGCGCTCGCCGACGCCGGGCTGCTGGGGGCGTTCCTGGCCGTCGCCCGGATCGAGGACCAGGCGAAACGCAGCGTCGACCGGCACGGCACGGTGCTCGGCAGCTTCGTGCCCGACGAGCACGACACCGCCGCCCCCGAGATCGACCGCGGCCAGCTGCGGGCCCTCATCGCCGCCCACGTCCGCCCGGAGTCCGTCCGCTGGGGCCACAAGCTCACCACCGCCACCCCGATCAACGAAGGCCGGCACCGGCTCACGTTCGCGAACGGCGCGATCGCCGAGGCCGACCTCGTCATCGGCGCCGACGGGGTGTGGTCCCGGGTCCGGCCGCTGCTCACCGATGCCGCCCCGGAATACTCCGGCGTCTCGTTCCTCGACGTCCGCTACGACGACGCGGACCGCCGCCACCCCGGGCTGGACCGGCTGGTCGGCAAGGGCCACCTGTTCGCCCGCGGCGACGACGGCAACGCGATCATCGCCCAGCGCAACAGCAACAACGTGATCCGTGGCTACGTCGCCATGCGCACCGAGCCCGGCTGGGCAGCCCGGGCCGGGGTCGACGTCGGGGATCCGGGTGCGCTCCGGGCGTACCTCAGGGAAAGGTTTGCGGGTTGGTCCGCCGATCTGGTGCCTTTCCTGACCGACAGCGACGGGTACGTCGACCGCGCCATCTGGTTCCTCCCCACTCCCCTGACCTGGGCGCCGAACCCCGGTGTCACCCTGCTCGGTGACGCGGCACATGCCATGGGGCCGTTCGGGGGCTTCGGCGTCAACCTCGCCCTGCTGGACGCCGCCGAGCTCGCGCACGCCATCGCCGGGGAAGCCACCGTCGACGCCGCACTGCGCCGCTACGAGCCGGGCATGCAGGCGCGGGCGGCGACACTCGCCAAGGCCTCGAACGCTGCCACCCGCTCGTTCTTCGGCATCGACGTCGAGCACGACCCCGATCCGGCGATGCCCGACCAGGCCGCCAGCCACCGCGCCTACGAGCAGGGCGCTGCCCGCTACCGCAGCGAGCGCGCGTTCACGGGCGACTGGACCATCGCGTTCCAGACCGGCGGCGGCACCCAGGTGGCCGAGCTCGCCATCCGGGTCACCGCCGACGGGGTGACCGGGGCGCTGGACGGCCGCCCGTTCGACAGCGCCACCCTCGACGGCGACGAGCTGCGGTTCAAGGCCCGGATCACGTCTCCGTTCCCCGCCAAGCTCGCCTGCACCGCGACGGTCGACGGGGACACCATCACCGGAACGGCGAAACACCCCGTCCTGACGGTCGGCTTCACCGGCGCCCGCAGCCATTGATCGACTTCGCATTTCGGTCATCTCACCCCAGGGCGCCCGCGGTGATGATCGGATGCTGGGCGGCAAATGGTTTTCAGCGGGGATTCGGTTAGGCTCTGCGCGTATCGTGAGAGCGTTCACAAAGGCGAACCACGGCTGTCTGGACCAACCGATCTGGCCCATCCGATCTGGACCATCCCCGATCTGGCCCGTCACCGATGCCGGGATCTACCCCCTGAACGCACTGGTTAGCGCCGAGTGCGAAAGACGGAGTCACGCGTGAAGATTCTGGTATTCGGCACCGCCCGATCCGGCGAGGCGTCCGGCGTGCTGGCCGCGCTCGACCTGCTGCCGCACTCCGTGGACGTCGCCCCGCGCGACCCACAGGCACTGATCTCCGTGCCCGGCCATGACGCCGTGGTCGTCGACGCGCGCTCCGAGCTGTCGCAGGCCCGGGGCATCTGCCGCGCGCTGCGGGCCGGTGGGTTCGGCGTGCCGGTGCTCACGGTCGTCACCGAGGCGGGCCTGATCGCGCTCAACGCCGACTGGGGCGTCGACGACGTGATCCTCGCGGATGCCGGGCCGGCCGAGGTCGAGGCCCGGCTGCAGTTCGCCGTGGGCCGGCTCGCGACCGCACCGGCCGGCGCCGGTGACCAGGTCCGGGCCGGGGAGCTGTCGATCGACCCCGAGACGTACGCCGCGAAGCTGCGCGGCCGCCCGCTCGACCTCACCTACAAGGAGTTCGAGCTGCTCCGCTTTCTCGCCCAGCACCCGGGCCAGGTGTTCACCCGGGCCCAGCTGCTGCGCGACGTCTGGGGCTACGACTACTTCGGTGGCACCCGCACGGTCGACGTGCACGTGCGGCGACTGCGCGCCAAGCTCGGCACCGAGTTCGAGTCGATGATCGGCACGGTCCGGCAGGTCGGCTACAAGCTCGTGCTGCCGCCGGCCCGGCCGCTGACCGACATCGAGGAAGCCCCGATCTCGGTCTGAGCCGACGCCGGCCGCTCCGGCCCCGACGGGTTCAGACCGTCACGTCGAGGACGCCGGTGGACGCGGTCGCCGCCGAGGCGGTGACCGCCGGTGAAGACTGGGCGGACTGCTGCACGGCCTGCTGGGCCTTTGTCACAGCGTCCTTGTCCGCCGTGATGACCTTCTCGGCGGCCTTGGCGGCGAGATCCGCGGCGAGTTTCTGCTGGTACTTGATCAGCGCTGCCTGGGCCTCGCTGGACGAGCTGACGGAATCGACGGCGCTGACGGCGGCCATGGTGGAACTCCCGGAGGTTGGGGGCGTACTCGTTCGCCCCTGCCCATCGGCCACGGCCGCCGCGGCATGTGTCTTTTCTGCCTGTGCGGACCCTGTGTAACGGACTACTTCCAGGTGTCGGTGAGGGTCCTGGTGCAGGCGGTGCCGGTGTTGAACGTGCGGTTGCCCCCCGACTCCCAGGTGAGCGTCGCGCCGTCCTTCTTCACGTACTTGTACTCGACGGTCGTGTTCTTCGGCAGGCTGACCGCGCCGGTCCAGACCGGGTAGGTGCCCGAGGAGAGCGCGACGCCGCCTGACGTGCCCCAGTTGTTCAGGGCGTCCTGGTTGCCGAGCACGAACACGTTCTGCCCCCACTCGGTGGTGACCGACGCGGCGAAGCTCACCGAAACCATGGCGCAGCTACTCGCGGTGGCCGTGGCCGTGGCTGTGGGCACCGTCGTCGGCGCCGTCGTGGCACTTCCGCCGGCGGACTTCGCGTCGGTGTCGATGGCCACCGCGCCGCCGGCCGGGATCGTGACCGTGGCCTTGCCGCCCGAGACGGTGACCGGGGTGCCCGCGCAGCCGCTGCCGGTGGCGCCGCCGGTGATGCGGTCGCAGTAGGTGCCGTTGGCCAGGCCCGTCGGGTAGCTCGCGGTCGACGCGCTGCCGGAGGCGTTCAGGCCGATCCAGCCGAGCGAGCCGCGGTGGAAGCCGACCACGCTGCCCGAGGTCGCGGTGAAGTCGCTGACGGTGGTCACGGACCTGACCGCGTTGTGCCACGCGACCATTCCCTTCACCCCGGTCGAGCGGGTGCTGCACTGCCACTTGCCGTTGCCGCAGTCGGTGGCGCTGACGAAGCCGTTCGCGTCGGCCGGCGGCGACTGGCCGGTGGACGAGGTCGAGAACGTGAAACCGTCGTACAGGAAGGGCTTACCGTACGGGTACGCCAGCATGAAGTAGTTCGCCAGCGTGTACGCCGAGCCGTCCTGATAGCGCAGCGTGCTGCCGTCGCGCTCGGTGTCGTGGTTCGTGATCATCGCGCCGGTCTGCGCGCTGGACGCGTCGAGGCTCCACGACGGGATGCCCGAGAGGTTGCTGAGTGTGCCGGCACGGAACTGCGTCGCGAGGCCGCGGGCGTAGGAGAAGCCGATCAGGTCGCCGTTCGGGGTGAACGTCGAGTTGGCCAGTCCCCCGGTGCCGCCGGGCATGACCTCCTGCTCGACGTACGGCGCCTTACCCTCGGCGGTCGTTGTCCTGAGCTGCGACTTGATCTGCGCGAAGTCGGCCTGGGCGATGTGCTTGGCGGCGTCGACGCGGAAACCGTCCACGCCCAGGGAGATCAGGTCGTTGAGGTAGCCGGCGATCTTGTCGCGTACCCCGCTGCTGCCCGTCTTGAGGTCGGACAGCGAGGACAGCTCGCAGTTCTGCACCTCGGCGACGTTGTTCCAGTCGTCGATCTGGCCGTCCTCGTCGTTGCAGGACCCGTCACCGGCGTGGTGGAAGTCGGCGGTCGTGTACGGCACGGCGGGGTAGTCGAACGAGCCGGGCGTGAACTTGCTCCCCGCGTACCCGGTGCTGTAGCTGTTGCCGTGCCCTGCCGTGTGGTTGATGACCGCGTCGGCGTAGACCCGCACGCCGGCCGTGTGACACGCGGTGACCATGCTCGCGAACTGCGCGCGGGTGCCCAGGCGGCTGCTGATCGCGTACGAGACCGGCTGGTAGACCTCCCACCACGGGTGCACCCCGTCGACGCTCGTGGGCAGCGTGATCGACTCCTGCGGCGGTGCGACCTGCACGGCGCCGTACCCGGCCGGGCCGAGGTCGTCGGTGCACGCCTTCGCGATCGACGGCCAGTTCCACTCCCACAGGTTCGCGGTCACGTCGCTGTCGTTGAGGCTCACCGCCGCATCGGCCTGGCTGGTGAGCACGACCGCGGCCACGCCTCCGGCAGCCAGCAGCGACACGGCGCTGACCCGGGCCATGACGACGCGCAGACTTCGTTTCATGACCGGCGACGCTGCCGGAGCGTTCCATCCACGTCAATCAGCGGCCGGCGGCAGCTGTCTTTGGCTTGTCTTAACTCAGGGTGGTTGCCGGCGACGATCAGAGCGCTTATGCCGGATTTGCACGGGCCGCACTGCCGTTTTTGATCATGAAAGTGGAACCCGTCACATCGCCCGAACACCCCCGTCGAGCTGCCCGTTCAGGCCTGTGGGCGGGTCGTGGAGGGGCGCTCAGGAAAGTCGGCTACCGTACGCGATCGTGCACCGTACCCGCGTTCTGTCGCTCGCCCTCGCCGTCACGTCCGCCCTGGCCCTGGCCGCGTGCGGCGACAAGGACTCCGCGTCGACAGCCACTGCCACCCCGGCCACATCGGCGTCCACCGCGGCGGCCTCGACCGTGGCGAGCGACAAGCACCTCTGCGCCTCCGTCCAGAAGATCGGCGACGACCTGAAGGACGACCTCGTCAAGATGTCGAACGACAGCGCGGACCCGAAACCGGGCACGTTCACGACCATCCTGAACGGCCTGTCGGACAAGGTGACCGCCGAGGCGTTCTCCGCGGGTGACAGCGCCGTGGCCCTGGCCGCCCGGCAGCTCGCCGCCGAGGCCGCCACCGCCGCGAAGGCCCCGGACCCGGTCGCCGCGGCCGGTTCCGCCGCGTTCGAGAAGGCCGGCAACGACCTCACCGCCGCCTGCAAGACCGTCGGCGTCACGGTCTACTTCTGATCAGAGGCCCACTTCGAGCAGCGCCAGGTGGGCCGCGAAGCCGAGCGGGGCGCGGGCCAGGCGGCGGGCGCTGGTGTGCACCGGGCAGGCCGGGTCCATCACGATGCGGGCCCGCAGCGCGCGGGCGCGGCGGAGCAGGACCTGATCCTCGTCGTGCGTGAGGGCCGGGAAGCCACCCGCGGCCACGTAGGTGGCGGCGGCGATGCCGAGGTTCGCGCCGTGGACGTGGGCTCCCGCCGCGCGGCGGTAGTGCTCCTCGTAGTGTTCGGGCAGGCCGGCGGGCCAGCAGGTCCAGTCGTCGACCCGCACGGTGCCGGCGACCAGGTCGGCGCCGGCTCGTGCGTGGTCGAGGTGCCAGACCAGCCAGTCGGGGCGTACGCGGCTGTCGGCATCGGTCGTCGCCAGCCACAGGGTTTCCGGGCCTTGCCGCAGCGCGTGGGCCATGCCGGCGTTGCGTGCGCGGCCGACGTTGCGGACTGACAGGGGGACCACCTCGGCGCCTGCTGCCGCGGCGATCGCCTCGGTGCGGTCGGTGCACGCGTCGGCCACCACCACGATCTCGACCGGCACCGGGACTGCTGCCGCGGCCACCGCCAGCGCGTCGAGACAGGCCGGCAACAGGGCCTCCTCGTCATGCGCGGGCACGACGACGGCGAGCCGGGTCACTGCGCCGGGTCCTATCACTTTCGGGCTTGGGGGCACGGTCACGCGAGGCCTTCGCGCTGGGCTACCGAGCGGGCGGGGCCGGCGGTGAAGACCTCGAGGATGAAGTCGGCCTCCTCGTGGCGGGCGAGGCGTTCCAGACCCGGCGCCTCGGCGAGGGCGGCGTGGACGTCGTCGCCGCTGCGGGCGTGTTCGGTGACCGGCCAGCGCCAGTGCACGGCGACCAGCTCACCACCGGGTTCCAGCGCTCCGGCCGCGCGCTCGATGAGCGTACGCAGATCGGTGTCGTCGAAGTAGTAACCGAGCTCGGAGAGCACCACGAGGTCGAACGTGCCCTCGGGCCACTCGTGCGGGAGCTGCGCCGTGCCGACGGTGACGTGCGGGTGGGCCGCGACGCGTTCCGCTGCTGTCCTGGCGGCGGCGGGCACCGCGTCCACGGCGAGCAGCGTGTCGCAGCGTTCGGCGAGGCGGGCGGTGAGCATGCCGGTGGAGCAGCCCGGTTCGAACGCCGACCGGTAGCGACGCCGGGTCAGGGCCGCGACCGTGAGGGTGTGCTTGCGGGCGTCGTACCAGCGGGACTCGAAGCTCCACGGGTCGGGGTCTGCGGCGTACATCTGCTCGAAGTAGCTGACCGGAGTGCTCATGAGAAGACCACCTCGAAGGTGCGGGCGAAACGGGCCAGGATGTGCGGCGGCAGGATGGCGGCGTCGGCGCCGGCCGGTCCGAGCGGTGCGATCTGGCTGGGGAACGCCGCGATCGCCGCGGCCTTCGCGGCCTGATCAGCCGCCATCAACGGGATCCTGTGCGCGGTCTGCCACGGGACACGCGGATCGCCCGGGGTCGCCCAGTGCCACATCCACACCGGATATTCGAGCAACCGGGCCCCCGTCGCCGCGCACGCCCGCGCCGCGGCACGACCGACCGCCTCGTGGTCGGGGTGCCCGTCCTCACGCCAGGTCGCCACGCACCACCGCCCCGGCGCCAGCAACCGCGTCAGCTCAGCGGTCACCGCCTCCTCGTCGATCCCACCGTCAGCCTGCCCGAGCCGATGCACCAGCGCACGCCGCTCGCGGCCCGGCGCCTGACCCACGCCGGAACCGCCAAGACCGCCGGGGCCGCCGGGGCCGCCGGGAGCCTGGGGACCACCGGGTGCCTCTGGACCGCCGGGTGCCTCGGACGTGGCGGGAGCCTCGGATGCGGCGGGAGCCTCGGATGTGGCGGTGAGGCCGAGGCGGCGCAGGGCCTCGGCGGTTTCGGCGCGGCGGATGGCGGCCAGCTCGGCGCGGGTGAAGACGGTGGAGTCCGGGTGGGAGGCCTCGCCGTCGGTGACGGCGACCAGGTCTGCGGCGCCGAGCCGGGTCATCAGCCCGGCGACGCCGAGGATCTCGTCGTCGGGGTGCGGGGCCACGACCAGCGGCGGCCCGGGAGCATCGAGTTTCAGCTCCGGCCACTCGGCCATCGCGTCCCATGCCAGCCACTCGGCCTCGGCGGTGCCCTGACCCTCGATCGGCCTCACCATGCCGGGTCCTCGTCGACGGCGAGCCGGCCCAGCTGTTCCAGGTCCGACTCGGCGTGGCTCTGCCGCAGGTAGACCGTGAGGTCGGCGACCCGCCGGGCGTGCTCGCCGTCGCGGCACAGCGGCCCGGCGCCGAGTGCGCGCCCGACCCGGTCGAGGACCTCGGTCGCCGCCCACTCGACGGTTGCGCGGGTCCGGACGGCGAGGGCCTGGGCGTCACGGCGCGGGTCGGCGTCGATGGCGGCCGCCGCCTCGGCCAGCACGGCACGGGCCGCACCGAGCGCGACCGCCACCCCGCCGAGGTGGGCCAGCGCGTGCGGGCCGAGGTCCTTGTCGCGGGCGGCCGCGTACAGGGCGTCGGCGACACCGAGCGCGCCCCCGAACCAGCAGGCGGCCACGCCGACGCCGCCGTGCCAGAAGCCGGGGCGGCCCACGTAGTCGCCGACTCCCCCGACGGGCAGCGCCTCGGCGTCAGTGAAGCGCACGGTGCGGCTGTCACTGCCGGCCATGCCCACGGCGGGCCAGGTGCCGTCGAGCGGTTGCGCTTGTGGAGCTGTGTTGCGTACGGAGAAGAGCCGCACCCCGTCGTCAGCCGCAGCCGTCACCAGCGCGTCGGTGCACCACTGCGCGCCGGAGCACCACGGGCGGTCGCCACTGATCCGCCAGCCGTCGTCCGTCAGCCGAGCGCGCAGCGACCGGGGAGCCGCCGCCCAGACGCCCCACCGTTCCCCTGAAACGGGAGCGCCGAGCTCGGCGAGGATCGCGACGGCGTCGGCGTGGCCCTCACCGAGCCGGGCGGCGACCAGGTCCTGGCGTGCGAGGTCGGCCAGGCCCCGGAACCGTTCAGCCGTGGCGCCGTGCCCGGGCAGGGGCAGGTCCGGTAACTCGATCACTGTCACGCACGCGGGGTACCCCTCGAATGCCCGCTCAATCCTGCCCGGACAGCTCGCGTAGCTGCAGGAACTCCGTCCGGCGACATTCCGCGAGCAGCCCCCGCAGCTCGGTGTCGCCGGGGTGCGCCGGGCCGCCCTCCGCGCGGGCGAAGTAGCGCGTCAGGAACTCCGCGACGGCAGCGCCGCGAATCAGGCCCGGCACTGCCCCGGCCGTGCCGCCCGGCTGCGCGACCGTGCCGCCCGGCTGCGCGACCGTGCCGGCTGGCGCGGCGACCGTGTCGTCTGCCTCGGCCACCAGGAGCAGCAGGTTCGCCAGGCGGGTCTCTCCCGGGTTCAGCCTGGGCATGAGGTAGGGGATCGGCAGTCGGCGGGCGCCGAAGCCCGCGTACAGTCGCAGCCGTGCCTGTCCGTCGCCGTGCTCGGCGATGCCGCTGCCGGACCGGGGATCCTCCGCCTCGGCGTAGATGATGTGCGGGCGCAGCTCCGTTCGCCAGCGCGGTGCGGCGTACGCGATGAGCTGCCGGCCGATCCCCCGGTCGCGCAGGTCGGGCCGGACCGCGAAATAGCACAGCAACCCGGCGCGGATGTCGGCGAACCATTCCAGGAAAAGAGCGGCGACGGGTACGCCGTCCGGCGTCATCGCCACCGCACCGAGCAGCTCCTCCCCGGCGAGGACGCGCTCCAGGCTCGCCATCGGCTCGCGTTCCGACGGCGGGAAGCTGGGCACGAAGACGGTGTCGTACAGCTGCACCAGAATGTCCTGATCGGACCGTCCTTTGAGGAACCTCACCGAGACGTCAGCCACGCCCGACCTTAACCGTGACCGTCAAGCGGGCAGGGGCAGCGCCGCCACGGTGTCGTTGAGCGTCCTCACCAGCAGCTCCGCGAGCGGGTTCGCTCGGGTGCGCCGGGCGGTGACGATACCGACGAAGCGCGACGGGCAGGGCTGCTCCAGGGGCATCATCACGAGGCCGCCCTGCTCGGCCGTCAGTGCGATCTGCGGGATCATGCTGATGCCCACCCCGGCGCGGACCAGCGACTGGGCGAACACGTAATCGGTGCCCCGGCAGGCGACCCGCGGCTCGAACCCCGCCAGTGCCGCGTAATGGGCCAGCAGTTCGTCTATCGACAGGCAGCCGTGCACCCACCGCTCCTGCGCCAGGTCGGCCAGCGCCACCGACTCCCGCCCGGCGAGGTGGTGCCCGGCGGGCAGCACTATCCACATCGGATCGTCGAGCAGCGGAGCCCAGATCAGGCCGGACCGGTCGCGCGGGCGCACCGGTGCCGGCCCGTCGAAGTGGTAGGCCAGGGCCAGGTCGGCCGCGCCCTCGCGGACCAGCGGCAGGCTGTCCTCGGGCTCGGTCTCCAGCACGGTCAGCTCCACCCCCGGGCGCTCCGCGGCGAAGCGGGTCAGCGCCGCGGGCAGAAGACGCTGGCCGCCGCTGGTGAACGTGGCCACCGTCAGCGACTCCCGCTCCCCGCCGGTCAGCCTTTCGATCAGATTCTGCGCGTACGCCAATTCGGCCGTGATCGAGTCACTCGCGTCGGCGAGCACCCGGCCCGCCTCGGTCAGCTCGACACCGCGCGTGCTGCGCCGCACCACCGCCGTCCCCAGCGTGCGCTCCAGCCCGCTGATCTGCTGAGACACGGCGGACGGCGTGATCCGCAGCACGGTGGCCGCGCGGTTGAAGCTGCCCTGCCGGGCGACCTCGCGCAGGACGACGAGACGGCGTACGTCGATCATCAGTTTTCCTTACGACCACATGAGCAGGTAACCACTACCGCTAACCACCGTACGCCCGGATGCTCAACGGGTGAACCGACGCGCGTGGCTCCTCTTCCTGCTGGTCTCCTTCCTCTGGGGCATCCCCTACTTCCTGATCAAGGTCGCCATCGAGGACCTGTCCCCGATCGTCGTGGTCGCCGGGCGCATCGCCATCGGCGCACTCGTGCTGATCCCGGTTGCGGCAGCGCGCGGCAGCCTGGCCAAGCTCCGCGGCCACACCGGGCCGGTCCTCGCCCTGTCGGCGGTGCACATCCTGGTGCCGTTCACGCTCATCACGTACGGTGAAACGCACATCAGCTCGTCCCTCACCGGCCTGCTGATCGCGATCGAGCCCGCGGTCATCGCCCTGTTGATGGCCCGCACCGAACCCCTCAACCGCGGCCGCGTCCTCGGCCTGCTCGTCGGCTTCGCCGGCGTGGCCGTCCTGGTCGGCGTCGACGTCTCCGGCGACCGCTGGGGCCTGCTCGGCGCGGCAATGGTCCTGCTGGCGGCCCTCAGCTACGCAGTCGCCACGATCCTGGTGCAACGCCGCCTGTCCGACGTCCCCGCCGAGGCCCTGACCGGCGCCACCACCACGATCAGCGCCGTCATCCTGATCCCGTTCGCACTCCTCGCGCTGCCGTCCGAGCCGGTCGGGCTTCCCGCCTGGGGAGCGCTCGCGGTCCTGGGCGTGTTCTGCACCGCCGTCGCCCTGCTCGCGTTCTACCAGCTCATCGGCCTGGCCGGGGCCAACAGGGCCGGCCTGGTCACCTACCTCAACCCGGTGGTCGCGGTCCTGCTCGGCGTGCTGCTGCTCGACGAGCACCTGGCACCCAGCACCGTGGCCGCCTTCGCGCTGATCGCCGCCGGCTGCTGGCTCTCCACCCGCCCGTCCCCCGCTCCCACCGCACCGACCACGCCGGCCCCCGTCAGCCAGCCCGCCAAGGTCGTGGCCGGGCTGCCCAGCACCCCCGGAACCGCGTCCGACGGATAGGCATCGTGCGGGTGGCGGCAGCCGGGCACCCTCGCGTAGGCCGTCGTCCACCCTCGGGTAGACCGTCGTCCACCCTCGGGTGGACCGTCAGGCCCACCCGAGAGACGATCCGCGGCCTGGCTCACCGCCCGGTCAGGACTTCAGGAAAGCCAGGAGGTCGGCGTTGATGGTGTCGGCCTGGGTGGTGGGCATGCCGTGCGGGAAGCCGGGGTACGACTTGAGCGTCCCGTTCTGCACGAGTTTCGCGGACAGCGGGCCGGCGTCGGCGTACGGGACGATCTGGTCGTCCTCGCCATGCATGACCAGGACCGGGACCGTGATCTTCTTGAGGTCGTCGGTGAAGTCGGTCTGGGAGAAGGCGACGATGCCGTCGTAGTGGGCCTTCGCGCCGCCCATCATGCCCTGGCGCCACCAGTTCTGGATGATGGCCTCGGAGGGCTCCACGCCGTCGCGGTTGAAGCCGTAGAACGGGCCGGACGGGAGTGCCCGGTAGAACTCCGAGCGGTTGGCGGCCAGCTGGGCCTGCAAACCGTCGAAGACGCTCCTGGGCAGGCCGCCCGGGTTGGCCTCGGTCTGCACCATGATCGGCGGGACGGCGCTGATCAGCACCGCCTTGGCGACGCGGGCCTCGCCGTGCCGGCCGATGTAGTGCGCCACCTCGCCACCACCGGTGGAGTGGCCCACGTGGATCGCGTCGTGCAGGTCGAGGTGCTCGGTCAGCTCCGCCAGGTCGTCGGCGTAGTGGTCCATGTCGTGGCCGTCGCCGGTCTGGGAGGACCGCCCGTGACCACGCCGGTCGTGGGCGATGACCCGATAGCCGTGCTGCAGGAAGAACAGCATCTGGGTGTCCCAGTCGTCGGCCGACAACGGCCAGCCGTGACTGAAGACGATCGGCTGCCCGGTGCCCCAGTCCTTGTAGAAGATCTCCGTGCCGTCCACCGTGGTGATCGTGGGCATGCCGTTGCCTCTCCGTCGAGCCGAGCCGTCCCTCGAAACGTATCCGCCCCCCGATGCCGCCGCCACGAAGTCTTTGTGAACAAAAGCTCACCCCGCCGGGCGGCGATACCGGACCTCTTCCACGGCGACCCCGTCATACTCGTACGTCTCCACGGTGCCGTCCGGCGCGTACCCGAACCTCTCGTAGAACCGCCGGGCGGCCTTGTTGCCGCGGAGCACCCACAGCTGGAACACCTCGACGTCGAATGCCGTCCAGTGCCGGTGGGTGGCCGCCAGCAGGGCCGCTCCGATTCCCGATCCGATCAGCTCCGGCCGTACGTAGAGAGTGAAGATCTCCGTGTGCCCTGCCGCACCCGCCGGTCCCGAGCAGCACCACCCGGTGAGGCTTTCTTTCTCGTCGTGGGCGACCAGGTCGATCCCTTTCGACCGCCAGGTCGCCCGCTGCCGGGCATCCGCCTCGGCGTCCATCGCGTCGAGATAGGAATCCGGGATGATTCCCCGGTAGGCGGCCTGCCACCCCGCGACCCGCAGCCGGGAGATCTCTGCCACGTCCTCCGGGACCATCCGCCGCACCTCGACCACCGCCGCAGCTTATCCGCGATGGCCCCCTATGATCGACCGCGATCACGGGGAGGGAGCCATCGATGTGGCCGTTCAAGAAGAGTCGCAGTCCGGAGCTGACCGCCGATCCGGCCGGGGGTGACCCGCGGGCGCGGTTGCTGATCGACGCGCTGACGGCACGGGACTGGCGTACGGCGAAAGATGTGCTCGCCGGCGTCACGGACCCGGACGCCAGGGCGTACCTGATGGAGGCGGCTGCCAATGTGAGCGGCGTGCAGGAATGGATCCGGGAATGGATCGACGCCGAGCCGGATTCCACGCTGCCCGTTCTGGTGAAGGGCTGCCACGCGGTCAACTGGGCGTGGGAGGCCCGCGGTGCGAAACGCGCGGAGTACACGCAGCAGGAGCAGTTCCGGGATTTCTTCCACCGGCTGCGCATCGCCGAGAACGCGCTCGACGAGGTCATCGATCGCGACCCCGCTGATGTCACCGCGCGGACGTGGCTGGTGACGACGTCCCGGGGCCGGCAGATCGACGCCGACGAGGCGCGGGCCCGCTTCGACGCCGTTGCCGCACGGCATCCGTTCCACGTCGTCGCGCATGAGCAGCGGCTGCAGTATCTGTGCAAGAAATGGTTCGGCAGCCACGAGGAGATGTTCGCTTTCGCGCGCGAGGCCACCGCTGCAGCACCCGCTGCCAGTCTGATCCCGGAGCTCATCTTCATCGCGCACATCGAGATGTGGCTGACGCTGCCAGGTGGTGAGGACGCCGAGTACATCGGCACCGAGGAGGTCGCCGCAGAACTGCACGCCGCCGCGGAGAAGTCCATTTTCCATCCCGATCTCGAGTTCACACACGGCTGGATCCCCCGGGCGAACGCCTTCGCGATGGGCTTCGACCTCGCCGGCGAATCGGAGGCCGCCGCCCGCGTCTTCGACCTGCTCGGGGACAACGTCGGTGGCTGGATCTGGGCCTACCGCGGCGATGCCGTCACCCAGTTCCGCGAGGCCCGTGACCGCGCGTACGCGCATCGGGGCTGACCGGACGAACAAAGGGTCCCGACAGGTTCAACTCAGCAACCGCCCAGGAACGATCTCCACTGTGGCCGCTCCTGACAGACAGAACGCAGGGGGTCGCACCGCGCAACGCCGCGGGCGACCCGGCGACGGTTCCCGGCCGCGGCTTTCGGAGCCGGTGCGGCGGTGATCCTCGCCAAGATCTTTCCCGCCTTGACCACCGCCGCACCCCGCCCTCACGGCCTTGACAAAATCGAAACATGTAAGTAAATCTTTGTTAACGTTCACACCGGTGCCCGTCCTCCCGCAGCGCCCGCCATGGACAAGCGCTGCATCGCATGCTCGCGAAAGGCACATCATGGGATTCCGCTCCCTGCGCCGATCATGGCAAGCACTCCTGGCCTCCGTCCTGCTCGCCGCCGTCGCCCTGGTCGCCGCACCCACCACGGCCCAGGCCGCCGGCACCCTGTCCTGTGACATCTATGCCAGCGGCGGCACCCCCTGCGTCGCCGCGCACAGCACCACGCGTGCCCTGTTCGGCGCGTACAACGGATCGCTCTACCAGGTCCGCCGATGGTCCGACGGCGCCACGTCGAACATCGGCACGCTCAGCGCCGGCGGCTACGCGAACGCCGCCGCGCAGGACTCGTTCTGCTCCGGCACCTACTGCACGATCGTGCGCATCTACGACCAGACGACCCGGCACAACGACCTGACGATCGCCCCCGGCGGCGGCGCGAACCCGACCGCCGACCAGGGCTCGAACGCCGCGGCGCTGCCCGTCACCGCGGGCGGCCACAAGGTCTACGGCGTCTACATCTCGGCCGGCAACGGCTACCGCAACAACGCCACGAACGGCATCGCCACCGGCAGCGCACCCGAGGGCATGTACATGGTGACCGAGGGAACGCACTACAACGACCGCTGCTGTTTCGACTACGGCAACGCCGAGACCAGCAACAACGACACGGGCAACGGCGACATGGACGCGATCTATTTCGGTACGCTCTGCTGGTTCTCGCCGTGCGCCACCGGCCCGCGCGTCGCCGCGGACCTGGAGAACGGCCTGTTCGCCGGTGGCAACGGCTCCTGGACGGCCAACACCGGTCGCAGCACGCCGTTCGTGACGGCAGTGCTCAAGAACAACGGCACCTCCGCGTACGCCATCAAGGACGGCAACGCCCAGTCCGGCTCACTGGCCACGCGTTACAACGGCGCACTCCCGACCCAGTCCGGCTACAACCCGATGACCAAACAGGGCGCGATCATCCTCGGCATCGGCGGCGACAACAGCAACGGCTCCGTCGGCTCCTTCTTCGAGGGCGTCATGACCAGCGGCTACCCCACCGACGCCACCGAGAACGCCGTCCAGTCAAACATCGTCTCGGTCGGCTACACCAAGAGCGTCACCTTCCCGGTCAACGGCGCCACCTACAAACTGACCAACCTCCAGAGCGGCAAACTCCTCGACGCCGTCAACTGCGGCACCGCCAACGGCACAGCGATCGACCAGTGGACCGCCCTCGGCAACACCTGCCAGCAATGGCGCTTCACCAACGTCGGCGCCAACAAATGGACGATCACCAATGTGAACGCAAACAAGGTCCTCGACGCCGTCAACTGCGGCCAGGCCCTCGGCACAGCCGTCAACCTCTGGGACTCCCTGGGCAACCTCTGCCAGCAATGGGCAGTGATCCCCGCAGGCAACGGCCGCTACGAACTCATCGCCGAGAACAGCGGCATGGTCCTCGACAACGTCAACTGCGGCACCGCCAACGGCACCAAGGCCGACCTCTGGATGTGGCTCAACAACACCTGCCAGCTCTGGTCGATCACCTCCTGACGGCTGTCAGCTGACCGCGATGCCCGTCGTCCGGCACCGGACGACGGGCATCGCACCCCTACTCCCGATGGCTCCAGGTGAACTGGTCATCGACCGAGAACTGATACCAGGTGTCCCCGATCACCGTGTGCAGCAGAGCACCCCGGCCGATCACCGCGCCCTGGCCGATCGGTCCGCCATCGGGCAACACGAGCCGGTACTGCCCGGCGATGTCGAACCGGCCGTCGTTCAACGTGCCGACGGTCAGCACGTCGAAGCCGGCTCCGTAGCCCCCGAGAAGCGCAACGTGCTCGTAGCCGACCGCCACAGCCCTGACGCCGCGGACAATGTCGGTGCGCCAACCCGCAATACCGCGTTCCGTAATCCGGACAAGGGGCAAGCCGCTGTAGTAGGAGATCCACGTGCCGTCGTCCGCGACGTTCAGCGCAGCGCAGTCATCGATGCCGCCCCACGGACTCTCCCGCGGATAGCTCCAGGTCCGGCTCAGGTCATCCGCCGAATACCGGATCAGCCCGGGACATCCCGGCGGCGCCGGGCCCGGCCCGCCCCACCCGTTGCCGCTGCCCCAGATCGCGATCGAGCCGTACCCTGCCCAGATCGTGTCATCGGCGCCGACCATCAGGTGCAAGATGTCGTCACCCCAGGTCGCCTCGGCCTCGACCCGGCCATCCGCGCCGTAGACGACGGCGTTGCGCTCAGGCCCCGACGGATGCCAGACGCACTTGTTCCCCACGGCCAGAATCCGCCCGCCCGGCAACATACGCACGAGCGGAAAGGCGAACGGAAAGGACGGAATCGTCCGGACCAGCGCACTGACGCCCGCCACATGCACACTCAGCCGTACGTCGACTGCCCGCAATGGCCTCCCGTGAGATATCGGGGAACGCCAACCACCCCCGAGCTGGAACAGCGGATCCCGGTCCCGGGCCGCGCACCACAACACCTGCATTTCATTCCCGGCCCCGACCGCCACCCCCACCAGCCGATCTCCGGCGACAGGCGCGGTCACTTGCGCGTGGGCCCGTAGCGGCAGAGCGGGCATTGCCATCACCAGCTCGCGCTGCTGAAGTTCCTCATCATCCAGCTCCGGTTCCACCCGACCAGTCCACCACCGGCCCCGCCGCCGCGGCGCCTGTTCCCTGACGATCAGCAGCGACCACCGCTGATCACCGTCGGGCACGACCTCGACGTGCTAGCCCTGCTGCGGGGTCAGACCTTCTGGCTCGTTGGATCCTCTTGATATTAAGGGGGATCCAATTCCACGGAACCCCTGATCACGGGAAAGTGACCACCACTTTGTCGGCCGCGCCGGGTGTCGTGGCGAGGTCGAGGGCGCGCTGGGCTTCGGCGAACGGGATGGTGTCGCTGACGATGAGGGCGTACCGCTGCCAGTTTTCTATGAGGTCGCGGGTGACCTCGAAGATCTCCGTCGGGTAGCCCATCGACAGGACGACGGTCAGCTCCGTGGTCAGCAGGGCACCGAGGTCGAGCGGGACCGGCCGTTTGTGCACGGCGACCACGCCGAGCGTCGCTCCGTGCCTGGCCAGCCTGGTGGCCGTTTCGATCACCTGGGGTACGCCGGCCGCGTCGAGGTAGATGTCCGTGCCGGCCCTGCGACCGCGGGCGAAGCTGGGCGGTGCTTCGCCGTGCAGGTCGATCAGGAGCTCGTCGACCGGGGCCGATGCCGAGTTGATGACCGCGTCGGCGCCCACGGCGAGGGCCTTCTCCAGGCGGCCGGGCACGATGTCGACCACCACGACGTGGGCGCCGCGCAGTTTGTAGGCGATCGTCGCGCCGAGGCCGATCGGGCCGGCGCCGAACACGACGACCTTGTCGCCCGCCTTGGGCTGCGTACGGTTCACTGCGTGCCCTGCCACCGCCATCGGCTCGTTCAGAGCCGCCACCTCGAACGGGATGTGCGCCGGGATCGTCACGAGGTGCGTGCCGGCCTCGGCGCCGCGGACCAACACGTATTCCGACAGGGCGCCCTGCGCACCGCCGCTGCCGATGATGCCGTCCGCGGCGGCCATCGGATTCAGCACCACGTGGTCACCGACGGCAAGGTCCCGGACCCCGGCGCCGATCGAGACGATCTCCCCGGCGGGTTCGTGGCCCAGCGGGGTCGCGCCCTGCCGGGGCGGTATGCCACCGACCGAGATGTAGAGCCCGTCCGAGCCGCAGATGCCGCACGCCCGCATCCTGACGAGCACATCTCCCGGCCCGGCGACCGGCCGCTCCACCTCGATCGTCGCCGTTTTCCCAGGTCCGGTCACGATTACCGACTTCATCATGGCTGCAAGAGAACCAGAACGGCCTGACAGAACGCTGACGTCAGCACCGCGTCAGGATCGTCATGTCTCCTATGGAGATGAGAGACAGAACGCATGCCGGGGAGCTTCTCGTCACGTCAGACCTGCAGGTGTCAGCCGCGGAGACGATGTGGCGGCACGTCAACGCGGAGTACGTCGACGACATCGACGAAATCCTGGCAACGCTGGCACCGAGCGGGCCGTACGCGTACACGGTGAGCCCCGCGGTGGAACCCGGTCACGAGATCCCCACCCAGCGCATCGTCGCGACCTACGACGGCATCGCGGAGACGTACCGCAACATGCACCGATTCTCCGCGGTCGTCGCGATCCGCCCGATGACCGAACTCCACGGCTCCTGGTATTCCTTCGTCAGCGGCATCGGCCGTGGCCGCGCCAAAGCCACCGGCGCGGAGAGCCAGCGCCCGGTCATCGTGCTCTTCCCGACCATGGGCTCCGAAGGCATAACCGGCGAACTCTTCTGGGGCCGCACCCAATCCGCCGCCATGCCCGGCGACCCCGCCGACGGTCCCCTCGCCGCCCGCTACGCCGTCGCCGCCCTCCAGACCCGGCTGCTCGACGCGTTCCGGACCGGTGACGTGGACACCATCGCCGCCCACGCCCACCCCGAAACCCAGACCGGCACCCGCGACTATCTCACCGATGCCGGCACCCTGGTCGAACTGCACACCCGGGACGAGCTGCGAGCGCACCTCACCGCTTTCTACGACCACTATTCGGTACGCGAACTCGCGCTGATCAACCAGCACGTCGACGACTGGTTCTTCTTCCACGAACTCCGCTGGACAATCGAATCCCCCACCGGCACCGTCCTGCGTTTCCACACCGCCGAATACGCCGAGGTCTCCCCCACCGGCCTGGTGGTCGCCCGCATAGGCCACGGCACCGACCCCATCCCCCTGTGAGGGCCGCTATCGCAGTGGGATGTCGTGGGCGGGGCTGCGCTCGTCGGCGGGGCGGGGACCGAAGAGGCGGCGCTCGGATTCGGTGATGGCGACGTCGTTGATGCTGGCCTCGCGGCGGCTCATCAGGCCACGCTCGTCGAATTCCCACAGCTCGTTGCCGTAGCTGCGGAACCAGTTGCCGTCGCTGTCGTGCCACTCGTACTGAAAGCGGACCGCGATGTGGTCGTCTGTGAAGGACCACAGGCTCTTTCGAAGTGCGTAGTCGCGCTCGCGCTGCCATTTCGCGGTGAGAAACTCGACGATCTGGTCACGCCCCTGCAGAAAGACGTCACGGTTACGCCAAACCGAATCCTGCGTGTACGCGAGAGCGACCCGCTCCGGTTCGCGCGTGTTCCAGGCGTCCTCGGCAGCCTGCACCTTGGCCCGGGCGGTGTCGAGGGTGAACGGCGGGAATGGCGGGCGTTCCTCGGTCATCGTCATGCTGCCCTTCGCTGGGTGATCACGGCCGGCTTCGATCATCCCCCGTCGGCGGCGTGCGCGATGAAGCGGGCGAGCAGGGCGTGGAGCCGGTCGCGTTCCGCGGCCGAGAACGGCGCGGGCAGACCGGCCATCACCTCGCTCGCCGTGGCCTCCGCAGCAGCCAGTCGCTCCCGGCCCGCCGGGGTGAGGTGCACGGCGTAGCTGCGGCGGTCCCGGGAGTGCGCGGCCCGTCCGTGGGCACACCCTTTAAGGCATCCTAGGAATCTAGGCTGACAGTCTGGGGCGGAGGCGATCGGCTTCGCAGGAGTGGGGCTTGCTGCGCGGTTCACTTCGGTACCGTCGGATACCGCTTGGTGGAGGACGGGAGCAGCATGTGAAGGCAGCACGGTTCAGTCGGTTCGGGAGCCCGGATGTGCTCGAGCTCGCCGATCTGCCGGACCCGCACCCGGGTGCGGGGCAGGTGCGGATCGCGGTTCGGGCGGCCGGGGTCAATGCGAGCGATTGGAAGAAGCGCCAGGGGCTGATGGATCAGGACCTCCCACAGACCCTGGGGTACGAAGCAGCCGGCCTCGTCGACGAGCTCGGTGCCGGGGTCACGGATGTCGCCCTCGGTGACCGCGTGTTCGGGTTCTCGCCCGACGGTGCCGCGCAGGCGGAGCTCGCGGTGCTGTCCCACTACGCCACCATCCCGGCGTCGCTCGACTTCGCCGCGGCCGCCGCGCTCCCGTCCGCCGTGGAGACCGCCGCCCGCGCCCTCGACCAGCTCGGCATCGAAACCCAGCCCAGCCGCGGCAGCGGCGTCACTCTTCTTGTCAGTGGTGCGTCCGGCAGCGTGGGTAGTGCGGCGGTTCAGCTCGCTGTGGCGCGTGGCGCGCGGGTCATCGGTACCGGCAGCCCGGCGACCCACGAGCTGCTGCGCAGCCTCGGTGCGGAAGCTGTGGCGTACGGGGACGGCCTCGCACACCGGGTACGCGAGCTGTCCCCCGACGGCGTGGACCTCGCCCTCGACGTGGCCGGCAGCGGTAACCTGCCCGAGTTGATCGAGCTCGCGGGCGGCCCGGAGCACGTGCTCACCGTCGCGGACCACGCGGGGGCCCAGGAGTACGGCGTACGGTTCAGCCGGGGTGACTCGGGCCGGGCGCTCTATTCGCTCGCCCAGGTCGCGGGGCTGGTCGAGGCGGGGGCGTTCACCGTTCGGGTCGGGCGGACGTTCGCCCTGGAAGATGTCGCGCAGGCTCACCGTGCCGGGGAGGCGGGCAGCGTACGAGGCAAGATCGTGCTGGTGAACTCGTGATCAGAGCCGCCAGATGACGGTGGCGGTGCGGTGCAGCAGGGGTTTGAGGCGGAAGGCGCCGGGGCGGCGGGTGAGGAAGCCGGCCAGGACCGCGGTGGCCATGGCGGCCTGGATGAGTGAGGCGAGCCAGCCGTACGTTGCGGTGGCAAGGGCGATGAGCAGTGGCAGTGAGCCTAGCAGTGCTAGGTCGGGGCCCTGGGCGAGCCAGAGGAACGGGCCGCTCGGGACGACGCCCATCGGGGTGACGATCAGCGGGTAGTCGTGGCGGACCAGTGAGCGGCGGGCCGAGCGCAGAGCTCCCGCGGCCAGGGCCGGGCCCGAGGCCGCGCCGAGGACGAGTGCCGCGGCGATGTCGCCTCCGGTCCGGGCTGCCACCAGGGCGAGCGCCGTGGCCGACCAGAGCGCCGCGACGACCGTGGGCAACGCCGAGCGCAGGGCGAGCAGGTGCTGGCCGGTCAGGCCGAGCAGGCGCGCGGGGGTCGGGCGGTCGGCGTCGTGGCGTACGTTGCTGGTGGTCTGGCCTGCCGCGAGCAGCGCCGCGACCGCCCAGCTGCCGAGCAGGACCGTGGGTGACGTGCCAGGACCGGCAACGATGACGGGTACGGCGCCGAGCGCGACGGTCAGCGCCACGCGCCCGGGCAGCCGGAGGTACGCGAGCACGTCATGGGCGACGATCGCCCGTCCACCGCTGCGAGCCGGGAGCCGTCCGCGCAGGGTGCGGCCACGCCAGCGGCGTTCCTCGGCGGCGCGGGTCAGCAGGCCGGGGTCCGCGGTGCCGATACCGTTGATGAGCGTCGCCGCGCCGTCGCCGCTCAGCGCACCGATGCGGATGCGGTCGAGGCGCGCCACGACGCCCACCACGACCAGCAGGGCGGCGGCCACTACCACACCGGTCACGGCCGGGCCCGGCGCGAGCGCAGCGGTCCGGGGCATGAGCAGGGCGGCGGCCAGGCTTCCCGCGGCGAGGGTACGCAGGATCGGGGTCGCATTGCGGGCGGTGATCTGGATCCCGGCGGCCACCCCGGCGAGCAGCACGCCCGTCGCGGCCGCGAGCACCAGCAGGCCCGCGGTCGGCGCGTGGGACACGAGCACGGTCAGCAGGCCGGTCGTCCCGCCGACGCCGAGCACCGCGGTCAGCCGGGGCAGCAGCAGGTCGCGGCGGCTGACCGGGCCGGTCGCGACCCACATCAGGGTCGGCCGGGACAGCCCGAGCGGGCCGAACGTCGCGGCCGCCCAGAGCGCCAGCGCAGCCCCGGCCGGAGCGGCGACCGTCAGAGCGATGCCGGGCCCGCGCGCCGAGGTGGCCACGGCCAGCACCGCGAACGCCGCGGACAGGACCACGGTGTAGATGCCGTCCGCGCTCCACCGGCCCCGCGCCCCGCGCAGCCGCCTGACGCGGATCCAGCGGCGTAACTCCGCGGCTTTCATCCCCGGTCCAGGTCGACGACGCGCCCGGCGGTGCTCAGGCCCGGGTCGTGGGTCGCCATCAGGACCGCGCCGCCCAGGTCGAGGTAGCGGGCGAGCAGGGCGCCGAGCACCGTACGCCCGTCCTCGTCGAGGTGGCGCTCCGGCTCGTCGAGCAGCAGCAGCCGGCTCGACCGGGCGAACGCCATGGCCAGGGCGAGCCGTTGGCGCTGTCCCGACGAGAGCTGGGCCGGGGAGCGGCCGGCGAGGTCTTCGAGCCCGAGCGTGGCTGCCAGCTCGACCGGCGTCCACCAGCCGGGCGGCGGATCACCGGCGACGAGCCGGACCAGCTCGACGTGTTCCATGACGGTGAGTGACGGGTACCAGGCGGCGTCGTCGAGGAGCGCGCAGACCGTACGCCGGAAATCAGCTCTGGTCTCGTCGGCGGCCGAACCGTCGACCAGGATCGTGCCCGAGCGCACCGGAAGCACCCCGCAGACCGCGCGCAGCAGGGTGGACTTCCCCGCGCCGTTACGACCGCGGAGCACGACGGCCTGACCCGCGGTGAGCTCGAGCGAGAAGCCGGCGACAACGTCCTGGCCCCGGTAGGCAACCGCGACGGACAGCATGGTGAGCACCGGACAAGTATCCGTGCCGTCGCCGGCGCCGCGTGACGGGCGCCACCTGCGGCGTTAAGAGCGCGTCAAGAAGTGCCCCGGCGGCGTAGGCAACGCGTGAACGCCGATGACACGGGCTCCCCCGCGCGCTTTTCTTCTCCACGTAAGCCCCCACACCCCTCGTCAAGGAGCCTTCCGTGGCTGATCTCGTGTTCGTCGGACTCACGGTGGTGCTGTTCGCAGCGCTGACCGTGCTGATCCGGGCGGTCGAACGCTGGTGAGCGCCGTCAACCTCATCGGCCTGATCGTGGCCGTCCTGCTCGGCGTCTTCATGGTCGCCGCCCTGCTCTTCCCGGAGAAGTTCTGATGGCCGGCTGGATCTTCGTCGTCTCCCTGGTGCTCGCCCTCGTGGCGGTGTACCGGCCGTTCGGCGACTACATGTACCGCGTCGTCACCGGCACGCGGAGCAGCGTCGCCGAGCGCGGGATCTACCGCCTGGTCGGCGTCAACCCGGCCGCCGAGCAGACCTGGGGGGTGTACGCCCGCAGCGTGCTCGCCTTCTCCGCCGTCTCGGTGCTGTTCCTCTACCTGCTGCTGCGGGTGCAGGACAAGCTGTGGCTGTCGCTGGGCCTGCCCGCGGTCACCGACCACATCGCCTGGAACACGGCGGTCAGCTTCGTGACGAACACGAACTGGCAGGCGTACTCCGGTGAATCAACGATGGGTCATCTCGCGCAGATGGCCGGTCTCGCGGTGCAGAACTTCGTCTCCGCCGGTATCGGCATCGCCGTCGCCGTGGCGCTGATCCGCGGTTTCGCGGCCCGCAGGAGCGGCACGCTCGGCAACTTCTGGGTCGACCTGACCCGGATCACGCTGCGGATCCTGCTGCCGGTCTGTGCCCTCGCCGCGCTGATCCTCATGGTCGGCGGCGTCGTGCAGAACCTCTCCGGCGGCACCGACGTGACCACGCTGACCGGCGCGACGCAGCACCTCACAGGCGGTCCGGTCGCGTCGCAGGAAGCGGTGAAGCTGCTCGGCACGAACGGCGGCGGCTTCTACAACACCAACTCGGCGCACCCGTTCGAGAACCCGACGACGTGGACGAACTGGTTCCAGATCTTCCTGATCTTCCTGATCCCGTTCAGCCTGCCCCGGGTCTTCGGCCGCATGGTGGGGCAGAACCGCCAGGGGTACGCCATCGTCGCGGTCATGGGCATCCTCGCGATCGCCTCGGTGGCGCTGACCGTGGGGTTCGAGGTGCACGGCGGTGGCACGGTGCCGCAGGCGGTCGGCGCGGCGATGGAGGGCAAGGACGTCCGCTTCGGCGTCCCCGACTCGGCGGCGTTCGCGGCGGCGACGACGTTGACCTCGACCGGCGCGGTGAACTCCTTCCACGACTCGTTCACGCCGTTCGGCGGGATGATGCCGATCGTCAACATGATGCTCGGCGAGGTCGCCCCGGGTGGCGTCGGCTCCGGGCTCTACGGGCTGCTCATCCTCGCGGTCATCACGGTGTTCGTGGCCGGGCTGATGGTCGGGCGCACCCCGGAGTACCTCGGCAAGAAGATCGGCGCGCGGGAGATGAAGCTGGCGTCGCTGTATTTCCTGGTCACCCCGACACTCGTCCTGGCCGGCACGGCCGCCGCTTTCGCGACGGGCAACAACAGCACGGCGCTCAATGTGGGACCACACGGTCTCTCCGAGGTTCTGTACGCGTTCACGAGCGCCGCCAACAACAACGGCTCGGCGTTCGGCGGCATCACCGTGAACACGCCGTGGTGGGACACGGCGCTGGGGCTGGCGATGCTCCTAGGCCGGTTCCTGCCGATCGTGCTGGTCCTGGCGCTGGCCGGATCCCTGGCACGGCAACGGGCCACCCCCGAGTCCGAGGGCACGCTGCCCACCCACCAGCCCCTGTTCGTCGGGATGGTCGTCGGCGTGACCGTCGTACTCGTCGCCCTCACCTTCCTCCCCGCTCTCGCACTCGGACCCATCGCAGAGGGACTGTCATGACCCCCACCGACCACCCCACCACCACCCTCGAGCCGCCCGAAGGCCGAGCTGTGGAACGGCAAGCGGATACCCCGCCGCAGCCTCGCAGGACCGTCCAGGGCGGACTGCTCGATCCGAAGCAGCTCCGGCAGGCCGTGCCCGGTGCGCTGGCCAAGCTCGACCCGCGCACCCTGTGGCACAACCCGGTCATGCTCATCGTCGAGGCCGGGGCGCTGTTCACCACCGTCCTCGCGGTCACCGGCCCCAGCGTGCTCGCCTGGTCGATCACCGTGTGGCTGTGGCTGACCGTCGTCTTCGCGAACCTGGCGGAGGCGGTCGCCGAGGGTCGCGGCAAGGCACAGGCCGCCACGCTGCGTCAGTCCAAGAAGGATACGGTCGCCCGGCGTCTCGTCGACGGCGTCGAGCGGCTCACCCCGGCCGCCGAGCTCAAGCAGGGCGACACGGTCGTGGTCGAGGCCGGCGAGACGATCCCGGGTGACGGCGACGTCATCGAGGGCATCGCCAGCGTCGACGAGTCCGCCATCACCGGCGAGTCCGCCCCGGTCATCCGCGAATCCGGCGGCGACCGCTCGGCCGTCACCGGCGGCACGAAGGTGCTCTCCGACCGGATCGTCGTGCGGATCACCCAGAAGCCCGGCGAGAGCTTCGTCGACCGGATGATCGCCCTGGTCGAGGGTGCCAACCGGCAGAAGACGCCGAACGAGATCGCGCTGAACATCCTGCTCGCCGCGCTCACGCTCATCTTCCTGCTCTCGGTCGTCACGCTGCAGCCCCTGGCCATCTTCTCGAAGGCGTGGCAGGCCGCCGCCCCGGACACCGCGGCGATCGACGCTCACGGAGTCACCGGGATCGTGCTGGTCTCGCTGATCGTCTGCCTGATCCCCACCACGATCGGCGCACTGCTGTCCGCGATCGGGATCGCCGGCATGGACCGGCTCGTGCAGCGCAACGTGCTCGCGATGTCCGGCCGCGCTGTCGAGGCGGCCGGTGACGTGAACACGCTGCTGCTCGACAAGACGGGCACAATCACTCTCGGAAACCGTCAGGCAGCTGAGTTCGTACCCGTCGAAGGTGTCACGGCACTGACCCTCGCGGACGCCGCGCAGCTCGCCAGCCTGGCCGACGAAACGCCCGAAGGGCGCTCGATCGTGGTCCTCGCCAAGACGGAGTTCGGCCTGCGGGAGCGCGAGCCCGGCCTGATCGCCGATGCCGTGTTCGTGCCGTTCACCGCGCAGACCCGGATGAGCGGCGTCGACCTCGGCGACCGGCAGATCCGCAAGGGCGCCGCCGCCGCGGTGATCTCCTGGGCCGGTGGAGCCACGGCCGAGGTCGCCTCAGTTGTGGACGAGATCAGCTCGTCCGGCGGCACTCCGCTGGTCGTCGCGGAGCAGGGTCGCATCCTGGGCGTCATCCACCTCAAGGACGTGGTGAAGCCGGGGATGAAGGAGCGGTTCGACGAGATGCGCAAGATGGGCATCCGCACCGTGATGATCACCGGTGACAACCCGCGCACGGCGAAGGCGATCGCCGACGAGGCCGGTGTCGACGACTTCCTCGCCGAGGCCACCCCCGAGGACAAGCTCGCCTACATCCGCAAGGAGCAGGAGGGCGGCCGGCTGGTCGCGATGACCGGTGACGGTACGAACGACGCACCCGCCCTCGCGCAGGCCGACGTCGGCGTCGCCATGAACACCGGCACGTCGGCCGCGAAGGAGGCCGGCAACATGGTCGACCTCGACTCCGACCCGACAAAACTCATCGAGATCGTCGAGATCGGCAAGCAGCTGCTCATCACCCGTGGCGCGCTGACGACGTTCTCCATCACCAACGACATCGCCAAGTACTTCGCGATCATCCCGGCCATGTTCGCCGCCGTCTACCCCGGCCTCGACACGCTCAACGTCATGCGGCTGCACTCACCGGGCTCCGCGATCCTGTCCGCGGTCATCTTCAACGCCCTCGTCATCGTCGCGCTGATCCCGCTCGCCCTCAAAGGCGTGCGATACACACCCTCCAGTGCCAGCTCACTGCTACGACGAAACCTCCTTGTGTACGGGCTGGGCGGCGTCGTCGCCCCGTTCCTCGGCATCAAGATCATCGACCTCCTCATCCAGTTCATCCCCGGGATCTGACATGCGACTTCCCAGCTGGCTCTCCCAGCACCTCGCCGCCCTGCGTGCCCTGCTCGTCCTCACCATCCTGCTCGGGCTCGCGTACCCGCTGCTCCTGGTCGCCGTGGGCCGGATCCCCGGCCTCAGCGACAAGGCCAATGGTTCGCTCGTGGCCCATGGCAGTGTGCTCATCGGCCAGGCCTTCACCGACGCCGACGGAAACCCCGTCCCGCGCTACTTCCAGAGCCGCCCCTCCGCGGCCGGCGACGGCTACGACCCCACCGCCACCTCGGCCAGCAACCTCGGCCCGAACAGCGTGGTCGACACCCTCGCCGACAACCCGGATGACGCATCGCAGAGCCTGTTGACCCAGGTCTGCGCCCGCAGCCTCGCCGTCGGCACTCTCGAAGGTGTCAGCGGGGCTCGGCCGTTCTGCACCGCTGACGGCGTCGGCGCGGTCCTCGCCGTGTTCCACCGCGACGGCTTCACCGGCCCGATCACCCGCGTGGTCTCCGTCAACCAGACCGGCACGCCGTTCGTGGCGACCTACGACGGCGTGACCGTCGAACCCGCGACGATCGGCGACGACTACCAGGCCCTCGGCGGGATCATCACCCCGATCCGCGGTGACGCCCCCTCGCACCCCGCCGTGCCCGCGGACGCCGTCACCGCCAGCGCGAGCGGTCTCGACCCGCACATCAGCCCCGCGTACGCCGCCCTGCAGGTCCCGCGGATCGCCCGGGAACGGGGACTGTCACAGGACGCGGTCCGGAAACTGGTGCACGACAACACCACCGATCGGGCGCTCGGTTTCCTCGGCGAGCCGGCGGTCAACGTACTGAAACTGAATCTGGCCCTCGACGGCCTCGCCCCCAACGGCCCTGCCGCCAACGGCCCTGCCGCCAACGGCCTCGCCCCCAACGGCCTCGCCCCCAACGGCCTCACCGCCGACGGCCCTGCCGCCAACGGCCTCACCGCCGACGGCCTCACCGCTGGCGGCCAGAAGTAGCGACGGGAGGCGGCGCGGAGATGACACGCGGGGAACTACGCATCTACCTCGGCGCCGCACCCGGCGTCGGCAAGACCTACACCATGCTGGAGGAGGCACACCGGCGCGCCGAACGGGGTACCGACGTCGTGGTCGCCCTCGTGGAGACTCACGGGCGCCGGCACACCCAGGCCATGCTCGCCGACCTCGAGGTGCTGCCCCGCCGCACGATCCGGTACCGCGGCGTCGACTTCACCGAACTGGACGTCGACGCGGTCCTGGCCCGGAACCCCGAACTGGTCATCGTGGACGAGCTGGCACACTCCAACGTGCCCGGCTCCCGCCACGGCAAGCGGTGGGAGGACATCACCGAGCTGCTCGACGCGGGCATCGACGTGCTGAGCACGGTCAACGTGCAGCACCTCGAATCGCTCAACGACGTCGTCGCCCAGATCACCGGCGTCGAGCAGCGCGAGACCGTACCCGACGCCGTGGTCCGCGCCGCCGAGCAGGTCGAGCTCGTCGACATGACCCCCGAAGCCCTGCGCCGTCGGATGGCGCACGGCAACATCTACCGGCCCGAGAAGATCGACGCCGCGCTCGGTAACTACTTCCGCACCGGCAACCTCACCGCGCTGCGGGAGCTCGCCCTGCTGTGGCTCGCCGACAAGGTCGAGGACCAGCTCGGCAAGTACCGCACCGACAACAAGATCGACGCCACCTGGGAGACGCGGGAACGGGTCGTCGTCGCGCTGACCGGTGGCCCCGAGGGCGGAACGCTGATCCGCCGGGCCGCGCGGATCGCCACCCGGACGGCGGCACCGCGATCCGGCGGGGCGGACCTGATGGCCGTACACGTCACTCGCAACGACGGCCTGGCCGGAGCCGACCCCGCAACCCTGGCCCGGCACCGCGTCCTCGTCGAGAGCCTCGGTGGCTCGTACCACGAGGTCGCCGGCACCGACGTTCCCCAGGCACTGCTCGACTTCGCCCGCGCCGTCAACGCGACCCAGATCGTCCTCGGCGTGAGCAGCCGCGGCAGACTCGCCCAACTGCTCTCCGCCGGCGTCGGCGTGACCACCACGGCACTGTCCGGCACGATCGACGTCCACCTCGTACCCCACGAACGCGCCAGCCAGGGCCGCAGCGCCCGCCGCATCCCCCCGGCCCTGTCCCGCGGCCGCCGCCTCGCCGGATACTGCACGACGCTGGCCGGGCTGCCGGCCCTGACCGCCCTGCTGAGCCTGGGACCGTCGTTGTCGCTCACCAACGACATCCTGCTGTTCCTCGCCGCGGTCGTCGGCGTCGCCCTCATCGGCGGTCTCTGGCCCGCACTGCTCGCCGCCGTCGCCGGATCCCTGCTGCTCAACTACTGCTTCACCCCACCCCTCGGCCGCTTCACCATCGCCGAGGGCGACAACCTCCTCGCCCTGGCCATCTTCGTCGCCGTAGCCCTCGCAGTGAGCTGGGTCGTCGACACCGCCGCCCGCCGCACCCGCCAGGCCGCCCGAGCCGGCGCCGACGCCCAGATCCTCGCCACCGTCGCCGGCAGCGTCCTGCGCGGCGACCGCCCCCTGACCGCCCTCCTCGAACGCCTCCGCGAGACCTTCACCCTCGACTCGGTCACCCTGGTCGACAAGGGCACGGTCGTCGCGGAGGTCACCAGACCCACCGACCCTCTGCCGCCCGCTACTCCCCTACCACCCACCGCTCTGCCGACCGCTCCCCTCTCGCCTGCCACCCCGCTGGCCCCCTCCCCGCCGACTGTCTCGCTGCCGGCTGCCTCCCCGCCGACTGCCTCGCTGCCAGCTGCCTCGCTGCCGGCCGCGGAGGTCAAGGTGGACGGGGAGTTGGTGATGTTGTTGCGTGGCCACCCCCTCGCGGCCTCCGACCGGCGCATCATCGAGGCGTTCGCCGCCCAGGCCAGCGTCGCGCTTCGCCAGGAACGACTGACCGCCGAGGCGGCGACCGCCAAACCCCTGGCCGAGGCCGACCGCATGCGCACCGCGCTACTCGCCGCAGTGAGCCACGATCTGCGTACGCCCCTCGCATCCGCAAAAGCCGCAGTAGCCAGCCTCCGCAGCGACGACGTGCACTTCGACGAACACGACCGCGCCGAACTGCTCGAAACCGCGGACGAATCCCTCGACCGGCTCACCAGGCTCGTGACCAACCTGCTCGACATGAGCCGCCTGCAGGCCGGCGCGTTCGGCGTGACCGCGACCGCGATCGGCGCCGAGGAGATCGTCCCTCGCGCCCTCGACGACCTGGGCCCCGACGGCCGTACCGTGACCCTGCACATCCCCGATGACCTGCCCGCCCTGCACGCCGACCCGGGCCTGCTCGAACGCGTGCTCGTCAACCTCACCGCCAACGCCCTGCGCCACAGCCCCGCCGCCCGCCCCCCGGTCATCACCGCCAGCTCCCACGGCCACACCGTCGAGATCCGCATCATCGACCACGGCCCCGGCATTCCCGAAAACCGCTGGCCCGAGGTCTTCCTGCCCTTTCAGCGCCTCGGCGACCACGACAACCACAGCGGCGTCGGCCTGGGCCTCGCCCTGTCCCGCGGCCTGACCGAAGCCATGCACGGCACCCTGACCCCGGAAGAAACCCCCGGCGGCGGCCTCACCATGATCATCGCCCTGCCCACCTCGAGCCCCGGCACCCCCACCTGATCAAATCCTCTGATGCGCATACCTTCGGACAGCGAGATCCGCGCCCTCCACGAACGCTTCGCCCCCACCCCGCAGACCCTGGCCTCAGTACTCACCCACTGCGAAATCGTCTGCCGGATAGCCGAACAGCTCCTCGCCACACCTTCCCCCAACGTCGGCGCTAACCTCGGCCCAGACCTCGACCCCGCCCCCGCCCTCGACCCCGCCCTGGTCCGAGCTGGCTGCCTCCTGCACGACATCGGCGTCTACGCCCTCTACGACCACGAAGGCACCCTCGACCACGCCAACTACATCCGCCACGGCATCCTGGGCCACGAAATGCTCCGCGACGCAGGCCTACCCGAAGCCCTCTGTCGCTTCTGCTCCTGCCACACCGGCGTCGGCCTCACCCAGGACGACATCACCCGCCAGCACCTGCCCCTCCCCCCAGGCGACTACCAACCCCAAACCCCCGAAGAACAACTCGTCATGTACGCCGACAAGTTCCACAGCAAGAAAACGCCCCCCACCTTCCTCACCGCCGCCACGTACGCCACCACCGCCCGCCGCTTCGGCCCCGGCAAGGAAGCCACCTTCACCGCCCTGGTCACCCACTACGGCGAACCCGACCTGACCGCACTGTCCCACGAATACGGCCACGCCATCCAAACCACGACCCCCTGAGCGACGCAGTTTCAGATGGTGGATGTCGATCTCCATCGTCGCTCTGGGACGGCGAAAAGTGTCGTACCCCCGGTCGAAAATCGTGCTCATGTTGGTCCAGGTGCAGCAACTCGGTGACGACGCGGCGGTCC